>NZ_JAMMZV010000006.1:0-343572 GCF_051811585.1 Salmonella sp. NW177 | reverse complement strand
TGGCGCAGCCAGTTGGACAGACGACGAGCTTGCGAGGAGACTGCCCGAAGGGCGAGCGCAGCGAGTCAATCCCCCCCCTCACCGCCATATTTAAGTTGAGAGCCTGTACAGAAGTACGGGCTTTTTGCTTATATGGTATCCCCCAAACCAAGGGGGGATGAGAACCACCGACCGGGGTTCGACACAAAAACGCCGGGAGCGTTTTTGAACAGAGCTTGCTCTGGCCCCGAAGGGGCGAGGCCCAGGGATGGGCTGAGTAGCGGCGCAGCCAGTTGGACAGACGACGAGCTTGCGAGGAGACTGCCCGAAGGGCGAGCGCAGCGAGTCAATCCCCCCCTCACCGCCATATTTAAGAAAGAGCTCGTACGAAAGTACGGGCTTTTTGCTTATATGTGACCCGTCCATTGCCGGATGGCGGCACAGTTCACAGGCGCCTTATCCAGTCTACATAAGCGCAGCGCCACCGGGTAATAACACCACCATCCGGCTTTCAATTTTAGCCAAGAATTTCAGTGAGTTTTACTTTGCGCCCCTCGTTTGAGGAAAGCGTCGCAGCATCAGCGGTAGCAATGGCATTTGTCGCCGCTTCTCCCGTTAGCAATTTAGCAAACTCCTCGCCTGGCTCCAGACCGTTTATCACATCATGCAAGTACTGCATCTCCAGTTTCATAATTGATGAGAGCCACATCGGCGTACGTTTACCGGGTTTACCATAAGCGATTGCGCCATCCATCTCGCTGGATATGTTACCGTTGCGACGATCATCATCCTCCGCCTGGCTTTCATGCACAAGAAAGTGTGTTTTTTTGCCCGCTTTTATTAGATAACCCGCCGTGTTTTGCATATCAATGAGAATTGCACCTGTCGTGCCCTCAATTAATACATAGTGCTCAGGGTAGTGGAACGATGATCCCCACTGAAGTGTCGCGAAACGACCGCTTTCAAACTCAAGGGTGATTAGGACAACATCATCTTCATCACCAAATTTTTCACCTTTGTGCGCAACATTCCCCGCCGCCATTGAAACCAGGGATGGGGTTTCATCCATGATGAACAGTGTACAATCTAGCTCGTGAATGTGATGGTACAGATGCCCACCTGACTTTGCGCGAATCTTCTTCCATGAGATCTCATCCTGCACGTCTTCAAAACCATTACGTTTAGTGTGAACTTGTGTAACTTCACCGATTTCACCGGTTTTGATGAGCGCTTTAGCGTGGCGAACCCCGTGAAAAAAGTTCATAACGTGACCCGCCATAAAGGTAACACCAGCTTCTTTGCAGGCATCAACCATATCCTTACAATCCTGGTAATTTAAGGCGATAGGTTTTTCACAAAACACGTGTTTACCCGCTTTAGCCGCCGCAATGACTGGCTCTTTATGTAAGTAATTTGGTGAAGCAATAATTACGCAATCCACATCAGGATGGGTACAAAGCGCCTCCATCGTTGCAGTGGCGACACAGTTCAACTCTTTCGCTATCGGAGCCGCATTTACCGGATCGTAAATCGCAGTGATTTTCGCCCCTTCAACCTTAGACATAAATCGCGCCAGTTCAGCGCCAAAATAACCTGTACCTACAACACCGTATTTCGTCATCATTTATCCTCTATTAAAATTCTTTTGTTGATTGAAAACTTTCACGACGTGCTTTTAGTCTATCCGGAATGGATAGGCCAATAATGAGTAGAATTGTTGCAGTCCAGAAAGCAACAATGAACGTTAGCGCAGCGCCTAGCCCCATTGTTATTCCAAGCCAGGTCGCCGCCATTGAATTGAATGTGCCTGATGTCGCAGCAAGATTATAAATCAGCCCGGTACCCAAACCACGAACCTCTAGAGGAAAGTAGTCGTAGAGAAATTTGGGAACCAACCCGCCAACACCTACGTTAGTCGCCATTAAACCGAATAAACATGCGCCCAGCAGTAAATAATTATCTTGCGGAATTCTGAATAACGGGAAAATGAATAAAAAGGACATGAGAAGACCAATGCTGAACGTTTTCTTCAAACCAATTCTATCTGCGCACAGACCCCAAACGATATTTCCCAATACAGTGCCGAATGCTGCCGCCGTCATTAAATTAGAGACCACGCCCGTATCAAAGCCCTCGCCCGCTAAATATGTAGGCAGTAGACCAAAGATTGGCCAGTTTGCGCCAAAAATAGAGAACAGAACAATAAATACACATAATGTCAGTGGAAATTGAGCTCGATTAAATAGCCCTTTCATTGACAAAGAGAAAACTGACCAGGCACTTTGTGAGTGCTTTCCGGGACCACTGAGTTTGGCTTCTTCCCACTCTTTAGATTCAGGAGCCCTGGCCCGGATGTAGATTACTAAAAGAACGGGTAGCAAACCGACAAAAAAAGCAGCACGCCAACCATACGCTTCGGCAAATGAAGGCATAAAGTAGGCTGCTATGATGTTACCAATACCGAAACCTGAAACCAGAAATGCGCTCGCTTTAGATTTTAAATGCTTTGGCCAACTTTCCACGGCATAAGTAGAAGCGCAAGCATACTCCCCCGCCATCCCCATACCGACAATGAAGCGACTAAGCGTCAGCATAATTACACCGGAAGCCAGGCCACTTAACCCTGTACCTACAGAATAGGCAACTATCGACCACATCATTAACGGCTTACGGCCAAATTTGTCTGCCAGCAGACCAAATAGCGCCCCGCCAAATGGTCGCCCAATAAAGGCCGCTGTGGCAAGGAATGCGCCCTCCATATCTGTCAATCCTAAGTCAGCCTTGATCAGATACATAATGTAGAAAATCAGCATAAAGTCGAAGCCATCAAAAACGTAACCCAGCCATGCTGAAAATAAAGCATTTTTTTGTGGACGAGTTATCTCGCTATACCACGGGAAGAATTTTGCTATCACAATAAAACCCTTATTTGCTGTTACCGTCTGAAATGCTTACGGAATTAATTTTTAAGTCATATCAATTGCCGAATAAGACACAATCAACCGGCACTTTCCGACAACCGCCTGAGATCGTAGCTATGTAAGACGTATATTCATTGTTTATCATCCTTATTCGTAGCTACGTTAAGGACGTGAATACTCAAGACAAAGTCTAACGTTCTGTAACGTAGCCACGGGCTATAAGATTATCGATATGAATACTAAGCAAAGATTAGTACAGTAACTCTTTAACCTTTCTCAAAAGTGGTATTGTAATCCAACGCGATAACGGGTCTGTCTCTCATCGGTATTATTTCTCACCGCTACATTTCCGACCTCAACGTATGGTGTAAATGACTTATTCAGTTTCCAGGCTAAAGCCACATTATGTTCATAGTTTGTTTTTTTGTTATCAAATTTAATTTGATCGCTATCCATCCAGGTAAAGTTATATTCTAATTTCAACTCATCAAAAACATAACCTATATAAGTATCAAATCTATTCGTTTTCTCATCATCACTATAGTTAGCTGTCTTCCTTGCATAGTCATAACGGTAACGACCAGCCATATAAACACCAGAATCAAAATTATATTGCCCCCTTAAATAAGGCTTATAAATTGAAGTATCTGGACCGCTTTCAAATATAAATCCAGGCTGCAAAACAAAATTGTCCGTAACTTTATAATTATAACTTACGCCCAGTTCTATAGCGTTTGCGACGAGATCGCTTAAATGCTTATCCTGCTCACCATCTACTCCTCCCGATTTAACGCTGGCATCGACATAAAAACCAATGCCGTTAGGAAGCTTTTCAATTATAGCAATACGGTCTTTATTAATTCTGGTTCTATCAGCATATTCATGCCGATAATCAAGGGTTGCCGCTTGTAGATATGATGAAAATGCTATAAACGAAACCATACCCAGAAGATATTTGTTGATTTTCATAAAATACTCCACTCATCAATTAACTTTATTTTTGTATTTAAAAAATTATTTTATTAATAAATTACCATCACGCATGGTAAAGGAGGTTACAGACGAAACAGGTTTCCCTTTAGCATTTTCACCACCAATAAGGAAAACTTCATCACCATAACTTACTGATACACCATAGCCGAGAGGTTGTTTCATTTTACCCATATATTGCCAATGACCATTAACCAAACCATAGACTTCATCTCGCCATTTTTTATTTATTCCTTCGTGGGAATAAAACTTTCCATTGGTATAATTTTGTTTTGCTCCCGGAAAATTCGCGCCACCACCGACAAGCAGGACACCGTGACTATAGCCCGAAAATGCTCCGGCCAACCCTTCTTGCTGTTGTTCTCCAGGCGATGGCGGTAACTGGCTGTTCTTCAACCATGTTAGCTTGTCGTTATCCCACATGGCGCGGTAAATCACATCGGTACGTAAACCCGGTTTGAGCTCACCATTAATCAGCATCAGGAAATTATTTTCCATTACCGATGACGATCCTGCCGTCCCCGCGCCTGGCAGCTCACCGGCATTCTTCCATGTGTTCTCTTTAGCATTGTAGATAAATACGATTTTATTAAAAAAATAATCTTTGGCAGGTTTATTAAAATAATTATAGATGACTTTATTTTTTTCACTTTCATCCGCAACCGCAGCCGCTATATCAATAAAATACTTATCAAAGATATGCTCATTAACCCCTCCGGTAATAAGTACCATCGTTTCGTTTAATTTTACTCCCGTATGCCCTGTTAATCCAACTGGAGATATAGTGTCAACTTTTTGCCATGTATTTTTCACCGGTGAGTATTTGTACACATCGCTATAAACCTGCAACGGTGATTCACTGTTTTTTTTCCCTACGCCACCAAAAACATAAAGCTCATCATTTAAAAATACCGACACGGATTGCTCACGACCTCCACCAGGAAACGACTTTATACGCTCCCAGTCTTTATGTTGCTTTTTAAGATCAATTTTATACCAGGATGTCCCTGCGGTACCTAAGCCGACATAAATCACGCCATTATTATCAATAGCGCCAGTACCATTTTTCAGTGGTTCTGGTATATCAGGAAGCGTCGTTGCATATCCTGATGTGGTGATAGCGACTGATAAACATAGCGCCATTAGCGTCATCATTTTCTTAAAATTTTTCATCTGCATCCCCATGCGAAGAAATACAATTGGAGTAAAGCTTCATCATTAGTGATCTTATGGTGCACAATTTCAACAATGATAATGACAAAATGTGACCAAGCGCTAAAAATAATTACATGGGGTTATCATGTGCCAGGTAAAAGCACACCATGGTGATGTTAGAAGTGATTATGGGTGACCTGTTATGGGCAAACTCATTAGTGATAGCATTCTAAATAAATACAACAAGAATTATGTGATGCATTTCATACTGGCTATCCCGTGGCGTATAAGCTCCTTCTGAGCATTTTATCTTTATGCCGGAAGCAGTTAATAAAATACAGCATGCTGCCGTCAGAGTGAATTGTATTTGTCTTGTAGCTTCAGGTTATAGCCTCAAATCCGCTGGCGCAGTAATTGAATAACAAACATACCTTATGACTGTGTTCACATTTTTCTATCTTTTTGCTTGATGCAGCAACACTCCACAACATAACATAAAACGGAGCAAAACTTCAAAATATATAAGGCGGAACTGGATGCCACTATTAGCCAGGCTGGAACAAAGTGTACACGAAAACGGTGGGCTGATTGTCTCATGCCAACCGGTACCAGGCAGCCCTATGGATAAACCTGAAATTGTGGCTGCAATGGCACAGGCAGCGGCTTCGGCGGGTGCGGTCGCTGTGCGCATTGAAGGCATTGAGAATCTGCGGACTGTTCGTCCCCATCTTTCTGTTCCTATTATTGGGATAATTAAACGTGACCTTACAGGGTCGCCAGTCCGTATCACTCCCTATTTACAGGATGTTGACGCCCTGGCGCAGGCAGGTGCCGATATTATCGCTTTTGATGCCTCATTCCGCTCTCGCCCGGTTGATATTGATAGTTTACTGACACGTATTCGCCTGCATGGATTACTGGCGATGGCAGACTGTTCAACCGTGAATGAAGGCATAAGTTGCCATCAGAAAGGAATCGAATTCATTGGTACAACACTGTCTGGCTATACCGGCCCCATCACGCCGGTTGAGCCAGATTTGGCAATGGTGACACAACTGAGCCATGCAGGTTGTCGTGTTATTGCCGAGGGGCGCTATAACACGCCTGCACTGGCGGCCAATGCTATTGAGCATGGTGCCTGGGCAGTTACCGTTGGTTCCGCTATCACCCGTATCGAGCATATCTGTCAGTGGTTCAGTCACGCAGTAAAACGCTGAACAGGAAAAGAAAATGAACACGCTTACTATTGATATTTATGTCTCAGAGAATAATCCGACGTTAATAATGCTATCGGCAAATACGATCCCCAGGCCTGAAGCCTGTTTGAACACAATATCGGATAGCTGCTATTTCAGGTATCCGGCAGGACATACGTCTTGGCATCAGGAGCATAAATGCTCTGCCTTTTACATCTCATGATTAGCGTCATTGAGATTAACAAAAACTATTACTTGATCTGAATATCGTATCGTCTGAATGATGGGAAGATAAAAATACACAGACGATGACCGCAACTCTACTCAAAACCATAAGCAGGAAAGAACTATGATTACACATTCTTTCGGCATCGTTAATTATCTTGTATTATTTGGCTACCTCCTGGCCATGATGTTAGTCGGTGTCTATTTTTCCAGACGGCAAAAAACAGCAGACGATTATTTTCGCGGTGGTGGCCGGGTTCCTGGTTGGGCGGCTGGGGTCAGTGTATTTGCTACTACGTTAAGCTCAATTACATTTATGTCAATTCCTGCCAAAGCGTTTACTTCCGACTGGACGTTTATCATTGGTCAGTATCTGGCTATCGCAATTTTACCGCTGGTTTTTTATTTCTATATTCCGTTTTTTCGGAAATTGAAAGTCACATCAGCCTATGAATATCTCGAAGCACGGTTCGATGTGCGCTGCCGTCTATTCGCCAGCATGTCATTTATGTTGTTTCATATCGGACGTATCGCCATTATCACTTTCCTCACCGTGCTGGCCTTGCGCCCCTTCATCGCTATAGACCCGGTGATTTTGGTACTGTTGATTAGCGTGATGTGTATCATTTATACCTGGATGGGTGGAATTGAAGGAGTAATATGGACTGATGTTATTCAAGGCCTCTTACTTTCTGGCAGCGCGATACTGATTTTTATAGTGATATGTCTCAAAGTCCAGGGCGGCATTGGTGAAATTTTTACGGTGACGCAGCAGGCGGATAAATTCTTTCCGGCTACGCAGTTCCACTGGAGCTGGACGGAAAGCACAGTACCTGTATTGATGATTGGTTTTCTGTTTGCCAATATTCAGCAATTTACTGCCAGTCAGGATGTGGTCCAACGCTATATCGTGACTGACTCCATAGAGGAAACGAAGAAAACATTACTTACAAATGCCAAACTGGTTGCTGTGATCCCTGTTTTCTTTTTTGCTATCGGCTCGGCATTATTTGTCTACTATCAGCAACATCCACAATTATTACCGACGGGATTCAACACTGGCGGCATTTTGCCCTTATTCGTGGTCACCGAAATGCCAGTCGGCATTGCAGGGTTGATAATCGCCGCTATTTTCGCTGCCGCGCAGTCCAGCATCTCCAGCAGCTTAAACAGCATTTCTAGTTGTTTTAATTCCGATATCTATCAGCGTTTGAGTCATAAAAAAAGAACGCCAGAAAACCGTATGAAAATAGCTAAGTTAGTTATTCTGGTCGCGGGCCTGATAAGTAGCGCGGCCTCGGTATGGCTGGTCATGGCCGATGAATCAGAAATCTGGGATGCATTTAATAGTCTGATAGGTCTGATGGGAGGGCCAATGACCGGTCTGTTCATGCTGGGCATTTTCTTTAAACGAGCAAATGCCGGGAGTGCGGTTTTAGGAATTATTATCAGCGTCATTACCGTGCTGGGCGCACGCTATGCCACTGACCTTAACTTCTTCTTTTATGGGGTCATTGGCTCGCTAAGCGTGGTGATCAGCGGCGTTATTTTCGCCCCGTTATTTGCCTCGGCACCGCCATTGACGCTGGATGAAAAACCTGAGCCAAAGGTGACATTATGATTTCATGATACCACGCTATACCGACACAGCACACGGTGACGCCAACGCGCGGGGCGACAATACCGGGCCAGATATAAACCATCCGTCAGATGGCGCGCTATAAACACCGTAAGAGCAAACAGATTACTCTCCAGTGATGTTCTGTCATAAGTTGGCAACGCGATGTAAATATTCCCCCTCCTTTACTTACATCGCGCTTTTTTTCATGCCGCAGACTTGATAGGCTCTGCTCTGTTCGATATTGCAGGCTTTGTGCCGCAATCAGCCCTCAAGAGCAGGAACTATATGGAGCCTCAACCCCCACGTCTTAAACCCGGAAAAATCCTTGACACTCTGGGTGCTATGCAAAAAAGCCTGACACGTGCCTCCCAGCGTATTGCGCAATATATTTTAGCCTTCCCCAGACAGGTGACACAGTCATCTATTGCCGATTTGTCGCGCGACACACAGGCCGGAGAAGCCACGGTTATTCGCTTTTGTCGCACCCTGGGCTATAAAGGTTTTCAGGATTTTAAAATGGACCTGGCCATTGAACTTGCCACTACCGAGTCTGATGACAGTAGTCCTCTACTGGATGCCGAAGTTAGCGAATCCGACGATGCCCACGCCATTGGTTTAAAATTGCAGAACACCATTAGTAATGTATTATCTGAAACGCTAAATCTGCTTGATATGCAACAGGTTCTCGGTGTCGTGGACGCAATACGTCACTGTCACTCAGTTTATATCTTTGGTGTGGGCTCATCGGGGATCACGGCGCTGGATATGAAACACAAGCTAATGCGTATTGGTTTACGGGGCGATGCGGTAAGCAATAACCATTTTATGTACATGCAGGCTACGCTATTAAAAGCAGGCGATGTCGCGATGGGTGTCAGTCACTCGGGCACATCGCCAGAAACAGTGCATTCACTCCGATTGGCCCGACAGGCTGGCGCCACCACAGTCGCCATTACCCATAATCTGGGTTCTCCATTATGTGAAGAGGCCGATTTTTGCCTGATCAATGGTAATCGGCAAGGAATGTTGCAGGGTGACTCGATCGGTACGAAAGCCGCGCAGCTTTTCGTCTTTGACCTGCTCTATACCCTTCTTGTACAGTCCTCGCCGGAACAGGCCCGAGAAAGCAAATTACGGACAATGAATGCCCTGGACATGACAAAATAATTCCCTTCACGTACAGGCGTTATTTTCCTTTTTTGTCCATGAGTCTGCTGGACGCTTTATAGACAACAAAGCCCGGTCTCCCGGGCTCTGAAAGTCAATGCCATATTAGCTGTATGCGTGAAGCGTTCGCTGACAAAGCGCCGAGCGCACGCAGTCGTCTTTGTTGAAATGCACAATCCCTACCATTTCATCTTCTTCAAAGCGTTCCAACGCATCGCTCAACCCGGAACGCACGCCGCGCGGCAGGTCGCATTGCGTAATATCGCCATTGACAATGACCGTGACATTTTCGCCTAGTCGCGTCAAAAACATTTTCATTTGCGCCGCAGTCACATTTTGCGCCTCGTCGAGGATCACGACCGCATTTTCAAAAGTACGCCCACGCATATAGGCGAACGGGGCAATTTCTACCTTACCGATTTCCGGGCGCAAACAATATTGCATAAAGGACGCGCCCAACCGTTTAAGCAGGACATCGTAGACGGGCCGAAAATAAGGCGCGAATTTTTCAGCGATATCACCGGGCAAAAAACCAAGATCTTCATCAGCCTGCAATACCGGACGCGTCACAATGATCCTCTCGACGTCCTTATGAATCAATGCTTCTGCCGCCTTTGCCGCACTGATCCATGTTTTTCCACAGCCGGCTTCGCCGGTCGCAAAAATAAGCTGTTTACTGTCGATAGCGTTCAGATAATGCGCCTGTGCTTCATTTCGCGCCTTAACAGGAGAGGTATCGCGACTATCGCGCGCCATGCCAATGGCTTCTACTCCGCCCATCTGTACCAGTGACGTGACCGATTCTTCTTCACGTTGCTTATGACTACGCGAATCTCGTCTCAACACACGCTTTGCTTCACGACGAGCTTTGATCACTGCTTTTTGTCTTCCCATGGATAGCACCTTGAGTTGTAGGTATACATCACCCGCGTTCTCTTGAACGCGATTATGCGCACACACATCTGAGGGTTGGCTTCCTTGTAAGCCTTAGCTTGCTTTTTGAAACGACGCCACACACGGCTACGCGCACCACATATGACGTCATGGGTATGGACAGTAAGAGAAATGATGAGAGCTTTTAAGGTGACAAGACCACCACCGGAGAGAGAATGTCCGTACAGGGTGTTGTAACTACTGTAAACAATGTGTCCTGGTGCGGACATTACCATTCGCGATCTCCATAGTGAGTGACCATCACTGCCGGGGAACTACCGCTATTACTACTAAGTACAACACAAAACATCAATAATGCAACAATATATTCACCAAGTATTAACCAAACATTATTGCGTCATTGTCAGTCTCTTACAGAAAGATTACACGATTATTTCATCGGCAGGAGACTAAAAAAGATAATCATTAGCTACTGCGAGTATTAATGGTGAAACTACCCATAAGCCATTGAATATTCAACATATAAAAGGTTAAAATGGAGTAATTAACGTATCCTCTCTCCCATCACTAAAACGGCATTATTTATGCAAAATTTTGTGCGGCATACTTACGCGAGTAACGCTGACTCGTTTTAATTTTTGCCATTACCCTATTGCGTCAAGGCTATTGGTACCATTAACAGGCGATTTCATATATGGCCAGTTAGTGATTACTAGAGACGTATTACGCCCGCGTTAACGGCGCTCAAGGGCTAAAAATAGTTTGAGAGTGCGTCCTCATTTACCTGAACATCTTCAGTCAATCGGTCCGGGACTTATCAGAGAACCAGGCGGGCGTATAACGCCGCCTGGTAAAATATGTCCGATGGCAATAATGCTATCGGACATGTCGGTTATTCCGCCTGTAGCTTCGACGGCGGCGCGGAATGATAATGCGCGTCCGCTTTTGCAAAGCGTTCCTGCATCGCTGCTGTCGGCGCTTTGCCAAGCAGGCTAAAGATTACGATCCCCAGGCTGCCGAAAATGAAGCCAGGGATGATCTCATACAGATCCAGCCAGCCATATTGTTTCCAGACGATAACCGTCACCGCGCCAATAATCATTCCCGCCAGCGCGCCGTTACGTGTCATACGCGACCACATCACAGAAAACAGGACAACAGGTCCAAATGCCGCGCCGAATCCAGCCCAGGCGTAGCTCACCAGCCCCAGCACACGGTTATCGGGGTTCGCCGCCAGCGCAATGGCGATCAGCGCTACCACCAGCACCATCACTCGCCCTACCCATACCAGCTCTTGCTGGCTGGCGCTTTTACGCAGAAAAGCCTTATATAAATCTTCCGTAATCGCGCTGGAGCATACCAGCAACTGACAGCTCAACGTCGACATCACCGCCGCCAGGATAGCAGACAGCAGAACACCGGCAATCCACGGGTTAAACAGGATCTGCGCCAGTTCAATAAATACGCGCTCTGAGTTTTGGTTCACCGCCCCGGCCAGCGCGGGGTTATTGTTAAAGTACGCAATGCCAAAGAAGCCCACCGCCACCGCGCCCGCCAGACACAGAATCATCCAGGTCATACTGATACGACGCGCATGAACAATACTGTGATGGGAATCCGCCGCCATAAAGCGCGCCAGGATATGCGGCTGACCGAAGTAACCCAGTCCCCAGCCCATCAGAGAAATAATAGCGACAAAATTCAGCCCCTTGAGCATGTCGACATTCTCGATGCTCTTTTGCTTGATCACCTCCAGCGACTCGCTAAAACCGCCTACGCCGACAATAACCATCACCGGCGTCAGGATTAACGCAAAAATCATCAGGCTGGCCTGAACGGTATCCGTCCAGCTAACGGCAAGAAACCCGCCGATAAAGGTATAAATAATGGTTGCCGCGGCCCCCGCCCACAGTGCGGTTTCATAGCTCATACCGAAGGTGCTTTCGAACAGTCGTGCCCCAGCGACAATACCTGATGCGCAATAGATAGTGAAAAACAGCAGAATGACCAGCGCGGAAATAATACGCAGGACTCGGCTCTTATCTTCAAACCGACCGGTAAAATAGTCCGGTAGCGTGAGCGCGTTATTGTTAAATTCGGTATGCACGCGCAGGCGCCCGGCCACCAGCTTCCAGTTAATCCATGCGCCTAACGTCAGGCCAATGGCGATCCAGCTTTCAGAGATCCCCGACAGAAAAATAGCGCCAGGCAGCCCCATTAACAGCCAGCCGCTCATATCCGACGCGCCGGCTGATAAAGCCGTAACAAACGGCCCCAGGCTGCGACCGCCAAGAATATAGTCATCAAAGTTTTTGGTTGAGCGCCAGGCGATAAACCCAATCAATATCATGCCAAAAATATAGACACAGAATGTCACCAACATCGGTGTGCTAATAGCCATCAAGGTTCTCCAAATTTATTTATTGGCACTACCGTAGCGTGCCGTTTTGTACCCTGCCGGAACGTGGCAAGGGTGTTATGTTTACCAGGGCGACCGTATCCTGCCGGAAGCGGTGGTTATTCACAATCGATTTAACACACCATTTACATCAAATTTGATTGCAGAGGGATACTATTTTTCTCCAGGTTGCACTCTCTCACATTTTTTGCGGTTGCACCTTTTAAAAGTGTTAACTACCGCAGAGAAAATAAATCCAGATGGTTTTCCCCGTCAGACTCCCTCTTTCTTTTTTTAACAATTTATTCATTTTTAAGCTTGCAACGCAGGTCACATTTAACGCGGTTGCACAAAGTTGCAACATAGTGGATATTTTCCGCTAACTATTGGTTAGCAGACAGAGCGAATAACAGGAGTAGAGGGTATGGGAACCACCACGATGGGGGTTAAGCTGGACGACGCCACGCGCGAACGGATCAAAATGGCCGCGTCGCGTATCGATCGCACGCCGCACTGGTTAATAAAACAGGCAATCTTTAGCTATCTGGACAAGCTGGAAAATAGCGATACGCTACCGGAGCTACCTGCGCTGTTTGCCGGCGCGGCAAATGAAAGCGAGGAGCCGGTCGCGCCGCAGGATGAGCCGCATCAGCCCTTTCTGGAGTTTGCCGAACAGATTCTTCCCCAATCCGTCTCTCGCGCCGCCATCACCGCCGCCTGGCGCCGCCCGGAAACCGATGTGGTGTCAATGCTAATGGAACAGGCGCGCCTGTCGCCGCCTGTCGCTGAGCAGGCGCATAAACTGGCGTATCAACTGGCGGAGAAATTGCGCAATCAAAAATCCGCCAGCGGTCGCGCGGGTATGGTGCAAGGCCTGTTGCAGGAGTTTTCCCTCTCTTCGCAAGAAGGCGTTGCGCTGATGTGTCTGGCGGAAGCGCTGCTGCGTATTCCCGACAAAGCTACGCGCGATGCGTTAATTCGCGACAAAATCAGTAATGGCAACTGGCAGTCGCATATTGGCCGTAGCCCGTCGCTGTTTGTAAACGCCGCCACCTGGGGGCTGCTCTTTACCGGCCGACTGGTCTCAACGCATAACGAAGCCAATCTTTCGCGCTCGCTGAACCGCATTATCGGCAAGAGCGGCGAACCGTTAATCCGCAAAGGCGTCGACATGGCGATGCGTTTAATGGGCGAGCAGTTCGTGACTGGCGAAACCATTGCTCAGGCGCTGGCGAATGCCCGAAAACTGGAAGAGAAAGGGTTCCGCTATTCTTACGATATGCTGGGCGAAGCCGCGTTAACCGCCGCCGATGCGCAGGCCTATATGGTCTCTTACCAGCAAGCGATTCATGCCATCGGCAAAGCGTCTAACGGTCGCGGTATTTACGAAGGGCCAGGCATCTCGATTAAGCTGTCCGCCCTGCATCCACGCTATAGTCGCGCGCAATACGATCGGGTAATGGAGGAGCTTTATCCGCGCCTGAAATCCCTGACGCTGCTGGCGCGCCAGTATGATATCGGTCTCAATATCGACGCCGAAGAGGCGGATCGTCTGGAGATCTCGCTCGATCTGCTGGAAAAACTCTGCTTCGAACCCGAACTGGCGGGCTGGAACGGCATTGGCTTTGTGATCCAGGCTTACCAGAAACGCTGCCCGCTGGTCATTGATTATTTAGTCGATCTGGCCTCCCGTACCCGCCGTCGGCTGATGATTCGTCTGGTGAAAGGCGCCTACTGGGATAGCGAGATCAAACGCGCGCAAATGGAAGGGCTGGAAGGCTATCCGGTTTATACCCGCAAAGTGTATACCGATGTCTCTTATCTGGCCTGCGCGAAAAAACTGCTCGCCGTACCTAATCTGATCTACCCGCAGTTCGCGACCCATAACGCTCACACACTGGCGGCGATTTATCATCTGGCCGGGCAAAATTACTATCCGGGTCAGTACGAATTCCAGTGCCTGCACGGCATGGGCGAACCGCTGTATGAACAGGTCACCGGTAAAGTAGCGGACGGAAAACTTAACCGTCCCTGCCGTATTTACGCGCCGGTGGGAACACACGAAACCCTGCTGGCCTATCTGGTACGACGCCTGCTGGAAAACGGCGCCAACACCTCTTTTGTCAACCGCATCGCCGATGCCACCCTACCGCTCGATGAACTGGTGGCCGACCCGGTCGAGGCCGTGGAAAAACTGGCGCAGCAGGAAGGTCAGGCTGGCATACCGCATCCGAAAATTCCGCTGCCGCGCGATCTGTACGGCGAAGGTCGGATAAACTCCGCCGGACTTGATTTAGCGAATGAACATCGCCTCGCCTCGCTTTCTTCTGCCCTGTTAAGCAACGCCATGCAGAAATGGCAGGCCAAACCTGTGCTGGAACAACCGGTGGCCGACGGTGAGATGACGCCGGTTATCAACCCGGCGGAACCGAAAGATATTGTCGGCTGGGGACGCGAAGCGACAGAAAGCGAGGTTGAACAGGCATTGCAAAACGCGGTCAATCAGGCGCCGGTTTGGTTTGCGACGCCGCCGCAAGAACGCGCCGCCATTTTGCAGCGGGCGGCGGTATTGATGGAAGACCAAATGCAGCAGTTGATTGGCCTGTTGGTGCGTGAAGCGGGGAAAACGTTCAGCAACGCCATTGCCGAAGTGCGCGAAGCGGTAGACTTCCTCCATTATTATGCCGGTCAAGTGCGTGACGATTTCGATAACGAAACGCATCGCCCGTTAGGGCCGGTGGTCTGTATCAGTCCGTGGAACTTCCCGCTGGCCATTTTCACCGGCCAAATCGCCGCCGCGCTGGCGGCAGGTAACAGCGTTCTGGCGAAACCGGCAGAGCAGACATCGCTGATTGCCGCCCAGGGCATTGCCATTTTGCTGGAAGCGGGCGTACCGCCGGGCGTCGTGCAACTGTTGCCGGGACGGGGAGAAACCGTCGGCGCCCAGCTTACCGCCGATGCGCGTGTACGCGGCGTGATGTTTACCGGTTCCACGGAGGTCGCGACGTTGTTGCAGCGCAACATCGCCACGCGTCTTGACGCCCAGGGCCGCCCTATTCCTTTGATTGCGGAAACCGGCGGTATGAACGCTATGATTGTCGACTCTTCCGCGCTCACCGAGCAGGTGGTCGTGGATGTGCTGGCTTCCGCTTTCGACAGCGCCGGACAACGCTGTTCCGCGCTCCGCGTGCTGTGTTTGCAGGACGATATCGCCGAACATACGCTGAAAATGTTACGCGGCGCGATGGCGGAGTGTCGGATGGGGAATCCAGGCCGTCTGACGACCGATATCGGGCCGGTGATCGATAGCGAGGCCAAAGCCAACATTGAGCGTCATATCCAGACGATGCGCGCCAAAGGCCGCCCGGTTTTCCAGGCCGCGCGTGAAAACAGCGATGACGCGCAGGAATGGCAGACCGGTACGTTTGTTATGCCCACGCTTATTGAGCTGGAAAACTTCGCAGAACTGGAAAAAGAGGTCTTCGGGCCCGTGCTGCACGTCGTGCGTTATAACCGTAACCAACTGGCGGAGCTTATCGAACAGATTAACGCTTCCGGCTACGGGCTAACGCTGGGCGTACATACCCGTATTGATGAAACCATTGCGCAAGTCACCGGTTCCGCCCATGTCGGCAACCTGTACGTTAACCGTAATATGGTGGGCGCGGTCGTCGGCGTCCAGCCGTTTGGCGGCGAAGGACTGTCCGGCACCGGGCCAAAAGCGGGAGGACCGCTCTATCTCTACCGCCTGCTGGCACACCGCCCGCCCAATGCGCTCAATACGACGCTGACTCGTCAGGATGCGCGTTACCCGGTGGATGCGCAGCTTAAAACCACGCTACTCGCGCCGTTGACCGCCCTGACGCAATGGGCGGCGGATCGTCCGGCGCTACAGACGCTCTGCCGACAATTCGCCGATCTGGCGCAGGCCGGCACGCAGCGCCTGCTACCGGGGCCGACCGGCGAGCGCAATACCTGGACGCTGTTGCCGCGTGAACGGGTATTATGCCTGGCTGATGATGAACAGGATGCGTTGACGCAGCTTGCCGCCGTTCTCGCCGTCGGCAGTCAGGCGCTATGGTCAGACGACGCCTTCCACCGCGATCTGGCGAAACGTCTCCCCGCCGCCGTTGCGGCGCGTGTCCAGTTTGCGAAAGCGGAAACGCTGATGGCGCAGCCGTTTGACGCGGTGATTTTCCACGGCGACTCCGACAAGCTGCGAACCGTGTGCGAAGCCGTCGCCGCCCGCGAAGGCGCGATAGTGTCGGTACAGGGGTTCGCCCGCGGCGAAAGCAATATACTGCTGGAACGGCTCTATATTGAACGTTCGCTGAGCGTAAACACTGCCGCCGCTGGCGGTAATGCCAGCCTGATGACAATTGGCTAATACTGTGGTTAATTAAGGCTCCGTCAATGGAGCCTTTTTACTCGCGTCAGAGGAGCGTATGAAACGAATTTTCCTTACCTGCGCGGCGTTGTTGTTCAGCAGTCAGGCGTTGGCCGATGAGTGTGCCAGCGCCAGTACGCAGCTGGAAATGAATCGCTGCGCCGCCGCGCAATACCAGGCGGCAGATAAAAAGCTGAACGAAACCTATCAAAGCGCGATTAAGCGTGCGCAACCGCCGCAGCGTGAGCTGTTGCAAAAAGCACAGGTGGCCTGGATTGCCCTGCGGGACGCCGATTGCGCTCTGATTCGCTCAGGTACGGAGGGCGGCAGCGTGCAACCCATGATCGCCAGCCAGTGCCTGACCGATAAAACGAACGAACGCGAAGCGTTTTTAGCCTCGCTGCTGCAATGTGAAGAGGGGGATTTGAGCTGCCCACTGCCGCCAGCCGGTTAACGCACGCGAATCCCTTCAATAATAATGCGCTGAACGCTTTCGACCGTTTGGTTAAAAAAGGCTTCATCGCGAAGCGTCGCGCCGGTTACCGCCTCAACCTGAGGGGCAAAATCGGCGTAATGTTGCGTGGCGGCCCAAATCATGAAGATCAAATGGTGCGGAGAAATGGGCGCCAGTTTCCCGCTGTGCACCCATCCGGCAATCAGCGCGGATTTTTCATCTATCAACGCTTTTAGATCGCCGGTCAGTTCCTCCATTAAGAGCGGCGCACCCGTCAGCATCTCCATGCAGAAGAGCCGCGACGCCTGCGGATAATCACGCGAAACCTCCAGCTTGAGACGGATATACTCTTTGATGGCCTCCAGAGGGGAAAATTCTGCGCGAAACGCCTTGAGCGGCGCCAGCCAGACATCCAGGATCTGTCGCATTACCGCGACATACAGCGCCTCTTTCGAAGGATAATAATAAAGCAGATTGGTTTTGGAGACGCCTGCCCGCTCGGCGACCTGCTCAAGACGCGCGCCATGGATACCATACTGGGAAAAAACAGCAAGCGCGGCGGTTAAGATAAGCTGCCGTTTTGCACCGGTGGCCTGCGAGCGTTTCCCGATTTTTTTCTCTGTGCGTTGCGACATGCGCCCTCTCCTTTTTGTCAGGACGCAAGCATACCAAATCCGGCTTATAAACAAAAAAACCGCCGGAAATCCGGCGGCGGTGGCGCATGACGCTTTTTAGCGTGAAACGCTCAGCGTCTTGCTGTTGTGACGCAGGCTAGCTATTACGGTTACTGCTTTTGCCCCCTTTTTTGCCTGCTTCGGATGCACGCTGCGGGTCATTCTTAAAATTGCCCCCGCTGTGCTGACCACCTTTACGACCTGCTTCTGATGCTCTTTCGCGGTCTTCCGCAAAATTACCGGAACCGCCACGATGGTTTGCCATTACTGACCTCCGTCATAGATTAGACATCATATTGCATAGGTAATGAGGAGTATCTCCTCGCGCAGCGTATGAACGATATCATCAGTAACGCCGCGTAACATTAAGCATAGTGAAAAACGTCGTGGTAGGCCGCTTACCGAAATATTCTGCAACATTGGAAGCCGAATACGCAGAATAATAACCATAAGAAATAAATAAGTTATTCTTATATTTGGGAAAATCAAAGCGCTTAAAAATGTATCATTTTGCAACAAAGGTCGCCAAATTAATTATTGTTATAAATCAAAGAAATGGCGCTGAAATTTGCACTCTTCACAGGAGAGCATATCTTTAAATAGACGTAGCGAATCGCTACACACCTGATTAATCTGAGGAGTAGTACAAATGGCAAAGATTCTGGTGCTCTATTATTCCATGTACGGACACATTGAAACCATGGCGCATGCGGTGGCGGAAGGGGCAAAGAAAGTCGACGGCGCAGAGGTCATTATAAAGCGTGTGCCAGAAACAATGCCGCCTGAAATCTTCGCAAAAGCTGGCGGTAAAACACAAAACGCACCGGTTGCCACCCCACAGGAGCTGGCGGATTACGATGCCATTATTTTTGGTACGCCAACCCGGTTTGGCAATATGTCAGGCCAGATGCGTACCTTCCTGGATCAAACCGGCGGACTGTGGGCATCCGGCGCGCTATACGGCAAGCTCGGCAGCGTGTTCAGTTCTACCGGAACGGGCGGCGGCCAGGAGCAGACCATCACCTCGACCTGGACTACGCTTGCCCATCATGGGATGGTGATTGTCCCGATAGGCTATGCCGCACAGGAACTGTTTGACGTCTCCCAGGTTCGCGGCGGCACGCCTTACGGCGCAACGACTATCGCCGGAGGCGACGGTTCACGTCAACCAAGCCAGGAGGAACTCTCTATCGCTCGCTATCAGGGGGAATACGTCGCCGGTCTGGCAGTCAAACTCAACGGCTAATCTTCAACAGGAGGATTCGAATGCCAACTCAAGAAGCAAAAGCGCACCGCGTCGGCGAATGGGCAAGCCTGCGTAATACGTCGCCGGAAATTGCCGAAGCCATTTTTGAAGTCGCTCACTATGACGAGAAACTGGCAGAAAAAATATGGGAAGAAGGTAGCGATGAGGTGCTGATCAAAGCCTTTGAGAAAACGGACAAAGACTCGCTCTTCTGGGGCGAACAAATCATCGAACGTAAAAACGTATAACACAAACGCCCCCGCCTGCGCGGGGGCATATGGCTATTTTGCAGCAGTGTTCATGACGTTATCGAACTTATCCAGCGGACAGAAGCCGTTCGCATCCACCGGACATCCTTTCAGTTCTAGGGTTACCCTTTGTGCGGGCGATTTGAGCGTTAACGCTTCCGCGTTACGTAACTGCCGGGCGCTCTGGTAGACATACTCGATTTTCATCAAATCCCGGTTAACGTTGCCGTCATGCCAGCGTTGGAAGACAAGCTGGCCGCCAAT
This sequence comes from Salmonella sp. NW177, assembly GCF_051811585.1. Lineage (NCBI taxonomy): Bacteria > Pseudomonadati > Pseudomonadota > Gammaproteobacteria > Enterobacterales > Enterobacteriaceae > Salmonella > Salmonella sp. NW177. Next base: position 323,753 of record NZ_JAMMZV010000006.1, on the reverse strand, counting down.
CGGCGTTCTCTCATACTGGTCATGGAGCTGATAGGGTTTAAAATCCAGCGCCGTCAGCAGCGACGCGATATTGGAGTCATGCCCCACCAGCACGGTAACCTTTGGCGCGCTAACGCGATCGGCAACCAGCACCTTATCGATATATTTCACCAGCGGCGCAGCGACATTGCGCGCCACCGTGGGTGAGGTAAACAGGCTGTCCTGATAGCCGTTTTTCAGTTTTGACAGCACCTTCCACTGCCGATCGGTGTGGATCCCGCCCCAGGCGACCTGAACCATCGGAAACCCTTCGTAATATTGCAGGGTAAACGCATCCACCAGCGAGTTCCCTACTTTAAGCGGCCCCTGCACGCCAGGCTCTTGCTGATAGTTCGCGCTGAAGGTATCTTTCGCGTCGATTAGCGAACACTGATGCTTCTCTTTGCAGGACGGCGAGTCCTGATAATGCGTTATCTGCTCAAGCAGTTTATAACTCTCATCAAGATGTAGCTGACTACGCGCCTTTTCCATCGCCTGTACGGCCTGTTGCCGGAACGCGGCGGAATCATCGGTAATTACCGGATTGAAGGTAGGGTCCATAGTGCCCATTTTTTCCTGATGATGAACAGGAATATCACAGCCGGGGAAAGCGCCGGTAATGAAAAATTGCGCGGTGGCGACGGTGCGCTGCAAACTATTCGCATAGGCATATACCGTGTCGGGCGCCGGACATTCTCCCGACGGTATCAGCCCCTGCGCGACCAGCCATTCACGTGTGTAGTGTCCCATATAGACTTCCAGCACGCCGCCTTTCGTCGTCAGTTGCCCGCCGGGAACGTCCCACGCCGGCCAGGCGTTCGGCGTCGACTGCGCCAGTACGCTGCCATTATTCGCCAGCGGCGCCCGCAGATTATGGCGGCTCATCATCAGCACCTGTTGTAATTGATAACCCTCCGGCGTTGTCTGCGCCTGTACGGCGGATGACAACAAAACAGCCCCTGCCACAGCAACAGCGAGTAATGATTTTTTCATCCCTATGACCTCTTGTTGTTATCAAATCGTTCTGAGTGTGACAGAAATGGATCATTTTTCCGGGAACGATTTCGCAAAACGGGGGTTTTTCTTACAGTAAACGCGTTAGCGCCGGGAAACCCCGGCGCATATTCAGAACGTTTTTGCCCACCACAGCCGAAGCTTCATGCCCCAATAGCTGGTCCAGCCGCTGGTGGTGAACACAACCCGACCTTGTGAAACCACCACCAGCGTTGGCGTCACGCTGATTTCCCATCCAGCGGATAAGGCGCCGTTAGCATCATTGATGACCGGGAAGTCAACGCCCTTGCGCGCCAGCCAGCGGGCAACCTCAGCGTCATCGCCGGAGCGGAGCGCAACGGTCATGACGTTTTCCCCTTCCGCCGCCAGGCGAGCGACCGCAGGCGTAGTAAAGCGGCATACCCCGCACCAGCTGGCCCAAAAATAGAGCAGTACGGGGCGTTCTTCGCTCAATGTCGCCAGAGTTGTCGACTCTCCCGTCAGCGTATGTAATGGTGTCGTGGCAAACGCCGGAGGCGCCTGCGGCGCGCGCCAGACGTCCATGACCACCATTATCGTGATGAGGAGCGCCAGAAAAACCGCGGCTTCACGCAGCCAACGCCGCAGTTTACCCGCCATTGGCAGCCGCCAGTTTTTCTTTCACCACCGCTTCCAGCGTATCCCAGGGCACCGCGCCCGGAATCAGCTCGTCGCCAATGATCGTCGCTGGCGTTCCTTGCACGCCGACCAGCCTTGCCAACTGCAAATTAGTGCGTATCGTTTCCATGCTTTTTTCATCCAGAGTCACTGGCGTCGCCCCTGCTTTCTGCTGGGCCTGTTTAATACTGTCATCCGTATGGTAACCGCGCTTTTGCATAAGTTTTTCATGTAGCGCGAGGAACTGTTGCGGATGATCGCGCCAGGTGGTCAGCGCAATACGCGCCGCCAGTATGGAACTCTCTCCTTTGAATGGCAGCGGTTTAATAATGACCGCAACGTCAGGATATTTCTGCACAATCTTTTCCAGCATCGGATCGAGCTGTTTGCAGTACGGGCAGTTGTAATCCGTAAAGTTCACCAGCGTCAGCTTAGGGTGTTTAGCGCCTATCCGCGGGCTGGCAGGATCGTTAAACAACGCCGCATGGATCAGATTTTCAATCTGCTTTTCCTGATCCGGCGTAAAAGGGGCGGTTTCTTGCGCGATGCTCAGCGTTGAAAACAGCGCCAGCAGTAAAACAATCATGTATTTCATTGGGTTATTCCTTTCGCTTTTTTCAACGTTTGTAATACCGCATCGCGGGTCAGCAAAGTGGGCAATGCCTCCCCTTCCGGCAAGCCGGGGCCATATACCTGATTAAACGGCACGGCGACCTGGCCACGCGTTTTCAGAAAATCTGTAATAGCATCGGACGGCAGCGTCCAGTCTCCCCGCAGCGCCACAACATCCGGCTGTTGCAAGGCGGCCTGCACATCCTCTTTTTGCAGGACGTTGTATTTATTCACTTTACAGGTAATACACCAGTCCGCAGTGACATCGACAAATACCCGCTTATGCTGCGCCAGCGCCGACTGGATTGCCTGTTCACTCAACGGTTGCCACTGAACCGTGTCTTGCGCGCTCTTTGACGCAGTGAAGCCGAAATGCGGCAGGAGTAACGTCGCCAGCCAGATAGCCGACCCCAGCATCATCAGACCGAGGATCCTGCGCAGGACATTCATCCAGCGCCCGGGGCGCGGTAAACGTAGCGCAAGCCCTGGTCGTATCGCGACCAGTAGCCACGGCGCGCTCATTCCCAGGCCAAGCGCAAGGAACAGCCCCCACAGCGTCGGCAGCGACGCCGTGAGCGCCACCGCGACCGCCGTGCCCAGAAACGGCGCGCTACAAGGCGTCGCCAGCAGCGTGGCGAATGCCCCCTGCCAGAAATGTCCCGACATACCGTTACCGCCGTAAGTGGCCAGTTTCGTGGTCATAGATGAGGGAAGCCTGAACTCAAAAAGCCCGAACAGGCTGGCGCTAAACAACAACATAACCAGCGCCATAAAACCAATAAACCATGCATTCTGGAACTGGACTCCCCAGGCCAGCGCATGGTTTGACAGGCGAAGGAGGGTCATAAACGCCGCCAGCGCCATAAATGACGCAATGATACCGGCGACCGAAGCCAAAAATTGTCGCCTGATGTGAGAGCGGCTTTTTTCCTCTACCAATAAAATAGAGCCAAGTTTCATGCCCAGAACCGGCAGTACGCAGGGCATTAAATTAAGAATCAGTCCGCCGATCAGCGCCATCATTACAACTTGCCAGAAAGGTAGCGCCGCATTGTCCGGCGTTTGCGCTGGCGCAGCGCCAATGGTTTGCGTGCTCTCCTGGGCGATAGCGCCATCGGCTAACACGAGGGTCAGCGATTTGTTGCGCAAATCGGGCGCCTTTTCGCCCCAACTGTCCGTCACCGGCACCGTCGCCTGTAACCTGTCGCCCTCTACGCGCAGGCGAGGCTTCGCAAAATCGACGTCATCTACGGTGTCAAGATAGAGCCCGGGCGATGACCAGCCCGCCGCTCGCGTAGCAGTGACCACCAGTTCTCCCGGGCGATAGCCGACCTCAAGCGAGTCCGTTAGCCCACTGCGGAGCGGAACTTTACCCATCGCCCGCGCATAGTCATGGGCAAAATCGGCATTCTGCACAGTGGGCGTCACGGAAAAGGGGTAATCGGTCAACAGACAAACATTGCTGCAGGTTGATAACGTCAACACACCGCTCAAGGTCGCGGGCGGCGTACCGCGCACGATCATCGGAAAGGTCACCTCGTCGTGATATCCCTGGGTGGTGATATTCGCCACATCAAAGCGCGAGGGGGTTGGCCAGAACCAGCTTACCTCAGGCATGTCGCCTTTCCAGGCGATAGAGGGTGCCACGCCCCCTTCCCCCGGCGCGCGCCAGTAGGTTTTCCAGCCGTTTTCCAGTTTGACATCCAGCAACAGCCGGGTCTCACCGTTAGCGGACGTATCGGCACGTAGCCGTATGCTGGCATGGTCGTTATCGGGCGAACGCAGCCAGCCGCTTTCCGCCGCCCAGGAGACGGGCAGCCAAAGCCATAACAGGCAGAACAGTATCCGCCTGAACAAAATCATCATATTTTTTCTCCGTGAATGAGTAATTAACCGTTAGCAATAACCGGTCTGTCATTCACGGAAGACACAAAATCGTAGATGTACCCGTAATGTGGGCGGCGAAATAGCCCGTGGAGGCGAAAACGGCAGGCGCATGACCCGGACAGGCGCCAGTAAGGAAAGCAGTAGACAAAGCGCAAGGATAGCGCCTTCAAAGAGTACCGGAGGCGCCGCCAGCAGCGACTTGGCGCTTAATTCACAGGGAGTGACCGGCGAGCCGTCATCTGTCGAGGAGGGAGCGCTGACCACCGCAGCAGAGGCCGTCGCCTGCATCTGCAAGGCGTGCAGGCCCGCCATGCGTTGCGCGGTACAAACCATTACCACGACACATGCAAGGCAAAGAAACCACCAGCCCATCCGTTGTTGTTTCGCCATTGCGCCCTCACTGTTTAACGCGAGTTATCTTAGCCACTGGCGCGGTTTTGGCAACCTTTCCCCTGTAAAGTTATGTCGGCGCGCTGCGCAACCTTCTGATAGTCGAACAACGTAATTTATTCTTACTAATGATATAACTGGTGTTTTCATACGCACTTTTCAGGTTTACCCTACACTTAGTGGAGAAACCTTTTTGGGGTCCCTTCTGTATGTATTGATTTAGCGAGATGATGCTATGGAACTTAAGGATTATTACGCCATTATGGGCGTGAAACCGACGGACGATCTCAAGACGATTAAGACCGCCTATCGCCGACTGGCCCGCAAGTACCATCCAGATGTCAGCAAAGAGCCCGATGCCGAAGCCCGTTTCAAAGAGGTTGCTGAAGCATGGGAAGTGCTGAGTGATGAGCAACGGCGCGCCGAGTATGACCAGTTATGGCAACACCGTAACGATCCACAATTTAATCGCCAGTTCCAGCAACACGAAGGCCAGCCGTATAACGCCGAAGATTTTGATGATATTTTCTCGTCTATTTTTGGTCAGCACGGTCGCCATTCGCACCACCGCCACGCCGCACGCGGTCATGATATCGAAATTGAAGTGGCGGTATTCCTGGAAGAAACGCTGGAAGAGCACCAGCGTACGATTAGCTATTCCGTCCCCGTTTATAACGCGTTCGGCCTGGTGGAGCGGGAAATTCCCAAAACATTGAATGTGAAAATCCCGGCTGGCGTCAGCAACGGGCAACGAATCAGACTGAAAGGCCAGGGCACGCCGGGGGAAAACGGCGGACCTAATGGCGATTTATGGCTCGTTATCCATATTGCCCCGCATCCGCTCTTTGATATCGTCAATCAGGATCTGGAAGTCGTCCTTCCGCTTGCCCCATGGGAGGCGGCGCTCGGCGCTAAGGTGTCTGTGCCAACGCTTAAAGAGCGTATTTTGCTGACCATTCCCCCCGGCAGCCAGGCAGGTCAGCGGCTGCGTATCAAAGGAAAAGGATTAGCCAGTAAAAAGCACACTGGCGATCTCTATGCCATCATCAAAATCGTTATGCCGCCGAAACCTGACGAGAAAACAGCTGCCCTGTGGCAACAACTGGCGGACGCGCAGTCGTCCTTTGACCCACGCCAGCAATGGGGGAAAGCATAATGGCTAACATCACTGTCACCTTTACCATCACCGAATTTTGTTTGCACACCGGCGTGACGGAAGAGGAGCTAAACGAAATCGTCGGACTTGGCGTAATTGAGCCTTACGAAGACGATAACGCCGACTGGCAATTCGACGATCGCGCAGCGAGCGTGGTACAACGCGCGCTACGCTTACGCGAGGAGCTGGCGCTCGACTGGCCTGGGATCGCGGTCGCGTTAACGCTGCTGGAAGAGAATTCACGGCTGCGCGAAGAAAACCGGTTACTGCTGCAACGCCTTTCTCGCTTTATCTCGCATCCCTAATCCACGATAAAGGCAATAAACCGAGGGTGGGCTTTCTGCCCACCCCGGATTTACATGCACCCGGTATAATACCAGAATGCCTCTGACATACTTCCCCCAACGGAAGAAATATAGCCTTTCACCGCGCACAACCCGATCAACGAACCGCCAATGTCAGCCATTAATGCGCCATTGCGAAGATCATCGTTTAAATAAAGACCAGCCACACGTTCACATTTTTTAGATACGTCGGTTATTTTTACACGTTAGCGATCATTTATTGCCTGAAGAATATATTCTTTCACTGTTTTGTACTCTCTGGTTGATACGTACCTTCTCCCTGTCAATGCCGGGTAAAATGTACCGCTGCGCTTACAGGTTGCGGTATTTATAAATAAGAAATACAACAGTCACTTACAGTTTAATAATTGAGCGTTATAACATCCACTACCGCCCAATATTTACACCACGCCTAAAATACAAAAATGTAATAGAATGTAAACAAAATAAGAGCATAAAATAAATAACTTATTAAAAAATCAATATAAATAGAGTGGTCAATAAAAAACGATCGTTTTCAACGAGTTATGTTTCTCAGATTTTCATCTATCCTGAATAGGCTTGCGGAAAATGTAATTTACACCATTGACTATTTCACTTAAAAGGTTTCTGTAATGGAATGGAAGGTCGTTGATACAGTTATAAGTCCCTCTACCGGAGTGTCGTTCTCATGCATACATAGCCTAAAAAATCTTAGATTGACCTTATGGTATCAGGCAGATGTTTACATGCCTCCAGGTAGCATTATCATCCCCTTTAATAAGGGGGTCTTAATAAACGATAAACTTTATCCCGTTACTGTTTACAACGTTACCAGGTTTAATCCTGTTCTATGGAAATCGCTTAAAGAAAATAGCCACTGTCCTGGTAACTGCAATCCTAAACCAGAAGCCTGCAGTTATCCTTTCGAGTGTCTGGTATCCGTTTGTCCATTTGGTTTAACCAGAAATATTCAAATAGATAATAAGAAAGTTTAGGAAATAAAGTATGCATTAGCCATACTACTGATTAAGTGTATTCGCGCACGTTTGCAGTATTTTGCAGTTAAATATGTTTGATATAAAAATTGTACAGTTCGGATATTTTTTGATTCGTTTAATCTAACCTTCACTTTGGCAATGAGGAGCCGGTACAGAGGATATTACTGATGGCCGGCAGACAAAGAAACGCATTGCTTTTAACACTGTATAAATTCCATCCGTGACATTCTTATTTAGTGATATTTCACCAGAGCAATCATCTTACCTTTATTGTGCATAAAAATCAGCAAGTAGTGTTTAGAAAAAATAATGTTTTAGACAAAAGCTCTGCGCGTCATGCTGATCGCCAAAAGCATAACAGGCTGACATCATGTCAGCCCGTGGGTTTACCCCAGCCCTGATACTTACGGTACGCTTATCGTCATATTGTCATGACCGACAATGACAGGGCCCGGGTAATTTTTCATGGCTTCCTGTTGCCAGACGTCATCCGCAACCGTCGCAGGCACCAGATGACTTAACACCAGTTTTTTCACGTGGGCCTCGCGAGCAATCTTACCGACATCTTCAATCGTGGTGTGATGCGACGCAATCGCTTCAGCCAGCGTTTTTCCGTTGCCAATACTATTAGCCAGTTTTGCTACCGAAGGGACATGTACCGCCTCATGTACCAGGATATCCGCCCCCTGGGCAAACGTTGCAAGCGGCGGAAACCAGGACGTATCGCCAGAGAAGACGATTCGCTTACCCTGGGTATCAAAACGGTAAGCAAACGCTTCACCGTCCGGGAAAGGGGAATGAGGCACTTTCAGCGCGCTTATTGTGACCAGTTCATCTTTATAGATGACGCCCTGGCCAATATCGGTCGCCTTAACCAGGTTGCGCGGATCGGGTTTCCCCTCTTCTTCCATGCGTAACGTGATATCCCTGTCAAAGACCTTCCAGCTAGCCTTCGTCATCGCCTGGGTTCCCGGCGGGCCATACACCTGTATGGTATGGTCTTTCAGACCACTTGCCCAGGCATTCATCAGCAAGGAAGGATAATCCAGTATGTGGTCGCTGTGCAGATGGGTGAGCAAAATAGTATTGATGTTGCGCAGTGGAATGCCGTTTTTCACCAGTTGCAGACTGGCGCCGTAGCCGGCATCTATCAGCCATATTTTATCGCCGATAGTGAGCGCCGTCGCTTGCGGTAGTCTGGCTGTATTGAGCAAAGAAGGCCCGCCTTTGGTGCCCAGTAAAACAATGTTGATCTCTTGAGGCGCAGGAGTACCGGCAGCAATGGCAAGGTGGCTTTGCGCCAGCATACAAACCGCCAGCATAGCGACGCTTTTTTTCATCATGTTTTTACTCTTCTTAGTTGAGAAAAGAGGGAACTTCACGTTGGCGAAACTGCGAAGGAGAACAGCCAGCAAGGCGATTAAAGAAACGGGCGAAATAAGCCGGATCTTTAAAACCTAATTGCCAGGCGATCTCGTTGACAGCATTGTCGGAAAAAAGCAGCAGTCGTTTCGCCTCGCGTAATTGCCGATCAAAAATCAGGCGTTTAGGCGGGCGATTAGCAAAACGTCGGCAAATATCGGTCAAACGAGATTCGGTAATATGCAGCTCGCAGGCATAATCGGGCACCGTCCAGTGCTGATGGAAGTGGTTGTCAATTAACAGGGTAAAGCGCTGAAAAAGTTTCAGTTCACCGCGCATCCCGGTTGCGGCGTGATCGTCCAGCTTCGCATTACGCAACAGCAAGGTAAATACCGCCTGCGCCAGTAGCACCAGGGTATGTTCGCAGCCAGCCAGTTGTTCCGTGGACTCCCGCTCAATTAGCTGCCAGTAATGTTTGAGCGCCGCCAGCTCGTTGGGTTTATCCGCCAGCGACAGACAGATTCCCGGCAGGCCGAAGGCCTCTCTGGTGCCGGGATAAAGCACTTCCAGCAGCGGCCAAACCAGCTCTTCGCGTACCGTCAGAACATGACCATCGCTATCCGATTCGGTAATAAAAGCATGCGGCACCGAGGGCGGCGTAAGCACAAATAGCGGCGCCTGCACCGAATAGCGATGATCGTCGAGCTGTAGCTCAATCTGCCCGGTATCAAGAAAGTGCATTTGAAAAAACTGGTCGTGGCGATGCGCCTGCATATCACGACCAAAGAAATCCGCCATACGAGCAAACGACTGATAATGCACATCGTTACTGCCCATGCTTTCGTCATACTCTTTGCTGATATCAATATTGGCGATCGCACGTTGGCACATAGTTTCTCCTCAAGGGGTGGCGCGCGGACGCGATGCTTTCATGGGAATGAGCCAGATAATGGCGGCGCCGACGACTAACAGAGAAGCGACAAACCAGAGTCCGCTATTGAAGCTACCGGTGATATCTTTTAGCCAGCCAATCATAAACGGGCTAAGTGCGGAGCCAATATTGCCGGTGGCATTGATGACCGCAATGCCTATCGCCCTGGCGCGTAAACTGATCGACTGATCCGGCGTGGTCCAGAAGATCGCCATCGCGCTAAAGGAACCCGTGGATGCCATCACGATCCCCAGGAGCTGGATCAGGTTATGGTCGGTCGCCGACGCCAGCAGCCAGCCCGCGGCGGCAAACAGGAACGGCAACGCCGTGTGATGTTTACGCTCCTGATGCTTGTCCGAATGGCGGCTCCAGTAAATCATGCCCAGAATAGTACAAATCTGCGGGATCGCCGCCAGCAGGCCGATGGTGATATTGCTGCTGCCTTCATTAAAACTTTTCAGGATTTGCGGCGTCCAGATACTAATGGCGCTAAGCGTATTGGTAAGGCAAAAATAGGCCAGCGTATACATCAGTACAATTGGCGTGAATACTTCGCGCCACAGACTACGCTGCTGCATGGCGTTATGGCTGATGGCCCCCTCCGGCTGAACCAGCGTCAGGCGGTCATTATCCATCATCTCCTGCAAACATTTTTTATCCTCTGCCGTCAGCCATTTGGCTTTTGCCGGGGTATCATCCAGGTAAAACCAGACCATAATGCCTAACAAAACTGACGGAAATCCCTCCAGCAGGAATAACCACTGCCATCCATGCAGATTAAATATGCCGTCCAGCGATAAAATATAGCCGGAGACAATCGACCCCAACGCGGTAGTGGCCGGCATGGCAATCATAAATAATGCGTTGGCGCGGGCGCGGAAAAATGCCGGGAACCAGTAGGTTAAATAGAGCAATATTCCTGGCAAAAAGCCCGCTTCGGTAATGCCCACCAGCATTCGCAGCACATACAGGCTTTTCGGTCCCACCGCGAACATCGTGGCGGTAGATGCAATGCCCCATAGCACCATAATGGTCGCAATCCAGCGGCGGGCACCGACGATGCTCAACATCACGTTGCTGGGAATGCCGAAAATGACGTAGGTGGCGTAAAACAGCGTCGTGGCAAGGCCAAACATGGTGGCGCTTAACCCCAGATCCTGCCCCATCGTCAACCCGGCAAAACCGATGTTGATACGGTCTAAAAACGAGAAGATAAACAACACGAATAAAAATACGATCAGTCGGCGGAACAGTTTATTTATGACGGTTTGTTGACCCGTGCTGAGCGCGTTGCGCGAACTGACAGACTCGGGGCTTTCCGGAAGTGCAGATGATGTGTCGCTCATTTTTTTTCCTCTGATGGGAATTTTGTAGGGTACTACGGTTGCCCGGTAGCGCTACGCTTACCGGGCCAGGCTTAATAGACGCCGGACGCACCGGACAGTTTTTTTTCTGCGCCAAAGCGCGCCGCCAGCGCCTCCGCGCCGCGCGCCAGCAGCGTGGTGTCAACGCCGACGGCGACAAATAGCGCCCCCAGTTCCAGATAACGTTTCGCCAGTGCTTCATTGGCCATCAGAATCCCCGGCGCTTTCCCCGCCGCGCGTATCTGCACGATGGCGTTCTCAATCGCCGCCTGCACTTCCGGGTGCTGCGGATTGCCGGCAAAGCCCATATCGGCGCTGAGGTCCGCCGGACCAATAAACACGCCGTCAATGCCATCCACGTCGAGAATTGACGCCAGATTGCTCATCGCCTCACGCGTTTCAATCTGCACCAGTACGCACATGGCGTCGTTGGCCAGGTGGAGATACTCCGGAATGCGGTTCCAGCGCGATGCCCGCGCCAGCGCGCTGCCCACGCCGCGAATACCGGCAGGCGGATAACGCGTAGCCGCCACGGCGTTTCGCGCTTCATCGGCATTCTGCACCATCGGTATCAGCAGCGTTTGCGCGCCGACGTCGAGCAGTTGCTTAATCTGTACCGGATCGTTCCATGACGGACGCACCACCGGCTGGCTGGGATAAGGCGCAATCGCCTGCAACTGGGTCAACACCGTCTGCACGTTGTTTGGCGCGTGTTCACCGTCAATCAGTAGCCAGTCGAAGCCGGCGCCCGCTAACAGTTCAGCGCTGTAACTGTTGGCAAGCCCCAGCCACAAACCGATTTGCGGACGCCCCGCTTTTAACGCGTCTTTGAAAGCATTTTTCATCGTTTTTTCCTTACACAAACCGGCAACTGATCGCGCCCATGTTGCCGTAGTCGACATGGAAAGTGTCGCCCTTGCGCGCCGGCACCGGGCGGGTGAACGAGCCGCCGAGGATGATCTGCCCGGCTTCAAGCTGGACATCGTAGGGGGCAAGCTTGTTCGCCAGCCACGCCACGCCGTTGGCCGGATGATTCAGCACGCCTGCGGCGACGCCGGTTTCTTCGATCACGCCGTTGCGATAGAGCAGCGCGGAGATCCAGCGCAGATCCAGCTCGTCTGGTTTGATGGGACGACCACCGAGGATCACCCCGGCGTTGGCGGCGTTGTCGGAAATGGTGTCGAACACTTTGCGCGGGCGCTGGGTTTCCGGGTCGATGTTGTGGCTGCGGGCGTCAATCAGTTCCAGCGCCGGAATCACATAATCCGTGGCGTTGTAGACGTCGAACAGCGTGCAGTGAGGGCCGCGCAGCGGTTTCGCCAGCACGAACGCCAGCTCCACTTCAATACGCGGGACGATAAAACGGTCGGTGGGGATATCGCCGCCGTCATGGAAGAACATATCGTCAAGCAGCGCGCCGTAATCCGGTTCGCTGATTTGCGAACTGGCCTGCATCGCTTTTGAGGTCAGGCCGATTTTGTGGCCTTTGAGCGTGCGCCCTTCGGCAATTTTGATATTGACCCATTCGCGCTGTACGGCATAGGCATCTTCAATAGTGATGTTGGGATAATCCAGCGACACTGCGCGAATCTGTTCACGCTGTTTTTCAGCCTGATTAAGTCGCTGGGCGATCAGGGTATGGGTCTGTTTATCGAGCATAGTTGCTTCCTGTTACGTCATTCGGTGCTGCTGCGCCGGGTAGCGACGCGGGTGCGTCTTACCCGGCCTACGGTTCGGTATTGCTTCGTGCATCGTTTTTTTGTAGACCCGGTCAGCGCAGCGCCACCGGGCGAAAGAGTGTGCTATTTAAATAACGCGTGTACGTTGTTTTGTTTGTAATTGAGCGTCGGATGTAGCTCGGCAATCTCAAACGACAGCGCCAGATAGCGGTTCTCCATCAGGTCGGCGAAGTGGGCTTTAATCAGCCCAAACAGCATTTCGCCGACTTCCTGACGGCTCTCCAGGCTGCGCCCGGCGCCGATTTTCAGCGTCATATGCACAAACGCGTAATCATGCTTACCGTCAGCCATCTGCCAGGTATCCAGCCAGTGGGCGCGACTGCGGATACCGCCGATGGGGAAAATTCCGGTGGCGGCCAGCGCCTCGTTTACCTTGCTGAACAGGCCGGGTAAATCAGCCTGCTCGCGAATATTTTCAGTACATTCAGCAATAAAGTGCGGCATAACCCCCCTTACGCAGGCAGCGGGAAAACAGCGTTCACCTGGCCGGTACCGGAGCTGGCGAACAGATCGGTGATGAACTCCACCTTGCCGTCGTATTTGTCCCAACCCAGCATTCCCAGCAGCATGACCGTGTCGTGCATGTTGCCTTCGCCGTAGCAGTAGTCGGCGTACTCCGGCAACATGGTGCAAAACTCCTTGAATTTGCCTTCGCGCCACAGCTTGACCACGCGCTCGTCCATTTGATGATCGAACTCGCGGGTGTAGCTGTTCATCCCCTCTTCCGCCCGTTGGTCGTCAATAAAACGGTGCGACAGAGAACCACTGGCGAATACCGCTACGGTACCGTCATATTTCTCAATCGCCTTGAGAATGGCTTCGCCCAGTCTGCGGCTGTCGGCAAAATCATGCACAGTGCAGAACGCCGAGATGGAGACCACTTTGAAGTGCTTGTCGCTGTTCATGTAGCGCATCGGCACCAGCGTGCCATACTCCAGCTTCAGGCTCGGGATGTTATGCGCTTTAGCGCGCACGCCCAGTTTGACCGCCTCGTCGGCGATCAGGTGACCGAGCTCCGGATTACCGTCATAGTCATAGGTCATGTCGCGAATAAAGTGCGGCAATTCGTTGCTGGTATAGACGCCCTGGAAATGGTCGGCACAATTAATGTGGTAAGCGCTATTCACCAGCCAGTGGGTGTCGAATACGATAATGGTGTCAACGCCCATTTCGCGGCAACGCTTGCCAATTTCAATATGCCCATCAATGGCTGCCTGACGACAACCGTGATTTTTTCCCGGCAGTTCAGAAAGATACATCGACGGCACGTGGGTAATTTTTGCTGCTAACGCTAACTTGCCCATATCAAACTCCCCATTTTGGGATAGGATGGTCGCCCATTGAGATGCAGACGTTTTTCATTTCCGCAAACACTTCGAAGCTATATTCGCCGCCTTCGCGCCCGGTACCGGAGGCTTTCACGCCGCCGAACGGCTGGCGCAGGTCGCGGACGTTCTGGGTGTTGACGAAGACCATGCCGGCTTCAATCCCACGCGCCAGGCGCAACACTTTGCTCACGTCCTGGGTCCAGATATAAGAGGCCAGACCGTATTCCACGTCGTTCGCCAAACGTAACCCTTCCGCTTCGTCTTTGAATGGCAGCAGACAGGCGACTGGCCCAAAGATCTCTTCCTGCGCGACGCGCATACGGTTGTCGACATCGGCCAGCACGGTTGGGCGCAGGAAGTTACCGCCTTTCAGATGCGCAGGCAGGTCAGTGGGTTTTTCCGCACCGCCCGCCAGCAGCGTTGCGCCCTCTTCAATGCCGAGGCGGATATAACCGGAGACTTTTTCCCAGTGCTGTTGGCTAATCAGCGCGCCGACCTGGGTGTTCGGGTCGGTCGGATCGCCGACACGCAGGCGATTCGCGCGTTCGGCAAAGCGCTTCACGAACTCAGGGTAAATGCTCTGCTGGATAAAGATGCGCGACCCGGCGGTGCAGCGTTCGCCGTTGATCGAGAAGATGGTGAACAGCGCGGCGTCCAGCGCGCGCTCAATGTCGGCATCTTCAAAAATCAGCACCGGCGATTTACCGCCCAGCTCCATCGAGTATTTTTTCAGGCCGGCATTTTTCATGATATTGCGACCGGTGGCAGTACCGCCGGTAAACGACACCGCACGCACGTCATGGTGGCGTACCAGCGCATCGCCCGCCGTCGCGCCATAGCCCTGCACCACGTTCAGCACCCCTGCCGGAATTCCTGCCTCCAGCGCCAGCTCGCCCAGCCTGTCAGCAGTCAGCGGCGACAGCTCGGACATTTTGAGCACCGCGGTGTTACCCAGCGCCAGGCACGGCGCAACTTTCCAGGTCGCGGTCATAAACGGCACGTTCCACGGCGACACCAGCGCGCAGACGCCGACGGGCTGCACCAGCGTATAATTGAGCATTTTATCGTCAACCGGGTAGGTCTTGCCGTTCATCTGCTGGCACACTTCGGCGAAGAATTCGAAGTTATGCGAGGCGCGCGGGATCAGCACGTTTTTAGTCTGGTGAATAGGCAGGCCGGTGTCGGCGGTTTCCATCGCCGCGATTTCCGGCACATGCTGGTCAATCAGGTCCCCAAGGCGGCGCATCAGGCGCGCGCGCTCTTTCATCGGCAGGTTGGCCCATTTCGGGAACGCCTCTTTTGCCGCCGCGACAGCCTGGTTCACTTCTGCTTCACCGCCGGAGGCTACTTCCGCCAGCACATCACCGGTCGCCGGGTTAGTGGTCTGGAAGTAGTCGTTACCTGCAACGTTTTTGCCGTTAATCCAATGATTTATTTTCTTCATTTTGCGCTCTCCTCACTGACGATTCGGTTAACCAGGCGACCCACGCCTTCTACTTCAACGATAACTTCATCCCCCGGCACCACATCGGACAGCCCTTTCGGCGTACCGGTGGCAATCATGTCGCCCGGTTGCAACGTCATAAATTCGCTCAGATAAGAAATCAGGAACGGGATGCTGAAGATCAGATCGGCGGTCGTCCCTTCCTGCCGCAGCTCACCGTTGACAAAGGTGCGTAACGTCAGGTTGTGCGGATCAGAAACCGCCTCTTTATCCACAATCCACGGGCCTATCGGCGTCAGGCCGTCGCGGCTTTTTACCCGCAGATTCGGACGGTAGTAGTTTTCCAGATAGTCGCGGATCGCGTAGTCGTTACAGACGGTGTAACCGGCCACATACTCCATGGCTTCGGCTTCGCTCACCTTACGCGCCGTTTTGCCAATCACCACGACCAGTTCGGCTTCGTAGTGCATATATTCGACGTTGTTCGGGCGCACCGACGTTTGGTGATGTTCGGTAAAGGTGTTTGGCGCTTTGATAAATACCAGCGGCTCTTTCGGCGGCGTAAATGCCAGCTCGCTGGCGTGATCGGCGTAGTTCAACCCCAACGCAAATAACGTACCCGTCGCTGACAGCGGCCACGTAAAAGTCTGGTGGCGGGCGAATTCATCTTCTGCGACAACCGGATTTTCCAGAGCGGGTAAACCTTTCGCCAGAATACGCACCCGATCGCCGGGACGCAGCGCAACGCGATTCTGCGGCGTACCGAGTAAGATCGCATCGCCAGGGTTAAGCGTAGCGAACTCACTTAACGCGCTAAGCAGTTGTGCGGCGCTACGCTGTAAATCAGCAGTATTCCAGTGGTCCGCTTCTCGTCCGTTGATTTCCGTGATAATGGTGAGGTTATCCACATCACTCAGCGGCGCCATTTCACCCAGCGGGCAAAAGCCATCACGACATTTCGCTTTAATCGCCGGGCGATAAAAGCTCTCTTCCGGCAGGCTGACCTCGTTAGCCAGCGCATACCCGGCGATATAGTCCGCCGCCGCTTCAGGGCGTATCCGGCTGGCGGTTTTCCCCACAATGAGCGCCACTGTCGCGCCGCTCAGTACCTTTTCTCCCTGCGGATAAGGAATGGGGGCGCCGTGACGAATCACCGTATTACGCGGCTTGATGAACCACACTGCGGTTTTAGGCGGCGCATTATAGGGAGGCTGAGAGAAAGCCTCTTGCCAGGCATCAAGCTGGCTGCGATGGTTTAACGCAACGGCGAAAACAGTACCCTTCATACATAAACTCCTCAGGCCGATTTAACGGGCTGTGATTTCATTAATATATTAATGATTAGATTTATGCTTTCGCTGTACATTTAGCAAGCTGAAGTAAAGTATTTGTGATGTGATTAACAATATTTTCACAAAATTATTATTAAATACATACATATCAAATAGTTAAATAAAACCCCTTGTTTCTGTTAAACTTTGGACATAAAACAGATGTCATAGCTCACATCGGTAAACACGATTATTCAGGTATTAATAATTCTGCAAAAGAGAAACGCTTATGCATGATTCATTAACCATCGCCCTGCTTCAGGCGCGCGAAGCGGCAATGACCTATTTCCGCCCCATCGTTAAAAGCCACAATCTGACCGACCAGCAATGGCGCATTGTGCGAATCCTGGCCGATAGCCCCTCTATGGATTTTCACGAGCTGGCCTTTCGTACCTGTATTTTGCGTCCAAGTCTGACCGGAATATTGACGCGCATGGAGCGAGACGGACTGGTGTTGCGACTCAAGCCGGTTAACGATCAGCGTAAGTTATATGTCATGTTGACGGAGCAGGGACAAACGTTGTACGCCCGTGCCCGGAGCGAGGTAGAAGAGGCTTATCGAAAAATTGAGGCCGATTTCACGCCCGAAAAAACACAGCAATTGATGCTGCTGCTGGATGATCTTATTGCCCTGGGGCGCCAGCATCCTGATAGCGAAGCGGAAGCATAGTATTCTTTCCTTCCCACGCCGCCGACACGGGAATCCCCTCCCGCTTACAACGTTGACGGCGATCGCATTTTACTCTTCTTCTTCGACGTTCATCTGAAAAGTACCCGCCGTTGTCCTGAAAGTCTCTTCACAGTTTACGCTTCTGCCTATTCAATTAAACAACAAATAAGAAACATATTATTAACAAAACATTCCGATTAACGAGGAAGAGGCCGCAATGAAACCTGAAGATTTTCGTACTGATAACAAGCGTCCGTTAACGGGCGAAGAGTATTTAAAAAGCCTGCAGGACGGGCGGGAAATTTATATTTACGGCGAACGCGTTAAAGATGTTACGACACATCCGGCATTCCGCAATGCCGCAGCCTCTGTCGCACAACTGTATGACGCATTACATAAACCGTCGATGCAAGATACCCTGTGCTGGAATACCGATACCGGCAGCGGCGGTTATACGCATAAATTTTTCCGCGTGGCGAAAAGCGCAGACGATCTGCGCCAACAGCGTGATGCTATCGCCGAGTGGTCACGCCTGAGTTACGGCTGGATGGGACGCACACCGGATTACAAAGCCGCCTTTGGTTGCGCTCTGGGCGCTAACCCAGCCTTCTACGGCCAGTTTGAGCAGAACGCCCGCAACTGGTACACCCGTATTCAGGAGACCGGCCTGTACTTTAACCATGCAATCGTCAACCCGCCCATTGACCGCCACAAACCTGCCGACGAAGTGAAAGACGTCTATATCAAGCTGGAGAAAGAGACGGACGCCGGGATTATTGTCAGCGGGGCGAAAGTCGTCGCCACTAACTCCGCCCTGACTCACTACAACATGATTGGTTTCGGCTCAGCCCAGGTGATGGGCGAAAACCCGGATTTTGCTCTGATGTTTGTCGCGCCAATGGATGCCGAAGGCGTAAAACTTATTTCACGCGCCTCGTATGAAATGGTCGCGGGCGCGACGGGCTCGCCGTTTGATTATCCACTCTCCAGCCGCTTTGATGAAAACGATGCCATTCTGGTGATGGACAAGGTGTTGATCCCGTGGGAAAACGTGTTGATTTACCGTGATTTCGATCGTTGCCGTCGCTGGACGATGGAAGGCGGCTTTGCCCGTATGTATCCACTGCAAGCCTGTGTTCGTCTGGCGGTTAAACTTGATTTCATTACCGCGCTGCTGAAAAAATCGCTCGAATGTACGGGTACCGTAGAGTTCCGGGGCGTGCAGGCCGATCTCGGCGAAGTCGTGGCCTGGCGCAATATGTTCTGGGCATTGAGCGATTCTATGTGTTCTGAAGCAACCCCGTGGGTAAACGGCGCCTGGCTACCGGACCACGCCGCGCTGCAAACCTATCGTGTCATGGCCCCAATGGCCTACGCGAAAATTAAAAATATTATTGAACGTAACGTTACCAGCGGCCTGATTTACCTGCCTTCCAGCGCCCGCGATCTGAATAATCCGCAAATCGACCAGTACCTGGCGAAATACGTACGCGGCTCTAACGGAATGGACCATGTTGAACGTATCAAAATTCTTAAATTGATGTGGGATGCCATCGGCAGCGAGTTTGGCGGTCGCCATGAGCTGTACGAGATTAACTACTCGGGCAGCCAGGATGAAATTCGTCTGCAGTGCCTGCGTCAGGCCCAGAGCTCCGGCAATATGGATAAGATGATGGCAATGGTCGATCGCTGCCTCTCCGAATACGATCAGAATGGCTGGACGGTTTCGCATTTGCACAATAACGACGACATCAATCAACTGGATAAGCTGCTGAAATAACGCGGCAGGAGGTTCTCATGCAAGTAGATGAACAACGTCTGCGTTTTCGCGATGCGATGGCAAGTCTGGCGGCAGCGGTCAACATCGTAACCACGGCGGGTCACGCCGGACGCTGCGGTATCACCGCAACAGCGGTCTGCTCCGTCACCGATACGCCGCCCTCCGTGATGGTATGTATTAATGCCAATAGCGCCATGAACCCCGTTTTTCAGGGCAACGGCAGGCTGTGCATTAATGTACTTAACCATGAGCAGGAGCTGATGGCGCGCCACTTTGCCGGTATGACGGGGATGGCGATGGAGGAGCGTTTTCACCAGCCATGTTGGCAAAACGGGCCGCTGGGCCAGCCGGTACTTAACGGCGCGCTGGCCGGTCTCGAAGGCGAGATCAGCGAGGTACAAACCATTGGCACGCATCTGGTGTATCTGGTGGCGATCAAAAATATTATTCTTAGCCAGGATGGGCATGGCCTGATTTATTTCAAACGCCGTTTTCATCCGGTCAGACTTGAGATGGAAGCGCCTGTTTAACCGTCACTCATGCCCACAAGCGGGATAACCACCGCTTGTGGGAGAAGAGTCGATACGCTGAAGATTTTTATTCCCGCCGCGATGTTTGCTCGCCATAAATCGCGGCGATTAATACAATCTAAGAGCCTGTCCCACCAGGCGTTATTGGCGCAGCCAGTTTGGACACGGACAGCGCGCAAAAACCGGAGCGTACACGTAGTACGTGAGGTTTGACTCGCTACGCTCGCCCTTCGGGCCGCCGCTAGCGGCGTTCAAAACGCTAACGCGTTTTGGCGAGCACTGCCCAGGACCAAAATGGCAAGTAAAATAACCCTAATGGGATAGGCTCTAAATTAGCTCCCGCGATAGGTTGAATAACCATACTGACTTAATAACAGCGGCACATGATAGTGCTCATTCGTTTTGCTGATATGAAACTCGACGGGAATCTCCGGGAAAAACGTATCCAGTTTTTTACTTTCAAAATACTGGCCGGTTTTAAAAATAACGCGATAATCCCCCGGCGCGGCAGCTTTTTCGGGCCACAGTGCTTTAATACGTCCATCCTGGTCGGTATGCCCGGTGTTTAATTGCGTCCATCCGTTATCCTTTTTCTGCTCCAGTACCACCTCCACGCCGGGCGCCGGTTTGCCTGTTTGCTGATCAAGAATATGTACGCTGAGAATATTGTTGCCAGCGGCCAGCGCCATTGCCGGGGCTGCAACAAGAGATGCTATCGCGGTAGCCAGTATATATCGTTTCATGCTTCACTCCTTTACGGTATTGATGCAGGAAAATATATCTGGCGCGTCCAGGATTAACCTTACACGGACATGACAATTATGTCATCTTGTTGGAGATTTACGGATTCGCTACCAAGCCTATGGCATACTGCGTTGATGAAGATTTTATTGATTGAAGATAACCAGAAAACCATTGAGTGGGTACGTCAGGGACTCACGGAAGCAGGCTATGTGGTTGATTATGCCTGTGATGGACGAGACGGATTACACCTGGCCCTTCAGGAACATTATTCATTGATTATTCTTGATATTATGCTGCCGGGGCTTGATGGATGGCAGGTTTTACGCGCGTTACGCACTGCGCATCAGTCCCCTGTTATTTGCCTGACGGCGCGCGACTCGGTTGAGGATCGCGTCAAAGGTCTTGAGGCGGGCGCTAATGATTACCTTGTTAAGCCTTTTTCCTTCGCCGAACTGCTGGCCCGGGTGAGAGCTCAACTCAGACAGCACGTCCCGGTCTTTACCCGACTGACGATCAATGGTCTGGACATGGATGCCACAAAGCAATCGGTGTCACGAAATGGCAAACCGATTTCCCTGACCCGCAAAGAATTCCTGCTCCTCTGGTTACTGGCGTCCCGGGCAGGAGAAATCGTGCCCCGAACCGCGATCGCCAGCGAAGTTTGGGGAATTAACTTTGATAGTGAAACCAACACCGTTGATGTCGCGATTCGTCGGCTGCGCGCCAAAGTAGACGATCCATTTGAAAAGAAGCTCATTATGACCGTCCGGGGGATGGGTTATCGATTACAGGCGGAAACGTCGCAGAATGGTTAAGTTATCAATGACGCTGCGCCTGACAATTTCTTTTATCGCCATCCTTATCCTCGCCTGTACCGGCATTAGCTGGACGCTCTATAACGCGCTGAGCAAAGAATTAACGTATCGGGATGATATGACGCTAATAAATCGGGCGGCGCAAATGCAGCAACTGTTACTGGATGGCGCCAGGCCGGAAAATCTGCCGCTCTATTTCAATCGGATGGTGGATACGAAGCAGGACATCTTATTGATCCATTCAGCAACAGGCCACAATGTTGCGATTAATCATAGCGGCATCCCCGACCAACGCTTTAACGAGATTCCGCTGGCTAAAAACATCACCCGCGAAACCTTATTTCGCCAGGCGGTACAAGGCACGGAACTGACCGCGGTACGAGTAAACGCCAGAAGCGGCGATGACCCGCTGACCCTTACTATTGCCAGGCTGGCGACGGAAAGGCGGCAAATGCTGGCGCAATATCGCCGCAACAGTTTGCTGATGAGCCTTATCGCGATCCTCGTCTGTTCGGCGCTCAGTCCATTAGTCATCAGAAACGGGCTGCGGGCCATTACGTCGCTCAGCCGACTCACCGCGGCGACAGATAGCGGCACACTTCGCCAGCCGTTGGCGGAACAGGCGTTACCCGTCGAGCTCAGGCCGCTTGGACAAGCGCTAAATACTATGCGCCAGAAGCTTTCCGACGATTTTGAACGCCTGAACCAATTTGCCGACGATCTGGCGCATGAGCTGCGCACGCCGGTTAATATTTTACTGGGGAAGAATCAGGTGATGCTGAGTCAGGAACGCAGCGCCGAAGAGTATCAACAAGCCCTTGTCGATAATATTGAAGAGCTGGAGGGACTGTCGCGACTGACAGAAAATATTCTCTTTCTGGCACGCGCGGAGCACCAGAATATAGCGGTAAAAAAACAGCCTGTTTCGCTCAATGCGCTGGTCGAAAATATGCTGGATTATCTTAGCCCCCTTGCCGAGGAGAAGCGCATCTGTTTTATAAATCAATGTCAGGGAACGGTATGGGCTGACGAAATATTATTACAAAGAGTGCTCTCAAACCTGCTGACGAATGCCATCCGTTATTCTGATGAAAACGCCGTGATACGTATTGAAAGCGCTTATGATGATAACGTTGCAGAAATTCGGGTCGCTAATCCGGGCAGCCACCCCGCCGATGCGGATAAGCTTTTCCGGCGTTTTTGGCGAGGAGATAATGCCCGCCACACTGCCGGTTTCGGCCTGGGGCTATCGTTGGTTAACGCGATTGCTCTATTACACGGTGGCTCGGCATCTTACCGCTATGCCGATGAACATAATATCTTTTCGGTTCGTCTGCCTGATAGCGGTGATAGCTAAGGTCAGGACAGGTTCTGTTTCCCTTCCCTGCCACAGGTCTGTGGTTATCAATACAACCTCAATAAAAAGAAAATAAAGGATGCCGGCAAAGAATATTGCTGGCTCGATCACTTTCTCGGTTTCCAATCCAGGGTCAATTCATCCCATAACGCGTTATTCAGTGGGAACCTTTATGAAAAAGTATCTTGCATTCGCCGTTACGCTGCTGGGTATGGGTAAAGTCATCGCCTGTACTACCCTTTTGGTAGGCAATCAGGCTTCGGCTGACGGCTCCTTCATTATCGCGCGCAACGAAGATGGCTCGGCAAATAACGCCAAGCATAAGGTTATTCATCCCGTCGCGTTTCATCAACAAGGCGAGTATAAAGCACATCGGAACAATTTTAGCTGGCCGCTTCCGGAGACAGCGATGCGCTATACGGCAATTCATGACTTTGATACTAACGATAACGCCATGGGTGAAGCCGGTTTCAATTCGGCGGGCGTCGGAATGAGCGCAACGGAAACCATTTATAACGGCAGAGCGGCGCTGGCTGCCGATCCTTACGTGACAAAAACGGGAATCACGGAAGACG
Organism: Salmonella sp. NW177; assembly: GCF_051811585.1. Lineage (NCBI taxonomy): Bacteria > Pseudomonadati > Pseudomonadota > Gammaproteobacteria > Enterobacterales > Enterobacteriaceae > Salmonella > Salmonella sp. NW177. The sequence goes on along the minus strand of NZ_JAMMZV010000006.1, from coordinate 300,746 downwards.
CCATTGAGTCCGTGATCCTGCCAGTGGCGCAATCGGCGCGTCAGGGCGCCAAATTACTGGGAGACATTATTGAACAAAAAGGCGCGGGCGAAGGTTTCGGCGTCGCGTTTATTGATAGCAAAGAGATATGGTATCTGGAGACGGGAAGCGGTCATCAATGGCTGGCAGTACGACTTCCGGCAGATAGCTATTTCGTTTCCGCCAATCAGGGACGTTTACGCCATTACGATCCGAATGATAACGCGAATTATATGGCGTCACCAACGTTAGTAAGCTTTGCGAAAAAGCAGGGATTATATGATCCGGCCCGCGGCGAATTCGACTTTCATCAAGCCTATTCGCAGGATAACAAAAACGATACCACCTATAATTATCCGCGCGTCTGGACGCTACAACATCAGTTTAATCCGCATCTGGATACGGTCGTTAGCGAAGGGGAAACATTTCCTGTTTTTTTAACGCCAATAACGAAAATTAGCGTAGCGGCAGTAAAAAACGCGTTACGCAATCACTATCAGGGAACGTCGCACGACCCTTATGCCAGTCATAACCCACAAGAACCATGGCGACCCATATCCGTTTTTCGTACCCAGGAGTCACATATTTTACAGGTCAGACCGAAATTACCGCAGGCTATCGGTAACGTAGAATACATCGCCTATGGAATGCCATCTCTTAGCGTCTATCTCCCCTATTATCAGGGAATGCGTCATTATCAACCCGGAGATGATAAAGGAACCGATCGGGCGAGCAACGACTCTACCTACTGGACATTCCGCACGCTGCAAACGCTGGTTATGCAGGACTACAATGCGTTTGCGCCAGATGTGCAACACGCCTGGAAAACATTTGAACAGCAAACAGCTAAGCAGCAGTATAAGATGGAGCAGAGCTATCTGAGATTATATGCGTCGCATCCGAAAGAAGCGCAACGCTTACTGCAAAATTTTGAAGATAAAACGATGCAAAATGCGCAAACGCTCGCCCGTCGCCTGACCAATAATATTATTACGACAATGACTTACCGCACAGATATGAAATATCACTTTTCAAGTACGCAACCATAAATTCAATGACAATCTATTAGCCACTCATACACAATAAGATAAAGCGGCACCAAAATTAGCCAGATATAAAAGACAATAATTATTATGGATTCATAGAGAGGATAGTTTATGACACTCCAGGCAAATATCAGCAGAGAGACAAAAGCGGCAAAAACCCAGGAGGTATATAAGCACGTTGTTCTTTTCAAAATGGCCGCCTCCTCTCACATAAAACGACAACTACAGCTTATGTCCCGTGTTACATAACTTTTCCCGACAGGCCTCTTTTACCCATGCTGAAAAATTCCGCGTCTTTTCAGATTTCAACGCGAATTCTATCTGTTCAAGCATGGAATAGGAAAAACGAATATTCTTCGTCACGGTCTTACTTGTCCGGGGCTTTGCTGGCATACACACACCTGTATAACATTTGATGTAACGCCGTTACTTTACGCAGGAGTAAATCGGTGAATTTGATCTGAGTCAAGAAGGTGGGTTTTCAATAAAAGTTGTGCCATAAATTGTGAGGTTTGTAGATTTTATGAACATTTGATGTACCGATCTCCCCCCATGATCGCCACTACGTATGGACGTCAGGATGCCTCCCCGCCTGATCAGAAGCGTTTCCTCATTAAAAAGGACATTTTTTTAAAGTTCCTGGTGCATAAAAGTCACATCCTTTTAAAGGGTTGTTAACCCTGTTGAATGTTCCCACTCCCCTATTCAGGAATATTAAAAACGCTATGCAAATACAGAGCTTCTATCACTCAGCTTCACTAAAAACCCAGGAGGCTTTTAAAAGCCTACAAAAAACCTTATACAACGGAATGCAGATTCTCTCAGGCCAGGGCAAAGCGCCGGCTAAAGCGCCCGACGTTCGCCCGGAAATTATTGTCCTGCGAGAACCCGGCGCGACATGGGGGAATTATCTACAGCATCAGAAGACGTCTAACCACTCGCTGCATAACCTCTATAACTTACAGCGCGATCTTCTTACCGTCGCGGCAACCGTTCTGGGTAAACAAGACCCGGTTCTAACGTCAATGGCAAACCAAATGGAGTTAGCCAAAGTTAAAGCGGACCGGCCAGCAACAAAACAAGAAGAAGCCGCGGCAAAAGCATTGAAGAAAAATCTTATCGAACTTATTGCAGCACGCACTCAGCAGCAAAATGGCTTACCTGCAAAAGAAGCTCATCGCTTTGCGGCAGTAGCGTTTAGAGATGCTCAGGTCAAGCAGCTTAATAACCAGCCCTGGCAAACCATAAAACATACACTCACGCATAACGGGCATCACTATACCAACACGCAGCTCCCTGCCGCAGAGATGAAAATCGGCGCAAAAGATATCTTTCCCAGTGCTTATCAGGGAAAGGGCGTATGCAGTTGGGATACCAAAAATATTCATCACGCCAATAATTTGTGGATGTCCACGGTGAGTGTGCATGAGGACGGTAAAGATAAAACGCTTTTTTGCGGGATACGTCATGGCGTGCTTTCCCCCTATCATGAAAAAGATCCGCTTCTGCGTCAGGTCGGCGCTGAAAACAAAGCCAAAGAAGTATTAACTGCGGCACTTTTTAGTAAACCTGAGTTGCTTAACAGAGCCTTAGCGGGCGAAGCGGTAAGCCTGAAACTGGTATCCGTCGGGTTACTCACCGCGTCGAATATTTTCGGCAAAGAGGGAACGATGGTCGAGGATCAAATGCGCGCATGGCAATCGTTGACCCAGCCGGGAAAAATGATTCATTTAAAAATCCGCAATAAAGATGGCGATCTACAGACGGTAAAAATAAAACCGGACGTCGCCGCATTTAATATGGGTGTTAATGAGCTGACGCTCAAGCTCGGCTTTGGCCTTAAGGCATCTGATAGATATAATGCCGAAGCGCTACATCAGTTATTAGGCAATGATTTACGCCCTGAAGCCAGACCAGGTGGCTGGGTTGGCGAATGGCTGGCGCAATACCCGGATAATTATGAGGTCGTCAATACATTAGCACGCCAGATTAAGGATATCTGGAAAAATAACCAACATCATAAAGATGGCGGCGAACCCTATAAACTCGCACAACGCCTTGCCATGTTAGCCCATGAAATTGACGCGGTGCCCGCCTGGAATTGTAAAAGCGGCAAAGATCGTACAGGGATGATGGATTCAGAAATCAAGCGAGAGATCATTTCCTTACATCAGACCCATATGTTAAATGCGCCTGGCAGTCTTCCGGATAGCGGTGGACAGAAAATTTTCCAAAAAGTATTACTGAATAGTGGCAACCTGGAGATTCAGAAACAAAATACGGGCGGGGCGGGAAACAAAGTACTGAAAAATTTATCGCCAGAGGTGCTCAATCTTTCCTATCAAAAACGAATTGGGGATGAAAATATTTGGCAGTCAGTAAAAGGCATTTCTTCATTAATCACATCTTGAGTCTTGAGGTAACTATATGGAAAGTCTATTAAATCGTTTATATGCCGCGTTAGGCCTGGATGCGCCAGAAGATGAGCCACTGCTCATCATTGATGATGGAATACAGGTTTATTTTAATGAATCCGATCATACACTGGAAATGTGCTGTCCCTTTATGCCATTGCCTGACGACACTCTAACTTTGCAGCATTTTTTACGTCTTAACTACGCCCGCACCGTCACTATCGGCGCTGACGCAGACAATACTGCTTTAGTGGCGCTTTATCGCTTGCCGCAAACCAGTACCGAAGAAGAGGCGCTCACTGGTTTTGAATTATTCATTTCAAACGTGAAGCAATTAAAAGAGCGTTATGCATAATTAACACGTCACATGCTTTTTTAATGAGATAAAACGCAATACGTATGCCCTTTACAAGAGACAAGGCCAGAATCTTTGGTGGAAATGTAAGGGGCAAACGTTCCTCTCTCTCATTTTGCTCTGTTTGCGGGAGCATTTTTAGTGTGTAAGTATTCCTGCTCATCAGGTTTTTACGCCATCTACGCGCATTTATTCTGCTATAAGTTGAAATACTGCAAAAAATATTAGTGCTTATTATTTTTTCTTTAAGTAAATTTTCGTTCAACAAACTCAATTGTTTGTTCAATAATGATGAAGCGTGAGTTATGCTGGAAATGAAGGAAGCCAATAGCAAGGATAATCTGATTATTCACGGGTGATATTATGAGACATCGTATATTTTTACCATTGCTTCTGGTGTTGTCGGCTACAGCCTTTTCGGCATCGGCGATGGCTGCCAGTGATTCCCCTCCACCACCAGATAATACAAAACACGCCTCCCGTGGCTGGCCACCAGACCCCGAAGCATTGATTCGCCCACCCTGGTGTGACAACTGGCCATCAGATATAGAGAAACCAGATTTTTGGTGTCAAGTATGTGGTTGTTAATTTTTTACAGAAAGCTATAACAACCATATCAGAACTGAGAGTATTTCTGATCATTATGTTTCATCAGTTCCTGATGAACTGAATATGACTTCAGGCTGGCGTGTTTTATTAACGTCAGCCTGATTTTTTACAACATCATATTACTGACTTACAGGCGCAGCTAGTGCGTTCTATATCTAAGCTGGTGATTGTAACGACCCCGACAGTACTTCTGCTTCACCGTTATGGCAGAAATCATCGCCTCTTGTCAGATGCCAGACACCTACTCATACTCAACCAAAGCTCTAAATACAAAAATCACCTTATATCTTTTTTTATTATTCCTTGTATAAATGTGACTTGACTCACACCTATAAGGAATCGACTCACTTCCATAAGAAGGAATCAAAATGCCAATAACTAACGCGTCCCCAGAAAATATATTAAGATATTTGCATGCGGCCGGTACCGGTACGAAAGAAGCAATGAAAAGTGCAACTTCACCACGCGGTGTACTTGAATGGCTTGTCAATTTTTTTACCTGTGGTGGAGTAAGAAGAAGCAATGAAAGATGCTTTCGGGAGGTAATTGGAAAACTGACCACATCATTATTATATGTAAATAAAGATGCGTTCTTCGATGGTAATAAAATATTTCTGGAGGATGTCAACGGGTGTACTATATGTCTGTCATGTGGAGCAGCATCCGAAAATACGGATCCCATGGTCATTATTGAAGTGAACAAAAATGGAAAAACTGTAATGGATAACGTTGATAGTGAGAGATTTTGGAATGTATGTCGAATGTTAAAGCTGATGAGTAAACATAATATACAACAGCCTGATTCACTTATAACCGAGGATGGTTTTCTGAACCTGCGCGGAGTAAACCTGGCTTATAAAGATTTCCAGGGGGAAGATTTGTCAGAAATAGATGCTTCTGATGCAGATTTCCGTGAAACAAATCTTTCTAATGTAAATTTAGTTGGTGCAATTTTGTGTTGTGCAAATCTACACGCTGTAAATCTAATGGGTTCAAACATGACTAAAGCAAACCTGACTCACGCAGACCTGACTTGCGCTAACATGTCCGGTGTAAACTTAACCGCTGCAATTCTATTCGGCTCAGACTTAACTGACACCAAATTAAATGGTGCAAAATTAGATAAGATAGCTCTAACTTTAGCGAAAGCATTAACAGGAGCCGATCTGACAGGTAGTCAACATACCCCTACTCCACTCCCGGATTACAATGATGAAACTCTTTTCCCCCATCCGATATTTTAGTCGAGATAAAGGGATTTTATAAACAAGAAGTATTCAAACAGAAGCCCCCCTTGTTTTATTAAATAAACCCCGCCCCTAAGTTTCATTATAAGTAACATTTTCAGCGTATTACTTGTTGGCTTTGTCTGAATCATAGCGTTATCTGTATGTGGCACATTAACTAAAAACACTATTATTGTTTAATTTAAATAATTCATAATTGTAGTCAGGAAATAAGAAGTTATGCTTCCGGTCACCTACAGATTAATACCTCAAAGCGGAGTATCCACATATGGATTAAATACCGCAGATACACCTGTTTTCCCCGATATTCCCGAACATGCACCAAACCCCTCACGGCTACGCCTTGCTCATGACAGCCTTGCCATAAACAGTGAATTCCGTCTGGAGCCAGAGTGTGTGGTGGAGTACCTTATCTCAGGCGCGGGTGGAATAGACCCTGATACAGAAATTGATGACGACACTTATGACGAATGCTACGATGAACTATCCTCCGTACTTCAAAATGCGTATACCCAAAGCGAAACATTCCGCAGACTGATGAATTACGCATATGAAAAAGAACTACATGATGTGGAGCAGCGCTGGCTACTGGGGGCAGGCGAAGCCTTTGAAACTACCGTGGCTCAGGAACACTTCAAACTTTCAGAAGGCAGGAAAGTTATTTGTCTCAATCTGGACGATTCTGATGATTCATATACCGAACATTATGAAAGTAACGAAGGACCACAACTTTTTGACACAAAACGTTCATTTATTCATGAAGTTGTACATGCACTGACCCATCTTCAGGATAAAGAAGAAAATCATCCAAGAGGCCCTGTTGTCGAATATACCAACATTATTCTGAAAGAGATGGGGCATCCTTCACCTCCCAGAATGGTCTACATCTTCAATAAATAGACACATCGGGAAACGAAAAGAAACTAAAGACTCGCGTAGTCCGTTTTTTCGGGAAATATTCTAACAGTATTTTCTAACTATATTCTAAGCACCAAAAAAACAAAGGGGCTACCTTTCGGTAACCCCTTGTTTAATCTGGCGGAAGCGCAGAGATTCGAACTCTGGAACCCTTTCGGGTCGCCGGTTTTCAAGACCGGAAAAAATTCATTTATTATCATGTAGTTATAGTAAATAGAAAGAATACTACTTTATTTCAACATTCAGCAAAAACAAAAAGTTAGCTCCTATCAAACAAACAATATTCTTTCCAGTTAGGCATATCCACTTGACTACACTTACACAACCATCGAATAATAAACTGTACAAAAAAACAGTATCGGATAACTATATGACCAGTAAAGATTCCAACGTCAGCAGCGTTCCTGAACTGACAGATTTTGAAGTGAGCTATTCACTTCTCACGAACGAGGTCTATCTATCCACCTCATTTACAGATAACATGGACTGTATACCAAACTGGCCCTTACAAGAATTTCCGGATCAACTAATATGCATCTCTCGAGCAAAAGCTGTTGCCCTAATCGAAGAACTCCAGAAGGCCATCAACTATATGGATGCAGGAATAGATCGAAGTTCAGGTAGTCTTCTCCAGTAGCTGACGCGTTTTATAATAATTTGATATATATCGTTCAATATTAGTGAGTATTTATAATGGGTGAATTTAGTAATCTTTTAAATAGCATCCCTGGATGGTTATCCTCCTCCCTCACGGCCCTAGTTGGCACTCTTATTGGCGGATGGTTTACCCTAAAAGGAGTTACCCAACAAGCTAAGCTTTCTAAAGTAGAGACAGAAAGAGAATCCCTTGAATTGCAGCTTTCGGTATTAAAAGGAGTTAAGGGAGAAGTTTTCACCCTAATCAATTTATATAACAAAAGGATGAAAACACACGTTGATAATATCAAACCCGGACAGATGTTAATTCTCACGTTCCCTGTAGGGGATGATAATTTCACATTCTATGAGCAAAATGCGAATGTTATTGCAAAACTAAATGATTCTGCAAGAGACTCAATAATTAATATTTACACATATTCACGTTCATTAATACAATCATTTAAAGGAAACAACAAGCTCATTGAGGATTATGAAAAAATCCTTATTGGTATGGCTGACAATAACAATGATAAAACCATGTATAAGAGATTACATGATGCAAAAATAGATGTAATGGTAGATTATGCTCAAGGGATAAAAAATATTGATGCAGAACTTAGAGATGCAGTCAATAAGGGATTTAACATTATTGACCAAGAAGTAAAGTCACTACAAATGAAATTAAACAAATTAGCTTCATAGAAAGGTTCCACTCCCTGATCAAGATTTTTACAAGCTTATCAGCTAGCCGCAGCACGTTGCATACGGTATGTCTGCGGTTTCATTTTCTCCTGCAGGAAATTTTCTGTACAGCGTCGACAGTCCCACATCATAAATAATCGCTACCTGCTGTCGCGGAACTCCTGCCCCAATCAGGCACCCGGCCTGCGCCCCCAGTGTGTGGTGGGGGGCAGTAAGAATTTGAAGAGCATATGAACTCACTCTCATATGAATTATTTTCCATAGAAGATATAATATAATACTGCTTATTATTTTTATATAAAGTAAATATATTCTAAATGTTTTTTATTTATTTACCAGATTGTAATAAATTACGTTTAATATATGTAATAAAGGATGTTGTAACAGTAAGGATAGTGGGTCACTACTTAACAGGTGATATTATGAAATACGTTAAGAACATATTTTTAGTCCTGTCCTTTGCATTGTCGGCTGCAGCCTTCTCGACATCTGTCATGGCCGCCAGCGATTCAAAAACACCTCCAGGCAACACAAAATCTACGCCGGGAGGAGACTTTGACATCTCAAAAATACCAAACCCATTCGCTCAACGCCCCAAATGGTGCGATAACTGGCCAGAAGATATACTTAAACCTCCATATTTTTACCAAGTTTGTGGTTTTAATTGATTGTATATTTGGTTACGATGACTGTCATTTCTTCTTGAGCGAGTTTTCATTTAAGGCTACCGTATGACGTTATGGTAGCCTTAATTTCCAAAACAAATTATTCCTAGTTTGCTGACATCTCCGGCCAGTCAGGATTTGACGTATCCACCCGGTTTACCAGCACCCTGTATTTTTTCCACTCGTCGAGGTGCGCTTTCTCATCCTCCATTACCATTAATGACAGTATTTTGCTCTTTCCCGTACATCCCCCGTCCGAATAACCTTACCGCGTAGTACATGATTATGCGTTTCCACTTCGGCACGCCCAGCACCGTCATCCCGTCGAGGAAGATTTTGTCGGCTTCTTTTTTTGTTCGTAGCGCGTTGTCATACATCCAGTCGTGAATAATGGCCGCCTTGGCGTATTTGCCGTCTGGCGGGAGAATTGTCCAGAAGATACGCGGGATGGTGGCGAGGTCGGTGACGAAACCAGCCGGCCCCTCAATAACATCGCTGTTGTCATCGCTCAGGTAAAACTCAAACGGTTCGTATACCCGCCATCTGTAGTGCTCCAGCATCTCCAGAATCGCGGGGGTGGTAAATTTACTCATTGACAGGATCCGGCAGAAAGTGAAAAAAATGTACTCGGTTAGTCCAATGACTTTATATTCACTGCTTGAAACCTCGTTGGCTGCTTTCTCGCAGAAGCAGCCTCTTTTTTTATTCGGGCCAGCCCACGGCGTAATCCTTAATCGCCTTATAGTCCGTTAATTTGTCCACTTCCTCTTTCATCTGCCGCTGTCGCATATGAATCTGCAGACCTTTGGTGAACATGGCCTGGTCAATGGCGTCGCTGAGGTTCAGCAGCTCGCCCGCTGTCATCGGCACGTCGTTATTATCGGCGTCCGTCCAGATAAAACCGTCCGGTAATTTATTCTGTTTCGCCATCTGAACGGAGAGGCTTAATCTCTCCTGCATCGCTTTGCCGTAGTCCCAGTTATGATTGTTAAACCGGAATACATAATTCATATTCTCCTGAATATTACGCCAGTCGTTAATTTCGGCATGTTTCTGAATAAGCGCGGTATTCAAATCTGCCACCCACTGACCGTTTTCGAATTTATCTATCGGTGATGCAGGGGCCTGTGTGGTGGTGTTTTCCGGTAGCGGGCCGGGTTCTGAAATATAAATCGGGTTGCCGGTTGTCGTATCGTATACCGTTTTTCCACGGTGGTCTTCGAACAGGCTCCACGTCTGGGTTTCAGCGTCAAATACAGCAATATGACTGGCCGGATAAACCAGCCAGTAGTCGTTACTTGAATTATCCATATACCACAAAATTACTTGTTTACGCGGCAATTAATCCCTTTGGTTAATAAAAGTTATTTCGTTTACCAGCATATTTTACCCCATGGTAGTTCTGGGATTTCTATATCTGCCGGCCAGATTTTACACCACGGAAACGAAAGGCCAGGAAATCCTTTATTACCGCTTTCAGTGGCCATTGCAGATGAAGAAAATGCTATGGCCGATATAGCAAAAACCAGCGCTAACAATACACTGTTAAGTTTATTCATAAGATCACCCACATAATTGATAGCTATGCTTCATCCTTAACTTTTACCGCAATCCTTTTATCAGGATAAAGCAGAAAAGAAAGTTTTCCTTGAATATCTCTTGATTGTTAAGTATATATTTACTTTAAAAGTAAATAATAAGTACAATAAATTTTCTTTTCTAAAGAAAATTTACTTATATCTTAGTGACTTCGTACAGATACCTGAGCCGAATTAACACCTAAAAACTAGCAAGTCAGTAGTAGTCATTACTGTGGTAATGCAGGCCACTGTATTTTATTAAAGGTGGCCTCGTCTGAAATTCCTGTTAAATCCAGTGATTTAAGTCCCTTGATATACGACATCCATTTAGTCAGGGTGGCCTTATCGTCGTCACTGATTTCACCCAGCGCCAGTTCCGTTCGCCAGTCGGCAATGATGCTGTTAGCTCCATCCAGTAGTTTCTGCCGGGTGGTTTCGGCCTTAGCCTGATAGTCAACGGGAACAGCCAGAACAGTGCCGTTCGAATATTTCCAGTCGCCATAGATATTAAATCCGGCTGGTAGTTTATTGACCTCAACAACCGAAAAACCTGCCGGATAAAGGCGCGATACATCTTCGGCTACAGAACGTATTATATTTTCGGAGTCAATGCACAGCTTATATTTTTTGGTGAATTTACTCAGTGATTCGTAAAAGTCCTGACCATCTTCACTACGAAAATACAGAAAGTTATTATCGTAGTCCTGGTCGTCAGGAATGTATCTGGTTACGTTTTTTAATTCCATTATATTCACCTAAATTATCCATTAATTGTACGCCAGCCATTACCCACCCACATTTGTAGCGGTCTATACGCAAATGTCACACCGTATGCTGTTGTTGGGTCATGTCTGGCCTGTGTTAAAAAGCAACCAGCAGGCGCTTCTGCTGGTCCATATTCATCTACTTTGCCAGGCCATACAGGAGCACCGCGCTGGATATTCTGGACATAACGATTATCTGATTCGCCTTTTGTATATACGTTTCCTGATGTTAAATAACGGGCGTCAAAATTGCTGTAATTAGCAGGGTAAATATTGCCGTTTACACTCAGTTCGATACCGCCGTCTTGTCGTCTCTGGCTGTAGAAATGCCAGCCCTGATCGTCACTCAGTTCAATGACCGTTGGGCGGTCTGTGCCATTTCCCCACAGACTGAAACCGGCGTTCATCGCGGAGTTGTTACCACTCGATAACGTCAGTGTTTTTCCGTTGCCGGCACGTAAGATACCATTAGTGAGAACATCAACTGACATGTGCAGCCCGGAGTTGTCGATATAACCGACCAGGGCATTATTGGCATAAAGGCCTAAAACGCCGTCACTGTGCCACTTAATCCCGGTATCGTTATCACCGAGCACAATAGAATTACCGCCCAGCGCATTATCAGTACCAATACCTAACGAACCGTTAAGCCGTCCCCCGGTAATCGGCAATGCACCCACATCACCGGCTGAAGGTTTATTTGCGGTGTTGTAGTCAATAACCCACGGGCGGCTGGTATTCGGTACCGTTCCCCAGTCCTGGCGCTTTGCGTTCGCGCCCATATGCGCGTAATAGTGCTGAAACCAGACTTCCCCGATTTTCTCAACAAACATATATCCATAGCTGTACAGCTTGCTGCCATCCGGATAGGTGGGAAAATCAGTGACCGTATCAGAATTCGACACAGCCACCCGCCACCATCCAGGTATATTAGCTGATGCCATCGTGCCGTTATCGGTAATTTCTCCAACAGCATCGGCGGAAATAGCCTTCACATCTGACGCCCACAGGTTGATATCACCGGACAGCGGTTTGTTGTTAACCCTGCGCGTCGCCGGAACGGCATTTTTTGCCAGATTTATCGTTTCTCCTAAACCGAGGTATGTGAGAATATCCGCAACGCTGGTTTTTCCGATGATGTCGCGCCCAACAGAAGTAAGATCAGTCTGTCCGGCGGTATCATTTCCCGTGAAATACGGGAGTTTATCTGCACCGGTAGCCAGACCAGCGAGCGCCGTCAGCGTGGCATCAAGAGTCTGAAAATCCTTACCGAACGCAGCGGACATTTTGGCGATAAAGCCGCTCAGGTCACCATCATCGAGTACATCCTGCCCGCTCTTGCTGGCTGTGTACTGTGCCAGCGCTGCAGCGATGAAGCTCGCCTGACGCAGCGCTTTATTTACCTGTGCACTTGATGCCTTGCCCGCAGTAAAACCAGACAGGAGAGCCGGCAGCGCCTCCCAGTCAGGCTGCGATGTAACATTAGCACCCTTGCCCGTCGCAAACGGTTTAAAATCATTTTTAGCCATCAGAGTAATGTCCCCCATGAACCGGCATCAAACCCGCTGATATATTCGTTATCCATATCAAACCCAAAAAACCTGTTTCCTTCAGAAGGCGTTTCCACCGAAGGAATTTCAATACTTCCGCCCCATACACCAGCGGCCTTTACCGTCAGATACCCTTGTCGTATCGCAGCAATAAGTTCGAGAGAGACCGCTGAAATATCTGTTTCAGGGAAAACCCAGATACCGATGGTCATATCCTGGTTATCGACGATCTGCATCTTCAGGCCGGAACCGTCCAGAGCGGCGTCAAGAATGGGAGCCAGCGAGTCGTTTCTTCCGTCCCAGTTGTTAATTGCTGTCTTCGTTTTTAGAACGATGCGATAGGTTTCATCGCTCAACGAGGTATAACCCGAATCCGGATCATATGGCCCCTGCCAGACGCCCTGGTCATATCCGAGTCCGTCAGTGTCCCAGCTGAAATAGACACCGCTTATTGGCTGGCTTACAACCCGGCTTAACCCTATCCACTGGCCGAGAATATCGAGTTGTACTCCTGCCGCATGATCAATATCAAAAGCGTTTATGAGTCCCTTCATTGCGGCTGAGGTTTCAGCTAACGGCCTGGTCACTAAATCGATGTGTTCAACGAATTTAGGTTTTGTCGCATGATAGTTGGTGATTAAGTCCGTATATTTGCTCATGCCGCCACCGTAATAATGATATTTTCCGGCTTACAGGAGGCTGATTCGTCGTAAGCAATATTAATATTCGCCGCGGCAACGGTTTCAGGAGATTTGCCGATCAGCAGCTCCTGAATATCGTAATAGCGTGCATTTCCACCACTGACGACCCCAAGGTTAGCAGGAGAATAAATCCGGCTCAGCAGTACCTGGTCACCAATCATCAGTCTGTTAATGTAATCCGCAACAGCCTGCTGAATCTGCACACCTATCTGAGAGGTGTACCCGGCAAAAACTGATAAGGTGATTTTTCCGTAAACAGGGACATCAGTTGGTCGCGAAAAACTGATTATGTGAGGATTGCCATATTTATCCGGTACGGTTACGGATGTTTTTCCCCAAGTCCGGACCCCCTGCCCTTTATTTCCCCGGATGGTCCTGGCTATTTCGGTCACATCGCCACCATCAACAATGGCCGAGATGGAATGCGGAGGGAGCCCGTTACCGTCAGTCTTTCCTGTATCATTTTCATAGAGCTTGTGGCGCGTCACACCAGCAATATTAGCGATCGCCCCGTCCACACCTTCAAATGGTGTGATGGATGGTATCGCGACACTCTGCCCCTGCCTGATGCGCAGTTCTGCGTCCGTTTCTGCAGGTGCGCCAACGGTGGCCGCTGCCGGGTTGGTTACCGACGTCCAGCCACGGGTCGGTGTATTGATAGTGGTAATCGTCCCGGCAGGAGCTGCAACCGCTCCGCCTTTGGAACAGATTGCAGTTGCCGTCACGGTGCCATCAACACCAATCACCACTGAATCCGGAAGACGCCAGATCACGTTATTGGTGTCTTTCACGGTGCCGTTCGTAATGATTGTTCCTGCGGTGCCAGTGAACAGTAAATCCACGGTAGAGTTCGTTGCACCTTTGCGCGCGATACCGTTAATTTTCACGTTACTGGTCAGCGCTGCGCCGTAACCCGTAGCAGGTGAGAAGCAGTTATAGACGGCAATGGCTGTGTTATTGGCATCGTGAATAGCAAGCGCCACCAGCGCCACCATCTGGCCGTCTTTGCTGTCCGGCTCCAGATAAGCGTCACTGCCATAAATCTGCTGGAAATAGCTCGTCAGGGTATCGAGTATCGTCTGGTAATCAGGCGCACTGATCCCCTCAGCGGTTACCGTTGCCGATAAGCCGAGTGTGTCCAAATTGAGGGCCATTTATGCCTCGCTGGTTACTGTCGTTGTTCCGTAGATAGTGTCGATTTCAGCGAAGAACTGGACGCGGCGCGTCGAGATGTTCACTGTCGTATTGAAAGAGAGAATGGATTTAACGCCCCGCGTTTCGAGGATACGCTTGCGGATCGCCAGATTATAGGTTTCCGGCTTTTGCTTACCGAGCACAGACTGAATCCATGGTGTTCCCTCTGTCTTATCGAGGAACCACTGCCCGTACCACAATGCGAATCGTGTTTTTACCGCCTGCGCGACAGCTTCTGGCGAGTTAATCAGCCAGGTATCATCGCCACTACCAAAAGTGTAATCATCTTCGCCGTCTTCACGTCTGTACCGCATTAGTTCACCTCATCTGTATTGCTTCCACCGTGTTGAACGCCGCCATGCGTATGGGTATTGTCAATCACCTTGCCGTTCGCTTTCACACTACCGATAAACTCAACAGCACCGGTGATTTTTGATGCAACGCCAGAAACAACGGACCCTACCATGCCGCCCAGCCAGGACAGCAGCCCATGAATGGTAACTTTCGCCGAGAAGTCGGCCAGCGGGGTAACTACATCCAGACCGCCAGGCGCTACGATTTTAATTTTTTGCGTAGAGGGATTGAGCTCAAAGAACGTACTTCCGTCGTCGCTACGGAGCTGCGCGGCGCTGGTGCTGATACCGCTAATTTTCTGCGCCTGCGACTGCGGGCCGACGATACAGAAAGCATCCGATAAATCATGCACCCGGTCATCGACAGGCTCTTGCACCCCGCCGTTCTGCCACCAGAAATCGATGCAGCGATCGGCGAAAATCACCAGGCATTCATCACCGGCTTTCACCGGGAACGTTAGCGTGCAGCCGCCGCCGCGCGGAAACACCACCGGCACATCCACCAGCAGCGGGTAATTTTTGGTAATGCGGTTCCCGTCGTTATCCGTTTCAACCGAACGAATAGCAGGCTGCACAACCGCCGTAACCGCGCCGGGATCGAATGACTGAATAATTCCGGGCAAAGCGACGCGGATCTGGTTCTTTGTGGTTTCCCGCTCAGATTTGAATGTTTCGGCAAGGTCGCCACTGCGGGTCTGGTCAGATACTGCCATTTGGTAGAGCTCCAGAAAGCACAAAACCCGCCGAATGGCAGGTTACTGAACAAATATCAGGGTGTTTAATGCGTATTTAATGGATATATTGCAACGGTATTTTCAATAAGGAAAAACCATGCTTAATCATGAAGATCCACGAACAGCTTTAATTGATTTTTTGAAAAGCATTCCGCAAAACCTAAGAATAGATGAATACCTCTTCATTATTCTCATGTGTTGCGGTGAAAACCCGCCGGAGGATTTAGACGATTTCGAACCAATCGTTGAGAAATATTTAAGCCGAACAGGATACGCTGGCTTTGGCGCTGTTATTTGCACCATAGCCATACTGGAGCGTAGGTTATCAAGTGTAATGTTAAAACTGGAACGAGCTGAGGAGTCGTTGAAAGCATTATCTAATAAGAACGCTGATTTCTCTCAATATCCGCTGCTAAGCATGCCTCTGAAAAAGCGGCAATATGCTCAGGTTGTTGAGCGCTGGAGAGCTCTCTTACACGGTGCGCTATCTGCTGAAAACCTTGCTTATTTCGAACAAAATCCGCAAGCGTTATCACTGGTGACAAAAGAATAAAATCCCGGACCTCTTCATCTGTCATTTGCAAACCCTCATAAGTTTGAGTGTAAGAAAGAATCATCCTGCTTAAGTGCCTGCCTTCAATCAGGCACTTTCTTACACGGAAATGATCCAATGATCCTCGGCGCGTCCATGCTGTTCTGCAGCAGTTGGACGTTAAGGAAAGCTTTTCCGTTACGCTTCACAAACTCAAAGCCGTAATTGTTGCCATCACGGGAAGGCATCAGGCCCATGTCCATTTTCATGTTTGAGTAATCACCATCTTTTCCCAGAAATTTGATTTTCTGAGATGTGACAGTCTCACCGTTAATAACAGTCATTCCGTCACCGGTCATTGTGTAATTGCCGCACTGAATTGCAGCCATCGCCGGTGCAGTAACCATCATTGCTAACGCCAAACAGAACCGTTTCATTGAAGCCCTCTTTCCCTCGCTGATGAGGAAACAAGATCCGCCGCGCCACGCGCTTCGCACATCATGTCCATGTACCACGCCTGGCCCCTTGTATCACCAGTATACATAATGCCTTTCACAACATAAACGCCATCCGTTGCGATGCTGGCAGGCTGCGCCGTGGTGCCGCTGAGTGTGATATTGCCGTCAGTGTTCTGGTCGGTGATACGGCCACCAGTCATAGCAATATCGTTGTTCGACAATGCAGTACGATACACCGAAGCCTGATCCAGTTGAATTAGCCCGTTAACCCGGATGTTCGGGTTAATCAGCGCGCGGACGTTAACGCCATTACCGATGGTCTGCTGAGGCATGCCGATCAGCCCGGTGGCGCTGTTGAGCACAATCGCGTCGTGCATGTATTCACCTTCGGGCAGCATATTAAGCTGACCATCCACGAACTGCCAGGTGGCGCCGCACTGAGCAGCAACGTTATCCATAAGATGCCGTGTCATGCCAAACAGCGCACGTCCGCGCGGGAAAACAGTCGGGGGGAATACCGGAGTGCGACCAACGGTCGCGCCTTTGGCTTCGAAGTCTTTCATCAACAGCCTGAACATATCTTCTGTCGTGTAACCCGCTGCCAGCGTCTGATTGGTAATGCTGGTGGCAAATGCCAGATCCGTATCGGCGGCCTGAATCAGGACGTAGGAGTCAATGGGACTGTCTTTTCCTGTGACCGAGTAGCGAATTTCCCCACTAAAAATCAGTCCGTAGTTGCGCCCGTCGCTCTGGCCCACCGTGTCGGCGTCGACTTCCCGCGCAATGCCGACATCGCTGGCTGCCACCTCCGGCGCGATACCGTCGTAACCGGCAATCAGCCGCACTTTCGAAAACTCCTGGCCGGTGATGCGGTTCACCGTATCAGCTGACAGGTTGTAGATTTTGAACGTTCCCACCCGGGACGCGCTGCTGATGTTGAACCAGTCGATCGTAAAGGTCACTTTAAAATCGCTGAGTTGAATACCCTGTCCGTTTTCGCCCACGAGCTGCAGCTCGAAATGCCTCATCCAGTTCTGTGACATGCTTACTCCGTTAATACCAGTAAATGACTGCGACCGCCCAGGTCGGTTTTCGTCGGATAATCCTGTGTACTGTCGTCACACATCACCACCAGCTTAAAACCCAGTCCCATGTATGCGTACTGTGCCAGCAGGTCGGCGCCAGTGACCAAAGGAATGCCGGAGATTTCCGGCTCCCCCCTGTCGTTCTGCAGGTCCATGATCCAGTACAGGTCACGCCAGATGATGCGAATCCGCCACGTGATACCCGCCAGGATGATGCTGAACTGCTGGTTATCCGCGGTCAGCGGAATTTCCTGAATAGTCATTAACCCAGCCCCAGAAAAGCCGCACCACTCTGCAATAAAGAAGTGCTGGGCGGTTTAGTTGTTTTGGTTCCGGTATTGAGGACTGGCGACGTGCTGGCCCCGTCCTTCATGTCGGTTTTATCCGCGACGGTTACCTGCTGCGTCTGCGAGATGAGAACCTCCCTCAGGGTGAGGACGGCGGACAAGACATTTTCGGTCGTCCTGTCGGTCGTCACCTCCAGTGTGCGGATCAGCATGTTGCTGTACAGCCGTTTGCCGGTCACCACATCGAAGGGAATACGGCTTTCCTGCAAGTCGAGTATCTCCTGATACGTCTGCTGAGGACTCAGGCCCAGTAAGCTGGTGGCCGTCAGGTTACTGGCAAAATCCAGCAACGATCCGCCACCAGCGAAACCGACCTCCATCACCACTTCAGACGGTTTTTTGTAGGCATGGTCAGCGATGGCGGCACCGACCTCGACAGGGTGCTCTGTTATCTCTAGCGTGTCGGTGTGCTTCTCTGAAACAACCACACTGGGGATAAGCACCCCAATTCTCCTGGACTGCTGATGAAAGAGAGTAGAGAGAATATCCATTAACCCACCTTCGTTTGATTGCCGCGCATGAGCTGGGCATTTGCAGACTGCTGCCGACGTTCTACCTGATTCCCCACGGAGTGCGGATCACCACCACCGTAAATGTGATAGGTGTTCTGTTGCTGGACCTGAGCTCCGGGTGCGGGCATGTTGCTTAATACCTTCGGAATGTAGTTGCGGGTTTCCTGAGGCATAAGGGCCATCCCGTGTTTCTGTACATTCCCGATCCCCCAGTTATATGACGCCAGCGCCTTGCTCAGGTCACCGCCATTCGCCCGCAGCAACTGTGAAAGATATTTTGCTGCAGCCTGCGCAGCCTTCTCCGGATCGAAAACATCATTCCCGCGCAGCCCCATATCTCGTGCAGTGCCGTCCATAAACTGAAACAGGCCTTTAGCGCCGGCGCCGGAAACTGCAAACTGATTCCCGCCTGATTCAGTGATGGCCACGCTGCGCAGCAAACCTTCCGGAAGCCGGTATAGGTGTTCCAGATTGGTTAGCATCGGCTGCATCCATCCCAGCAGCTCAGCGCCAGCTTTTGTTGGTTGTGGCCGCTTAACTGACTGTCCGTGTTGTTCAGGGTCATCACCCCCAAACCAGCCGCGAACCGTTCGGCCTACGCTGCGGGGATCGAATCCCCAGTGCTCTTTAATCCAGTCAGCGGAACTGTTGGCGCTGTCGGTCACCATCGGCATTGCTGACGGGTTTTCACCGCCCTGATTCAGCATCCGTTTTCCGATGCTGGCGGCATCGGCCCAGCGACCGTCTTTAATGGCGTTGAGCAGGTCGGCGATCATATTCAGCATCTTGCTGAACTCGCCCATCTGATCAATGAAGTTGCTGAAATCCCACTTCAGGGACCATGACTTGGGGTCAATGTTGAGCAGCTTCGCCAGCGCTTTCGCCAGGTCATTAATGGCCCCCTGCAGGTCATGGACCATCTTCAGCGCGGCGTCGACTTCTGGTTTCCATTTGCCCCAGTCAATCAGGCTCTTACCGCCTTCCTTCCAGGTCCTGTAATCCTCCCAGAGTAACGCGATACCGGCGGTCAGCGCGGTAATCAGGCCAATCGGCGACATCCAGAACGTACTGTTCAGAATGCGCAGCGCAATCGTCAGCGCGCCAAACAGCGAGATCAGATCCCGCGTTTGCTTGTCGAGTGATTTCCACCAGGTAATAAGGTCTGACGTCCCCTCAATAAGCCGGAAGAACAGCCGCCCGATGATGTCCCCGAGCGCCAGAATGCCTTTTATGGCTTTCGTCAGGGTCTGCTCGATGCGCGGAAAGTTATCCAGGATGTGGCGGCGCAGCGTGTCCAGCGAACCCGCCAGACCACCAGCAAGATTCGAGCCGATTTTGTCACGGGCCATGCCTGCCATCGCGCCGAACTCGCGCAGGGAGGTCATGAATTTGTTGGAGGAAACAGCGGCCTGTTGAGAGTCGTAACCGATGGCCTTCGCCATCGCGCTGTACTGCCCGGAGAATCCCCCCATACCCCGACGCATCGCCATAAGGGTATTTTCGTCAATGCCCAGCATCTGCGCATACTGGTTAGCGCGGTAATACGGCATGCTGCTGAGCTTCTGGCCGACGCCCGTAAAAATAGCAGCCATGTCGCGCATGTTCCCGCTGGCGTCACGAGTCTGTACACCCAGGCGGTTAAGAAATCCCTCCGCGCCGGGGTTGTTACGTACAAATCGTGAGAGGCTTTCCAGCGAGCTCCGCGCCGCGTCCACGCTGCCACCCACCTGCGAAACTGCGTAGCCAATCGACTGAATCCCCAGAACCGTCGCGCCGGTGCGTTGAGATGCCCAGTAAAGGTTATCCAGACCGGAGGCAATTTTCGCCGTAAACGCAACAACGGACAGCGCCGCACCTTCCACCGCCAGCCCTGTTTTTATGGCATTTGCGGTGACGCCAGCAAGAACAGATTCAAATTTCTCGTATCCGGCTTCATCAATACCAAAGCCAAGGGAGACGAGAAAATCTTTAATAGTCTCAGCGTTCATTATCCTCTCTCCATTTCTCAATACGGCGCTGGTTGTCAGCCTTAACGGCCAGATGGTCATTCATCAGCGCGATATCGCACAGATCGACAGACCCATCCTTCAGCGCGTAATAAGGGATTAACCCGGCATCAACCGGGTCAAGGAGATAAGACAGCCCGTCAGGCAGGCTGTTGAGGGTTAGCCCTGAGGATGGCCCGGCGTCGCGCTGGTAGGGCTCACGGGCAAAAAATTTCCCAGCGAATCGGCGACCACCCGCGCCACCAGCTGGAGCATGGTCAGCAGGTCGATATCGTCAAACATCAACTGCCCGCTGCTAAATACTGGCGTCCATCCGTCCATATGCTTACGTGAAACCACAGACAGACACGGATGAATAATCGCGTTGGTGTCTTCTTCGGTCAGGGAAGACAGTTCCTCAGCGATACGCGGCAGCAGGGTTTCAAACACCGGTTTCAGTTGATCAAATTTCACGGTGTCGATTTTGCCATCCGCAGGCAGAAGGGAACGAATGCTCCCGAAATCTGACATCATGCCCGCCAGTACCGGCAGCAGCTTACGGGTCACTTTCAGCTGGTCAAAAACGCTGAGTTTTGCCACGCGGTAATCGTGGCCTTTGACTGAACATTCCATCTGTTAAAACTCTCCGAGTACCTGGTCGATTTTGCCGCAGTCAAACACCCAGGGCATCGTATTACCGGCTTTAGCATTGGCGTTATCCGGCTGTTTCTGGAATGCCACGCTGCGCGCCGTGATGATGTCTCCGCTCACCTTGTTTCGGATCACAATGACGTTGTTTCCCCAGGTTCCTGAGGACTGACTCTGCGCGTTGTACGCCAGCGACAGCTTTTTGTTTGTCGGCGAGGTCTTAAGCAGGTTGACGGTTACCGTACCGCTCTTGTCTGCGTGAAGGCTGTTCATCACTTCGCCGTCAGCGCCGATTGTCATGGTGTTTTTAGGACCGGCCATAGCAACAGTGATCCCTTCCTCGGAGCTGGCGGAGCCGTAACCCAGATCAATTACACCAGTCGGACCAGAAATGGACGCTGTGACGTCCGTAAAAGAATAAGTAGCCATTCATTTTCCCCTTAGCGAACGACGTTGATCTGCACATCAGCGAAATGAACCGCCCCCGCCAGCTTACAGGCCACCTGAATAACCGGTGCCTTACGCGCTTCGCGGTCGGCCTGCGCCTGTTCGGAAATCGGCTGCGCGTAGACGTAATACCCTTTTGTCAACGTGTCTCCGGAATCCAGCTGCCCAATCGGGCCACCGTTCCATACGCCAGCAGCCACCAGCCCGTTCGTCACGGACTGATCCATAGACTGCTCAACATTGGACAGAAGACGCGTCACACCCGCATCGGTCTGCGGTACTTTGGTTGTACTGGTGTACAGCAGGTTATACAGGTTGGTCTGTACGTAGTTCTGCAACCAGTCGAGCCCGTGGCGTTCGTCGAAGAAATCTCCGCTGGACATGACGCCCTGCTGCAGGATTGCCGTATCGTTCTGGTAGTACACAAACACGTTGCACTTCTTGGCATCCAGCGCCGCCGCCTGATCAGTCGTCAGGGTTTCGTAAGTGATCCCCGGCTCCTGTTTGAATTTCAAAGTAATGGTGGTGTTGCTGCCGTTGAAATTGACCGTAAACGCGCGGCCAAACGCGGACAGCGCAGCGTACTTGTTGCTGGAAGAATACTGTACGAACGTGCGCCCGTATTTTGCCGCCTTCAGCTTGTAGGCCAGATCCCCGGTTGAAGTGGCGTCAACGGTGGCGGGATCGCTGGTGGTAATTGCCAGAATGCGGCTGACGCCCGAAGCTTCTACGGCTGCAGCAACCTTCAGCCAGTCGTCATCTGCAATATCCTCTTTGTCTGCAATACCGAGACCATACCAGTTGGTGTAGCCCATTACGGCGTTAACCGCATCCATCAGCTTTTCAGCAGCACCCGCCTCACCCGTTGCCAGTGTCTTAGCCCAGCGACCTACATAGACTTCTTTAGGGCGTGGTGATTGCGAGAAATAGACTGTTGCTGCTTCATATTCGGGGCTGTCCACGCCGAAATCAGATCCGATGTCCTCCTTTGAGGAGTAGAGGCGAAGACGCTCTTTCACCGGAATTACCGTGGATGTCCCGAGAATAAGCAGTGAACCAAAATTTCGACCAGTAGCCGCGCGCGGCCCAATGATCACGTCGACATTAACGACGTTTGATACAGGTAATCCCTGCGGCATAATTTAGTCTCCGAAAAATGAGACGGGCGCATCTTTCAGCGTCCGGACGTTGTAGGTACGGATGTTTTTGCGGGACAGCGTGATGGTGAGGTCATAACGCCTCACCCACTGGTTGTTAATGAGTTCTGGCAGGTTATAGATAGTCCCGGCCTCCACCAGCGAAAGCCCCGAGCGGTTCAGTTCGGCGTTGTTTTGCTCGACGAATATCCCCGCACGGAAAGTTGATGCCGTGCTGGCCCCCAGAGGGCCATAGAAGCAGCAAATCACGGTGACCTGTTCCCATGTCCATTGCTCGGACTGTTCTTCCGAAACCTGAACATCGGACTGGCTCAACGGCTGGGGAACGGTAGTGATACCGAAGCCGCACCACGTCACCCCGTTGTTGGGGATCTGTGGCTGCGGGTCAGTCCATCGGGGGAAAACAAGCGTGGCCGGCAAGCCAGAAACACCACGAATCCACCGACTGATTTCACGCTCCAGCGCCTCATCATACCGGGGGCCATCGCCGACAGGCGTCAGATAACCGCGCGCGGTGCTGTCATTACTCAACTGGCGTCCCTCCGTTAAAGTCCACCAGCTCACAATGTGCCTGGACGAATCCGGCACCGTAACGGGTGTACGGGTCGACGAACGTCACGCGATAGTCGCGTCCGTTATAGCTCACGATATCGGCATCAAGTCGCGGGGAGATGTCTGTACCGGGCTGGCCCTGGGTTAATCTGAACTGCGTCACGATGAGGATCGCGCCGCTGATGTTCTGGCCTGCCTCCATTCGTCGGGCTTCCAGCGAACGGTCAACCGTCACCACGCCAGAGAATGGAATATCCTGAGCTGTGTTTTTCGTGAAATTATCCTCATCCACCGTCTGAACCTGCCGGTGACACACCAGACTGGTGTCCATGAAGTCGGGATCGAGAAGAACATCACTCACATCGAGAAGAGGCATTATTTTTTCCTCACGACGTAGTTAATTGAGCGCAGCAGGTAACCGTGGGCATACAGCGGCTTGTCACCGGGAATGCCCTCAGCCCGTCTGCGTTCGAGGGTTTTCTCAGAAAGGGGGTGCAGTCGGTCGCCAGCACCGATAACAGCTTTTGCAGCATCACGGGCAATCTGTCCGGCGCTATCCAGCTCACGCATTGCGGCTTCAGTCTTTCCCTCCAGCGCGGCGGTTGCCGCTGCTTTGAGTTGCGAAGTTGTTCGGGGTTTTGAGTCCTCGATCCCCATCTCCAGAAAAGGACGCGGGGGAAGCGTGACTGTCGTACCGTCGATTTCCACCGTTGCGCCCGTTGAGTGGAGGTAGCCCAGTTCCGCGTTATTAATCGGTGAGCCATCCTCACGTCCTGCCTTGTCTTCAGGGATTCCCACCAGCACATCCATTCCGGATAACTGTCTGAGGGATTCCAGAACAGATACGGCGTTGTCGGCGCGAACCGTTAACCCGCTTTTTTTCATAGCAGTTGCCTGCCCCCGGCGCCGAACATGGACCACCACCAGTAGAACTCTCGCCCGTAGGCGGTACTGTTCCAGAAACCGGCATCCGGATTGATTACCCCGGACACGTCATAGCTCACTGAAACCTTATCCACTGATTTAGAGGACACGACACCTGCCGCGCTGTTGCTGTTCACACCACCTGCGGCAGCGGCTGCCAGCGTACGGCCGCGCAGCTCCGTATAGTGAGCGGTGAATAGTTCGGCCAGGTAGACGAACTGATCGCCCTGTACGTCCTGATTCAGGATTGTGTCTGCCTGCCCCAGATAGAAATTTACTGAGGGGTCAGGGTATCGGGTTTTATCGGCGAACTCAGGGAAATCGGAGCGGAACTGTTCACTTGTTGGCAGAAGACTGTTTTTTGGCATTGCCAGTCTCCTGTTTGTCTTCACTTTCAACAGATTTATCATCCGGCTTTGTTACAGCAGACTTCAGCCCGGCAATTTCCTTATCCTTTTCGGCGATTTGTGCCAGTAATTCAGCGTTAGCGCTTTCCAGAGAAACAACATATGCCTTCAGGTCTGCATTAACCGCTTCCAGTTTATCCGCTTCCGCATCGTCAATCTGTTTCGCATAAGCATCGAAGGCCCAGTGAGACCTCACGTTATCCGGGAAATCAGCACCACTGTGGATACCTTTGGTGATTTCATACCTGGAACCATCTGCAAGACTCAACGTCACGCCAGTATTTACGAGATACTTCATATCGTCACTCCATCAAATAAGGCGAGGTTTCCCCCGCCTGCAGTGGTCATCAGGATGCCGGAACGTCCAGGTAAGAGATCGTATTGGAATACGGCACTTCAACCTGCCCCAGTTTCCCGTAGTAGACAGTCAACTGCTGCATACCACGATATTCCAGCGGGGTATTCAGCAACGGAACCATCGGGAAGCGAATGTATTTTTCGTCCTGGGTGTAGGCCACAATACGGTGGGCGCCACCAGCCCCACGTTTAGACGCCCACTTGATGGAGACAATTTCCAGCGGCTCGCCGTTTTCCTGATACGCGATGCAGTTAATTTTCACGTACTCAAGTACGGAAATGTTACCCGCCGAGGAAACCTTTTTAGTGGTCAACAGGCCGAACAGCTCCGGAGCAAGGCCGATTTTAGCGGGGCAGACCGCATAACCAGAACGCATCCAGACGTCGGTCAACAACAGGTTAATATCCTGCAGGATGACGTCCGGATCGGTTGTAGCTGTCCATGCGGCGGCGGCGGCCAGTGGTGTGATATCCGGCAAATTTAGCAGGCCAGCCACGCCCAGAACTGCATCACCGATATAAACCTGCTCATCGGTATCCATGTTCCACTTCAACTTCATGGCTTCATACTTCTGGGTGTCAATCGGGCGTCCCAGCTGTTGAGCAGATGCCAGCTCAAGAACCGTCCAGGAGACTTCCGTTGCCCACGGAGTCAGGTTATTACGGGTAGGAACAATATCCAGCTCAGGCCCCGGAGTGGCAGTACCTTTCTTGCCCATCCAGTTTTTACCAGTCGGATTTGGGCCGCCGACACTGGAAAAATCGGTGTTGGTGAAGGACGACACTTCATCCGCGATAGAGATATCGCTGCGCAATGGCATGTCACGGGTCCACTTAACGGACACCAGCGGCATATTCAGCGACTGGTCCATACGCTCCAGTTCTCCGACGAGAAACGCGCCAGTGGAGTCGATAGTCGCTCTGTCAATTGTAAACATTAATCAGTCCCTCAGATGTTATAGGCGATTTCGATACGACCGTCAGCTTCACCCGGCCCCATTACCTCAGCATTTGTTAACTGAGGGGTATTTGATGCGGTGGTGTCAGGAGACAACACGAAAGAGCCAACCGGACTTTGACTGGTACCACCCGCCACGCGAACGTAAACCGGGTCACCTTTCTTTGCAGTCGTCGCGTTACCTGCTGTCGCTTTAACGCAGATGTAACCGCGTTTGAGGTTGTCACCGACCTGATTCGCAGTGACACCGAGCCAGGCCAGATCAGGTGCTGAAGTGATCGGGAAAGGACGGACGAAAATGCCCTTTACCTTGTCGATAGTGTCGCCATCCACCAGCGGAACGAACTGATTATCAACGTACTTACCAGGCAGGCCGTAGGTTGAAAACAATTTGTTATGATCCAGCATTACCGGCTCAATGGTCAGATCACGGGGACGCGTTACGGCACCGACAAACCCAAGGGGCATGCGGGTTAAATATGCATTTCCAGCCATGTTGAATTACCTTATTTACGATTTTTCCAGAAGTCGGCATTGATCTTGTTCAGTTCAGCCGGAGACATGTGTTTGGTGCTGGTGCTGCCGTCGGTGGTGCGGACACCGTTATTCAGCGGCAGAAGATGGTTTTTGGCTTTATTAATTTCGACGGCAGCCTTAAACACGGCATCCACCGTAGATTTCGGTGCTTTGGAAAAATCACTTACACCGAACGCTTTCAGGCTGTCGCCAGTACGCAGCGCATGGTTCAGAACCTGGCGTTTCAGACTTTTATCACCCGCTGGCTGAAAGCCCGGACAGATGATTTCCGCATCTGCGATCAGGTTGCGCTTAAATGCCGCATCCCCCGTCACTTTGCTGTCTTCCTCCGCATCTTCATCGGCTGTGGTGATATCATCCGGAGCATCGTCCGCCGTTTTACCTTCCAGTGCGTCCAGACGCGCCAGAATAGCCACAGCCCATTCCGGCACGCCTTCATCGGTTGTTTTGTCTTTGTTCTTCTCATCTTCCGGCGTTTCGTCCGTTGTGGTCCGGTTCTCAGTCGGAAGAGCCGTAGCCTGTGACGGCACATTGATATTGATTGTTGGCCCGGGGATAGATCCCATCGCATCAGAGGGTAAATCTGCTGCGGCGGCCTCATCAGCCAGGCGGGCCAGCGCATCGTCATCTCGCGTGCGGATAGCCGCTACCAGCCTCTGTAATAACGTAGGTTTCATGTTTTTTCCTTTGGATGATGGGATGGAATCCCCGATTGCACAGCGGCCACCAGCCCGCCCACGACCAATGCCGACAGCGAGGTGGTTACCTGTGATTTGGTATTGCTTGCCCTTGCCGGGTGCCAGTTGCCTGTACTTAGCGTCGTAGCCACAACTGACATCGGTCAGGCCTGAATTCACTGCGTCGATTGCCTCCTGCCGCTTAATCAGCACGTCAGCAATGAGCAGATCCGATTTATCACCAGCACCGCGCCGGACATTCTGAATATGTCCGTGGGCCAGCTCTGCGAAGTTGGAAGGATTGACGAAAACGATATTGCCTTCTTCGTCCTCCGGATGCCCCAGCGTGACGGCGACGCCCTCAAAGCTCGCCATCGTCTCAGGGGAAAACACTTCATCCTCCGTTCGCCAGACCGTCACTGTGCCGCTGGCGTCAGGCTCGAGGTCGATTTCTTCGGGTAAGTAGACCTGCGTTCCCGTTCGTGCGATCGGAACATCTTTACACAGCAGAGAGCCATCCGCCTGCAGGTAGCGAGTCTCGCCCAGGCGGGTAGTGAAGAAATATTTCATGGGTTACCTGCTAAATTGCGGGCAATAAAAAAGCCGCTCAGTGGCGACCTGCTATTTCCTTGGAGGTGGGATCTGAACCTCAGGCCAGCATTTGCAGTTCGGCAAACATCCGGCATGTCCGGTCATACCGTCCAGCGTAGGCGGGTTATCCCAGCGCACAAATTTATCTTTCATCCTGCGGTGAGAATCGCGCGTTCCGGCCCCTTCGATACGCCACCAGTATCCCTCTGAGCCAACCGAAAGGGCTCTGGCCTGCGTCAGCGCGCCGGTAGCTCGTCCAGTCTCTGTACGGGCAATCAGCTGCGCCCTGCTGGCGGCCACGTCACCGGAGGCCATGATCATCTCGTAGAGCTCGTCCGGACGTTCACCAGTGATAACCGCCTGCATTGCGCGCTGTTGTATGTCCATCACGCGATCGGCTGCTTCCAGCGGCAGGGACTTCATCAGCTGAATCTGGCGGTACACGATATCCTGCGCCACCTGCCCGACGGGGGTATTACCCACCACATCGCGCAGGCCGGCGCCGATTTCCTCAGATACTGATTTCCACAGATTCCATTCCTCCTGCTCGACCTGGGCAAACATCCTTCGCCCGACCTGCTCTGCCCAGTCGCTGATTACCTCGGAATAGTCCACCAGCGTTTTCGAAATGCTGTCAGCACTGGCCTGTGAACCATCGTAGGTACCATCGACGATCTGCCCTATCTGGTTTGCTATCGCCAACAGGCTTTTTCGATACTGGATCTCCGAACGACGGCGGAGGGATGGTTTCAGATTCATCCTCCTGCCACTGGGTCTTCGCATCTTCTATATCCTTGTCAGTGACAGAACCACCGATGCCAATCACATCAGAAATGTTCCTGAGGTCGTTAAGCGCTGCTGCCGGAGGCATCCCGAGGTCGCGAACGGCGGTACCAAGTGCAGTAACCACATTGTTCGCCATCGTTGCGCGGTCCACGTCTGACATCTCCCAGAGCTTGTTAAACTCGAAAGTAAAATCGTCAGGCAGTGGTTCACCGAACAGAGAACGCCAGGAAATATCAAGCAACCAGCGAATATGGCGGCGTAAGCGTCGCTCCTGCAGTGAGTTAACCCGGCTGTAGTAGTTTTCCAGATCACCATCACCGGTATTGAAACCCGCCGGGGACTGCCCGAATAAACGAACCAGGGGAATACCTGTGGCACCAGATACCTGTTCAGCGAATCGCAGCAGAACATCGGCTATACCGGCGAATGAGTAGCTGTGTGTGGCGAAAGTATCTTTCGCATCCATTATGGTCATGCCCTCGATGGTCTGGAATTCGCGAATCATGTCCATGTGGCGCATCAGGCCTTTTTCCAGATCGCCTCCGGTGGCGAGTATCTGACGGAGCCCTTCAATGCTGTATGTTCTCAGGTGTGCTTTGTGAATCAATTGTGTGGTGCCCGCCGTCGCGGTATCAAAAGCTTCAATACGCTCGAAAATTCGCTCCACCACAGACATTCCCCAGCCGTTTTCGGTCTGCGCCTGCCGGAAGGGCAACGTATCGCCATCCATACGAATCAGGCGCGAGTGGTGGATTTTCCAGGGCGGGATTCCCTGCTGATTGGTTATGACTTTATAAAATTTTGGCTTACCGAAATTCGGGCCGTAATCAGTGACGGGATCGTAATAACTGGGGTTAACCATCCATCGGTCAAGGGCTATCACCCCTTTAAACTGCCCCTCTTTGATGCGATCCAGTTTTAAGGGAGTTGACATGTCCTGACCTTCAATCAGAACTACCAGCAAAGAACCACCGTACAACCGTGACCATTTGAGATTATCGTTAAGCCCGTCCCAGATAGCGATCTCGTCCCAGAACGTCTCAATCGCGCCCTTTTGTCCGGGCCTGAGTTTAGAACTGATGTTAATGCCCTTGCGGGTCATATCATCAGCCATAGCATCCACCCCGGCGCCCACGAGGAACGATGAACGATACGCAAACTCCAGCATCACCCTGTTTCGGCTGATGTAGCCGGGCATGTACATTCCGCCCGTCTGGATGTTTCTGGTATCGCTGCCAAGTTTGGCCGTGAAATTATTGTACCCGTCAGCTGTCCTAACGGGCTGTTGTGCGCCGTTCTGGCGTTTCTTTCGGGACATATATCCTCACGGGGAAATAGAGTATTCGACGTCTGTTATTTACTTGCAGCCCAGCGCCGCCCAGTTATCCAGTGCAGAGTCCGTAGGCGCAAAGGCCATAATGAACGCATCGGCGACGTTAGGTGACGGGATATCTCGTTTCGCCAGATCCTTTTTGGTTTCCACCATTACACGACCATTACGGTCAAAATCGCGGTGCGGCGTGGTTAACTCCAGCTTGAGCTTTTGCAGCAACAGGCATGAGGAATCAATGCTGATTAACTCATCGACCCGGAACCGTTCACCCTTCACGCCCTCTTTCGCAGCCTTTACCGCATTGAAGGTGTTACGGAAACGGTCTGCCACCAGCCACCATGCCTGCGCTTTAAGGTTGGCGAAAAAGTCTTTATTGGGAATGCCGTTGTATTCGTCATCAGGATCGTTAACGCCAGCACCGGCATTAAAACGCTGGTAGTTGAGCCGGGCCGCATCCAGATTCTCGCTCCTCCGGTCTTCGTTGATTTCGGAGAATTTCGAGCCAGCAGATGCCCCAACCCCGATGGAGTCATAAATAATGTCAGCACCGCGCTCTATTGCCGCCTGATAGGTGCGCAGACAACTTTTCAGCAACTCGTCTTCTTTCGCTTTCCACTCGTCGGCCCAGTACACCACAGAACCATGTCGATAGACGTTGGCACACTTATCCGCACCACTGTCGGCGACATCGAAACCGATGCGCTTACGTCCTTCAGGCTCAAAGCCCAGAACCTTATGCGCGTCAACAGCCGCCTCAATCCACGAAAGCTTAATAATTGCCGCATCATCATCAGACTCTGGTACGCCCTCATAAACATGCACAAACCCTTCCGGGTCACGACGCCTGGCTGCATCGATAACCTTCAGCATGGTGTCTGAAAGGAATGGATTCTCGTCGTAGTTGATTTTGCGAATCAGCGTATCTTCTGGCGGATCGACCACAAAGTTACGCCACACGAAATCGGTGACCAGTCCAGGGTTAAAAATAAACCAGCACTCTGAACCCTCTTTACGGATTGTCGGCTCCAGTATTTTCCATTGATATTCCGTCAGTGCATGGGCTTCTTCCAGCCACAACACATCGATCCCCTCCAGTGACTTAATTTCTTCGATGTTGCGCCATAACCCATAAAAAACAAATTCCGAGCCGGTAACCCGGTTAATGATTTTGTTGTTCAGAATGCGGAAACGATGCCGCAGGCCAAACCGGTCTATCTGAATTTTGAGAAGCGTGTAAACCGATTCTTCAATTTTGTTCTGGATCTGGCGAGCGCAGCAAAAACGCAGGCTGTATTTATTTGCCAGGAATATTGCAAATCCGGCTGCATCCCATGATTTTGACGATGACCTCCCGCCATAGAGCACCTTATTTCGCGCCTGCGTGGTCCAGAAGTTTCTCAGGGCCGGATTAAGCGTCGGTCTGGATATCGGTGTAAAAGTCATTCAGGTCACGTTCTCCGTTACCATCATCAATACCGGCATCACGTCGCAGCCTGTCAGCCTCGAGAGATACCTTATCAGTAGCCGCCACACGATAATCAGTGTCAGCGTGTATTTTGCCAACGGTGGCCAGCGTTCCCACGATGGATTCAATGCGCACGGTGTTACGCATCATCGCCTTTTCGGCAGCGCTGATGTTATCCATCAGAATTTTGCGCTGCTGCTCTTCCTCCGCATCCTCCAGCAGGGTGAGCCAGCGACCAATGTTCTCGGCAGCCATCAGGTTATTCGCCCGCAACCGGAAGAGCTCATCTTCAAGCGTCAGCGCTCTGGCATCCTCAACGACTTCATCTTTCAGGAGAAGGCGCCGGGCGTAACCGCCATGTTTCAGCGCATGCTGATTACCGGGCTGAAAAGGGGGATGATTAGTGACAACCTTTTTGCGTACTGTTTCGGGTTTCGTATCTGCGGGAGGTTCGGCTTCTGGCTGCGAATGCTTTTGCGCAGCACCGGAGCTGGCAGGCTTCCTCGTGGTACGCACCGTGTTTTTTTGCGTACCATTTTTGCGTACCTGCGTACCGTCTTTGCGTACCCACTCCAGCTTCTTGGCTTTCTTTCTTATCGCCCCTTCCGTTACGCCGTACAACGCCCCTATGTCGCGAAGGCTCATAACTCCGGCCCGGTATGCCGTCTCGATGGCCTCCCAGTCCGGTTTTGCCATGATTATGTTCCCTGTGATTAACCATTATCGCAGCCCCTCACTGAAGGGCTGCTGTAATGCCGATTACACCGGGTGCGTAACCGTATTATCAGCATCACTACCGAGGATATCGGTCAACGCGGTATCGACAGCGGCGTCAATCTGTTGATCCAGTGTGGATTTAATCTGCGTTTTCACCGCGGTGGTTACCGTGTCTGAACGCAGGGCATTTTTCACCATGTCGTCGGTGACGATATCTTTCATATCCGACATTTCTCTTTGCTCCGTATGGATGAGGCTTTTCAGCCACTGGGTTATTTTCATGAGGTGTACCAGTTTTTAGCGTCTGGTTACGTTCTGGTATATGTACAAAAAGCGATACTCCGTACAGTATGAATCCCCTGAGTTCTTCAGGGTTAACATATATACTTTATCCATTTTCCCCGCAGGCTACGGCTGCTCCTCCTGCGGGGATTTTTTATATCTGATTATCCCGGTTGCACATCATCCCAAACACGAACCCTAACGCCAGACCACAAAGGAACATAATGATTACCAGAATTCTGGCTTCTTCCATTTCAGACCTCACTTCAAACATTGTGTCCTGACGTACTCTTGCAGGTACTTCAGTTTTGCCTGGTCGCTGATAATTCCGGATCGGATACTGAGAACGTTTCGTCCAGTAACGTCAGAGAGTTCGACGGTGGCAGCATTGCCCATGCGGCTGGCGCTGGCGGATGTGGTACTGGCGGGCACTGTACAGTGTCCTTTGACGCGCACCCGGCCACCAGCAGCAAGGCGGCGCTGCAAAGCATCATTCTCAGCTTTCGCATCGGCGAGTTCCTTTGTGTATTTTGCATCGAGGGCGGCAACGTCACGCTGGCGCGTCTGCATGTCGGTAATTGTCGCGTTCGCCAGCGCCAGCTTATGAGTAACTGTGTCGCGCTGGTCTTTGTACTTCACGGCGTTACCGTGGTAGTGGTCCGTTGTCCACGCCAGCGCAGCAGCGACAATCAGCAACGAGACTATTACGCCAGTAGTTATGCGGTTCATGCGGCTACCTGCCCTGATTTTTCTATTCTGGCTGCAGCAATATCGAAATACTTCTGCTCTTTTTCGATGCCAATAAAGCGCCGTCCGGTATTCACGCAGGCGACGCCCGTTGAACCGCTTCCCATCGTGAAATCCAGCACTGTATCGCCGGGGTTGCTGTATGTCTGGATCAGATCTTCCAGTAACGCTACCGGCTTCTGGGTGGGATGATATTTTTCCCGGTCGCGGGCATATTTCAGAATGTTGGGTTTATGCCGTTTGCCTGGTGGCAGATTGAAAACGCGTTGCGGCAACTTCATTTCGTCGTACGCCAGAAAACCCGGCATAGCGGTCAGGTTGTAGGCGGTAGTCAGTTGCTCGTAGGTGCTGCGTGTGGGTAGCGAGAACTGGACAGCGTCACAGCCCAAAAAGTGATCGGCTCCCCGGTGTCCAAGCTTGCGCTCTACCTGTACCGCCGTCGCCCTGGTAAATGCCTTTACCCTGCGGGAGTATTCACGCATCGGATGATTAAGGTTCGGTTCGTACTTTTTGAAAAACACCAGCACGTCCTCAAAATATGATACGGGGGCGTTTTTGGCTTGCAGTGGGTTGCCGAAGTGTTCTTTCTCCCACGCAAGGCGGTAACTGAACGGCAGGTTGCTGTGCGCCTGCGTTATCAGGCGGCTTGTGTAGGGTTCCTGGGCAAACAATACCAGTGCGCCGTTAACCCTGAGTACACGTTCGCACACGGCAAACAGTGCTACGGGATCGATAGCGTCATCCCACTGCGTGGTTGCAGCGCTCCATGTGTCCAGGTTAGCCCCCTTCATCGTGCCATAGGGTGGATCGCACACGATAAGGTCAACGCTGCCGTGTTCAAGTGTCGGCATGACGTCAAGGCAGTCGCCGTGGTAGATGGTATGGTTCATTTCTGCCCCCATGTACACACCTCGTGCTCGATCTCGCGACGCGTTACCAGCCCTTTCCACTGCTTACCGCCTGCATACGTCCAGCGTTTAAGCTCGTTGCAGGCTCCGGCCAGATCACCAGCGTTGAGTTTTTTCAGCAGGGTTGACCTGGCAAACGCGCCAGTACCAACGTTGTACGCAAAGGAGTAGAGCGCAGCTCTTTCGCTGTTCGGGATACTGGCCTTAATCAGTGGATCAATGCGGGCTGCGACCAGTGCAAGGTCTTTATTCAGCAGAGCATCACACTCCGCATCGGTATAGTGCTTGCCAGGTACAATGTCTTTTCCCGTATGTCCATCACATACGGTAAGTACGCCAGCCACATCTCGATAGGGTTCGTGGCGCCTGCCTTCCAGACCGCCATTACCGCCATTACCGCCAATCATCGCCGCCGCTATCACCATTGCACTCGCGCCACCAGCCAGAAGGGCCTTAACTTTTGTCCTGAGCGCCATTATTGCCCTCCGGCATTTCAGATACCGCCAACATTTTTAACGTGCTGTCATGGTCGTTTTTTTCCAGAATCCGGGCGATTAGCCTGTTACGCTCTTCCATCGCGGCAGCCTGTCTTGCCTGAGCCTGCTCTGATTTCTTTTTGTAATGCTTATTAACCAGAAACGTACCAATACCCAGAACAATACCTATCAGCGCGCCATAGTCGTTTAACGTCCACTGGGCGCATATGCCGCTGATTAATGCCCAGATGTAGGCCAGCCATGTCGTATGTTTATCCATTGTCATAACTTCCCCTGTCCGGGAAATGGACTACCCGGATGTCGGGTAAGTGGAAAAAGAAAGGCCGCGCAATAGCGCAGCCTTGTGATGGGTGCGGGAGCCAATCCCCGCTACGTGGCAGTGGTATACAGAAAATCAGGGGTATGATTTACGCAGCTAATATTTCAAGCCGTCTTCCAAGCGCCGCCAGCGCGTTCTATATCTAAGCTGGTGGTTGTAACGGCCCCGACAGTACTTCTGCTTCACCGTTATGGCAGATATCATCGCCCCTTGGCAGATGCCAGACACCGACAATAAGCTGTCCAGATTCCAGATCGTCAACTGTGTCATTCGTATAGTATGCCACCTGAACAACACCGTTATGCTGAATCCAGTAATACCCTTCTTTCATTCACACCTCCGCAAGACTAAGCAAATAGTATAGGGCGAAGCAGAAAATGCCGCGGTGCAAGAAACCACAACTCAAATCCTGTTGTACAGGCTGCTCTTTCCAGTCATAGCCCCACCACCGATAGCTCAGATGGCGCAGTGTGTGATCAAAGGGTCAGGCTTCACGGGCTGCGTTTGCTACGTAGGTAATATCGATGGTGGTTCCCGGAGCCTGATATAGTGGACGGGCTCTACGCAAGCGTCTGTCGGATTGGGTTATGAGCCGTCCGCCAGTGAGCCCTGAATGTGAAAAAGCCCCGATGATTACCGAGACCTGCAAACGAAAAAACCCGCCGTGGCGGGTTCTTCTTTGAATCTGTCGCTGCGGATAAAGCTTCGCGAGCTTATCTGAATTCAAGCAACACCCGCGCAATTATGCAAACGAAATCTGTCAGGTTTTTTTTCGAATACTTCACACATTGGCTGATACAACATTGCTTCTGCCATTTGTAACCAGACATCAATTCTGCTTTCGCAGGTTCTCAGACACCACTCCGGATGCATTTCGTTTAGTTCTCTCGCCATTGCCTTTTTGCTCATTCGACGCTTATATCGCTGGCAGATAAGACCAAACAGCTTCTTATGGCCAGCACGAACAAGGATTTCACCGATCACAGCATCCATCATAAGCCCTTCCGCATCTGTGCAAAAAGCCAGGTGACTTTTATTTTTCCCGGCAAGTAGATCCTCAAAATATTCCCGCAACTCATCCTTACTTAAACCTGATGCTTTGAGATGCCGTAATACCTGCTGTATGGCGGTTTTACTCACTTTTTTCGAAGCGAGAAGCGCATTAAACATATCACCACCAGTCCCTCCGCCTATGTGTGACCAGCGGCCCCACATACGTAATTTACCCTGAATCCACACGGATTCGAGCGTGCGAAGCCGGAATGTCTCATCGGGTTTTCCTGAAGTTGAAGGATAAATCATATAAAGCCTTCCTCTCTCCATATCTGTTGAGTACGGAAAACACCTTCAGCGTGATATAGCCTCAGGGTGTCTTAATCAATATCGGTTTTCACACGACCATCGATTACGTCATGACAAGAGTTGCATGCAATGGCACCTTGCATGTCATGTGGTTTAATGCCCGTTCCACAGGTATCACTCATGCGATAATGGGCCAGCACACTGGTTTCAGGATTGAAATTACAGATCCCCGGAATTCGTACAGTACACATGCGATCGCGGGCCTGCTTTGTCAGGTCGATTTTTTTCATGCGGCATAACTGAATAGTTGGGCGGCGGCGTTCTCCGCTGCCTGCTGAGTCGGGAATGTGCGGTATAAGATATAATTCCAGAGCACATCAAGAACGGATTTATAAAGCTGGGAGAATTCAATATCGTCCATTTTTGCGAACGATATAGATTTTGGTTCTTTGCGGCTGGTGCCATCCGGCATCTGGTATTCAGTATAAAAACCTGATTCGATTGTCACCCATGCGCGGAACGCTTCAAAGGATTTGACGGAGCTGATATTGCTGGCGCGTTTCTCAGCTTCTTCATGCAGATATTGATCGGCCAGTTCCTGGAGTGTTTCTTCGTGACCCGCGTAGTGAGCAACCAGTTGTACATATCCCCGAACCAGTTTTTTATCTGCCGGGGATATTGCACCGCCCGACGGTTGCCAGTAATCGAACCCAAGATTGAGGAGTGCGAAAAATTTTCTGTGAAACTCTGCATTACGTGCCTGTTTAAAGTCGGCATACAAAACAGCGCCCAGACGAAATTTTTTGTCGATAAATTCGCGAGCATCCGGGGTTGCTGGAATAAGTACACCGCCCGCTGATTTTACAAATGAATACTGCGCCATTGGTTTCCCCTTTAGCGCAGCAATTGCTCAGAAATACAGTTTGCCGGGTGTTCAGTCCGGTACCGTGATTATACCCTTTGTTTACCTTTTTGAACAACAATACAGCCTGCTTGTTCTGCCAGTTCTAACAATGATTTAAGGGATGCGACATGTTCATCGTCGTACACGTTTCTTAAAGACATCACCTTGCCATTTTTACAGGTAATGAGAACGCGACCATTATCGGGGAGATGTTCCCCTATCTCCGTCTTTTTAAACACGCGCCCTCCCTGCGATAACTGTATAGATATCCAGTATATATACTCCTTAGTAATTGGAAGTGCAAACTTTTAAAGGCACAAAACGTTAAAAAATGAAATAGATTTATTATTTAACACTATGTTAAATAAAGAAAAACCGCCTTTATGGCGGTTTATTTACATGTTGCAGACTGGCGTGACATGTCACATTGTTAGTTTCACCGCATGCCATCCAGACGTAACCCAGCACTGAGAATCACCTGCACATGGGCATGATGTAATCGGCAGCGCGTCGCCGCATTTTCCACATTGATTTGCGCTGATTGATTTGATACGTCCACGAACTCGCGCATCATCCTGACGAATTAGCATCGCAATATATTCGCCCATTTCATACGGCGCACGACCCGGGCGGCGGGCGGCGCAGTTCCGCTCCAACATGTCCAGCTCCTGAGAATCAAGCACCAGTTCAATCTTGCGCTCACCAGCGGCAGACTGACGGGCGCGTTGCGCTGCTTTACGTTCTGATGCTGATTTTGCCATTATGCTGCCTCCCTGCTTACACATAATTCAGGTAAATTAGCCCTCACCAGCGCCTCTGCGAAAGGTGGGGGAACAGCATTATCAGTGAAAACTGCTCTTTCGTCCTGCTTATCGAACCAGAACATTCGAGAACCGCAGCACATATCAAGAATTGTTGCTGCATTAGTCATGCCGCACACTCCCCATGTTCCTTGATAAATTCAGCTATTCCTGGCAGCAGCATTACATCAGGTGAATCACACTCATTTCCCCATACGTCAAACCCATGAGAGGACTGGCGAGCAAACAGTTCAATACGTGGAACATCACCAAGCAATTGCACCAATTTTTCACGCACAAAGTCAGGTTTTTGCGAATGCTCCAGGCGCGGCGCGGTAAATGACTGGACGATCCCGGCGTCAATGCGTTCAGGAAGATTTCCTTTAATCGCAAAAAGACAATCTTCACTATTTGCACGTGTCATATGCCCCATTCCCATCACCAGCTTATCCGTCTGGCGGCTCCCACATTTATTCCAGGTAAAGCCTTTCATTGTCATCAGACGGAAACCCCACGCCTCGACAACCTTCAGTGCTTCAATCGGCTGCGTTGGAACCCACCACATAGCCAACAGGCAACTTTGCGCTGCAAGATCCCACACAGGCAGGCGGCAGATGTCGAGAACATTCATCACGGGATATTTGAACCCGGCTCCACGGTCACCATCTGCAGCTTTGTCCCGGTATGCCCAGGGCGGATCTGCATAAATTAATGTGTATTTTTTATTCACTATTTCCCCCTTCGCGCATCTGGCGCCAGTAATTCAAACGCCCTCTGAAAAAATCCCGGTAGCTCTCCGGCGTCGCGTCAATGTGCTGTATAACCATCTGGCGAGTGACTTTGCGCTCATAGAGCTGGCGAATGAGCGCGGCGGCGCGCATGTCATAATGCTCTTTGAGTTGGCACTCTTGCGGCCATTTGGCACGATTGAGCGGTAAGCCGGGCGGGAGGTAGTCCGATTGCCCGGCCATACCTTAAGCCCTCATGTTTTTCTCTGAGTGAACGTAAAAACGGGGATCAACGCTTTTCAGCGTGAAGTGTGTAACGGGCATATCGTCATGCCGCTCAATGCCGACGAAATTAGACATACACAGCGCAAAGACTCGTTTCTGGAGTTGTTCCAGGGTAATTTTGATGTCCGGGTGATATTTTTTAATGGCAGACATAATCCCTTGGTATGACAGCGTTTTTCCCTTCATGATAGCTACCAGTTGTACCGCTGGTAATTCGCTGGATTTGGACTGAACGACAGGTTCTGTAGATGCTGCTATAGGTTTAATTGAATCCAGCAGTAGGCGACAACGGCTGGTTACCCCTACCCTGTAGCCTGTCTTTTTGTCGTAATTTTCTTTGCTGCCGGAAGTCCAGACCGTTGCGGTTTCGCGAAGTTTAACTGTCTTCTCACCACCGGAATAGATCACTGTGCCAGTATGCGTTTTCGTGTGACGTCGAGGTGCTGGCCCTGACTGTTTCACCTTTTTCACCGTCGAAGGTACACGTACGGTTAATCCCGGTATCGGAACAGGACGGGGACACGGAACATACATTGAACGGCTGCGCGCTCTGGCTCCGGCATTCATCCGCCAGATGATTACATTCGTCCAGTCACAAGCATCATCAATGGTCTCTACTTTTGGATAAATTAAATCGGTCATTGGTCTTTCCTCTCTAAATTTAGCGCGGGTCAGGCGCTTAAAATGCATCGGTGTTGTACTTCTCTGAATATTTGCGGTGCGGTTTTCTGGGTTTTGCTGCCTCCAGTTGAATGCGGGTCTTCTCCTTGCCGACGTGCTGATCGATCGGCAGAAAGTGGCCGTTTTTAAATTCCTGGTAAATTACGGTACCAGCAGCAGCGAACCGGCATTTGCCTAGAATGACTTCAGCCACACCAGCCGCCGGGCTTTCAGGGTTATAAACATCATCGCGGTACAGAAACAGAATGCTGTCAGCATCCTGCTCGATGGAACCAGAATCACGCAGGTCTGACATTACGGGGCGACGCTGCGCCGCCGGACGCGCATCAACTGCGCGGGAAAGCTGGCTGAGCGCAAAGGTCGGTGTATGTAGCCGCATAGCCATCGTTTTGAGATTGCGAGAAATGTGCGCTACGGCCAGGTCGTTACGCTCTGCTTTCGGTTTTTTAATCAGACCGAGATAATCGACCATAATCATTGCCAGATGCGGATGGCGTCGTTTGTGCGTTTCTGCAATCGCGCGAATCTGTTCAACTGTAAGGTCGGTCGCATCGACAATCCAGATATCCCGGTCCGTAAGTTCACCAATGGCGGCAGTCAATCGTGCCCAGTCTTCATCGTACATATCCTGAGGATTACGCAGACGTGAAACAGACAGGTTTCCGGCGCCGGCCAGCGAACGCTCGACAATCTGAGCCGCAGCCATCTCCATGCTGAAAATGAGCGCTCCGCCCCCTTTTGACGTTACGCCTTCCACAACCGTAAGAGCGAATTCTGTTTTACCCATACCAGGACGACCAGCCACAACAATAAGATCCTGCGGGTTAATGCCACCTGTCGCGTTATCAAGATCCACAATACCAGTCAGCAAATTGCGCGTGGACTCATCACCATTCATACGTTTCTGTACTGTGTCCATGTAAGCGGGCAATAGCTCGTTGATATGTACTGGTTGGACGTCACCACTATCGGCAGTCATATCCAGCAGTTGTGCTACGGCGTTTTCGACTATCTGATCGCGTTGCTCCTGGTTTACTGCGTTACGAATGCCATCGGCCCCATCCTGCAGGAGCTTCGCCAGCGCACGACTTCGCCATGCCTTAACCATCTTCCTCGCGTAGCCTTTGAGGTTTGGTACTGTTGCAGGGATACGGGATATTTCCGACAAGTTAGCCAGACTCGCCCCACCCAGTGCTTCGCTAATAAATAA
Organism: Salmonella sp. NW177; assembly: GCF_051811585.1. Taxonomy (NCBI): domain Bacteria; kingdom Pseudomonadati; phylum Pseudomonadota; class Gammaproteobacteria; order Enterobacterales; family Enterobacteriaceae; genus Salmonella; species Salmonella sp. NW177. The sequence goes on along the minus strand of NZ_JAMMZV010000006.1, from coordinate 260,119 downwards.
CATGTCGATCATGCCACTAGTCAGCGCCTGTTTTTTTATTTCGCTGAATGTACGGCGATAAAATCCTATGCTGAATGATTCTTCTGGGGTGGAGGCGATCACATCGAAGGCATCAGGTGAAGCTCCCCCATTCAACAGGCCAGCCAGTACACATGCTTCCAGTTCCTGAGGACTCACAGTGCTTCCTCCCTTGTTTTACGCAACGTTTCAGGTTTCATCAGATAATCAAAGCTGGCGCGCCAGCCACTGGCACCGAAATAAAAATCGGGTGCATCGGCGCGGAATTTTTCGAAATAGCCAAGAAATGCCCCCGTAGTTTTATTTTTCATGTGAGCAGCCAGGCGAATAATCATCCCCCGGCGATCGGCATCCAGTTCAGCAGCAGGCAATGTGTCAGCGAATATCTCGTTGTAGCCTTTCATGACAGCATCCGGATCGACATCAGCCTCCGTAGTAGCCCATGCTTCTGCATCCGCGAGATAACCGTCAAAGCGATTTACGCGGCAAATATTGGCCGGTTTTGGCAAACCAGAACCACGGCGGCGCCAAGTAGCCAGTACCCAACGAATAACCAATTGCAGCTCAGCAAGTGTGTATGCTTCGCGTGTTTGTGTCGGCGTCAGCATTAGTACGAACGGCTTAATATCACGGCAACGGGTTCCGGTTTGTTCGTTGTAGAATTCCAGGGCTTTTTTAGCGTCAGCAAGGATCCATTCGTCGCCCTTCCCCTTCTGGGGGTTAGGGGGATCATTAGGTTCATTGACTGGTTCAAAAGAGTGACTGGTTCTGGTGCCACCACATGGCATAGGGGGTGTGTTTTCTAACGGCATACCTGTGATTTTTGACGGCACAGGGGCTGTGCTTTTTGGTGGCACAGGGTTATCAAGATTCAGGTAATACACATTCGACGTATTTCCCTTACCATTGTTTATACCCATGCGGTTTTCTTTTGTTAAAACGCCCATGCCAATAAGCGCGTCAATGTGCGTACGAACAGCACTCCTGCTGCATTCACAATGATCAGCAATATGCTGATAAGATGGCCAGCATTCGCCATTATCATTGGCGTTATCAGCAAGTTTAATCAGCACCAGTTTACGAATTGGGTTTCCGGTTTTTATTGCCATCGCCCGGGCCATTAGGGTCATGCTCATAGTCAGATCCCCAGCAACTCAGCCAGTTCACGACAGGCTAATTCGTAGTCTTTCGGTGTGAGGAAAACGCACGTCTCGATCATCTCAGCTTTACGCTGTTCGTATATTTCCCATTTTTTCGCGGCGAGGCGTTCTTCAAATATTCCCCGTACATCATGCGCACAGGATGGTTCGCCATTTAAACGCCAGCCGTTCCGCCAGGTGATGCGGTCTGTTGATGTCTGCATATTGGTCTTTCCTCGATACAAGTTAAACGCTGGTCAGGCGCTGTGTTTCCTGTATGGCTTGTAGTGCCTGTGCTATCCGCTGTGGTCGATCCCTAGCATCAAGCAGCAATGCTATTATTGCGGCGGCGAAATCGCGGATCGCAATGCAAATTAAGTGCTGAGCTGTCATTCCCAACTGCGCATATCGTTCCGCGGGGAGCGCCGCTTCCATAGCTTTGGCCAGCGCTTTAGTTTTGGTTCTCGCCGCTTTCGTCTCACCACGTAACCAGCGAAAAATCTGCTGCCGGTTATTGTTGATGGCCCGCCAGTCGGCATTGCCTTTCGAATCCTCCATCTGGTGAAGTTTTACAGAACGGGTATTGCCCCCCATCCGAAACCACATACGGGAGATCTCGATGGCAACATGTTCCTGCCCGCGTTCCGCAGCCCACTTGAAGATTTCTCTTTTCAGTTCGTCGAGGTTTTCCACTTTGTCGCGTCTCCTGTCGCTGAAAATCTGATTACGCTTAATCAGATTTCGAATACGCCTCTTGTTAAGCTGCGTTCCTATCTGGAACACCATCGGTTGGATTTGGATAAAGATCAGGACGAAAGTCATGAGGTGTTACCTGAAATGTAGTAGCGGCAGCCCATTTAAGCGCCGTTGCAGCGCCAAGCAGGCATTTACCGGAAGCTACACGGCTAACATAACCCTGAGTCTCCCCGACCAATACAGCGAACTCCTGCTGACGAACGCCAGATGTCTTTAGGTAGTTTTTGAGATCCATTTGTCCTCCTATATGTATTCGACACATCAATATTAGTATCACGAATATTGATGTGTCAATAGTTACACGATTGGGAGTAAATTAATTTTGCGAATATTATGTTCGGTATGAGAAAGAAAACCCTTGATGCAGCAGAAGCTGACGCAGCCAAACGGCTTCGAGACATTTGGAACGATAAAAAAGTTACTTTACGTCTTACCCAGGAAAAGGCGGCAGATGCTCTCGGCTTCAATACGCAAGCTACAGTGAGTCAATATTTGAACGGCAGCATCCCATTAAACACGGACGCCACGTTAAAATTCTCTGCGCTACTAGGGGTAAAACCTGAAGAAATCCGACCTGACTTAGCGGAACTAATGAATTACGTCAGAAAAACCGATACACACGTTCAGGACTATTCAGCGGCTGGCTGGCGCCTTTTGAAACCAGAGGATGCAGAGTTGATTGAACTTTACGACAGGCTTCCACAAAGTGAGAAAGAAAGGCATCTAACTGAATTAAAAGAAAAAGTTAGTGAATTTGACCGACTTTTTGAAGAACTTCTAGCGACCAGAAAACAGTAATCCCACCTCTTCAAAGAATCCCGCATAGTCGGGATTTTTTTATTCATTTAAATCAATAGCATATAAAATATATTCGTAACACATATATTTTTAGCTTGACCACAAATATACGTGAAACTAATATCATCATATCAACGACGCACTAACCACGCGGCAGTTGTTCAGAAAAACGTTCTGACAGTCTGGAAAGACAGGCACAAATTCGCGGGTCGCCGCCAGTACGATGACATGCGGGAAAGACCGCAACTGGATTCGATTCGTTGCAGTGGTGGAAGGTAAGAGCAATGGGTGCGTAACACCACACAAGCCCCCTGTCACGGCAGTGAACGCGGTTGAGCCGTCCGCCCGCGTAAAGAACGCCCCGTGAGGCTTAAAAACAGGTCGTATGTCCACGTTACGGATCATCAAATATCCATTGCTGTGTGTAGTCTTTGCCTCGTCTCAATGAGGGGCAATTTTTTACACAGCAACCAGTACCGAGGAAAGACCAGGCGGGTATGACCAGCCCTGACAGCCCGGAAAGACGGGCAACAGATGTAAAAAAACCCACCGAAGTGGGTTTCTTTACCCGGAACGGTGACCAAACCACTCCGGAGGTGGTACAGGGGACCAACCCTGCACCGAGGAAAGACCAACGACATGAGCCGCTGATCGGCTCGGATTATACACTAGTAAGGAGCCGCTATGGAAGCGCTTGCCATCCCAGTAAAGCTGTACATCCATTACAACGCCAACACGTTTGCTCAGGAAAAAGTCATTGTATCTACCTGTGACATGTCACGCACCTTTCCAGATCAATACGTCCTGCTGGAGACTCGCGATATATCCATCGATGTAAACCAGCCAGAACCTTTCGACATTATTGCTCTTCAGGTCGACCAGTTGCGTGGTCAGAAAGAGAAGATAGCAACGCTGGCAAAACATCAGATAGCCCAGGTTGACGACAAAATACAGCAACTGCTGTGTATTGATCACTCTCCTGTCCAGGAAAGCGATATTCCGTTCTGAGGTAACCATGCAGACTGAAATTATCATCGACAAGGTAATGAGTGCTGGCTTGTCTGTACTCGAACATGAGAACAACGGCGATTTCGGAAATGGCGTTATGCATCTAACAATTGTCGGTGGTGTTCGCCGCGTTGAATTCTATCCAACAACCGGAACTGTGTACGCTAACGCCGTAAAAGGTAAGTACCCGATTTTTAAGCAGAAGAAAGCAGGAATCAAAGTAGCTATCCGACTTGCAAAATCAGGCGCCTGACCAGCGCCAGTAACCAAAGAGGAAAGACCATGACAATTTACAACTGTCTGTTCGAGCCGAAGAAATCGGCTATTAAAGATGGTGCTGTTGCGCTGGCAATCAGCATCGAAGCACCAAATAAAAAAGTCGCTGAAAGTATCGTCATTGGCAAACTCTGGGAACACTACCCGGCAAACGGCGACAACTATTTTAAGCCCAAAATCTGGGAAGACTCGGAGGATCAGCCTCGTCCGGAAGTTGGAAAATTTGATGAACAATTTGCTCAGGCGAACACTTTTGACGGGGAAAAATGGATCGCCAACAAACCAGACACCAGCGTTCCAGGTTTACCAAGCAGTGATGAAATCATCGATCTGATGAAGCTGCCAGCCCGGGAACGGTTCGCTGCCGTCCTCATGTTCAGCAATTCTCCCATAGATGGCGTGCTTTATTCTCAGGTTCTGGACTATCTCGATAATCTGGAAAATAACACTGAACCCTTTGATGATGACGATCGGATTAATTCAAATATCCTTCATGCACTGCACAATAACGAGCCCGTTCGTCATATGCATGTTGAAGGGTTAAACAATCTTATTCAGGCCATCTTAGCTAAATTTGAAGACCAGACACCGGGCAAGGCTGCTATTTCTCAATTTATCAAACGCTGGCTGGAGAATCCGGGTAAGCGTGAAGAAATGGTACCAAGTAAGACATCTTCCCTTAACACCAGCGATAATATAGAGAGTCCTAAAGTGGCCCCCCTACGTGGTTATAAACACACTTACGCAACACTGGACCAGGAGATCGCCGTCGCCCTGCTGCCTATATCTCCTGACGCACCGGTGCTTTCAGGAAATCTTCGCGATGCAGAAAAAATCATTGCAGAAGACCGGGAGGATTTTAAACGCTGGTCAATGGCCCTGCGTACCACTGAGAAGATCCTCAAATATGACCGACCGAGTATTTTTGGCGTTATACAGAACACGCCAGCTAAAGATACTTACCATTTCCCAGAGTCTCTGCGGCGCCATATTGATTCATGGCTGACTGAGCATGGTCAGTTCGAATGTCCTGAACCCGATGCGGAGAGGACTGGCAAATTGCTTGCGGCAGCGCGTGGCGAATATGTCGAAGGCATCAGTGACCCTAACGATCCGAAATGGGTTAAAACCGATACCCAACCACAGGTATCAAACCTCGGCAATGGAATGTTCTCTGTTGATAATCTGATGTCTGAAGCCGCCTCAAATGAATGTAAAAAACAGGAAGTAACCGAACAAGGAACTGTTACAGATGATCAGGCAACACAAGCCCGTGAAACGCTGAATAGCATGGGTTATGGTGTTTATGCAACGAACCGGGACGAAGCTATCCAGCAGGAAGAAAAGCTGAGCGATAAAGTAAAAAATATCGTTCAGGATGTGGATCAACTTGTCGAGCGCATTAAACGTGAAGAGCAGTTCCCGCAGGCCTCTGAACTGGTTCAGAGCATCAACGAAATGCAGTCTGCTGAACGCGATAACCTGGAATTGTGGAAAAACGTGTTCAAAACAGATGAGCGTTTTACTACTGCGTTCTCTGTGAACGGAGGCGGAACCTCAATCAATGGTACCTACATGACCATGATCGCTACACGCGAATTTGGTCCAAAAGGTATCGGCTGGGGTGTCGATATTCTGGAAGAGCGCTTTGACAATGGCGCGCCAATTACTCGCACAGTCAAAGGCACTGACGGTAACAACACGTGGGAACTTATCCCCGACGGTGTCGGCGGCGTCCTGACAGAAAAACATCACGTTATCAAAATCAGACTTTGGTACATCCGCAATAGTGTACGCGGTGAGGAGATTTCTTTCGGGTGTACCCCATATATTTACGGCAGCAAATATGGCCCTATTTGTGATGGTGAAGCAACAAAAAAATCACTGACTGACGCAACCAAAAAAGCACTGTCTGCGCTTGGTTTCTGCGCTGATATTTTCATGGGCCTGTACGACAACCCGGAGTATCGACAGAAAAATAAAGCTGAATTCGCGCTGAAAAATGCCAGTGAAAACGCTGAGGATGCAGCCCGCGTCCGCCAGGAACTGGACGACAAACTAACCCGAGTCGCTAACACCATTGCATCTGCTGTATCAGAAAACGAGATCAACAAAGTCTATTCATCGATTGCCCGCGAAGCGGAAGTGCATCGCAAGGATGCAGAAGCGAAAGGTGATACACAGCACGCGCGTTACTTAGGTGGGCGTCTGCGGCGGCTGACAACCATTAAAGATGAACGTATCGCCGAACTGAACAAAGCACTGGAGAAAGCAGAATGACTACTGCAATCGCGTTAGCTGCTGACTATACCAGTCTGTTGCAATTGCTGGAAAGCTCTGATGAGCTTACTCCAGAAATGATCGCCGATACGCTGGAAAGCATTGAAGGTGAACTCGCTGATAAGCTGGATGCTATCATGGTAATTGCCCGCAATAATCTCGGTCATGCCAAAACCTGCGATGAAGAAATAAAGCGTCTGGCGGAACGTAAAAAGCATTTCGAAAATAAAGATAAAACATTACGTAAATATATTCTGTCGTGCCTGATGGCCGCTAATCTGGATAAGCTCAAGACGTCTAAAAATACCTTTTCCGCCAGAAAAGGTAGCATCAGTGTTGTCATCGATAACGAGAAGCTACTGCCAGACGAACTGGTTACTGTTCAGACGATTATCGCCCCGGACAAAAAAGCCATCAAAGAAGCGATCGAAGCTGCGGAAGCTGCCGCAGCGCAAATCACTGCTGACGGTGGAGAAGTACCTGCCGAACTGTTAAATCCGGTACCGGGCGCCCATCTTGTGATCGGCGAACGCTCACTACAGGTACGCTAACAATGCTGAAACTATCACTTAAACGCGGCGATGCCGTCCACGTCGTATTCGCGGACGGTAGTAACGGAATTATTGAAGCACGCAGCCGTTGTGAACTGGGTATGCACCTGCCAAAAAACGTAAAGGTTACGCGCGAGAAAGGCGCATTCCTCCCCGAAAACCTGATTAAGCGTAATCAGAAATAAACCGCCACCACCGCTAGCATTGTGGTCTCACTATTTACAGGAGACCGCAATGCTGCGATGGCAACCCGGAGCTACCTTACTCACAGATTTCGATATAAAGATTGGCCGGTTATCGGCAAGCGTACGAAAGAAGACACTAACCCAGTCAGACATCGAACGCGCCTGCAGTGATGCTGACGACGCTGTGTACCGGATGATGAGGAAAGACCAACATGACCAGAGAAAACGATCTGCTAACAGACGCTGAACTTATTGAATTTACCGGTTATCAGAAACCATCCAAACAACGGGAAATACTGGACCGTGGCGGCGTTTCTTACATTCCCGATCGGGAGGGGCGCCCCATGGTAACCTGGACTCATATCAACGCTGTACTGAACGGACAGATCACCGTGCAGCAAGCTACAGAAACAAAACCCGATTTCGGAGCAATTTAAATGGGGCGCAGAAGAAAAGATCTGGGCGATGTCAAGCTCCCCCCACGCGTATCAAAAACCAGAACCCGTTACTACTACAAACCCACGTCGCGGGAAACTGTGACACTGGGGCCAATCACTCTCACTATGTCGGCATTATGGAAACGGTACGAGGAAGAACGGCGCAATTACTCAGATGTAATGACGTTCGAAAAGCTCTGGAAGATGTTTCTTAAAAGCGCCTACTACACCGAGCTTGCAATACGAACCCAGCGGGATTATTTGCAACATCAGAAAAAATTGCTTGCCGTGTTTGGTAAAGTTAAAGCTGATGTAATAAAGCCAGAAGATGTGCGTCAGTTTATGGATCGTCGTGGACTGCAAAGTAAAAACCAGGCCAACCAGGAAATGAGCAGCATGTCACGTGTTTACCGCTGGGGGTATGAACGCGGTTACGTTAAGGGAAATCCGTGTGCCGGCGTCAGTAAATTCTCTCTCAAGGCTCGCGAGCAATACATCACTGACGAAGACTACCTGGCTATTTATAAGCATGCTGATCACGTTGTCAGGGCTGCAATGGAAATTTCTTACCTGTGCGCCGCCAGGCAAGCTGACGTACTCGCTCTGCGCTGGATGCAAATTTCTGATAAGGGGATTTTTATCCAGCAAGGAAAGACCGGAAAAAAACAGATTAAGGTCTGGACTCCCCGCCTTCAGCAAGCGCTGAAAACAGCACAGACAGAATGTCCAAAACTGTCACCTGACGCGCTGGTTCTCTACAACAACGATCGTGGTCAGTTCATCCGCAAGACGTTCAATAATCGCTGGTTAAAAGCTGTACGCGCCGCACAAAGTGAACTGGGCCGACAACTGGATTACACATTCCACGATATCAAGGCAAAAGCTATTTCAGATTTTGAGGGTAGTAGCAGGGATAAGCAGATTTTCAGCGGCCACAAAACAGAAAGCCAGGTGCTTATCTACGACAGGAAGGTACAAATCAGCCCGACACTGGATCGTCCGGTTATTGGGGAAAAGTGAATTTTTATTCAAATGGAAAAATACGATATTCTCTGAGAATATTCTTTTTTTATTCTTCGCCTCAAAAACGAAGGGGCTAGCTTATTGCTAACCCCTTGTTTAATCTGGCGGAAGCGCAGAGATTCGAACTCTGGAACCCTTTCGGGTCGCCGGTTTTCAAGACCGGTGCCTTCAACCGCTCGGCCACACTTCCGGAATGAGGCGCACTATAAACATCCCGGTGCGTCATGTAAAGACCGAATGTGTTCGTTTGCGTGAAAAACAGGCAAAATTTCGTTAATTGCCTGAAATAGCGGCACATTGACCATTTCTTCAACACAAAAAAGGGCTTAATACGTGTTGTTCGTCCCCACTGTTTTACCGCTGTGATTATCAATTTTTTATCGGTAACGCGTGGTTGGCGCTGCCGCCTGTTTTATGGCGTAGCGCCAGGCATGAGAAGACCGTTTTAACGACGGTAATCACCTGAAATCTCTTAAGGAAACTAAACGTAAACGAATGCGTAAAGATGGGTAAAACCACTGGGTGACAGTGACTGTTTTTATTATTCTCCTTTATTAATTACATCTGTCATAAGAGAGTGACTAATGGATCGTATCATTACATCATCGCGTGATCGTAGCTCGCTACTGAGTACGCACAAAGTACTGCGCAACACCTATTTTCTGTTGAGCCTGACGCTGGCTTTCTCCGCAATTACCGCGACAGCCAGTACGGTACTGATGCTGCCCTCCCCCGGCCTGATTCTGACCCTGGTCGGTATGTATGGGCTGATGTTCCTGACCTATAAAACCGCCAATAAGCCGGTCGGTATCCTGTCTGCTTTTGCGTTTACCGGCTTCCTCGGCTATATCCTGGGCCCGATTCTTAACGCCTATCTGTCAGCAGGCATGGGCGATGTCATTGGCCTGGCGCTGGGTGGTACCGCGTTAGTATTTTTCTGCTGCTCCGCTTACGTTCTAACCACCCGTAAGGATATGTCTTTCCTGGGCGGTATGTTAATGGCCGGGATCGTCGTCGTGCTGATTGGTATGGTGGCGAATATTTTCCTGCAACTGCCTGCATTGCACCTGGCGATTAGCGCGGTGTTTATCCTGATTTCCTCGGGCGCTATCCTGTATGAAACCAGTAACATCATTCACGGCGGTGAAACCAACTATATTCGTGCGACCGTCAGCCTGTACGTTTCGCTGTACAACATCTTTGTCAGCCTGCTCAGCATTCTGGGCTTCGCCAGCCGCGACTAATCGACATTCCCCTCTTCCAGCCCTGCTTATGCAGGGCTTTATTTTTTGCTACACTGCCGTCCGTGTTGATTACGCAGTGAAACGTTATGTTGATCTTTGAAGGTAAAGAAATCAGTACTGATAGCGAAGGCTATCTGAAAGAGACGACGCAGTGGAGTGAAGCGCTGGCAGTCGCTATCGCCGCCAATGAAGGCATTGAGCTCTCTGCGGAACACTGGGAAGTCGTGCGCTTCGTGCGCGAATTTTACCTGGAGTTTAATACCTCTCCCGCCATCCGAATGCTGGTAAAGGCGATGGCGAATAAGTTCGGCGAAGAAAAAGGCAACAGCCGCTATCTGTATCGTCTGTTCCCGAAAGGCCCGGCAAAGCAAGCGACCAAAATCGCCGGTCTGCCCAAACCGGTAAAGTGTATTTAATACCGAATACTAAAGCCTGTTAGCGTCTCGCGAGGGCTGTGCGGTTCAGTGAGGATTTTGTCCACACGAGCAGAGCGCGGCCCGCCCTCTTTCAGCCACTTGATGAGTTTTTCCACCTGCGCCGCGTCGCCACAGGCCACCACTTCTACGCTTCCGTCATCCATATTCTTCGCATAGCCGGTTAACCCCAGCCGCTGCGCCTCATGCTGCGTGGTATAGCGAAACCCGACTCCCTGAACGCGACCATAAACCCAGGCGATAATGCAGACGTTCGACATGATGGTTCTCCTTTCATAATCAGTGGTGGAGGCTCATACAGGACATACTTAACGTACCTGACTGGGCAGACACCCATAATGTTGGCGGAATCTGGCCGTAAACCGCGACCCCGACAGGTAGCCGCACCGTAGCGCTATTTCGCCGATCGGCAGCGTCGTCGATTGCAGTTGAGAAAGCGCGCAGGACATGCGCACCTCTTCAACAATTTGTCGATAACTCTGCGATTCGCGCTGCAAACGCCGACGCAGCGTCGATGTTCCCATAGCAAGACGGCGGGCTATCTCCTGGGCTGTCCATAGCTTAGCAGGCGAGAGCATAATCAGTTGCCGCACCTGCTCCGTGAGGGTGTAACGCCGTTCAATAAGCAGCGGTCCTGCCGCGCCATCATGCAAAAGCGCTAACAGTAACCCCATCGCCTGATGTTCCTGTAGCCCAACGGGCAACCCCTGGCGCACAGCATCCAACACGTTCTCCCACATAAATGTCAGGCTACGGCTCATCGGCGTACACAGCGATGTCAGGTTTGCCGGTGGATAATCCTGAACGTACATCGTTTTAAAGCGAGCAATAATCTCCGGTGAAAGTAACAACAGGTCGGAGCGAAAACCGTTCTGCGCAGGCTGATTAATAATCTCCAGCGGCGTGTTCGCCGGAATAATAATCAACTCGCCCGACCCGGCGACAAGGCGGCTATCATCCTGAATGATGACTTTACTGCCCTGCGTAATATGGCAGATAGCGGCGGAAAAAAGCGTAACACGATGCAAACGGTGCAGATGACTGGAACGCACCTCTGCCGTCGTAAGATCCTGATGTCGAATATGCATCTCCTGCACCGTGCCGTCCTCTATTTTATCTTCCGTATGTGGCCGTGAATTGTGCTTTCGCAATCACATGCGCGTTAAGCATAAACCCTACCAACGCGCCACTCGACTCACTGTCGAGCGGCAGTGTTGCCGTATTCAGCGCCCACACAGTAAACTGATAGCGATGAGGCTTATCGCCCGGCGGCGGACAGGCGCCGCCAAAGCCAGCATAACCGAAATCATTCCGTCCCTGCACCACTCCAGCGGGTAACGTTTTTTTATCAGCCCCCGTCGGCAGGTCGTGAATCTGCGCAGGAATATTCACCATCGTCCAGTGCCACCAGCCGCTTCCGGTGGGCGCATCAGGATCGAAGACGGTAATAGCGTAGCTTTTGGTTCCGGCAGGCGGATTGCGCCAGCTCAGCTGCGGCGAAATATTTTCTCCGCTACAACCAAATCCTTTAAAGACATGCTGTTGCGTTAAACGAAAATCCGCCGGAATATCCGCGCTACTGAGGCTAAACGCCGACGCGGCAGATACGCCGCCACTCAATGCCATCATTGCGGCTGCGGTCAAAGAGAAGACTGTTTTCATTGTATTTCCTTCTTCATATAAAGAAATAACACTATAAAAAGCGCCCGCTGAAGAAACTGTGCCTTTACGATTCTATTTTGTGCAGAAACGCTCACCGCCATACGCTGGTGATTGCCTCTCTCATCTGTGCTACCCTACGCGCCATTTCGTTTTCACGGTCCCTGGCTGGAGCTATCATCCGGCTCGCGTCACTGTTTGTGAGAGGTTACTCCGCATGACTGAATCTACATTTCCGCAATATCCCCGTTTAGTCCTCAGCAAAGGGCGAGAAAAATCTTTACTCCGCCGCCACCCATGGGTCTTTTCCGGCGCTGTCTCCCGCCTGGAAGGCAAAGCCAACCTCGGTGAAACTATCGATATCGTCGACCATCAGGGAAAGTGGTTAGCACGCGGCGCCTGGTCGCCAGCATCCCAGATCCGCGCGCGCGTCTGGACATTTGATAAAGCAGAATCCATTGATATTGCGTTTTTCACCCGCCGCCTGCGCCAGGCGCAGCAGTGGCGCGACTGGCTGGCGAAAAAAGACGGCCTGGATAGCTATCGTCTGATCGCCGGTGAATCCGATGGCCTGCCTGGCGTCACTATCGATCGTTTTGGCCATTTTTTGGTGCTGCAACTGCTCAGCGCCGGGGCCGAATATCAACGCGCCGCATTAATTAGCGCGCTGCAAACATGCTATCCGGATTGCGCTATTTACGATCGCAGCGACGTCGCCGTGCGGAAAAAAGAAGGGATGGCGCTGACGCAAGGCCCGGTCACTGGCGAACTGCCGCCTGCGCTTCTGCCAATTGAAGAACACGGTATGAAATTGCTGGTCGATATCCAGGGCGGCCACAAAACCGGTTATTATCTTGATCAGCGCGACAGTCGTCTGGCGACGCGCCGCTACGTGGAAAATCAGCGGGTACTGAACTGCTTCTCTTATACCGGCGGTTTTGCCGTGTCGGCGTTAATGGGCGGTTGTCGCCAGGTTGTCAGCGTGGATACCTCACAGGATGCGCTGGATATCGCCAGGCAAAACGTTGAACTGAACCAACTGGACTTGAGCAAAGCCGAATTCGTGCGCGATGACGTGTTTAAGTTGCTGCGCGCTTACCGTGAACACGGCGAAAAATTCGACGTCATCATCATGGACCCGCCCAAATTCGTCGAAAATAAAAGCCAGTTAATGGGTGCCTGCCGGGGCTATAAAGACATTAACATGTTAGCGATTCAACTGCTCAATCCGGGCGGCATACTGCTGACATTCTCTTGCTCCGGACTGATGACCAGCGATTTATTTCAGAAAATCATTGCCGATGCCGCAATAGATGCCGGTCGTGATGTACAATTTATAGAGCAGTTCCGTCAGGCCGCCGATCACCCGGTGATCGCCACCTACCCGGAAGGGCTGTATCTGAAAGGGTTTGCCTGTCGCGTCATGTAACTTGAAAAGTGGAATAGTATCCTCATATAAAGGGTATCTATTTCCCGGGAGGTGACTATGATAGCCAGCAAATTCGGTATCGGCCAACAGGTCCGCCATTCCCTGTTAGGTTACCTCGGAGTGGTCGTCGATATCGACCCGGAATATTCGCTTGATGAGCCGTCGCCTGATGAACTGGCGGTTAACGACGAACTTCGCGCCGCTCCGTGGTACCACGTGGTAATGGAAGATGATGATGGTCAGCCAGTGCATACTTATCTGGCCGAGGCCCAGTTGCGAAGCGAAATGCGGGACGAGCATCCAGAACAGCCATCGATGGATGAACTGGCGCGTACCATTCGCAAGCAGCTTCAGGCGCCGCGACTACGTAACTGATTGTATTTAAAAGGCCGGAGAGCGATATCCGGCCATTTAAACTTTTATTTCGCCAGCCCCAGGCGAGGGATCTCAATCGCCGGGCAGCGATCCATCACCACGGTCATGCCTGCATCCCGCGCCAGTACCGCCGCCTGTTCGTTGATCACGCCAAGCTGTAGCCACAGCGTTTTTGCGCCGATGGCGATAGCTTCCTGCGCGACGCCCCATGCAGCTTCAGAGTTGCGAAAAACATCCACCATATCGACTTTTTCGGGAATGTCCGCCAGCGTGGCATACCCCTGTTGCCCCAGCAATGTCTTACCCGCGACTTTTGGCGCAACCGGAATCACATGGTAGCCCTGTTCAAGCAGGTATTTCATTACCCGATAACTTGGACGATCGGGTTTATCGCTCGCACCTACCAACGCGATAGTGCGAGTGGACGTCAAAACATCAGCAATATCGGTCTCTTTCATCATCTTTCTCCTGGCTGTTTTGCAAAGTGTACGACAAACCTGACATAGCAACCATTCATCCCATACCGATGTATGAGAGCAAAACGCCAAAATATGTCTATATGTTAGTAAACATGATCTAAGAAAAATTTCGATACATTATTAGCCAGACGGCCTTTGGACAGGAGAACCTTATGAAAACCGGCGCGCTAACCACCTTCCTTGCTCTCTGTTTGCCGGTGACTGTTTTTGCCACAACGCTCCGTTTGTCGAATGAGGTTGATCTGCTGGTGCTGGACGGCAAAAAGGTGTCCAGCTCTTTATTACGCGGCGCAGAGAGCATTGAACTGGAAAACGGGCCGCATCAACTCGTTTTCCGGGTGGAAAAAACCATCCGCCTGCCCGGTAATGAAGAGCGGCTTTATATTTCTCCGCCGCTGGTGATAAGTTTCGATACCCAACTGATAAGTCAGGTCAATTTCCAGCTCCCGCGGCTGGAAAACGAGCGCGAAGCCTCGCATTTTAACGCGGCGCCGCGTCTGGCGCTTTTGGATGGCGACGCCATGCCCATTCCGGTAAAACTCGATATTCTGGCCATTACTTCTACGGCTAAAGTGGTCGATTATGAAATAGAGACCGAGCGTTATAATAAATCGGCGAAACGCGCCTCGCTTCCTCAGTTCGCCACGATGATGGCAGACGACAGCACATTACTTTCCGACGTCTCAGAGCTTGATACCGTACCGCCGCAATCACAAACTCTGACAGAACAGCGGCTGAAATATTGGTTCCGACTGGCCGACCCGCAGACACGCAATCATTTTCTGCAATGGGCGGAAAAACAGCCGCCCTCTTGATATGAGTTGTCCCAGCGCGCAATTTTTTTGTCTTTCTCTTGCAGCATCAAGCGCTTCCAGTAATCTGTAGACAGGTTAACTACGGAATCGAATTATGGAACTGACGACTCGCACCTTGCCGACGCGCAAACATATCGCGTTGGTTGCTCACGACCACTGCAAACAGATGTTAATGAACTGGGTGGAACGCCATCAGCCGTTGCTGGAAGAACACGTTCTTTATGCAACCGGCACCACGGGGAATCTGATCCAGCGCGCAACCGGTATGGACGTTAATGCGATGCTGAGCGGCCCGATGGGCGGCGACCAGCAGGTTGGCGCACTCATTTCAGAAGGGAAAATCGACGTGTTGATTTTCTTCTGGGACCCGCTTAACGCGGTACCGCACGACCCCGATGTCAAAGCGCTACTGCGTCTGGCCACCGTATGGAATATCCCTGTCGCCACTAACGTCTCAACGGCGGACTTTATCATCCAGTCCCCGCATTTTAATGACGCTGTAGATATTCTTATTCCGGATTATGCGCGTTATCTGGCCGAGCGCCTGAAATAACCGCTACGCGGGCGGGATGCTGTACCGCCCGCGCTTTAGGGCTTCCTCGCCACCGGCACATCCAGCTGTTTAAGCGCCTCCACAAAGCGCGAGGGATTATCTTTATTGAAAAGCAGCCAGACCCGCGCGCGCGCGCGCGTCAACGCCACATATAACAAACGCCGCTCTTCAGCGTCCGGAAAATCCTCAACCTGAGGAAGAAGCGCACTTTCCATAATGGATTCTCGCGCCGGGGCGGGGAAACCGTCGTTACCCTCCTGCAATCCGACAAGAATCACGTAATCGGCCTGTTGGCCTTTGCTGGCATGGATAGTCATGAAGTCTATCTGTAACTTCGGCCAGCGAGTCGCCGCTTTTTGTAGACTCGCGGGTTTCAGATGATGATAGCGCGCCAGCACCAGGATACGTTCATCTTCCTTCGCATAGCCGGATAATTTATCCAGTAACGCGTCCAACTGGCTTTCATCCAATAACGTCACCGCTTTTTTATCGCCTGGGGTCAGACTATTTAACGGTTTTTTAAGCTGGTACGGATTCTGCTGTACAAAGCGATTGGCAATATCGCCAATCCGACTGTTAAAGCGGTACGTGGTGTCCAGGTGGCAATGCTCGCCCTCGCCGAACGTCTGATGAAACGCCGTCGTTAAGGAGAGCTGCGCCCCGCTAAAACGGTAAATCGCCTGCCAGTCATCTCCAACGGCAAACAGCGTAGTCTGGCTATTCTGCTTGCGCAGCGCCTCTAACAGCGCCGCCCGTTGCGGGGAAATATCCTGAAATTCATCGACCAGAATATGCTTCCACGGGCTGATAAAACGCCCTTTTTCGAGGATCACCATTGCCTGATGGATCAGCCCGGAGAAATCAACGGCATTTTCCGCTTTCAACGCGCTTTTCCAGGCCTTTAGCAGCGGCGCCATCAGCTTAATGCGTTTGCCAAACAGCTCGCGGCACTCCTCTGGCGCGCCAGCGATCATTTCTGCCTGCGCGCCGCCGTGCATACGCATCAAACTGACCCAACGATCCAGGCGAGGGGCCAGACGCCGCTGCAATGTCTCATCGTCCCAGAAATTACCTTCCGGCACTACCCACTGCATCTCCTCTTCCAGCCACTGACGCCAGCCTTTGGCCTGCGCTTTTTTCTCGCTACACTGCTGACGCCAGGTGCGCAGAAATAGCTGATGCCGCGCGGTGGCGTCACTTTCCAGCTTACTGATAACCGGCGCTTTTTTACTGCCTTGCTGAATAATATACAGCGCCAGCGAATGGAACGTACGGGCAGTAATCTCTTCCGTATGTAAGCGCTCGCGGATACGCTCATCCATCTCCTCTGCCGCCTTGCGACCAAACGCCAGTAAAAGAATTTGCCCCGCATCTGCTTGTCCGCGCGCCAACAGCCAACCCGCGCGCGCCACCAGCACCGAGGTCTTACCGCTTCCCGCGCCCGCCAGTACCAGTAACGATGATTCGCCGTTAACCACCGCCCTGGCCTGGGAAGGATTAAGCGGAGAAGATTCTATCTGCGTAAAAAAGTCGGCATGCGCTTCCAGCATGGCATCAGCATACGCCTGATTATGCTGCTGCCGACTTCCCTCGCTATCCTGTAACCAGGCCAGACACTTACGCCATATCTCGCGACAGTGAGCAAACTCCTCCAGACGTGAGACCGGCAGAGGCAAGGCGGCAAACGTCTGGCGAATTTCGTGTTCCAGCCCCCGAACGCGTTCACGGGTAAGCCATTGGTTTTCGCCCGTTCGCTCACTAATACGCGCCCATTGCTCTTGTAATGCCTGCGCGGCGACATCACTCATCTCCTGGCTCCAGCGACGCCAGTGCGCGTCCAGATAGCGATGGAATTGCTGGGTTTCCGACCACTCGGTACCGTGCAAACGCACGACTTTATCCTCCGGCAGGACAAACTCCAGCTCGCCCCATACCAGCCCACGCTTACAGTGAATCGCCAATAACTGATTGAATGGAATAAGATATTCATGCCTGTCGCCAGACACTTTCACCCCAGCGTTGAGGATCACGGCACGATCATACGGGTGTTGCGCCAGACGTTTTCCAAGAGAAGTTGCTTTCAGTTCCATGACTCAGCGAATCCAGACGTAAAGATGTGCCTATCAGTGTAACCGCCAGAGAAAACGTGCTCCAGTCTAAAAAAACGTTACAATTGCCCGCAGTGATAGAAAACCGGAATGAACTGAGGGTTTATGCGTACCGTTCTGAATATTTTAAACTTTGTACTGGGCGGCTTTGCCACTACGCTGGCCTGGCTGCTGGCGACGCTGGTCAGTATTGTGCTTATTTTTACCCTGCCGTTGACCCGCTCCTGCTGGGAGATAACCAAACTGTCCCTGTTCCCTTACGGTAATGAAGCCATTCACGTTGACGAACTTAATCCGGCGGCGAAAAGCGTATTAATGAATACTGGCGGTACCTTGCTGAATATTTTCTGGTTACTTTTTTTCGGCTGGTGGCTATGCCTGATGCACATTGCCTCCGGTATCGCGCAGTGTGTCACTATCATCGGGATACCTGTCGGTATTGCGAACTTTAAAATTGCCGCGATTGCGCTTTGGCCTGTCGGTCGCCGCGTCGTCTCTGTAGAAACCGCTCGCGCCGCGCGAGAAGCTAACGCGCGCCGCCGTTTTGAATGATCGGGACAAATAGCCTTTATGTTAAGTCCGTTGATTCGCCGTTATACCTGGAACAGTACCTGGCTGTATTACATCCGCATTTTTATCGCTCTGTGCGGCACCACCGCCCTGCCCTGGTGGCTGGGCGACGTCAAACTGACCATCCCGCTCACGCTCGGTATGGTTGCCGCGGCGCTAACCGATCTCGACGATCGCCTTGCCGGACGTTTGCGTAATTTAATCATTACCTTAATTTGCTTTTTTATCGCGTCGGCTTCTGTGGAGCTGCTCTTTCCCTGGCCGTGGCTATTTGCGTTGGGCTTAACGTTATCCACCAGCGGGTTTATTCTGTTGGGAGGACTAGGGCAACGCTATGCCACCATCGCGTTCGGCGCGTTACTCATTGCCATCTATACGATGCTGGGTACCTCTTTATATGCGCACTGGTATCAGCAACCTCTACTCCTGCTGGCAGGCGCAGTATGGTATAACCTACTGACGCTAACCGGGCATCTGCTATTTCCGATCCGTCCGTTGCAGGATAATCTGGCACGCAGTTACGAACAGTTAGCGCACTATCTGGAACTGAAATCACGCCTGTTTGATCCTGATATTGAAGATGAAAGCCAGGCGCCGCTCTATGATTTAGCGTTAGCGAACGGGCAGTTAATGGCGACGCTGAACCAAACGAAAGTGTCGTTATTGAGTCGCCTGCGCGGCGATCGCGGTCAACGCGGTACGCGCCGCACTCTCCATTACTATTTTGTGGCGCAGGATATTCATGAACGCGCCAGTTCTTCGCATATTCAATACCAGACGCTGCGCGATTATTTTCGCCATAGCGACGTCATGTTCCGCTTTCAGCGTCTGATGTCGATGCAGGCGCAGGCCTGTACGCAGCTGGCGCGCTGTATCTTACTGCGTACGCCGTACCAGCATGATCCGCGTTTTGAACGCGTCTTTACCCACATTGACGCCGCGCTTGAACGTATGCGCGCCAGCGGCGCTTCTTTAGAGCTGTTAAATACGCTTGGGTTCTTATTAACCAACCTACGCGCTATTGATGCGCAACTGGCGACGATCGAGTCGGAGCAGGCCCAGGCAATGCCGCGCAATGAGTCAGAAAACCAGTTGGCTGATGATAGCCTGCACGGGTTTAGCGACATCTGGCTGCGTCTGAGCCGTAATTTTACCCCGGAGTCCGCTCTCTTTCGCCATGCGGTACGCATGTCGCTGGTATTGTGCATCGGTTATGCTCTCATCCAAATTACCGGGATGCGCCACGGGTACTGGATATTGCTCACCAGCCTGTTCGTTTGTCAGCCTAACTATAACGCGACCCGCCATCGCCTTGCGCTCAGGATTATCGGTACATTGGTAGGCGTTGCGATCGGCCTGCCGATTTTATGGTTTGTCCCTTCGCTTGAAGGACAGTTAGTTCTGCTGGTGATTACCGGCGTGCTTTTCTTCGCATTCCGTAATGTGCAGTATGCCCATGCGACGATGTTCATCACCCTGCTGGTATTACTCTGCTTTAACCTCCTGGGCGAAGGCTTCGAGGTAGCGTTACCGCGCGTCGTCGACACGTTAATTGGCTGCGCTATCGCCTGGGCTGCGGTCAGCTTTATTTGGCCGGACTGGCGCTTTCGCAACCTTCCCCGGGTACTCCAGCGCGCCACCGATGCTAATTGCCGCTACCTTGATGCGATCCTTGAGCAATATCACCAGGGACGGGATAACCGCCTGGCCTATCGCATTGCCAGACGCGACGCGCACAACCGCGATGCAGAACTGGCATCCGTGGTTTCTAATATGTCGAGCGAACCCGACGTCACGGCTGAAACCCGGGAGGCGGCGTTCAGGCTGCTTTGCCTCAATCACACTTTTACCAGCTATATCTCCGCCCTCGGCGCGCACCGCGAAAAGCTCAGTAATCCGGACGTGTTGGGGCTTCTGGATGACGCGGTCTGCTACGTTGATGATGCGCTTCATCATCAACCTGAAGACGAACAGCGCGTACACCAGGCGCTGGAGGGTTTAAAGCAGCGAGTTCAGTCGCTGGAAACACGTCCGGACAGCAAAGAACCTCTGGTTGTTCAACAAATTGGTTTGCTCATTGCCTTACTGCCCGAGATTGGACGCTTGCAACGGCAAATTTCACCGCCGACTTCTACATTAATTACCCAGCCGTAAGCGAATGAGCCCAGTCGGCAAGCTCCTGGCGACGACTCGCCGGGAGCGCCGCTTCATGTACGCCGACAATTGCGCCTTCCAGGGCATACAAAACTTTCACCGTCAGCAAGGGATTGCTTTGTCGCAACCTTAGCCAGCACATTTTCGCGCCCAGTATGCGTAACATATTTTCGTCCTTTATCCCTGACTCATTGAGCAATGTTTCCAGATGGAAGGTCATATTGGGGAGATCTTTGAGTCTGTGCTGTAAAATACGGCTGTGTTTTTCCTTCATTGCCGCGTCAAGAGAATACTTCGATAAACGCACCAGCTGCTGCTGATCGCGCCACAGGCTTTCATCCACCCGGTAATAGTTGAGCATAACGGGACGTCCACATTTCATAAACATGAGCCAGGCGGGAGGATGCTTCACACAGTAGGGTACGCTTTCTTCACAGGCGCGGAGATAAAGCTCGCCATTAGCCACCATCGCAAAGACGGTATCCTCCACGGTCAGACTATAGCTACCGAATAAAGATCGATATTGGATCGTCCCCAAAGAGGCCAAATATTCTTGCGATTTATAGATCCTGTCATAAGAGAGTGCTCTCATAAAATTCCTTTTAAATCATAAAGTAAAAGAATGATTTGCAGTAACGGATCCGTTAATGACGAAAATAGGCAACTTATACTCCGCGAGCAAGATGATTTTTATTTTTGACGCCACTAAGAATAAAAATTGCGAGACAGTTTCCGAAAATAGAGTTGATCTTTCATCGCCACAGGGGTACTGTATGAATATACAGTAACTCACAGGGCTGGATTGATTATGTACACTTCAGGTTATGCAAATCGTTCTTCGTCATTTCCTACCACTACCCACAACGCTGCGCGCACCGCTACGGAAAATGCCGCGGCAGGACTGGTCAGTGAAGTTGTCTACCACGAAGACCAGCCCATGATGGCGCAACTCCTGCTTTTGCCTTTACTCCGTCAGTTAGGCCAACAATCACGATGGCAGCTCTGGCTCACGCCGCAGCAAAAGCTCAGCCGTGAATGGGTACAGTCTTCAGGTTTGCCATTAACGAAAGTGATGCAAATTAGCCAGCTTGCGCCTCGTCATACGCTGGAGTCGATGATCCGCGCTTTGCGTACAGGAAATTACAGCGTGGTAATTGGTTGGATGACTGAAGAACTGACAGAAGAAGAACATGCCAGCCTGGTTGAAGCAGCGAAGGTAGGTAATGCGGTAGGGTTTATCATGCGCCCTGTACGTGCGCACGCTTTACCCAGGAGACAGCATTCTGGGCTAAAAATTCACTCTAATTTGTATCATTAAGTAAAATTAGGATTTATCCTGGACTTTTTTTTACGCGAACGTATCTCCTTTGAGTGCTAACGTTTTTTTTGCGAGAACGCTTGTCAGAAGCGGTTTCCGCAATTTTTGCTGTACGATTTATCATCTGAAACTGTTAAATGATGTGTATATCAGTCATGTTTTTTTCACATGTCTGACGGAGTTCACACTTGTAAGTTTCCAACTACGTTGTAGACTTTACATCGCCAGGGGTGCTCAGCATAAGCCGTAGATATCGGTAGAGTAACTATTGAGCAGATCCCCCGGTGAAGGATTTAACCGTGTTATCTCGTTGGAGATATTCATGGCGTATTTTGGATGATAACGAGGCGCAAAAAATGAAAAAGACAGCTATCGCGATTGCAGTGGCACTGGCTGGTTTCGCTACCGTAGCGCAGGCCGCTCCGAAAGATAACACCTGGTACGCTGGTGCTAAACTGGGCTGGTCTCAGTACCATGACACCGGCTTCATTAACAATGATGGCCCGACTCATGAAAACCAACTGGGCGCAGGTGCTTTTGGTGGTTACCAGGTTAACCCGTACGTTGGCTTTGAAATGGGCTACGACTGGTTAGGCCGTATGCCGTACAAAGGCGACAACATCAATGGCGCTTATAAAGCTCAGGGCGTTCAGTTGACCGCTAAACTGGGTTATCCAATCACTGACGATCTGGACGTTTATACCCGTCTGGGTGGTATGGTATGGCGTGCAGACACCAAGTCTAACGTCCCTGGCGGCGCATCTACTAAAGACCACGACACCGGCGTTTCCCCGGTATTCGCGGGCGGTATCGAGTATGCCATCACCCCTGAAATCGCAACCCGTCTGGAATACCAGTGGACTAACAACATCGGTGATGCCAACACCATCGGCACCCGTCCGGACAACGGCCTGCTGAGCGTAGGTGTTTCCTACCGTTTCGGCCAGCAAGAAGCTGCTCCGGTAGTCGCTCCGGCACCGGCTCCGGCTCCGGAAGTACAGACCAAGCACTTCACTCTGAAGTCTGACGTACTGTTCAACTTCAACAAATCTACCCTGAAGCCGGAAGGCCAGCAGGCTCTGGATCAGCTGTACAGCCAGCTGAGCAACCTGGATCCGAAAGACGGTTCCGTTGTCGTTCTGGGCTTCACTGACCGTATCGGTTCTGACGCTTACAACCAGGGTCTGTCCGAGAAACGTGCTCAGTCTGTTGTTGATTACCTGATCTCCAAAGGTATTCCGTCTGACAAAATCTCCGCACGTGGTATGGGCGAATCTAACCCGGTTACCGGCAACACCTGTGACAACGTGAAACCTCGCGCTGCCCTGATCGATTGCCTGGCTCCGGATCGTCGCGTAGAGA
Organism: Salmonella sp. NW177; assembly: GCF_051811585.1. Lineage (NCBI taxonomy): Bacteria > Pseudomonadati > Pseudomonadota > Gammaproteobacteria > Enterobacterales > Enterobacteriaceae > Salmonella > Salmonella sp. NW177. The sequence goes on along the minus strand of NZ_JAMMZV010000006.1, from coordinate 237,148 downwards.
TCGAAGTTAAAGGCGTTAAAGACGTGGTAACTCAGCCGCAGGCTTAAGTTTCCGTCTGATAAAAAACCCCGCGTCGCGGGGTTTTTTGCTCTGGTCTGGGTGACAACGCCTTTCAGCGTTACTTCTTGCCTAATAACGCCTGTAAATCCTGCTTTAACGTGGTCATTTGCGTGGCATATTTCTCTTTATGCTCCGCGTCTTCTATCAGTTGCACTATCGTTTCGGATAATGTTTTACCGCGTCGCTGCGCAAGGCCCGCCAGACGCTGCCAGACCATAAACTCTAAATCGATAGATTTTTTGCGCGTATGCTGATGTTCCGCATTGAAGTGTCGTTTGCGTCTTGCCCGAATGGTTTGTTTCATCCGATTAAGCAAGGCAGGATTCATATGCCTGTCTATCCAGACGTTTACCCGCACCGGTTCATTTTCGAGGGCCAACAACAAATTGACGGCTTCCTGGGCAGCACTGGCTTCCACGTAGCGGGTGATCAACTCCCCTTCGCGATGCTTTTTCACCAGATATTTCCATTTCCAACCGCTTTCAAGATTTTCAAGTTGTTGATATTTCATTGCGATCCCAATGTTACCGTGTAACTGTTATCAGAATATCAGTTTTTTAGCCATCTGAAGAAAAGAATCTCGAACCTGTGAATGGTTACACGTCTTCATATTACTTTGCATTCGCTTTCCGCGTGTGCAGCGTGACGGGTTAGGCTATAATCCCCCCTTTTACAACAGACTAAAAAACCTCAACTTTGACCATTACGAAACTTGCATGGCGTGATCTGGTTCCGGATAGCGAAAGCTATCAGGAGATATTTGCACAGCCACACGCGACTGACGAAAACGACACCTTACTCAGTGATACTCAGCCACGACTGCAATTTGCGCTTGAGCAACTTATACAGCCGTGGGCATCATCCTCTTTTATGCTGACTAAAGCGCCTGAAGAGCAAGAGTATCTCACTTTACTTTCAGATGCCGTCCGCGCTCTGCAAACCGATGCCGGACAATTAACCGGCGGACATTATGACGTTTCCGGGCATACTGTTCATTACCGCGCCGCGCAGAATGCGCAAGACAACTTTGCCACCGTCACACAAGTCGTCAGCGCGGACTGGGTCGAAGCCGAACAGCTCTTTGGTTGCCTGCGGCAGTATAACGGCGACATAATCCTGCAGCCGGGACTGGTTCATCAGGCGAACGGCGGCGTGCTGATTATTTCCTTACGAACCCTTCTGGCGCAGCCGTTACTGTGGATGCGTCTGAAAGCCATCGTTAGCCGCGAGCGTTTTGACTGGGTGGCCTTTGACGAGTCGCGTCCATTACCGGTCTCCGTGCCATCAATGCCGCTCAAACTGAAGGTGATTCTGGTTGGCGAACGTGAATCACTGGCTGATTTTCAGGAGATGGAACCGGAGCTCGCGGAACAGGCTATCTACAGTGAATTTGAAGACAATTTACAGATAGCGGACGCAGAAGCTATGACCCTGTGGTGTCAATGGGTGACGCGTATCGCTTTACGCGATAATTTGCCGCCCCCGGCACCGGATGCCTGGCCCGTTCTGATACGCGAGGCTGTGCGCTATACCGGCGAACAGGATACGCTGCCTCTTTGCCCACTGTGGATAGCCCGCCAGTTTAAGGAGGCATCGCCTTTATGCGAAGGCGATACCTGCGGCGCAGAAGCGCTCAGCCTGATGCTTGCCCGACGCGAATGGCGAGAAGGCTTTCTGGCGGAACGGATGCAGGATGAGATTCTGCAAGAGCAGATCCTGATTGAAACCGAAGGCGAACGCGTTGGACAAATCAATGCGCTTTCCGTCATTGAATTTCCCGGGCATCCGCGCGCCTTTGGCGAACCGTCGCGAATTAGCTGTGTTGTGCATATCGGCGATGGCGAATTTAACGATATTGAGCGCAAGGCCGAACTTGGCGGGAATATCCACGCTAAGGGAATGATGATTATGCAGGCCTTCCTGATGTCGGAGTTGCAGCTGGAGCAACAAATTCCCTTCTCTGCCTCGTTAACCTTTGAGCAGTCCTACAGCGAAGTGGATGGCGATAGCGCCTCAATGGCGGAATTATGTGCGCTCATCAGCGCGCTGGCCAATGTGCCAGTGAATCAAAATATTGCGATTACCGGCTCGGTCGATCAGTTTGGTCGCGCGCAACCGGTGGGCGGGCTAAACGAAAAAATTGAAGGTTTCTTCGCCATCTGCGAGCAGCGGGAATTAAACGGTAAACAGGGCGTAATTATCCCTGCCGCCAACGTCCGCCATCTCAGTCTTAAATCTGAACTGCTGCAAGCGGTTAAAGAAGAGAAGTTCACTATCTGGGCGGTAGACGACGTGACCGACGCCTTACCGCTACTGTTAAATCTGGTGTGGGATGGCGAAGGTCAAACGACGTTGATGCAGACTATCCAGGAGCGTATCGCGCAGGCGACGCAACAGGAAGGCCGTCATCGTTTCCCGTGGCCATTACGTTGGCTGAACGCTTTTATTCCGAACTGATCGGACTTGTTCAGCGTACACGTGTTAGCTATCCTGCGTGCTTCAATAAAATAAGGTTTACATAAAACATGGTAGATAAACGCGAATCCTATACAAAAGAAGACCTTCTTGCCTCTGGTCGTGGTGAACTGTTTGGCGCTAAAGGGCCGCAACTCCCTGCGCCGAACATGCTGATGATGGACCGCGTCGTTAAGATGACCGAAACGGGCGGCAATTTCGACAAAGGCTATGTCGAAGCCGAGCTGGATATCAATCCGGATCTATGGTTCTTCGGATGCCACTTTATCGGCGATCCGGTGATGCCCGGTTGTCTGGGTCTGGATGCTATGTGGCAATTGGTGGGATTCTACCTGGGCTGGTTGGGCGGCGAAGGCAAAGGCCGCGCTCTGGGCGTGGGCGAAGTGAAATTTACCGGCCAGGTTCTGCCGACAGCCAGGAAAGTCACCTATCGCATTCATTTCAAACGTATCGTAAACCGTCGCCTGATCATGGGTCTGGCGGACGGTGAGGTTCTGGTGGATGGTCGTCTGATCTATACCGCTCACGATTTGAAAGTCGGTTTGTTCCAGGATACTTCCGCGTTCTAAGTGTTGAATTGATATTCCGCGCTATCGGTATCATGCTTGCAAAGCCAATAAAGGCGAAACCTCCGCACTGCGGAGGTTTCTTTTTCTAAAGAGACAGAATCAGGCCATTACCGCCCTGTCCTCCATGGCTTGTCGCCAACCTCCCAACCAGTATGACCGTTGATTCAGCGTCTGATAGGGACACATTTCTTTTGATCGTCCGGCGATGCCGGCCTGATATCCACGTTGATGTGCCCGTTCCAGGCGATCTCGTTTTTGTCTCTTCATGCCTCGTTTCCCTCATATTTGTATCTGGTGGAAAAGAAAACAGTGATTACAAAATGTGCAATCACACTACACGAATACCTCTAAATGGATCGCCCGTCAATGCGCAAAATTCACACCAATGTCATATTTGTGAGCTATATGGTAAATCATTTGTACAAAAAATGTGAGCCATAACAACTATTTTTCCGGCGTCAAAAATAAAAAAACCGCCTCAGGCGCACGACCTGAAGCGGTTAAATTTACATTACTTTTATCTCAGGGAAGGCGCTTTATCTCATCTGCGATAGCGGCTGCTTCCTGACTCCATGCGCTTGCCAGTACTTTGACCATCTCATCATAGCCATCTTTCTGCTGGCTGGCTTCGATATGGAAAGGCCGCTTAATCAGTTGTCCGTTGTGGTTTAATAACCACTCCCCGCTGACGATAACCTTACCATCGTAACGTCCATGGAATCCGGTTACGGTAACGTTTAACGTATCCTGGGTGGTTCCCAACGGCTGGGAAGCGACGACCCAGCCAGGAAGCCGGGCGCCAAGATTCGCCACCAGCGTGTTACGTAATTGCTGGTCCAGCGGGCTGGCCCACAGATTGTTATTGGCAATCACATACTGGACATCACTGGTTTGATACACCACGCCGTTACCTGCCAGATAGTCAGGTACGGAAACCTGCTCTACCCATAAGAGACGGTTGCCCTGGCTTGTGGTGCTTTGCACACCGCTTTGCGCTATCGGGAGCTGATAATAGCTTTTATTCTCTCCGCCGGAGCTACATGACGCCAGCCAGAACGCCATTATCACGACTAGCCATTTTTTCATTGTTTCGCCCTCTTAGGCTCAGGATCTTTTTTATCCTTCGCTTCAAATACCAGCGCGTTGCTCTTCTCGTTCAGAGTTTTCAACACCGGTTGTAACTCACGAAGCACCTGATCGAGACGCTGCATATCCGCCACCATTTTGTTATACGCCGCCGATCCAGGCTGGAAGCCTTGCATACTGCGGTTAAGTTCGCGTAACGTCGTTTGCATATCCGCCGGAAGCTGCTGCATCGACTGACTGGAGGTAATCTTGTTCATATTATCCAGCGTGGTTTGCAGCCGACGCATAGTACGCTGGCTTTCAGACAGCGTATTGGTCGCTTGTTCAATCATCGGATTCAGCGGCAGGTTGTTGATCTTATCCAACGTTTCCACCAGTCGCTGTTGAATTTGCGCCAGGCCGCTGCTGACGGTGGGAATAATTTCATAACCATCAAATTCGCGTAGCCCGGTGATCGGCGGCTCCTTAGGATAAAAGTCCAGATCGACATACAGCGCCCCGGTCACCAGGTTACCGGTTTTAAGCGAAGCGCGTAAACCGCGCTTAAGCAGTTCCGTCAAATGCGCGCCAACATCCGCATTTTCTCCCAATTGCGCTTTCAGACGCTCCGGTTCAATGCGCACCAGCACAGGAATACGGTAATCGTCGTTAAATACCTGGCGCATTTTAGACGCAAAGAAAGGCACTTTGCTTACCGTCCCCAGACGAATACCGCGGAACTCCAGCGGCGCGCCGGGTTGTAATCCGCGCACCGAATCTTTAAAGAACATCAGGTAATCGATATGATCGGTGTACAGCGAATCCTGAATACTTTTTTGATCGTCGTAGAGATTAAACGCCGTTTTTTCGGCGACGGGTTGCCCCTGCTCAAGTCCTTCCGGCACATCAAAACTCACGCCGCCGCCAAACAGCGTCGTCAACGATCCCATTTCCACGCGCATTCCCGCCGATGTCAGATCCACAGCGATACCGCTATCTTTCCAGAATCGGACATTACTGGTGACCAATCGATCGTTTGGCGCCTTAATGAACAACTGATAACTCATTGTCCGTTTTTGCGGATCGAAAGAGCTAGTTTCAACGGATCCTACCCGATAGCCCCGGAACAGAACGGGATCGCCAGGACTGAGCTGACCGGCCTTTTTGCTGTCCAGAATCACACGAATACCTTTGGCATCGGGCGGCGCCAACGGCGGTGAGTCAAGAAGCTGATAGCTTTCCGGCTGACTGCCCTTACTTCCTGGTTGTAGTTCAATATACGCGCCTGATAGTAGCGTCCCAAGCCCGCTGATGCCTTCACGCCCCACCTGCGGTTTTACGACCCAAAATACCGAGTCTTTATGCAGCAACTTCTCCATACCGGAATGAAGCCGCGCTTTGATTTGTACATGGGTCAGATCGTCAGTCAGCGTCGCGCTTTCAACCACGCCGACATCCACGCTGCGACTTTTGATCGTCGTTTTTCCGCCTTCAATGCCTTCCGCATTGGTGGTAATTAAGGTAACTTCCGGTCCCTGATGGCTGTAGTGATAAAACAGAATCCAGGCTCCGATAAGCGCAGTAACAATCGGGAATATCCAGACAGGCGACCAATTTTTCACCTTTTGTACTTTGGCTTCCCCTTTTTTAGGTTCCATGCTATCAGGACTCCTCATGGCCTGGTTCGTATTCACGATCCCACGACAGACGCGGATCAAAGGTCATCGCAGAAAACATTGTCATTATGACGACTAAAGCAAACATCAACGCACCCATCGCAGGATAAATATTCATTAACCCTCCCATACGCACCAGCGCAGAGAGTACGGCAATGACAAAGACATCAATCATTGACCAGCGCCCCACAAACTCCACTACTTCATAAATAAAATGCATCCGTTCACTGTCGCGCTTACCGTGGCCTTTCGCATCCCAACAAAGCCAGGCAATGGCGATCATTTTTAGCGTCGGCACCATAATACTGGCGAGAAAGATAACCGCCGCCACCGGATAAGACCCCTCGCTCCACAGCAAAATCACGCCAGCCAGAATGGTCGACGGCATTTTCGAGCCCAGTAAGTCAGTAATCATAATCGGCAAAATATTGGCGGGCAGATAAAGCATGATCGAGGTAAATAATAACGCCAGCGTCCACTGCAAACTGTTTTTACGCCGGACATAGCCTTTCGTATGGCAACGCGGACAGACGAGACTCTCCGCAGGCAGGATCGCCGTACAGCAGGCGCAAGAACGCAAAGACTGCCGGATACCGGTAATCCCCGGCGTTAACGGCTGCGCCAGTGCAGGCTGCGGGGCGATATCATCCCACAACCAGCGGCGATCGACACACTGGAACGCCCGCAGTTGAACGAGACAAAATAAGCACCAGGGAATAAAACTGCTGCCGATGCCGATATCGCCGTAGGCCATCAGCTTAACAAAACTGACCAACACTCCGGCGAGAAATATTTCCGCCATTCCCCACGATTTGAGGAGGAAAAAGATCCTTGCCAGCGTTTTTTTTACCGACAACGGCAGACTGGCGCGGTTGACAAGTAATAGAATGGTCACCAGGCAAAATGCCGGCACCAGTTGGACAAATAATAAAAAGAACGTGCCGAGGCTGGCGTAATCTTCAGAAAACATGACGCCGGGGATTTCCAGAAGCGTGACTTCGCTGGTGACGCCCGCGACATTCATATTCACGAAGGGAAAAAGGTTAGAAAGCAGCAACATAAATAGTGCCGCTAACGCATAGGCGGTAGGACGCTGCCGGGGCGCGTCCCACTCGGTCGTTAACGTTGCGCCGCATCGTGGACATGCTGCTTTTTGCCCATGCGAGAGGCGGGGTAAAGCCACCAGCATGTCGCATTGCGGGCACAATATGTGCTTCGCAGCATGGTGATGTTCACACATAGGCGCTCCTTTCGTTATGCCCCGTTTTTCAGGCCTTCAAGATACTCCCAACGTTCGAATGCTTGCTCAAGTTCTTGCTCCGCCTGACTTAAATCGGCCAGAACTTTTTGCGTTTGCTCATGGGGTTGGCTAAAAAAGGCCGCATCCGCAACCTGCGCCTGTAGCGCTTCCAGCTTCGCTTCCAGGTCTTCAAGCTGACCGGGTAACTGCTCCAGCTCGCGCTGCAGTTTATAGCTTAGTTTGCTACTGCCACGTTTTACAATTTCTGCTTTAGGGGCAATAACTTCCTCATTTTTTTTCGCCATCGGCTGTTTCGTCGCCAGATGCTGCTCTTGCTGCGCACGCGCATCATGGTAGCCGCCGATATAACGTCCGATTTTGCCGCCGCCCTCGAAAATCCAGCATTCCGTCACGGTATTATCGACAAATTGCCGATCGTGGCTGACCAGTAGTACCGTGCCCTGATAGCCATCAATTAATTCTTCTAATAGTTCCAGCGTTTCGACGTCAAGATCGTTCGTTGGTTCATCGAGAATTAAAAGATTGCTCGGCTTGAGGAACAGTCGTGCCAGCAGCAGACGGTTACGTTCGCCGCCGGAAAGCGCGCGGACGGGTGTCATCGCCCGTTTGGGGTGAAACAGGAAGTCCTGCAAATAGCCCAGTACATGGCGCGGCTTACCGTTTACCATCACCTCTTGCTTGCCTTCCGCAAGGTTATCCATCACGGTTTTTTCCGGATCCAGTTCGGCGCGATGCTGATCGAAGTAGGCGACTTCCAGCTTCGTTCCTACGTGGATGCGCCCGCTGTCAGCCTGAAGCTGTCCCAGCATCAGTTTCAGTAGCGTGGTTTTACCGCAGCCGTTCGGGCCAATTAACGCAATCTTGTCGCCGCGCTGTACCTGAGCGGAGAAATCTTTTACCAGTTGTTTTCCTTCTACCTGGTAATCGACGTTTTCCATCTCAAAAACGATTTTACCGGAGCGCGTCGCCTCTTCGACCTGCATCTTCGCCGTGCCCATCACTTCCCGGCGCTCGCTGCGTTCACGACGCATCGCTTTTAACGCCCGCACGCGCCCTTCATTACGGGTGCGGCGCGCCTTGATACCCTGGCGAATCCAGACTTCTTCCTGCGCCAGTTTGCGATCAAATTCCGCGTTTTGTAATTCTTCTACGCGCAGCGCTTCTTCTTTCTCCAGCAGGTATTGATCGTAATTTCCCGGATAGGTGACCAGTTTGCCACGATCGAGATCGACAATGCGGGTTGCCATATTGCGAATAAACGAACGATCGTGAGAGATAAAAATAATCGTTCCGTTAAAGGTTTTCAGAAACCCTTCCAGCCAGTCGATGGTTTCGATATCCAGATGGTTAGTCGGTTCATCCAGTAACAATACGCGCGGATTGCTGACCAGCGCCCGACCCAGCGCGGCTTTACGCAGCCAGCCGCCGGAGAGCGACGACAGCGCGGCGTTAGGATCGAGTCCAAGCTGCTCCAGCACTTCATTAATACGGTTTTCCAGCTGCCACAGATTATGATGATCGAGCTGTTCCTGTACGCGCGCCATTTCATTGAGGTTTTTCTCGCTGGGATCGGTCATCACCAGACGGGAAATCTCATGATAGCGCTTGAGGTATTCCGCTTGTTCTTCGATACCTTCGGCGACAAAGTCATAGACGCTGCCCGCAATATTACGGGGCGGATCCTGTTGCAGACGCGCGACGATCAGATCCTGCTCATAAATAATACGCCCATCGTCCAGACCCTGTTCGCGGTTGAGGATCTTCATCAAAGTGGATTTCCCGGCGCCGTTACGCCCCACCAGACAGACGCGTTCGTTATCTTCGATATGCAACTCTGCGTTATCGAGAAGCGGCGCGTCGCTGAACGACAGCCATGCGCCATGCATACTGATTAATGACATTTACTTTTCCTTTCAGGCGGCGCGGATCAGCCAGCAGTTATGAATCTGACGGTTACGGGCAAAATCCGGGGAGAGCGTTTTTTGCGTAATTTCTTGTGCGGTAAGCCCCAGTTCCGCCAGCCCTTCCAGATCCATACGGAATCCGCGCTTATTATTTGAGAACATGATGGTGCCGCCTTTACGCAGCAGGCGTTTTAAATCTTTCATTAACGCGACATGATCGCGCTGAACATCAAACGACTCTTCCATACGTTTTGAGTTAGAGAACGTCGGCGGATCGATAAAGATCAAATCGAACTGTTCATTCGCCTCGCGCAGCCAGCCCAGGCAGTCGGCCTGAATCAGGCGATGCGCGCGGCCGCTCAGTCCGTTCAGACGCAAATTACGTTCGGCCCACTCCAGATAGGTGCGGGACATATCCACCGTTGTGGTGCTGCGCGCGCCGCCCAGACCCGCATGTACGCTGGCGCTGCCGGTATAAGAAAAGAGATTCAGGAAATCTTTGCCTTTGCTCATTTCTCCCAGCATTCTGCGGGCAATACGGTGATCGAGGAACAGACCGGTGTCGAGATAATCCGTCAGATTTACCCATAAGCGCGCATTATATTCGCTGACCTCAAGGAACTCGCCCTTCTCGCTCATTTTCTGATACTGGTTTTTTCCTTTTTGCCGTTCACGGGTTTTTAACACCAGTTTATTCGGCGGAATACCGAGCACTGACAAGGTTGCCGCAATAATATCGAACAGACGTTGCCGCGCTTTTTGCGCATCCACCGTTTTCGGCGGCGCATATTCCTGAATCACCGCCCAGTCGCCGTAACGGTCTACCGCCACGTTATATTCCGGCAGGTCGGCATCATACAAGCGATAGCATTCAATCCCTTCCTGGCGCGCCCATTTCTCCAGCTTTTTAAGATTTTTACGCAGGCGATTAGCGTAATCTTCCGCCACCGTCGCCGGCTTACTGTCCGCCGTGGTTTCCGCAATATGATAGTTTTTCTGCACGCAGTCCAGCGGGCCATTCTTGGCTTTAAACTGTTTGTCGGCACGTAATTGCAGGCTGCCCAGCAAATCGGGCGAAGCGCTGAACAGCGACAGGTTCCAGCCGCCAAACAGATTTTTCATGGTACGGCCCAGCAGGCTGTGCAACGCAATCAGCGCCGGTTCGCTGTCCAGACGTTCGCCGTAAGGCGGGTTACTGATCACCGTACCATACGGGCCTTTCGGCAATGGATTACTCAGTTGCGCCACATCTTTCACTTCAAAGGTGATAAGCTCCCCGATACCGGCGCGACGGGCGTTGCTGCGCGCCCGCTCAATGACGCGCGCATCGCTGTCGGAACCGTAGAAATGAGAGGAATACTCCGCCAGTCCCTTACGCGCCCGGGTCTGCGCTTCGGCTTTCACTTCCTGCCAGATAGCCTCGTCATGCTGCGCCCAGCCGCTAAATCCCCAGTGACCACGGTGCAGGCCCGGCGCGCGATCGGTCGCCCACATCGCGGCTTCAATCAACAGTGTCCCCGAACCACACATAGGGTCGAGCAGCGGCGTACCGGGTTGCCAGCCGGAACGCATAACAATCGCTGCCGCCAGCGTCTCTTTAATTGGCGCCAGCCCGGTGCGATCGCGATAACCGCGCAGGTGCAGGCCATCACCACTGAGATCCAGCGCAATGCTGGCAGTTTCTTTATTCAGCCAGACGTTAATACGGAGGTCCGGCGATTCGCGGTCCACATTTGGACGCGGAAGATTTTTCCGCGTAAACGCATCGACAATCGCGTCTTTAACTTTCATCGCGCCATACTGACTATTACGGATGGTGTCGTTCAGGCCGCTGAAATGCACCGCAAACGTCGCGCCAGGATTAAAAATCTCTGTCCAGTTTATCGCCTGAACGCCGAGGTAAAGATCGAGATCGCTGTAGACCTTGCACTCACCCATCGGCAGGATAATACGCGAGGCCAGGCGGCTCCACATCAGGCTCTGGTAAATAAGCCGCGTGTCGCCCTGAAAATGGACCCCACCCTGAACAACCTGACACCCTACGGCGCCCAGTTTTTCCAGTTCAGTTTTTAACAGCTCTTCCAGCCCGCGGGCCGTACTGGCAAACAGAGAATTCATATTGTCACTTTTACGCTAAGAAAATTGTTGCGCATTATAGCTAATCTCACGCCCATGTCATAAAGTTGAAGGCTTATTTTCATTTGAGGGACTGTACGGTGGCGACGTTATCACGGCTCTTTATTCATCCGGTCAAATCCATGCGCGGCATTGGCCTGACTCATGCGCTGGCAGATATCAGCGGCCTGGCTTTTGATCGCATCTTCATGGTGACCGAGCCTGACGGCACATTTATTACCGCCCGCCAGTTTCCACAAATGGTACGTTTTACCCCCTCTCCCTTACACGACGGCCTCCATTTGACCGCGCCAGACGGCAGTAGCGCGCTGGTTCGCTTTACGGATTTCACCCCGCAGGATGCGCCGACCGAGGTCTGGGGAAACCATTTTACCGCTCGCGTCGCCCCGACGGCGATTAATCAATGGTTGAGCGGCTTTTTCTCCCGCGATGTCCAGTTGCGCTGGGTTGGGCCGCAGTTGACGCGCCGGGTCAAACGACATAACGCGGTGCCGCTGGGATTTGCCGATGGCTACCCGTATTTATTGACCAACGAAGCCTCGCTGCGCGATCTGCAACAGCGTTGTCCGGCAGGCGTACAAATGGAACAATTTCGCCCAAACTTAGTGGTTTCCGGCGTAGCGGCCTGGGAGGAAGATAGCTGGAAAGTGCTTCGCATTGGCGATGTGATTTTTGACGTCGTGAAGCCCTGTAGCCGCTGTATTTTTACAACCGTCAGCCCTGAAAAGGGGCAAAAACATCCTTCCGGCGAACCGCTGGCGACACTGCAAGCTTTTCGTACCGCCCAGGACAATGGCGATGTGGATTTCGGTCAGAATCTGATTGCCCGCAATAGCGGCGTCATTCGCGTCGGCGATGAGGTGGAGATTCTGGCGACAGCCCCGGCAAAAGCTTATGGCGCCACAACGGTCGACAACAGCGTTACGCCAGATAAACACCCGGACGCGAGTGTAACCATCGACTGGCAGGGGCAAACCTTCTGCGGGAATAATCAACAGGTACTACTGGAACAGTTGGAGAATCAGGGGATTCGTATTCCGTATTCTTGCCGGGCTGGTATCTGTGGTTGCTGCCGGATACGTTTGCTGGAAGGCGAAGTAAGTCCGCTGAAAAAATCGGCTATGGGTGACGATGGTACGATTCTGAGCTGTAGCTGCGTGCCTAAGACCGCGTTACGACTGGAAAATTAAACCGCTTGTTCAAGGCTGAAACTGTGACAGTGAACCTGCGGTTTCAGCCTGTCGTTCATAATTTTAATCGCATCGCCAAGCTGCATGGTTCGGCCTGCTATCACCACGCCCGGCTGGGCCAGCAGACACAACGCGGCATTTTCTCCCGGCTCAACGACCAGCAAATTAACCTGTTCCGCCGTATCGCTTAACCAGACGCTTGCGGCATCGCCCGTTCCCGGGGTCCACATTTCGCCATGCGCTACAAAATGCCAGCTTTTTGGCATCTGCGGTTTGAGATAGCGAATCGCCACCAGCGCATTCAACACCAACTCCGCGCGTTGCTCTTTGGTTAATTCGAAATCCCGGCATTTTTCTTCAAAGGAAAAATAGAGCGCGGCATCATCCACACAAAAACCGGTCGGGCAAAACGCGTCCGGCGTAAGCATTTTACGAGAGAAGCGCGAGCGAAAAAGCATACCATTGGCGAGATCGAGCATCATACGATCGTGCTCTTCATCATAATACCAGCGCCAGTTATCGTCAGGTTTAATTCGCATTACCTCTCTCCCGCTTTTAAGCAACTCGTAACAGCATTGTCCTTTTGCCGCTTCGTTTATTACCCCAATAATAAAAGCCTAAAATGTCTAAATAAGCAACAGTGGAGAAATATAAAACAACCAGCGCCGGAAATAAAGCCCTGGTTGTCTGATAAAGGCTAAAGTTTAGATGTGCGTTACGATTTCTTTAATCAATGGCGGGCCTTTAAAAATAAAGCCGGAATAAATTTGTACCAGCGTAGCTCCTGCCGCTATCTTCTCGCGCGCGGCGATAACTGAGTCAATGCCGCCGACGCCGATAATAGGCAATTGTCCCTTTAACTCCTGGGATAAACGGCGAATAATTTCTGTGCTTTTTAATTGTAATGGCCGGCCACTTAATCCCCCCGTTTGCTGGCAATTTTTCATTCCTTGTACCAGAGAACGATCGAGGGTGGTATTTGTCGCAATCACCCCATCAATATTATGACGAAGCAGGCTATCGGCAACCTGGATCAATTCTTCTTCACAAAGATCCGGCGCGATCTTTACTGCCACCGGCACATATTTATGGTGGATCGCCTGAAGATCGTTTTGCTTATTTTTAATGGCAGTTAACAGATCGTCCAGCGCATCGCCATACTGGAGCGTACGTAGCCCTGGCGTATTCGGCGAAGAAATATTAATGGCGATATAACCCGCATAAGCATAGACTTTTTCCATACAAATCAGGTAGTCATCTTTGCCATTTTCGACAGGTGTATCTTTATTTTTACCGATGTTAATTCCCAGAATACCATCAAAATGGGCTTTTTTAACATTCTCGACCAGGTTATCGACGCCCAGATTATTAAAGCCCATCCGATTGATGAGACCTTCAGCATCCACCAGACGAAAAAGACGCGGCTTATCGTTACCCGGCTGTGGGCGCGGCGTCACGGTGCCGATTTCCAGGGAGCCAAACCCCATCGCGCCTAACGCGTCGATGCACTCCCCGTCTTTATCCAGACCGGCAGCCAACCCCAGTGGATTTTTAAAGGTAAGTCCCATGCAGGTAACCGGCTTTGTCGGTACTTTCTGGCGCACCAGCGCTTCCAGCGGCGTACCTGTAATGCGGCGTAATTGTTGAAATGTAAATTCATGAGCGCGCTCTGGATCGAGCTGGAAAAGGGCTTTACGAACGAAGGGATAGTACATGAACTCTCCTGGATTCCCGGTGTGCAAACCGGGGGCGTATTATGGGCGATAACAAGGCAAAAGGGAATTGACCTACGGCAATAAATAGCAATCGTTTTCCTTCATTCTCACTTCACGTTTCGCCAGCGAGCGTCATCGTCCGGCAAAAAAATACCCGGCAGCGCTAACGCTTACCGGGCATGTCTTACCTCTTTATAACGGATACTGTCAGTCTAACGCTTTAGTTATCTTCTCGTACAGATCGCCGGAAAGATTCTCCAGTCCTTTTAACTGCTCCAGCGCCGCGCGCATTTTCTCCTGACGCTTATCATCATAACGTTTCAGACGAATCAGCGGTTCAATGAGGCGAGATGCTACCTGCGGGTTACGGCTATTCAGATCGGTCAGCATCTCGACCAGGAACTGGTATCCGCTACCGTCTTGCGCATGGAACGCCGCCGGGTTGCTGCCAGCAAACGCGCCAATTAATGAACGGATGCGGTTCGGGTTGCTCATACTGAAAGAACGGTGTTTGAGCAGGCCGCGTACGGTTTCCAGTACATTTTCCGCCGGGCTTGTGGATTGCAGGATAAACCATTTATCCATTACCAGGCCGTCCTGATGCCACTTATCGTCATACTCCTGCATCAGCATATCGCGGCACGGCAACTGCGCCGCCACCGCAGCAGACAGGGCCGCCAGCGCATCGGTCATATTATTGGCGTCGCGATACTGTTTGCTGACCAGCGTATTAGCCAGCTCCGTCTCGCCGAACGCCAGGAAGCGCAGGCAAGCATTGCGCAGCGTGCGCTTACCGATATCGCCGTGATCAACACGATACTCATCCAGATGATTGGCGTTATAGATAGCCAGGAACTCATCCGCCAGTTCTGCCGCCAGCGTACGCGTTAGCGCTTCACGAACTTGCGCAATGGCGATCGGGTCAATGACCTCAAACAGCTCCGCAATTTCATTGGCCGAAGGCAGCGTTAAAATTTCTGCGGCCAACGCCGGATCGATTTTCTCATCCAACAGTACTGCGCGGAACGCATCAGCGACATGCACCGGAAGCGATAGCGGTTGCCCCTGCTGATGACGCGCCACATTCAGTTTAATGTATGTGGCCAGCAGACTTTGCGCCGCATCCCAACGGGAGAAATCATTGCGCGCATGGCGCATCAGGAACGTCAACTGCTGATCGCTCCATTTATATTCCAGTTTCACCGGCGCTGAAAACTCGCACAGCAAGGCCGGAACAGGCTGGAAGTAGACATTATCGAAGGTAAATGTCTGCTCCGCCTGCGTGACGTTCAGCACGGCATTGACCGGATGACCACCTTTTTGCAACGGAATGACGTTGCCTTCGTTATCGTACAGTTCGATGGCGAATGGAATATGCAGCGGCTGCTTCTCCGCCTGATCCGCCGTCGCCGGAGTGCGCTGGCTGATGGTCAACGTGTACTGCTCGGTTTCCGGATTATAATCATCTTTTACCGTTACAATCGGCGTGCCGGACTGACTGTACCAGCGGCGGAAATGGGACAAATCGACATTAGAAGCATCTTCCATCGCCTGTACGAAGTCATCACACGTCGCGGCGCTGCCGTCATGGCGCTCAAAATAAAGCTGCATCCCCTTCTGGAAATTTTCCTCACCCAGCAACGTGTGGATCATGCGAATGACTTCCGCACCCTTTTCATAAACGGTGAGGGTGTAGAAGTTATTCATTTCGATTACTTTATCCGGGCGGATAGGATGCGCCATCGGGCTGGCGTCTTCCGCGAATTGTAAACCGCGCATGGTACGCACGTTACTGATGCGGTTCACCGCGCGTGACCCCAAATCAGAGCTAAACTCCTGATCGCGGAACACGGTTAGCCCCTCTTTCAGGCTCAACTGGAACCAGTCGCGGCAGGTGACGCGGTTGCCGGTCCAGTTGTGGAAATACTCATGGCCTATCACGCGCTCAATATCGAGATAATCTTTATCCGTCGCGGTATCGGTTCGCGCCAGCACGTATTTGGAGTTAAAGATATTGAGACCTTTATTCTCCATCGCGCCCATATTAAAGAAATCCACCGCGACAATCATATAGATGTCGAGGTCATATTCGAGCCCAAAACGCGTTTCATCCCATTTCATGGAATTTTTCAGCGAGGTCATTGCCCACGGCGCGCGATCCAGATTGCCACGGTCAACGTACAGTTCTAATGCGACTTCACGCCCGGAGCGGGTGGTAAAGGTATCGCGCAGCACGTCAAAATCACCGGCCACCAGCGCAAACAGATAACACGGTTTCGGGAACGGATCTTGCCACTGAACCCAGTGACGGCCATTCTCCAGTTCACCCTGCGCAACACGGTTGCCATTGGAAAGCAGGAACGGATATTTGCTTTTATCCGCAATAATTTTGGTGGTAAATCGCGCCAGTACGTCCGGGCGGTCAAGATACCAGGTAATATGGCGGAAGCCCTCCGCTTCACACTGGGTACAGAGCGCATCGCCGGACTGGTACAATCCTTCCAGCGCCGTATTCGCCGCCGGACTTATCTCGTTGACAATGCGTAACGTAAAACGCTCTGGCAGGTCGCTGATGATAAGCGCGCCCTCTTCTTCCTTATATGCTGTCCACGGCGCATCGTTGACGTGGATAGATACCAGCGTTAAATCTTCCCCATCAAGGCGAAGAGGCGCATCAGGCGCGCCATGACGAACAGCCTGGCTTATTGCGGTGACCACGGTTTTTTCGGCATCGAGGTCAAAGGTCAAGTCAATATCAGTAATCTGGTAATCCGGCGCGCGATAGTCATGGCGGTATTTGGCTTGTGGCTGTTGTGTCATAAAAAACCTTTCGCATCTTTGTGTAGAGTGTCGACTCCAGTCTATTCCTGTTGCGCAAATCGCGCTACGCAGAATGTTCATCTTTTCAGGCACAAACGGCCTCTTTGCTACATTTTTATAACATGGGGCACGAAATGCGCTCGACCCTAAAGACAGCTTATGGTGTGATCGGGGTTCAATAAATCGCTAAACAAGGTATACTCCAGCGGTTTTCTTAGTTGTTTATTGTACTAAACGCTCCCGTGAGAGGACGCAACAGCGCACCTATGACACAATTCGCTTCTCCTGTTCTGCACTCGTTGCTGGATACAGATGCTTATAAGTTGCATATGCAGCAAGCCGTTTTTCACCACTACTATGATGTGCAGGTAGCGGCTGAGTTTCGTTGCCGTGGCGACGACCTGCTGGGTATTTATGCCGATGCTATTCGCGAGCAGGTGGACGCGATGCAGCACCTGCGCCTCCAGGAGGACGAGTTCCAGTGGCTCTCCGGCCTGCCCTTTTTTAAACCGGATTATCTGAACTGGTTACGCGAGTTTCGCTATAACCCAGCTCAAGTCTGTGTCACCAACGATAACGGCAAGCTGAATATTCGCTTAACCGGCCCGTGGCGTGAAGTCATTATGTGGGAAGTGCCGCTGCTGGCCGTGATCAGTGAGCTGGTTCATCACTACCGCTCGCCAAACGCGGGCGTTGATCAGGCGCTCGACGCGCTGGAAAGTAAGCTGGTTGATTTCACTGCGTTAACCGCCAATCTCGATATGTCCCGCTTCCACCTGATGGACTTCGGCACCCGCCGCCGTTTCTCTCGTGAAGTGCAGCAGGCGATAGTTAAACGTCTCCAGCAGGAGTCATGGTTCGTCGGCACCAGCAACTATGATCTCGCGCGTCGCCTGGCGCTGACGCCGATGGGCACTCAGGCGCACGAATGGTTCCAGGCGCATCAACAAATCAGTCCGGACCTGGCGACCAGTCAGCGTGCCGCGTTGGCCGCCTGGCTTAACGAATATCCGGACCAGCTTGGTATCGCATTGACAGATTGCATTACAATGGATGCGTTTTTACGCGATTTCGGCATTGAATTCGCCAGCCGTTATCAGGGGTTACGCCACGACTCAGGAGACCCTGTCGCATGGGGCGAAAAGGCGATTGCCCATTATGAAAAGCTGGGGATTGATCCGCTGACAAAAACGCTGGTCTTTTCAGATAACCTTGATCTGCAAAAGGCGGTCGAGCTCTATCGCCATTTCGCCTCTCGCGTGCAGTTAAGCTTCGGCATCGGTACCCGCCTGACCTGCGATATCCCTCAGGTAAAACCGCTCAATATCGTGATTAAGCTCGTGGAATGTAACGGAAAGCCGGTGGCTAAACTTTCCGATAGCCCCGGTAAAACGATCTGTCATGATAAAGCGTTTGTGCGCGCGCTGCGTAAAGCGTTCGATCTCCCGCAGGTGCGTAAAGCAAGTTAACCATACCTGTGCGAAGCGCCCGGAAAGTGGGCGCTTTGTTACTCTTCTGACCATCTTACCTGTTCTGGCCGCGATGGTTACTCTTCTTTCCTTTCACTCTTCGACATATTTACGTGCGTGATTTGCGTTGTTTTTACAGAATTAGTATCCCGCTGTGTACGCGTTCTGAATATATTGAATTCGCTAATAAATTCTTTACGCAGCAAGAACAGAGCAATTACGTTGGGGATAACCAGAAAACCGACAGCAATATCAGCCATTAACCAGATTACCGGGATTTCCATATTAACGGCAATCAGTGGCGGCAAAAAATATAGCCATTTAATAATGCGTTCTAGCTTATCGCCAAAAATATAGTTTATCGAAGTGCGAAATTTAATATATGAACCAAGATAAGAAGTAAACAGAATCAACGCCACACCGAGACAGAGAACCTGAACAATAATCGGATGCCATGTTTCTTTTAAGGCGGCAAAGATAATCTGAATACCTTGATAACTGGCGTCTGTCCACATACCAGAAGCAAGTACAGCAAATGCGGTAAAGTTACAGGTAATCATTGAGACAAAAAATACTTCCACTGCCCCCCACATTCCCTGACGGAAAGCGTAATCCACGTTGGCAGTAGCATGTACTGTGGCCGAGGTACCCATGCCGGCTTCGTTAGTGAATATTCCGCGACTGGCTCCTTTACTGATGGCCATCATGATGGTTGACCCGACAAAGCCACCGGCTGCTGGCGCAGGGGCAAAGGCATAATAGAAAATACTTTTTATAACCTGTGGGATAGCCTCGATATTCAATACCACTACACCAGCGGCACCAATGAAATAGGCAATGGTGATCGGTGGAAGTGCAATCGTACAGAATTTACCAAGACTGGCGAGTCCTTTTAAAATAACCAATGCGCCTACGATGACAATAAATCCCCCAATGACGCTTGTTGGGATGTCAAACGTATAGTGAATGACCGCCGCCATCGTATTAGTTTGCACAAAACAGGCATCCGTAATAACCAGAATCATTAATGCAAACGCATATAATCCTGCCAGGGGATGCCATTTTTTATTGAGCCCTTTCTTAATATAATGCATTGGGCCGCCATAATATTCGCCATTCTCACCTTTACTTCGGTATTTCACCGCCAGCGTCACTTCAACCATTTTGGTCATCATACCCACGACCGCAATGATCCACATCCAGAAAATTGCCCCAGGTCCGCCAACCGCAATAGCCGCAGCAACACCTGCGATCGTTCCCGCGCCTAATGAGCCGGATAGCACAGTGGCAGCCACCTCTATTGATTTTAAGGATTTTTTAGACGCTGCCTCGCCAGTAGTGTTTTGTTTATTTTTTCCGGCAAGTGTACCAATTGTATTACGGTAAATTTCTTTTAAATTGATAATCTGGAAAAATTTGAGGCGTACTGTAAAATAAAAGCCAATGCCGATGACACACAAAAATAATGGGCCACCCCATAGAAATTCAAAGAGTTGTGAAAGTTGCTCTAACATAATGACCTCGGATTTAAATTAATTCGTTCAGTCTCAGAAATAATCTTTCCAGTTCAGCGTAATCCCGAATTTTGCCAACAACACTAAACTGGAAAGTCAGCGGGTAGGAGCATCCCTTACTCACTAAATGCCGTTTTAATGGTATATTGTTATGAAGTTTTGCTTCCTGCATTAGGTTTATTATGCGTATAAAAAACGCGTTTTTTACATGCTGCCTTTGTTATCTAATTTTTTAGTCGTAATGTTTAAGCACTGCGTCCGTTCCAGACTATATCTTCATAAATATCTGGGGACGTATCGCCTTCGGTGCTAATAAGCAGAACATGAGCATTGGCATCAAGCTGTAAGCGATTAGCAAGATCCTGATAATGCATATTGTTCATCAACTCATAAAGTAACCCTACGCCAATAGCTCCGGACTCGCCGGAAATAAAAGGCGTATCCGTACCTGGACGCGGCGCGGCAGAAATGCGCATACCCTTAGCCGCCAGACAATCATCAGCGGAAATAAAACAACTGGTGTTGTCCCGAATAATAGGCCAACTGATAATATTCGGCTCCCCACACGCAAGCCCGGCCATTATCGTCGCCATATCGCCAGTGACGCAGTGAGGTTGACCATCATCCATAACTGCGGATTGATAAAGACAGTTGGCCTGATGCGGCTCAACCACAATAATATCAGGGATATTTTCCTGCATTTTTTCAACAAAATAACCCATAACACTGCCAGCAAATGATCCCACCCCCGCTTGTAAAATAAGGTGGGTTGGCAACGGACTGTTTGTTTCTGCGAGCTGCTCATAAGCTTCAACCGCTAGTGTCATATAGCCTTGCATAATCCACGTTGGGATCTCTTCATACCCTGTCCAGGCTGTATCCTGCAAAAGCACCCAGCCTTTTGTTTGCGCCATTCTATGGGCCAGTCGCACTGCATCATCGTAGTTCAGATCGGTGATGGTGCATTCAGCTCCATGATGGCGAATATTCTCTGCCCGGATTAACGATGATCCCTTAGGCATATAAACGACGGCTTTTAGACCTAATTGCTCCGCCGCCCACGCTACACCACGGCCATGATTGCCATCCGTCGCGGTAACAAAAACACAATCTTTAATTTTTTCTTTAATCTCAGGAGTGTTAAGGGCAGCAAAACTTAACGAGTTAATATCACATTGCAATTTATCAGCGAGATATTTTCCTACAGCATAAGAGCCGCCCAGACCTTTAAAAGCATTCAGACCAAAACGCCAGGACTCATCTTTAATATGGATGGACCCTAGTCCAAGCCGCCGGCTTAGATGCGCCAGATTATGTAACGGCGTGACGGCATAATTGGGTAATTTTTTATGAAATGCTAACACCTCACGCCCAACATTTCCGTTAAGCAAACTTAAGGCCGCTCCTGTACCATATTTTTTCCGACGTGTATTAAACTGGTATTTAATAAGTTCATGCATAATGATACCTTTTGTTAAAGTTTATTTATTGAAATAATATGTTTTTGGCAATTATTGAGTAGAAACAAGTAAAGAACTCGCGTTTTGTGGCTGTAGTAGTGGTTATCCTCACTTTAATAAACCGTACTGATAAAAGAGTCGCACAATATCTATTACGTCCTTTTCTTTATTCCACTGATTATGATAGTACTATGCTTATTGCTGTTAAATGGCGCGAAAATGCCCATCGTCGTGCAATTTTCACCTTTTTTTAACGACCTGGACGCGGCAAAATTGCGCACAGTGATAGTCATCACATTAAAGAGGTTATTTGCGATATGAAGCTTGACGCCTGGGATAAAAACATTCTGACATTATTGCAGCGCGATAATCGTCTTTCTCAGCGGGAAATCGCCGAACAGGTCAATCTTTCACCTTCGGCAGTGAATCGTCGTATCGCGGCACTGGAGGAGGCGGGCATAATTAAAGGCAATGTCAGCCTTATTGATGCTGGCAAAGTGGGACGCCCGGTCACGATTGTGGTGCAGGTGGTGATCGAAAACGAGCGATTCAATTTACTGGAAGAGGCTCGTCAACGGTTTGTCAGTTGCCCGCAGGTGCAGCAGGTCTACTACGTAACGGGCGATTTCGACTTTTTACTGGTGCTCAATGTTCGTGACATGGCGGAATATGAAGCGCTTACCCGTGAGCTTTTCTTTTCCTCAGGCAATATTAAGTCTTTTAAAACGATTGTCGTGATGCAAAACGCCAAGCAAGAGATGCGCGTCCTGATCGAGTAACGTGCGCAAAGCTTGTAAAACCAGCCTAAATTCTCAATGGTTCGCGAGCAGATGCGAACTTTTTACAGGTTTCTTTCTGAAAACCTGCTTCCAGATGCGATTTCTGCTTGTCTGATTGCAGATGCCAGGTAACATAGGAATACCCCCATTTCGGGTGGACAAGTGTTTATTTTTTCCGACTATTAACTAGAGAGAATATTATGAGCGTTGTGCCTGTAGCCGACGTACTCCAGGGCCGTGTAGCCGTTGACCAAGAAGTCACCGTGCGCGGATGGGTGCGTACCCGCCGAGATTCAAAAGCTGGCATCTCCTTCCTCGCCGTTTATGACGGCTCCTGCTTTGATCCTGTACAGGCTGTCATTAATAATTCTCTGCCCAATTATAATGAAGAAGTATTACACCTGACGACAGGCTGCTCCGTGGTAGTAACAGGTAAGGTTGTCGCGTCGCCGGGACAGGGGCAAAGTTTCGAAATCCAGGCCACGAAAGTAGAGGTCGCAGGCTGGGTGGAAGATCCGGATACCTACCCGATGGCGGCAAAACGCCATAGCA
Source organism: Salmonella sp. NW177 (assembly GCF_051811585.1). Lineage (NCBI taxonomy): Bacteria > Pseudomonadati > Pseudomonadota > Gammaproteobacteria > Enterobacterales > Enterobacteriaceae > Salmonella > Salmonella sp. NW177. The sequence goes on along the minus strand of NZ_JAMMZV010000006.1, from coordinate 214,503 downwards.
TTGAGTATCTGCGTGAAGTCGCGCATCTGCGCCCGCGCACCAACCTGATTGGCGCGGTAGCGCGCGTCCGCCATACTCTGGCGCAGGCGCTGCATCGCTTCTTCGATGAGCAGGGTTTCTTTTGGGTCTCTACCCCGCTGATTACCGCTTCCGATACCGAAGGCGCTGGCGAAATGTTCCGCGTTTCAACGCTGGATCTGGAAAACCTGCCGCGTAACGACCAGGGCAGAGTAGATTTTGACAAAGACTTTTTTGGCAAAGAATCATTCCTGACCGTCTCCGGCCAGCTCAACGGTGAAACCTATGCCTGCGCGCTGTCCAAAATCTATACTTTTGGGCCGACCTTCCGCGCGGAAAATTCCAACACCAGCCGCCACCTGGCGGAGTTCTGGATGCTGGAGCCGGAAGTGGCGTTCGCCGATCTGGAAGACAACGCCCGTCTGGCGGAAGCCATGCTGAAATATGTCTTCAAGGCGGTTCTGGAAGAGCGTGCGGATGACATGAAGTTCTTTGCCGAACGCGTGGATAAAGACGCAATCGCTCGTCTGGAGCGTTTTGTCTCCACCGACTTCGCTCAGGTGGATTACACCGATGCGGTCGCCATTCTGGAACGCTGTGGTAAGACATTTGAAAACCCGGTGTTCTGGGGCGTCGACCTTTCTTCCGAACACGAACGTTATCTGGCGGAAGAGCATTTCAAAGCACCGGTAGTGGTGAAAAACTATCCGAAAGAAATTAAAGCGTTTTACATGCGCCTTAACGAAGATGGCAAAACCGTGGCGGCTATGGATGTGCTGGCGCCGGGAATCGGCGAAATCATCGGTGGTTCCCAGCGTGAAGAGCGTCTGGATGTGCTGGATGCCCGTATGGCCGAAATGGGGCTGAATAAAGAGGATTACTGGTGGTATCGCGACTTGCGTCGCTACGGTACTGTACCGCATTCCGGCTTTGGCCTGGGCTTTGAACGCCTTATCGCTTACGTCACGGGTGTGCAAAACGTGCGCGATGTTATTCCGTTCCCACGGACCCCACGCAACGCCAGCTTCTGATTTTTACGTCACACTCAAGGCCAGCTATGCTGGCCTTTTTTTTTCGCCTGAATGTCAGTTTTATTATCAATAAGTAAATAAATTTAATTACAACCCTCTGAATTACCACATCTTGTTACTGTATATTTCACGAAAATATTTACACATAAAAATTAATCCTTAATTTTATTGCGGATTAGATTTTTCTGCTCTAATAGCACAATTTTTCACCACAATTTCGGACATCAAGACTTCTAAATGGCTATTTTTATGAAATAGCTCGTCTGCTGCTTTTTCAGGCACAACGGTTCTACAAGCCAATAATTACAATAAAATCATAGTGATAAAATAAAAACGATCAAATCAAAGCGAGAACTCAGGGGAAGTTTGACGTTGTTCACAAAGTTCCGTGAAAATAACATTTGTTTACATATTTTTTCCTTTTGAAACTAAATCTTTATATTTGTAGCACTTTCACGGTAGCGAAACGTTAGTTTGAATGGAAAGATGCCTGTCAGACACATAAAGACACCAAACTCTCATCAATATTTCTGTAAAGTTTTATTGACGGAATTTATTGACGGCAGTGGCAGGTGTCATATAAAAAAACCAATGAGGGTAATAAATAATGATGAAGCGCAAAATCCTGGCAGCGGTGATCCCTGCCCTGCTGGCTGCTGCAACCGCAAACGCAGCAGAAATTTATAATAAAGATGGTAATAAGCTGGATCTGTACGGTAAAGCCGTGGGTCGTCACGTATGGACAACGACCGGCGATAGCAAAAATGCCGACCAGACTTATGCCCAGATTGGTTTTAAAGGGGAAACGCAGATTAACACCGATCTGACCGGTTTCGGTCAGTGGGAATACCGTACTAAAGCAGACCGCGCTGAAGGCGAACAGCAGAACTCGAATCTGGTCCGTCTGGCTTTCGCGGGTTTGAAATACGCGGAAGTGGGTTCAATCGATTATGGTCGTAACTACGGTATCGTTTACGATGTTGAATCCTATACCGATATGGCCCCCTACTTCTCCGGCGAAACCTGGGGCGGCGCCTATACCGATAACTACATGACCAGCCGTGCTGGCGGTTTGTTGACCTACCGTAACTCTGACTTCTTTGGTCTGGTGGACGGTCTCTCTTTCGGTATTCAGTATCAGGGTAAAAATCAGGACAACCACAGCATTAACTCTCAGAATGGCGATGGCGTAGGTTACACCATGGCATATGAGTTCGACGGCTTTGGCGTCACCGCAGCATACAGCAACAGCAAGCGTACTAACGATCAGCAGGATCGCGATGGTAATGGCGATCGCGCAGAGTCATGGGCCGTTGGCGCGAAATATGATGCAAACAACGTCTACCTGGCTGCCGTATATGCTGAAACCCGCAATATGAGCATTGTTGAAAATACGGTTACCGATACCGTGGAAATGGCAAACAAAACGCAGAACCTGGAAGTGGTCGCTCAGTACCAGTTTGACTTCGGCCTGCGTCCGGCAATCTCGTATGTGCAGAGTAAAGGTAAGCAGTTGAACGGCGCCGACGGCTCGGCCGATCTGGCGAAATATATTCAGGCGGGCGCGACTTACTACTTCAACAAAAACATGAACGTATGGGTTGACTACCGTTTCAACCTGCTGGACGAAAACGACTACAGCTCCAGCTACGTTGGCACCGACGATCAGGCGGCTGTCGGTATTACTTACCAGTTCTGATCAGCAGACCCCTTTGTTTTATGCCTCAAAAACAGGACTTCGGTCCTGTTTTTTTATCTCTCTTAGAGAAAATGTGCGTCTTTCAAAAACAGGCGGGCTTTTTAGCGCTAACGGTTGGCATTTTGTAAATCTGCCGTTAACCTGATAGCGGATTTCCCTTCTGTAACTATAATGGAACCTCGTCATGTTTGAGAACATAACCGCCGCTCCTGCCGACCCGATTTTGGGCCTGACCGATCTGTTTCGCGCCGATGACCGTCCAGGGAAAATTAACCTTGGCATTGGCGTATATAAAGATGAAACCGGCAAAACACCGGTGCTCACCAGCGTTAAAAAAGCCGAGCAGTATTTACTGGAAAATGAAACGACGAAAAACTATCTCGGCATTGACGGGATTCCAGAATTTGCTCGCTGCACTCAGGAACTGCTGTTCGGCAAAGGCAGCGCGCTGATTAACGATAAGCGCGCACGCACGGCGCAAACGCCGGGCGGTACCGGCGCGTTACGCATTGCCGCCGACTTTTTGGCAAAAAATACTCCGGTAAAACGGGTGTGGGTGAGCAACCCCAGCTGGCCGAACCATAAAAGCGTGTTTAACGCTGCCGGCCTGGAAGTTCGGGAGTACGCTTACTACGATGCGGAAAATCACACGCTGGATTTTGAAGCGCTACAAGCCAGCCTGAGCGAAGCACAGGCCGGCGATGTGGTTCTGTTCCACGGTTGCTGTCATAACCCAACCGGCATTGACCCTACTCTGGAACAGTGGCAGGTTCTGGCTGAGCTTTCCGTTGAAAAAGGGTGGCTGCCGCTATTCGATTTCGCCTACCAGGGCTTTGCCCGCGGCCTGGAAGAAGATGCGGAAGGTCTGCGCGCCTTTGCCGCGCTGCATAAAGAGCTCATTGTCGCCAGCTCCTACTCCAAAAACTTCGGCTTATATAATGAGCGCGTCGGCGCCTGCACCCTCGTTGCCGCCGATGCGGAAACCGTGGATCGCGCTTTTAGCCAGATGAAATCCGCCATTCGCGCTAACTACTCTAACCCACCAGCGCACGGCGCGTCCATCGTCGCGACTATCCTGAGTAATGACGCCCTGCGCGCTATCTGGGAACAGGAACTGACGGACATGCGCCAGCGTATTCAGCGTATGCGTCAACTGTTCGTGAATACCTTGCAGGAAAAAGGCGCGAACCGTGACTTCAGCTTTATTATCAAGCAGAACGGGATGTTCTCATTCAGCGGTCTGACCAAAGATCAGGTGCTGCGTCTGCGTGAAGAGTTCGGCGTTTATGCCGTGGCTTCTGGTCGCGTGAACGTGGCGGGCATGACCCCGGATAATATGGCGCCGCTATGCGAAGCCATTGTTGCGGTACTGTAAAAAACTGTCGACTGGCGTGACCGATAAAAAAGCCTGCACATTGCAGGCTTTTTCATTCTGCTTACCAGACCGGCATCTCATCTTGCAGGAAGGGATTATGCAGACGCTCGTACCCGAGCGTAGAGAGCGGGCCGTGGCCAGGAATAAAGGTCACATCATCGCCAAGCGGCAATAATTTACGCTTAATAGCGTCAATCAACTGGGTGTGATCGCCGCGAGGAAAATCGCTGCGCCCGACGCCACCTTTGAAAATCACATCGCCGGAGATCAGCAGTTGCGACTGTTCATCAAAGAAAACCACGTGTCCCGGCGTGTGTCCCGGACAATGTAACACCTGTAACGTCACATTCCCCACGCTGACGCGATCGCCGTCGTTCAACCAGCGATCAGGCGTCAGCGGCTGACACTCATCCAGACCAAACATGCGACTTTGCGCCGGCAGTCCTTGCAGCCAGAACTCATCTTCTTTTTCCGGACCGATAACAGGAACGCCGTAATGCTGCGCCAGTTCACTCGCCGCGCCGACATGATCGAGATGCCCATGCGTGAGTAAAATTTGCATCAACGTCACGCCGCTGGCGTCCACTTCCTGTTTAATTTTTTCCGCGTCGCCGCCCGGATCGACCAGCGCCGCCAGCCGGGTTTGTTCGCACCAGATTAATGAACAGTTCTGGGAGAAGGCGGTGACCGGAATAATACGATAGTTCATACTGCTCCTTTGATTAAGCCTCGCTGATTACCAGTGCCGCGCCGGCCCGGTATCAATATGCACAAAGTTACTACGTGGGTAATATCCTACACCACCTGCGCGCATAGATAACGCCGCTTTGCGAATATTGCTCAGCGCCACGCCTTCAATATGAAAATCCATCGCCTGCCCTTTTGTATGGTAGCTTTTTTTCGCTACGCCGCTGCTACGGGCGCGTAATTCATTATTGGTATCAAGAGAACGGTAGCCTGAGATGAGCTGCACAGGTTTACGCGTCCCTAACAGCCCCTGAAGTCGGTAAAGTTGGTCAAACAGGCGGGGATCGATTGATCGGACTTTATTCGCGCGATAGTCACGGAAAAAATGGTTTAACTTTGCTAATTCATCCTGAATGTAGGCTCTTCCATCGAAAAACTCCGCCTTGATTGACTCTCCGGTATGGAGATTGTTTAACGTCAAAATGCGCGGGCGTGGGGTCGAGAGTGTGGCAAACGCTGGCGCGGGCAGGATGGCGGCGCCGAGAGCGACACCACCAAGCGCCAGCAGCTTGCGGCGATTAGCGTCAAATTTGTCCATGATAATCAGGTCTACAGGTCAATGTTATCGTTAATACACTTCTACCTTTAAGCAGACATGATACCGGCTGGCACAGACTTCTGAACGGCCCGGTCGACTTAAAGGTTATTGTATATGCACTTCTGGCGCACGAAAGGCACCTTAACTGCCGATAAAGCCCGCGTCAAGATGGCCCTCCCCCAGCCACAACGGGGGTCTACAGCGAAACGCCCCGTTGAAGCCAAACATTAGGACAACATATTTACCAGAACTTCTTCATTTACCTGATTAATTGTTCAACCTTTGGCACAATTTGTGCGCTGGATCGCGCTGTGAGATCGTAATTGTAAATATCTGTACGATATTGCATACGTCCATCTGCGCCGACAAACGCGGTCAGATAGTAAAGATTTACTGGAATGTTCTGCCGGATATTGACATACCGCGTGTCGCCTTGCTTCAGGGCGCCTGAGATCCGCGCATCGTTCCAGCCAGCATCCTGCAAGAGCATATTCGCCAGTTCAGAGGCCTTATTGACCCGCACGCAGCCGGAACTTAACGCCCTGGCGTCACGCTGAAAGAGAGTATGGTTAGGCGTATCGTGCAGATAGATAGCATCTGAACTCGGCATATTAAATTTATAACGCCCCAGCGAATTGTGCGCGCCTGGCGCCTGCTGGAAACGGAACGGAAGATTCGATGGCGTAATGGTGGCCCAGTCAACCTGCCACGGATCGATCGCTTCTTTGCTGTTCCAGCCGCGCATCACGGTGTAGCCATGGCGCTCCAGATAGCCTGGGTCATTCCACACCTTCGGTAAAATGTCTTTACGCGCAAGCGTGGGCGGAACGTTCCACGGCGGGTTCACCACCACATTATTCAGCGCGCTGCTCATCATCGGCGTTTTACGATCGGGACGCCCGACGATCACCCTTGAAGCCAGCACCTGGTTGCCATTCTGATAGTAGACCAGCGAATAAGCGGGAATGTTTACCATAATACCGGTAGAGAGTTCCGCCGGCAGCAGGCGTAAACGTTGGATATTCAGTGCCAGTACGCCTGCGCGTTGCGCGGGGGTCATATTAAGCCAGTTACGCGTCGCCGGGCCAATAACGCCATCCGCCCCCAGCCCTTGCCATGCCTGAAAACGCTTTACCGCCTCGACCAGCTCACGATCGTAGGCGCGTGCCGCCGGAGCCGACTTACTACGGCGGGCCGTTGGTTCGTCGACCGGCTGCGCCACCGATGTTTCGACTACCGCGGCGGAGGGGCTGACGACGGCACTATCAGCAGTGTTATCGCCGGGTAAGGCTATCTTTGGACCGCCATCCAGCATCCCCGTACGCTGTAATATTTCGCGCAGCGCAGGCACATCGTTACTCCATTGCCCCGGGCGCAGCGTCGCGGTATTGGCCAACTGCGGCCACGGGCGAGAGTCCGCCACCAGCTTCAGCAACGCGTCATGCATGGGCGCATACTGTGGATGCTGCGGCGCCAGGCTGGCGACAAACATCGGCAACTGCCCCTCTTCCAGCGCGATTTGCCACTGGTTAATCACCGAGACTGGCGGCGTCGCCAATGCGTAAGGTTTGTTGCTATATAACCAGCGCTGGCCTTTGACGGGGATATTCGCAATGAAATGGAGATAGCCCATCATGGCGTCTGACAACACAACATCGCGCGCCATACCGTTTACGGCGGGATCGGTCAACAATGCCACCCAGGCGGTAAACTGCGGCTGGAATCCGGCGATCGCCACCTCCGCCAACTGTTGCTGGAAGGCTTTCACCGCATCGCGATTATCCCACATGGGCTTCATGTCGCGCGCGGCATACAGCAATGTCAGCTGGCTCATATAGACCGGCGTATAGCCGGAAGGAAGCTGCGACTGTAAATCAGCCCGGACTTTCTCGGCTGAAACGCCCTCCGGCAGCGGCTGAATCCCGGCCATAATCGCCGTCGCGGCGGATTGCTTCTGCGGCCCAGCCTGATCCGTCGCGGCAACGGCGCTATCGCCAGGTATCATTTCAGGCTCATCGGCCTGCGCATTGAACAGTGGAGCGAATGTTACGGCCAGGCATAAACTGATTGCCGACAGACAACGACCACACATCTTATTAAGCAACATCCCTTGCCCCCTGTTTTCGTTATCATACTCCGCATGACTGCGCTGCCCGCAGCGCGGGTCAACCGCAACCAATGCTTTTGTTTAGTATGACGAGTCAGCCTGCTCACTCGTCAGGCTTAACTCCAGTATATAAAGTTCGTTACGTTTTTGCCTAACCTAATGTAAAGAAGTTTAAAGAAAATGCACTACCCGGAGAGATTTTTCAGATAAAGAAAAAGGCGGCTTTCGCCGCCCCAGGCTAATGATAAAACAGAACTTGTTGTGCCGGATGGCGGCGTAACCGACTTATCCGGCCTTGCCTGATAAGCGAGGCGCCATCGGGCACTTCATCGTTTCTGCCGTGTTTAACTCGCTTCTGAAGGCGTATCTTCCGTCTGCGTACCGGGAAGCGTTTCCGGAAGCTGCGGCGCAAAGCCACGCAGCCCGACAACATGAACATGCTCAGTATTCTGAAACACTTTACGCACCAGTTTATACGTCGTGCCCTTCTCCGGACTGATGTTTTCCGGCGCAGCGATGATGAGCTGCATCTGCAAACGTTCACATAGTTCAAACAGCGTGGCGATAGAGCGCGCATCCAGACGCGCCGCTTCATCGAGGAACAGCAGGCGACATGGCGAAATATCTTTCCCGCGCAGTCTGCGCGCTTCGTCTTCCCAGCTTTGCACCACCATCACCAGAATTGACATCCCGGTCCCGATAGCTTCCCCCGTTGATAGCGCGCCGGATTCCGCACGCAGCCAGCCGTCGGACCCACGGTTAACTTCAACTTCCATTTCCAGATAGTTACGGTAGTCCAGCAACTCCTCGCCGATGGTCTGCGGCGTGCGTTGCCCCATATCGATCTGCGGATTCAGGCGCTGGTACAGTTTCGCCAACGCTTCAGAGAAGGTCAGACGATTGCTGTTAAACAGATCCTGGTGCTGCTCCTGCTGTTCTGAAAGCACATCCAGCAAGGTAGCATGCGTTTCACGCACGTTGACGTTTAACCGCACGCTATTCACCTGGCCAAACGAGACGCTTTGCAACCCCTGGTTCAGCATACGGATACGGTTCTGCTCACGCTGGATAGTCTTGCGGATAATGTTTGCCACGCTGCGGGAACTGATCGCCAGCTTTTGCTCACGCGATGTCAGCTCTTCCGTCAGACGGCTCAGCTCAATCTCCATTTGTTCAATGGCTTCAACCGGATCGTCGGTACGAATAATATCCTGACGAATACGTTCGCGCAGATGCTGGTAAACGGCCACAAAGAACTGGATTTTACGTTCCGGGCGTTTCGGATCTTCCGACAGACGCAATACGTCGCGCAGATGTTCGTTATCCGCGACGGCCAGGCGCAGCGCGCCCAACGCCTTATCCGACATGGAGCGCAGTTCATCCGCCGACAGATAAGCCAGCTCACGACGGTGCAGACGGCGTTCCACGCCATTGTCTTTCACCATCCGCATGACTGCGCACCAGCCGGCTTTCGCGGTCACAACCTGCTCGCGCATTTCATGATAATCGCGCTCCAGCTTGCGCAGCTTACGGGTCAGGTTCTCCATCTCCGCTTCGCAGAAGGTGAGCGCTTTCTCAAGCTGATTGCGACGCGAACGGTTATTGCTCAACTGGGCGTGCAGTTCATCGCGACGCTGGCGGGCACGCTCTTCCGCCCCGCTGTCGGCGCGAACGCCAATATCCTGTAATTCGCGCTGCAAATCGTTAAGCAGCTCTTTTTTCGTGTCGTAAGAGCTTTTTAGCGAGGCCAGGACCTGGCTGTACTGACTTAACTGCGCGGCATGGCTGCGCAGCGCTTCGCGGGCGCGGGTACGCTCGGCTTCCGCCTGCTCCAGCCGCTGGCGCAGCTTTTCGTTGAGATCGCTGTTGCCGCTCAGCATTTCCGCCGAGTCGGAATAGCTGAAATGCGCCCGACGTTCGACAACTTCAGCCAGAGCAAAAGCCTGCTGGCGCGCGTCGCGCTGCATTTGCTGCGACCATGCATAGTCTTCTTTTAACTGCTCAAACTGTTCCGGATCGCTTTGCAGAACGGAAACCACCGGCTCCAGTTTGGCTAACTGGTTGCCATATTGCTGCACAAATCGCGCCGCTTCCTGCGCCTCATCCAACCGTTCCTGAATTTCATCGACCCGATCGGCCAGCGTTTCATCGGCCAATAAATTCAGCCGCGGCAGCAAACGGTTAAGCGCGGAAACGCCCTCTTTCGCCTGCTCAAACTGAAGGCGCTGCTGCTGGTTGTCGTTTTCATGCGTCGCCAGCGCGCGCTCCAGCTCGACGCGACGCCCGTTCAGTCGGCGAATTTCCGCTTCCGGATCGTCCTCAAAGGCAACGGAAAGGTGGCTACCGATAAAACGGCTGAACGCCTGGTGCAAACGCTGGGTTTTCTGCACGTCAAACGAGAGCGTGGCAAAGCGCTCGGAAAGCACTTCCCGTTCCGCATGGAGACTTTCAATACGGTTCTCGCGCGCCGCGCGGCCAAAAATAGGCAGCGACGGGAAACGCGAATAACGCCATTGGCGGTCGGCAATTTTCACGACCACCGCTTTTTCCAGCTCGTCAACGCTGAATACGCTGTCATCAAAAGACTGCGGATCGCCTTCGATCAGGTACAGATCTTCCGGGCAGTCGGTCAGACCTTCAAGCTGTTCGGCTATTTGCGATAAATCCGGTACGACGATCGCATGGCGCGACGGGCCATACAGTGCGGAGAAGTACGGCGCATCTTCAAGACTGACATCGTCGTAGATTTCCGACAGCAGTACCCCGCCAAAACGCTCCGCCAGCGCATTCAAACGCTGATCTTCCGCGCCGCCCGGCTGGCTTAAACGTTCGATCTCTTCATCAACCGCATTTTTACGCGCGCCCACTTCGTCGCGTTCGACAATGGCTTCGCGCTCACGCTCCAGTAGCTGTTGCAGGTATTCGGTCACTTCCTGGCTGGACGTAAACTCCTCGCCGCACTGTTCGCTAAGCTGGTTAAGGCTGTTTTGCGCCGCCAGCCAGACGGGCGCGCGCCGCATCAGATGTTGAATACGCGACTGAAGCTGCTCCTGCTCCTGACGCAAGGCCATACGCTGTTCGCTGGCTGACGACACGCTCTCAGACAAGGACGCGATGCGGGCTTCCAGCTCCTGATGCAGCGCTTCCAGTTCGTCAATATCAAAATTTTTGCCCTGTCGCTTACAGAACTCCGCCAGCAGACGTTCCGCCTCTTGCTGCTCGCGCAGCCGCTGTTCCAGTTCGCTCAGGCGCATCCGCAGCGGCTGTACCTGTTCCGCCAGATGACGCTGGTTCACGCCGTCCCGTAACAGCTCGCGCGCCACGTCCCAGGCTTCGCTACGCGCCAGCGGGCCGTTGATCGCCGCTACCAGCTGATAAGCCTGCTCAAACTGACTGTGCGCGGTTTGCGCCACGCTCATTTTTTGTTCCAACGACAGCAGTTTTTCCGTAGCTTCCTGTTCTTTTGCCTGGAAAGTATCCAGCCATTCGGCGGCGCTTTCCGGCGTTAGATCAGGCAGATGGCAAAGTTCTTTAGCGCGGGAAAGCGCTGATATCGCCTGATTATACTGAATCGCGCGCGTTTGCTGTACATCCAGCGCCTGCTGGTAATCCGCAAGCTGGCTTTTGAGTTCATCGACTTCCAGCTCGGCGGCTTCGGCACGCGCTTCATTTTCGTCCTGCATTTCGGCGGCTTCCGCCACCACTTCGTTTTGCTCTTCGAGTCGAATCTGCAGCTCTTCAAGATCCGCTTCGTAGCGTTCAATTTTTTCCTGCTGGCGCAGCGCGGTTTGTACCAGATTCAGGTGATCGCTCGCCGCCTGGTAATCCGCTTCAAGAGAACCTTCGGCGCCGTTATGTTCGCCCAACTCACGGGCCATATCGACGTGCTTGTACTGCTCCGCCGCCAGTTGTTTGCGCGATGTGTACAGTTCGCGTCGAAACGCCAACGCCTGATCAAGGTGAACCCGACGCTCATTGGCGTGGCGCATATAATCCGCCGCCACATAATCGGTGGCTTCGCTGATCAAATGCTTAAACAGATCGCGATCGGATTGGGTAACACGAATCGCTTCCAGCGTGAGTCGGTTCTCGCGCAGCGCCGCTTCCATATCCTGGAACGCCTTGCGCACGCCGCTGTTTTCCGGCAATAAATAATCGCGTAGCGACCGGGTAATGGCGCTGGAGATCCCGCCGTACAGCGAGGCCTCTATCAAACGATAGAATTTACTACGATCGGAAGCGGAGCGCAGACGACGGGCGATAATCCCTAAGTCAAACATCAGCGAATGATAATCGGTGATGGAGTTAAACTGCTTAAACTGCACGCCTTCCATCTCGTCAAGCTTGTCTTTCAGCTCAGCAAGCGACAGTACGCGCGCCTGACGTTCGTTTAATGTCTCCGTCACCAGTTGTGTCGGCTGTACCGACATCGGCAGCCCCTGGATAGCGAACGGTTTGATGTCCACTTTGCGATCGCGCCCAGCGACCTGCTGCAGACGCACGCCGACCACCACCCGCTGATGGCGGGAATTAATGGTGTCGAGCATGGAGTAACAGACGCCCGCCTTCAGCTTACCGTGCAGACCTTTATCGCGCGAACCGCTGGTGGCGCCGGCTTCCGTGGTGTTACGAAAGTGCAGTAATGTGAGATCCGGGATCAGCGCCGTGACGAACGCCGCCATCGTCGTGGATTTCCCGGCGCCGTTGCCCCCGGATAACGTCGTGACCAGTTCATCCAGGTCAAAAGTGCGGGCAAAAAAACCGTTCCAGTTAATCAGCGTTAGCGAGCGAAATTTACCGCGTTCAATCATTATTCTTCCTCTCCACTGTCCGGCTGACTCTCTTCGGTCTCATCATTAAGTTGCAGATGGTTTTCAATGGGCATCGCTTCCCCGTCGCGGATGAGACGACGTTGCGCCTCGCGAGGATCGTCGCCGGCGCGGACATCCGCGCCAAAGCGGAAGACCGATTCGGTAATGCGGAATTTGCTGCTGTCGTGGCCCATAAACCATACCATGCCTAAACGACGCAGGCGGTTTAAAGAAGAACGCACCTTTTCCTGCAGTTTCTGACGATCAACGTCAGATCCCGTCGAGCGGTTATTCACCAGCTTTAGCAGTTTGGCTTCGTCCGCAAGGGTAAGCAGCTCGTCGTACAACTCCTGCTGAGTAAAGATCCCTTCGTTGGCCAGACGCTCCGGGCTAAGATAGAGGTAGCAGAGAATTTTACCGACCATCATATCCAGTTCGGATAACACCGAGCGCGGGATAAGCGTGGTAGAACGCGGACGCAGGTAGAAGAACCCCTCCGGCGCGCGAATCAGTTCCACGTTATAACGCGCGTAAAACTCTTCCAGGTATTCCTGAAAATCCATCAGAAAGGCATGATTATCCAGTTCGTCCAGCCCGATGTGGCGGCCCGAACGTAATGCGCTATCCAGCGCCGGAAATAACGGATTCGCCAGCGCCTGCGCCAGCTTAACCGGCATCACTTGTTCAATATTTGTCAATGACATGCGCCTGTACCTTGGCTCCGTAATCATTAATCGGCTGCCATTTGGCTGGCAGTCCGGTGAAATCTGCTTGCGCTACGCCAAGACGTACCGCTTGATCGATAACAATACGCGCCACGTCGAAATGACGCGCGCGCGGGTATTGCGCCAGATACTCGCGCACCACCAGCCCAAGATCCAGTGGCGTTTGTCTGGTTTTGTAGATAGCCAGCTGTTCTTCAATGATGGCCGCTAACTGCTCACGGATCTCGTTAAACTCTTCATATTCCAGATCCGGCGGCAACTCCCCGGTGACTTCATCGTCACGCAACGCCATCTCTTCATCGCGCATATCCAGCAGACGATCGGCATTCGCGTAGGTTAGCGCCCACGGATCGTCAAAATAAGTCTGTACGGACTGGCGCAACCGCTGGGCGAAGACACGGTTTTTATCCATATCGATCGCGGTACGGATAAATTTATGCACGTGACGATCGTAACCGATCCATAAATCAATAGACTGCTGACCCCAACTGATAATGCGGTCGAGTTTACTTTGTAAGTCAAACACCAGCCTGTCGACAAAATGCAGATCGTCGTGCGTCATCGTGGCATCCTGAATGCGCAGCAGGTTAGCCTGTAGCTTATCGCCCGCCGCCTCCAGCGTATCCTGCAACTCGCGCAGCGTACCGGACGTTTCGGAAAGCAGCAGTTCACAGCTGGAAATCGCCGCCCGCCAGTCTTTATTCAGCAGTTGTGCGATATCGTCTTTCACCTGCTGCTGCTGTTCATCCATGATGCGCTGGGTGAGATCGATACTGTCGAAAATCTCCGCCACCGAATATTTCAATGGCGCGTAAACATTGCGATGCCAGTGGAACTCATCGCCACCCTCCGCTGCCGCATCCGCCGCGCGCTTCAATTCGCCGGCCACAATCGACAACTGCATAGAAAGACGCAGCGTAGAGAATTCACGTTGACGAATGTAGTAATCGGTGATGCCAATCCCGAGCGGGGTTAATCGGTAAATCGCATTGCCTTCCGCCTGCTCGCTGGTAAAGCGGTTCAGCAGACGTTGACGCACCATATCGTTAATCGCGTTATTAGCGCGCACGCCGATGGTTTCGCTGGTTTGCTCAAACGCATCACTCACATGGCGGAATGCATCCACCAGCTCGCCTTCACTCATCTCGCCGTCAAGGCGTTCGCCGTTCAACGTGGCGACCGCCAGCAGAAAGGAAAGTCTGTCTACCGGCAGCGAGATGGAAAAGTCGTTTTTTCTGGCCCAGGCAACCAGTTCGGGGACTGTCTGGGAAAATTCACTCATAGGTTATCCTTGCATCTGCGGCTAGCGCCGGGCTTTTAATCGCGGTGACATGAATGTAGCGCCCAAGGCTAATATACGGCTCCTGGCGGCAATAACGCGTTTCCAGTTCGACCAGGGTCTCATAACAGTCACGCTGCTGGTGTTTTTCACGCAGATAATCATGAAACACACGCACGCCGGTTTTACCGGTAATCTGCCAGCCAATCGCCTCCAGCCACTGGTACACCTGCGCGGGGTCGCGCGGGTAGTCAGGCGACAGCGTGCGCTTCTTGCGTTTAGGCATCCCCGCCTGCACGTAGTCAAAATTACCCGCCACCATATTGTGCATCAGCAAACCGTTAGCGTTATAGAACATCAACGACAGCGCGCCGCCAGGGCGCAATACTGACCAGAGCGTTTCTAATACGCCGACAGGATCGGCTACCCACTCCAGCACAGCATGAAACAATATCAGATCAACCGGGCTTTCCAAATGCGAAGCGACGTCCTGAGCCGGGCATTGTATAAAATGCATGTCTTTGCTCACACCTTTTGCCTCGGCCGCCTGCCGCGCGCGGGCGATCATTTCGCCAGACAGATCGCATAACGTCACCTGATGGCCGCGTTCCGCCATCTTAATCGCCGTTTGCCCTTCGCCGCCGCCGGCATCCAGTACCCGCAGTTTTCGCCCGCCAATCTCCTCCAGCACGCGATCCAGGTCTTGCCACAGAATGGCTTGCCGCAGTTGTCCTTTGGTCGTGCCGTAAATGTTACGGGAAAACTTTTCAGCAATGTCATCAAAATTGCGATCCTGCATCGGACTCTCCACAGGCTGGCTCAGGCGTTATCTGATAAAACCGCTATTTTGTCACAGCCGCGGCGAGAATGAACCTGTCTGGTGTAATATCAGCGTTAATCCTCCGCTATATGGTTAAAAAAGGAACCAAAAAGGATGCTTTTTACGCTAAAGAAAGTGATTGGCGGTATGTTATTGCCGCTTCCGCTGATGTTGCTGATGATTGGCGTCGGCCTGGCGCTGCTCTGGTTTAGCCGCTTTCAGAAAACCGGAAAAGTATTTATCAGCGTAGGTTGGCTGGCGCTATTGCTATTAAGCCTGCAACCCGTCTCTGACCATTTGCTGCGTCCGATAGAAAACCGCTACCCTACCTGGCAGGGTCCGCAAAAGGTGGAATATATTGTGGTTCTCGGCGGCGGCTATACCTGGAACCCGCAGTGGGCGCCGAGCTCTAATTTAATTAACAACAGCTTACCGCGGCTGGCGGAAGGCATTCGGCTGTGGCGCGCGAATCCGGGAGCCAGGCTGATTTTTACCGGCGGCGTAGCAAAAACCAATACGGTAAGCACGGCGGAAGTCGGTGCGCGGGTGGCGCAGTCGCTGGGCGTACCGCGTAGCGATATTATTACGCTGGATAAGCCAAAAGATACGGAAGAAGAAGCCGCCGCCGTTAAGCAGGCCATCGGCGACGCCCCTTTCCTGTTGGTAACCTCCGCCTCGCATTTGCCGCGTGCGATGATTTTCTTTCAGCATGCCGGGCTGAATCCGCTTCCCGCGCCGGCGAATCAGTTAGCGATCGATTCGCCGCTCAATCCCTGGGAGCGGGCAATTCCGTCCCCGGTCTGGCTGATGCACAGCGATCGCGCTGGGTATGAAACATTAGGGCGACTTTGGCAATGGCTGAAAGGCATATCAGGCAAGCCAGGGGAGTAATGATTTCGCCGCCAGATCAAAATTGGTACGGTTAAAACGTCCGGTATTGACCAATTGCGCAACCTCGTCCCACAGCACATAGAGCCAACGCCGCCAGATGAAGGACTCCGCCACTGGCGCGCGTTGCAGATAATGCCAAAGCAATCCCTCCGCCAATGGATTATCCATCAGGCGAAACAGTTCGAACTCTCTCGGCGCCCACAGCATCAGCCCGGGGCCGACCATCGCCAGAAGCTGATCGCTACGGGCGTCTTTAAGCATACTGCGCAGGCAGAAGTTGCCATGCACCAGTACGCAGTTGTCGTTAAACCCTTCAAATAACGAAGGAAGACATTCTCTGGTACGAAACAGAATGCGTCTGTCCTGCATCGTCAGACCGGTATTGCTGAACTGATTTAGCGTCGTCCACAGCACCTCCACCCGCTGACGATACCAGGAAGGCCAGATATTCTCCTGAGTATGGTCTACGGCGCCAACGCAACCGCGGCTATCCTGCCGATGCCAGGCTAACAGCCCTTCGACAATCTGCTCTTTTAGCTGTTCCCAGCGTTCCGGAGTGCGCGCCGGCGCCTCGACCGGCACACCGCGCAGTCGTTCCAGTAGCAGCACATCCGGACCAGGATGCTCTTCATGCGTCAATACGCCATAGATTACCGGCATCCTCACCGTACCGCTACGCGCCAGCATTGAGGTTTTCCAGGCCAGTTGCTGCGCAACGCCGGGAGTGGTAAAACTTCGCGCCATCAGCGGCATCGGAATGCCCTGGCTGTCATATAATGACCACAATGCGGAATCCGCTTTCTCATTCACGCACTCTATACGGCTAAGTTTTTCACCCAACAAATGACTGAGTTCGGCCCGCAACTGTTCCATTCCAGATTACCCCCATTAGTGCTACTGCTTTAATAATGAGCGTCGTATGGACAGATGTCACCCGTATCAGATCAAGGGAAGAAAAGAAAAATGAGGAAAATCGTAACGGTACGAGAAAGCTGCCACTAGTGAGCAGACGTGAGTATTCATCTTTGCGCTACCATACCGCGCTGTTCATGACCGTCTAAGACGATCATGAACAGGATCATGTTAACGCATTTCAGCGCGTACGCGCTCCAGGTCGTCGGCGGTGTCTACGCCCGTACCGGGCACCGCTTTGGCGACGGCGACATGAATTTTTTCGCCGTACCACAGCACACGGAGTTGCTCCAGCATTTCAATATGTTCAAGCGGGCTGGGTTGCCAGCTCACGTAACGGCGGATAAACCCCGCGCGATAGCCATAAATGCCCAGGTGACGAAGGCAAGTATCCCCTACCGTTTCCAGACTTTTTGCAAAGCGATCGCGATCCCAGGGAATCGTCGCCCGGGAAAAGTAAAGCGCATAGCCTTCAGCATCCAGCACGACTTTTACCGCATTCGGGTTAAACGCTTCTTCGGCGCTGTGAATCGGCACCGCCAGCGTCGCCATGCCAACCTGGCGCTGCGCCAGATTTTCCGCGACCTGGCGAATAATAACCGCCGGGATCATCGGCTCATCGCCCTGAACGTTCACAATAACGGTATCGTCGCTGAATCCGCACTTCTCTACCACTTCCGCCAACCGTTCGGTGCCGGACTGGTGATCGGCGCGCGTCATGCACACTTCGCCGCCAGCCGCTTCTACCGCACGAGCCACGTCTTCATGATCGGTCGCGACAATAATGCGTTCCGCGCCAGATTCGCGCGCCCGCTCCAGGACATGAACAATCATGGGCTTACCATTAATATCCACTAATGGTTTGCCTGGCAGTCGGGTAGATGAAAAACGGGCCGGAATGATGACGACGAAACTCATGATTTACTCTCATCAGATGTCAGGGCGCGAGCTTCATTTTCCAGCAATACAGGAATGCCGTCGCGTAACGGGAAAGCGAGATTGTCCAGTTTGCAAATTAATTCTTGCTGTTCCTGGTTATACCAGAGTTTGCCGTTACATACCGGGCAGGCGATGATTTCAAGCAGACGATGATCCATAGTTCCTCCAGATGGACCGGATTGTGAATCCTTCAATATTAACATAATCGGTTAGGGTGCAGGGTCTATTTCCCAGCCATGACGCATGGCGCTAAACAGGCCTGGCGGACATTGTCCCAGCGTCACGCGCGATGCCCGTTGCCAGGCAGCAAACGCGCTAATAGCCTGCCAGATTCCTTTTTGCAGATTAACGCCAGGACGAATATCGTCCTCCAGATACAGCGAGATAACCTCAAGCACCCCCGTTTTACGATGCATTTTGGCATCCATTCGCCCGACTAAACGGCCCTGGTATAATAGCGGCAGCACAAAATAACCGTACTGGCGCTTCGCCGCAGGCGTATAACATTCCAGCCGATAGTTAAATCCGAAAAGCTGCGCTGCCCGCTTGCGATCCCATACCACAGGATCGAAAGGCGACAGTACTGCGCTATGGGTCGCCTTTAAGGCGTTATTCAGCGCCGGTTCCAGCTGCGAAAGAAGATCGGCATGAAGCCACATCCGCCCCAACGTTTCCACCTCGACCGGAATAATCTGCTGCTGTTCCGCCCGGCTCTCCCGCCATCCCTTCAGGTCAGGACGTTTCAGGCGGTAGTAATCCGCCAGCCACTGTTCACGGAAAATCCCCAGACTGCGCGCGCTATTATCCAGCATCAGACTTTCCGCCTGCGGCTGTGACAGTCCATCGCGTTCATCATCCCAGTGCGGCATCACACGGGGCGTTAAATCATATACACGTTGAAAATTACGCCGCTCAACAACCATGACTTTTCCGGCGGTAAATAAACCCTCAAGGTGGCGTTTATGTGGTTTCCATTCCCACCAGCCGCTGACGCCTTTCCGCGCATGTTCAAAATCGGCAGAACGCACCGGACCGTGCTCCTGAATATGCCGCACTAGCTGTTCTATTTCTTCCGCGTGCTCATGCATCCATGCCGCGCGATATTTCCAGCCCATCTTTTCCGGCGACAGCATACGATGGCGGATAAGTTTAAAGTCGCGGCGTGGCAAGAAACAGGCCTCATGCGCCCAGTATTCCATTAACTCGCCGCGTCGCAGCGCCTCATCCAGCCAGGCCTGCGGGTACGAACCGAGACGGCTAAACAGCACCAGATAGGGGCTACGTGCGACAACATTGATGGTATCAATTTGCAGCAACGCCATGCGTGAGATGGCGGCAAGAACATCGCCAGGCAGCGCGTTACGGCGCGGCTTTTTCAATAGCCCCTGCGCAGCAAGGTGAAGACAACGGGCCTGGGAAAGAGAAAGGTACGGCAATGACATTCATGACTCCATAAATTCATCACTGCCGCTGCATTGGGGGACGCTAGCGAACCAGCGAGGTGATATGTTGAAGCAACTTATCAGGCTGCTCACCGGACAAACGCGCATCAACCGGTAAGAACCACCAGTTATCTTCGGCAAAAGCACGGCATTTCACCGCGTCTTTTTCCGTCATTACCAGGGTCTGCCCTTCACCGACCAACGCCTGAACGTCAGCAGGGGCGAGCGTTTGATGATCGGCCAGCGGGACGCACTTTTGCGGATGCGCGCCACAGGCTTCCAGCGTGGCGAAAAAGCGCGGCGGATGACCGATGCCCGCCATCGCCACAATATTGCTCAGTTGCGCCACATCGCAACGCGCTCCCGTACGTAAGTTCACCGCCAGTCCAGGCGCTAGCTGCATGGGGATTTCGCCCGCCCGGGCGACGCCGCCATTCACGATAGCGGCGTCTACGGTTTTCAGGCGACTGGCGCGCTCGCGCATAGGACCGGCAGGAAGCCACCAGCCGTTGCCAAAACGGCGCACCCCGTCAATCACCACAATTTCAATATCTCGCGCGAGTCGGTAATGCTGCAACCCATCGTCGGTGATAATAATCTGCACATTATGCGCCGCCAGAATCGCTTTCACCGCCGCGGCGCGTTCAGGCGCTACCGCGACAGGCGCGCCGGTCCGTTGATAAATCAATACCGGTTCATCTCCCGCTTCTGCGGTTGTCGTCTCCGGCGTCAGAAGTAGCGGATAAGCGGCAGCTTTCCCGCCGTAGCCGCGGGAAACGACCCCCACGCGCACGCCACGCTGTTGCAGCTTTTCCACCAGCCAAATGACTACGGGGGTTTTACCGTTACCGCCAGCCGTAAGATTCCCTACCACAACCACCGGTACCGGCGCTCGCCAGGCGCGTTTCAAACCAAGCTTATAGCTCAGACGAATCGCCCCGCTCACCAGGCCATACAGCCAGGAGAGCGGCAGCAGTAACCGCCATAGCGGGGATTCACCCGACCAGATACGCGCAATCATTGGCCAAATTGCATCTTATGTAGCTGGGCGTAAACGCCGTGTTGCGCCAGCAGCTCGCTATGAGTGCCGCGCTCAACGATAATACCGTCTTCGACTACAACGATCTCATCCGCCTGTTCGATGGTGGAGAGACGGTGCGCAATCACCAGAGAGGTACGGTTTTTCTGCAGCTCATCCAACGCTGCCTGAATCGCACGTTCAGATTCGGTATCCAGCGCGGACGTAGCTTCATCAAGGATCAGAATCGGGCTGTCGCGCAGTAAGGCGCGGGCAATTGCGATACGCTGGCGTTGACCGCCGGAAAGCAGTACGCCGTTTTCGCCGATGATGGTATCCAGGCCATTATCCATCTTGTTGATAAAGTCCATGGCATAGGCCATGCGCGCCGCCTCTTCAATCTGCTCGCGGCTATATTCTTCCGTCCGGGCATAAGCAATGTTATTGGCGACCGTGTCGTTAAACAGATGCACGTTTTGCGAAACGAGCGCCACCTGATTACGTAGAGAGGCCAGAGTGTATTCGCGTAGATCGTGACCATCCATCAGGATGTGTCCTTCATCAATATCGTAGAAACGGGTGATCAGACTGGCGATAGTTGATTTACCCGATCCGGAACGCCCCACCAGCGCCACGGTTTTCCCGGCAGGAATTTTCAAATTGATGTTACGCAATGCCGGCACTTCACGGCCCGGGTAAGTAAACGTCACATTGCGGAATTCGAGATCGCCGGTCGCGCGGTCAATGACACGTTTACCTTCATCTTTCTCCTGTTCGCTGTCCAGAATCGCAAACAACGTCTGACAAGCCGCCATCCCACGCTGGAACTGCGCGTTAACGTTTGTCAGCGATTTTAATGGACGCATCAGCGCGATCATGGAGGAGAACACCACGGTGATGGTCCCTGCCGTCAGGCTATCCATTACGCTTGGGAAGCTCGCAGCATAGAGGACAAACGCCAGCGCCAGCGAGGCAATGAGCTGAATGATAGGATCGGAAATTGACGAGGCAGAGACCATTTTCATGCCTTGCAGTCGCATCTTATTGCTGACTTTATCAAAGCGTTTAGTTTCGACTTCCTGACCGCCAAAAATCAGTACCTCTTTGTGTCCTTTCAGCATTTGTTCAGCGCTGGTAGTCACTTGTCCCATCGTGTTCTGCATATTTTTACTGATGCTGCGGAACCGCTTTGAGACAACGCGAATCGCAATCGACACAATCGGCGCTAAAACAACCAGGATGATTGACAGCTGCCAGCTGTAATAGAACATCATGATAAACAATCCGATGATCGATGCCCCTTCACGCACCACGGTAATCAGCGCGCCAGATGAAGAAGAGGCAACCTGTTCTGAATCGTAAGTAATACGCGACAGCAGCGTACCGGTAGACTGTTTATCAAAGAAGGCGACGGGCATTCCCATCATATGGCCAAACAGGCGACGGCGCATGGTCATTACCACCTTGCCTGACACCCATGAAATACAGTAGCTGGAGATATAGCTAGTGATGCCTCGTAATATCATCAGCCCAATAACCACCAGCGGCATCCACAGCAACACTGAGCGATCCGTTTTACCGAAACCATCATCCAGTAATGGCTTGAGGAGCGATAGCATGAAGGTATCGCTGGCTGCGTTGAGAATTAACGCTATGCCCGCCACGATCAGACCTGCTTTAAAAGGCGCTATGGTTGGCCACAGTCGGCGGAAGGTCTGCCACGTAGAGAGATCTTTATCGTTATGCATTCAAAAAACCAGCATTTGTTGAAATAGCCGCATATTCTACCCGTTATCCTCGGACACGCCAAACCACTGATGATACCAGCGAGGTAAAATTTGATCCCGTAAGCCTTGTATGCGCCAGCCCTGCGGAGAAAACAGCAGCGAAATTTGCCCCTGGTGGGGTGTATCAAACCACTGATACGCCTGCTGTCGGTAGCGCTGTTTTACCTTGCGGGACGGCAGCCGCCATGCGTTATAGCGCGATGCGGACGCCAGCGCCGCTTCACCATGTACGCGCTGAATAAATGGTAACGACGACGACGTATTACTACCATGATGCGGCACCTGGATAAACGTCGCCGTAAGATGTCGCCAGTAACGACTTAGCATTTTTTGTTCAGCGCCCGCTTCGATATCGCCCGTGAGCAGGATGCTATGTACGCCATCATCTACTTTGACCACACAGGAGCGGTTATTTCCTCGATCGGCACTTTCGCGTAACGGCCAGTGCGCCTGAAACGTTAGCCCCTGCCATTGCCACTGCTCGCCGCGAAAACAGGGCAAATGTCCCTGCCAGCCTAACGGGCTGCGAATCCACATTGACGGCCAGACCTGCTGTAGCGAACGCAGCCCGCCCCGATGATCCAGATGCTCATGACTCAAAATAACGCCCTCCGGCGTCAGATTATGCCAGCGCAACCAGGGAATAATAACCTGTTGCCCGCTGTCGCCCTCCGGCCATGCCCGACCGGTATCGTAGAGTATTACTTTATCGCCCCTGACGATCGCTATCGCCAGCCCCTGACCAACATCCAGCATATGCACCTGCCATCCACTGGCGTTTATCGGCCGCCAGAGTGGCCAGCTCATCAACAATAACCCGCATAAACAGACCGCCGGCCAGGTACGCCAGACGTTTAATCGCCACGCGATAAGCATTAGCCAGGGCAAAAACGTCAGCCACTGCCAACGGTTATCAATATTCACCCAGCCCTGCGGTAAAGTATTCAACAGGTAAAATAGCGCGGCTAACGCGCGATCGGTCAGGTACCATACCCACTCTTCAAGAAAAAACGGCCCGGTTAAATGCAGAATCATTCCCGCCAGGATGAGCGGAACCGTCACAAATGTGACCCAGGGTACGGCAAAAAGATTCGCCAGCATTGCGGTAACGCTTATGCCATGAAAAAGCGCCACCTGGAGAGGCAAAAGCAGAAGTGTAATGCCTGCCTGTAGGTGAAGCAGGTTAAGCAACCAGCGTAAGCCTCGTGGAAAATTTCCGTTTGGCGCAGGAAACCACTGATACCAGAATAACAGGCCGGCAACCGCAAATGCTGACAGCCAAAGACTTTGTGATATAACCGCCACAGGATCGGCGAAAATAATCGCGGCCAGACAGCAGCACCAGACTTGCCAGCCGCTCCACTGTCGTCCGCTTAATTTTAATCCTCCCCAGACGCTCAGTGCCGCCACCGTGCGCAGCGCAGGCGGTTGTAAGCCGGTAAGCCAGGCATAACATATCGCGCAAAGAATGCCGCCCAGCAATGGCGTCTGCCAACGAATCCATCTGACCGGCAAAAAGAATTGTCCGCCACGGATTAATCCGGCAGCCAATAACGCAGCAAAAGCGATATGCAGGCCGGAAATCGCCATCAAATGGGCAGTCCCCGTATCGCGCATAACGGCCTTCACCTCCTGCGACACCGCTCCCCGCTCCCCCATTCCCAACGCCAGAATAACCTGCTGCCACGGATAAGGCGCAAGCGTAGCGCGAAGCGAAGCAAGATAGCGCCCACGCAAGCTACACTCAGGGTTAATCGCTTTAGCCTGTAGAAAACGCCCGGTCAACGGTTGGTGCTGCGCCAGCGCGTAACGTTGGCTATCAAAACCGCCTTCGTTAAGCTGTCCGTGTACCGCTCTGACCTTCAGCGTCATCGCCCACTGTTGCCCGGCACACACTTCCGTGGGTAAGTACTGGCCATGCAGGACAATCCCTACAGCAGGAAAGAGCGGCTTTCCACGCAAATGGGTGATTCGCCCATAATGAGTGGTCATATGATCGGTGGCAGTAATGACGACTGTCGCCTCCTGCGTCGCGGCGGGCAGGACGTTTCCCGCCCAAATGGCCTGCCTGGCGGCAAATATCCCCCACATGAAAAAGAGCAAGGTTAATGCCGCGTAGCGCGCATAGTGATAGGGTATGAGGCAAAGCAAACATGCCAGACAAAACAGCACCGCGAGAATCCACGTATCAGGTAATACTGGCAATATCATGAGCGGAAGTATGCCGCATACTACGCATACGCTGACTGTCGTTATCTTCATAGACACCTCCCTGTGCGGGAAAGTGTGCAGGTTCAGGACGCCATTGTCTGGAGGGGATTTTGTGCTATACGGCGCGGATTCCAGGTTTTTTAACTGATAAATGTAAGACGCAGCAAAAAATGCGAAACGTTTTCCAGTTTTCGGTCGAATAGCGTTTGCGCCTGACGGCGTATAAATGAAAAAAGCACCCTGACGGTGCTTTTTTCGGGTTCAAGTTTTGCGTTAAAACTTAACCGTAAATATTGGCGCGATCGCGCAGTTCTTTACCCGGTTTAAAGTGAGGAACGTATTTTCCTTCCAGTTCCACTTTATCGCCGGTCTTGGGGTTACGTCCGGTACGAGGCGCGCGGTAATGCAAAGAAAAACTGCCGAAACCGCGGATTTCAATACGCTCGCCCTGCGCAAGAGTCGAGGCCATATGCTCCAGCATCTCTTTTACCGCGTCTTCAACCGCCTTAGCGGGAATGTGAGATTGCTGGGTTGCAAGTCTTTCAATCAATTCTGACTTGGTCATAATTCCTCCGGTTCCTTAAAGGCAAATTGGCTGCAGCCGTGAGATTGATTAAGGGCGGCCGTAGCCGCCCTTAGTGCTTGATTACAGGCCGAAACCTGCAATCTGTCAAGTAATCTCGTTATACTTCGGACTAAAAGACCCGAAGTTTCAGAGGATTACTCGCCTTTAGCTGCTTTGAATGCTTCAGCCATTGCGTTGTTAGAGAAGTTTGCATCTTCCTGTTTGTTAACAGTTGCGATGGCATCTTTCTCGTCAGCTTCGTCTTTCGCACGAACAGACAGGCTGATTGCGCGGTTTTTACGATCAACGCCTGTGAATTTAGCTTCAACGTCGTCGCCAACGCTCAGAACCAGAGTCGCATCTTCAACGCGGTCACGGGATGCTTCAGAAGCACGCAGGTAACCTTCAACGCCGTCAGCCAGTTCTACGGTTGCGCCTTTCGCGTCAACTGCAGTGACTTTACCGGTTACGATAGCGCCTTTCTTGTTCAGAGCAACCCAGTTGTTGAACGGATCTTCGGCGAGCTGTTTAACGCCCAGGGAGATACGTTCACGTTCTGCGTCAACCTGCAGAACAACTGCAGCGATTTCGTCGCCTTTTTTGTATTCACGAACTGCTTCTTCGCCTGCAACGTTCCAGGAGATGTCAGACAGGTGAACCAGGCCGTCGATGCCGCCGTCCAGGCCGATGAAGATACCGAAGTCAGTGATAGACTTGATTTTACCTTCAACGCGGTCGCCCTTGTTGTGGGTTTCTGCGAACTGCTGCCACGGGTTAGATTTGCACTGCTTCAACCCTAAGGAGATACGACGACGTTCTTCGTCGATATCCAGAACCATCACTTCCACTACGTCGCCAACGTTAACCACTTTGGACGGGTGGATGTTTTTGTTGGTCCAGTCCATTTCGGAAACGTGAACCAGGCCTTCAACGCCTTCTTCGATTTCAACGAAGCAGCCGTAGTCGGTCAGGTTGGTCACGCGACCGGTCAGTTTGGTACCTTCCGGATAACGTTTAGCGATAGCAACCCACGGATCTTCGCCCAGCTGTTTCAGGCCCAGAGATACACGGGTACGCTCGCGGTCGAATTTCAGCACTTTCACGTTGATTTCGTCGCCAACGTTCACGATTTCGCTCGGATGCTTAACGCGTTTCCAGGCCATATCAGTGATGTGCAGCAGGCCGTCAACGCCGCCCAGATCAACGAATGCACCGTAGTCAGTGAGGTTCTTAACGATACCTTTAACTTCCATGCCTTCCTGCAGGTTTTCCAGCAGCTGATCGCGTTCTGCGCTGTTTTCGGATTCGATAACGGCACGACGAGAAACCACAACGTTGTTACGTTTCTGGTCCAGCTTGATTACTTTGAATTCAAGCTCTTTGCCTTCCAGGTGCAGAGTGTCACGCACCGGACGAACGTCTACCAGAGAACCCGGCAGGAACGCGCGAATACCGTTCAGCTCAACAGTGAAGCCACCCTTAACTTTGCCGTTGATAACACCGGTAACAGTTTCAGCATCTTCGTAAGCTTTTTCCAGCGTGATCCATGCTTCGTGACGTTTAGCTTTCTCACGAGAGAGCAGAGTTTCACCGAAGCCGTCTTCTACTGCATCCAGAGCAACGTCAACTTCGTCACCAACCTGGATTTCCAGTTCGCCCTGGGCGTTTTTGAACTGCTCAGCCGGAATGGCAGACTCAGATTTCAGACCGGCGTCAACCAGTACTACGTCTTTGTCGATAGCAACAACAACACCACGAACGATGGAACCCGGGCGGGTTTCGATTTCTTTTAAGGATTCTTCAAAGAGTTGAGCAAAAGATTCAGTCATGTTTAATCTTCAGGTTTCATATTTAACGTCCACCTGGCTCCGTGCCGGATGGGGTTGTTTAACATACCCGCTGTCAATCCTTTGCAACGGGGGTACTACAAATTCGGTCGCATTTAAGCGAGAGCCAATTTTTGGCGCGCATATTGTAACGCTTTTTCAATCACTTGCTCAATGCTTAATCGGGTAGAATCCAAAACTAATGCATCAGCAGCAGGAACTAACGGCGCTACAGCGCGATTACGATCGCGATCGTCGCGTTCCTTGATCTCGGCCAAAAGGCGTTCAAAGTTAACACTAAAGCCATTCTCCTGCAACTGTAGCATACGTCGATGCGCACGTTCCTCCGAGGAGGCGTCAAGGAAAATTTTTACCGGCGCATCCGGGAAGACCACGGTCCCCATATCGCGTCCATCGGCGATTAAACCAGGCGCTTCGCGGAATGCGCGTTGGCGGCGAAGAAGCGCTTCACGCACGCGTGGGAATGCCGCCACCTGGGATGCCGCGTTCGCGACTTCCTGCGTACGAATTTCGCCGCTAACGTCCTCGCCTTCCAGGATAACTTCCAGGTTGCCGTCCGTTGAGACGAAACGCACGTCCAGATGGGACGCCAGCGGCACCAGCGCATCTTCAGAGGCGAGATCGACATGGTGATGCAATGCCGCCAGCGCCAGTACGCGGTATATCGCGCCGGAATCCAGCAGATGCCATTGCAATGCTTCCGCCATTGCTTTGCACAAGGTGCCTTTACCTGCACCGCTTGGGCCATCAATGGTTATTACCGGGGCAATTGCCGTCATCTTTATCTCCTTAAACAGGCGTACCGTTAACGTAAACGCCGCGCATTATACGCGCCAACGCTCGCGACCGTTAACGTTGCGTGCAAAAACCAGTTTTGTCTGTAATCAGATGCGGAATAATTGCGCAATTATAGCGGGCCGGCGAGAAACCAGCCCGAAAGATGACAATGATTTACTTTTTATCTTCGGCAATTCTGTCGCGCATATGCTGCGCGCGATCGGCTGAGGCCGGGTGGGAGTCCATCAATGATTTTGCATGACCTGCGTCCATTGTGGCGAATTTATCGAATGCCGTGACTAAGCCCTGGGTGTTAATCCCGCGTTTTTTCAGCAGATCGTAAGAGAAGTCATCCGCATCCGACTCCTGACTGCGAGAAAACGCCGAATTGATGACGCCTTCCGCCAGATCGCCCAATTGAGACTGGGAAAGCTGCGCTGCGACGCCGCTGGTGGCGGAAATCGCATCGCGAGCCGCCAGCGTAGCATAGGCGGTCTGCATTGCCTTGCGGGAGTGCCCTAAAGAGACATGGCCCAGTTCATGGCCCAGTACGCCTTCAATTTCATTATCGGTCATCAGATCCATCAGGCCGGAGTATACGCGAACGCAACCGTTCGCCATCGCCCATGCGTTGATATCGCTGGTCATATAGACTTTATAGCTAACCGGCGTACCGTCAATGTTGTTACCCAGCGCTTTAGCGATTTTGCTCAGACGTTTGGTGTATTTGCTTTTCGAACCTGCCAGTTGATTCTCGCTGTGCATTTGTTTACAGGCATTATTAGATAATGCCTTAACATCCGCATCGGACAGTGTGGCGGCTTTGTAGGCTGACATGCCGGAGCTGGCGATTAAATTGCCATTCACGCCATTTTTACATCCTGCCAGTAGCGTAGCGGAAATCGCCACCGCCAGTAATAATGATTTATTTTTCATACTAATCTTCCGTTGATAACTATTATAAAAAACACATAAATCAATGTGTTAAATCATCAACAAATTAGCATTAGTCATAATTATAAAAATAGTGCGAATACGGACTCGGCGCGCCAGCCCGTCGACTGGCGCAACAGAAGACTTAGGCAGGCGTACTCATTCGCGCCAGTTGTTCGAAATAATCAGGGAACGTTTTTGCGGTACATTTAGGGTCCAGGATCGTGACTGGCGTATCGGACAGTGCGACCAGTGAGAAACACATCGCCATACGGTGGTCGTTGTACGTGCCAATATCCGCGTGTTGGAGCTTCGCCGGCGGCGTGATACGAATATAGTCGTGCCCTTCTTCGACTTCAGCGCCCACTTTACGTAGCTCGGTCGCCATCGCGAACAGGCGATCGGTTTCTTTCACTCGCCAGTTATAAATATTGCGCAACGTCGTGGTTCCTTTCGCAAACAGCGCCGTAGTGGCAATTGTCATCGCCGCATCCGGAATATGGTTCATATCCATATCTATGGCGTGCAATTCGCCGCGCGTGCAGGCAATAAAATCATCGCCCCAGGTAATGGTCGCGCCCATTTTCTCCAGCACATCGGCAAAACGAATATCGCCCTGCATACTTTTGCGGCCAATTCCGGTCACTTTTACCGTGCCGCCTTTTATCGCCCCGGCGGCGAGAAAATAGGACGCTGACGAGGCATCGCCCTCGACCAGATAGCGACCCGGAGAGTGATACTGTTGACCGCCCTTCACGACAAATTGTTGGTAGTGATGGTTCGTTATCTCCACGCCAAAGGTTTTCATTAAATTTAGCGTGATATCGATGTAAGGTTTTGATACCAGTTCGCCTTTAACGCGAATAATTGTGTCTTCAGGCGCCAGCGGCGCCGTCATCAGCAGAGCGGTCAGGAACTGGCTGGAAACGCTACCATCAACCTCAATGTCGCCGCCGGTAAAACCGCCGCGCAGACGCAGGGGCGGATAGTTTTCCTGCTCCAGGTAATCAATATTCGCCCCGCCCTGACGCAGCGAATCGACCAGATGGCCTATCGGACGCTCTTTCATACGCGGTTCGCCGGTTAACACTATCTCATTTTGCCCCAGACATAGCGCTGCCGCTAACGGACGCATCGCGGTTCCGGCATTACCGAGAAACAGTTCCAGAGCGCCTGGCGCACGTAATGCGCCGCCATTACCCGTGATATCACAGCAGGTGCGATCGGCAGAAAGGGTGTAATTGATCCCCAACGCGCTCAGAGCATTGAGCATATGGCGGACGTCATCGCTATCCAGCAGATTCGTCAGAACGGTTTTACCACAAGCTAAAGCCGCCAGGAGCAAAGCACGGTTTGAAACACTTTTGGAGCCAGGTAAATTAATGGCGCCATCGACCCGTGCGATGGGTTGTAACGTCAGGGATTCCATGAAACTCAACTCTCAAAAAACAGAAATAAAAACCCCACAGACTGGCCGTGGGGATGAAAAAAGAAACGTATTAGCCGTGGCGACGCTCAAAATCGATCATGAAATCGGTCAGCGCTTTCACCCCTTCAATCGGCATGGCGTTATAGATAGAGGCGCGCATACCGCCAACAACACGGTGCCCTTTTAAGGCGTGCAGACCGGCGGCGAAAGACTCTTCCAGAAAGACCTTGTCCAGCGCATTGTCCGCTAACTGGAACGGAACGTTCATCCGCGAACGGTTGGCCTGTGCGACATCGTTACGGTAGAAATCGCTGTTATCAATCACACCGTACAGCAACTCCGCTTTTTGCTGATTGATTTTGTGCATCGCCGCCACGCCGCCCTGCGCTTTCAACCATTTGAACACCAGGCCGGAAAGATACCAGGCGAAAGTCGGCGGCGTATTAAACATCGAGTCGTTATCATTCAGGACGGTGTAGTCGAGGATGGACGGGCAGCTCTCATGCGCCTTGCCTAACAGATCCTCCCGGACGATAACCAGCGTCAGTCCTGCCGGACCGATATTCTTCTGCGCGCCAGCATAAATTACGCCATAGCGAGAGACGTCCAGCGGCGCAGACAGGATGGTAGAAGAAAAGTCCGCCGTGACGACCACTTCCGGGCCAAAATCCGGCGTTTCATCGATGGCGATGCCGTCAATGGTCTCATTCGGGCAATAGTGTAAATAAGCGGCGTTATCGGAAAGCTGCCACTCGCGCATCGGTTTTACGGCACGTTTGCCGTCAACGGTGATTTTGGCGTCGATAATCTGCGGCGCACAGTATTTTTTGGCTTCTTTGATGGCGCTCGCCGCCCAGTAACCGGCATCGACATAATCCGCCGTGGTTTTATCGCCCAGCAGATTGAGCGGCACGCCAGCAAACTGCCCGCGACCGCCGCCGTGACAAAATAAAACTTTATAGTTGGAGGGGATATTAAGGAGATCGCGAAAATCCTGCTCCGCCTCTTCAGCGACCTGGATAAACTCTTTGCCTCGATGGCTAATTTCCATTACCGACGTACCAAGACCGTGCCAGTCACGCAGTTCCTGTTGCGCCAGTTTAAGTACTTCCGCCGGTAGCATCGCCGGACCTGAACTAAAATTAAAGACCTGAGCCATTTCCCCTCACCACGCTGCATTGTTTCCTGCCTGACAGACATCAGGCAAACGTTATTCATGTGAATATCGGTTTTATCATTCAGTGACACGCGCCGCAATGGGTAAAACAATGCGAGGAGAAAATGCGGCATGCGTCACACAACAGAATCTTCCGGATTAACCGTATAAATCCGATATTTTCGCTGTTAAACAACGCGTTTAGCCCGGCTTGCCTTCGTCCATTCTGGATTTGCGCAGCGCGGACATAATTGCTTTTCCCCGACGTTCATGCGTATCACTTCACTGCAACGTACGCAGGCATAGTCGCCAGCCTCCGGCGCCACGATAAAGCGTGGCGTACAGTGCTCAGGAAGAATGCTTAACCCCGGCTTAACGTCTTTATTTTCAAAGAAATAGACGCTGATTTGTCCGTTTGTCTCCAGAATGGCCAGTCTGACCTGCCCCAGTTGCTCAACGCCATTCAAGCGAAGCTCCATAAAAAACTCAAACTCCGTCATGTTCGAGCGCTGCAGTTTTTCCCACGCCAGTTCGCCGTCTTCAACAATGACCACCGACTTGCCTTCCAGCAGATCTTCCAACTTTTCACTATGCGCCATCAGCCACATGACCAGGCGATAGAGCAGCGCCAGGGTGATGAATACCACCAGAACAGGGAGCATCGGAACGTCATCATAAAACGCGACGTCGCCTGCCGCCGACCCCAATGTCAAAATGATCAGCACTTCAAAAAGCGACATTTGCCGTACGCCGCGTCGTCCTGTCACCTTTAAGAAAAGAAACACCAGAACAAAGGTGTAAAAGCTACGTAGCGCCACTTCCCCCAAAAACGCTACCGGCACGTTATCCAGCGCCATTCGTTGCAAATCAAATGCTTTCATTTTTTATGCTCTTCCTGTGAATTCCAGTGTAAAAGCATAGCCAATACTTTTATTTCCGCCGACGTCCCGGCGAGATAGCGCCCGTCACATAAAACCCGTATCATTGCGCGCTTTCCGTACGACAAAAGTGATTTTCATGACGCAAACATTTATTCCCGGCAAAGACGCCGCGCTGGAAGACTCCATCGCCCGCTTCCAGCAAAAGTTACTCGACCTCGGCTTTCACATCGAAGAGGCCTCCTGGCTGAACCCGGTGCCAAACGTCTGGTCAGTGCATATTCGCGATAAAGAATGCGCGTTATGCTTTACCAACGGAAAAGGCGCGACCAAAAAAGCGGCGCTGGCCTCGGCGCTGGGCGAATACTTCGAGCGTCTGTCAACCAACTACTTTTTTGCTGATTTCTGGCTTGGCGAAACAGTTGCCAACGGGCCATTCGTGCATTATCCGAATGAAAAGTGGTTCCCGCTGACTGAAAATGACGACGTACCGGCAGGCTTGCTTGATGCCCGTCTGCGCGCGTTTTACGATCCGGAAAATGAACTCACCGGAAGCCAGTTAATTGATCTTCAGTCCGGCAATGAAGAACGCGGCGTCTGCGGCCTGCCATTTACCCGTCAGTCCGATAACCAGACCGTGTATATTCCGATGAATATCATCGGCAACCTGTACGTCTCTAACGGAATGTCCGCCGGCAATACGCGTAATGAAGCCCGCGTTCAGGGACTGTCGGAAGTCTTCGAGCGTTATGTGAAAAATCGCATTATTGCGGAAAGTATCAGTCTGCCGGAGATTCCCGCAGAGGTGATGGCGCGTTATCCGGCGGTAATGGAGTCAATCGCCACGCTGGAAGCCGAGGGTTTCCCGATTTTCGCCTATGACGGCTCGCTGGGCGGTAAGTATCCGGTTATCTGCGTCGTGCTGTTCAACCCGGCTAACGGTACCTGCTTTGCTTCTTTTGGCGCCCATCCTGACTTTGGCGTTGCGCTGGAACGTACAGTGACCGAGCTACTCCAGGGACGCGGACTGAAAGATCTTGATGTCTTCACGCCACCAACGTTCGATGATGAAGAAGTCGCGGAGCACACTAATCTGGAGACCCACTTCATCGACTCCAGCGGCCTGATTTCCTGGGATCTGTTCAAACAGGACGCCGATTACCCGTTCACGGACTGGAGTTTTTCCGGCACTACCGAAGAAGAATTCGCCACGCTGATGGCCATCTTTGCTGCTGAAGATAAAGAAGTTTACATTGCCGATTACGAGCATCTCGGCGTATACGCCTGTCGTATTATCGTACCGGGAATGTCTGATATTTATCCTGCCGAAGATCTGTGGCTGGCCAACAACAATATGGGTAGCCATCTTCGTGAGATTCTGCTTTCGCTGCCCGGTAGCGCCTGGAATAAAGAAGACTATCTCAATCTGATTGAACAATTGGATGAAGAAGGTTTTGACGATTTCACCCGCGTGCGTGAACTGTTGGGTCTGGCGACCGGAGCGGACAATGGTTGGTATACACTGCGCGTCGGCGAATTAAAAGCAATGCTAGCGTTAGCGGGCGGCGATTTGGAGCAGGCGCTAATCTGGACAGAATGGACGATGGAGTTCAATTCGTCGGTCTTTAGTCCGGCACGCGCAAACTATTACCGTTGCCTGCAAACGCTGCTGCTCCTGTCGCAAGAAGATGCGCGTCAGCCACTGCAATATCTCAATGCTTTTATAAAAATGTATGGCGCAGAGGCTGTAGAAGCCGCCAGCGCCGCGCTTAGCGGTGAAGCGGCTTTTTATGGACTACCGGCTGTCGACCACGATCTACAAGCGTTCCCGGCGCATCAGTCCTTGTTAAAAGCGTATGATAAATTACAGCGCGCGAAAGCGGCATACTGGTCAAAATAAGGCCATATGAGTGACTTAGGGTAGGTTTACCCTCTCGGCTGCGTTATATTACGGGGCGCCTTTGCGGCCCCGTTTTATTTATTTTCGCTAAACGGCGAAAAATGTAATAACAAGGTTAAATATTGGTTGTTGACATTAAATTAATTGACATAGTGATGTTACTTTATTTGTTGATTACTCCATATTAATTAACCGTGCAGCAGGAGGAGCCAGGAAAAAATTCAACTCTATTTATAATTTTTAAAATTTATTTTTATTAGGATAATCAAAAAGTTACACCGTAATTGCATAAAAGCCATGCGACTTACGGGCCTATAAGCCAGGCGAGATATGATCTATATCAAATTCTCATCTATAATGCTTTGTTAGTATCTCGTCGCCGACTTAATAAAGAGAGAGTTAGTGTGAAAGCTGACAACCCTTTTGACCTTTTACTCCCTGCAGCAATGGCCAAAGTGGCTGAAGAAGCAGGCGTCTATAAAGCAACGAAACATCCGCTTAAGACTTTCTATCTGGCGATTACCGCCGGCGTATTCATTTCAATTGCCTTTGTTTTTTATATTACTGCGACAACCGGTACTGGCGCGATGCCTTATGGCATGGCGAAACTTATCGGGGGTATCTGTTTCTCTTTGGGACTGATTCTCTGTGTTATTTGCGGCGCTGATCTTTTCACCTCTACTGTTCTGATCGTTGTAGCTAAAGCTAGCGGTCGCATCACCTGGGGGCAACTGGCTAAAAACTGGTTAAACGTCTATTTTGGTAACCTGATTGGCGCTCTGCTTTTCGTGTTACTGATGTGGCTTTCCGGCGAGTATATGACTGCCAACGGTCAATGGGGACTTAACGTCCTGCAAACCGCCGACCACAAAATGCACCACACTTTTATTGAAGCTGTCTGCCTCGGTATTCTGGCGAACCTGATGGTTTGTCTGGCCGTGTGGATGAGCTACTCAGGTCGTAGCCTGATGGACAAAGCGTTCATCATGGTACTGCCCGTCGCCATGTTTGTCGCCAGCGGTTTTGAGCACAGTATCGCAAACATGTTTATGATTCCTATGGGTATTGTAATACGCGATTTTGCTACACCGGAGTTTTGGACCGCGGTTGGTTCGTCTCCGGAAAGTTTTTCTCACCTGACCGTGATGAGCTTCATCACTGATAACCTGATTCCGGTCACGATCGGTAATATTATCGGCGGCGGTTTGTTGGTCGGGTTGACATACTGGGTCATTTACCTGCGTGGTAACGAGCATCATTAATCTGTTGATGCCCATTACACGCAGTAAATAAAAAATCCACTTAAGAAGGTAGGTGTTACATGTCCGAGCTTAATGAAAAGTTAGCCACAGCCTGGGAAGGTTTTACCAAAGGTGACTGGCAGAATGAAGTAAACGTCCGTGACTTCATTCAGAAAAACTACACTCCGTATGAGGGTGACGAGTCCTTCCTGGCTGGCGCTACTGACGCGACCACCAAGCTGTGGGACAGCGTAATGGAAGGCGTTAAACAGGAAAACCGCACTCACGCGCCTGTTGACTTTGACACCTCCGTTGCTTCCACCATCACTTCTCACGACGCTGGCTACATCAACAAAGCGCTTGAGAAAATTGTTGGTCTGCAGACTGAAGCTCCGCTGAAGCGTGCGATTATCCCGTTCGGCGGTATCAAAATGGTTGAAGGTTCCTGCAAAGCGTACAATCGCGAGCTGGACCCAATGATCAAAAAAATCTTCACCGAATACCGTAAGACCCACAACCAGGGCGTGTTCGACGTTTATACTCCGGACATCCTGCGTTGCCGTAAATCCGGCGTTCTGACCGGTCTGCCGGATGCGTATGGCCGTGGCCGTATCATCGGTGACTACCGTCGCGTAGCGCTGTACGGTATCGACTACCTGATGAAAGACAAATTCGCACAGTTTACGTCTCTGCAATCCGATCTGGAAAACGGCGTAAATCTGGAAGCGACTATCCGTCTGCGTGAAGAAATCGCTGAACAGCACCGCGCTCTGGGTCAGATCAAAGAAATGGCGGCTAAATACGGCTGCGATATCTCTGGTCCGGCGACTAACGCTCAGGAAGCAATCCAGTGGACTTACTTCGGTTACCTGGCTGCGGTTAAATCTCAGAACGGCGCAGCAATGTCCTTCGGTCGTGTATCCACCTTCCTGGATGCGTACATCGAACGTGACCTGAAAGCAGGCAAAATCACCGAGCAAGACGCACAGGAAATGATTGACCACCTGGTCATGAAACTGCGTATGGTTCGCTTCCTGCGTACTCCTGAATATGATGAACTGTTCTCCGGCGACCCGATTTGGGCAACCGAATCTATCGGCGGTATGGGCGTTGATGGCCGTACTCTGGTCACCAAAAACAGCTTCCGTTTCCTGAACACCCTGTACACCATGGGGCCGTCTCCGGAGCCGAACATCACCGTTCTGTGGTCTGAAAAACTGCCGCTGAACTTCAAGAAATTCGCCGCTAAAGTCTCCATCGACACCTCTTCTCTGCAGTACGAGAACGATGACCTGATGCGTCCGGACTTCAACAACGATGACTACGCTATCGCATGCTGCGTAAGCCCGATGATCGTTGGTAAACAAATGCAGTTCTTCGGCGCGCGTGCAAACCTGGCGAAAACCATGCTGTACGCTATCAACGGCGGCGTTGATGAAAAACTGAAAATGCAGGTTGGTCCGAAATCCGAACCGATCAAAGGCGATGTTCTGAACTTCGACGAAGTGATGGATCGCATGGATCACTTCATGGACTGGCTGGCTAAACAGTATGTCACCGCGCTGAACGTTATCCACTACATGCACGACAAGTACAGCTACGAAGCCTCTCTGATGGCGTTGCACGACCGTGACGTTATCCGCACCATGGCGTGTGGTATCGCAGGTCTGTCCGTTGCGGCTGACTCCCTGTCTGCCATCAAATATGCGAAAGTTAAACCGATTCGTGACGAAGATGGTCTGGCTATCGACTTCGAAATCGAAGGCGAATACCCGCAGTTTGGTAACAACGACGCTCGTGTAGATGACATGGCGGTTGACCTGGTAGAACGTTTCATGAAAAAAATTCAGAAACTGACCACCTACCGTGGCGCTATCCCGACGCAGTCTGTTCTGACCATCACTTCTAACGTTGTGTATGGTAAGAAAACTGGTAACACCCCGGATGGTCGTCGTGCTGGCGCGCCGTTCGGACCAGGTGCTAACCCGATGCACGGTCGTGACCAGAAAGGCGCTGTCGCTTCTCTGACCTCCGTTGCTAAACTGCCGTTTGCTTACGCGAAAGATGGTATTTCTTATACCTTCTCTATCGTTCCGAACGCACTGGGTAAAGACGACGAAGTTCGTAAGACTAACCTGGCAGGTCTGATGGATGGTTACTTCCACCACGAAGCGTCCATCGAAGGCGGTCAGCACCTGAACGTCAACGTCATGAACCGTGAAATGTTGCTGGACGCGATGGAACATCCGGAAAAATATCCGCAGCTGACCATCCGTGTATCTGGTTACGCAGTACGTTTTAACTCCCTGACGAAAGAACAGCAGCAGGACGTTATTACTCGTACCTTCACGCAGACCATGTAATGGGTTTGACTGAAATTACGCCATAAAAAGCGTACAAAAAAGGCTCCATATCAGTGGGGCCTTTTTAATTTTTATAAAAGCATATTTCGACAACCAGAATTTTTACTTATAAATAAAGTGTTATTATGTGATCTATATATTCTTCTCAGAATAGCATCAATTTCTCTTTTATTATTTTGATACTCCTCATAATCCTTATTTAATGCATCAGAAAACAGCATGGTGTTAGCTTCTGTAAAATCACATGACAATGACGGTATATATCCATGTAGCAGATAGATAAGTGTTGGATGAACCATATCAAACAGGACTTCTCCCTCTAATTCCCAGTAACCTATTTTACAAAATTGGGTAGAAATCTCAAAAGACCCCATTTGAAGACAACGTAGTTTATCCATCTCATCCTCAGTAAGCGTACCATTCCATTCAACACATGCCATTTTTCGATTTTCTCCAGATCGCATAAGCTTATAAACTTCATCCCTAATTTCATCATCCTCATTAACTTTCTGCCTAAGGTCAAAAGCAAAGTTTTCTAATAATTCTGGATAGCAAGCAATTTTTTCTCCATACTTAATACATGCTTTAAAAAACAACTCTTCCTCATCTTCTTCCATCACTTTAAAAATACAGTTTTCTGAAACGTTGAGGAGACGATGCAAATTACATTTATCAATAACCCTGTCATCAATCTCAAATAAAACTTGTGTCTGACTCACATCAAAACGCATAACAAAGCGGTCTTGTTGAGATGGATTAGCATATTGTTTTAATTGTGCAAAGGCATATATCTTCTCCATGCCGATTGTATCAACATTAAGTTCAGCTTGATTTTCACGTTCACATCCATGGATGAGTGTGTATAATACCTCCAGCACCTCTCTTTTTTTGTGTGTTCTGAAGTAGTCCTTAAATCTATCCCATAACCCCATGTATAGCGCTTCTTCTTTATCAGGACTCATCAAACGGGCTAGCCGTGAAGCATTAACTTCATAGTTATGACGATTACCAAAACTTAACGTAACTGGCATAATAACTCCCTTGATTATTTACCGCGAAAGCAAAATTTAATCCGTTGCTCTCATTTTTTGATTAAAACCACACTCTATTTAAGAGATTGAATCAGCCTGGGTTTAGAAATGACATCAGATTTACACCTGATAACACGTTGAATGCGACGCCAGGCGCTGTACAGCGCATAACGTTCTTTGGACACATCTGAATTATGTTGAGAATTATTTTCGTTCTGACCACAACAAAACGGCGCCAACCATTCGAAAAAAGAGGCGGATCATAAACAGCAAAACCAGGACGCTATGGATGATACACTTACAGTATGTATTGCGGTTGAGGCGTTACGGGCTGATGAATGAGCCAGAATTTCTGGCGGTGCGAGTTATGCAGCATAGATTTGCCGTATATTTTATACTGAATAGAGGTAAAATAGCTCCATTGCAGCACATTCTGGAACAGCCACACATTCTGTAGTCCAAAATTTACGCTCGCAGTACCGCTTTTTTACAGGATGCAACCCCCTTACCAGGGTGCTCAACATGCCCGGAATGTGTCCATAAACCCCATGTTATTTAGAGCTAGCCGAAGCGATATGAGTAACTTAACCGATTGTATTACAAATGAAAGTGTTGCAGTAACTGCTGATAAAAAGCCGGTTATTGGTCGCATTCACTCCTTTGAGTCCTGTGGCACCGTTGATGGCCCAGGCATCCGCTTTATTACCTTTTTCCAGGGCTGCCTGATGCGCTGCCTGTATTGCCATAACCGCGACACATGGGATACGCATGGCGGTAAAGAAATCACCGTTGAAGACTTAATGAAAGAGGTGGTGACCTATCGGCATTTTATGAATGCTTCTGGCGGCGGCGTGACGGCATCCGGCGGCGAGGCCATTTTGCAGGCAGAATTTGTACGCGACTGGTTTCGCGCCTGTAAAAAAGAAGGTATCCACACCTGTCTCGACACCAACGGCTTTGTGCGCCGTTATGACCCGGTGATTGATGAACTGCTGGACGTTACCGATCTGGTGATGCTCGATCTCAAGCAGATGAATGATGAGATCCACCAGAATCTGGTCGGTGTCTCTAATCACCGGACGCTGGAATTCGCGCAGTATTTATCAAAGAAAAATGTGAAGGTCTGGATCCGTTACGTTGTCGTTCCCGGCTGGTCTGACGAC
This sequence comes from Salmonella sp. NW177, assembly GCF_051811585.1. Lineage (NCBI taxonomy): Bacteria > Pseudomonadati > Pseudomonadota > Gammaproteobacteria > Enterobacterales > Enterobacteriaceae > Salmonella > Salmonella sp. NW177. The sequence goes on along the minus strand of NZ_JAMMZV010000006.1, from coordinate 174,870 downwards.
GATGATTCCGCGCATCGCCTGGGCGAGTTTACCCGCGATATGGGTAATGTCGAAAAAATCGAACTGCTGCCCTATCATGAGCTGGGCAAACATAAATGGGTGGCAATGGGCGAAGAATATAAACTGGATGGCGTGAAGCCGCCTAAAAAAGAGACTATGGAGCGTGTAAAGGGTATTCTTGAGCAGTATGGTCATAAAGTAATGTATTAATCGCCTGCTATCTTACCCGCTTTTAAACGGCTGCCCATGACGGTAGCCGTTTTGCTGTCTGGATAACGCTCTTACCGCTAAAATACCCGACCCCGCCGTCAGACAGGCCTGGTTAACAATATTGCGCTTACCAGGTATTAAATACAGAGTCGCTTATCTGCTGCTGGGTTGAAGGTCTGACAACTATTGCTGCCCCGGCGCCTGTTAATACCGTTGTCTCGCCTGGAACCCAGGCACCTGTAACCTTAAAAGGCGCTCGCCTGGCAGGAGCGCCGTGGAAAAGAGCGTCGTTATGTGTTTCTACGCGCCAGCAGTGGGAAAATTAATCCCAACCCGACCAGGACAAAAGGCGTCACGATGTTCAACGTCAGCTGGAATGTCCACTCCGGTGTGAACGCCTCCATTTTGGGGAAAATACCGGTAAGGCAGGCAAACGCGGTGAAGGCAAAACACCATATTCCCACAGTTAACGCCAACGCCCGGTTGCGAATAAACACATATTCGGGTTTGTACTTTTGCGCCAGTCGAATGACAGCAATAAAGGCGACAAATACCCACAGATAGCGCAGCGGCATAACAACTGAGTTGAGATTAAGCAGCCATTTGTACAGGTTGTTCATATCGCCGATGCCAAGCGTTGGCAACATAATCAAGATAGCGACCAACACTAATGTCAGCAAATAACCGTTAACAGGCGTACCTGAAGCGTTAGTACGACATAAGCGCTGCGGGATATATTTACTGTCTGCATCACCCAGTAAGACTTTCAGTGGCGCATCAATAGAAAACACCAGCGCGGCGATTTGCCCCAGAGTATTGGCAATGGCATAAATCACCATTAATGAATTACCCATATGGTAATACTCACCCAATTTCTGGAATGCATAATATTGCCCATTGGTCATTAAATCGTCAGGTATATGCCGGGAATCAAACATCATTCCCATCGCCAACGAACCGAGGATAGCGCAGACCGCAACCATGACGGCTAAAAAGAGCATCCCCTTAGGAAATTCTTTTCCTGGATTCCGCGTCTGGTTAACGTAAGGCGAGATCTTCTCTGCCCCACCAACCGCAAAGACCAACATAGAGATGGTGGTGATATAGGTAAAATCGATATGAGGAATAAATGACTGCCAGGTGATGTTAGTGGTCGCAATTTCAACGTTTGTAATTGCTGGCGCGGTCACTGCCATCACAACATATAAAATTGACATGATAAACATGGCAATTCCGGCCACAGATCCAACAACCTTTAGCGATTTCATCCCCCGGGAAGCAACCCACATAAAGAAAACAAACAATGCCAGCGTCAGCCCCTGCAAGGCAACGACGGTATATTCTTTTATCAACGAGCCGTCGCCTTTTAAAGCCCATCCCAATGCAATGAGTATTGCCTGCGGCTTTTGCGCCAGGTAGGGAATATGCACGACCCAATAAGTCCATGCCGCAAGGTAAGCCAACCCCGGCCCCATCGTATGCTTAATCCAGGTACTGACGCCCCCTTTTCCCTCTTTGAAGGTTGAGCCCAGTTGCCCCACGATTAAGGCATAAGGAATAAAATAGAGCGCAAAAATAAACACCCAGGAGAAGACAACCACTAACCCCTGGTTAGCATAGTTATTGACAACATTGCCGAATCCCCAAACGGTAATAAACGACATCAGGGCGATGTTGTACCATCGCAACTGTTTTTCCTGCACATTCGGCATAACGCGATCCTTCGTGAACACAATGCTATTACTATAAATGAAGCGGGGGATTATGCGCGGTAAAGACGAAGAGAGAAAATAGAGGAGCGCAAAATTATAACCTTCGGCACATTTTATTTTTCAGTAAAGCAAGAAAATTATGCAGGTCAATTATTTCACGTAAAACATAAACAAAGAGTATGCAAGACTCACGTCCTGCATACGATTCAGAGAACAGTCAGATGTGGGCGACAGGATTAGGCGTCTGGCCGGCGTTACGTAACAGCATCAGCAGATAAATAAACGATACGCTGGCGATCATAATAAACAGCAGATTATCTGAATAATTCTGCATTAACATCGCAGCAAAAGACGGCCCCAACAGGCTCCCTACCGTATAACTTAACAACAGCGCCTGGTTCATTGCCACAAGCTGGTGGTGTTCGACTTTTTCACAGGCCCAGGCCATTGCAACGGGATAAAGCGTAAAACCCGCCGCCCCCAGAATAAACAGAGCTGGCGCCATCGCCGCCTGGGTTAACATGGCAATACTGCCGAGTATGACAACGAATACCTGTACGCGTAACACCAGCAAGCGACCAAATTTGTCCGCCAGACGTCCCATTGGCCATTGCCCCAAAATACCGGCGCTCACCAGCACCGCCATCCAGAAACCGATGCTGGCGTTAGCCATCCCCTGATGCTTCAGATATAACGGCATCAGACCATATAATGAACCAAGAACAATGCCGGAAATAATACAACCATTCACGCCAAGACGCGCCTGGCGTAGCTTCAGCATGGCGCTAATAGAAGTAGAATGACGTGCCTGCGTTTGCTGATTTACAATTCGGGTAAAGAGTAGCGGCAGAATTCCCGCCAGAATCATTCCGGTCACCCAAGGAAGGACATGCAGCAATTCACCAGATACTTTACTGACCAATAATTGTCCAAGGAAGGTCCCCATGTAATAGACCATCATATAGGCAGCCAGCAGGCGCCCGCGATTATGCGAGGTTCCGCTGCACATCAACGCGCTTTCGACAACCACCCAAATCATGGCGCAGCCGATACCGGCAATAAAACGCCAGCTCATCCAGCTCCAGAACCCCACCATCACCCCCAACCCGACACAACCCGCGGCGAAGATCAGCGAGGCAAGATAATAGCTACGGTTAAACCCAATGCGTTTAATTAAATACCCGGTAAATAACGTCCCGACCAGATTGCCGGTAAAATAAGACGAGCTGACCATCCCCACCTGCCAGGTCGGAAGGTTTGCCTGAGCAAGCCACAGCGGCACAAGCGTATTCAGTACCGCAATGGCCAGGGTCAACAAAAGTAGCCCGCACAGCAAAAGCATGACGGGACGGGTATAGGTGGACATGAATAAAAACCGTGAGGAAGTTCAAATTTCATGCGCATCATGCCATCGCCAAAAACATTGTCAATCGGCTCCGCATGGGCGATCCGCAAGTTTTGAGACTATCGATTTGATTTACTTATTCTGCGCGTGAATATATTGAAAGGCTAAAAATTCATCCCCTTGTTTTTATTGATCTAACCCGCAAAATCGGCGTTTTGTTCAGTCGAAAAATTTCATGGTTCCTTTAGCTTCGTTTTCTTCTCTATGGATTTATATGCGTCTTCTACGCCCCGGTTATATTCCTTAGATTGATGGCGGCTAAAGACGTATTCGGCCTGCACGTTCTGCAGGCCGAATGCGCGTCAACGCGTTAGCTGGCTACCGCCATGCCCACGGTCATATGCAGCCCATAGAATACGCCGCGGCCAATCAATTCCCCCGCCAGCATCAGAATGAAGGCGACAGAGAGCAACGGTACCGCAGGTTGATACCCTTTTAACTGTGGCACAATCCAGCAGCACAACGCCGCCGCAAGCAGCACCATACGCCAGGCCATCAGCGAACCATAATCCGGCACCAGAGCAGACGCCTGCTGAATGGAACTGTGAATCGTCGCCAGTTCCGCGCCCTGCATGGCCACCATAATGGCAATAACCACCAGCGCCAGCACCGACACCGCAGGCAACAAACGCATCGCCCAACCGTTCACGCCTGCGATGCGCAGCAGCAGATAACCCAGTAGCGGGCCACCCATAAAGAGCGTCAGGAAGAAGCCCAGCGGCGTCCAGACGCTATACCAGGTCGGTACTGTATCGATGCTGTTATAGACGCGTACCATCATCCAAACGAAGACGACGCCCAGTACCATCGTGATAATCAGCCAGAGTGTGCGCAGTGCCGGCGGCAGCTTTTTCAGTACCGCCAGCAGCCAGCCAATCCCGCCGACCGCAAAAAACACCGAGCCGCTGGCAATTTCATTGCTCAGTGCGGAAGCACCCACGCGGTTAAGCGAGTTAAACGCGCGCATCGGCGAGCCCAGATGCAGCATCGAGGCGATAAAGCCAATCCCCATCAGCACCCACAGACCAAACATACAGGCGATCACCCGCTGCTGCGTTTCCGCGCGCAGGTCGCCCTTCATCAGCGCCAGAGCCAGAACAATAAAACCACCGGCCACGCACTGACCAAAGACCGTGAAGATCATCAACGGCCATTCATGCCATCCACTTCCCATCTTATACCTCCTTCGGATTGGCCAGATAACCGGTAGTATCCCCGGTCGGGCGGCTGTTGGCGTTGGGTTTAATCACAATATTCGGCTTCGTGAAATGCGCGCGCGGCAACGGCGCGACGGCAGCCAGCTCACCGTGTTTTTTACGCAGTTCGTCTATCGGGCCAAAATCCAGCGCCCGCAGCGGGCAGGATTCCACGCAAATCGGTTTCTTGCCTTCCGCCACCCGGTCATAACAGCCGTCGCACTTGGTCATATGACCTTTGGCCGCGTTGTACTGCGGCGCGCCGTACGGGCAGGCCATGTGGCAGTAGCGGCAGCCGATACAGACCTCTTCGTTCACCACCACAAAACCGTCATCGCGCTTGTGCATCGCGCCGCTCGGACAGACTTTGGTACAGGCCGGGTCTTCGCAGTGGTTACAGGAGATGGAGAGATAGTAGGCAAAGACGTTCTGGTGCCAGACGCCGTTATCTTCCTGCCAGTCGCCGCCCGCATACTCATAAATGCGGCGGAAGCTGACATCCGGGGTCAAATCTTTGTAGTCCTTACAGGCCAGTTCGCAGGTTTTGCAACCGGTGCAACGGCTGGAATCAATAAAAAATCCATACTGGGTTGTCATCGGTTACTCCTTACGCCTTTTCAACCTGAACGAGGTTCGTATGTGACGGGTTCCCCTTCGCCAGCGGAGAAGGACGTTGGGTCGTCAGTACGTTAATACATCCGCCCTGATCCACGCGTTTTGCATCCGGGTCATACCATGCGCCTTCTCCCAGGGCGACCACACCCGGCATCATGCGCGGCGTCACTTTAGCCTCGATATGTACTTCGCCGCGATCGTTGAAGATGCGGACTTTATCGCCATTGTTGATACCGCGTTTCTGCGCATCCATTGGGTTAATCCACATTTCCTGGCGACAGGCGGCTTTCAGTACGTCTACGTTGCCATAAGTGGAATGCACACGCGCTTTATAGTGGAAACCCGTCAACTGCAGCGGGAATTTATCCGTTAGCGGATCGTTATAGTTTTCAAAACCTGGCGTGTAGATCGGTAATGGATCGATCACGTCGCCTTCCGGCAGCTCCCAGGTGGCGGCGATATCCGCCAACGCCTGTGAATAGATTTCAATCTTGCCCGATGGCGTTGTAAGTGGATTCGCTTGCGGATCTTCGCGGAAGTCTTTATAGGCGACATGGTGGCCTTCGGGGTCACGCTGTTTGAAGATGCCTTGCTTACGGAACTCCTCAAAGGTAGGCAGATTCGGAATGGATTTACGCGACTGTTCGTACAGATGACGCATCCACTCTTCTTGCGTCCGGCCTTCGGTAAACTGTTGTTCCACGCCAAGACGTTTCGCCAGTTCGCTGGTCATCTCATAAATCGTCTTACACTCGAAACGAGGTTTAATCGCCTGGTCAGTGAAGATAACGTAAGACATGTTCCCGCAGGAGGCATCCAGCGCAAAGTCCATCTGCTCAGAAGCAGTGCAATCAGGCAACAGAATATCGGCGTATTTTGCCGACGAAGTCATATGACAGTCGATAACGACGATCATTTCGCATTTCTTGTCATCCTGCAGGATTTCGTGGGTGCGATTAATCTCAGAGTGCTGGTTAATCAAACAGTTGCCAGCATAGTTCCAGATCATTTTGATCGGCACGTCCAGCTTATCTTTCCCCCGCACGCCATCACGCAACGCCGTCATTTCCGGGCCGCGTTCAATGGCATCGGTCCACATAAACATGGAGATGCTGGTTTCAACCGGATTTTCCAACGTGGGCATACGTTCAAATGGCAGGGCATAAGACCCTTCGCGCGCGCCGCTGTTACCGCCGTTAATCCCAACATTACCCGTCAGGATCGCCAGCATCGAGATGGCGCGCGTGGCGATTTCTCCATTAGCATGACGCTGTGGCCCCCACCCCTGGCAAATATAGGCGGGTTTAGCGCTGCCGATTTCTCGCGCCAGCTTAATAATGCGATCCGCCGGAATACCGGTAATTTGCGCCGCCCACTCCGGCGTCTTTGCAATACCGTCTTTACCCTGGCCCAGAATATAGGCTTTGTAGTGACCGTTTTTCGGCGCGCTGGCAGGCAAGGTTTTTTCGTCATAACCGACGCAATATTTATCCAGGAACGGCTGATCGACCATGTTCTCGGTGATTAAGACATATGCCAGACCATTGACCAGCGCCGCATCGGTACCTGGACGAATCGGAATCCACTCATCTTCGCGACCAGCGCCAGTGTCGGTGTAACGAGGATCGATAATGATCATCCGCGCGTTTGATTTCTGCCGCGCCTGTTCAAGATAATAGGTTACACCGCCCCCGCTCATGCGGGTTTCGCCAGGGTTATTGCCAAACAATACCACCAGCTTACTGTTTTCAATGTCGGACGGACTATTGCCATCCGCCCAGCCGCCATAGGTGTAGTTCAGACCCGCTGCGATTTGCGCGGAAGAGTAATCACCGTAGTGGTTCAGATAACCGCCGCAGCAGTTCATCAGACGAGCGACCAGCGTTTTTCCTGGCGGCCATGAACGTGTCAAAGTGCCGCCCAGCGTTCCCGTGCCATAGTTCAGATAAATGGACTCGTTGCCATACTCTTTGATAAGACGCTGCATATTGGTGGCAATGATATCGTAGGCTTCGTCCCAGCTAATACGCTCAAATTTACCTTCGCCGCGCGCGCCGACGCGCTTCATCGGATACTTGAGACGATCCGGGTTATAGACGCGACGACGCATAGAACGACCGCGCAAGCAGGCGCGAACCTGGTGCAGGCCATCGTAATCATCGTATCCGGTATTATCCGTTTCTACATATTTGATTTCGCCATCCACAACATGCATACGTAGCGGACAACGGCTGCCACAGTTTACCGTACAAGCGCTCCAGACGACTTTCTCGCCGGTTTTCGCCGGGCTTATCGCCTCTGCGGCGTTAGCGATGCGGGTAAATGGCAGGGTAAATGCGCTACTGGCCATCGCCAGGCCGCCTATCGCGGTGGTTTTGACTAAACCACGACGGCTCACCTCGGCTGCCAGCACGGCATCAGGGATCTTAGTTTTCATAAGGGCTCACTCTGCTGCTCACAATAAAAAAAACAATAAAACGATGTATAGAATTTTATATAGCGATAGCATCGCTATAAAGTCTGATATATATCGAAAAAGTAGAAAAATAGTGTTAAAAACTGACCTTCATTCGAAATCAGTATTACCCCTAATAGGGTAGGGATTATTGTCCGGTATCAAACTGGCATAAAAAAAGCGCCCGAAGGCGCTTTTTAGAAGAGGAGAAAGCGAGGATTAGCCGATATATTCCAGTCCGTTCATGTACGGACGTAATACTTCCGGCACTTCAATGCGGCCATCAGCCTGCTGATAGTTTTCCATCACGGCCACCAGGGTACGACCTACCGCCAGACCAGAACCATTCAGGGTATGGACCAGACGGGTCTTTTTGTCGGACTTGCTGCGACAGCGTGCCTGCATACGACGCGCCTGGAAGTCCCAGACGTTAGAGCAGGAAGAGATCTCGCGGTAGGTATTCTGCGCCGGAACCCAGACTTCGAGGTCATAGGTTTTGCAGGCGCCGAAGCCCATATCGCCAGTGCACAGAATGATTTTACGATACGGCAGTCCCAGTAGCTGGAGCACTTTTTCCGCGTGGCCGGTCATCTCTTCCAACGCAGCCATAGAATCTTCCGGGCGAACGATCTGCACCATCTCAACTTTGTCAAACTGATGCATACGAATCAGGCCACGGGTATCACGACCATAAGAACCTGCTTCAGAACGGAAACAAGGCGTATGCGCCGTCATTTTAATCGGCAGCTGATCTTCGTCGATGATTTCATCGCGTACCAGATTGGTCAGCGGAACCTCCGCCGTCGGGATCAAAGCATAGTTGCTGCTGTCTGCTTCTTCTTCCAGCGGACGGGTATGGAACAAGTCGCCTGCGAATTTCGGCAGTTGACCCGTGCCATACAGCGTGTCGTGGTTAACCAGATACGGCACGTAGTTTTCGCTATAGCCGTGCTGTTCCGTATGCAGATCCAACATGAACTGCGACAATGCGCGATGCATACGCGCAATCTGTCCTTTCATCACCACAAAACGGGAGCCGGTCAGCTTAACCGCGGCGGCAAAGTCGAGGCCGGAGTGCATTTCCCCTAAGGTGACGTGATCGCGGATTTCAAAATCAAACTCACGCGGGGTACCCCAGCGGCTGACTTCAACGTTGTCGTTTTCATCTTTACCTACCGGCACTTCATCCGCAGGCAGGTTTGGGATGGTCAGCGCGATATCGCGGATCTCCGCCAGCAAGGTATCCAGCTCGGCTTTCGCCGCATCCAGCTCTTCGCCCAGTTTATTCACTTCCAGGCGTAAAGGCTCGATATCTTCCCCGCGCGCTTTCGCCTGGCCGATGGATTTCGATCGAGAATTACGCTCCGCCTGCAGGTTTTCCGTGTTGACCTGCAAAACTTTACGACGCTCTTCAAGAGCGCGCAGCTTATCTACATCCAGCTTAAAGCCCCGGCGTGCCAGTTTTTCAGCGACTGCGTCTGGCTCATTACGCAGCAGATTGGGATCGAGCATGCTTATCCTGTGCTTATCGAATAATAAAAGGAAACGCGATCAATTGATGATCGCCTCTGATTGTATTGATGAACGTAAACCCCGTTTACGTAATAGCGACGCTTTCGCCTTACCTGACCGACGACAGCAACAACGCATCCATTGCGCTATACCCGCGGACCTCATAAGCAACGTGCTATCAGGCATAACGAGACTCATCATCAACGCCATGATACCTGGAGCATCATATTTAGAGATAACCTTACCGCAACGTTTACACTAGCGGTAGCGTTTTGTGGGGCTATTTTGATCCTGTTCAGCCAGCCAGGCGAGCTTTTCGCCAATCTTGCCTTCCAGACCACGATTTGTCGGATGATAATAGCGCGTTTGCGCGATTTCCGGCGGGAAGTACACTTCACCCGCAGCATAGGCATTGGGCTCATCGTGGGCATAGCGGTATTCCTGGCCATAGCCCATCTCTTTCATCAGTTTGGTTGGCGCATTACGCAGATGGACAGGAACGTCATAATCAGGGCGTTCGCGCGCGTCGGCCAGCGCAGCCTTAAAGGCGGTATAGACGGCGTTGCTCTTCGGCGCGCAGGCGAGATAAACGATAGCCTGCGCGATCGCCCTTTCGCCTTCAGCCGGACCGACGCGGGTGAAACAATCCCACGCGGCAATAGCGACCTGCATCGCGCGCGGATCGGCATTACCCACATCTTCCGAGGCAATCGCCAGGCAGCGACGCGCCACGTACAGCGGATCGCCTCCCGCGGTAATGATACGGGCATACCAATAGAGGGCGGCATCCGGCGCGCTGCCGCGCACTGATTTATGTAAGGCGGAAATAAGATCGTAGAAGCGATCGCCTTTGTTATCAAAACGCGCGCTGCGCTCGCCGGCGATCTCGGTCAACAAGGCGGGCAATAAAACGCGTTTGCCGCTGTCATCCGCCTCCGCCATATCAGCCATCATTTCCAGCGTATTTAAGGCGCGCCGCGCGTCGCCATTGACCAGCTCAGCAATCGCTCGCCGTGTCTCATCCGGTAACACAATATCCTGATCGCCGTAACCACGCGTTTTGTCCTGCATCGCCTGGTCCAGTACTTGCTCGATATCGTCAGTGGTCAACGATTTCAGCAGATAGACCCGCGCTCGCGACAAGAGCGCCGAGTTCAGCTCAAAAGAGGGATTTTCCGTGGTCGCGCCGATAAAGGTGATAGTGCCATCTTCGATATGCGGTAAAAAGGCGTCCTGCTGGCTTTTGTTAAAGCGATGCACTTCATCGACAAACAGGATGGTACGGCGACCGGCATTACGATTCTGGCGGGCGCGCTCGATAGCTTCACGAATCTCTTTTACCCCAGAAGTGACGGCGGAAATACGCTCGACATCGGCGCTGGCGTAGCGGGCGATCACTTCAGCGAGCGTGGTTTTCCCCGTCCCTGGCGGCCCCCATAAAATCATGGAGTGCAGATGCCCGGCCTCAATAGCGCGAGGCAACGGCTTACCTGCGGCCAGCAAATGCTGCTGGCCGATATACTGCGCTAAATTTTCCGGCCGCATTCGCGCGGCCAGCGGTTGAAACGTATTATCAGAAAAATCGAGCGACAGATTGCTCACTCATCGCCTCTACTTACGTTGGTCGTCTATCGTTACCCCTTGCGGCGGAGTAAACGTAAATTTTGACGGATCAACCGCGCCGTTTTGCTGGGATTTTAGCTGATAGGCGCTACGCTGATCGTCTTGTTCTACGGCGCTAAACTGGTGGATAGTCCCGTCGCGTCCCACATTGATGGTGAACTGTTTCAGATTGCCGTTGCTGGCTTTCGGCGTCAGCACAAAATTATCGCCATCCTGCTTAATATTATATTGCTGCCAGTCGCTGGCCTGGTTGCGGGCAATCAGCATAAACGGTGTATTTCCGGTGGCATCTTTCAACCACGTGGCGGTAGCCTGTTCTACAAACGGGTTATAGAACCATAACGTTTTGCCGTCAGAAACCAGAATACTCTCGTCAGGTTGCGTCATATGCCAGTTGAATAGATTTGGCCGCTTAACCCATAAATCACCCTGTCCCTCCTGCACCGCGGCACCGCTGCCATCGGTGACTTTTTGAGTAAAGGTGGCATGAAAGCTGCTCACTTTATCCAGACGGCTTTTCAGAGAGCTGGCGGCGTCAGCCCATACGCTGCTGGCTACAACGCTTGAAAGTAATGCACAGGCGATTGCCATTTTTTTCATCATTATTCCTCAGGTTTCGACACTCCCGACCAGGAGCTCCTTTTGCTTTCTATTCCAGGCCAAAAATCAGCATGAGGAAAGAAGAAAATACTGAATTTTGTTGCCGGATGGCAGCCTGCACAGCGCCATCCGGCTTACAGGTTTACTCAAAAGGCGGCGGAGCCAGCACTTCACGATTACCGTTATGCCCCTGAGCGCTGACAATACCCTGCGCTTCCATCTGTTCGATAATACGCGCCGCACGGTTATAGCCGATGCGGAACTGACGCTGAACGCCGGAAATGGACGCTTTACGCTTCTGGGTGACGAAATTAACGGCCTGATCGAATAGCGCATCTAATTCTTCGCCGCCGTCAAAACCGCCACCGCCACCTTCGCTTTCGCTGTCGGAGGTAATGCCATCCACATATTGCGGACGACCGCGCGCTTTCCAGTCCTGCACCACCGCATGGACTTCCTGGTCACGCACAAACGCCCCATGGACACGTACCGGCATGGTGGAGTTTGGTCCGGAATAGAGCATGTCCCCCATTCCCAATAGCGACTCAGCGCCACCCTGATCAAGAATGGTGCGGGAGTCGATCTTGCTGGATACGGTAAAAGCGATACGGGTTGGAATGTTGGCTTTAATTAAACCAGTAATCACATCGACCGACGGACGCTGCGTCGCCAGTACCAGATGAATCCCCGCGGCGCGCGCTTTCTGCGCCAGACGCGCGATCAGCTCTTCAACTTTTTTACCGACGGTCATCATCAGGTCGGCAAATTCATCAACCAGTACCACGATATACGGCAGTTTTTCCAGAACCGGATGCTGAACATCCATACTGTCGCCCGGCTTCCAGTACGGGTCCGGAATCGGGCGTCCCATGCGGGCCGCTTCGGCGATTTTCTCGTTATACCCAGCCAGATTACGTACGCCGAGCGCGGACATCAGCTTATAGCGACGCTCCATCTCATTGACGCTCCAGCGTAACGCGTTAGCCGCGTCTTTCATGTCGGTAACAACTTCTGTCAGCAGATGCGGTATACCTTCATAGACCGAGAGTTCTAACATTTTCGGGTCGATCATGATAAAGCGAACGTCTTCCGGCTGCGCTTTATACAGCATACTGAGGATCATGGCGTTAACCCCGACCGACTTACCGGAACCGGTCGTACCGGCCACCAGCAGGTGAGGCATTTTCGCCAGATCCGCCACTACCGGATCGCCCGCGATATCCTTACCTAACACCACGGTAAGCGGCGACGGATTCTCGCGGAATTTGGCGTTATCCAACACTTCGCGCAGATAAACGGTTTGCCGTTTCTTGTTCGGCAATTCCAACCCTACGTAAGGTTTGCCTGGAATGACTTCCACAACGCGTACGGCTACCGTTGACAATGAGCGCGCCAGATCCCGGGAAAGGTTGGAGATACGCGCTGCTTTAACGCCCGGGGCCAGATTCAGTTCAAAACGAGTAATGACCGGGCCTGGCGAATAGTTCACCACATCAGCTTTAATGCGGAAATCCGCCAGACGCGCTTCAACCAGACGCGCCATTTGTTCCAGCGCAAAGGTATCTACCGGTTCAACTTCGCTCGGCGGCGGCGTCAAAAGATCTAACGAAGGCAGCGGCGTCGTCGGACGCTGTAATGGACGACTGTCGCCGTTACGCATCAACAGCGGGTGGATCAGGCTGTCTTGCGGCGCTGTCGGCTGTTGCGGCTGCTGATACTGCGGTTGCGGCGCTACCGGCTGTTGCGGCTGCTGATACTGCGGCTGAGGCGCTACCGGCTGTTGCGGCTGCTGATACTGCGGCTGCTGATACTGCGGCTGCGGCGCTACCGGCTGTTGCGGCTGCTGGTACTGCGGCTGAGGCGCTACCGGCTGTTGCGGCTGCTGATACTGCGGCTGAGGCGCTACCGGCTGTTGCGGCTGCTGATACTGCGGCTGCTGATACTGCGGCTGCGGCGCTACCGGTTGCTGAACAGGCGTTGATTCGGGCATGACACCCGGCGTGAACAGCGGTTCGTGCGGACCTTCATCAACCAATACCTTCATTGGCGAGAAATCCAGATCGTCCAGTGAGAACGGCTGCGCGCCAGCGGGTTGCTCGCCGGAATAGCGCTGCTGTTGCGAAGCGGCAAACTGGCGGGCTAATTCAGCTTCCGCAGCGGTATCGTCATCTTCTGCCTGTTGCGTATCATGCTGATACGTCTCACCATAACGATGCTGCTGCGACTGCGCAAACTGACGGGCTAACTCGTCCTGATGCATTGCATCTATTTCTTCATCGGTTAGCTGCACGCCCGTCTCGTACTGATTGCGCTCCGCCTCGCGGGCTTTTTCTTCTGCAATCCTCTGTGACGGCAGCTTAATACCGTACGATGCCAGTTCCCGTCGGGTCGGCACGCGAACGCGGTTCGGACGCGGCAGTTGCGGACCAATCCCCTCTTTCACCTGCGGACGCGGCGCGCCGCCGGTAGCCAGACTAAATGCAGGCGCAGCGGCCGCGGCGCCTGCTGCCAGGGCGCCACTCTTAATACCTGCGTCAAGCGACGCGGCGGCGGCTACCGCTTCCACTGGCGGTATGGACGGCGCGACAGATACCGTAGGTTTGACCGGCACGTTCTCTTTTACCGGCTCCGGAATCGGTTGATACCATGCCGCCAGTTGTTCGCGCTCACGGGCGCGTTTCTCTTCCACCTCTTCAAAATAGTAAAGCGGAGGACGGGCAGGTCTGGTCTCTTCTGTGTCAGGTTCAGGCTCGGTGGCAACCGGCTGTTCGATAGCCGGCGGCGGCATGTGAGAAGGTTCAGCCGCTATCGGCTCCGGCTGATAAACCGGCGTCGGCTGATGGGTCGGCTCCGGCTGCCAGTGTTGTTCGGCATCCGGCGCCTGCCATTGCGGCTGTGTTTCCTGCGGCGCAAGAGAGTCATATTCTGCTGCGGTCGCTGGCGTCGCGGCGTATTGCGGCGCGGAAGCGACAGGCACAGGTTGCTGCCACGGCGCACTTTGCGCCTCTTGCGGTTGAGCATATTGCGGATGCGGCTGATACCCCTCCGGCGCAGGCGCGATAACCGGTTCGCCGGTTTGCGGCCCCGGTACGGGCTGCCACTCCACGGTCGGTTGCGCGACAACCGGCTCAGCCCCAGGCATGGGCGGCGTTTGCATTATGGGATCGGCGGACGCTGCCCACGTCTGGGTGACGGCAGTTGCAGCCGCAGCGGCGGCGACCGGTTCGGTGACAGAATGGCCGTTTAACAGCGGATCATATTCATCATATTCCGGCTGCGTCGCACGGTTGCCCGAAAACAGAACGTCGTCGGGATCGGCAGCGACGCCGCGCGCGCTATACTGAATGTCCTCGTCATCATCCATCCGTTTGCCGGAAAAGAGCGCGGCATCGGTCTGACGGCCCCGTGGATTGCTGAATTTTTCAGCCAGTCGCTTACGACGCGCCAACGCGCCGCGCAAAATACGCGCCCGGCGAGATTCACGCTGCACGCCGTCGGTTTCTTCATCGTATTCGTCATCATACTCTTCGTCGTCAACCCACGTATCATCACGCCGGGTACGGTTGCTGGCGAAGGTCAGTATATTAAGCAGCCAGCCGCCTAATTTTTCGGCGATACTGACCCAGGACCAGCCGGTAAAGAGCGTCAGCCCGGCAGCCCAAATACAGAGAAGCATTATCGTTCCGCCGCTACTATGCAACAACGGCTGCAGCGTGGTGCTTAACAGGCTGCCAATTACGCCGCCAGAGGCGAAATACCAGATATCGTCAGCATTAATGGCCGCCAGACCGCAGGAAGTGAGAATCAGCGCCAGCACGCCGATAAGGCGTAGCGACACAGCAAAATAGTCGATGTAATCATCCGTAGACTGATGACGCCACGCAAACCAACACCCGCCGACAATAATGACAGGGATGGTGTAGGCCATTACGCCAAAAATAAAGAACAGTGTATCGGCCAGCCACGCGCCCGGCGCGCCGCCTAAATTATGGATGGGTTCATGCCAGGCGGTTTGCGACCAACTGGGGTCCGAAGGGTTAAAGCTCAACAAGGCCGCCATCAACCAGACGGCAAAAAGGGCAATAAGTATCAACAACGCTTCCAGAAGTCGGCGCCCGCTGCTTAACTTCGTCAATGTGACGTCTTTGTCTTCAGTATATTCCTGGCTCAAAAAAGGCTCTCCAGGTTCCAGGCTTTTCCCGCCCGATGCTAAAACGGACAACAGCACCGGGTTGCCCCGGCACTGTTGCTGTATGGATTAACAGGAGTGTAATCAAACTACGGCGATTTTGCACCTGTTCCGTGTTAGCGTGTCTTAATAACCAGACGATTACTCTGTTTTACCTCTTCCATCACTACGTAAGTTCGGGTGTCGTTCACACCAGGCAAGCGCAGCAACGTCTCTCCCAATAGTTTTCGATACGCTGACATATCCGGTACACGGGTTTTCAACAGGTAGTCGAAATCGCCGGAAACCAAATGACACTCCTGAATCTCTTCAAGCTTTTGCACGGCGGCATTAAACTGTTCAAACACATCCGGCGCGCCGCGATTTAAGGTAATCTCAACGAATACCAGAAGTGACGCATCCAGATAATGCGGGTTCAACAGCGCCGTATAGCCCTGGATAAACCCCTGTCGCTCCAGCCGACGCACACGCTCAAGGCAAGGTGTCGGCGAAAGTCCTACTCGTTTAGAAAGCTCGACGTTGGAAATACGCCCATCCTTTTGCAGTTCATTAAGAATGTTACGATCGATACGGTCGAGATCTTTGCCAGGGCGCTTCTTGCTATCTACCATTATTATTGTCTCTCTGTATTCCTTCCCTACTCCTGCCTGACTCTACTCACATCACTGTTCAGAGTCGCTGCCCATCACAATAGACCGAAACCCAGAGGGATTAACGGCGCGCAATGCCTGGTCTATGGTGAGAAGACCGTTGCCTCACGGCAGCTATCGACATCACGAATGGCGTCTGTCCACGCCATGCGTAGATTTCACTAGCCCGGTAAACATGGTATTTACATGCATGATTATGCAGCACATACATAACACAGTTTTTTTCTTCCTCGAATGTTTTCGCAAAACAGCAGGTGATTGTCAAAGCAAAACATCGATTTTTAGTACAACATGCCAGTTATTCATTAGAGAGGGCGGTAAACTGTCATTTCGTCACCTTATAAGTTACCGATTTTAATTAAAGTTTGTGATGATAACGTCGCTGTCGCGGTCGTTCATCGGTTCATGCTATTACACATATTGTTAACAAAATCGTTATGCTCTTTTTTTACGTCTGTAAATTCCCTACAATTCTGCTCATTGTCTGCCAACAACTATGGGGATCTCATGGGCACGACCAAACACAGTAAGCTGCTTATTCTGGGCTCAGGACCGGCGGGATATACCGCGGCGGTGTATGCCGCACGCGCAAATTTACAGCCGGTACTTATTACCGGTATGGAAAAAGGCGGTCAACTGACTACCACGACGGAAGTGGAAAACTGGCCCGGCGATCCAAACGATTTGACCGGCCCGCTGCTAATGGAACGCATGCATGAACATGCGGCAAAATTTGAAACCGAGATAATCTTTGATCACATCAACAACGTGGATCTGCAAAATCGTCCGTTCCGTCTGACAGGTGACAGCGCAGAGTACACTTGTGATGCGTTGATCATTGCGACCGGCGCTTCCGCGCGCTATCTGGGGCTGCCATCGGAAGAAGCCTTTAAAGGGCGCGGCGTTTCCGCCTGCGCAACCTGCGACGGTTTCTTCTACCGCAATCAGAAAGTGGCGGTGATCGGCGGCGGCAACACCGCGGTTGAAGAAGCGCTTTATCTGTCCAACATCGCTTCGGAAGTGCACCTTATCCATCGCCGTGACGGTTTCCGCGCTGAAAAAATCCTCATTAAGCGCCTGATGGATAAAGTCGAAAATGGCAATATCATTCTGCACACCAACCGGACGCTGGAAGAAGTGACCGGCGATCAGATGGGCGTTACTGGTCTGCGTCTTCGCGACACGCAGCAAAGCGATAATATTGAGACGCTGGACATCGCCGGACTTTTCGTAGCCATCGGTCATAGCCCAAACACGGCGCTCTTCGAAGGCCAGCTTGAGCTGGAAAATGGTTATATCAAAGTTCAGTCCGGCACCCATGGCAACGCCACACAAACCAGCATCCCTGGCGTATTCGCGGCGGGTGACGTCATGGATCATATTTACCGTCAGGCGATCACCTCTGCAGGTACGGGCTGTATGGCGGCGCTGGATGCTGAACGCTATCTCGATGGTCTGGCCGACGCGAGCAAATAGTTTTTACAAATCAGTAACAAAAGTAAAAAAGGCGACTATAAGTCGCCTTTATTTTTGCGTCATTGTAACATTGCCCTGCCTGAAATTCCAATAACTCACCTGCTAAGCGTGCAATGAATAAAACCCGTCAAAAAGAGCTGACCCGCTGGTTAAAACAGCAAAGCGTAATCTCCCAACGGTGGTTGAATATTTCCCGCCTGTTGGGGTTCATGAGTGGCGTATTAATTGTCGCTCAGGCCTGGATCATGGCGCGTATCCTGCAACATATGATCATGGAGAACATTCCACGGGAAGCGCTGTTGCTCCCTTTTATCCTGCTGATACTGGTCTTTGTCCTCCGCGCCTGGGTGGTGTGGTTGCGCGAGCGCGTCGGTTTTCATGCCGGACAGCATATTCGCTTTGAGATCCGCCGTCAGGTGTTGGATCGTCTGCAGCAAGCCGGCCCAGCCTGGATTCAGGGCAAGCCCGCCGGTAGCTGGGCGACGCTGGTGTTGGAGCAGATTGACGATATGCATGACTATTATGCGCGCTATCTGCCGCAAATGGCGCTTGCCGTTTGCGTACCGCTCTTAATCGTGGCGGCGATTTTCCCGTCAAACTGGGCGGCGGCGCTGATTCTGCTGGGCACCGCCCCGCTCATTCCCCTATTTATGGCGATGGTAGGAATGGGCGCGGCTGACGCCAACCGCCGCAATTTCCTGGCGCTTGCCCGGCTAAGCGGCCATTTTCTTGACCGTCTGCGCGGGATGGAAACGCTGCGAATTTTCGGTCGTGGAGAAGCGGAAACCGAGAGCATTCGCGCAGCATCGCAGGATTTTCGTCAGCGCACGATGGAAGTTCTGCGCCTCGCCTTTTTATCTTCCGGCGTGCTGGAATTTTTCACCTCGCTTTCTATTGCGCTGGTCGCCGTTTATTTTGGCTTCTCTTACCTGGGCGAGCTGAACTTTGGTCATTACGGTACCGGTGTGACGCTCGCCGCCGGGTTCCTCGCCTTGATCCTCGCGCCGGAGTTTTTCCAGCCATTACGCGACCTCGGCACGTTTTATCATGCTAAGGCGCAGGCGGTTGGCGCGGCGGATAGTCTGAAGACGTTTCTGGAAACGCCCCTCGCCCACCCGGCGCGCGGCGAAGTTGAGCTGGCGGAAAACGAACCTGTAACCATTGACGCAGTCAATCTTATTATCACCTCGCCAGAAGGCAAAACGCTTGCCGGGCCGCTGAATTTCTCATTAGCGGCAGGAGAACGCGCCGTCCTGGTAGGACGCAGCGGTTCCGGTAAAAGCTCTCTGTTGAATGTATTATCCGGTTTTCTCTCCTATCAGGGCTCTTTGCGTATTAACGGTGTCGAGCTTCGCGATCTCTCGCCGGAATCCTGGCGCCAGCATCTCTCCTGGGTCGGACAAAACCCGCAATTACCTGCGGCGACGCTACGCGAAAATGTATTACTGGCGCGCCCGGACGCCAGCGAGCAGGAACTTTATGCCGCGCTTGACGCCGCATGGGTAAGCGAGTTTTTACCGCTGCTGCCGCAGGGAGTAGACACCCCGCTCGGCAATCATGCCAGCAGACTTTCCGTCGGCCAGGCACAGCGTGTAGCGGTCGCCCGTGCGCTACTTAATCCCTGTCAACTGCTACTGCTGGATGAACCGGCGGCAAGCCTGGACGCTCACAGCGAGCAACGCGTCATGCAGGCGTTAAAAGCGGCGTCAAAACGCCAGACCACATTAATGGTGACGCATCAGTTGGAAGATCTCTCCGACTGGGACGCTATCTGGGTTATGCAAGATGGCGCGATTGTCGAACAAGGCAGTTATGCCGAACTCAGCGCCGCCAACGGCGCTTTTGCGACGTTATTGGCTCACCGTCAGGAGGATATTTAAATGCGCGCGCTACTCCCTTATCTGACGCTTTATAAACGCCACAAATGGATGCTAACGCTGGGAATTGCGCTGGCAATCCTGACCCTGCTTGCCAGTATCGGGCTGCTGACGCTTTCCGGCTGGTTCCTGTCCGCGTCCGCTATCGCAGGCTTCGCGGGAATTTACAGTTTTAACTATATGCTCCCGGCGGCCGGCGTGCGCGGCGCGGCCATTACCCGTACCGCTGGTCGTTATTTTGAACGTCTGGTAAGTCATGACGCCACGTTCCGCGTGCTGCAACATCTGCGTATTTATACCTTTAGCAAACTTTTACCGCTCTCCCCCGCGGGTCTGGCGCGATATCAGCAAGGTGAACTGCTGAACCGCATCGTTGCCGACGTCGACACGCTGGACCATCTCTATTTGCGCGTCATCTCCCCGCTGGTCGGCGCTTTTGTAGTGATTATGATTGTCACCCTGGGGCTTAGCGTTCTCGACGTGACGCTGGCGATCACGCTGGGCGGCATTATGCTGTTGACGCTGTTTATTATGCCGCCGGTGTTTTATCGCGCCGGCAAAAATACCGGCCAAAATCTGACGCATCTACGAGGTCAGTATCGCCAACAGCTCACGTCATGGTTACAGGGCCAGGCGGAACTCACCATTTTTGGCGCCAGCAAACGCTATCGGGCGCAAATGGAAGCCACCGAATTACAATGGCATGAGGCCCAACGCCGACAGTCTGAACTGACCGCCTTATCGCAGGCGTTAATGCTGTTGATTGGCGCGCTGGCGGTGACGTTAATGTTGTGGATGGCCTCCGGCGGCGTTGGCGGCAATACGCAGCCCGGCGCGCTCATCGCGCTGTTTGTCTTCTGCGCGCTGGCGGCTTTCGAGGCGCTTGCGCCCGTTACCGGCGCATTCCAGCATCTGGGGCAGGTTATCGCCTCTGCGCTTCGTATCACTGAATTAACGGAGCAAAAACCGGAGGTGACCTTTCCACAGGCAGAAACTCCCGCGCCGGAAAAGGTCACACTCACCCTGCGGGACGTTTCGTTTCGTTATCCCGACCAGCCGATTAATGCGCTCAATGCCCTCTCATTACAGGCTAATCCTGGCGAGCATGTCGCTATTCTGGGGCGTACCGGCTGCGGAAAATCAACGCTGTTGCAGCTACTCACCCGCGCCTGGGACCCGCAACAAGGCGAAATTCTGCTCAACGATCTTCCGCTATCCTCGCTGAGCGAATCCGCCTTACGCCGGACTATCAGCGTGGTGCCGCAGCGTGTCCACCTGTTCAGCGCCACGCTGCGTGATAATTTATTACTGGCGGCGCCCAATGCCAGCGACGAAGCCCTTTCCGACATGCTGCGTCGCGTCGGCCTCGAAAATCTGCTCGAAGATAGTGGGCTTAATAGCTGGCTCGGCGAAGGCGGTCGCCTGCTATCCGGCGGCGAACTTCGTCGTCTGGCCATCGCCCGCGCGCTGTTGCATGATGCTCCGTTAATGCTGTTGGATGAGCCCACTGAGGGGCTGGATGCGACCACCGAGAGCGAAATGCTGGAATTACTTGCCGATGTGATGCGCGAAAAAACCGTCCTGATGGTGACTCACCGTTTGCGCGGCCTGGCCCGTTTTGATCAAATCATCGTAATGGACGACGGGCGCATCATTGAGCGAGGCACTCATGCAGAATTGTTAGCCGGGCAAGGGCGCTATTATCAGTTTAAACAACGTCTGTAAGCTATTATTGAACGATCCGACTTGCGTACTGGAGTTTCGCCGTCATGCGTCTGGTTCAGCTTTCCCGACATTCTATCGCCTTCCCTTCGCCGGAAGGCGCTTTACGCGAGCCTAACGGTTTACTGGCACTGGGCGGCGATCTCAGCCCTGCCCGGTTGTTAATGGCCTACCAGCACGGGATTTTCCCGTGGTTTTCGCCGGGCGACCCGATTCTGTGGTGGTCGCCCGATCCGCGCGCCGTGCTGTGGCCTGAAAAGTTTCACCTCAGTCGCAGCATGAAGCGCTTTCACAACGCATCCCCTTACCGCGTGACGCTCAATTACGCTTTCGACCGGGTCATTGATGGATGCGCCAATCACCGTGACGAAGGCACCTGGATAACGCGTGGTATTGAGGAAGCCTATCGCCGATTACATGAATTGGGCCACGCGCACTCCATTGAAGTGTGGCGCGATCGGGAACTGGTCGGCGGGATGTATGGCGTCTCGCAGGGGGCGCTGTTTTGCGGCGAATCGATGTTTAGCCGCCAGGAGAATGCTTCTAAAACCGCACTGCTGGTTTTTTGCGCTGAATTTATCCGTCACGGCGGTAAACTTATTGATTGTCAGGTACTTAATAGTCATACCGCCTCGCTCGGCGCCATTGAAATTCCACGTCGTGACTACCTCGATCACCTCGCGGCCTTACGCCAACAGCCGCTGGCCTCCCGTTTTTGGGTGCCGCGGACATTATTTTTGCCCCGGAAGTGAATGTTTTCGGCACATTTTTTATTGGGGTGTTATAATTGCTGCCGCAGAATTGGTTTAGCTCATTATCCCGCAGCCCGTTGTCAGGTAACGCCCATCGTTTATTTCACCGTTCCCTTATATGTTGCGCTTATGTCGATACATCAGGCGGTAGTATCAGGGAAAAGGTGTATAACGCGGCGTTGTCGTGTGTCGCGGAATCATGTGCTAAACCTGGTTTGCTGTGTTTTAAACGCACAAATCTTTACTTATCAAAAGAAGTTCGGCATTATCTTGCCGGTTCAAATTATGGTAGTGATACCCCAGAGGATTAGATGGCCAAAGAAGACAATATTGAAATGCAAGGTACCGTTCTCGAAACGTTACCTAATACCATGTTCCGCGTAGAGTTAGAAAACGGTCACGTGGTTACTGCACACATCTCCGGTAAAATGCGTAAGAACTACATCCGCATCCTGACGGGCGACAAAGTGACCGTTGAGCTGACCCCGTACGACCTGAGCAAAGGCCGCATTGTCTTCCGTAGTCGCTAATTGTCTCCTCACGCCCTGAAGGGCGGCTGGATAAAAGGTCGGTTTAACCGGCCTTTTTTGCGTCCATTAAGTCGATGAATGACGAGCAGGTTACTCTTCCACCATCCGCGCATACTCTTCCGTCAAAAAATCGACCAACGCGCGTACGGAAGGTAATAATCCTCGCCGGGATGGGAACACAGCATGAATAACCTCCCGCCGGGGCTCCCACTCTTCCAGCACCGCGACCAGTTCACCGGCGGCCAGTTGTTCTTTCACCATTAAGACAGGTAACTGCACAAGCCCCACGCCCGCCATCGCCGCCTCGCGTAGCGCCAACATGTCTGTAGTAATCATACGCGGGGTAAAATGGACTTCCGCACGCGCGCCCTGCGGGCCGTAAAGTTCCCAGCGGTGGATATGCTTGCCGGATGCAAGACTTAGCCCTGGCCAATGACTCAACTCCGCCGGCGCGGAAGGGATTCCCATCCGTGCGATAAGATCCGGGCTGGCAAACAGGCGATGCCCTCTGTCAGCCAGGACGCGCATCACCAGGTCGCTATCTTCAAACGGGCGCGGCCTGACGCGAATCGCCACATCCACCCCCTCCCCTACGACGTCCACCCGACGATTGGTCGCTTCAAGCTGTAGCGAAACATCAGGATAACGCGCCATAAATTTCGCCAGCATTGGGCCGATGTGTACATGCAGCAGCGTCACCGGGCAGGTCAGCTTCACGATACCGCGAGGCTCTACCTGCAATGCGGCAATGGCATCCTGCGCCGCCTGAGCTTCCACCAGCATCGCTTTACAGTGCTCATAGAATGTTTGCCCCACTTCGGTAACGTTAAACTGCCGGGTGGTTCGCTGAATCAATCGCACGCCCAGCCGTTCCTCCAGTTGCGCAATACGCCGGCTCAGTTTTGATTTTGGTTCATCAAGCGCACGCCCCGCCGCGGCAAACCCACCCTCTTCGACCACATGCACAAACCACGCAAAATCATTGAGATCCGTTTTTATCATTACATTGTCCTATTAATGGAACGGTATGAGCCATTTTAGCCACTACCGAACCTTTTGTCATGAATATAAGCTTATTCACATCAAGACAACGCCACTGAGGAGAACACCATGAAACAGATTACAGGCGTCTATACCGCACCTCGCCCGCACTGGGTTGGCGATGGATTTCCGGTTCGTTCACTCTTTTCTTATCAGTCACATGCGCAGCAGTTGAGTCCATTCCTGCTGCTGGATTATGCCGGGCCGCACACATTTACGCCGGGTAATGAAAAACGCGGCGTTGGAGAGCATCCACACCGCGGTTTCGAGACCGTGACGATTGTTTATAGTGGCGAAGTCGAGCATCGGGACTCTACCGGTCGCGGCGGCGTTATCGGCCCGGGCGACGTTCAGTGGATGACCGCAGGCGCAGGCATTTTGCATGAAGAGTTCCATTCCGACGCGTTTACCCGTCGGGGCGGCGAACTGGAAATGGTGCAGTTGTGGGTTAACCTTCCCATGAAGGACAAAATGACCACCCCGGGTTATCAAAGCATTACCCACGATGTTATCCCGACCGTTACGTTGCCGGATGACGCCGGAGTCGTGCGGGTCATCGCAGGGCGTTATGAAGAGACAAAAGGCCCGGCGCACACTTTCTCGCCGCTCAATGTCTGGGATATGCGCCTGCAACGCAATCGCCAGCTTACATTGGCGCAGCCGGAAGGATGGAGCACCGCGCTGGTGGTACTGAAAGGCAATATCACGGTGAACGGCACGACGCCGGTCAACGAAGCGCAACTGGTGGTGTTGAGCCAGCAAGGGAAAACGCTGCACCTTGAGGCCAGCAGCGACGCCAGCGTATTGCTGTTATCAGGCGAGCCGCTGAATGAACCGATTGTGGGTTACGGCCCATTTGTTATGAACACGAAACAAGAGATCGCAGAAGCAGTCCGCGATTTCAACTCCGGCCGTTTTGGCCAAATCTGAAAACATGAAGGAGAACACGATGTCAAGTCCTGCTAATTTTAATGGTTTGCGCCCGGTAATTGATGTTAACGATTCCGTGATGCTTTTAATCGATCATCAAAGCGGTCTTTTCCAGACCGTAGGCGATATGCCAATGCCGGAATTACGCGCTCGCGCCGCGGCGTTGGCGAAGATGGCGACGTTAGCGAAAATGCCGGTCATTACCACGGCATCCGTACCGCAAGGTCCGAACGGCCCGCTGATCCCGGAGATCCACGCTAATGCGCCACATGCGCAGTACATTGCGCGCAAAGGTGAAATTAACGCCTGGGATAACGAAGATTTCGTTAAGGCGGTAAAAGCGACGGGTCGTAAGACGCTGATCATTGCCGGGACGATTACCAGCGTGTGCATGGCATTCCCGGCCATTAGCGCGGTAGCGGAAGGTTATAAGGTATTTGCCGTGATCGACGCATCCGGTACCTACAGTAAGATGGCGCAGGAGATCACCCTGGCGCGTATCGTACAGGCTGGCGTCGTACCGATGGATACTGCCGCAGTCGCCTCTGAGCTGCAAGGCACCTGGAACCGTGAAGACGCCGCCGCGTGGGCCGACGTTTATACTCAGGTGTTCCCGGCCTATCAACTGCTGATCGAAAGCTACAGCAAAGCGCAGGATGTGGTGAAAAACAACGAAATGTTGGATTCACAGCGCTAATTTGCCTCCCCGCGCCAGTTTGGGCGGGGATTATGTCTATTGCATGAGCAAACGACAGTGAATATGTAAATTCTGCTTGACCGTTTTAGCGCAACTCCCTATAGTAGCGCCCCGTTGCCCCCCAAGTGGTCAGGCAGCAATACAATATGGTGAGGTGTCCGAGTGGCTGAAGGAGCACGCCTGGAAAGTGTGTATACGGCAACGTATCGGGGGTTCGAATCCCCCCCTCACCGCCATATTTAAGTTGAGAGCCTGTACAGAAGTACGGGCTTTTTGCTTATATGTATCCCCCAAACCAAGGGGGGATGAGAACACCCGACCGGGGTTCGACACAAAAACGCCGGGAGCGTTTTTGAACAGAGCTTGCTCTGGCCCCGAAGGGGCGAGGCCCAGGGATGGGCTGAGTAGCGGCGCAGCCAGTTGGACAGACCGGGCGCGCAGCGAACGGGCTGCCCGAAGGGCGAGCGCAGCGAGTCAATCCCCCCCTCACCGCCATATTCAAGAAAGAGCTCGTACGAAAGTACGGGCTTTTTTTTCACATATGACCCGTCGATTACCGGATGATGGCGCAACTTACAAGCGCCTTATCCGCCTACCGCGAGCACAACGCCATTAGGCTAACTATTAGCCGGCATAAAAAAACCGGGCGCTAAGGCCCGGTTTGTACGGCAGTGAAACGAAGATTAATGCGCGGCTTCCGGCTTGTGCTTTTGCGCGCTCTGAAAGCCATACGTCAACGCATTTTTCTCTTTATCCAGCGCGACGGTGACCTGTCCGCCATCAACCAGCGATCCAAACAGCAACTCATTGGCCAGCGGTTTTTTCAGGTTATCCTGAATCACACGCGCCATTGGTCGTGCGCCCATCGCCCGGTCATAGCCCTTTTCCGCCAGCCAGTCGCGCGCTTCCTGACTGACTTCCAGGGAGACGCCTTTCTGATCCAACTGAGCCTGCAACTCGACGATAAACTTATCGACAACCTGATGAATCACCTCGCCAGACAGATGATCGAACCAAATGATGTTGTCGAGACGGTTACGGAACTCCGGCGTAAACACTTTCTTGATCTCGCCCATCGCATCGGTACTGTTGTCCTGATGAATAAGACCAATAGATTTACGTTCGGTTTCTCGCACGCCGGCGTTGGTGGTCATCACCAGCACCACATTGCGGAAATCCGCCTTACGGCCGTTGTTATCGGTCAGCGTACCGTTATCCATCACCTGCAGCAGCAGGTTAAAGACATCCGGGTGCGCTTTTTCGATCTCATCCAGCAACAGCACCGCATGAGGATGCTTAATCACCGCATCCGTCAGCAGCCCGCCCTGGTCGAAACCGACGTATCCCGGAGGTGCGCCGATCAAACGGCTCACCGTATGGCGCTCCATATATTCGGACATATCGAAGCGCAACAGCTCAATACCCAGCGCTTTTGAAAGCTGTACCGTAACTTCAGTTTTCCCTACGCCAGTTGGCCCGGCGAACAAGAATGAGCCGACAGGTTTATGCTCATGGCCCAGACCCGCACGACTCATCTTAATAGCTTCGGTCAGCGCCTCAATCGCGTTATCCTGGCCGAAGACCAGCATTTTCAGACGATCGCCCAGGTTCTTCAGCGTATCGCGATCGCTCTGCGAGACGCTCTTTTCAGGAATTCGCGCAATTCGCGCCACTACGGACTCAATATCCGCCACGTTGACCGTTTTCTTACGTTTGCTCACCGGCATCAGACGCGCCCGAGCGCCCGCTTCGTCAATCACGTCAATGGCTTTATCCGGCAGATGGCGGTCATTGATATATTTTACCGCCAGCTCGACCGCCGCACGCACCGCTTTCGCGGTATAACGCACGTCGTGGTGCGCTTCGTACTTAGGTTTCAAGCCGTTGATAATTTGCACCGTCTCTTCCACCGAAGGCTCGGTAATATCAATTTTCTGGAAACGGCGCGCTAATGCGCGGTCTTTCTCAAAAATATTGCTGAATTCCTGATAGGTCGTTGAGCCGATCACCCGGATCTTACCGCTGGAAAGCAGCGGTTTAATCAGATTTGCCGCATCCACCTGTCCGCCCGACGCCGCGCCAGCGCCGATAATGGTATGGATTTCATCGATAAACAGGATGCTGTTGGTATCCTGCTCAAGCTGTTTCAGCAACGCCTTAAACCGTTTTTCAAAATCGCCGCGGTATTTGGTGCCCGCCAGCAGCGAACCGATATCCAGCGAGTAAATGGTGCAATCGGCCATCACTTCCGGCACATCGCCCTGCACGATACGCCAGGCCAGCCCTTCGGCAATCGCCGTTTTGCCGACGCCGGATTCCCCTACCAGCAACGGGTTATTTTTACGGCGACGACACAAGACCTGGATCGCGCGTTCCAGTTCTTTTTCACGACCAATCAGCGGATCGATGCCGCCCACGCGAGCAAGTTGGTTAAGATTCGTCGTGAAGTTTTCCATACGCTCCTCCCCGCCAGCTTGTTCGTCGCCAGTTGGCTGATTGCCGAGATCGGAAGATTGGCTCGGTTCGTCTTTTCGCGTCCCGTGAGAAATAAAGTTCACGATATCCAGACGGCTCACTTCATGCTTGCGCAGCAGATAAGCCGCCTGTGATTCCTGTTCGCTAAAGATAGCCACCAGCACATTCGCGCCAGTCACTTCACTACGCCCGGAAGACTGAACATGGAAGACGGCACGTTGCAGGACACGCTGGAAACTTAACGTCGGCTGCGTATCACGTTCTTCTTCACTGGCAGGCAGTACGGGTGTGGTTTGTTCAATGAAGGCTTCGAGTTCCTGACGGAGCGCCACCAGATCCACGGAGCATGCTTCCAGCGCTTCGCGAGCCGATGGGTTGCTGAGCAGCGCCAGCAACAGATGCTCGACGGTCATAAACTCATGACGGTGCTCGCGCGCTCTGGCGAAAGCCATGTTTAAACTGAGTTCCAGTTCTTGATTGAGCATAGGCACCTCCCCCAATTTTTATACCTGCATTCAGGCTTTTTCCAGCGTACACAGCAACGGATGCTCGTTCTCCCTTGCATACTTGTTCACCATCGCCACTTTGGTTTCCGCCACCTCGGCGGTAAACACGCCGCAGATAGCTTTGCCTTGATAGTGAACCGCAAGCATCAATTGCGTTGCACGTTCTACATCATAAGAAAAGAATTTTTGTAACACGTCAATAACAAACTCCATCGGAGTGTAGTCATCATTGACTAATATCACTTTATACATAGATGGCGGTTTTAGCGCGTCGCGCACGCTATCTTCCACCAACTGGTCAAAATCCAGCCAATCGTTCGTCTTACCCATTGTCAGTCGTCATTATCGGTTACGGTTGTCGGCAGGAAAATCTGCCGCTGACCAGAGTCTATGCACACAATCAATCTACCTCAATTGATAGATAACTAACATCTATCAGTACCATCCGCGACATCTGTCACATTCCCGGCAATAGCGTTAACTGCTTCAAATTTTTGATTCATTTTTACCCGATCCCCCCTGCCTGATGCTTGACGCCTCGCCTGATTTCTCTAAATTGTAATGTCGAGAGTTGGTGAGGTTTTGAACAGCCCCCACTCCGTCACCGGTTCATTCCATCTTACTTATATAAGATTTACGAAGGATGTCGAAGCATGGAAACGGGTACTGTAAAGTGGTTCAACAATGCCAAAGGGTTTGGTTTCATCTGCCCTGAAGGCGGCGGCGAGGATATTTTCGCCCATTATTCCACCATTCAAATGGATGGTTACAGAACGCTTAAAGCCGGACAGTCTGTCCGGTTTGATGTCCACCAGGGGCCAAAAGGCAATCACGCCAGCGTCATCGTGCCCATCGAAGCAGAGGCCGTTGCATAGCTCCTCTGTCTCATTGTGTACATCCAGGAGGCAAAATGCCAGCCCGATCGGCTGGCATTTTTATTTAACGCCAGTGCCTGGTGGCGACACTGTTGCATCTTATCAGGCCGACAAATGACGTCAGCAAGATTACTCCCTTGCCAGCGCATCCACCGGGTCCAGTCGCGCCGCGTTTCTCGCCGGTAGCCAGCCAAACAGTATCCCGGTAAACGTCGAACATAAAAACGCGCTCGCCAGCGCAGTCAGTGAAAAACCGATCTCCCAGCCGGGCAGGAAAAGCTGTAGCATAAATGCGATGAACATCGACAAGCTAATCCCCAGCGCTCCACCAACCAGGCAAACCAGCACCGCTTCAATAAGAAACTGCTGTAGCACATCGCTGGCGCGCGCGCCTACCGCCATACGGATGCCGATTTCACGCGTTCGCTCGGTGACGGAAACCAGCATAATATTCATAACGCCGATGCCGCCGACAACCAGCGAAATGACAGCCACCAGCGTCAGAAATAACTGAAGAGTATAGGTGGTTTTTTCAGCCGTTTTCAGGACGCTGTCCATATTCCAGGTGAAGAAGTCTTTTTTACCGTGGCGTAAGGTGAGCAGGCGAGTAAGCTGCTGTTCAGCCTGATCGCTATCAACGCCATCTTTCACACGAACGGTGATCGAGTTAAGCCATGACTGACCCATTATGCGATCTGACATCGTGCTATAGGGCAACCAAATTTGCAACAGATTGCTATTGCCGTACATGGACGGTTTCTCTTCCGCCACGCCAATAACAATAACCGGCATATTACCCACCAGCACCACTT
Source organism: Salmonella sp. NW177 (assembly GCF_051811585.1). NCBI lineage: Bacteria > Pseudomonadati > Pseudomonadota > Gammaproteobacteria > Enterobacterales > Enterobacteriaceae > Salmonella > Salmonella sp. NW177. Next base: position 145,010 of record NZ_JAMMZV010000006.1, on the reverse strand, counting down.
CCCCTACGACATTCGCTTTATTTGGAAATAGCTGGCGTCGCGTGTTGGCATCCAGCACCACCACCTGCGCGCGATCCTGTTGCTGTACAGCATTGAAGGTGTTCCCCTCCCTAAAGGACATGCCGTAAACGTTAAAATAATCGCCACTGACGCCATTAGCATTTACGGCAATATCAATATTGCCATAGCGAAGACGTAAGCTCTTTGAAACGCTGGGCGTCGCAGAGTTAACCCACGGCTGTTTCTGAATAGCGACCAGATCGTCATATTTCAGCGCCTGTCGATACTGCGGGTTGTCGTCGCCGAAATCTTTGCCTGGATGAATATCAATCGTGTTAGTGCCCATAGCGCGGATATCCGCCAGTACCATCTGTTTTGCGGCGTCGCCGACCACCACAATCGACACCACCGACGCAATACCGATAATAATTCCCAGCATGGTCAGTAAAGTACGCATTTTGTTAGCGGCCATCGCTAACCACGCCATTGACAGCGCTTCGCGAAAGCTGCTGGCAAATTGCCGCCAGCCGGGAGCCGTATTAACTACGGCAGCGTCAACGCCCTGTTCGCGTTTCTTTTCCTGCGCGGGCGGATTATGGACAATCTTGCCATCGTGAATTTCAATAATCCGCTCCGCCTGGGCGGCAATCAGCGGATCGTGCGTCACAATGATCACCGTATGTCCGCGATCGCGCAGTTGGCGCAAAATCGCCATCACCTCTTCGCCGGAATGGCTATCCAGCGCGCCGGTTGGCTCATCCGCCAGAATCACCTGTCCGCCGTTCATCAGCGCGCGGGCAATACTGACACGCTGCTGCTGTCCGCCAGAAAGCTGTGAAGGTGGGTAATCGACGCGATCGCTTAATCCCAGCCGCAAAAGCAACTCTCTGGCGCGCGCCTGGCGTTTTTTGCGTTCAATGCCGGCGTAGACGGCGGGGATTTCAACATTTTGCGCTGCCGTTAAATGCGACAATAGATGGTAGCGCTGAAAGATAAAGCCAAAATGCTCACGCCGCAGCTGTGCCAGCGCGTCCGGGTCCAGCGTCGAGACGTCCCGCCCCGCCACCCGATAAGTGCCGCTGGTCGGTTTATCCAGGCACCCGAGGATATTCATCAGCGTTGATTTTCCAGAACCGGAAACGCCGACGATCGCCACCATCTCCCCGGCGTGGATTTGCAGGGAGATATCTTTCAACACCGCCACCTGCTCTTCTCCGGAGGGGTAGCTGCGACTCACATTGCGCAGTTCAAGCAATGCCGTCATGGCGTCGCTCCTGGCCTGCTCTCGCCGATGATCACCTCATCGCCCGCTTCCAGACCTTTAACCACTTCCACGTCTGTATCGTTACGCTCGCCAATGATCACTTCGCGCTCACGTTTTTCGCCGTTACGCAACAGCGCCACTTTATAACGATTGCCGCCCACCGGTTCGCCAAGCGCGGCGAGAGGAATAATCAGCACATTTTTGACATCCATGAGTTGAATATAAACCTGTGCGGTCATATCAAGACGCAAGATTCTTTTGGGATTCGGCACTTCAAACCGGGCGTAATAAAAAATAGCGTCGTTGATCTTTTCCGGCGTCGGCAGAATATCCTTTAAAACGCCTTCATAGCGCGTTTGCGGATCGCCTGCAATGGTGAACCATGCTTTCTGCCCCGCCCGAAGATGGATCACGTCCGCTTCCGAGACCTGCGCTTTTACCAGCATGGTGCTCATATCCGCCAGCGTCAGAATATTGGGCGCCTGCTGAGCTGCAATCACCGTTTGTCCTTGCAGGGTAGTGATTTGCGTCACTTCCCCCGCCATGGGAGCAACAATACGGGTATATTCCAGGTTGGTTTTCGCGGTGTCCAACGAGGCCCGATTACGTTTGATCTGGGCATCTATGGTGCCAATACGCGCCTGTTTAACCGCCATCTCCGTCGCCGCGGTATCCAGATCCTGTTGCGATACCGCCTGAGTCTTAGCTAACTGCTGCTGGCGCGCCAGCGTAACCCGCGCCAGCTTTAACTCAGCGGCTGCCTGCTGACGCTCTGCGTTCAGCTCCATCAGGGTGGCCTCGACCTCTTTTATCTGGTTCTCCGCCTGATCCGGATCAATCACGCCGAGTAGCTGATCTTTTTTAACGTTATCGCCAATGGAGACCAGCAGCGTTTTCAACTGGCCGCTCACCTGCGCGCCGACATCCACTTTACGCAACGCGTCCAGTTTTCCAGTCGCCAGTACACTCTGTTCAAGATCGCCTGGCCGCACGATTAATGTCTGATAAGTTGGCAGCGGCGCATTTAGCATTCGCCAGCCAGCCATCCCCCCCACTAAAAGAATTAAAATAATGACCAGATAACGCTTTTTAAATTTCTTTCCCTTAGCACGCATAGAAACCCTGACGGCAAAATTTCAACCAGAAAGTAAACCGTATCTAAACAAACCTGACACAATAAAGATAGCGTCGGCTGTATTGACGATTGGTTAATGTTTCCTGTGGTTCAATCTCGACAATCTTATGTCGCGGATTACGATCATGACACAGCTTACAGATAATACCTGGTACACTTCAGATTACATCTCTCCTTTACAATTATTTATTCGTCTGACGCGCGGGCAATTACAGCCAGGAAAATTCTGGCGTAAAGCCAGCTTTCGTCGCAAGTTTTTAATCCGCTCATTAGTCATGCCGCGTGCGACCAGCCAATTACTGACCAATCTCACCCAATGGCCGGAGTTAAATACGTTACTTGCTCGTCAGCCGCGTTTGCCTATTCGGCTACATCGTCCTTATATGGCTGTAAATATTAAACGCGATTTCGCCTTAGATGCGCTGTGTTTTCATTATCAACAGATGCGCCAACTTTTATCGCGGGAACAACAAGTTAGCTATTTAAGTCAGTATGGCCTGAATCTTGCTAAATTTGAAACTAAAACCGGCGAGTTGTTTCAACTTGATTTAGTCAGTCTGGTCTCACTGGATAAAGAAGGTGAAAGCACTATTGTTGTTCGCGACGCACAGTTACGTATTCTGGCAGAGATCACATTTACTCTGTGTCGCTTTAACCAACAACGCACACTATTTATCGGCGGATTACAGGGCGCGGCAAACGACGTCCCTCACGAAATTATCCAGCAGGCGACCAAAGCCTGCCATGGTCTTTTTCCCAAACGCATCGTGATGGAGGCTCTCTGTCAGTTTGCGCAAGTCTTTCAGGCAGAAAAGATTATAGCCGTGAGTAACGATGCGCACGTTTACCGTAGCTGGCGATACATGGATAAAAAGACGCAAATGCATGCCGACTATGACGCGTTTTGGGAATCGTTAGGCGGTGAAAGAATTAAAGGAAATTACTATGCGCTGCCGCTGGCGATCGCCCGAAAAAGCGAATCGGAGATCGCCAGTAAAAAACGGGCCGAGTATCGCCGCCGCTATGCGTTACTCGATAGCGTCGTCGAACAGGTTCCGGCCACATTCAAACGCTAATCCGCCCGGCCCCGCGCCAGCCAAACCACGCGCGAGAACATCTTTCTGAACAGCGGCGGCACGGCGTCAATTCCCCGCCGCCCGGCTTCCATCGCGACTTCAATCGCCAAATCCGGCTTTGACGAGCGGTGGATAGCTTTAGTGATAATTTTCCGGGTATTCATCGGCACATTAGGCGGAAGCTGCGCAACCCGGTGAAAAACATCGGCAAAGCCCTGACGATACATAAAATGTTCCATATCCAGCGCAGGCAGCGCCGTGAGATGTTCGCGTTCTTCTTCCCGATCGTTATTAAGCAGACTGCGGACCGTCGCGGCATATTTTTTCCCCGCTTCGTCGCCATCCACCAGGACATGCCACTCGATTCCCATACGGCGGGCGAACTTCACCAGCGGTTTCAGGCCAGACTGAGCAAACTCAATGACTTTAATACCCTCCGCATCAAAATGATGTCCACACTGACGCGCCAGCTCATTAATAACCCAGGTTTCCGTCTCGCCTTCCACCAGTAGCCAGCAACGCGCAAACAGCGACGACGCGCGATTAAAGCGGATATGAAAGGCGATGCGCCGTCCATCTTCCGCGCTTAACCCGCCCGGGCCCAGACGCCAGGCGGCGACGCGGGAAGATTCGCGCACCAGCCGTACGACATGCTCCACCGGCGTTAGCGAGAGCAATTCGCCTGAGTTGGTTGTCGCTATCCGCTGTAGCGGTAACAGATTGAGCAATTGCCAGGCGACTGAAAGCATAATGGGATGTAAACGGGTTTCCGGATCTTCCACCAGCAGTAATGGTCGCGCGTCTTTATGTAACCGCAGCGTCCCTTTCGCCTGTAACAGCGTGGAGAAAAGCCCCAGCAGGATCACCCGATGCGACCGGCTGCCCGGTTTGTCGATCATCCGATTAATAATATCCAGATAGCGCCAGCTACGCTGCTCATTTTGCGAACGCCGGCGCATGAGTCGGTGACGCGCCTGTCCTGCGCCCTGCTCTGAGAAATAGTGTTCAAGCAGTTGCACCATCGCGGACAGTCCCTGGCGAATCTGCCCGTCGGTTAAATTTTGCGGCCTGGTCGCCAGCTCACGCGCCAGAAAATCCAGCTGTCGGGCCGTGACTTCAACATCCGGCACATTGGGCACCGTACCGTTGCGAATACGTCGCATAAAGCGCGCATCGCGCAAACGTAGCACTGGCATCAGACGAACCAGGTGGCGCACCTGATCGTTAATATTTTCCACCGGTAATGGCTGCCCATCACTATTGAGAAAACTGCGCAGCGTCATCACGCTGCCATCAGCGCCGCATTCTCCCTCTAGCCGATAAAAAATACGGTGAAAATCATCCTCGCAAGGCGACCAGCATGCTTCCAGCGCTCGATAACGACGTACCCGATGCCGCCCTGGCTGCGTTTCGCGAAAAGTCAGAATAATATGCAGGTGATGCTCGCGTCCTTTTATGTCGCCAGGCGGAAACCAGAAATCCTCACGGACAAAATGGTAGAGATCGAGTTCCGGCGACAATAACAGAGTCAGCGCATCCAGCAGGCTGGATTTGCCCCAGGCGTTTTCCCCAATCAGCACGTTGTTTTGCTCCAGCATCAACGACAGTCGGTTGATACCGCGAAATCCTACTATTTCAACGCGTTCGAGAATCATGCTTCCTCCAGAAAAACGTCATCACTCCATAAAATTCACCGCAGTATAACGGCAAATGCGTCCGCCTGGCGTGATATTCCCCCCCTTTGCCTGGGGCAAATGTCTGATAAATGTACGGCTGACGGTGTCGCTTTACTGATAGTCTGGAATTCGGTAGTGTCATGTACGCTATTCAAACAATAAAAAAGGGCCCGGCTGTTCATGTTTTCAGGACTTTTAATCATTCTGGTTCCACTGATTGTGGGCTATCTCATTCCACTGCGACATAAAGCCGCATTACAACTCATTAACCGGCTACTGAGCTGGATCGTGTATCTTATTCTCTTTTTTATGGGAATAAGCCTGGCGTTTTTGGATAACCTCGCCAGTAATCTGGTGGCGATTTTTCATTATTCCGCCGTCAGTATTACGATTATTTTATTGTGTAATATCGCTGCCTTATTGTGGCTGGAACGTATCCTCCCGTGGCGTCACCATCATCAGCAGGAAAAACTGCCTTCGCGTATTGCCATGGCGCTGGAGTCGCTACAACTGTGCGGCGTAGTGGTATTGGGGTTTGTTATCGGCCTGAGCGGACTCTCTGTTTTACAGCACGCCACCGAAGCCAGTGAATATACGCTGATCTTTTTATTGTTCCTGGTGGGGATTCAGCTACGAAATAGCGGCATGACCTTAAAGCAAATTGTGCTTAACCGTCGGGGAATGATGGTCGCGGTCGTTGTCGTGGCAAGCTCATTACTGGGCGGCGTGATTAATGCGTTTATCCTGGACTTACCGCTAAAAACCGCCATGGCGATGGCGTCAGGTTTCGGCTGGTACTCTCTTTCCGGTATTTTGCTGACGGAGTCGTTTGGACCGGTTATCGGCAGCGCGGCATTTTTTAACGATCTGGCCCGCGAGCTCTTAGCCATTATGCTTATTCCCGGTCTGGTTCGCCGCAGCCGTTCAACGGCGTTGGGCCTGTGCGGAGCGACCTCAATGGACTTTACGTTGCCGGTATTACAGCGCTCCGGCGGCGTAGAGATTGTTCCGGCGGCTATCGTACATGGCTTTATCCTCAGCCTGCTGGTCCCCCTCTTAATGGCGTTCTTCTCGGCCTGATACCTCTTTGGCGGTAGGCATCTGCCGCCAAAATTGCGCTAAATCAATCTCCTTGCACATTATGGCAGAAATCCCTTTTATCCCTTTGTTCACAGGCATAACCTTAAACATGTATATCAAATATAACTTTAAAAGGTGTGACCATGTTTTGTGTGCAATGTGAACAAACCATCCGTACACCAGCCGGAAACGGCTGCTCCTACGCGCAGGGAATGTGCGGTAAAACAGCTGAAACGTCCGATCTGCAGGATCTGCTGATTGCGGCTTTGCAAGGTTTGTCTGCCTGGGCGGTGAAGGCCCGTGAATATGGCATCATTAATCACGACGTTGATAACTTTGCGCCGCGCGCGTTTTTCTCCACGCTGACCAATGTTAACTTCGACTCTCCGCGTATCGTCGGCTACGCCCGTGAAGCGATTGCCTTGCGTGAAGCGTTGAAAGCGCAGTGCCTGAGCGTGGATGCCAATGCGCATTGCGACAATCCGATGGCCAATCTGCAACTGGTTAGCGACGATCTGGGCGAACTGCAACGTCAGGCGGCGGAATTTACCCCGAATAAAGACAAAGCCGCCATTGGCGAGAACATCCTCGGCCTGCGTCTGCTGTGCCTGTACGGTCTGAAAGGCGCGGCGGCGTATATGGAGCACGCGCACGTTCTCGGTCAATACGACAACGACATTTATGCGCAGTACCACAAAATCATGGCCTGGCTGGGCACCTGGCCTGCTGACATGAACGCGCTGCTGGAGTGCGCAATGGAAATCGGCCAGATGAACTTCAAAGTGATGAGCATTCTGGATGCCGGTGAAACCACCAAATACGGTCACCCAACGCCGACTCAGGTCAACGTCAAAGCGACTGAAGGCAAGTGCATTCTGATCTCCGGTCACGATCTGAAAGATCTCTACAACCTGCTGGAGCAGACCGAAGGCACCGGCGTTAACGTCTACACTCACGGTGAAATGCTGCCCGCACATGGCTATCCGGAACTGCGTAAATTCAAGCATCTGGTCGGTAACTACGGCAGCGGCTGGCAGAATCAGCAGGTCGAATTCGCCCGCTTCCCTGGCCCAATCGTGATGACCTCTAACTGCATTATCGACCCGACCGTGGGCAGCTATGACGACCGTATCTGGACCCGTAGCATCGTCGGCTGGCCGGGCGTTAGCCATCTTGAAGGCGATGACTTCGGGCCGGTCATTGCCCAGGCGCAGCAAATGGCGGGCTTCCCGTATAGCGAAATTCCGCATCTCATCACCGTCGGTTTTGGCCGTCAGACCCTGCTCGGCGCTGCCGATACGCTCATCGATCTGGTCAGTCGTGAAAAACTGCGCCACATCTTCCTGGTCGGCGGCTGTGACGGCGCGCGCGGCGAGCGTAACTACTTTACCGATTTCGCCACCAGCGTACCGGATGACTGCCTGATCCTGACCCTGGCCTGCGGTAAATACCGTTTCAACAAACTGGAGTTCGGCGACATCGAAGGGCTGCCGCGTCTGGTCGATGCCGGTCAGTGTAACGATGCTTACTCCGCAATTATCCTGGCGGTGACGCTGGCGGAAAAACTGGGCTGCGGCGTCAACGATCTGCCGCTATCGCTGGTGCTCTCCTGGTTTGAGCAGAAAGCGATCGTGATTCTGCTGACGCTGCTGTCATTAGGCGTGAAAAATATTGTCACCGGGCCGACCGCGCCGGGCTTCTTCACGCCGGATCTGCTGGCTATCCTCAACGAGAAGTTCGGTCTGCGCTCCGTGACCACCGTTGAAGAAGACATGAAGCAATTGCTGAGCGCGTAAGGAGGTCAATGATGACGATGCCAACCTCACAATGTCCCTGGCGAATGCAGGTGCATCACATCCGTCAGGAGACGCCGGATGTATGGACAATTGCGCTATTATGCCATGATTACTACCCTTACCGCGCCGGGCAGTATGCGCTGGTGAGCGTGCGTAATTCAGCGGAAACGCTGCGCGCCTACACCCTTTCGTCTACGCCGGGCGTCAGTGAATATATTACGCTGACCGTTCGTCGGATTGACGATGGCACGGGTTCACAGTGGTTGACCCATGACATCAAGCGCGGCGATTACATCTGGCTGTCTGATGCAATGGGCGATTTTACCTGTGACGATAAAACAGAAGATAAGTTTCTGCTGCTCGCCGCCGGTTGTGGCGTAACGCCAATCATGTCGATGCGTCGCTGGCTGGCGAAATACCGCCCGCAGGCCGATGTGCAGGTCATCTTTAACGTCCGTTCGCCGGATGATGTGATTTTTGCCGACGAGTGGCGACAGTATCCGGTCACGCTAGTGGCGGAAAATCATGCCACGGAAGGTTTTGTCGCGGGCCGTCTGACCACGGAATTGTTACAGCGCGTACCGGATTTGGCATCGCGCACCATCATGACCTGCGGCCCGGCGCCCTATATGGATTTCGTCGAACAGGGAGTGAAAGCGCTTGGCGTAACGCGCTTCTTTAAAGAGAAGTTCTTCACGCCGGTGGCGGAAACGGCAACCAGCGGCCTGAAATTCACCAAACTACAGCCAGCGCAGGAATTTTATGCCCCGATCGGTACAACGCTGTTGGAGGCGCTGGAGAGTAATAAAGTACCGGTTGCCGCTGCCTGTCGGGCAGGTGTTTGCGGCTGCTGTAAAACCAAAGTCGTTTCCGGCGACTATACGGTGAGCAGCACCATGACGCTGAGCGAGGCGGAGATTGCCGAAGGTTACGTACTGGCCTGCTCCTGCCATCCGCAGGGCGATCTTGTTCTCGCATAATCGGTAAACGTTCCATCGTAGGCCCGGTAAGCGTTAGCGCCACCGGGCGATTTACCACTCGCTTCATCCTTTCGCCCCTCTCTCCGCCAAAGAAAAACGTCATCGTCATCTTCAACTAAACTTGTAACCGTTATCACATTTAAGGAGATGGAGAACCATGAAACAAACCGTTGCTGCTTTCATCGCCAAAACGCTGGAACAGGCTGGCGTAAAACGAATCTGGGGCGTCACTGGCGACTCCCTGAACGGCCTGAGCGATAGTCTTAATCGTATGGGAACCATTGAATGGATGCCAACCCGCCACGAAGAGGTCGCCGCTTTCGCCGCCGGCGCACAAGCGCAGCTTACCGGCGAGCTGGCAGTGTGCGCCGGTTCATGCGGACCGGGCAACCTGCACCTGATCAATGGCCTGTTTGATTGCCACCGTAACCACGTCCCTGTTCTGGCGATCGCCGCCCATATTCCGTCCAGTGAAATCGGCAGCGGTTATTTCCAGGAGACCCACCCGCAGGAGTTGTTCCGTGAATGCAGCCACTATTGCGAGTTGGTTTCCAGCCCGGAGCAGATCCCGCAGGTACTCGCCATCGCCATGCGCAAAGCGGTGCTAAACCGCGGCGTCTCCGTGGTCGTACTGCCGGGTGACGTGGCGCTGAAACCCGCACCTGAAAACGCCGTCACTCATTGGTACCATGCCCCGCACCCCGTCGTCACGCCGGCGGAGGAAGAGCTAAAAAAACTGGCGCAACTGCTGCGCTACTCCAGCAATATCGCATTGATGTGCGGCAGCGGCTGCGCGGGCGCGCATGAGGAGTTGGTCGCGTTGGCGGCAAAACTAAAAGCGCCAATCGTTCATGCCCTGCGCGGCAAAGAGCACGTTGAGTACGATAACCCTTATGATGTGGGAATGACCGGCCTGATTGGCTTTTCTTCTGGCTTCCACACCATGATGAACGCCGATACGCTGATCCTGCTCGGCACCCAGTTCCCCTACCGCGCCTTTTATCCGAGCGATGCCAAAATCATTCAGATTGACATCAACCCGGGCAGTATTGGCGCGCACAGCAAAGTCGACATGGCGCTGGTGGGCGATATTAAACCCACGCTTCGCGCCCTGCTGCCGCTGGTGGAAGAAAAAAGCAATCGTAAATTCCTCGATAAAGCTCTGGAGCACTATCGGGACGCCCGTAAGGGACTTGATGACTTAGCCAAACTCAGCGATAAAGCCATCCACCCACAATATCTGGCGCAACAAATTAGCCATTTCGCCGCTGACGACGCTATTTTTACCTGCGATGTCGGCACGCCGACCGTCTGGGCGGCCCGCTATCTAAAAATGAACGGCAAGCGCCGCCTGCTGGGCTCGTTTAACCACGGGTCAATGGCCAACGCCATGCCGCAGGCGCTCGGCGCTCAGGCCACCGCGCCGGGTCGGCAGGTTATCGCGATGTGCGGTGATGGCGGCTTCAGTATGCTGATGGGCGATTTTCTCTCGGTGGTACAGATGAAGCTGCCGATAAAAATCGTCGTCTTTAATAACAGCGTGCTGGGCTTTGTGGCGATGGAAATGAAAGCCGGCGGCTACCTTACCGACGGTACCGAACTGCACGACACCAATTTCGCGCGTATCGCCGAAGCCTGCGGCATTACCGGTATTCGCGTGGAAAAAGCCGCAGACGTGGACGGAGCGCTACAGCGCGCGTTTTCCATCGATGGCCCGGTACTGGTTGACGTGGTCGTGGCAAAAGAAGAGCTGGCGATCCCGCCGCAGATCAAACTGGAACAAGCGAAAGGCTTTAGCCTGTACATGCTGCGCGCCATTATTAGCGGCCGCGGCGATGAAGTGATCGAACTGGCGAAAACGAACTGGCTAAGGTAAAACAGTGCACATCACCTTTTAAAATCCAGGGATGTGCCATGATTGATTTACGCAGTGATACCGTTACCCGACCGGGCCGCGCTATGCTCGAGGCGATGATGACCGCCCCGGTCGGGGACGACGTATACGGCGATGACCCTACTGTTAACGCCCTTCAGCGCTACGCCGCCGACCTTTCCGGTAAAGAAGCGGCGCTTTTTTTACCCACCGGCACCCAGGCCAATCTGGTCGCGCTGCTTAGCCATTGTGAACGCGGCGAAGAGTATATCGTCGGTCAGGGCGCGCATAATTATCTCTATGAAGCTGGCGGCGCGGCGGTGCTCGGCAGCATTCAGCCGCAGCCCATCGACGCCGCCGCGGACGGTACGCTGCCGCTGGAGAACGTGGCGGCGAAGATTAAAGCGGATGACATCCACTTCGCGCGCACGCGCTTGCTCAGTCTGGAAAATACGCATAACGGGAAAGTGCTGCCGCGCGCGTATCTGAAAGACGCCTGGACATTTACCCGCGAACGTGGACTGGCGCTGCACGTTGACGGCGCCCGAATTTTTAACGCGGTGGTTGCCTACGGCTGTGAGTTAAAAGAGATTACGCAGTATTGCGACTCTTTTACCATCTGCCTGTCAAAAGGTCTCGGGACGCCGGTCGGTTCGCTGCTGGTCGGCAACCGCGACTACATTAAACGCGCGACGCGCTGGCGTAAAATGGTCGGCGGCGGAATGCGTCAGGCCGGGATTCTGGCAGCGGCCGGACTGTATGCGCTGAAGCATAACGTGGCGCGTCTGCAAGAGGATCATGATAACGCCGCCTGGCTGGCGCAGCAGCTTCGGGAAGCGGGCGCGGAGGTCATGCGCCACGAAACGAATATGCTGTTTGTTCGCGTTGGCGAAGCACAGGCCGCCGCGCTTGGCGACTATTTGCGGGAACGGAATATCCTGATTAACGCCGCGCCGATTGTGCGTCTGGTGACGCATCTGGATGTCTCTCGCGAACAGCTTGCCGACGTCGTCGCCCACTGGCGCGCCTTTTTAGCCCGCTAAGGAGAGCAACGTGGCGCAACGCATTCTGGTTCTCGGCGCCAGCGGCTATATCGGCCAGCACCTGGTCTTTGCGCTAAGTCAGCAAGGGCATCAGGTGCGGGCGGCGGCGCGACGCGTCGAACGTCTGGAAAAACAGCGCCTCGCCAACGTCAGTTGTCATAAGGTCGATCTGCACTGGCCGGAAAATTTACCCGCGCTGCTTCGCGACATTGATACCGTTTACTATCTGGTACACGGCATGGGCGAAGGCGGCGATTTTATCGCCCATGAGCGTCAGGCGGCGCTCAACGTGCGCGACGCGCTGCGCCAGACGCCGGTTAAACAACTTATTTTCCTCAGTTCATTGCAGGCGCCAACGCATGAGCAATCCGATCACCTGCGCGCCCGCCAGCTTACGGCTGACACACTGCGCGACGCAGGCGTACCGGTGACGGAATTACGCGCCGGGATCATCGTCGGCGCAGGCTCCGCCGCCTTCGAAGTCATGCGTGACATGGTTTACAACCTGCCAATACTCACGCCGCCGCGCTGGGTGCGTTCGCGCACCACGCCCATCGCTCTGGAAAATTTACTCTACTACCTGGTCGGCTTGCTGGACCACCCTGCGCACAAGCATCGTATTCTGGAAGCCGCCGGACCACAGGTATTAAGTTATCAGCAGCAGTTTGAACGTTTTATGGCCGTCAGCGGTAAACGGCGTCCGCTGATCCCGGTGCCTTTTCCGACCCGCTGGATTTCGGTCTGGTTTTTAAACGTTATTACCTCCGTGCCGCCGACTACCGCAAAAGCGTTAATCCAGGGGTTAAGGCACGATTTGCTGGCCGATGACGCCGCGTTAAAAAAGTTGATCCCCCAAACGCTTATCACCTTTGATGACGCCGTTCGCCGCACGCTGAAAGAAGAAGAAAAACTGGTGAACTCCAGCGACTGGGGCTACGACGCGCTGGCCTTCGCCCGCTGGCGTCCCGAATACGGCTATTTTCCAAAGCAGGCGGGCTTTACCGCGCAGACCCCGGCCAGCCTATCGGCGCTCTGGCAGGTCGTAAATCGGCTGGGTGGCAAAGAGGGCTATTTTTTCGGCAATATTTTGTGGCAGACGCGCGCCGCGATGGACCGTCTGGTGGGGCATAAACTGGCGAAAGGCCGCCCGTCGCATACTTTGCTCAAGCCTGGCGATACGGTAGATAGCTGGAAAGTGATCATTGTCGAGCCAGAAAAACAGCTCACGCTCTTGTTTGGCATGAAAGCGCCGGGTCTGGGGCGGCTTAGCTTCACGCTGCACGATAAAGGTCGCTACCGCGAAATTGACGTGCGCGCCTGGTGGCATCCACACGGAATGCCGGGCCTGATTTACTGGCTACTGATGATCCCGGCGCACCTGTTTATTTTCCGGGGAATGGCAAGGCGTATTGCCCGACTTGCAGAACAAATCACAGAAAAATGAGAAAAAGTTGCTGTATTCTTTCGTGTTTCCCATTGCATACCGACGTAATTCACGGAAGAATGCGCACGACGGTTTATTAAACACAGTGGATTGATATGAAGGTACTGGTTACCGGCGCCACCAGCGGCTTAGGTCGAAACGCGGTTGAATTTTTGCGCAATAAAGGCATCAGCGTCAGAGCGACGGGTCGCAATGAAGCGATGGGCAAGCTGCTTGAAAAAATGGGCGCGGAATTCGTCCATGCGGATTTAACCGAACTGGTCTCCTCGCAGGCTAAAGTGATGCTCGCCGGGATCGACACGTTGTGGCACTGCTCCAGCTTTACCTCGCCCTGGGGAACCCAACAAGCTTTCGATCTGGCGAATGTTCGCGCCACCCGCCGCCTGGGAGAATGGGCGGTCGCCTGGGGCGTGCGCAATTTTATTCATATCTCCTCTCCCTCACTCTATTTTGATTACCACCATCACCGTGATATCAAAGAAGATTTCCGTCCGCATCGGTTTGCCAATGAGTTCGCCCGCAGTAAAGCCGCCGGTGAAGAGGTGATTAATCTGCTGGCGCAGGCTAATCCGCAAACACGTTTTACGGTGTTGCGTCCGCAAAGCCTGTTTGGCCCGCACGATAAAGTATTTATCCCACGTCTGGCGCATATGATGCACCATTACGGTAGCGTCTTATTACCGCACGGGGGCAGCGCGCTGGTCGATATGACCTACTATGAAAATGCGATCCACGCCATGTGGCTGGCCAGCCAGCCGGGCTGCGATCATCTGCCTTCTGGCCGCGCTTATAACATCACTAACGGCGAAAACCGCACCTTACGCAGCATCGTACAAAAGTTAATTGATGAACTGTCTATCGACTGCCGCATTCGCTCTGTGCCTTACCCGATGCTGGATATGATCGCCCGCAGTATGGAGCGCTTCGGCAAAAAATCCGCCAAAGAGCCCCCGCTAACGCATTACGGCGTGTCAAAACTGAATTTTGATTTTACGCTCGATACGACTCGCGCGCAGGAAGAGCTGGGCTACCAGCCCATCGTCACGCTGGACGAAGGCATTGAGCGCACTGCCGCCTGGCTGCGCGATCACGGAAATTTACCGCGTTAATCATGGCCGTACTTCTCCAGTAATGCTTCGGCAATCGCCTGCGTTTCGGCATCTGCGATACCGTTCCATTGCGCCGGACGGAAGTGCATCTGGAACGCCATAATCACCCGCTGCTGCTCGCGCGCCGTCATATCGGCTTTGACTTCATAGCCATAGCGCGAGAGTAACGCAAGCACCGTTGCGGTATCGACTGGCGTATACGGCGCGCGTCCAGCCAGATAAAACGCCACACGCTGGGCGTCAGGCCAGGCGCCAATCCCCTGCGCCGCCAGCTCGCGCCACGGGAAGCGCGGGCCGGGATCGTCTTTACGCTGCGGCGCGATATCCGCATGGGCCACCACATTCTGCGGTTTGATGTCATAGCGCGCGATAATGTCCTTCGCTAACGGAATCAATGCCTGAATTTGCGCGGATTCAAACGGCGCGAAAGATTTCACCCCGCCGGACATTCGCCAGCCGCGATTTTCCAGCTCAATGCCAATAGACGTATCATTGAGACGCGTGGCGCCTCGCCAGAAACTGACGCCCGCATGCCAGGCCTGATCCTGTTCCGACACCAGTTGCCAGATGCGCGGTTTACCGCCATATAATGGCGGGGTTGCGGGAATCAGGTAATGCGAACTGACGTTGCGGCCCGTTAACGTCGCCAGCGAAACGTCAAAGTTTTCCGCCGTATAGTGAATCACCAGGACTTTAATGCGCGGATAGGCCGCCTGCGCCCGATGTCGGGTATCAAGCTGATATCCCTCTTTATCGATAATTCCTTTTTCGCTCGCGCAGCCTGTTAACAGCAACGCGAGACCCACCAGCCACAGTAGCGCTCTCATCGGCGCGTTTTCACCGCCGTTCCGCTGACGCTGACCATCAGCATACTGCCATCCTTGCCGACAGTTTCGTAATCAATATCGATGCCTACCACCGCATCGGCGCCCAACGCTTTAGCCTGCTCGCCAAGTTCCTGAAAAGCGATTTCACGCGCTTTACGCAGCTCTTTCTCATACGCGCCGGAACGTCCGCCGACGATATCCCGAATGCCGGCGAAAAAATCGCGGAAAATATTGGCGCCTAAAATGGCTTCGCCCGTTACCACACCGCAATACTCCACGATGCTTTGTCCTTCCAGCGTTGGGGTTGTTGAAAACTGCATAGTGAATCTCCCGGGTTAGCTAAGCACACGATCTCAAACGCATTATCAAGCTGATACGCTATCATTGAAAGGATATAATTGATTATCGTAGATCGGTTTTTGCTCGATCGCCTATAAGGAAATCATCATGCGCTATTCTAAACTCTCTTTGCTCATCCCGTGCGCGCTTCTGCTTAGCGCCTGTACGACCGTCACTCCCGCCTACAAAGATAATGGCCCGCGTATCGGCGCGTGTGTGGAAGGCGGCCCGGACAGCGTGGCTCAACAATTTTACGACTACCGTATTCAACACCACAGCAATGATATCGCCGCGCTTCGCCCCTACTTGAGTGATAACCTGGCGAAATTGTTGACCGACGCCAGCCGCGATACGGAGCACCGCCAGTTGATGAGCGGCGATCTGTTCTCCAGCCGCGCTACGCTGCCGGATAGCGCCAACGTCGCCAGCGCATCAACCATTCCGAACCGAGATGCGCGCAACATTCCTCTGCGGGTAGCGTTAAAACAGGGCGATCAAAGCTGGCAGGATGAAGTGCTTATGATTCACGAAGGCTCATGCTGGGTGATTGACGACGTTCGCTATCTGGGCGGAGATGTCCATGCCCCTGCCGGTACGCTGCGCCAGTCGATAGAAAACCGTTAACAGCCAGTATTCCCCCGCTTTTGCACCCATAACCCCGTAAATTGTCTGGCATTCTGCCCGGGATGCCGACAATTCTTCTTACCTACTATTCCTCCTGCTATTTTGTGCTATGTTTAGGGAAGAATGTGGGATATATTTAACTTTTAACGCATAAATATTGCATAACTATTCTGCGAAAGGTACTATCTGCGGCTTCAATAGCTATCAGACTGCCTGTATACGAGTGTCAATGAGTATTCAATTAAACGGCATTAATTGCTTTTACGGCGCGCATCAGGCGCTGTTCGATATCACGCTGGATTGCCCCGAAGGCGAAACGCTGGTGTTGCTTGGCCCAAGCGGGGCGGGTAAAAGTTCGCTGCTGCGTGTACTCAATCTGCTTGAGATGCCGCGCTCCGGCACTCTGACTATCGCCGGGAACCATTTTGACTTTACGAAAACGCCGTCCGATAAGGCGATTCGTGAGCTACGTCAAAATGTCGGAATGGTCTTTCAGCAATATAATCTTTGGCCACATCTCACCGTTGTGCAGAATCTGATTGAAGCGCCCTGCCGCGTACTGGGTCTGACAAAAGATCAGGCGCTGGCGCGCGCAGAAAAGCTGCTGGAGCGTTTACGTCTGAAGCCATATAGCGATCGTTATCCGTTGCACCTTTCCGGCGGTCAGCAGCAGCGCGTCGCGATTGCCCGCGCGCTGATGATGGAGCCGCAGGTGCTGCTGTTTGATGAACCGACCGCCGCGCTGGACCCGGAAATTACCGCTCAAATCGTCAGCATTATTCATGAGCTGGCGGAAACGAACATTACTCAGGTGATCGTTACGCATGAAGTCGAAGTGGCGCGTAAGACCGCCAGTCGTGTGATTTATATGGAAAATGGTCACATCGTCGAGCACGGTGATGCGGGTTGCTTTGCCCACCCTCAGACCGAAGCGTTCAAAAACTATCTCTCTCACTAAGATTCGGGACAATGACAATGAAAAAAGTTCTGATTGCCGCGCTAATTGCAGGCTTTAGCCTTTCCGCTACAGCAGCCCAGACCATTCGTTTTGCGACCGAAGCGTCCTATCCGCCGTTCGAATCGATGGATGCTAATAACAAGATTGTCGGCTTTGACGTCGACCTGGCCAACGCGCTATGTAAAGAGATCGACGCCTCCTGTACCTTTACCAATCAGGCGTTCGACAGCCTGATCCCCAGCCTGAAATTCCGCCGCTTCGACGCTGTAATGGCGGGAATGGATATCACGCCGGAACGTGAAAAGCAGGTGCTGTTTACCACGCCATATTACGACAACTCCGCGCTGTTCGTGGGTCAGCAGGGCAAATACACCAGCGTCGATCAACTGAAAGGTAAGAAAGTCGGCGTACAGAACGGTACGACGCACCAGAAATTCATCATGGATAAGCATCCGGAAATCACCACCGTACCGTATGACAGCTATCAGAACGCGAAGCTGGATCTACAAAATGGCCGTATCGACGCTGTTTTCGGCGACACGGCGGTCGTGACCGAATGGCTGAAAGCCAATCCTAAGCTGGCGCCGGTCGGCGATAAAGTCACCGATAAAGATTATTTCGGCACCGGCCTGGGTATCGCGGTACGTCAGGGCAACACCGAGCTGCAGCAGAAATTCAATACTGCGCTGGAAAAAGTGAAGAAAGATGGGACTTACGAGACCATCTATAACAAATGGTTCCAGAAGTAATCTTTGATGAACGAATTTTTTCCTTTAGCAAGCGCCGCCGGGATGACCGTCGGCCTTGCCGTCTGTGCGCTGATCATTGGCCTCGCGTTAGCCATGTTCTTTGCCGTCTGGGAGTCCGTAAAATGGCGCCCGATTGCCTGGATAGGCTCCGCGCTGGTCACTATTTTGCGCGGCCTGCCGGAAATTCTGGTGGTGCTGTTTATCTATTTCGGCTCCTCGCAACTCCTGCTTACGCTGTCTGACGGGTTTACCCTCCATCTCGGCTTTACGCAGATCCCGGTGCAAATGGAGATTGAGAACTTTGACGTCAGTCCGTTCCTGTGCGGCGTGATTGCGTTGTCCCTGCTGTATGCGGCCTATGCGTCGCAGACGCTACGCGGCGCGCTGAAAGCCGTTCCGTCTGGTCAGTGGGAGTCGGGTCAGGCACTGGGATTATCAAAGACGGCGATTTTTTTCCGTCTGGTGATGCCGCAGATGTGGCGTCACGCCCTGCCAGGGCTGGGTAATCAGTGGCTGGTGTTGCTAAAAGATACGGCTCTGGTCAGCCTTATCAGCGTTAACGATCTGATGTTGCAGACCAAAAGTATTGCCACACGCACCCAGGAACCGTTTAACTGGTACATTATTGCGGCGGCTATTTACCTGGTCATTACGCTGATCAGTCAGTACATTCTCAAACGCATAGACCTGCGCGCGACACGTTTTGAGCGGAGGCCGGACTAATGCTTGAGTACTTACCTGAACTGCTAAAAGGGCTACACACCAGCCTGACGCTGACCGTGGCTTCTATTGCCGTCGCTTTGGTGCTGGCGTTAGTTTTTACCATTATCCTGACGCTAAAAACGCCGTTCGTGGTGTGGCTGGTGCGCGGCTATATCACGTTGTTTACCGGTACGCCGTTGTTGGTGCAAATTTTCCTGATCTACTACGGACCCGGTCAATTCCCGACGCTGCAAGAGTATCCGCTACTCTGGCATCTACTGTCTGAACCGTGGCTGTGCGCACTGATCGCGTTGTCGCTAAACAGCGCCGCTTATACCACGCAGCTATTTTATGGCGCGATTCGCGCGATTCCGGAAGGTCAGTGGCAGTCCTGCGGCGCGCTGGGGATGAGTAAGAAAGATACGCTGGCGATTTTGTTGCCCTATGCGTTTAAACGCGCCCTCTCCTCCTATTCTAATGAGGTGGTACTGGTCTTCAAAAGTACCTCGCTGGCCTATACCATCACCTTGATGGAAGTCATGGGGTACAGTCAGTTGCTCTATGGTCGTACCTACGATGTGGTGGTATTTGGCGCGGCAGGCGTAATTTACCTGGTCGTCAACGGTCTATTGACGCTGATGATGCGTTTGATTGAGCGTAAAGCCCTGGCGTTTGAGCGGCGCAATTAACCAGGCAGGATAAGGCATTCTCGCCGCCGTTCGACAATGGTCAGATGGCGCTGCGCTTATCAGGTCTACGATGCATAATATTGAATAAACCCGACGGACAAGTGGTTAACCTGTCCGTCTTTTTTTATCCATTTCAAAATATTTAATCATTTTTATTGCATACAAATTCAATTAATGGCATTGTAAATCTATGCCGCAGACACGGCGCATAATCATAAGATTACGGGAGTGACATCATGAAAAAGTTAGTTCTGGCTGCATTACTCGCCTCTTTCGCCACTGGCAGCATCGCCGCTGAAAAAATCAATTTCGGGGTTTCCGCCACCTATCCCCCGTTTGAATCCCTGGATGCGAGTAATAAAATTGTGGGCTTCGATATCGATCTGGCAACCGCATTATGCAAGCAAATGCAGGCAGAATGTACTTTTACCAATCATGCTTTCGATAGTCTTATCCCGGCGCTGAAATTCAGAAAATATGATGCCGTCATTTCCGGAATGGACATTACCCCGGAGCGCAGTAAGCAGGTCGCCTTTAGCAATCCCTATTATGCGAACTCCGCGCTGGTGATTGCCAAAAAAGACACCTATAAAACCTTTACCGATCTAAAAGGTAAGCGTATCGGTATGGAAAATGGCACCACGCATCAAAAATATCTCCAGGATAAACATCCGGAGGTCAAAACCGTGGCCTACGACAGCTACCAGAATGCGATTATCGACCTGAAAAATGGCCGTATTGACGGCGTCTTTGGCGATACCGCAGTGGTCAATGAGTGGCTGAAAACGAATCCGCAACTGGGTCCGGCAACAGAGAAAGTGACCGATCCGCAATACTTCGGTACCGGACTTGGCATCGCGGTGCGCCCGGACAATAAGGCGTTGCTGGAAAAACTGAATAATGCGCTGGCCGCCATTAAAGCGGACGGCACTTATCAGAAAATCAGCGATCAGTGGTTCCCGCAGTAAGACGTATGTGATTAGCCCACCGTGTTGCGAAATGGCAGTATAAATACCTTATTCAGCCCACGGGCCGCCATCGGAAACTATCCTGGCCTGATAAGCGCAGCGCCATTGAGCATTCTACAGTTTGTCATCAGTCTCAAACGCCTGCATCAACAGGCGATTCGGACTAATACTTGCCGGGTGACGCTAACGCGCACCCGGCTTACAACATTGTTACGTTTTTAGACAACATCCAGACCCAGACGGCGATACTGCTCCGCCGGAGCATCATTTTCTTTCATCAAACGGATAAGTAAGTTGATCATCCTTGCTTCGATGGCCTCATCATGAATAGGATGTTGCTGCTGCGGATCGTCTCTGAGATCAAATAAGAGATGACCAAAGCTATTCACACCTTTATATTTTTCCCTGGCCGGAATACGTAATACCTGAAGCCCTTTAGTGAATTTAAACGGAGGTGCCAGAGATAATTTTCCCAGTTCATCCACGTCATAACGCGCATTCATCTTGATCGGCATTAACGTGTAGTTCGCAATGTCATGCTCACGCCCCGGCTGCGCGGCCCGCATATAAACATAGCGTCCGTCGGTAACATTAACATGTCCGCTAAACACGCCAAACAGCGCGCCTTCCCTGACGGGTTCATCACTGGCAATGACTTTCGCCAGCGGTTGGCCCTGCATATCTGCGGGAATAGGTTGCTGAAAATAATCCAGTAGCGTTGGCGCCCAGTCAATCATCTGCACCAGCGACTGCCGTCGCGCTCCGCATACCGCGCTGCGCGGGTCCCAGATAAACAGCGGGTTATTCGCCACCTCGTTATAATAGGGCATTTGATTTTTAGCCCACCAACCGTGCTCCCCCAGCAAGAAGCCGTGATCGGTACCGACAATCAGCATCGTATCGCGCCAGAGATCGTGTTCATCCATCAGATCAAGGATACGTCCCAGATTGCGGTCGCACATGGAAACCAGGGCCCGATAACGACAGCGAATATGCGCTATCGCCTCCTCACTTTCACTGACTTTGCCGCGCGGCCAGTCATAATGCGGGCCTTGCCACTCATCGTCATAGAGCGATAAATATTCCTCGGTGGTATAAAACGGCTCATGCGGATCGAACGTCTCAACCTGCAATAACCAGTTATCTTCGGCATGATTTTTATGGATAAAATCGCACCCGGCGTCAAAAACTTTCGTCTGGGGAAAATCGGCTTCCTGCTGGATGTATTCGCGGTTCGCCCAGTCATGACGCCATAGCCCGGAAACGCCGCCTCCGGTTTGTTTTTGTGGAACGCGCAGTACTTCCGGAATGGGCGGCTCGCCAACACTTGCCTTCCAGTGATCGCCCTCCTGACCGCGTACTACGTCCCAGGAGCTATAGCGGTTATGGTAGTTACCGCCGCCGTCTTCCCAGTAATGCAGATGATCGCTGATAAGATGGGTGTAGATCCCCGCTTTTTTCAATAATTCCGGCATGGAATCATCAAAGGGTTCCAGCGGCCCCCACTCACGATGCAGAAAGTTATAGCGCCCGGTGTGCAGTTCCCGACGGGCTGGCATACAGGGCATACTGCCGACATAACTATTGTCAAAGGTAGCGGCATGTGCCGCCAGGCGTTGAAAGTTAGGCGCTTTCGTTAGCAAATCACCATAGGGCGGCAAATAGTTTTTATTCAGACTGTCAAACAGCAGAATAATCGCTTTCATGACTCACCCTCATTTGTTGAGCAGGTGCGGAAAATTTTTCTCTACCACATCGTAAATCTGTTTACCTATTGATTCGCCATCCATGATATTTTCAATGGGAATGAGATATTGTCCGTGTTTAGGATCGAGGCTAACAACATCAAGCAATTTTTTCGAAATCGCATAAATATCTGCCCAGTCGGTAAATCCACCGACCTCTCCCGCTGCCGTATGCTCCATATCAAAAGAGAAGTCATATTTTGCTAACGCTTTTTTAACAACAGTCTGTAACATTACGCTACTGCCTACACCATAACCGCATACGAATAAAATATTTACAGAATCTTTCATAATAAAATCCTTTATATAAACCGAATCAATTAAATGGAATAAGGACCAAGATGGAACGTTGAAGCAATAAATTTCAGTAATTCACAAATCGCAGGCCACAGAGTCGCCCAGTCAAATATTCCCGTCCAGCCCACACCTTCTTTTGCCAGCCCGGTTAAAGGAATGGCCCATACCGTACCGAAAGTCTGAATAATCCCTAACAGGAAAGTACAAATAATAACGGAACGATATCCCCCCATTCGGTTGGCTAATACGCCGATGGGACCGCCGGAAAAGAAGAGCGGAACAAAACCAGGCAATACCATAATAGGGCTATGGATGAGCAGCAGAATGCCCATGGAAAAAATCGTGCCGAAGGTACAAAAGACGAATCCCAGCGTAGCCGCGTTCGGCGAAAAAGGTAATAAAGCAGCAACATCCACAGCCGGTATGGCGTTAGGAATAAAGCGATCCTGCCAACCTTTAAACGAACCGTTAATTTCACCTACCATCATCCGCACGCCCTGCAGCAAGATGACCATATACATAGAGAATTGCAGGCCCAGATTGATGATATAGATATACCAGGGTTTGCCTTTCGCCATTAACTGTACGTTATCGATCCCTGTCGCCAATAGAAAACCGCCAACGAAGAGCGTCATCACAATGGCGATTGCCGTCACGTTGTGGTTAAAAATGGCTAACCAACCGGGAAGTTTCAGGTTTTCGGCGTCATGCTTTTCCGGATCGCCGAATTTATGCGCGAATTTCGAGAAAAACCACAGTCCCAGCATCTGGTTATGCGCAATGGTAAAACCGGCGTTATTGGTCACTTTGGCGATGGGTTTAACAATAAGCGTAGTTGAAAACGCCCAAAAGACCCCGGTCAATACCCCGGCAATCACAATGGATTGTACCCAACCGAACCCCAGCCAGAAGACGATTAACCACAGTACCGCCTGTGAATGAGAGACCCCGGTATTACCGGTAAGAAATATACCTTTTGCGCCGGTATAACGGCCAAATAAAACTAATAACAGGTTAGTAAAAAACGCCAGTACAAAAACGTATCCTACATAGCCGAAATTATCGCCCAGCGCTATTTGCGTCGCGGCTTTCATGGCGTATGAATCCATTAAGTATCCATGCACGCCATAAGCTTTGCTGACTGCCTCTGCAACCGGTTTAAAAGTGGCTGAAAATTGAAAGCCGCCAAATAACACCATCATCAAACCGACCATCGCGCTGATCATACCGGTGATAATTTTTATAGGCGTCTTTTTATCCAGCGCATAGCCAACACCGACTAATATCCCAATTAATATTGCCGGTTCAGTTAAAAACGTTTGAATAACATCTATAAATTTGGCAAACATCGTCTGAACGCCCTCCATAAGCGTGCCTATTCGTTGTCATGATTGACCCCTTTACTGACGTTACGTATTGCTTCGCTGATGCTATTGAAAGTTACCCGATAAACCACCTTGTCTGATTTTGCCTTACACGCACTGTAATAATCAAAAGTAGTCATTAAAAGATTTAAAGTGATTATTTGTGATTTGATTTGCAAAAATAGGATAATATATAAATACAATCAATTGAATTAAATAATCAATTGATTGTATTTATTATTTTTATGGAATAGTTAAGGGATAACAATAAATATTGTGAATATATTATATTGACCTGCGCAGTAACGCTAAAACCTCATAATGCGCGGTATGCGGGAACATATCGAAAAGCTGAACACGTTGAATACGGTAGTTCGGCAGATGACGAATATCCTGCGCCATCGTCTGCGCGTTACAGCTCGAATAAATGATAAAACGCGGCGCCATTTGTGCAAGGTAATCGCACAACGGCTTGCCAATGCCGCGGCGGGGAGGATTCACCAACACCAGGTCGGGCGTTTCGCCTTGGGCGGTGGCGAATTGAGTGGAATCCAGCGCCTGGAAATGAAGGCGGGTCAATCCCAGCTCGGCAGCGGATTGCTTCGCGCAGGCAATCGCCTCCGGCGCGATCTCAATACCGGTTAATTGCATCTGCGGCGTCGCGCAGTGCAGGCCGAATCCGCCCACTCCGCAAAAAAGATCCCACATATGGCGTACCGGCAGTTGCCCTACCCAGTCACGCGCCGTCGCATATAATCGGCTGGCGACCGTAGGGTTGGTCTGAAAGAAACTTTGCGGACGAATCCACAGCGGCACATCGTTAAAACGTTCCGCCAGCGCCTGCTGATCCGTCAGGTAGATTTCCGTCTCCCCTTCCATAATCGCCATATGTACCGGCTGGATATTTGCGGTGATCACTCTGAGCTGCGGCAGTTGCGCGCGCAGCCACGGTAACGCCGCGCGCAGTTGCGTAAGTTTGTTTTCTGAACGCAACACGAAGCGTAGCATCATGCCACCATCGAACTGACTTTCCGTCAGCAACAGGTATTTCAGTTCGCCGCGTTTTCGCGCCACGTTATAAGGCGTGAGTCCGGCACGGGCAATAAAAGGTTTTAGCGCGCTGAATACGGGGGCAAAGGAGGCGGGATACAGCGGGCAGCCGCAAAGATCGACCGGCGTACCGTCGCGATGCAGCATCCCGAAGAGCGGTTTTTCTACACTACCGCTCACGACCATTTTCGCTTTGTTGCGGAAACGCTGTTCCGGGCCTCCAGTCGGCGCGCACCACTGTTCAACAGGTAGCCCGGCGAGCAAACGATGTAAATCGGCTGTTTTTGCGGAAAGTTGTTCGTTAACCGACTGCGTAATCCATTGACAGGAACGGCAGCGACCCGCGTCATAGAGTGCGCACTGCATACCAAAAAACCTTCATATTATCCGGGGCGACGATTATACACATTATTGCAGCCGGAAGAACCGACGGCTGGGAGCGGGAATAAACAGTAGAAACAGAATTAAAAGATCGGGGAGTTTTTGCATGACCAGGGAATGCAGGATATCACGCTTCGATTCTCCCGCGATGCTAAACAACTCCGGATACCCGTAGCCTAACGACGCCGCCCACAGATATCCGCTCACAATAATTTGTGTCGCCAGGTACACCCAGCGCGCCCAGCTACGGCCTTTCACCAGCGAAAACGCACAATAAATTTCAACAAAGACCAGCACTAAGCTGGCCAGAAAGACCAGGGTTAAGCTCCACGTCTGCACGCTGCGATGAATAAACTCGCCCATCCCGCGTATGCCGAGGGTATTCATAATCATCAGCACATCGAGACCGCGAATCAAAATAATCGCCATAGCCGCAACCTGCACCAGCGTAGGCACATTTAAACGGGCATGTGATGAGGTTGATTGCTTTATAAATCCCAATGAATGTCTTCCCTGAAAATGATGCCGCGACCCGCGCGGCAACGCATTGCCATAGTGGAAGATTTTAGTGGCTTCAGCCGCGTCTTGCACGCTGGATATCGCGAATCCGCTGTTTTTCCGCTCGCGCCATCAGGTACCAGGCAATAAATCCGACGATTCCTACCACGCCGAGGATTAACGTCGCCAGCGCGTTGATTTCCGGGTTCACGCCCATGCGCACGCTGGAGAAAACCAGCATCGGTAGCGTGGTGGCGCCGGGACCGGAAACGAAGCTGGCAATCACCAGATCGTCAAGGGAAAGCGTAAAGGCCAACAGCCAGCCCGAGATCACCGCTGGCATGATCATCGGTAACGTAATGACAAAAAAGACCTTTAACGGCGCCGCGCCAAGATCCATCGCCGCCTCTTCAATCGAACGATCCAGTTCGCGTAATCGCGAAGCGATCACCACTGCCACGTAGGCGGTACAGAAAGTGACGTGCGCCAACCAGATGGTCAGCATCCCGCGATCGGAGGGCCAGCCGATAGCATGACCGAGCGCGACAAACAGCAACAGCAGCGACAGCCCGGTAATCACATCCGGCATCACCAGCGGCGCGGTGATCATAAACGCAAAGCCGTTTGCGCCGCGAAATCGTCCAAATCGCACCATCACCACCGCGGCGATAGTACCGAGCACCACCGCCATCGTCGCCGCGCAGGCGGCAATTGTCAGGCTTAGTCCCACTGCGCTCATCATGGCGGTATCCCGAAAGAGCTCGCCATACCAGCGCGTCGACCATCCCGCCCACACCGTCACCAGCTTCGAACTGTTAAACGAGTAAATCACCAACATTAACATCGGCGCATAGAGAAAAGTAAACCCCAGCACCAGAATCAGAATGCGCCAGGGCGAGCGAACGACCGGTAAGTTATTCATCCATGCTCCCCCACACTTTTTTGCTGATGTTTATGGAACCACATGATCGGTACTATCAGCAGCAGCAACATAATAATGGCGACCGCAGAAGCCACCGGCCAGTCGCGGTTATTGAAAAACTCCTGCCACAGGACGCGACCAATCATGATACTGTCCGGCCCGCCAAGCAGTTCCGGGATCACAAACTCGCCCACCGCCGGGATAAAAACCAGCATCGAGCCGGCGATGATTCCGCCTTTGGTGAGCGGGACAATGATGCTAAAAAATGTTTTCAGCGGTCGGGCGCCGAGATCCAGCGACGCTTCCACCAGCGAATAATCAATACGCGTTAATGCGGTATAAATGGGCAGAACCATAAACGGCAGATACGCATAAACAATGCCGATATAGACGGCCAGGTTAGTGTGCAGGATCGTCAGCGGCTGATCGATAACCCCGAGCCACAGCAACACATTGTTCAGCACACCGTTGTTTTTCAAAATGCCCATCCAGGCATAGACGCGTATTAAAAAAGACGTCCACGAGGGCAGAATCACCAACAGCAGCAGGATATTGCGCGTGGAGGGCTTGCTGTGCGCCACCGCCCACGCCAGCGGGTAGCCCAGCAGCAGGCAGCAGATTGTGGAAATACCGGCAATTTGTAACGATTGCAGATAGGCTTCGAAATAAAGCGGATCGTCGGTCAGTTGCAAAAAATTACCGAGATTGAGCGTAATCGACAACTGACCGTCAGCCCATTCCAGCAGATCGGTATACGGCGGGATCGCCCGCGCCATTTCCGCCAGGCTTATCTTAAAGACGATAAGAAACGGCAGTAAAAACAGCAGAATGAGCCAGATATAAGGCAAAGCAATAACCAGCTTACGCCCATGTTTCATTTGCATTCGCGCCAACCATAGCGCCGCGCCGCCAGGTTTACTGATGCGTGCCGGAGGTTCAAGTGTGCTCATGTTTCCCCCTTATACCGTCAGGACCACGCAGCTATCCGCTTCCCAGCACAAACGCACTTCATCGCCCCAGGTCGGTAACCCTTTCCGGTAACGGTGCGCATTCTGCAGTTGAGCGCTGATCATCTGCCCGCTTTTTAGCCGCACATGATAAATAGACAGATCGCCGAGATACGCAATATGCGCCACTTCGCCGACGGCGAAATTATAGCCATCGGCAGGCGGCGACTCACAGAGCATGATTTTTTCCGGACGTAGCGCCACATATACCGGCACATTATCAACGACAGAGGCATCTGCATCGACTTTTAACGGATGAACCAAACCGGGCGCGTCAATGACCAGACCGTCCTCTTCACGCGCTTTCAGTAAGCCCTCAAAAACATTTACCGATCCGATAAACTCGGCGCTGTAGCGGGTCGTCGGATGCTCGTAAATCTCCTCCGGTTCGCCAATTTGCACAAATTTTCCACGGTTCATGATGGCAATGCGCCCCGCCATCGTCATCGCTTCTTCCTGATCGTGCGTCACCATGACGCAAGTCACGCCGACGCGCTCAAGGATATCCACTACTTCAAGCTGCATCCGGTCGCGTAATTTTTTATCCAGCGCGCCCATCGGTTCATCCAACAAGAGCAGCTTAGGACGTTTCGCCAGGCTGCGCGCCAGGGCCACGCGCTGACGCTGACCGCCGGAAAGCTGATGCGGCTTACGTTTTGCAAACTCCTGCATGTGCACCAGACCCAGCATCTCATTGACGCGGCTGATAATCTCCGCCTTCGGCAGTTTGTCCTGCTTCAGACCAAAAGCGATGTTCTGCTCTACCGTCATATGCGGAAACAACGCATAGGACTGAAACATCATATTAATCGGACGCTGATACGGCGGAACATGCGCCAGATCGACGCCGTCGAGCATAATTTGCCCGCTGCTCGGCGGTTCAAAACCTGCCAGCATCCGTAGCAGAGTCGATTTTCCACAACCTGACGCGCCCAGCAGGGCAAAAATCTCGCCTTTATAGATAGTCAGACTGACATCATCGACAGCATGTTGCCCGTCGAATGACTTCGTCAGGTTGCGAATTTCCAGAAGCGGCGTCAGCGCTTTACGGGTTTTCACCTGCGGGCGGTGGGGGACATCATTCACAAGGCGCTCTCCGGCATAACACAATCAAACGATACAAACGGTGGAATGCCCGATAGCGCACGCTTATCAGGCCATACCGTTAATCAATTACTTACCGCTTTTCACCTTCGTCCATGCGCGGGTGCGGACGCGATCAATCTTCGGCTCCTGCACTTTCAGGGTAAACAACTTGGCCCGCACATCCGCCGGCGGATAAATTCCCGGGTTATCGCGCACCTGCTGGCTGACCAGCGCCGTCGCCTCTTTATTCGCATTGGCGTAGAAAACGTGATCGGAAATATGGGCAATCACATCAGGGCGCAGCAGATAATTAAGGAACTGGTAGGCCTCGTCTTTATTTTTGGCGTCAGCCGGCATGGCAAACACATCAAAAAACGCCATTGCCCCCTCTTTGGGGATCGAGAAAGAGATATTGACGCCATTTTTCGCCTCTTTCGCCCGGTTAGCGGCCTGCCAGACATCGCCCGCCCAACCGATGGCCACACAGGTATCGCCATTAGCCAGATCGTTAATGTATTGCGAGGAGTGGAAATAGCGAATGTTTGGCCGTAGCTTCAACAACAGATCGGTTGCCGGGCCGGTATAGTCATCCGCTTTGCTGCTATTCGGATCTTTACCCAGATAGTTCAGCACGGTGGCAAAAATTTCTTCAGGCGCATCAAGGAAAGAGACGCCGCAGCTTTTTAGCTTCTCCAGATTTTCCGGCTTGAGGACTAAATCCCAGCTATTCACTGGCGCATCATCCCCCAGCACCGCTTTCACTTTATCAACGTTATAGCCAATGCCCGTCGTGGCCCACATATAGGGCATGGCGTATTTGTTGTCAGGATCGTGCTTCGCTACCAGTTTCAGCAGTTCAGGATCGAGGTTTTTCCAGCCGGGAAGTTTGCTTTTATCCAGCGGCTGAAAAACGCCCGCGGTGAGCTGGCGCTCAAGAAAACTGGCCGATGGCACCACCAGATCGAACCCGGTGCTGCCTGCCATTAACTTGCCTTCCAGCACTTCGTTAGAGTCAAAGACATCATAGATAACGTTAATCCCGGTCTCTTTTTCAAAGTTCGCTACCGTGTCCGGCGCAATATAATCTGACCAGTTATAAATGTGCAGCGTTTTTTGTTCGGCAGCGAGCGTGCCGACAGAGACGACCATCAGAGCACCCGCAACCAGACCCGATAGCCATTTTTTCTTTAAGGCGGTCATCATCGCTTTCCTTCTGAAATCCGTTAACAAATGAACCCATTAGGCGTGGTTTAAAACATGCCTGAAATGTGCATACCTTTTCATTTGATACAAATGAAGAAGAGAGGTCACCCTCCCTGCCATCAAGCTCGCTATAGAAGCTTCGCAAGAATAACTTTAGCTAAGGTTTGAGGCTATAGCCCAGATTAAAAAACGCCTTTTATCAATTTTTTATGCAGGTTTTGTCTATGTGATAAAGCGAAATGGTCAGAAAGGAGGTGAATAATTCTTTAAATAAAGGTTAACGGCAGCATAAAAAAACGTAAACAGCAGCCGCGCTGGCAGCGACTGCCTGATTATCGGGAGGGATCAGTGAAGAAAATGGTCAACCGCGCTGGTTTTTTGCGCGTCTTCTTCCGCGTTAAACAGAAGCTGATGCGCCCCGGCCTCAAGGATCACCATAGAAATCTGCTCTTCACTTTGGCGAACAAACCATTCGAACTGTTCGTAGGTGACTCCTTGCATAACGGATAAAGACTGGCACACAACCAGTTTTGGTAGATTATCATCCTGCATATCGAGAAAGGCTTTTACCGTCAACGAACTGGCGTTGATAGCAGAGAGATCGGCCGCCAGCGGCAGCAACGCGGAAGGCCTGACCTCCGCCATCGCGGAAAAAAGAATGGTGTTGTCCACCAAATCGATTTTAGCATCGTAGACGCCGTCAAAATTCTGCATATGCGGCAAATGCAGCGCCTGGCAGGTATCACATTCGAAGAAATTCATGCCCAGGTCGTCGAGCCATTGACGCAACGTATCCAGAGTGGGAACGACCAGTGATATCATAATAATGTGCTACCTCTTACGATGACGATGAAAAAATTACCGGCACAGCTTACGCAAAAAGCGTGCTTCGTACTACGGCGGAATCCACGATTGCGATTAGCCGCCGATTTTAAGGCAAAATTCAGGCGTAGCGTGACGTTCTATCCACTGAATCATTCGCCCCGCGATATCCACGCCCGTAGTCTTTTCGATACCTTCCAGTCCCGGCGAGGCATTCACCTCCATCACCAGCGGCCCGCGCGCGGCGCGTAAAATATCGACGCCCGCCACATCCAGCCCCAGCGTTTGTGCGGCTTTGATGGCGATATCCCGTTCACGGGGCGTGATCGTCGCGATGCTGGCCACCCCGCCGCGATGAAGATTGGAGCGAAAATCACCGGCTTTCGCGCACCGCTCAATCGCCGCCACAACCTCATTGCCGACGACCAGACAACGAATATCGCATCCTTTAGCTTCGGCAATGTATTCCTGAACCAGGATATGGGCATTCAGCCCCCGAAACGCATCAATAACGCTTTCAGCAGCCTGACGCGTCTCCGCCAATACCACGCCGATCCCTTGCGTGCCTTCTACCAGCTTCACGACCAGCGGCGCCCCGCCAACCATCTTAATAAGATCGCTGGTATCATCCGGCGAATGGGCGATCCCGGTAATGGGAAGATCGATCCCCTGGCGCGCCAGAAGTTGTAGCGATCGCAGCTTATCGCGCGCGCGGGTAATGGCGACGGATTCATTCAGCGGATAACTACCCAGTAGCTCAAACTGACGTAGCGCAGCGGTACCATAAAAGGTAATGGCCGAACCAATACGGGGAATAACGGCGTCAAAATGGGGCAGACGACGCCCCTTGTAATGGATCGACGACGCTGCCGGATTAATATTCATATAGCAGGAAAGAGGATCGAGTATCTCGACCAGATGGCCGCGCCGCATCGCCGCTTCGCGCAGACGTTTGCAAGAATAGAGCGTTCCATCCCTGGACAATATGGCAATTTTCACCCTGCACCTCGCTGAAAACCCTGAAAAGCCCGCGTATCATACACTGGCCCGCAGGTTTTAGCGCGTCGCCCAGCCCTGTTTATGCAAATATTCAAGGATAAATGGGCGATTTTCTTTAATCAGGGTGCGACGGATATGATCGCTCCAGGTATCGCGTCGCGTATTACTGCCGCGGGTCAGATAATACTCAGCCAACTGCTCGTCATAGCGCGCCAGCAGCTTTTCATCAAGCGGTTGATACTGGTTCTCATGAACCACAAGCTCGGCAGGCAGGCGCGGTTTCAGATCCGGATTATCCGCAGGCCATCCCAAACACAGGCCAAAGAGCGGCAATACATGCTTCGGCAATTTTAACAGTTCTGTAACAGATTCAATATTGTTACGGATGCCGCCGATATACACGCCGCCTAACCCCAGTGATTCCGCCGCCGTCAGCGCATTTTGCCCCATCATCGCCGTATCGACGACACCGAGCAGCAGTTGTTCGGCAAGCCCCAACTGCGCGTCAGGGCAGATCTGCAAATGACGATTAAAATCGGCGCAAAATACCCAGAACTCAGCGGCCTGCGCCACATGCTTTTGCCCGCCCGTCAGGGGCACTAACGCCTCGCGCAGCGCCCGATCGGTAATACGGATAATAGAGCTGCACTGTAAAAAACTGGAACTGGACGTGCTGCGCGCGGCGGCAATAATGGCCTCTCGCTGCGCGTCAGTCACGGGTTCATCGGTGAAATGGCGAATAGAACGATGGCCACAAAGAAGTTCAATGGTCGGACTCATTATGCTTTTCTCTATCTGAACGGGAAGAAATGTCGGGTGGACGTTTCATCAACTGCGGCGCCAGTAACTGCGCAATACGCCACATCATCGCCACCGCGGCGGGGAGGATCAACACGACGCCGAGGAAAACCATCAATACGCCAGCCAGCGACGTATTGAACGGCGCGGGCAGCGTAAGGTAATGATTAAGCGATAGCAGAGCAAGCGCCAGCAAAATCATACCGAGGTATTCCAGTATCAGTATGCTTTTGGGTAACACGCCAATCGTGCGCATATCAAGCCTCCCGGTTAACTGACGCACAGTGTAGAACGTTCTGGTCCGGCGTGCTTAACAGATATAGCCCTGGGTTATCAAAGGAACAGGCGTAACCTGCTTTTCATCTGCCGTAAATCGCGGCATGATAACACCTGTTCGCCGTCTGGCTTTATGTTCGAGGAGAGATATGTTTACTGTTATTTTTGGCCGCCCAGGGTGCCCTTATTGCGTGCGTGCAAAAGAGTTGGCGGAAAAACTGAGCAAAGAACGCGACGATTTTAACTACCGCTATATTGATATCCATGCAGAAGGCATTACTAAAGCGGATTTGGAAAAAACCGTAGGTAAACCTGTAGAAACCGTACCGCAGATTTTTGTCGATCAAAAACATATCGGCGGCTGTACGGATTTTGAAGCATGGGCAAAAGAAAATCTGAATCTTTTCGCCTGATTGCTCTGGCAACGCCCTCTACCGGAGGGCGCTATCGGCGTTTTTTTCGCCGGTGGCTAAACAGGCTGCTAATAAACAAATAGCAGAGCGCGCCTAACGCACACCAGAATACGGCGCTAAATAACCACGCCAGTTCTTGCCAAAACGATCGGGTAGGCATAAATACCACGCGCATTAACACCAGGCAAAACGGCGCCGCCAGCATCGCCCCGATCAGCGGTCGGATCACCTCGCGTCGGTGAGAACAAAAACTGGCCACCGCACCAGGCAACGTAAAAAATAACAGTCCAATCTCAGGATGCCCTGCCGCGCGAAAAGCGCCTTGTACATGCATAGTTAATGAAAGACACACCACAATAAAGAGTACAAAGCAGCAGACAACGCTTGCCCACCCGTGTTTATGTTTCAATCGTTCCTCCTGACACTCTCTATCGAACACGCTTTCCGCCGTGAGGCATCCAGTCAGATAAAGTCATGTGGCATTCCATGCCAAAAACACACCTGCACGATTCTTATAGCCGTTAGTACGCAATAAGATTAAACTAGCAGGATATATTGTTGTGTTGTTTTTATTTGGATGCTGTATGCAATACGATTGCACCCTTAATTCATGATAAAAACAGTAGCGTAAATTACCATTTCTTTCAACAGCTTACTCGTAAACAAGAAGTTAGTCTCCGTGAATATAAACGTCGCAGATTTGTTAAATGGGAATTACATCCTGTTATTATTTGTGGTCCTGGCTCTTGGCCTGTGTCTTGGCAAGTTACGTCTGGGTTCAGTCCAACTTGGTAATTCCATTGGCGTTTTAGTGGTCTCTCTATTATTAGGGCAGCAACACTTCAGTATTAACACCGACGCGCTAAATCTGGGATTTATGCTGTTTATTTTTTGTGTCGGCGTCGAGGCTGGCCCCAACTTTTTTTCGATTTTTTTTCGCGACGGTAAAAATTATCTGATGCTTGCCCTGGTCATGGTCGGTAGCGCTCTGCTAATCGCCTTAGGCCTTGGTAAGCTATTCGGCTGGGATATCGGCCTGACGGCCGGTATGCTGGCCGGCTCAATGACATCCACGCCCGTGCTGGTTGGCGCAGGCGATACCCTGCGACATTCCGGCATCGCCAGCACCCAACTCTCCTCCGCTCTTGATAATCTGAGCCTGGGCTATGCCCTGACCTATCTGATTGGGTTGGTCAGTCTGATCGTGGGCGCGCGCTACTTGCCTAAACTGCAGCATCAGGATTTGCAAACCAGCGCCCAGCAAATTGCTCGCGAGCGCGGTCTGGATACCGATGCTAATCGAAAGGTTTATTTGCCGGTTATCCGCGCCTATCGGGTTGGCCCGGAACTGGTGGCCTGGACTGACGGCAAAAACCTGCGCGAGCTGGGTATTTACCGCCAGACAGGCTGCTATATCGAACGTATTCGCCGTAACGGTATTCTGGCGAACCCGGATGGCGATGCGGTGCTGCAAATGGGCGATGAGATTGCGCTGGTCGGCTATCCGGACGCGCACGCCAGGCTCGATCCCAGCTTCCGTAATGGTAAGGAAGTGTTTGATCGCGATCTGCTTGATATGCGCATCGTGACGGAAGAAATTGTGGTGAAAAACCACAATGCGGTCGGTCGCCGCCTCGCTCAGCTCAAGCTGACCGATCATGGCTGCTTCCTTAACCGCGTCATCCGCAGCCAGATCGAAATGCCTATCGACGATAACGTCGTGCTGAATAAAGGCGACGTGTTACAGGTGAGCGGCGACGCCAGACGCGTAAAAACCATCGCCGATCGCATTGGTTTTATTTCGATCCATAGCCAGGTGACGGACCTGCTCGCCTTCTGCGCTTTTTTTATCATCGGGTTAATGATCGGGATGATTACCTTCCAGTTCAGCAATTTTAGTTTCGGCATCGGCAACGCGGCCGGATTGCTGTTCGCCGGGATCATGCTCGGTTTCCTGCGCGCTAACCATCCTACCTTTGGTTATATTCCGCAGGGCGCGCTTAACATGGTGAAAGAATTCGGCTTGATGGTATTTATGGC
Source organism: Salmonella sp. NW177 (assembly GCF_051811585.1). NCBI lineage: Bacteria > Pseudomonadati > Pseudomonadota > Gammaproteobacteria > Enterobacterales > Enterobacteriaceae > Salmonella > Salmonella sp. NW177. The sequence goes on along the minus strand of NZ_JAMMZV010000006.1, from coordinate 109,777 downwards.
AGGCGTTGGTTTAAGCGCCGGCAGCGGTATCAACAACGGTCTGGGCGCGGTCGGCGGACAAATGCTGATCGCCGGGCTTGTCGTCAGCCTGGTACCGGTGGTGATCTGCTTCTTGTTTGGCGCTTATGTGCTGCGCATGAACCGGGCGCTGCTGTTCGGCGCCATGATGGGCGCGCGTACCTGCGCCCCGGCGATGGAAATCATTAGCGATACGGCGCGCAGCAATATTCCAGCGCTGGGTTATGCGGGGACTTACGCCATCGCCAACGTCCTGCTAACGCTGGCGGGGACGCTTATTGTCATCATCTGGCCGGGGTTAGGATAAAACTGAAGTTTGCCTTTAAGTGAAAAAATTTTGCCAATAGGTCGAACTTTTCGTTAAAGCATCAGTCATACCTATTGCCACTGCTTTTCTTTGATGTCCCCATTTTGTGGAGCCCATCAACCCCGCCATTTCGGTTCAAGGTTGGTGGGTTTTTTGTTGCCTGACGCAGAGTGACACGACATTGACGCTCCGGCGATTCGCTTTACCATCTGTAAAATCGCTTCGCGCGCCAGCGGCGTTCGATCCGTTACAAAATGCAGCGTCATCCCCTCGATAAACGCATCCAGCGCGCGGGCGGTCTGCGCGTCAAACCACTGCGCCAGCGTATTCTGGCTACGCTGCATCCAGTTTTGCATGACTATTTTTAACGCTGGCTTATCGCTGGCATAGGCATATAACTGATACATTAACGCCATATTATCCGGCGTCGTAACCTGCGAGCCGTAAATCATTTCCGTTATCGCCTGGCACGCCCCCTCCGCATCCGTCACCTGCGCAAAAAAATCCTGGTATTGACGCGACATGTTCTCGGTGAAAAGTGTAAAAGCTTCACTCAATAACGCATCCATACCGGCAAAATAGTAGGTCATCGAGCCAAGCGGCACCTGAGCGATAGCGGCGATTTTCCGGTGCGTCACGGCATGAACGCCATAGGTCTTTACCGCTTCCAGTGTGGCCTGAATTATTTTTTCCCGTCGCTTAGGATCATTGGCGCGTCTTACGGCATTTTCTTTCATGATGAGTTCCACATCTCATTCAGGATGCAGGCGATAGTAGCCTGCCGCTTACGCTGAAAAAACAGACAGTAAAAACTGTCTGCACAACGAAGTATGACGACGATATGTACAAATGTACACAAGCTTGCTAATGTTTACCTCTCGCTTCTATTTTCTGGCCTGACGCTATGACCGTCCTCTCCTCACGTAACGCCTTAAAACGCCGTACCTGGGCGCTGTTTATGTTCTTCTTTTTACCCGGACTGCTGATGGCCTCCTGGGCAACCCGAACGCCTGCTATTCGGGATATTCTTTCCGTCTCTACCGCGGAAATGGGGGCGGTCTTATTTGGGCTTTCTATCGGTTCAATGAGCGGTATTCTTTGTTCCGCCTGGCTGGTGAAACGATTTGGCACCCGAAAGGTTATTCGCACGACGATGACCTGCGCAGTAACCGGGATGGTTATTCTTAGCGTCGCGCTGTGGTGCGCCTCGCCGCTGATTTTTGCCCTTGGATTAGCCGTTTTCGGCGCCAGTTTTGGCGCCGCCGAAGTGGCGATTAATGTCGAAGGCGCGGCGGTCGAACGCGAGCTGAATAAAACCGTTCTGCCGATGATGCATGGTTTTTACAGTTTCGGCACGCTGGCGGGCGCTGGTGTCGGCATGGCGTTAACCGCATTAAGCGTCCCGGCTAACATCCATATCATCCTCGCGGCTGCCGTGGCGATCGCGCCCATTTTTATCGCCATTCGGGCGATCCCTGACGGTACGGGTAAAAACGCATCGGAAGATGCTCACCTTCAGGAAAAAGGATTACCTTTTTATCGGGACATCCAGCTTTTGCTTATTGGCGTGGTGGTGCTGGCAATGGCATTCGCCGAAGGCTCTGCGAATGACTGGCTGCCGCTACTGATGGTAGACGGACACGGTTTTAGCCCAACCTCCGGCTCTCTGATCTACGCCGGTTTCACGCTTGGTATGACCGTTGGCCGCTTTACCGGCGGCTGGTTTATTGACCGCTATAGCCGGGTGACGGTTGTTCGCGCCAGCGCGTTAATGGGAGCGCTGGGCATTGGCCTGATTATTTTTGTCGATAGCGACTGGGTCGCCGGCGTCTCGGTCATTCTTTGGGGCTTAGGCGCTTCGCTCGGCTTCCCGCTGACCATTTCCGCCGCCAGCGATACCGGTCCCGACGCGCCGACGCGCGTGAGCGTTGTCGCTACGACCGGCTATCTGGCGTTTTTGGTCGGGCCGCCGCTGTTGGGCTATCTGGGAGAGCATTATGGATTACGCAGCGCCATGATGGTTGTGCTGGCGCTGGTTATTCTGGCGGCGCTGGTGGCGAAGGCCGTCGCCAAACCTGTATCGACTCCGCAACCGGTGATGGAGCATAACGCATGAGTATCAAATTAATCGCCGTCGACATGGACGGCACGTTTCTGAGCGATCAAAAAACCTATAACCGTGACCGGTTTATGGCGCAGTACCAACAAATGAAGCGGCAAGGCATTCGCTTTGTCGTGGCCAGCGGCAACCAGTATTACCAGTTAATCTCGTTCTTTCCGGAAATTGCGCACGAAATCGCTTTTGTCGCGGAAAACGGCGGTTGGGTGGTCAGCGAAGGAGAGGATATTTTTAACGGCGAGCTGACAAAAGCCGACTTCCAGACGGTTGTCGAACACCTGCTCACACGCGCCGATGTGGAGATTATCGCCTGTGGAAAAAACAGCGCCTACACGCTGAAACGGTACAACGATGCGTTAAAAGCCGTTGCGGCAATGTATTATCATCGTCTGGAGTTTGTGGATAATTTCAACAATATCAACGATGTCTTTTTCAAATTCGGCCTTAATATTACCGATGAACGGATACCGGAAGTACAGGCGGCGCTGCACGACGCCATTGGCGATATCATGGTCCCCGTTCATACCGGCTATGGCAGTATTGATTTAATAATTCCCGGCGTGCATAAAGCCAACGGCCTGCGTCTGTTACAGCAGCGCTGGGGCATTCATGATAGTGAAGTGGTGGTATTCGGCGACGGCGGCAACGATATTGAGATGCTGCGTCAGGCCGGGTTTAGTTTTGCCATGTCGCACGCCAGCGAGGCGGTCGCGGCGGCGGCGAAATACCGCGCCGGATCGAACAACCAGGAAGGCGTGCTGGATATTATCGACAGCGTATTAAACAACGAGCCGCCGTTCAACGTCTAGCGGATGCCTCTCTATGCCTGATAACAGAAAGCTTATCAGGCGTAGCCGCTCTCTCAGACTGTTTGCAAATTCCCCGTCCGCTTATCTTTTAAGAAGACCAGCATCAGCAGTAGCCAAAGAATACCGTTTGCCAGATTAAACAGGCTAAATAGCCCATTGCCGCCGCTTAACCAGGCGTGTTTACTGACTTCAATGCCAACGGTAAAAATCAGCATTTGTAGCATTCCCATCGCCGCCGAGACCGTTCCTTTACTCATATCGCTGGAAAAGAGCGTCAGACGCACCAGTCCGGCATTCGCCAGCCCAATGCCAAAAGCGTATACGCTTAATCCCGCCGTCATCCATAAATAAGCATGGGATGAAACCACCGTCGCCGCCGCGGCGATGATCAGCCCCGCGACGATAGGCCAGCCGCCCATCACGATCAGCGAGCGAACCGTACGTCGGGAGGTTAAACGCGCCAACACCAGATTACCGGCAATGAGCGCGCCAAAAACGGGCACCTGCAGCAAACCATATTCATAGCTGCTGAGCTGTTCGCCGCTAATGATGATAATCGGCGACTGCGCAATCCAGGCCAACAGCGGCAGGCTGACAAATCCCAGCGCTAACGCCCCTGCGACGAACCGCCGATTTTTTATTACCAGTCGATAATCCCGGCCCAGCGCCTTAAATGACAGCGTTTCGCCCCGCCGCGTGGCGGTCTCCGGCATTGCGCGCTGTAGCCCGAAAAAGGCGATAGCGGCCAGTGCGGCAAATAAAATAAACATCCCCTCCCACGGCAGAACATGCACCCATGCCGCCCCAACCAGTGGTCCCAGTAGCGGCGCGATTAACGCCACGTTCGCCATCAGCGCGGTAATTTTTATACACACCGCTTCCTCAAAGGATTCCTGAATCGCGGCATACCCTACAGCGCCGATAAAACACAGGCTAATCCCTTGCAAAAAACGCAGGAATGTAAATTGTTCGATGTTTTTCGCCAGTAACGTCGCCAGGCAAGTGACAATAAACCACACGACGCCCGCCAGCATCACGGGACGACGGCCAATCCGGTCAGACAACGGGCCAAGCAGCCACTGTAAGAACATACCGCCCGCCAGATAAGCGGTCATGGACGTCGGAACCCAGTCCAGGCCCGCCTGATACTGCTCAACCACCGCCAGCATACCCGGCTGGATCATGTCGTTGCCAATATAAGTAGAAAATTCGTACAGCACCAGACAGAGAGGAAAAAGTAGCGCCTGACGTCCCAGCCTGCCGCCTGATTGTAAACGATTCTGCATACCATCTCTTCGCCAATAAAAACCGCGCAGAGTGTAATGAAAGTCGGGGAACTGAGATAGCGAATTATGAGGCTGCAAGGGAAATAGCGCACATTTTTACAGAAAGCTGCTTAGCGCTTGCGTACTTTAAGGTTAATTTAAGTTTGCGCCGTTATCATCAACGTTATTTTATGCCATTGTCTTAAATCTCTTCATGTTGCCGCCAAATAAGACAATACTGCTTTTCCTCCCTGTTACGCTGCATTTATGCTCAGTTTGCACGGGGATGAGCTGGCTATCCCTTTTGATTTCATTGCTCCGAGCCTGGATGTTATGCTGGAAAACCTTAACAACTCGCTGTTTTATTTTATTAATGCCACGCCTGATTCCGCGCAGTGGACGATTTCGCTCGCTATCTTTATCGCCAAAGATGTCATCAACATCGTCCCGCTCTTAGCCGTGGTACTCTGGCTGTGGGGTCCCCGCGATCGGGTCTGCGCCCAGCGTCAGCTGATCGTTAAAATCGGCATCGCGCTGATTATCAGTCTGGCGGTCTCCTGGACAATGGGACACCTTTTCCCGCACGACCGTCCGTTTGTCGATCATATCGGCTATAACTTCCTGCATCATGCCGCCGATGACTCTTTCCCCAGCGATCACGGTACGGTGATTTTTACCTTTGCGCTGGCGTTTTTGTTCTGGCACCGCCTCTGGTCAGGCATCGTGATGATGGCGATAGCTATTACCATCGCCTGGTCGCGCGTCTATCTCGGCGTACACTGGCCGTTAGATATGATTGGCGCGCTGCTGGTAGCGATGCTTGGCTGCCTGAGCGCACAGCTGATCTGGCAATGGTACGGCGCGCCGCTCTACCAGGCGCTGCAACGTTGTTACCGTTTCTGTTTCGCATTGCCCATTCGAAAAGGCTGGGTACGTGACTAAATAGCGAAAAAAAGAGTAATATTAAGCGCTCTGTATGGTGCGGAGCGCTTATTTAACTCTCCAGGGGAACTATGGAAACGCGACGCGACGAGCGTATTGGTCAATTGCTGCAGGCCTTAAAACGCAGCGATAAACTTCATCTAAAAGAAGCCGCGACCCTGTTGGGCGTCTCTGAAATGACCATTCGTCGCGACCTGAACCATAAAAGCGCGCCTGTCGTGTTGCTGGGCGGCTATATCGTACTGGAGCCCCGCAGCGCCAGTCATTATCTGTTAAGCGATCAAAAATCTCGTCTGGTGGAAGAAAAACGCCGAGCCGCTCAGTTGGCTGCAGGCCTGGTACAAGCGCATCAGACGGTATTTATTGACTGTGGCACCACCACGCCGTGGATCATCGAAGCCATTGATAATGACCTTCCCTTTACGGCGGTGTGCTATTCACTTAATACCTTCCTGGCGCTGCAGGACAAACCCCATTGCCGCGCCATCCTCAGCGGCGGGGAGTTTCACGCCAGCAACGCCATTTTCAAGCCGCTTGATTTCCATGAAACGTTAAACAATATTTGTCCGGATATCGCGTTTTATTCCGCCGCCGGCGTTCATACCAGTAAAGGCGCTACCTGCTTTAATCTGGAAGAGCTGCCGGTAAAACATTGGGCAATGACAATGGCACAGTGCCATGTACTGGTGGTGGATCACAGTAAATTCGGCAAGGTACGTCCGGCGCGGATGGGGGAATTATCACGCTTTGATACGATTATCAGCGACCGCCGTCCCGATGAGGCCTTTGTGGCCTACGCTAAAGCGCAACAAATTACTCTGATGTATTAACCGCCCGTTGCCGGATGCGACGCGCACCCGGCAATGGGGTTATTTTACGAGAACCAACTGCCAAACCACTGATGGAGTTTCATCAGCACAAAATCCCACATCCGGCTGAAAAATCCCCCCTCCTCGACGTTTTCCATCACCATTAACGGGCGTTGCTCAATGGATTTTCCGTTAAGCTGGAAATCGATGGTGCCGACAACCTGCCCTTTCTTCAACGGCGCCGTGAGCTGTGGTTCGTTCAACGTAAAGCTGGCCTTCAGGTTTTTAAGCTGCCCACGCGGAATCGTCACAGACCCCGCATCGCCCGCCCCCAAATTGACCTCACGCTTATCGCCAAACCAGACCCGTTGCGTCACGAATGTCGCGTCAGGTTTAATCGGCGTGACCGTTTCAAAGAAGCGGAAACCCCAGGTCAGCAGTTTTTCTGACTCATTAAAACGAATACGGTCCGTTTTCGCCCCCAGCACGACAGAGATCAGGCGCATATCGCCCTGGGTGGCGGAGGCGACAAGGTTATATCCAGCCCCTGCCGTTGTCCCCGTTTTCATGCCGTCGACATGCAGATTGGTGCTCCACAACAGGCGGTTGCGGTTCGGTTGACGAATATTATTAAAAGTAAATTCTTTCTCTTTATGAATGGCGTATTCGTCAGGCACATCGTGAATCAAGGCCTTGCCGAGCAGCGCCATATCGCGAGCGGTACTGAACTGCCCTGGCGCATCAAGACCGTGTACCGTCTGGAAGGTTGTATTGGTTAACCCCAGTCGTTTCGCATAGGCGTTCATCAGGCCGATAAAGGACTCCTGGCTTCCGGCGACGTAGTCGGCAAGCGCGATACAGGCATCATTACCTGACTGAATGATGATGCCTTTATTAAGATCCGCAACAGACACCTGATCGCCTGGCTTCAGAAACATCACCGACGACCCACGTAGCGCCGGGTTCCCCGTCGCCCAGGCATCTTTGCCCACCGTCACCATATCGGTCAGCTTGATTTTCCCTGCCTTCAGCGCCTGGCCCACCACGTAGCTGGTCATAATTTTTGTCAAACTGGCAGGGTCGAGTTTCTCATCGGCGTTGCCTTCCGCCAGTACTTTACCGCTGGCGTAATCCATTAAGATCCAGGCTCGCGCATCAACGCCCGGCGGCGCGATCGTTTGTTCCTCTGCCTTTACAGGCGAAGCGAAAAGGAATAAGAGAACCGAACCTGCCGCGAGGCTACGAAGGGAAGAAGCGTATTGCGTCATAGTACCACCCGAGTATCCATTCCAAAAACACACGTCACACCACCGTGTAATAAGTGCGGTGAGTAATAACGCACTCACGACGTTAAAGAAACCGTAACTTGGTAAAGTTTTTAAAGTTTATGCAATAACATCCCGTTACGCTTCCTTCATAACGATTTTTTTACAGACCATTGTGTAAATGTTAGGTTTATCTCACGGTAGGCCGATTACTGTCATCATCCTGATAAAACGGAAGGGGTTAATATGATTACGCTGTGGGGCCGGAACAACTCGACTAATGTTAAAAAAGTGTTGTGGACGCTTGAAGAGCTGGAACTGCCATACGATCAAATTCTGGCAGGCGGAAAATTCGGCGTTAACCAGGATGCCGACTATCTGGCGATGAATCCTAATGGGCTGGTGCCGCTGCTTAAAGATGATGAAACCGACCTGTTATTGTGGGAATCCAATGCCATTGTCCGCTATCTGGCGGCGCAATACGGCCAGAACCGGCTATGGGTTGATAATCCGGCGCGGCGTGCGGAGGGCGAAAAATGGATGGACTGGGCGAATCAGACGTTAAGCCCGGCGCACCGCGTGATCCTGATGGGACTGGTCAGAACCCCGCCGGAAAAACGCGACCAGGCGGCAATTGAAGCTGGTATCGAAAAGTGTGATGGCCTGTTTGCGCTTCTTGATGATGCTCTGGCCCGCCAGCCGTGGTTCTCCGGAGATAACTTTGGCACCGGCGATATCGCTATTGCGCCTTTCGTCTATAACCTGCTGAACGTGGGTCTGAAATGGACGCCGCGCCCGAATCTGGAACGATGGTATCAACAGCTTACCGAGCGCCCTGCTTTTCGCAAAGTGGTGATGATCCCGGTGACCTAACGCGTGGCTGCAGGACTTACCTTGAGTAACTGCCCGTCGGACTCATCGGTTAACACATATAAGTAGCCGTCAGGTCCGACACGCACATCCCGAATACGCTGCTTTCTGTCACCCAGAATACGGCCTTCTTCCGTCACCGTATTGCCATCGACGCGCATCACAATGACCTCTTTATCTTTTAGCGCGCCGATAAACAGTTTGTGCCGCCACGGCGCAAAAACGTCGCTGGCATAAAAAGCCATCCCGCTGATCGCCGGAGAATCCTTCCAGTAGTAAACCGGTTGCTCCGTTCCCTCGACAATTTCACCTTTGGCTTCCGGCACTTTCAGACCACTATAGTTGACGCCCCATGTGGCCAGCGGCCAGCCATAATTTTTGCCTTTTTCCGGGATGTTAATTTCATCGCCGCCGCGCGGACCGTGTTCATGCAGCCATAGCGCGCCGCTCCAGGGATTGATGGCCAGCCCCTGCGGATTACGAATACCGTAAGACCAGATTTCCGGACGCGCGCTCGCCTGATGCACAAACGGATTATCCGGCGGAATTTCGCCCTGCCCGGTCAGGCGCACCAGCTTACCCTGTAATTTATCCAAATCCTGCGCGGTAGCGCGCTGGTTATTTTCACCCAGGGCAATAAAAAGAAACCCTTGCGCATCGAATACCATACGTCCGCCAAAATGGTTGCCGGTAGACAGCTTAGGCATCTGGCGAAACACGGTACGAAAATGCTCCAGACGCTGAAGATCGTCGCTCAGCCGTCCAAAACCGACTGCCGTACCGGCGTTTCCTTCGCGGTCAGCTTCAGCATAGCTCAGCCAGACGCGGCGCGACTGGGCAAAGTCAGGCGCCAGCACGACGTCCAGCAAACCTCCCTGCCCGTTTGCCCACACTTTCGGTACGCCAGCCAGCGGATCGGAAAGTCCCTTCCCCGTCTGCCAGTGGCGCAGTTGTCCCCCTTTCAGGGTAATGAGCATCCCACGGTTATCCGGCAAAAAAGCCAGCGACCACGGGTGATCGAGTCGGGTTTGCAGCACCTCAACGTTCACCGGCGCAAGATTGGCGTTCGCCCATGAAGAGAAAAGAGAGAATGAAACTATCGCGAGAAGTATTCGACGCATACCGCCTCCTTCAGGGCTCTGCGTTAAAGCGTAGTCAGCATCGCAAGAGGTCGGTTTATTTTTACAAAACATTAAGCGGCGCGGTCCGGTAAAAAGGGGGAGTCGCCTCCCCCTTATTCAGACCTGTGTAAGCGGTGAATGTGCTTTCAGACTCTGAATACTCAGCGTCAAAGTTGTCAGACAGTTTTCAAGTTTATCTGCGTTGACGGCAATAAAGGTCGGACAATCATGGTGTCCGCTCATTAAACAAACGGCGGCGGCCGCAAGCGCGCCTTCGGCACGGCGCAGCGCGTTCCACTCCTCCTGATCGAGATGCAGTCCCTGCCGTAAAGCGTGATCGTGGAGCTCGCGATTCAGTTCAAAAAAATTGTCACGCAGAGTGTCACTTTCGCTGACTGACATATACCCCTTCGCTTTTCGCAATTGCAGATAAGCGGCAAGATCGATACGCGCGTTTATCAGCTTGTTGAGAAGATCGGTTCTCAGTCTGTCAACGACCATACCTTTTTTCCTCCTCTTTTCTACCAGGGTTCAACTTAATAGTATGGTCGTTTTTTAGACAAAGGGGTGTCAGAGATCAAGAATTTTCTTAGAATTGCCCTTTTTCACCTTTTGCTGACAACCACAACGGTTGATGCCGCCGCTCCTGATGAGATTGCGATACAATTTTTGTTCGGATATCTGTAGAATCCCTGCCCTGACCATTCCAATAAATGAACACTTTTTAAGCTATGAGTAATGTAACCCACCAGCCAAAGATCGGCTTCGTTTCCCTGGGCTGTCCGAAAAACCTCGTTGATTCGGAACGCATCCTGACTGAGCTGCGTACCGAAGGCTATGACGTTGTGCCACGCTATGACGATGCGGATATGGTTATCGTTAATACCTGTGGCTTTATTGACAGCGCGGTACAAGAGTCGCTGGAAGCCATTGGCGAAGCGCTGAACGAGAACGGTAAGGTAATCGTCACCGGCTGCCTGGGCGCAAAAGAAGATCAGATCCGCGAAGTGCATCCGAAAGTACTGGAAATCACCGGGCCGCATAGCTATGAACAAGTTCTGCAGCACGTACATCATTACGTACCGAAGCCGAAGCACAATCCATTTTTAAGCCTCGTACCGGAACAGGGTGTAAAACTGACGCCGCGCCATTATGCGTATCTGAAAATTTCTGAAGGCTGTAATCACCGCTGCACGTTCTGCATCATCCCGTCGATGCGCGGGGATCTGGTCAGCCGTCCGATTGGCGACGTATTAAGCGAAGCGAAACGTCTGGTTGATGCCGGGGTCAAAGAGATTCTGGTGATTTCGCAAGATACCTCCGCCTACGGCGTAGATGTGAAGCACCGCACCGGATTCCATAATGGCGAACCGGTGAAAACCAGTATGGTGAGCCTGTGCGAACAGTTATCAAAACTGGGCGTCTGGACACGTCTGCACTACGTCTACCCCTACCCACACGTTGATGATGTGATTCCGCTAATGGCGGAAGGCAAAATCCTGCCTTATCTGGACATTCCGCTGCAACATGCCAGCCCGCGGATTCTTAAACTGATGAAACGTCCCGGTTCCGTTGACCGCCAGCTGGCGCGCATTAAGCAGTGGCGCGAAATCTGCCCGGAACTGACCTTACGCTCCACCTTTATTGTCGGCTTCCCCGGCGAAACGGAAGAAGACTTCCAGATGCTGCTCGACTTCCTGAAAGAGGCGCGCCTCGATCGTGTAGGCTGCTTCAAGTACAGCCCGGTGGAAGGCGCAGGCGCGAATGAGCTGCCGGATCAGGTGCCGGAAGAGGTGAAAGAAGAGCGCTGGAACCGCTTTATGCAACTGCAACAGCAAATCTCCGCTGAGCGCTTGCAGGAAAAAGTGGGCCGCGAAATTCTGGTGATCGTCGATGAGGTTGACGAAGAAGGCGCTATCGGGCGTAGCATGGCGGATGCGCCGGAAATTGACGGCGCGGTCTATTTGAACGGCGAAACCAACGTCAAGCCGGGCGATATCGTGCGCGTGAAAGTGGAAAACGCCGACGAATATGATTTGTGGGGCAGTCGGGTTTAACGCCACCTCCCCCAGCGCGGGTGCCGGATGTGTTATCCCGCCTGACGAGGCCGTTCCAGGCCCGCCAGGCGTCAACGCCACCGGGCTGGCTTACCCCTTAATCTTCGGGTCCAGCGCATCGCGCAACCCGTCACCTAACAGGTTAAACGCCAGCACAGTCAGGAAAATCGCCACCGCCGGGAAGAGCGCTACGTGCGGCGCGATGACCATATCCGCCCGCGCTTCATTGAGCATCGCTCCCCACTCCGGCGTTGGCGGCTGCGCGCCTAATCCGAGAAATGACAGGCTTGCCGCGGAAATAATTGACGTACCGATACGCATCGTAAAGAAAACCACAATTGACGAGACCGTTCCCGGCAATATATGGCTAAACAAAATCGTCGTGTCGCTGGCGCCGATACTGCGGGCAGACTCAATAAACGTCTGCTGTTTTAAGACCAGGGTATTTCCGCGCACCAGACGAGCAAACGCCGGAATAGAGAAAATCGCCACCGCAACGATCACATTAGCAATACCGCTGCCTAACACCGCCACAACGGCAATCGCCAGCAAAATGCCGGGGAAGGCGAACAGCACATCGCAAATGCGCATAATAAAACGATCCCACCAGCCTTCATAATATCCCGCCAGCAATCCCAACACCGTGCCAATTATCGCACCGATAAATACCGCGAACACGCCCGCCGCCAGTGAGATCTGCGCCCCAACGAGAACCCGGCTAAAGATGTCTCTTCCCAGCGAGTCAACGCCAAACCAGTGCTGCAAAGAGGGGCCATTGTTCAGGCTATCGTAGTCAAAATAGTTTTCCGCATCGTAGGGCGTCAGCCAACGGGCAAAAATCGCCACCAGAATTAACACCAGTACGAATCCCCCGGCGACCAACGCGACATGCTGGCGGCGAAAACGACGCCAGAACTCCCGCCACGGCGTGCGTATCTGGTCGGGTTTTACCACCGGCATAGCATGTAAAATCGCCTGACGGCGCCAGTTAAATAATCGCATCCTTACTTATACCTGATAGCCGGATTAATGGCGGCATAGAGGACATCCACCACTAAGTTGATAAGAATAAATTCCAGAGAAAACAGCAGCACTTCCGCCTGAATCACGGGGTAGTCGCGCATGTCGACGGAGTCGACCAGTAATCGCCCAAGCCCCGGCCAGTTAAACACTTTTTCGACGACGATCGATCCGCCGAGCAGAAAGCCAAATTGCAGTCCCATCATGGTGACGACCGGGATCATCGCATTGCGCAGGCCATGTTTTAACACCACCCACGTTTCACTAACGCCTTTCGCCCGCGCGGTCCTCATGTAATCCTCGCTCAGGACATCGACAAACGAGGAGCGCGTAAAACGCGCCATGACGGATGCCACCGCCGCGCCAAGCGTCAGGGAGGGTAAAATATAATGTTGCCAGCTATCCGCCCCCACGGTCGGTAGCCAGCCCAGATCCACGGAAAAAATCTGCATTAACAACATTCCCAGCGCAAAAGCCGGGAAAGAAATGCCGGTCACGGCAAGCGTCATTCCTACCCGGTCAGGCCAGCGATTACGCCACACGGCGGCGGCGATGCCGATCGCCATGCCAAACAGCACCGCCCATATCATACTGGTTATCGTCAGCCACAGCGTCGGCAAAAAGCGGCTGGCGATCTCCTCAGAAACCGGGCGGCGGGAAACCATTGACGTCCCGAAATCGCCTTGTAAAACATGGGTGATGTAATGCCAAAACTGGACATGAAGCGGCTGATCAAGCCCCAGCTGCTGACGAACCAGCGCGATCACCTGCGCGTCGGCTTCCGGTCCGGCTATCAGCCGCGCCGGGTCGCCGGGCAACAAATGAACAAATAAAAACACCAGCACTGCCACAATCAACAGCGTAGGAATTAATCCCAGCAGGCGCTTGAGAACATAGTTAAGCATCACACGAACCTTTTACCGGATGGCGGACAACGCGCGCGCCATCCAGCCCCATCGCATTACTTACTTCAAATCCGCATCGTCAAAGCTGAAACCGGTATCCGGCATAATCCAGAAACCGGTCAAATTTTTACTGTGCGCAGAAACCAATTTCTCCACCACCAACGGTATCCAGGGCGACTCTTTCCAGATAATATCCTGCGCCTCTTTGTACAATCGTGTTTTCTCCTGCGGATCGTTGGTTTTTAAGGCCGCCGCCAAATCGCTGTCGACCTGCTTGTTGCTGTAAAAAGCGGTATTAAACTGCGTCGGCGGCCAGTTTTGTGATGCGAAGAGCGGCGATAACGCCCAGTCAGCTTCGCCCGTCGACGCCGACCAGCCGGTATAGAACATTCGCACGCCGCTCTCTTTTTGCCCTTTGCCCTCGACTTCCGCGGCGCGCTGGCCGGCGTCCATCGCGGTTATCCGGGCTTTAATGCCAATCTGCGCCAGTTGCTGTTGGGTAAACTGCAACACTTTTTGCGCGGTGCTATGGTTATGCGATGACCACAGCGTGGTACTGAAACCGTCTGGATACCCCGCCTCTTTCAACAGTTCGCGCGCTTTAGCCGGATCATAGGGCCACGGCTGATAGCTTTGCGCATAGGCTATCGACGGCGGCACCACGCCCGTCGCCGGCGTGGCGTATCCGGCAAACGCCACTTTAACCAGCGCCTGGCGATTGATAGCGTAATTCAACGCCTCACGCACCTTAGGATTATCAAACGGCTTCTGCGTCACATTCATACTGATATAACGCTGCATAATGGACGGGCTGGCGACCAGTTCGAGGTTTTTATTTTTCGCCAGTAACGCGGCCTGCTCATAAGGGATAGGAAAAGCAAATTGCGCTTCGCCGGTTTGCAGCATCGCCGCGCGGGTATTGTTGTCAGTAACCGGACGCCAGGTAATAGAATCCAGCTTGGGTAAGCCCTGCTGCCAGTAACCGGCGAACTTTTTCACTTTGACAAAGTCGGTCTGATTCCAGGTTTCAAGCTGGTATGGACCGGTACCGACCGGATGAAAACCAATATCCTTGCCATATTTTTCCAGCGCTTGCGGCGAGATCATCGCCGTCGCCGGGTGCGCCAGAATATTAATGAAAGCGGAGAACGGCTGTTTCAGGGTAATTTTTACCGTTGCCGGGTCGACAACCTCCGTTTTTGCGATATTTTTATACAGGTTATAACGCTTGAGGTGATTATCCGGATTGCTGGCGCGATCGAGATTCGCTTTCACCGCCGCCGCATCAAAATCCGCGCCGTCCTGAAATTTCACCCCCTGCCGTAGGGTAATGGTGTAGGTCAGACCGTCATCAGAAACGGTATAGCCTTCCGCCAGGACGTTTTTTACCTTCATGTCTTTATCCAGGCCAAACAGACCTTGATAAAATGACTTCGCCACCGCCTGCGAGAGTGTATCGTTGGCGTCATACGGATCGAGCGTGGTGAAATTAGACCCTACCGCCACCACCACATCTTTGGCCGCCAGGGCCGGAAAAGCCGCAATGGATGAGGCCAGTCCCAGCGCCGCCAGCCATTTATGCGTAATAAATTGCGTCATGTTGTTCTCCTGAAACCCTGCCAGTCTGAATGTTATAAGCGCGAGAGCGCATTATCCTGCAGCGGCCGCGCAACATAATGTCCCGGCCCGACCAACTGTAATGAAACGGCGGGCGTCTCTTCGCCACGTTTATGAATATTGCTGGGTATATCATCTGATAGCAGAACGCGCCGCGGCCGGTGTCTGGAAGGATCGGCAACCGGCACCGCCGCCATCAATTTACGCGTATAAGGATGCTGCGGATTTTCAAAAACGGCGCGCCGCGGCCCCATCTCAACAATTTGACCAAGATACATCACCGCCACGCGATGGCTAATTCGCTCCACGACCGCCATATCATGCGAAATAAACAGGTAGGCGATCCCCATTTCCCGTTGTAAATCAAGCAGTAAATTAATAATCTGTCCGCGAACGGAAACATCCAGCGCGGAGACCGCCTCATCGGCAATAATCACTTTAGGATTCAATGCCAGCGCGCGAGCTATGCAGATGCGCTGACGTTGACCGCCGGAAAACTCGTGCGGATAACGCCAGGCATGTTCAGGCCGTAATCCGACACGCTCAAGCAACCAGGCCACGCGCTTTGCCGCAGCGTCCCCCTGCCCCAGACCATGAATCCGTAAAGGTTCCATAATGGAATACCCCACGGTCTGGCGCGGGTCGAGCGAGGCGTAAGGGTCCTGGAAAATACACTGAATATCGCGGCGCAACGGCTGGAGTTTACCCGCAGACAACGTGTCAATGCGCTGGCCGTTAAAGATAATCTCCCCCTGCCGGGATTCAACCAACCGCAACAGCGCGCGTCCGGTCGTCGATTTTCCGCTACCGGACTCGCCCACCAGCGATAGCGTTTCGCCGGGCCAGAGATCGAAACTGATATTCTCAACGGCATGAACTTCACGCGTAATACGGTTAAAGAGACCGCTACGCAGCGGGAATCGCGTCACCAGCCCCCGAACCTGGAGAATAGGTTCGCCTTCCACCACCGTGTCTTGCTCAATCTGCGATTCATAAAGGGCCGGTTCGTCAGCGGAAATCAACGGGAAACGGCGTGGCAGCGAGTGGCCGCGCATCGCGCCAAGCTGAGGGACGGCGGCCAGTAACGTTTGGGTATAAGGATGCGTCGGCGCATGGAAAATCTGCTCTACGCTGCCGGTTTCCACGGCCTCGCCCTGATACATCACCAGCACGCGATCGGCGATATCCGCCACGACGCCCATGTCGTGGGTGATAAAAATCACGCCCATCGACATCTCTTGCTGCAACACTTTGATAAGTTGCAGAATTTGCGCCTGGATAGTGACATCCAGCGCCGTGGTGGGTTCATCGGCAATCAATACCGCCGGACGGCAGGATAGCGCCATCGCGATCATGACTCGCTGGCGCATCCCGCCGGAAAGCTGATGCGGATAACGCGATAAAATCGCCTGCGACTCCGGGATCCGTACCTGATCGAGCATACGTTTCGCTTCCGCCAGCGCCTCTTCGTGGCTGGCGCCCTGATGCAAACGAATAGATTCGGCAATTTGCTCGCCAACGGTAAATACCGGGTTGAGCGAGGTCATTGGCTCCTGGAAAATCATGGCGATATCCGCGCCGCGCACACGCCGCATCTGCGCGTCACTCTGCTCAGACAGCTCAATCACCTGGCGATTACGCCGACGCAACAGCATTTCGCCGCAGCGCACGTTCGCGCCCGACTGCTCAATCAGCCGCATTAACGCCAGCGCCGTCACCGATTTTCCCGATCCCGACTCGCCGACAATCGCCAGAGTCTCTCCACGCTTCAGGCGTAATGACACATTACGCACGGCGTCTACCTGTTGCCCTTCGTGGTGAAACGCGATATTCAGGCCACTGACGGACAGAACATCGCGGCTATCCAGTTCATCGCTGTGCGGCACCTGCGGCTCCTTATTCCCGGTAAATTCCTGTGGTAGGCGTATCCCCGGCATATCCCCAGGCGCGATACATCCCTTCGCTGTTAAACGGCAACGCGACATTACCTTCGTGATCAACGGCGATTAATCCACCGCTGCCGCCCAGCGCCGGTAATTTTTCCATCACCACGCGCTCGCAGGCGTCGGCAAGGCTGAGTCCGCCATATTCCATCAATGCGGCGATATCGTAAGCCGCGAGCGTGCGAATAAAGACCTCTCCCGTTCCGGTACAGGAAACGGCGACGCTGGCGTTGTTGGCATAACACCCGGCGCCGACCAGCGGGCTGTCGCCGACGCGCCCGGGCAATTTATTGGTCATCCCGCCGGTAGACGTTGCCGCCGCCAGATTGCCGAATTTATCCCGCGCCACCGCGCCGACTGTACCCATTTTTTTCGTTTCGTCCAGCGGCGCGCCGCTGTGATCGAGCGCCATTTCGCCCGCCGCACGCGCCGCCAGCAATTGCTCGTAACGCGCCGGGGTGGAAAAGATATCCGGCGAAACGCGCGCCATCCCCTGTGAAAAGGCAAAGTTTTCCGCCCCTTCCCCCACCATGAGTACATGCGGGCTGCGCTCCATCACCAGTCTGGCGGCGAGCACAGGATGGCGAACATGACTCACGCCCGCGACGGCTCCGGCTTTCAGGGTATTGCCGTCCATCACGCAGGCATCCAGTTCATGAGTCCCGTCTCGGGTATAGACCGCGCCGATACCCGCATTGAAGAGCGGACACGCTTCCAGCAGGCGCACCGCTTCCGTCACTACATCAAGCGCGCTGTCACCCGCTTCCAGCATCTTTTGCCCGCTTTCGACAATCTCTGACAGCGCCTGGATATAGCGTAGCTCCTGCTCATGGCTCATTTGCGCGCGAGCAATCGCGCCTGCGCCGCCGTGAATCGCAATCACTGCTTTATTCATTTTTAGGGTCCATTAACGGTGGCACACAACTTTTACTATAACTATCAGAATTGTTGTGAGTTATTCATTCGATTTTTGAATATAGAAAGATGCGTAAGGTATGTAAAGGCGCAAGGCCGTCTCTAAGACCGAGGTAGCATACTGCCCGCCACTGTTTTCTGACATAATAGCCGGATTCGATTTTGCCTCGCAGGAGTATGTTCATGGAATTTTCCGCCGGATTGATGCCGCTTGAAACAGCGCTGACCCAGATGCTTTCACGTATTACCCCGCTCACCGCCGTAGAAACGTTGCCGCTGGTGAACTGCTTTGGCCGCATCCTGGCGACCGATATCGTTTCTCCCCTCGATGTCCCCGGCTTTGATAATTCAGCTATGGATGGTTATGCGGTACGCGTGGCGGATTTGTCCGCCGATAAGCCGCTGCCCGTCGCCGGCAAAGCATTTGCCGGTCAGCCTTACCAGGGAGAGTGGCCTGCGGGCACCTGCATTCGCATTATGACCGGCGCCCCGGTGCCGACAGGTTGCGAGGCGGTAGTTATGCAAGAGCAGACGGAACAAACCGATGACGGCGTGCGTTTTACCGCCGATGTTCGTTGCGGACAAAACATCCGCCGCCGCGGCGAGGATATTCGCCAGGATGCGGTGGTCTTTCCGGCCGGTACGCGCCTGACTACTGCCGAACTGCCGGTGCTGGCGTCGCTGGGAATTGCCGATGCGCAGGTTGTACGTAAAGTGCGCGTAGCGCTGTTCTCGACCGGCGACGAGCTCCAGCTTCCGGGCCAGCCGCTGGAGGCGGGACAAATTTATGACACTAACCGTCTAACTATACATTTGATGCTGCAACAGCTTGGCTGCGAAGTGATCAATTTAGGCATTATTCCTGACGATCCCGGTAAGCTTCGCGCCGCATTTATCGACGCCGACAGCCAGGCCGATGTAGTGATAAGCTCCGGCGGCGTCTCGGTTGGTGAAGCGGACTATACCAAAACCATCCTTGAGGAGCTGGGCGAAATCGCCTTCTGGAAGCTGGCTATCAAACCAGGCAAACCGTTTGCCTTCGGCAAACTCAGTAATAGCTGGTTCTGTGGCCTGCCGGGGAATCCAGTCTCTGCGGCGCTCACGTTTTATCAACTGGTTCAGCCCTTACTGGCGAAGCTTGGCGGCAACACGGCAAGCGCTGTACCGCCGCGCCAGCGTGTACGCACAACATCTCGCCTGAAGAAAACGCCGGGGCGTCTCGATTTCCAGCGCGGCATCCTGCAACGTAGCGCCAACGGCGAACTGGAGGTCACGACCACCGGACACCAGGGTTCACATATTTTTAGCTCGTTTAGTCTGGGCAACTGCTTTATTGTGCTGGAGCGTGAACGCGGCAATGTTGAGCCGGGAGAATGGGTGGAAGTCGAGCCGTTTAATGCTCTGTTCGGAGGCCTGTAATGGCGGAACTTAGCGACCAGGAGATGCTGCGCTATAACCGACAAATTATTCTGCGCGGCTTCGATTTTGAAGGGCAGGAAGCGTTAAAAGAGGCGCGGGTATTAGTGGTCGGGCTGGGCGGACTCGGCTGCGCGGCAACGCAGTATCTGGCCGGCGCTGGCGTCGGGCAACTGACGCTACTCGATTTTGATACCGTTTCCGTTTCCAATCTCCAGCGTCAAACCTTGCACAGCGACGCCACGGTCGGGCAGCCAAAGGTTGAGTCCGCCCGCGACGCGCTGGCGCGAATCAACCCGCATATTACCATTACGCCCGTTAACGCGCGGCTGGACGACGACGCTATGACCAGCCTGATTGCCGGGCATTCGCTGGTACTGGACTGTACTGATAACGTTAGCGTACGTAATCAACTTAACGCCGGGTGCTATACCGCGAAAGTGCCGCTAATCTCCGGCGCGGCAATTCGTATGGAAGGACAAGTTACCGTCTTTACGTATCGGGAAAACGAACCCTGTTACCGCTGCCTGAGCCGTCTGTTTGGCGAAAACGCTCTGACCTGCGTAGAGGCAGGGGTGATGGCGCCGCTGATTGGCGTGATCGGTTCGCTACAGGCAATGGAGGCCATTAAGCTGCTGGCGCATTACGGTCAGCCTGCCAGCGGAAAAATCGTCATGTACGATGCGATGACCTGTCAGTTCCGCGAAATGAAGTTAATGCGCAACCCCGGCTGTGAAGTCTGCGGACAGTAGCCACTTTACGGATAAACATACCAAAGCACGGTTTATGGCCGTGCTGTATCAACAGATAATTACTGTCATCAGACGCAAAGCCAGCTTACCCAAGCTCCGACTGACGATCGGCTCAAGCAGCGCGGCATCATCTTAAACGCCATATCACAGCCTCAAACCGTGATGTTGTACCTCATTTAACGCCTCTTTGTCAGAACCTCTCCATTCGTTGACGCACATCAAGACAACTTTCATTCGAAAGTAATTTAATCTTTATATGAAATAAGAGAGGCCGTTTATGATCTTCAATATTCAGCGCTATTCTACCCACGATGGCCCCGGTATCCGTACCGTAGTATTTCTCAAAGGCTGTTCGTTGGGCTGTCGCTGGTGCCAGAACCCGGAAAGCCGCGCCCGCGCTCAGGATCTGTTATACGACGCGCGGCTGTGTCTCGAAGGATGCGACCTGTGCGCGCAAGCCGCGCCGGACGTCATTGAGCGCGCGCTAAACGGCCTGCTCATCCATCGCGAAAAACTGACCGACGCCCATTTTTCAGTCCTGGCGCATTGCTGCCCCACACAGGCGTTAACCGTGTGCGGCGAAATAAAAAGCGTGGATGAGATCATGGCGACGGTACTGCGCGATAAACCTTTTTACGATCGCAGCGGCGGCGGTCTTACGCTTTCCGGCGGCGAACCGTTTATGCAGCCGGAACTGGCGGCAGAGCTGTTTAAAGCCAGCCATGACGCCGGTATTCATACAGCGGTTGAGACCTGTCTGCATGTTCCATGGAAATACATTGCGCCCTCACTGCCTTATATCGATCTGTTTCTGGCTGATTTGAAACATGTCGCCGACGGGCCGTTTAAGCAGTGGACCGATGGTAGCGCCTCGCGGGTGCTGGAAAATCTCAGGAAACTCGCCGCCGCGGGCAAAAAAATGGTGATTCGCGTCCCGCTGATTCAGGGATTTAATGCCGATAAGGAGACCATTAAAGCCATTACCGACTTTGCCGCCGACGAACTGCACGTCGGGGAAATTCATTTTCTGCCCTACCACACGCTGGGCATCAATAAATACCACTTACTCAGTCAGCCCTATCATGCCCCGGATAAACCACTGGATGCGCCGGCGTTACTTGATTTTGCCCAGAAGTACGCCTGCCAAAAAGGTTTAACCGTGACCCTACGAGGATAATTATCATGACCCAACTGAAACTGGACACGCTCAGTGACCGCATTAAGGCGCACAAAACCGCGCTGGTACATATCGTGAAACCGCCGGTCTGTACCGAACGCGCGCAGCATTATACCGAAATGTATCAGCAGCATCTGGATAAACCGATTCCGGTACGCCGCGCGCTGGCGCTGGCCCATCACCTGGCGGAACGCACTATCTGGATAAAACACGATGAACTGATCGTCGGCAACCAGGCAAGTGAAGTCCGCGCCGCGCCGATTTTCCCGGAATATACCGTCTCGTGGATTGAAAAAGAGATCGACGACCTGGCAGACCGGCCCGGCGCAGGTTTTTCCGTCAGTGAAGAAAACAAACGTATTCTGCACGACGTCTGTCCGTGGTGGCGCGGTCAAACCGTCCAGGATCGCTGCTACGGCATGTTTACCGATGAACAAAAAGAGCTTCTGGCGACTGGCATTATCAAAGCCGAAGGCAATATGACCTCCGGCGATGCGCACCTGGCGGTGAACTTCCCGCTACTGCTGGAAAAAGGGCTTGATGGCCTGCGCGATAAAGTCGCCGAGCGCCGCTCACGCATCAACCTGACCGTGCTGGAAGATCTGCATGGCGAGCAGTTCCTGAAGGCGATTGATATTGTGCTGGACGCGGTAAGCCAGCACATCACGCGCTTTGCCGCGCTGGCGCGCCAGATGGCGGGCGAAGAGTCCCGTGAAAGCCGTCGTAAAGAGCTACTTACCATCGCGGAAAACTGCGAGGTGATCGCCCACCAACCGCCGCAGACCTTCTGGCAAGCACTGCAATTGTGCTACTTCATCCAACTGATTCTACAAATTGAGTCTAACGGTCACTCGGTGTCATTTGGTCGTATGGACCAGTATCTTTACCCCTATTATCGTCGCGATGTCGAACTAGACCAGACGCTGGATCGTGAGCACGCCATTGAACTGCTGCACAGCTGCTGGCTGAAACTGCTGGAAGTAAACAAGATCCGCTCCGGTTCGCACTCTAAAGCTTCCGCGGGCAGCCCGCTGTATCAAAACGTCACCATTGGCGGTCAGAATCTTATCAACGGTCAGCCAATGGACGCAGTGAATCCGCTGTCTTACGCTATTCTGGAGTCCTGCGGACGTTTGCGTTCTACCCAGCCCAACCTCAGTGTGCGTTATCACGCCGGAATGAGTAACGATTTCCTTGACGCCTGCGTCCAGGTCATCCGCTGCGGCTTTGGGATGCCGGCGTTTAACAATGATGAAATCGTCATCCCGGAATTTATCAAGTTGGGGATCGAACCACAGGACGCTTACGATTACGCGGCGATCGGCTGTATCGAAACCGCCGTCGGCGGGAAATGGGGTTATCGCTGCACCGGCATGAGCTTTATTAACTTCGCCCGCGTCATGCTGGCGGCGCTGGAAGGCGGTCGCGACGCCACCAGCGGCAAGGTATTTCTGCCGCAGGAAAAGGCGCTCTCCGCAGGCAACTTTAACAATTTTGACGAAGTGATGGCCGCCTGGGATACCCAAATTCGCTACTACACGCGCAAATCGATCGAAATTGAGTATGTGGTCGACACCATGCTGGAAGAGAACGTCCACGATATTCTCTGCTCAGCGCTGGTAGATGACTGTATTGAACGCGCGAAGAGTATCAAGCAAGGCGGCGCTAAATATGACTGGGTATCCGGTCTTCAGGTCGGTATCGCCAACCTGGGCAACAGCCTCGCCGCCGTGAAAAAACTGGTCTTCGAACAGGGCGTTATCGGTCAACAGCAGCTTGCCGCCGCGCTGGCCGATGACTTTGACGGGCTGACCCATGAGCAGCTGCGCCAGCGTCTGATTAACGGCGCGCCGAAGTACGGCAACGACGATGATACCGTCGATACCCTGCTGGCGCGCGCTTATCAGACCTATATTGATGAGCTGAAGCAATATCATAACCCGCGCTACGGTCGTGGCCCTGTCGGCGGCAACTATTACGCCGGTACGTCCTCTATCTCAGCAAACGTGCCGTTTGGCGCCGCGACTATGGCTACCCCGGATGGTCGCAAAGCGCATACGCCGCTGGCGGAAGGCGCAAGCCCTGCATCGGGTACGGATCATCTCGGCCCGACGGCAGTGATTGGTTCCGTAGGCAAATTACCTACCGGTTCCATTCTCGGCGGCGTGCTGCTCAATCAGAAACTGAACCCAACGACGCTGGAAAACGAATCCGACAAACAGAAACTGATGGTTCTGCTACGGACGTTCTTTGAGGTGCATAAAGGCTGGCATATCCAGTACAACATCGTGTCACGCGAAACGCTGCTGGATGCGAAAAAACATCCGGACCAGTACCGCGATCTGGTCGTGCGTGTGGCAGGCTACTCCGCCTTCTTCACCGCGCTGTCGCCGGATGCGCAGGACGATATCATCGCCCGTACCGAACATATGCTGTAATTTTCCCTGGCGCCATCGGCAATATGTCCGAACTGCCTGATGGCGCTACGTTTAACAGGCCTACGCAGGCCTGTTAATCAGAAGGGATCGGTGCCGTCAAGCACGGCCTGAATGACGTTGAGCGCGCCTTGATGGTTATTATCATCAGTGTGATAACGTGAAAGCGCTTTGATATTGTCTGCGGCATTGCCCATGGCAAAAGAGTAATGCGCCATTTTCAACATTTCCGCATCATTACCGCTGTCGCCAATGGCGACGACATTCTGTGGCGATCTGTTCCAGCGCTTTAACAGACGACTGATGCCATTCGCTTTATGCAGTCCCGGGATAATCAGGTCGATAAAACCGAAGCCGCTGGTGACGGGCTTCATGATGCCATCCAGAGATACGTGCAGTTTGTCGATAACCAGCGGAATTTGTTCATCAGGCAAATTCAGGGAGAACTTAAACAGGATATCGTCAATGTCGTGATAATCGTTTACCGGCTGCAGACGGTGATAATGTTTGGCCATCAGCGCCACGAAAGCCTCGGGAGCGTTTTTGCTGACATAAGCGCTTTTCAGACCACAGGCGACGAAGTTAAGCTGCTTATCCTTCAGCAGTTCGCCAATCACAATACGCGATTCATGCCGGGTTAGCTCCCCGTGAAACAACTGTTTGCCATGTTCATATACCAGCGCGCCATTTTCTGCGACAAAGGAAATTTCGTCTTTCAGCTCGGGGAAGAAGGAGATCAACTGGTAGTACTGATTACCGCTGGCGACCACAAATTCGATATTACGTTTTTTCAGTTCCTGGTATTGCGCCATGAAGCGTACACGATCGTACTGCTTGGCATCGTCGAGAAAAGTGCCGTCCATATCGGTAACGACAACGTTAACGGTCATACTTAAGCTCCTGGCTGTAACTGCGACCAGAAACATTTTAATAACAATGTGAGCAGAACCACAAATTTATTTCGAATGAAAAGTGGCTGAACGAAAGGAATAGCCGCATAAGACATTAAGACGTCCTGGCCACCTTACGTTTTCCTCTCGCTTCCCTCTTTGTGCGCCCCTGCAATATTTTAAACTTGCATTAACCTTATTTTAACTTAAAGTATCACATGTAACTAATTTTACTTTCGAACGAAAGATGATGAGGTTGATATGACAACTCCTTTTACCCACGAAACGCTGCCCGCCGACCCAAAAGCGGCCATTCGTCAGATGAAGCAGGCGCTACGCGCGCAAATCGGCGACGTACAGGCGGTGTTCGACCGTTTGAGCGCCACCATAGCAGCCCGGGTGGCGGAAATTAACGATCTGAAGGCACAGGGACAGCCGGTATGGCCAATTATCCCTTTTAGCGAACTGGCGATGGGCAACATTAGCGATGCCACCCGCGCCGAGGTTAAGCGCCGCGGGTGCGCGGTGATTAAAGGTCATTTTCCACGCGAACAGGCGCTGGCATGGGACCAGTCGATGCTCGACTATCTGGACAAGAACCATTTTGACGAGGTGTATAAAGGACCGGGGGATAATTTTTTCGGTACGCTGAGCGCCTCCCGGCCTGAAATCTATCCTGTCTACTGGTCGCAGGCGCAAATGCAGGCCCGCCAAAGTGAAGAGATGGCGCTGGCGCAGTCGTTCCTCAACCGTCTGTGGCAGGTAGAGCACGACGGCAAGCGATGGTTTAATCCGGATATCAGCATCATTTATCCGGATCGCATCCGTCGCCGCCCGCCGGGCACCACATCCAAAGGACTGGGAGCGCATACCGACTCCGGCGCGCTGGAACGCTGGCTGCTGCCAGCCTATCAGCAGGTATTCGCCAGCGTGTTTAACGGCAACGTCGAGCAGTACGATCCGTGGAATGCGGCGCACCGTACCGAAGTTGAAGAGTATACGGTGGATAACACCACAAAATGCTCGGTATTTCGCACCTTCCAGGGCTGGACCGCGCTCTCCGATATGCTGCCCGGTCAGGGGTTGCTTCATGTCGTCCCTATCCCGGAGGCGATGGCGTATATTCTGCTGCGCCCGCTGCTGGATGATGTCCCGGAAGATGAATTATGCGGCGTCGCGCCGGGCCGGGTGCTGCCGATTTCTGAACAGTGGCATCCTTTACTGATGGCGGCGTTAACCAGCATTCCGCCACTGGAAGCCGGGGATTCCGTGTGGTGGCATTGCGATGTCATCCACTCCGTCGCCCCCGTCGAAAATCAGCAGGGCTGGGGCAATGTGATGTACATTCCTGCCGCGCCAATGTGTGAGAAAAACCTGGCCTATGCGCGTAAGGTGAAAGCGGCGCTGGAGACAGGCGCATCACCGGGCGATTTCCCGCGCGAGGACTATGAAACCACCTGGGAAGGGCGCTTCACGCTGCGCGATCTGAATATTCACGGTAAACGGGCATTAGGTATGGACGTTTGACGGTCGTACCGCCCTGCCCGCTCACCTGCGGTGTGCCCTTTGCCTGGGCGCACCCGTCTTACCGAACCTACGCGCCAGGATACGTAGGCCCGGTAAGCACAGCGCCACCGGGCGTCAGTGTTTAGCTTTCAATCCCTTTACTACGCAAATAATCGTCGTAGTTGCCGCTGAAGTCCACCACGCGCTCCGGCGTAATTTCAATGACGCGGGTTGCCAGCGAGCTGACGAACTCACGGTCGTGCGAAACAAAGATCAGCGTGCCCTGATACAGCTCCAGCGCCATATTCAGCGATTCGATCGACTCCATATCCAGGTGGTTAGTCGGTTCGTCCATGATCAGGATATTCGGCTTTTGCATCATCAGTTTGCCGAACAGCATACGGCCCTTCTCGCCACCGGAAAGGACTTTCGCAGGCTTTTTGATATCATCCTGGCTAAATAACAGGCGGCCCAGAATACTGCGCACTGCCTGCTCGTCGTCGCCTTCCTGCTTCCACTGACTCATCCATTCAAACACCGTCAGGTCATTTTCGAATTCATATTCGTGGTCCTGCGCGTAGTAACCAATACGCGCGTTTTCCGACCATTTAACGGTGCCGTGATCGGCGTCCAGATCGCCAACCAGCGTCTTCAGCAGCGTAGATTTACCCACGCCATTGGTGCCGAGTACCGCCAGCTTCTCGCCGACTTCGAGCAGCAAATTGACATTTTTAAACAGCGGACCGTTATCAAAACCTTTCGTCAGCGCCTCCACTTCCAGAGCGTTACGGAACAGTTTTTTATCCTGCTCAAAACGGATGAACGGGTTCTGACGGCTGGAGGCTTTCACCTCTTCCAGCTTGATTTTATCGATCTGCCGCGCGCGCGACGTTGCCTGACGCGATTTAGAGGCATTGGCGCTAAAACGGCTAACAAAAGATTGCAGCTCGGCAATTTGCGCTTTTTTCTTCGCATTATCGGCCAACAGACGTTCACGCGCCTGGGTCGCCGCCGTCATATACTCATCATAGTTACCCGGATAGACGCGCAAGTCGCCGTAATCCAGATCCGCCATATGCGTACAAACCATGTTCAGGAAGTGACGGTCGTGCGAAATGATGATCATCGTGCTATCGCGCTCGTTCAGCACCTGCTCCAGCCAACGGATAGTATCAATATCCAGGTTGTTGGTCGGTTCGTCGAGCAACAGGATGTCCGGATTAGAGAATAACGCCTGCGCCAGCAGCACACGCAATTTCCAGCCTGGCGCGACTTCACTCATCAGACCGTAATGCTGCTCCAGCGGGATGCCCACCCCCAACAGCAGTTCGCCCGCGCGCGCCTCAGCGGAATAACCGTCCATCTCGCCGTATTTTACTTCCAGATCGGCGACTTTATAGCCGTCTTCTTCGCTCATTTCCGGCAAAGCGTAGATACGGTCGCGCTCCTGCTTGACTTCCCACAGTTCTCCATGCCCCATAATGACAGTATCAAGTACGGTGAATGTTTCAAAAGCGAACTGGTCCTGACGCAGCTTACCGATGCGCTCATTCGGATCGAGGGAAACATTGCCCAGCGTCGGCTCCAGGTCGCCGCCGAGGATTTTCATAAAAGTGGACTTTCCGCTACCGTTGGCGCCGATCAGGCCGTAACGGTTGCCGCCGCCAAATTTGACGGAAATGTTTTCGAACAGCGGCTTACTGCCGAACTGCATGGTAACGTTGCTGGAAACTAACACAGGCTTATCCTGAAAAAAGATGTGACAAACCGCTTATTATGCCACAAGTCTGAAATAAGATCGCGCCCTGTACAAAGGGCTACACTGAACCGTAAGGGAAAAAAACGTGATTTCGTACACATCTGAATTCCCTGTTTACTGGAATGCACCTATAATGCGCTCCCAACATGACAGAATTCTCAACCTACTAGCCTGCTTGGCACAGAATCTCGCATAACATGAATATGAAATTAACAACGCTTTTCGCGGCGGCTTTCGCTGTAGTTGGTTTTTGTAAAACAGCCTCAGCAGTCACTTACCCGCTGCCTACCGATGGTAGCCGTTTAATTGGGCAAAATCAGGTCATCACCGTTCCGGAGGGCAATACCCAGCCGCTGGAGTATTTTGCCGCGGAGTATCAGATGGGGCTCTCCAACATGCTGGAAGCCAACCCGGGCGTGGATACCTTCCTGCCGAAGGGCGGTACCGTGCTGAATATTCCGCAGCAGCTGATCCTGCCGGATACCGTACACGAAGGCATTATCATCAATAGCGCGGAAATGCGCCTCTATTACTACCCGAAAGGCACAAACACCGTTATCGTCCTGCCGATTGGGATCGGTCAGTTAGGTAAAGACACGCCTATCAACTGGACGACCAAAGTTGAACGTAAAAAAGCCGGTCCGACCTGGACGCCTACGGCAAAAATGCACGCTGAATATCGCGCCGCCGGCGAGCCGTTGCCTGCGGTCGTACCTGCGGGCCCGGATAACCCGATGGGCCTGTACGCGCTGTACATTGGTCGCCTGTATGCTATTCACGGCACCAACGCCAACTTCGGCATCGGGCTTCGCGTGAGCCACGGCTGCGTACGTCTGCGCAACGACGATATCAAATTCCTGTTTGAAAATGTGCCGGTCGGTACCCGCGTGCAGTTTATCGATGAACCGGTAAAAGCCACCACCGAGCCGGACGGTAGCCGTTACATTGAGGTGCATAACCCGCTGTCAACGACGGAAGCGCAGTTTGAAGGTAAGGAAGCGGTGCCGATCACGCTTAATAAGAGTATCCTGGCCGTCACCAACGAGCCTGACGTTGATCAGACCGTCGTACAACAGGCGGTTCAGGATCGTTCCGGGATGCCGGTTCGTCTGAACTGACAGACTCTGCCTGCGAAGCCCGATAGACACTATCGGGCTTCTCTTACAGCATCAGTTGCAATAATCCATATCCCACCAGCGCCGCCCATGCCAGCATCGGCAGCGAATAGAAATGAAATCGCCACCAGATTCGGCGATCGTTCGCCATCCGTAAAGCAATAAGATTTGCCAGCGACCCCGGCAGCAGACCAAACCCGCCGATATTCACCGCCCACGCCAGCAGCGTCGAGGCCGGTACATAGTTCAGCAGGAGAATGGTACTGGGCACATTACTGATAACCTGCGACAGGCCGATAGCGGTTAGCCAAAGTCCCAGGTGAGACAGTGCGCCAACCTGGTTGAAAACGCCCTGCAACGCCGGCAATTGCGTTAGCAGATGGACATCAATAAACATCGCCATAAATACCAGCAGCAGCGTCCAGTCCACGCTGACTATCACCCTGCGCGCCAGCACAATAAACCCAGCCGCCACCAACACCAGTCCCCATAACTCTTGCCTGAGCTCCAGCGCGGTAAGAAAAACGACATATAATGCCAGGCAACTCCACACCAGACGGGGCTGCCACTGCGGCGAACGCGTACCGGTATGATACTGTAACGCCCTACCCGGAAAACAAAACCAGCACAGGAGCAGTAACGTCAGCATCATCATGACGGCAAGCGGCGCCATTTGCCCGCTAAATTCAGCAAAGGTTAAGCCGGAGCGTCCCCACAACAGAATATTTTGCGGATTACCGACAGGCGTCAGCAGCGAACCGGCGTTAACCGCCAACGCTTCAAAAATAATCAATCGGTTGACCGGAATCGCGCACAGTTTTTTTAATGTTATCGTCAGCGGCACAACGATAAACAGCGCGACATCGTTTGTCAGAAAGGTCGACAGCGCCGCCGCAGCCAGCACCAGGAACATCGCCAGTTGCCGCTCGGTATGAAATCGGCGCGTCATCTTGCGTCCCAGCACATCAAAATAGCCGCTCAGCTCAACGCCTTTAGTGAGCAACATTAACCCACTGAGGGTAATAATGGTGTGCCAGTCAATCGCGCCAGGCCAGGCGCGGGGCGCAAAAGGAACAAACAGGCTTAGCGCCATCCCCACAATGATCAACAACTGAAAAAAACGGTCACGCCGCAGCGCCCGTAAAAAGGCCAGACTCATTCTGCAGATGTTCCATGCTGTTGCGTGAAGGCCAAAAAGGCATCCAATGTCTCCTGGCTGACATGGTGTTCCATCCCTTCCGCATCACGACGCGCGATCTCCGGACTTACGCCTAATACCAGTAAAAAATTTTCGACAATTTGGTGCCGCTCGCGGCTTTCCTGCGCCAGCTTCTCCCCTTCCGGCGTCAGAAAAACGCCGCGCCAGGGGATCATTTGAATAAATCCTAACGATGCCAGGCGCTTAAGCATTTTGGCCACAGTCGGCTGGGAGACGCCGAGCCGCGCCGCCATATCCACCTGACGCGCTTCCCCTACCTCAATAATTAAATCGGAAATCAGCTCAACGTAATCGTCTATCAACTCACGGCGATGCGCCTCTCTGACCTGACGAAATCCTTCAACGTGTTCTTCTACGTTCACCAATTGCGTCACTTTTTTTGTTGTTGGCGTACCTGCGCGACGACCCATTTTGCTTCCTCGTTTCTGTGACGCGTTAACGCGTCAGCTGACAGAGCGCTCATTGTAAACCAGAGTTGTCCGGGCACAAAAAATTAACGTTTTAGCAATAGCTATAAAACATAGCCTGTGCTATATCTGTATGTAATGCAGACATCCCTCACGGATCGATGGGATAGAAACATCAGGAGGTTTATATGAACGAATTTAAGAGGTGTATACGCGTGTTCAGTCACTCTCCCTTTAAAGTCCGGTTAATGCTGCTCTCTATGTTGTGCGATATGATCAACGGCAAACCGGAACAGGATAACCCTTCCACGAAATAAGGCGGCGGTGCGGTACGCCGCTTTATTTTGCATCCTCAACGGAAATGGCGCCCATTTCCCCTGTTTTTTTGTGGTTTTGCTATTCTCTTCGCAAAACATTTTCTTTCCGGCGGTTGACCTTCTTACCCGCACGCTCTATCTTCTGGCAGCCCTGAATATTTTGCGACTCGCCGTTGCGAACCCAATACCTTTTTTACGCATAATCAGGCAGGTAATGACCCTTCGCGCCAGGGTTAGCACATGGCGTTTTTGCAATAGTGGCATATGAATTCAACCCTTATCGATTCACTTCTCGCCCGTCGTCGGGCTGTAAGCCCGTGGGCGGGCCTCTACTTTTTACAGTCGCTGCTGATTAACCTCGCGCTCGGCTACCCCTTTAGCCTGCTTTATACCGCGGCGTTTACCTGCCTGTTGCTGCTGCTCTGGCGCTACCTGCCCCGCGGACAAAAAGCGCTGCTCGGCATCTGTTCGCTGGTAGCCGCTTGCTATTTTCCCTTTGGACAGGCTTACGGCGCGCCGAACTTTAATACGCTGCTGGCGCTGCACTCCACCAATATGGAAGAGTCGAGCGAAATCCTGACCATCTTCCCGTGGTATAGCTACCTGACCGGACTTTTTATTTTTGCGCTGGGTATTATTGCGCTTCGTCGCCGAAAAGAAGAGGTCAGGCCGCGCTGGAATAGCCTCGACAGCCTGTGCCTGCTGATTAGCGTCGCGGCATTTTTCGTCGCGCCGGTACAAAATCTGGCGTGGGGCGGCGTTTTTAAGGTTATTGATACCGGCTATCCGGTTTTTCGCTTCGCTAAAGACGTTATCGTCAATAACAACGAAGTCATTGAAGAGCAGCACCGTATGGCGCAGCTATCCGGCATAAAAGATAGCTGGACGGTTACTGCGGTGAAACCCAGATATCACATCTATGTCGTGGTGATTGGTGAAAGCGCGCGACGGGATGCCATGGGCGCTTTCGGCGGCCACTGGGATAATACCCCCTTCGCCAGCCATGTGAATGGCGACTTCTTTATGGATTACATCGCCGCCAGCGGCTCAACGCAAAAATCGCTTGGTTTAACGCTCAATCGCGTGGTGGATAACAAACCGCAGTATCAGGATAACTTCGTCACGCTGGCTAACCGCGCCGGTTTTCAGACATGGTGGTTTTCCAATCAGGGGCAAATCGGCGAATACGACACGGCCATCGCCAGTATCGCCAAACGCGCCGATGAAGCGCATTTCCTGAAAAACGGCGATTTTGAAGCGGATAAAAATACTCGCGACGACGCGCTGTTAACCATGACGGCGCAGGTATTGGCGACAGAACGCACGCAACCGCAGTTGATTGTGTTGCATTTAATGGGATCGCATCCCCAGGCCTGCGACCGCACTCAGGGAAAATACGCGACGTTTGTCCAGTCGAAAGAGACGTCTTGTTATTTATACACCATGACGCAAACCGACGATTTGCTCCGTCAGCTCTATACTCAGCTTCGTCATAGCGGCGACAGTTTTTCGCTCGTCTATTTCTCCGATCACGGGCTGGCGTTTAAAGAGCGCGGCAAAGCGGTACAGTACCTGGCGCATGACGACAAATTCCAGCAAAACTTCCAGGTGCCGTTTATGGTGCTATCCAGCGACAGTAAAGCGCATCGGATCATTAAAGCTCGCCGTTCTGCGAACGATTTCCTGAGTTTTTTCTCGCAATGGACAGGAATTAGCGCTAAAGAGATCAAAAATCGCTATCGATTTATTTCCGAGCAGAAAGCCGGGCCCGTTTATATCACCAATTTCAAATTACAAAAAGTGGACTATAACCATCTGGGCAGCGATATTTTTTCACTAAAATAATGCACGTTTCAGGCAAAAAAAATCCGCCCCGAAAGGCGGATTTTTCATTTTCACCGACGTGATTAGAAGCGGTAACCCACGCCAGCAATCCAGGTGCCAACGTCAACGCTACGAATACGGCTCTGCTCGTAAGAGAAGTCCAGAGCAACATTTTCCATCGGGTTGAATTGCAGACCAGCGCCATAGGAGAAGCCATAATCGCTGGTGTCATGTTTGTAGGTTGGGTAATCGGTCGTCTGGAATTTACCGTAACCCACACCGACTACACCGTAGATGCTCGCCCAATCGTTCAGACGGTAAGCCGGGCCGGCAGTGATGCCGTAGTACTGACCTTTGTTGTAATCGCCCGCACCGTTAGTACGATCTTTTTCGGTGTAGGTGAAGGAACCGATTACGCCCAGCGGGTTGTCGTCCTGCTCATAACGATACTTCAGGTTAAAACCGCTCATTTTATTCGCTACGCCCTGCGCGTCGCTCTGAGCGTAACCACCGGTAACGGTAGAAGTAGCAGCTACTGCAGTACCTGCGGAAAAAGCCAGAACAGCGGCCAGTGCTGAAAGACATGCAATTTTTTTCATAACCACCTCAAATGTGCTTCAAGTAAGTCCTAAGTTTTAAATATATCAAAAATTAATGGGAAACTCTTTGCGATTCACGGTGTCTAAGGGCGCCTTTCATGTAACAGAACGTTTCCATATCGCGCTATCTTATTCAATTAACATCACTTTTCCGGCTGATTGCACCAATAATGCGCGTGCGGCGCGATACATTCATCCAGATTATTCCTAAACTAACAGTCTATTTATCCATCAATTTAAGTTCATTTTATGGAATCCTGGAAATTTTTTTTCAACGAATCCTCAACCGCCGCGGGGAATTTCCATTACACTGCCACCTTTACTCGTACTGACATTTTTTGACAGGAGAAAGGATGCCGGGGTCAACACGTAAACTACCAGTCTGGTTGCCCATTTTGGTTTTGCTCATTGCCATGTCCTCTATTCAGAGTGGCGCTTCACTGGCGAAATCGTTATTTCCTCTTGTCGGCGCGCCGGGCGTAACGGCGCTTCGTCTGGCGTTGGGAACGCTTATCCTTATCGCCTTTTTCAAACCCTGGCGTTTGCGTTTTGCCAAAGAGCAGCGGCTGCCTTTACTGTTTTATGGTCTGTCGCTGGGCGGGATGAACTATCTATTCTATCTGTCGATTCAGACGGTGCCGTTGGGTATTGCGGTCGCGCTGGAATTTACCGGTCCTCTGGCGGTCGCGCTGTTTTCATCCCGGCGGCCGGTAGATTTTATTTGGGTCGTACTGGCTGTGCTTGGGCTCTGGTTCCTGCTGCCATTAGGGCAAGATATGTCTCACGTCGATCTTACCGGGGCCGCGTTAGCGCTCGGCGCTGGCGCCTGTTGGGCTGTCTATATTCTTACCGGCCAGCGAGCAGGCGCGGAACATGGTCCGGCCACGGTGGCGGTAGGCTCGCTGATTGCCGCCATCATTTTCGTGCCGATTGGCGCAGTTCAGGCTGGCGACGCGCTATGGCACTGGTCGATTCTTCCCTTAGGGTTAGCGGTCGCTGTGCTTTCTACGGCGCTGCCTTATTCACTGGAAATGATTGCACTGACGCGCCTGCCAACCCGCACCTTCGGTACGCTGATGAGCATGGAACCCGCGCTGGCCGCCGTTTCCGGGATGATTTTTCTGGGCGAAACGCTTACGGGCATACAAATCCTGGCCCTGTGCGCCATCATTGCCGCCTCAATGGGTTCTACCCTAACGATTCGACGCGAACCGCAAATTAAACAAGTTGACGTAAAATAGTTTCTTATTCTGCATGATGTGCATAATCATGCAGAATATCACCTCTTTATTCACCTTTTATTATTGCGCTATTACTTCGTCATTTTTTGTCATATTTTTTCTCATTTTTTACATTAAAATGAGAATTATTACCCACCAAACAGCAAACCCATCTAACCCATTGATTTTTAATCATAATAAATATTAAATCTTGTCTGTACTATTAAAGTGATAGGTAAATTCAAAAAAGCAAAGTTAAAAACCGGTGCTATACTTATTTTCGTTAATTACCTGGGACACAAACATCAAGAGGATATGAGATTATGAGTACCGCTAAACTGGTAAAAACAAAAGCGTCTAATCTGCTTTATACCCGTAACGATGTATCAGAGAGCGATAAAAAAGCGACGGTTGAGTTGCTTAATCGTCAGGTGATCCAGTTCATTGACCTGTCGCTGATCACGAAACAGGCCCACTGGAACATGCGCGGTGCTAACTTTATTGCCGTTCATGAGATGCTGGATGGCTTCCGTACCGCACTGACCGATCATCTGGATACTATGGCCGAGCGCGCCGTACAGCTTGGCGGTGTGGCGTTAGGCACCACGCAAGTTATCAACAGCAAAACTCCACTGAAAAGCTATCCGCTCGATATCCATAACGTGCAGGATCACTTAAAAGAACTGGCCGATCGCTACGCTGTTGTCGCTAATGATGTTCGCAAAGCTATCGGTGAAGCCAAAGATGAAGACACTGCCGATATCTTTACCGCCGCATCACGCGACCTCGATAAATTCCTGTGGTTTATCGAATCCAACATCGAATAAATCTATCTCTACCCTGAATACTTCGAGTTGCAGGAGGGTACAAACGCAGCGAATCCGCAGAAGCCTGACTTCCGTCGGTAACTGAAGCGAACGCACCTGCAACTTGATGTACACAGGTATATAAGTCATCCCTATACCCCTGCCTGGCACAGGGGTTTTGCACTTAAATAGTGCACACGTCTTGTACTCCCCTCCGATAAAAGTGAATTATTTGTAATAATTACATCACACAATCGTTAATTAAAGATTGTTTTAACAACAATTTTTACGCTAAATAGACCCTGTATCTCTACGTTGTTATTCATGCACTAAATCAGTGCCCCAAAACGGTGCGGCATACTGGTTTTGCCCGACTTATTGTGCACAGGAATGATTGACGCTTCTGTTAAAACAATGAGTTACATAATTGGCATGATTTTTTCATTACGCTACATGTTCTCGCAGGGGATCGCCCCGTGGATAGAAAAGGAAATGCTATGAAGTCTCTATTAAAAGTTTCACTGGCTGCACTTACCCTGGCTTTTGCGGTGTCTTCGCACGCTGCGGATAAGAAACTCGTGGTGGCAACCGATACGGCGTTCGTTCCGTTTGAATTTAAACAGGGCGACAAATACGTCGGTTTTGATGTTGATCTGTGGGACGCTATCGCGAAAGAACTGAAGCTGGACTACACCCTGAAACCGATGGATTTCAGCGGCATTATTCCGGCATTACAAACCAAAAATATCGATCTGGCGCTGGCGGGTATTACGATTACGGACGAGCGTAAAAAAGCGATCGACTTTTCCGATGGCTATTACAAAAGCGGTCTGCTCGTGATGGTGAAAGCCAACAATAACGATATTAAAAGCGTTAAAGACCTCGATGGCAAAGTCGTTGCCGTGAAGAGCGGAACCGGGTCGGTGGATTACGCGAAAGCGAACATCAAAACTAAAGACCTGCGTCAGTTCCCGAACATTGATAACGCGTACATGGAATTAGGCACCAACCGCGCAGACGCTGTTCTGCACGATACGCCGAACATCCTGTACTTTATCAAAACCGCAGGCAACGGCCAGTTCAAGGCGGTAGGCGAATCGCTGGAAGCACAGCAATACGGAGTTGCCTTCCCGAAAGGCAGCGATGAACTGCGCGAGAAAGTCAACGGCGCGCTGAAAACGCTGCGTGAGAATGGCACCTATAACGAAATCTACAAAAAATGGTTCGGTACAGAACCTAAATAAAACAACCTGATGTTGGCTTGTGGCCCGGTAGTGAGGACGCTCACCGGGCCTACAGCTCTTTTCCGTGACGGATAAGACACTTTCACGCCATTTCCGCGCCGGATAGAGCATTTGACTATTTACACCACGGTAACAGGAACGACATATGCAGTTTGACTGGAGCGCCATCTGGCCCGCCATTCCGCTTTTGCTTGAGGGCGCTAAAATGACCCTGTGGATCTCGGTCCTCGGTCTGGCTGGCGGCCTGGTTATTGGACTGGCGGCAGGTTTTGCCCGTACGTTTGGCGGCTGGTTCGCCAACCACATCGCCCTGGTTTTCATTGAAATTATTCGCGGCACGCCCATCGTTGTCCAGGTCATGTTTATCTACTTTGCCCTGCCGATGGCATTTAATGATTTGCGTATTGATCCGTTCAGCGCAGCGGTCGTGACAATTATGATTAACTCCGGCGCTTATATCGCGGAAATTACTCGTGGCGCAGTACTATCCATTCACAAAGGTTTTCGCGAAGCGGGTCTGGCGCTGGGCCTTTCTCGCCGGGAAACCATCCGCCATGTTATTTTACCGCTTGCTCTGCGCCGTATGCTGCCGCCGCTGGGCAACCAGTGGATCATTAGCATCAAAGACACCTCGTTGTTTATTGTTATCGGCGTAGCCGAGCTGACCCGTCAGGGCCAGGAAATTATTGCCGGTAACTTTCGCGCCCTGGAAATCTGGAGCGCCGTGGCCGTCTTCTATTTGATCATTACGCTGGTACTGAGCTTTATTTTGCGTCGTCTTGAAAGAAGGATGAAAATCCTGTGATTGAATTTAAAAACGTCTCCAAGCACTTTGGCCCCACCCAGGTGCTACATAACATTGATTTAAACATCCGTCAGGGCGAAGTGGTTGTGATTATCGGCCCTTCCGGTTCGGGTAAATCCACGTTATTACGCTGTATCAATAAACTGGAAGAGATCACCTCCGGCGATCTGATTGTCGATGGTCTGAAAGTTAACGATCCTAAAGTAGACGAACGGCTGATTCGCCAGGAAGCCGGCATGGTGTTTCAACAGTTTTATCTGTTCCCGCATCTGACCGCGCTCGAAAACGTGATGTTCGGTCCTCTGCGCGTGCGCGGCGTAAAGAAAGAAGAAGCGGAAAAACAGGCGAAAGCTCTGTTAGCGAAAGTTGGACTGGCGGAACGGGCGCACCACTACCCCTCCGAGCTTTCCGGTGGTCAACAACAGCGCGTCGCCATTGCCCGAGCGCTGGCCGTGAAGCCGAAAATGATGCTCTTTGACGAGCCAACCTCCGCTCTGGACCCTGAACTGCGCCATGAAGTGCTGAAAGTCATGCAGGATCTGGCGGAAGAAGGCATGACCATGGTCATTGTCACTCACGAAATCGGCTTTGCCGAAAAAGTCGCCTCACGGCTGATTTTTATCGATAAAGGCCGTATTGCCGAAGATGGCAGTCCGCAGGCGTTGATCGAAAACCCGCCAAGCCCACGTTTACAGGAATTTTTACAGCACGTCTCCTGAGATATCGCCCTTCCTGCCCTGCGGCAGGAAGGGCATCATGGAATAGTCCCATTTCATTTTCCCTCCCCTGCGCCATCTATACTTAGTGTTTTGCGTCTCTTTTCTCACTGGAGGAGTCATGCGGTGGACCCTGTTCATCCTTTTTTGTCTACTGGGCGCGCCTGCCCATGCGGTCGTCATACCCGGCGTGACCACGGGGACATCAACCAGCCAGCAAGCAGCGCCAGAGCCCAGTCCTGAACAAAAAAAAGCGGCCTATGCGGCCCTGGCTGACGTACTGGAGAACGAGGCTTCACGTAACGAATTGATAGCGCAACTCCGCGAAGCCTCAACCACGCCGCCGACCGAGCCGGCGCCAGCGCTTGCGCCGCCTGCGGCCAAAGATGAGAAAACGGTACTGGAGAACGTCACCACCGTTACCCGTCAGTACGGCGATGCTTTCGCTACCCGTTTCGCCCAGCTTTATCGCAACATCACCGATGCGCCGCACAAGCCGTTTAACTCGCAAACCTTCACCAACGCGTTAACCCACTTTTTATTTCTGGCCGTCGCGGTATTTGGTTTTTATAGCGTGATACGGCTTTGCGCCCTGCCGTTATATCGAAAAATGGGCCTGTGGGCGCGCAAGAAAAACCGTGAACGCAGCAACTGGTTACAGCTCCCGGCGATGATCGTCGGCGCGTTTATTATCGACCTGCTGCTACTGGCGCTCACCTTATTTATCGGTCAGATGCTCAGTGATAATTTCCATGCGGGAAGTCGAACTATCGCTTTTCAGCAAAGCCTGTTCCTGAATGCCTTCGCGCTGATAGAGTTCTTTAAAGCGATTCTGCGGCTTATTTTTTGCCCTAATGTACCGGAATTACGCCCATTCGCGATTCAGGATGCGACAGCGCGTTACTGGAATCGCCGTATGAGTTCCCTTAGCAGTTTGATTGGCTACGGGCTGATTGTTGCCGTTCCGATTATTTCCAACCAGGTGAATGTTCAGGTTGGCGCGATGGCGAATGTGGCGATCATGCTCTGCATCACCATCTGGGCGCTGTACCTGATCTTTAAAAACAAAGCGGAGATTACGCAACATTTATTAAGTCTGGCGGAACGATCATTAGCCTTTTTTAGCCTGTTTATCCGCGCCTTTGCGCTGGTGTGGCACTGGCTGGCCAGCGCCTACTTTATCGTGCTGTTTTTCTTCTCGTTATTCGACCCAGGCAATAGTCTGAAGTTTATGATGGGCGCGACCGTGCGCAGTCTGGCGATTATTGGCATCGCGGCGTTTATCTCCGGTATGTTTACCCGCTGGATAGCGAAAACCATCACCCTGTCGCCCCATACGCAGCGCAACTACCCGGAATTACAAAAGCGGCTTAACGGCTGGCTCTCCTCAGCGCTAAAAGTCGCACGCTTTTTGACCGTCTGCGTCGCCGTTATGCTGTTGCTCAACGCCTGGGGATTATTCGATTTCTGGCACTGGCTACATTATGGCGCGGGGGAAAAGATGGTCGATATCCTCATCCGTATCGCGTTAATCTTATTCTTCTCCGCCGTGGGATGGACGATTCTCGCCAGTCTGATTGAGAATCGCCTGGCCTCCGATATTCATGGCCGCCCGCTACCCAGCGCCCGCACGCGCACGCTGCTGACGCTGTTCCGCAATGCGCTGGCAGTGATTATCAGTACCATAACCATCATGATCGTGTTATCGGAAATCGGCGTCAATATCGCGCCATTGCTGGCTGGCGCGGGGGCGTTAGGTCTGGCTATCTCTTTCGGTTCGCAAACCCTGGTGAAAGATATTATTACCGGCGTCTTTATTCAGTTTGAAAACGGGATGAATACCGGCGACTTAGTCACCATAGGCCCGCTGACGGGGACGGTCGAAAGAATGTCGATTCGTTCCGTCGGCGTGCGGCAGGATACCGGGGCATACCATATTATCCCGTGGTCCTCGATCACCACTTTCGCCAACTTTGTGCGCGGTATCGGCTCTGTTGTCGCCAACTATGACGTGGATCGCCATGAGGATGCGGATAAAGCGAATCAGGCGCTGAAAGACGCGGTAACGGCGCTGATGGAGACGGAGGATATTCGCGGGCTGATTATCGGCGAACCCACGTTCGCCGGTATTGTCGGTTTAACGAACACGGCGTTTACTTTACGCGTGTCGTTCACCACGCTACCGCTCAAGCAGTGGACGGTGCGTTTTGCCCTTGATAGCCAGGTGAAAAAGCATTTTGATCTGGCCAATGTGCGCGCGCCGGTGCAAACGTATCAGGTTCTACCCGCCCCCGCCGGCGGCCCGTCGCCTGATTCACTGCCGCCGCGCGAACCGACGATTTAGCGTTTACGGGTGATAAAACGGCGACGCTGGTCGTCATCCATAAAGGTCCAGGCAATAAAGCGGCTTTGCTTTTGCCCCTGGGCCATCTCTTTTTTCACCACTTTCACCGCGCCAGCCTCCGTCAATGCCCGGTAAAGCGGCGGTAAATTCTCGCCGCGCGACACCAACGTCGTAAACCACAACACCTGACGGCGGAAGGATT
Organism: Salmonella sp. NW177; assembly: GCF_051811585.1. Taxonomy (NCBI): domain Bacteria; kingdom Pseudomonadati; phylum Pseudomonadota; class Gammaproteobacteria; order Enterobacterales; family Enterobacteriaceae; genus Salmonella; species Salmonella sp. NW177. The sequence continues at coordinate 69,042 of NZ_JAMMZV010000006.1, read as the reverse complement.
GGCTTTCAGCAATCATTTTTTTAATAAAGGCGACTTCGCCGCCTTCACACCATAGCTCCTGCTGTTGACCGCCAAAGTTCAGCGCATCATCTTTATTCTGCCCCAAATTGCGGCGCTTACGCTCGCTGCCCGCGCGGGCTGCGGCGGCGGAGTCGTGAAAAGGCGGGTTACAAAGCGTTGCGTCATAAAATTCATTTTTATGAATAATACCGGTAAAAATGGCCGCCGGATCTTTTTGCCGACGCAGACGAATGGCGCGGCTTAACCCCGTATTAGCCTGAATGATAGCCTGCGCGCTGGACATCGCTGCGTCGCTGACTTCACTACCGGTAAATCGCCAGCCATATTCATGGACGCCGATAAGCGGATAAATACAATTGGCGCCCACGCCCACGTCCAGAATAGTTGCCTGCGCCGGAATACTCCCTGTCGTTTCGCCAAGCAGATCCGCCAGATGATGGATATAATCCGCACGACCAGGCACTGGCGGACATAAAAACCCTGGCGGAATGTCCCAGTGTGTAACGGCATAAAAATGCGCCAGCAACGCCTTATTGAGCGCTTTTACCGCTTGCGGATTAGCAAAATCAACGCTCTGTTCACCGGCGGGCGTGCGGATAAGAAAGGACGTCAATTCCGGCGTGGTCTGACACAGTGCGGCGAGATCATAACGGTGTTGATGGCGGTTGCGCGGGTGTAACCCCGGTTTCTGGGCGGACATGGCATTCTCCTTTTAGCAGCGGCGTAAGATACCCGTATAACGCCACGGGGTAAATATACCACCGCGAATTCCCTGCCTCGCTCGTTTGATCGGATATCTGAATAACATTGGCTCTGCTCATGGTCTGAAAAGATCGCGCGATGCGATTTTTTCGCCTGACGGCGCTACACTTAACCTCAGGTACCCTAAAATCAGGAGAGCGTGATGGCATCCGGCTGGGCAAATGACGACGCAGTGAATGAACAAATCAACAATACCATTGAAGATGCCGTTGCCCGCGCTCGCGGCGAACTTCCCCACGGCGAAAGTCGCGATGAATGCGAATCTTGCGGTGATCCTATCCCTGAAGCGCGGCGTAAAGCCGTACCGGGCGTTCGGTTATGCATATCCTGCCAACAGGAGAAAGATTTACATAACGCAACATTTTCAGGATATAATCGCAGAGGTTCAAAAGACAGCCAGTTACGCTGACTTTTCTTTACCGAAACCGCCAGTATCATCCATTCCTTTACGCTCATGCTTTTTAGCGTTCTGCGTCGCAGAATGTGCCGTTAACCTCGACTCTGTAAAGCCAGATGACAAGAACGGTAAATTCCACTGTTGAATTAATTAATAATCAATAGGTTATTTGTCATTCAAAAATTTTGAGCAAGGCCGTCAATTCTATTCGATTTTATCTTTCGCAAAAAACCGTGATACTCATCACATCGACGGAACATCGTCCCATAAACAGAATAACCTGCGAGAGATTAATCATGAAAACCATTAAATATGCTGTTGCAGCCATCGCGCTTTCCACCCTTTCTTTTGGCGCTTTTGCCGCAGAACCGGTTAGCGCGTCTCAGACGCAAGACCTGCATAAAATCGGCGTAGTGTCTGCCGATGGCGCCACCACGCTGGATGGCCTGGAAGCTAAACTGGCTGAAAAAGCCGCCGCTGCTGGCGCAAGCGCTTATAACATCACCTCCGCCGTGGGTAATGACAAAATGAGCGGCACTGCGGTGATTTATAAATAATTTACCTGCCCGCCAGATTTCAGGCTGTAACATCGCTGTTGTTTGAATTCTGACGGGTATTACCCTCGTCTGTTTGCCAACAGACCCACTGCTCCAACCCTCATTAACCCTGTTTGTTACCCTTATTTGCCCGTCCGTCACTGGACGGGCTTTTTTTATTCGCTAAAAGCCTGTTCGACTCGCGCAAGCCCGTCTTCTAACGTCGCTGCCTCTCCCGTCGCAACCAGACAACAGGCCATTTGCGTTTTTAATGATTGCGGCACCGGCTCGCGGCCGGCAAGGCAGCGCTCAATCCAGCGCGCGGTGATTTCAGGATCTTTAGTCGCAGGCAGTGAAAGCGGCTCGTCGTGCATATCGCTCTGACGCTCATGCAGTACCTGCACGCCACGGCTATCAATCAGGCTGATTTGCGGACAGCGTTGCGGGTTGGCATAGACTTCGCCTTCGGTACCATGCATTAACAAAGCCCGCCCGCCAATGCGGCTAAAAAAGGTCGCCACACGCGGGACATATTCAGGGTGAGAAACGCTTGATAAACGCAGCACGGCATCCTCAGCAAATGGCGTCGCCAGCTTGGCCAGTGAATGCGCGCTGTTGCGCACGCCCATCCGCCAGCGCATCGCCAGTTGTTTTTCCAGCGGCGGGCAGAGCGCGCTCACCGGGATAAACACCGGCTGATGCCCGTCCAGTTTGGCCTGCGCTTGTCCGCCGTGTAGGGTGGGCACAATCCCCATCAGCGCAAATATTGTTTCCGTCAGTACGCGGGTCGGATCTTCACTGACGCCGTGTACTACAACTGGAAAGCCCAATTTATGTAGCAGGATAGCCAGCAACGGCGTTAAATTCGCCTGTTTACGCGCGCCGTTATAGCTGGGAATAACGACCGGCAACGGCCTATCTGCGGGCGGTGTCAGTTTGATGGTATGATTCTGCATGGCTTCATAAAAGCCCAGCATTTCGGCTTCGCCTTCGCCTTTAATACGCAGCGCCATCAATATACTGCCCATTTCCAGGTCGGGGACGTCGCCATTCAGCATTCGGGTATACAAACCGCGCGCGGTATCCAGATCCAGATCGCGGGCGTGATTTTTACCTCGCCCGATCTCTTTGATGATCTTGCGATAATCCATTGAAAGCTCCTTGAAGTGTGCTCACAGCATTAACGCCGTCGGCGGCGTGCAGGTTTTGCTTTTGGTTTTACTATAACGTCTGGCACGGCAGGCTGCTCTATCGGAAAAACAGGTAAGGCATTCAGTAAACGCTGTCCGTAGTTTTTGGTCAACAAACGCTTATCATAAATGACCACTTCTCCCCGACAGGCGTGGCTACGGATCAATCGCCCTACCTGCTGAATTAAATTAAAAGACGCGCTTGGTAAACTTTGTACCTCAAACGGATAACGATTCAGACTTTTTAGCCATTCGCCTTCGGTGATCACGACCGGGCTGTCGATCGGCGGGAAGGCAATTTTATGGATATGGACCTGCGTCAGCAGCTCGCCTTTAAGATCCAGCCCTTCGGCAAAAGACTGAAGCCCAACCAGCACGCTGCGTTCGCCGCTCTCCACCCGTTTACGGTGCAGCTCCACCAGCCGGTAACGCGGCTGGTCGCCCTGGACCAGGAGGAGTAAGCGCACATCAGCGACATGCTCCAGAAAACGCTGCATCGCCCGCCCGCTGGCGAACAGTACCAGCATACCATGATGTTTTTTGCTCTCCAGTTGCTCACGAAAATAGGCCGCCATTTCGGCAATATGCTGCTCTTCGTTATCAATGGTGGGTTCGTAGCGCATTTGAGGAATCACCAGTTTCCCCTGTTCCACATGATTAAACGGCGAATCCAGCGCCACAAAGCGGTCGCCGGCTTTTTCTTTTAAGCCGCTCATTTCCTGCAGACGCGAAAAGCTATTGAGCGAGCGCAGTGTCGCCGAGGTGACAATAATGTGCGGTACGCTGCGCCATAACAATCTTTCCAGCTGATCGCTGACGCGGATACCGACACAATGGAACCAGACGTGGAGTTGCCCTTCGCGTATTTCACGCGTCGCCCATTTGGACACCGGCGCGCCTGAAGACTGCGCCATCGAAGCCAGCCGCCATAATTTACTTTGCGCCTCGAACATTCCCAGCGCCCGGTTCATCTGTAAAATCACCCGATGCAAACGCACAATATCGTGCGACCCGGTTTTTTCGCTGAGATCGTTGAGAAAGGATTCCGCCAGCCCACGCAACGTCTCGGTCAGCTTCGCCAGTCGCTGGCAGATTTCCATGACCTCATCAGGCAACTCGCCCATTGCAAAACGGTGCTCCGCCTCCTGCGCTGCGGGCATATACAGATTAAGAATGGCATTGAGCGAGGCGATCAGTTCGTACACCTCCTCGCAATGGGCGTTAAGTCGCTCAGGATTCGCTAACGGCGGCGTGGTCTTAGGGCGAAATTGCTCCATGCAGGTCGCCACCAGTTTGCTGAACAGGTCCAGTTGCAAGCGATACCAGGAGGCGGTAATTTCCGCGCTCATCTCCAGCGCATCGCGAGCGACATCGGGCAGATGATGACCTTCATCCAGTACCAACAGCAGATGCTTTGGTTCCGGCAGTACGGCTTCACTTTCCATCGCCGCCATTACCAGCGCGTGATTCGCCACCACGACTTCCGCTTCCTGTATTTCACGTCGGGCGACAAAGAATGGACATTCGCGGTAATAGTGACAGTTGCGGTTCAGACAACTGGCTTTATCGGTACTTAATCGCCGCCACAGATCGTCGTCAATAGCAATGTCGGTATGATCCCGCAGACCATCCCATTTGTAACCGTCAAGATCCCCTTTCAGCCTGGCGCAGCGCTTTTGCTCTTCCTGATTGTTAGGCGTCAGTTCGTCATCAAGAAAGGCGAGCAGATCCTGCTGCGTAGGCTCGCTACTGGCGAGCGCCGCCAGATTTCGCGGACACACGTAACGCCCGCGGCCAAAGGCGGCGGTAAAGCGCAGATCGGGGATGATTTTTCGTAGCAGCGGCAAATCTTTGCTAAAGATCTGATCCTGTAACGCCACGTTAGCGGTACTGACCACCAGTGTTTTTTGCTCTTCCCGGGCAATGGCGATACCGGGAATAAGATAGGAGAGGGTTTTCCCGACGCCGGTCGGCGCTTCAATAGCCAGATGTCTCCCTTCTTCCCCGGCCAGCGTTCTGGCGACGTCAGCAATCATCTGCCGCTGCGGCGCACGGGGAATAAAGTCGGGGATCTGGTCCTGAAGCGCCTTATACCAGGCGGCGATTTGCGCTTTCAGCGCAGCGGTCAATGCCATGAGAAAACCTGAAGTACTGTATAAACAGCCACTATTGTGGCACATTTCAGGGGCGGGAAGTACCTTTTTTGCCGGTTCTGGAAGGCGGCTCGCAACGCGATGTGTATTTTGCCGGATGACGGTGCAAGCACCTTATCCGGCCTACGTATTTGCATAGTCCGTAGGCCCGGTAAGCGTCGCGCTACCGGGCATGTTGCCGGATAAAATTTACTGGGCAGGCGTGATTCTGCGCGGGCGACGCGGCGGACGTGCTTTGTCGCCCGCGGGTTTCCCCTCGCCTGTGCGCGGTTTTGGTTTCGCCTTCGCTGCCCCACTATCCTGACGTCGCGGCTGCTGACTGCGCCCCGCTCCCCCCTGATTTTGTCCGCGTCCACGACCGCCGCCGCGCTGCTGACGGCCATTCTGAATCGGCTCCGCTTTAATCGACGGGTCCGGCTCATAGCCCGGCGTCGTAATGCGTGGGATCTCTTTTTTCAGCAATTTTTCGATATCACGCAACAGTTTATGCTCGTCAACACAGACCAGCGACAGCGCCTCGCCAGTTGCCGCCGCGCGACCGGTACGGCCAATACGGTGTACATAATCTTCCGGCACGTTCGGCAGTTCATAGTTGACCACGTGCGGCAGTTCTTCAATATCCAGACCACGCGCCGCAATATCCGTCGCCACCAGCACGCGAATATCGCCGGATTTAAAATCGGCCAGCGCGCGGGTACGTGCGCCCTGCGATTTATTACCGTGGATCGCCGCGCTGCGAATACCGTCTTTATTAAGCTGTTCCGCCAGATGGTTCGCGCCATGCTTGGTGCGGGTGAAGACCAACACCTGCTGCCAGTTGCCCTGGCCAATCATTTGTGACAGCAGTTCGCGCTTACGTTTTTTATCGACAAAGTGCACGTGCTGCGTCACCTGCTCTGAGGCCGTGTTGCGGCGCGCCACTTCGATTTCCAGCGGATTGCGCAACAGCTTTTCGGCGAGCGCTTTGATGTCGTCGGAGAACGTGGCGGAGAACAGCAGATTCTGACGCTTCGCCGGCAGTTTCGCCAGCACGCGACGAATGTCGTGAATGAAGCCCATATCCAGCATACGGTCGGCTTCATCCAGTACCAGAATCTCAATCTGATCCAGCTTCACGGCATTTTGATGTTCCAGGTCGAGCAGACGTCCCGGCGTCGCCACCAGCACATCCACGCCGCCGCGCAGTTTCATCATCTGCGGATTGATGCTTACGCCGCCAAATACCACCAGCGAGCGAATATTGAGATATTTACTGTAATCTCTGACGTTTTCGCCAATTTGCGCCGCCAGCTCGCGGGTTGGCGTGAGGATCAACGCACGCACCGGGCGACGACCTTTAGCGTGCGGCTGATGGGTAATCAGATGCTGCAACAATGGCAGGGTAAAACCCGCCGTTTTACCGGTTCCAGTCTGGGCGCTGGCCATCAGATCGCGGCCTTCCAGCACGGCGGGAATCGCCTGTTGCTGAATAGGGGTAGGTTCACGGTAACCCTGCTCGGCAATAGCGCGCAGGATATCAGGGTTTAATCCCAGGGAATCAAAAGACATAACTACTCCGGACCGCCCCGACCGTTGCCGGTGTAGTTTTCAGGGAGATGCTCAAATTTGGAATGACAAAAACCACAATGTCATGAAGGGGCGGAGTGTAGCAGTTTTTGTGATGCGGCGCATAAATTATCCTTACGGTGAGCCGCGGGGAAAATGACGCCCCGCGACGGAGATCCATGCGTTATTGTTCAGCAAACGCCTCGCCGTAGAAACTTGCCAGCAGCAGTTGGCGCAGTTCCGATACCAGCGGATAACGCGGGTTAGCGCCGGTGCACTGGTCATCGAAGGCATCTTCAGACAGTTTGTCAACGTGTGCCAGGAAGTCAGCTTCCTGCACGCCTGCTTCACGGATAGACTTAGGAATGCCCAGCTCAGCTTTAATGCTTTCCAGCCATGCCAGCAGTTTTTCAATCTTAGCGGCGGTACGGTCGCCCGGCGCGCTCAGGCCCAGGTGGTCAGCAATTTCAGCGTAACGACGGCGTGCCTGCGGACGATCGTACTGGCTGAAAGCGGTCTGCTTGGTCGGGTTGTCATTCGCGTTATAGCGGATAACGTTACAAATCAGCAGGGCGTTCGCCAGACCGTGCGGAATGTGGAACTGAGAGCCCAGTTTGTGCGCCATGGAGTGACATACACCGAGGAAGGCGTTGGCAAACGCGATACCGGCGATAGTCGCTGCACTGTGAACACGTTCACGCGAAACCGGATTTTTAGACCCTTCGTGGTAAGACGCCGGCAGGTTTTCTTTCAGCAGTTTCAGGGCCTGCAGAGCCTGACCGTCAGAGAACTCAGAAGCCAGTACGGAAACATAAGCTTCCAGAGCGTGAGTTACCGCATCCAGACCACCGAACGCACACAGGGACTTCGGCATATCCATCACCAGGTTGGCGTCGACAATCGCCATATCCGGGGTCAGGGCATAGTCAGCCAGCGGATATTTCTGACCGGTTGCATCGTCGGTCACAACCGCAAACGGTGTGACTTCAGAACCGGTACCGGAAGTGGTGGTGACGGCGATCATTTTCGCTTTCACGCCCATTTTCGGGAACTTGTAGATACGTTTACGGATGTCCATAAAGCGCAGCGCCAGTTCTTCGAAGTGAGTTTCCGGATGTTCGTACATGACCCACATGATTTTCGCGGCGTCCATCGGGGAACCGCCGCCCAGCGCGATGATCACGTCCGGTTTGAAGGAGTTAGCCAGCTCAGCGCCTTTGCGAACAACGGAAAGCGTCGGGTCGGCTTCAACTTCGAAGAAGACTTCGGTTTCAACGCCAGCCGCTTTCAGCACAGAGGTGATCTGGTCTGCATAGCCGTTGTTGAACAGGAAGCGGTCAGTCACGATGAGCGCACGTTTGTGGCCATCAGTAATCACTTCATCCAGCGCGATGGGCAGAGAGCCACGGCGGAAGTAGATAGATTTCGGAAGTTTGTGCCACAACATGTTTTCAGCTCGCTTAGCAACGGTTTTCTTGTTGATCAGGTGTTTCGGACCAACGTTTTCAGAGATGGAGTTACCACCCCAGGAACCACAACCCAACGTCAGGGAAGGTGCGAGTTTGAAGTTGTACAGGTCGCCGATACCACCCTGAGAGGCCGGGGTGTTGATCAGGATACGCGCGGTTTTCATCATCTGACCGAAGTAAGCAACGCGTTCTGGCTGGTTATCCTGGTCAGTGTACAGGCAGGAGGTGTGACCGATACCGCCCATAGCGACCAGTTGCTCCGCTTTATCTACCGCATCGGCAAAATCTTTTGCTCGGTACATGGCGAGCGTCGGAGAGAGTTTTTCGTGAGCGAAAGGCTCAGAGACGTCCGTTGCACTCACCTCCCCTATCAGAACCTTGCTGTTTTCAGGCACAAAAATGCCGGCAATCTCTGCGATTGTAGCCGCTGACTGGCCGACAATTGCCACGTTCAGCGCCCCATTTTTGAGCAATACTCCGCCTACAGCTTTCCTCTCTTTTTTATTCAGAATCACCGCGCCGCATTTCGCAAAACGCTCGCGAACGGCATCATAGACGGAGTCAACAACGACAACAGACTGTTCAGAAGCACAGATTACGCCGTTATCGAAGGTTTTCGACATCAGGATTGACGCCACAGCGCGTTTAATGTCAGCAGTTTCATCAATCACTACCGGAGTGTTACCTGCGCCTACGCCGATAGCCGGTTTGCCGGAGCTGTATGCTGCTTTAACCATGCCTGGACCACCCGTCGCAAGGATCAGGTTAATATCCGGGTGGTGCATCAGCGCGTTAGACAGTTCTACGGAAGGTTGATCGATCCAGCCAATCAGATCTTTCGGCGCGCCGGCAGCGATAGCCGCTTGCAGAACGATATCTGCCGCTTTGTTGGTTGCCTCTTTAGCGCGCGGATGCGGAGAAAAGATGATGGCGTTACGCGTTTTCAGGCTAATTAGCGACTTGAAAATCGCGGTAGAGGTCGGGTTGGTTGTCGGAACGATGCCGCAAATAATACCGACAGGTTCAGCAATCGTAATGGTCCCGAAAGTGTCGTCTTCTGACAGCACGCCGCAGGTCTTTTCATCTTTATAGGCGTTATAGATATATTCGGAAGCGAAGTGGTTTTTAATCACTTTGTCTTCCACGATGCCCATACCAGACTCGGCGACCGCCATTTTGGCCAGCGGAATGCGGGCATCAGCGGCGGCCAGAGCGGCGGCGCGGAAGATTTTGTCTACCTGTTGTTGCGTGAAACTCGCGTACTGACGCTGGGCTTTTTTGACGCGCGCAACCAGCGCGTTTAATTCTTCAATGGAATTAATCGACATGGAAACCTCGAACGGAAACAGAGAAGCGCCGCCGCAGAACGCGGCGGCGAAAGTCATTAACGCAGACGATGCTTAATTTTTTCTACCATCATCGCGGTGGAGATGCCGTAGCGATCGTGCAGCGTCGGCAGCGCGCCGGCCAGCAGGAATTCGTCAGGCAAACCAACGGTATCCAGCTCACAGCGTACGCCCTTACGCATCAGCAGCGCGGCAACCGCCTCCCCTAACCCGCCGACCGAGGTATGGTTTTCCGCGGTCATCACCAGGCGACCGGGCTTCGACGCCTGCTCAATAATCGCTTTTTCATCAAGTGGCTTGATTGTCGGCACGTGCAGTACGGCCACGCTGATATTATCGGCGCGTAGCTTTTCAACCACCTCCAGAGCACGCATGGTCATCAGCCCGGAAGAGATAATCAGCACATCATTGCCGTCCTCCAGCAGTTTCGCCTTGCCCAGCTCAAACTGATAGTCGTACTTATCCAGCACCAGCGGCACCTTACCGCGCAGCAGGCGCATATACACCGGGCCGTTATGGTCAGCAATTGCCGGTACCGCCTGCTCTATCTCCAGCGCATCGCAAGGATCGACGATAACCATGCCGGGAATGCCGCGCATAATCGCCAGATCTTCGGTTGCCTGGTGGCTTGGGCCATAACCCGTCGTCAGGCCCGGCAGCGCTGCACAGATCTTCACGTTCAGATGCTCTTCGGCGATCACCTGATGGATAAAATCATAGGCGCGACGGGTGGCAAACGCAGCGTAGGTGGTAGCGAAGGGAATAAATCCCTCTTTCGCCATGCCCCCCGCCGCGCCCATCAGCAACTGTTCCGCCATTCCCATCTGGAAAAAGCGATCCGGGAAAGCCTGGGCGAAAATATGTAGATCGGTATATTTTGACAGGTCCGCGGTCATACCGACGATTTCCGGGCGCTGCGCCGCCAGTTTTGACAGCGCGACGCCAAACGGCGCAGGGATCGTCGCCTGGCCTTCATCGGCGATAGAAGCAATCATCGCGGACGTTTTTAAACGTGGTTTACTCTGGCTCATTACAGCACTCCTTCCGGTTTGTTAGCGTCCAGCACCGCAATCGCTTTTTGCCACTCGTCAGCATCGACGCGAATAAAATGGTTCTTATCGCGGGTTTCGAGGAACGGCACCCCTTTGCCCATCAGCGTGTCGCAGAGAATGACCCGCGGCTGGTTGCCGGCATGACTTTTCGCGTTGTCAAAGGCCGCAATCACCGCGGCCAGATCGTTACCGTCCACGCGCTGTACGTACCAGCCGAAAGCGGCCCATTTTTCATGCAGCGGCTCAAAGCCGAGGATTTTGCGCGAATCGCCGTCCGCCTGCTGTTTGTTGACATCAACGATGTTAATCAAGTTAGTCAGGCCATAGTGGGCTGCCGACATCGCCGCTTCCCAGGTTGAACCTTCGTCCAACTCCCCATCCGACATAGAGTTATAAACCCAGGACGTGCTGCTCTTTTGCTTCAGCCCGAGCGCCATTCCTACGGCAATGGACAGCCCCTGCCCCAGCGAACCACCGGACATCTCCATCCCCGGCGTGTAGGTCGCCATCCCCGACATCGGCAGGCGGCTGTCGTCGGAACCGTAGGTTTCCAGCTCCTCTTCCGGGATAATTCCCGCTTCCAGCAGCGCCGCATAGTAGGCGATAGCGTAATGGCCGTGAGAAAGCAGGAAGCGGTCGCGCCCTTCCCACTCAGGGTCTTCCGGACGGTAGGTCATCGCGTGGCTGAACGCGGTTGCCAGCACATCGGCATAGCCCAGAGCCTGGCCGATATAGCCCTGTCCCTGAACTTCCCCCATTTGCAGGGCGTAGCGGCGGATGCGCCACGCCGCTGCGGCGACTTTTTGTGATTCGGTCATCTTCATCTCATTGCCTCGCTTAGTGAATTAACATGCCGCCGTTAACATCCAGGGTGATACCGGTGGAGTAGGACGCGAGATCGCTTCCCAGGAACAGCGCGGCGCGCGCGATGTCTACCGCATCGCCCAGGCGGTTCATCGGGATCCCGGCAAGGATGTTGGCCGTCATTTCATCGGTCAGCTTACCGGCGGTGATGTCGGTCTGAATCAGCCCCGGAGTGATGCAGTTTACGCGGACGTTATCGGGGCCAAGCTCACGCGCCATCGCCCGCGCCAGACCGAGCACGCCGGCTTTTGCCGCGCTGTAGTGCGGGCCGCCGAAGATACCGCCGCCGCGCTGGGCGGAAACGGAGGAGATGCAGACAATGCTGCCGGATTTTTGCGCTCTCATGACCGGGATAACCGCCTGTGACATCAACAGCGTGCCGCGCAGGCTGACGTCAAGCACCGCGTCATAATTAGCGCGCTTAATGTCCATTAGCTTCAGCGGCTGAGTAATACCGGCGTTATTCACCAGTACATCGACCCGACCATATTTAGCCATGATCTGTTCAATTGCCGCCTGAACCTGAACTTCGTCAGCGACGTTTGCCGCCAACCCGAGATGACCTTCGCCTAATGCCGCAGCTGCGGCTTCACTGGCTTCGCCATTGAGGTCGATAATGACCACTTTAGCGCCGTTTTCAGCAAATAATTTCGCGGTAGCAAAACCCAAACCGCGTGCGGAGGCCGCGCCAGTAATAATGGCGACTTTATCTTTTAATAACATATTTTCACTCCATGACATTACGTCATATTAATTAACAGGATATATTTCCGTTATTGTGGCTCATCGAGGAAGAGAATAACCACCAGACCAATTGCTGCGCAGATACCGAAATAGGTAAATACAGAATTAAAGCTGCCGGTCTTATCAAGTAAAAAACCCGCAGCCATCGGAGCGACAAACCCGCCGAGGTTGCCGCCGCTATTGATAATAGAAGAGGCAATGGGATAAGTTTTCGTGTCCGAAACCGCCATACCGTATGCTGTGAATGCGGGCCAGCCAATATTCAGGCATAAACCGACGAAGAATAACCCAACACATACCGCCCAGGTGCTTGCCGGAATATTCAGCATAATTAACATCATGACCACGGTGGAAATAGCGGTAAACATCATCGTTGGCTTACGACGACGGCCTAATACTTTATCCGAAATCCATCCGCCGCCAATCGCGCCAATAAACCCGCCGATGCACGGCATACTGGCTACAAACCCCATACTCATGACATCAAAACCGCGCTCTTTCACTAAATAGAGCGGAATCCAGGTTAATAAGCCGTACAGCACGCTAACCATCATAAAATAGGCCAGGCAGTCACCGAGGATATTTTTGGAAGTAAATAATCCTTTTGCCGTATCGATAGGCGCCATTTTTTTCACCCGAATAATTTTATCCAGCAAAGTGAAACGATCGGCAATTAATATATTTTCCCGCACGGTGTTTTTATGGATATCACGCCCGGCATTAATCTCTTCCAGTTCACTTTGCGAAACAAATCCGCTCTCTGAAGGTTTTGACTTAACCAGTAAATACCAGGCAATCGCCGCCATGATCCCCGGGATCGCAAAGGAGAAAAAGACCCACCGCCAGCCCCAGGTGACCGCAATCCACACCGCCAACGGCGGCACGATAATCGGCGCAAACATGGTGGCCGCGATATAAACGCCGGTTGCCGTGGCTTTCTCTTTCGGCGGGAACCAGTTATTAATCGTTGAAGCCAGCCCCACCGGGCATGGTCCTTCGCTAAGCCCCAGTCCCAGTCGCACCATCTTCAGGCTAAACACCGAACTTACCGTGCCCATCAGCCAGGTGAAAGCGGAAAAGCCGAAAATTGACAGTGAAACTAACCCCCGCGTGCCGCGTTTGGCGATAAAAAAACCTGCCGGGATCTGGCTTACCGCGTAGCCAAGGAAAAACATACTGGCGATGGCCCCGGCTTCAAAGTTGTTGATATGAAACTCATTAATGATAAACGGCAGCACCGCGCCGATATTGGTTCTGTCGGCGTAATTTATTGCATACACCAGGAAAATCATCGTCAAAACCACCAAACGATATTTTGTCTTCCTGGCGTCAGTACAGACTACAGTATCTATACGTGACATAGGGTATCCTCATTATTGTTTATACCCTTCATACTTCAAGTTGCTTATGTGTTGGCTACGGATACTCGGCCCATCCATGGGCCTCGCCCTGACGGGCCGTCGCACGCGACGTTCAAATCTGCTCCCGGCAGATTTGTCGCTCACCCCAGTCACATAGTTATCTATGCTCCTGGGGACTCACTCCCTTGCCGCCTTTAAGCAACTCGAATTATTTTGGGTATATGTTTTTTCGCGAACCTTACCGCATCGCGCCTTGTTATCAGGCCTGTGGTTGCAATATAACAATCCCCAAAAGAAACGGTATTCAAAAAACCTCAATTATGAATGAGGAAAATTTGCTTCGTGACTGGATTCAAATTATTGTTGAATCAGCTTGACCGACAGAAATGGCAGATAAAACTGTTAACTTCATCACGAATTACCCCATAACTTATTTTTCGCCTATGTTAAGCTGACCAGGTATTAGGGGAGTAACCGCTGAATTTACTTCCTGGGGTAATAAAATTGGGCGATCATCATTCCATTCACCGGAGATAATCATGAACCAGCCACTACAGAATAAAAGCTTGCCTGTGCCATCTTTACGCAATATCCAGGCATTCATTGAAGTGGCTGATACCAACAGCCTGAATCTGGCAGCTGAAAATCTCAATGTTACGGCCTCCGCGGTAAGCCATCAGATAGCCAGTCTGGAACAGTATCTGGGAAAGAAACTTTTTTCGCGCAGCAGTAAAGGCGTCGTATTGACCGCGATTGGTGAAAAATATTTAAAAGAGGTTTCGGGGGCGTTAAACATTATTGGACAGGCTACCAACCAGGTCATAAATGATATTCACCAGGATTATTTACGCATACATTCAGCACCGAGTTTTGGATTACTATGGTTGATGCCCCGTCTGAATAAATTTCGCCAGGCCTGGCCTGAGCTTAAAATTAGCCTGACCTGTTCTTACGAAAGTATTCAGTTCTCCCGTGATAATATCGACATCGATATCCGCCACGGCCTTTCACAATGGCCGACGCTGGTCGTCAAAACCATAAAAAATGAACGTATGCTCCCCTATACGTCATCGACTTATTTAGCGAGTCATAGCATTCAAAACATTGAAGACTTACTGGGTTGCGATCTTATTCATTCAGATAGCACGCTGATCAACTGGAGCAACTGGCTGTCCTGGCATAAGGTTCGCGGCTGGAATAAAAACTTTATTTTTAATTTTGACCGCTCCTATATGAGCATTGAGGCTGCACGTATGGGCATGGGGATTATTCTTGAAAGCAATTTACTGGCCGGACAAAGCGTTAGCCAACGCCACCTGGCGCCCGTTTTTACGACTGACGTGAGTATGCCGGTTAACGCTCACCACTTCGTTTTGCCACATCACAATGAACAAAAAGAGAAAGTAAAGATATTCTTTAATTGGGTTTCCAAAGAGCTAAGCCGCGAAGGATTTCAGATCTAATAGCTGGCGGTAGACAAACCTGAAATGTGCGCCTAAAGTTAATCAATCGATTGATTAAGACTTAGGGCGTGTGATGAATATTCCCACCACGACCACCAAGGGCGAGCAGGCGAAAAGTCAGCTCATTGCCGCCGCACTGGCGCAGTTTGGCGAGTATGGCCTCCATGCCACCACGCGCGATATCGCCGCGCTGGCGGGGCAAAATATTGCCGCCATTACTTACTATTTCGGCTCAAAAGAGGATTTATACCTCGCCTGCGCCCAGTGGATTGCCGATTTTCTTGGCGAAAAATTTCGCCCCCATGCTGAAAAAGCGGAACGTCTGTTTAGCCAGCCTGCCCCTGACCGGGACGCCATACGCGAACTCATTCTGCTCGCCTGCAAGAACATGATTATGCTGCTGACGCAGGAAGACACCGTTAACCTGAGCAAATTTATTTCACGCGAGCAGCTCTCTCCCACGTCGGCCTATCAATTGGTCCATGAACAGGTTATCGATCCGTTGCACACCCATCTGACAAGATTGGTTGCCGCTTATACCGGCTGCGACGCCAATGATACGCGCATGATTTTGCATACCCATGCCTTACTGGGCGAAGTGCTGGCGTTTCGTCTCGGCAAAGAAACTATTCTGTTACGTACCGGCTGGCCGCAGTTTGATGAAGAAAAAGCGGAGCTGATTTACCAGACGGTAACCTGCCACATCGATCTTATTCTGCACGGTTTAACGCAAAGGAGTCTGGACTGATGAAAAAACCTGTCGTTATCGGACTGGCAATCGCAGCGATCGTCGCTGTGATTGCCGGTGGAACCTGGTGGTATCAAAGTCGGCAGGACGATGGGCTGACGCTATACGGTAATGTCGATATCCGTACCGTCAATATCAGCTTTCGCGTCGGCGGCAGGCTGGCATCGCTGAATGTTGATGAAGGCGATGCCATCAAAGCCGGACAGGTGCTCGGCGAACTGGATCACGCGCCATACGAAAACGCGCTAATGCAGGCGAAAGCTGGCGTGTCGGTCGCGCAGGCGCAATATGATTTGATGCTGGCAGGCTATCGCGATGAAGAGATAGCCCAGGCCGCCGCCGCCGTCAGACAGGCGCAAGCCGCCTATGACTACGCACAAAACTTTTATAACCGTCAGCAAGGATTGTGGAAAAGCCGCACCATTTCCGCTAACGATCTGGAAAACGCCCGCTCATCGCGCGATCAGGCGCAGGCGACGCTGAAGTCCGCGCAGGATAAACTGAGCCAGTACCGTACCGGTAATCGTGAACAGGATATCGCCCAGGCGAAAGCCAGCCTGGAACAGGCAAAGGCCCAACTGGCGCAGGCGCAGCTTGATTTGCAGGACACCACGCTTATCGCGCCTGCCAACGGAACCTTGCTCACCCGCGCGGTCGAGCCTGGCAGTATGCTGAACGCCGGCAGCACGGTATTAACGCTCTCGCTGACCCGCCCCGTCTGGGTGCGCGCCTATGTCGATGAACGCAACCTCAGTCAGACGCAACCGGGGCGCGACATTCTGTTGTATACCGACGGTCGTCCTGACAAACCTTACCACGGCAAGATTGGTTTCGTTTCGCCCACCGCGGAATTTACGCCGAAAACCGTCGAAACGCCGGATCTGCGTACCGATCTCGTCTATCGCCTGCGCATTATCGTCACCGATGCGGACGATGCGTTACGCCAGGGGATGCCAGTCACGGTGAAATTTAATGACGAGGCACGGCATGAGTGAGGCCGTTATTACGCTGCACGGTCTGACGAAGCGCTTTGCGGGAATGGATAAACCCGCCGTCGCGCCGCTCGACTGTACCATTCATTCCGGTTATGTCACCGGGCTGGTAGGGCCGGACGGCGCAGGAAAAACTACGCTGATGCGTATGCTGGCGGGCCTGCTCAAAGCCGATGGCGGCAGCGCGTCCGTATTGGGCTTCGACCCGATACAAAACGACAGCGAGCTGCACGCGGTTCTGGGCTATATGCCGCAGAAATTCGGTCTGTATGAAGATCTTACCGTCATGGAGAACCTTAATCTCTATGCCGATTTACGCAGCGTTACCGGCGAGATACGGGAAAAGACCTTTGCCCGTTTGTTGGAGTTTACCGCCCTCGGCCCTTTCACTGGCCGTCTGGCGGGGAAATTGTCCGGCGGGATGAAGCAAAAACTGGGGCTGGCCTGTACGCTGGTCGGCGAACCGAAAGTGCTGCTGTTGGATGAACCGGGCGTTGGCGTTGACCCGATTTCACGGCGCGAGTTGTGGCAAATGGTCCACGAACTGGCGGGCGACGGGATGCTGATTTTATGGAGCACCTCCTATCTGGATGAAGCCGAACAGTGTCGCGATGTACTGCTGATGAATGAAGGCGAGCTGCTCTATCAGGGCGAACCTAAAGCGCTGACGCAAACGATGGCCGGTCGTAGCTTTCTGATGAGTAGTCCACAGGAAAACAACCGTAAGTTGCTACAGAGAGCGCTCAGACTGCCGCAGGTGAGCGACGGCATGATTCAGGGACGTTCGGTACGCCTGATCCTGAAAAAAGAGGCGACCGCAGCAGATATTCGTCAGGCCGAAGGGATGCCGGAAATCACCCTCAATGAGACCGCGCCGCGTTTCGAAGATGCGTTTATCGATCTGCTTGGCGGAGCGGGAACCTCGGAGTCTCCGCTGGGTTCAATCCTGCATACTGTTGAAGGCACTGCCGGCGAAACGGTGATTGAAGCGCAGGAACTGACGAAAAAATTTGGCGATTTCGCGGCCACGGACCATGTTAATTTCGTCGTACAGCGCGGCGAGATTTTTGGCCTGCTCGGCCCGAACGGCGCGGGTAAATCAACCACCTTTAAAATGATGTGCGGCCTGCTGGTGCCGACGTCCGGCAAGGCGCTGGTGCTGGATATGGATCTGAAAGTCAGCTCCGGCAAAGCCCGTCAGCATCTGGGCTATATGGCGCAAAAATTTTCGCTTTACGGCAACCTGACGGTTGAGCAGAACCTGCGTTTTTTCTCCGGCGTCTACGGTTTGCGGGGCCGCGCGCAAAATGAAAAAATTCAGCGCATGAGTGAAGCGTTTGGTCTGAAAAGCATCGCGTCGCATCCCACCGATGCGCTGCCGCTGGGCTTTAAACAGCGACTGGCGCTGGCCTGCTCGCTGATGCACGAACCGGATATTTTATTCCTTGATGAACCAACGTCCGGGGTTGATCCCCTCACCCGCCGTGAATTTTGGCTGCACATTAATAGCATGGTGGAAAAAGGGGTCACGGTAATGGTGACGACCCACTTTATGGATGAAGCGGAATATTGCGATCGCATCGGACTGGTTTATCGCGGGAAGCTTATCGCCAGCGGTACGCCGGACGATCTCAAAGCGCAGGCCGCCGATGAGCAACAGGCCGATCCGACGATGGAGCAGGCCTTTATCACTCTCATCAATGACTGGGATAAGGAGCATACGCATGAGTAAGTCTCTCTCCTGGCGCCGCGTGCGTGCGTTGTGCGTCAAAGAGACGCGCCAGATCGTGCGCGATCCCAGTAGCTGGCTGATTGCGGTGGTGATCCCGCTGCTGTTGCTGTTTATTTTTGGTTACGGCATTAACCTCGACTCCAGCAAGCTGCGGGTGGGGATTCTGCTTGAACAGCAAAGCCAGGAGGCGCTGGATTTCACTCATGCGATGACCGGTTCACCCTATATCGACGCGACCATTAGCGATAATCGCCATGAATTAATTGAAAAAATGCAGGCCGGACGTATTCGCGGACTGGTGGTGATTCCGGTGGATTTCGCGCAGCAAATGGCGCGCGCCGGTGACAGCGCGCCGATTCAGGTGATTACCGACGGCAGCGAGCCAAACACCGCCAACTTCGTTCAGGGTTATGTTGAAGGCATCTGGCAAATCTGGCAACAGCAGCGGGCGGAAGATCGCGGCGACACCTTTGAACCGCTCATCGACGTCCAGACGCGCTACTGGTTTAACCCAGCGGCGATCAGTCAGCATTTTATTATTCCCGGGGCGGTGACCATTATCATGACGGTAATTGGCGCAATCCTCACCTCGCTGGTCGTTGCCCGCGAATGGGAGCGCGGCACGATGGAGGCGCTGCTCTCGACCGAAGTGACGCGTGTTGAACTGCTGCTGTGTAAGCTTATTCCCTATTACTTTCTCGGTATGCTGGCGATGCTGCTCTGTATGCTGGTATCGGTGTTTATTCTCGGCGTGCCGTATCGCGGTTCGCTGGTGATTCTGTTTATCATCACCAGTCTGTTTTTACTGAGTACGCTGGGGATGGGGCTGTTGATTTCCACCATCACTCGCAACCAGTTTAACGCCGCGCAGGTGGCGCTGAACGCCGCGTTTTTGCCCTCGATTATGCTGTCCGGATTTATCTTCCAGATAGACAGTATGCCTGCGGTGATCCGCGCGGTGACCTATATTATTCCGGCGCGCTATTTTGTCAGCACCCTACAAAGTCTGTTTCTGGCCGGCAATATTCCGGTCGTGTTAGGCGTTAACGTACTGTTTTTAATCGCCTCGGCGGTGATGTTTATTGGCCTGACGTGGCTAAAAACCAAACGACGGCTGGATTAACTATGTGTATGGATAATTGTCGTCGTAGGCCGGATAAGGCGTTCACGCCGCCATCCGGTATTATGCCTGATGCGCTTTGCTTATCAGGCCTACAAACTGGACTGAGAGGACGGACATGTTTCATCGCTTATGGACGTTAATTCGCAAAGAACTGCAATCGCTTTTACGCGAACCACAAACGCGCGCGATCCTGATTCTGCCGGTGCTGATTCAGGTCATCCTGTTTCCGTTCGCCGCGACGCTTGAAGTCACTAACGCGACTATCGCCATCTATAACGAAGATAACGGCAAACATTCGGTAGAACTTACCCAGCGCTTTGCCCGCGCGAAAGCGTTTACCCATGTGCTATTGCTGAACAGTCCGCAGGAGATCCAGCCGACTATCGATACGCAAAAAGCGCTGCTGCTGGTGCGCTTCCCGGCGGATTTCTCGCGGAATCTGGATACCTTCCAGCCTGCGCCGATGCAACTCATTCTTGATGGACGTAACTCCAACAGCGCGCAAATCGCCGCCAATTATCTGCAACAGATCGTCAAGGAGTATCAGCAGACATTGATGGACGGCAAGCCAAAGCCCAACAATAGCGGACTGGTGGTACGCAACTGGTATAACCCGAATCTGGACTACAAGTGGTTTGTGGTGCCCTCGCTGATCGCCATGATCACCACTATTGGCGTGATGATCGTCACTTCGCTGTCCGTCGCCCGCGAGCGTGAACAAGGCACTCTGGATCAGCTGCTGGTCTCTCCGCTCACCACCTGGCAGATTTTCGTTGGTAAAGCGGTGCCGGCGCTGATTGTCGCGACCTTCCAGGCCACGATCGTGCTGGCTATCGGCATTTGGGCATACCAAATTCCCTTCGCCGGTTCATTAGCGCTGTTTTATTTCACGATGGTGATTTACGGGCTGTCGCTGGTAGGCTTTGGCTTGCTGATATCATCGCTTTGCGCCACGCAACAGCAGGCGTTTATCGGCGTCTTTGTCTTTATGATGCCAGCGATTTTGCTCTCGGGTTATGTCTCGCCGGTGGAAAATATGCCAGTCTGGCTGCAAAACCTGACGTGGATAAATCCTATCCGCCACTTTACTGATATTACCAAGCAAATTTATCTTAAGGATGCGAGTCTGGGGATTGTCTGGGGAAGTTTGTGGCCGCTACTGGTGATAGCGGCCACCACGGGTTCAGCGGCGTATGCGATGTTTAGACGCAAAGTGATGTAGCTTTTTATCTTTCGCCAGTAGCGAGACCACGGCGGGCCCGGCCAGGATAGCCAGCCCCGCCAGCGCCAGCAAGACATTGTTTTGCAATACGCGGGATAGCAGCCAGAGGACAATCAGCGCGGTGCCGAAGTACCAGGTGGTAGTCAGCTCTTCCAGCACATCCGCCACATCGCGCCAGCGTTGCTCATGATGGCGCTGCAACGCCAGCATCAGCAGTACCGTCACGCCATAAAGCACGCATAATCCCAGGCCGACGCGCACTAATGTGCCGCTCATCCAGCCTATTACCAGCATCGCCACTACCAGTAAATGCAACATAATCTGCCAACAACCGAGGCCGGTTGCGACACGAACGCGTTGTTGCCACTTCATGGCTTTTCTCCTGAAGCATTTTTCTCTCATTATTCAGAGTACCGAACTTTACGGAAAATTCCGTAAGACCGCATCTTTTTGTGACGACGACTACACTATTTCAATCAGGATAGTGACGCGGACAGGAAGAAAATGACTCAACACACGCGAAATTTTTCATTCAAAGTGCTCACAATTAATACGCACAAAGGTTTTACCGCCTTTAATAAACGCTTCATCCTGCCGGAGCTGCGCGACGCCGTCAGAACGGTCGGTGCCGATATCGTCTGTCTGCAAGAAGTGATGGGCGCGCATGAAGTACATCCGCTGCATATCGAAAACTGGCCGGACACTACCCACTATGAATTTTTGGCCGACACCATGTGGAGCGATTTCGCCTATGGCCGCAATGCGGTCTATCCGGAAGGCCACCACGGTAACGCGGTTCTTTCTCGCTATCCCATTGAACATTATGAAAATCGCGACGTCTCGGTCGGCGGTAGCGAAAAACGCGGCGTGCTCTATTGCCGCATTACGCCGCCCATGCTCAACCGCCCTATCCACGTCATGTGCGTACATCTCGGCCTGCGGGAGAGCCACCGCCAGGCGCAGTTAACCATGCTGGCGGGATGGGTGAATGCCTTGCCGGAATCAGAACCGGTGCTGGTGGCCGGAGACTTTAATGACTGGCGGCAAAAGGCCGGCCCGCCGTTAAACGCGGCCGGGCTGGAGGAAATATTCACCCGTGCCCATGGCCGACCGGCGCGCACATTCCCGGTGAGTATGCCGCTGCTGCGACTCGATCGTATTTACGTCAAGAATGCGAACGCCAGTTCTCCTACGGCGCTACCGCTGCGGAACTGGCGACATTTATCAGACCATGCCCCCCTTAGCGCGGAGATCCATCTATGAAATGCGGCTGGCGTGAAGGTAATCAAATTCAGCTACTGGAAAACGGCGACCAGTTCTATCCTGCCGTGTTTGAGGCTATCGCTCAGGCACAGCAAAAAATCATTCTGGAAACCTTTATCTTGTTTGAAGATGAGGTGGGTAAAAAACTCCATGCCGCTCTGCTAAAAGCCGCACAGCGCGGCGTAAAAGCCGAAGTATTACTCGACGGCTACGGCTCTCCCGATCTCAGCGACGCGTTTGTCGGCGAATTAACCTCAGCGGGCGTGATTTTTCGCTATTACGACCCCCGCCCGCGTCTACTGGGGTTGCGAACCAATATCTTCCGCCGAATGCACCGCAAAATTGTGGTGATTGATGATCGTATTGCCTTTGTCGGCGGCATTAACTACTCCGCCGAGCATATGTCGGATTACGGCCCGCAGGCGAAACAAGACTACGCGGTACGGGTCGAAGGGCCTGTTGTGGCCGATATCCTGCAATTCGAAGTCGAGAATCTGCCGGGGCAAAGCCCTGCGCGCCGCTGGTGGAAGCGCCATCACCAGGCCGAAGAAAACCGTCACCCCGGCGAAGCGCAGGCGCTGTTTGTCTGGCGAGATAATGAAGAGCACCGCGACGATATCGAACGTCATTATCTGAAAATGCTGACCCAGGCAAAGCGTGAAGTGATTATCGCTAACGCCTATTTTTTCCCCGGCTATCGCTTGCTCCACGCAATGCGTAAAGCCGCCCGCCGTGGCGTGAGCGTAAAACTGATTGTCCAGGGGGAACCAGACATGCCGATAGTCAAAGTCGGCGCGCGGTTGCTCTATAACTATCTGGTGAAGGGCGGCGTGCAGGTTTATGAATACCGACGCCGTCCGCTGCATGGCAAAGTGGCGCTGATGGACGATCACTGGGCCACGGTAGGGTCGAGTAATCTCGATCCGCTCAGCCTGTCGCTTAACCTTGAAGCTAACCTGATCATTCACGATCGTACCTTTAACCAGACCCTGCGCGATAATTTACAAGGCATCATCGTGAACGATTGTAAGCAGGTCGATGAGTCTATGCTGCCGAAACGCACCTGGTGGAACCTGACCAAAAGCGTGCTGGCGTTCCACTTTTTACGTCATTTCCCGGCGCTGGTCGGCTGGCTACCGGCGCATACCCCGCATCTGGCGCAGGTTCCCCCGCCTGCCCAGCCGGAAATGGAAACCCAGGATCGCGTTGATCCAGAAAATACAGGAGTGAAGCCCTAATGGCTAAATCGCATCCGCGCTGGCGGCTGGCTAAAAAAGTGCTGACCTGGCTGTTTTTTATTGCGGTCGTCGTTCTGCTGGTGGTTTATGCTAAAAAGGTCGACTGGGGCGATGTCTGGACCGTCATCCGCGACTATAACCGCACGGCGCTTTTAAGCGCTGTGGGACTGGTGATCGTTAGCTATCTTCTGTACGGCTGCTACGACCTGCTTGGACGGCTTTATTGCGGCCATAAGCTGGCGAAGCGACAGGTGATGTTGGTATCGTTCGTCTGCTATGCCTTTAACCTGACGCTCAGCACCTGGGTCGGCGGGATCGGGATGCGTTACCGACTATACTCTCGCCTCGGGTTGCCCGGCAGTACTATCACGCGTATTTTCTCACTCAGCATTACCACTAACTGGCTGGGCTATATTCTGCTTGGCGGCATCATTTTTACCTTCGGCATTGTCCAGCTTCCCGACCACTGGTATATCGATGAAGGCACGCTACGTATTCTCGGTATCGTTTTATTGTTGATTATCGCGGTCTATCTGTGGTTTTGCGCCTTTGCGAAGCGGCGGCATATGACGATTAAAGGGCAGAAACTGGTGCTGCCGTCATGGAAATTCGCGCTGGCGCAGATGGCGATCTCCAGCGCGAACTGGATGGCGATGGGCGCCATCATCTGGCTGCTGATGGGTCAGGATGTGAACTATTTCTTTGTACTGGGCGTACTGCTGGTGAGCAGTATCGCGGGCGTCATCGTGCATATTCCGGCAGGCATCGGCGTGCTGGAGGCCGTATTCCTCGCGTTGCTGGCGGGCGAACATACGTCGCAAGGCACGATTATCGCCGCCCTGCTCGCGTACCGCGTGCTTTACTATTTTATTCCCCTGCTGCTGGCGCTGGTGTGCTACCTGATCCTGGAGAGCCGGGCGAAGAAGCTGCGGGCGAAAAACGAGCGGGCGATGGCGAAATAAATTTAAGCAGACGCGTTTTCGCTTTCCAGCACAACGCGTTTTATCCGGTAAAAATAAACATATGCTGAGAAAAAAGACGTATTCATCTGTAAGCGGGAAAAAAGCAGCAATGACCAGCTAAACAGCAGCAGGAGCACTTCGTGAAACTCGCCCATGAATACTGATGACAGGGTACAGAACGTTGCCAACGTAACGGAAATAATGGCCAGTAATAGCGCATAGCGGTAAATAATGACCCCGCTCATTCTTCCTTTAAGCAGGAGCTGATTTGACGGGGTAAGAAAAGCGATATAGCCCACGGCCAGAAAGAAGACCAGCTCCAGATGCTTTTTATTGTGCAGCTCAAACTGCGCAATAACCATGTTTATACTGACGATCCATGTCATGGTCATCATAATCGCCGTAAGCCCAATAACGCCTCCGTGAGGAATACCTTGTTCATACCAGTTTTTTTTGTAGTGGCTGGCCGGATACACAGGTAACTTAATTTCTGGCGGGATCAACTGCCCTTTTTTCACCAGCTCCGCCAGTGTTTTTCCTGTTAGCCACGTCATCAGGTTCATGGGCTTATCATTTCCTTGTCTGTGAGGTGAGATATTTTTGTAATGCGACTCGCACTAATCGACGCCCCAGGCAGAAACGAATCATCATCGTAAACGTTTCGCCATTCATCACCCAGCGGCAAAGCACAACCATAATAATCGCGATAACCAGATCACTTTTTAGTTCGCTATTTTGATTGCACAACACGTCAAATAATCCAGTACCGCAGAGCATAATATTTAATAAAAACAGTAAAACGCAGAGGCGCAACCCCAGGATATAACCCTTGGCAATAAGCCATACCTCAGCCATAACACATAGCATCATACCTATAGCACTGCCCAAATAAATGATTATATTTAGTGGCCAATATAGAATAAACTTATCAAAAACAAAATGCGCACTGCACACACCTCCCACAAGAAGCATAAAACTAAACGCGCAAACAGGCGCAGGATTGGGTAATGAATGTTCCCATGACAATCCGGTAATGAAATGAGAAATCAGCGCTGGCGGGCATTTCTGATTAAAATCCTCGCCGCCATTTTTAATGGCGCGAGTGACGTCTTTAGCTTCACAAAACGCTAACCAAAATTGTTTGCCACATAATTTACTCATTATACCCATCATCACCAACCTGAATAAAAAACCTGCAACGCCTACGACCTGAAAGATAATAGTATTTCCAGAATCATCAAAATGATATAACGACACAGCGTAACCACAGCATTAATAATGCCAAGGTAAAGCGTCAGCGCGCCAAATAAAGCGTAACGAGACAGGGATGAAAACTCGCTGTGGTATAACATGCGGGCATAACCATGAAGTGTCGATTTTTCTAGTGCTGTAATCAATGTCCACACCAATACCGTCAGCACACTGACTATCCAGACCAGAGTGCTACTGGCCACCAGGCTATTGACAACTATCGCAGCGATGATCCCGCTTACCGCCATGAAAATTAACGGCCTGAATAGACCAGAACTGATATTCAGGTAGAAAATAAATAAGGCATTAAGACTAAACATGATTCCAACAATCACGAAAATGGTCGCGCTACCTGAGAAAAGGTAAGCTAATGACACGCCGGTAAGCGTAATGATGGCAATATATATCAACGTTGCGACAACAGTGCCAAAGCGGGAAAGACAGGTAACGGTCCCATACCCCAGGCCAAGCAAAAGTGCTGATATCCACAAAACAACAACAGGTTGAACGTGAGGTATCAAAAAATGAGTATACAACGTTAACCATATAATGCCGGCGGTACACCATAGTCCCAACGCAGTATACCAATAGGTAAGGGATAACATTGTCGCGGGAATAAATGCTATTTGTCGTATACGTATTGCAGCCAGAGGTCCCACTTGTCATTTATCACTCTTCACATGATCACGGTGATAAGAATGGCAAGCGCAGGAAAACATTTCTAAGATATTTATGCTGTTTCGCCCTAAATATAGTCCTAAAAAAATCCTGGCGCAGGGCCAGGATTTTAAGAGATCGCTATAATTAGCGGCGATTGCCAAAAATACGCAGTAACATCAGGAACAGGTTGATAAAGTCCAGGTACAGCGTTAACGCGCCGAGAATCGAATATTTACGCAGATTAGCGCTATCGCGGGTATCTATTTGCTCGCCGATATTTTTCAGTTTCTGCGTGTCATAGGCGGTCAGACCGACAAACACCACCACCCCGATATAGGTTACCGCCCACATCAGCGCTTCACTCTTCAGCCAGAAATTGACCAGCGACGCCAGAACGATACCAATAAGCGCCATAAACAGCATATTGCCGAAACCGCTAAGATCGCGTTTAGTGGTGTACCCGTACAGGCTCATGGCGCCAAACATTCCCCCCGTCACCACAAACGTGCTGGCGATAGAGGAGTAGGTGTAAACGATAAAAATACTGGATAACGTCAATCCGGTTAGCGCCGAATAGAGCATAAACAGCGTCGTCGCCATTCCGGCGCTAAGTTTATGCACCAGTCCCGACAGAACAAACACCAGCGCAAGCTGGGCAATAATTAAGCCAAAGAAGGTGATCTTACTGGAAAAGACAAACATCATGACGGCTGGCGTATTAGCCGCATACCACGCGATAAACGCGGTCAGTAACAGTCCGACCGTCATCCAGCCATACACTTGCGCCATATAGGTCTGCAGGCCGGACCGTGCCTGCACTATTGAATCAGATCGTGGAAATCTGTCCATGATGAACTCCTGTGTGGAAATGATACCCTAAAGCGTATCACATTCTGCTACCAACGTTTCGCCAACTGCTGGTCGCTGTCGCGCGCTTCGACCCAGCGATCGCCTTCCGGCGTGGCTTCACGCTTCCAGAACGGCGCACGGGTTTTCAGATAATCCATAATGAACTGGCCGGCGTCGAACGCGCTACTGCGGTGCGCGCTGGTGACGCCGACAAACACAATCTCATCGCCCGGCCATAATTCGCCAACGCGATGAATCACCGTGACCCGCCCCAGCGGCCAGCGGGAACGCGCCTTCGCGACGATCTCCGCCAGAGCTTTCTCAGTCATGCCGGGATAATGCTCCAGCGTCAGCGCCTTAACGCTATCGCCCAGGTTATGATTGCGCACTTTTCCAGTAAAGGTGACGACCGCGCCGTCTTCGTCGCGCGCCGCCAGCCAGGAATATTCCTCCCCGACGCTAAACGGCGCAGGGCCGACTACAATTCGCGTTTCACGCATGTTAGCCCCCCGTGACTGGCGGGAAAAACGCCACTTCATCGCCCGCCGTCAGCGGATGGTCAAAACTGACCAGCGTCTGGTTGACCGCCGCCAACAGCTTGCCGTCTTCCAGCGCCAGCGCCCAACGATCGCTCTTTGTCGCCAGATGCTGTCGCAGCGACTCAACGGTGGAAAAATCTGCTGGAAGATCCAGCGCGTCAGTTCCTGTAAGCTCGCGAACCTGGGCGAAGAAAAGCACTTTAATCATGCGCATCCACCTTAAAATCCCCCGATTTGCCGCCGCTTTTCGCCAGCAGGCGCACCGGACCAATTACCATATCTTTTTGTACCGCTTTGCACATGTCGTAGATGGTTAACGCCGCGACGGACGCCGCGGTTAACGCTTCCATTTCGACGCCGGTTTTACCGGTCAGACGGCACAGAGACTCAATACGCACGCGGTTATGCTCCGGCTCGGCCTGAAGCTGAATCTCCACTTTACTTAGCAGTAGCGGGTGGCACAGCGGGATCAGCTCCCAGGTGCGTTTGGCGGCCTGAATACCGGCAATTCGGGCGGTGGCGAAAACATCGCCCTTGTGGTGTTTGCCATCAACAATCATCGCCAGCGTTTCACTACGCATGGTAACGAATGCTTCCGCACGCGCTTCACGAACGGTTTCCGCTTTCGCGGAAACGTCCACCATGTGCGCTTCGCCTGCGGCGTTTATATGGGTTAATTGCGACATCGTTATTTCTTTAAATGAGGGTGAAAATTACATGGGCGTGTACGGGCATCCAGCTGCGGCGCAATGATATTCTCCCATGCGGTTCTGCACGCTTTTGTGGAGCCCGGCATGGCGAAAATCAAGGTGTTATTCGCCACGCCAGCTACCGCGCGCGACTGTAGAGTTGCGGTGCCGATCTCTTCAAACGAGAGCATGCGAAACACTTCGCCAAATCCTTCCACTTCACGATCGAACAGCGGCAACAGCGCTTCCGGCGCCTGATCGCCTTCGGTCAAACCGGTCCCACCAGTTATCAATACGACCTGCACCTCATCACTGGCGATCCAGGCGGAAACCTGGGCGCGAATCGCGTAACGGTTTTCTTTAACGATGGCTTTCGCCACCACTTCATGCCCGGCCTCCTGCGCCGAATCACGCAGATAATGACCGGAGGTGTCGTCTTCTTCGCCGCGTCGGCTGGAAACAGTAAGAATAGCGATGCGGGTCGGGATAAATTCAGCGCTGACCTGACTCATCTGAAATCTCCTTATTAAGGATTAACCGCCAATGTAAGATAAATTTTGCGTAATACCAGTATTGCTCTGGTGAAGGAAATGGGTCTGCTTTTTCTCCCGCAACGCGTCGGAAATACGTTCCTCAAGCGCGTATTGCTGCGCATCATCCTGTAACAGGTCGCGTAAACTCACGCCGCCGTCGCCAAACAGACATAAATGCAGCTTACCGACGGACGAAACACGCAGGCGATTACAGGTGGCGCAGAAATCTTTTTCGTACGGCATAATGAGACCGATCTCACCGGCGTAATCGGGGTGACAAAAAACCTGCGCCGGACCATCGCTACGCTGGCGGAGCTGGTGGATCCAGCCGCGCTTAATCAGCTCGTCGCGCAATACCTGACCCGAAATATGATGTTTGCGGAAGAGATCGCTCCCCTCGCCCGTCTCCATAAGTTCAATGAAGCGTAGCTGAATGGGGCGAGGCTGAATCCAGGCAAGGAAGGTATCCAACTGATGGTGATTCACGTCGCGCATCAGCACGGTGTTGACTTTCACCTTTTCGAAACCGGCGTCAAAGGCGGCATCGATGCCCGCCATCACCTGGCGGAATTTGTCCTGACCGGTAATCGCATGGAACTGACGCGCATCCAGACTATCCACGCTAACATTGACGCCCGTCAGCCCCGCTTCGCGCCAGTTCGCGGCATCGCGCGCCAGTCGATAACCGTTAGTGGTCACCGCGATCTGGCGAATAGCATCATTTTCACCCACGGCGGCAATGATGTCGGTAAAATCGCGGCGTAATGAAGGCTCGCCGCCGGTAAGACGCACCTTCTCCGTGCCAAGACTGGCAAAAGCGCGCGTAACGCGACGAATTTCATCAACGGTAAGGAAACCGTTGTTAGTGACGCCGCCAGGTTTGTAGCCATCCGGCAGGCAGTAGGTGCAACGAAAGTTACACACATCGGTAATCGACAAACGCAAGTAGTAAAACTTACGCGCGAAAGCATCGGTAAGTTGTGAAGCCATGTACACCTTTCCAAATACGGGAGGCGGAGTCATTTCTTCCTGCGCCCTGGTGGCAAACGTTAAACGTTGTCACGGCCAAAGCACCATATCAAAAATGACCCAGGTGCAGAGGCTAGAGTGTTTACTGTGGTTACGCCGATACTAGCGTGTAAATGACAATTTCGCCATCACGCTTTCGCTATATAAACATATACATAGCGATATGATCGTGCTATTTAGCGACAGAATACGTGAAAATCACACTTTTACATTGATATATATCATTTAGCCGTGGTAACGCCCTCGCTATAAAGGGGTAGTCGGGAATAATTAATTGTCTTTTAGCCGGTCGGCTAATTGCTGAAAACCCGCGACTTGCGCTACTGTAGCGCTGCTTATTTGACTTCAGGAATTTTTATGCGCAATCGTACGCTGGCTGACCTTGATCGTGTCGTTGCCCTCGGCGGAGGGCATGGATTAGGACGCGTCCTCTCCTCGCTTTCTTCATTAGGTTCGCGCCTGACCGGCATTGTGACTACCACAGATAACGGGGGGTCAACTGGCCGTATTCGCCGCTCGGAAGGCGGGATCGCCTGGGGCGATATGCGCAACTGTCTGAATCAGTTAATTACCGAACCCAGCGTCGCATCCGCTATGTTTGAGTACCGTTTTGGCGGTAATGGCGAACTTTCTGGTCATAACCTCGGAAATTTGATGTTAAAGGCGTTAGATCACCTGAGCGTGCGGCCTCTGGAAGCGATTAATTTAATTCGTAATCTGCTTAAAGTGGACGCGCAGCTGATCCCGATGTCGGAGCTACCGGTAGATCTGATGGCGATTGACGATCAGGGGCATGATATTTATGGCGAGGTGAATATCGATCAGTTAGCGACGCCGCCGCAGGAGATCATGTTAACGCCAAACGTTCCGGCGACGCGGGAAGCGGTACAGGCCATTAATGACGCGGATCTGATTCTGATTGGCCCTGGCAGTTTTTATACCAGCCTGATGCCTTGCCTGCTGCTGGATGAACTGGCGCAGGCGCTGCGGCGCACCCCAGCGCCAATGGTGTATATCGGCAATCTGGGTCGCGAACTGAGTCTGCCCGCCGCCAGTTTAACGCTGGTCGATAAGCTGGCGATGATGGAGCAATATATTGGCAAAAAAGTCATTGACGCAGTAGTGGTTGGGCCGCGAGTTGACGTCAGTGCGGTGAACGATCGGCTGGTGATTCAGGAAGTGCTGGAGGCCAGCGATATCCCCTATCGCCACGATCGTCAGTTATTACATAATGCGCTGGAAAAAGCGCTACAGGCGTTGGGTTAAGCCCGTTTACCGACGACGCTGCGCTTATCAGAAGCCTGTTTACACCGAAGGGTAAACAGGCTCTCTCCCCCTTCTGATAAACTGCGTTCAGCTACCGCCAGTAGGCGCTCATGAGCGAGCTCACCTCTTTTTTCAGCAATATATTCTCCATGAGCTCAGTACAGAGTGACTGATTAATTTCTTCCATTATTTTTTTCCCAATAGCACGCTCTGCGTCAGAGTCGTCTGCTATTCTTAACGCTTCCAGTTCAGCATTGACCCGGCTCTGATACTCATCCGTTTCAATACACTCAGCCCTTTTGTCCATCATTTCACGCCACTCTTCTGGCGCTATACGCTCCAGCACTTTATGCCACGGCCCCCACAGCGCAAACCATTTGTGAAAATCCCTATTTTCAGCAATTTTTATCCTTATTTCCGCATCGTCCAGGTCAGACTCAGTAATACCCGAAACGTTATAGAACCGCATATCCTGGGTCATTGTTGTCAGCGACAGCGACTCTCGTAACTGATTCTGAAAACCCAGGTATACTTCGACTTCGTCAATAAAAAACAGCCGTTTTACCTTTTCTCTGGCGAGCGATTCTATTTGCTCCAGCCGAAAAATTTCACGCCCCGCCATAATCAGTTCCGCTAAGTGGCTATCAAAGGCGCCTCTTTCAGCATCATGAACCAACGTCGCTTCCTGCATTTGGTGGTATGCCAGTGTGACCCGATCTTCACAGCTTATCGTTGCATCCATCGCTATAAAAAATGCGGTTTCTCTTAGTGCGCCATCATCAGCCAGGCGCATTAGCCAGGCGGAGACTTGTTCCTTAAAATCCGGGTGTCGGGTGTTCTGCGTATCGCTAAGACGATCCAGAAACATGCTGAAGGCTGCCGCGTTTACTTCCGTCTCAAACGCCCGCCATTGGTTGACGTCTTCCTCCTCGAGATTGGTTAGCCACCACCGGACAGCTTGATGCAGTGGTCGAGTTACCCGAACAGTTGAAAAGTCGCCCATGGCGAAAAATACCTCGGGTCCCTGATAACCCGCAGAGGACATTAGCCGCTGCATATTCTGTATTGTTCGTTCTGAAAAAGGATTATGTTCTACGATTATTCTTGTAGGTCGAGGTCCTTCACCACGAAAATGGGGTAACGACTCCGGGAGACGGACCAGGCGATTGCGAGAGGCCTGCATTATTTGTAATGCTGCCGGGAGGTTTTCCGGAAGATTACTCAATGCGTTACGGGAAACGTCCAGCGTTGTTATCGTGGGAGGTAGTGTTTCAGGCAGAACAGTAATCTGATTTTTACTTACATCCAGGAACTGTAATTCTGGTGGTAACGATGCGGGCAGACTGGTTAAGGCATTTTCGCCGGCCTCCAGATTCTTCAGGCCCGGCGGCAATGTTTCAGGCAGAGCGGTTAACGAATTACTCTGCACATTCAAACGGATAATCCCTGACGGAAGATGTTCTGGCAATGTCCTTATGCGGTTATCATAAACGCTCAGGTACCGAAGTTCCTCAGGTAGATTTTCAGGTAAAAAACTAATTTTATTATGGAAAAGATCCAGCGATTGAAGCGCTGAAGGCAAACGTTCCGGCAATTCAGTAATACGGTTAATGCTCAGCTCCATTTCCTGTATGGTATCCGGTAACGAGGCAGGGATACTGGTTAGCTGATTACAGCTGGCATACAGGGTCTTTATATTTCCCTGTAAATTTTCCGGCAAACTTTTCAGTTCATTGTTATCGAGTATCAGAGTAGTTATCTGCTCAGGAATACAGGCGGGTATAGTGGTAAGTCCTAATATTTTCAGACGGAGTTCCGTCTTATTATTTTTCAGGCAGTCACGCATCCGTTGTACGGCTTTTTCACGATTTGCTGCCTCTTCCGCTGGCGCCGCTTTTACCCACTCAGACCAGTTTAACTCATAATTCACAGCATCTTTGGAGCCAGAAGCGCTACTCGCCTGCTCGCTTTCTGTCACACGGGTATAGGTGACTGACTTTCCCCCTCCCTCAACGGTATAGCCCTCTGTATTAAAAACTATAGACAGAATTTCCTGACTATTTTCACTCAAAATACAGTATTGGTCTGCCCCTCCTCTACTATACAGAATATTATCCGCATACGCCGGGAAAGCTAACGTCCTTAAACATTCAAACTTGCTTTTGA
Source organism: Salmonella sp. NW177 (assembly GCF_051811585.1). Lineage (NCBI taxonomy): Bacteria > Pseudomonadati > Pseudomonadota > Gammaproteobacteria > Enterobacterales > Enterobacteriaceae > Salmonella > Salmonella sp. NW177. Next base: position 35,877 of record NZ_JAMMZV010000006.1, on the reverse strand, counting down.
TCTCTTCTGGCGAGGCGGTTTCAGGTGGATGACAAAGATAAGCGATGCAGCTTTGTGCTTCAACCTGATGTTCTGAAGAGAAAAAGGCACTTATTTTATTCCATATCTCTTCTTTTAAAGGCACCTCTGTTGATGCCTCATTGCTAATACTTTGATGCCTTGCCGTAGGTTGTATATTAGTAATATTAAACATATTTTCCCTACCTGATCTGAACGTAACCTAAAGTAACAGATAAGGATATTCTCAACTTTAAATAAGAGGTCATAGTCGTCATTATTTCGGACAAATCATTCAGTATTTGCAGCGCTTGACTTATAAATGCTCACGCTTCCATCACCTCTTTTTTTACGTAGGATGATGTTATCTGTTGCCATGACACGATTTCAACGAACTCACATAAGATTAAAATGACGATCATAAGGATAGCTATACCGATAATACGGGGCGTTTTTTTCATAGCCGAGGAGAGAGGGAAAATTAGCGTTGGGTTCAGCCTCAACGCTAATTTTCTTCAGTTGTGATTAAACTAGCTAACTCATTGATGTTTTGACTTTTTCGACAATCTCGTTAGTCAAAGCCTGTCACTGTTTTTCATTCCTGACTGACTTAGCCCTGACTATTGCACTGAAATTCTCAAAAGCGAGCCATGGTAACGATGACTCGCTGGCGATCGACACATTGTCAGGACGCCGCGATAAACAACTCGCGTAACTGGTGCAACTGGTCGCGAATTTGCGCGGCTTCTTCAAACTCCAGATTTTGCGCGTGCTGCATCATTTGCCCTTCCAGTTCATGAATTTTCTGCTGCAACGCTTTCGGCGTCATATCCAGTTCGACAATTCCGGCTTTTGCCGTAGAACGGCCCTTGCCTTTCCCCTTCGCTTTGGTTTTCGCAATGTTCTGCCCCAGCGCCAGGATGTCGACCACTTTTTTGTTCAGCCCCTGCGGAGTGATACCGTGCTCTTCGTTGTACTTCTGCTGCTTCTCGCGACGTCGCTCGGTTTCGCCAATCGCCTTTGCCATTGACGGCGTGATTTTATCGCCATACAGAATCGCTTTACCGTTAACGTTACGCGCCGCGCGCCCTATGGTCTGAATCAGGGAGCGCTCGGAGCGCAGGAAGCCCTCTTTATCGGCGTCCAGAATCGCCACCAGCGAGACTTCCGGCATATCCAGCCCTTCGCGCAGCAGGTTAATCCCCACCAGAACGTCAAACTCGCCCAGACGCAAATCGCGGATGATTTCCATGCGCTCCACGGTATCAATATCTGAGTGCAGGTAACGCACGCGCTCGCCGTGCTCTTCCAGATATTCGGTCAAATCTTCCGCCATCCGTTTGGTGAGCGTAGTGACAAGGACACGCTCATTAATGGCCGCACGCTGACGAATTTCGGACAGCAGATCGTCCACCTGGGTCGCCACCGGACGCACTTCAATAATCGGGTCCAGCAGCCCGGTCGGTCGCACGACCTGATCCACCACCTCATCACCAGATTTTTCCAGCTCATAGTTGCCGGGCGTGGCGGAAACATAGATAGTTTGCGGCGCTAAGGCTTCAAACTCCTCAAACTTCAGCGGACGGTTATCCAGCGCCGAAGGCAGACGGAAGCCATACTCGACCAGCGTCTCTTTGCGCGCCCGGTCGCCGCGGTACATGCCGCCTATCTGCGGGATGGTGACATGAGACTCATCCACCACCAGCAGTCCGTCGGCGGGCAGATAATCGAACAAGGTTGGCGGCGGTTCGCCCGGCCCGCGGCCCGACAGAAAGCGGGAATAGTTTTCAATGCCTGAGCAGTAGCCCAGCTCGTTCATCATCTCTAAATCGAACTGCGTGCGCTGGCTTAATCGCTGCTCTTCAAGCAGCTTATTATTTGCCAGCAAAACCTTACGCCTGTCCGCCAGCTCATCTTTTATCTCTTCCATCGCCTGCAGAATACGCTCGCGCGGCGTCACGTAGTGCGTTTTGGGATAGATAGTATAACGTGGCACCGTTGACTCTACCTGCCCGGTTAACGGGTCGAACAGCGACAGGCGTTCCACTTCTTCATCAAACAGCTCAACGCGTAGCGCGATGTCGTCAGATTCAGCCGGGAAGATGTCGATCACTTCGCCGCGCACGCGAAAGGTACCACGCTGAAAAGCTTGATCGTTACGGGTGTATTGCAATTCCGCCAGCCGACGCAAAATCGCGCGCTGGTCAATCAGCATTCCCACCGTCAGATGCAGCATCATTTTCAGGTAGAGATCCGGATCGCCCAGACCGTAAATCGCGGACACGGAAGCCACCACCACGACATCGCGTCGCTCAAGCAACGCTTTCGTTGCCGACAACCGCATCTGCTCAATATGTTCGTTTACCGAAGCGTCTTTTTCGATAAACGTATCCGAACTTGGCACATACGCTTCCGGCTGATAGTAGTCATAGTAGGAGACGAAATACTCCACCGCGTTTTCCGGGAAAAACTCTTTCATTTCGCCGTAGAGCTGCGCCGCCAGGGTTTTATTGGGCGCAAGCACCATCGTTGGCCGCTGCAAGTCCGCAATGACGTTGGCTATGGTGAATGTCTTCCCGGAGCCGGTCACGCCCAATAACGTCTGATGCGCCAGCCCGTCCTCCAGCCCCTCTTCCAGACGACGTATAGCGTCCGGCTGATCGCCAGAAGGTTTAAAAGCGGAATTCAGTTTGAACGGTTTACTCATGAGCGGCTACCTGAAGGAGTGAGCGGGCAGGGGTGTAATTTTACTCTCGACGGTGAATATTGCCAATAAAAAATACTGGATGAAAAAACAGTAACACTCCAGTGTATAATGGCTATCGGCAGATACCACACGCTATTTAGAGGTAAAACATAGACAGTCGCGGGGTAAAATTCCAGCAGTGTGCTGGTTATCCCCAGACCAGAGTCTTTTTTAACATTTGTCAAGTCGGATGATGAAAGTTTTATGTCAACGTATCCCCCTTCCTTTACAACCATTGATTTTATATAACTTGCTGTCTGAAAAGGGATATTTTCTCAAGCCGTCTTTCGCGCCAATTTAGTCGCAGGCCGCGTCGCCTCTCGCTTACGTTGTGTTTTCTAACTCTAATACACAAGGTTATCCACAGGAATAGTGGATAACTGCTTCCAGCCCGTATCCCCTGCCGCCTGGCAAAATCAGCCCCTGACGTTTTCGCCGGGCGATAAAAAAAAATTATCGCTATTTTTGGCAGATTATTGGCTAACGAGAAGGGAAAAATTGAGGCGTAGACGCTCACATTTTGCACATTTTTAGCCTGGCGACGTCAGGAGGGGCTGGCGAAAGAACAGCAGGATCGTCTGATCCTGCAAGAAGGCGGTTTTTAAGCGCGGTCAGGCGCGTTCCAGGGGGCTAAGGTCCAGATACTGTCCTGTCGCCGCCTGCGATGGAGAAACGCCCAGCCACGGGATTTCCCCTAATAGCGGGGCCGGTATGACGCGGCGAAGCGTCGCGAGATATTCACCATGACGCGCGCCTGGCGGCTGTACGTCGTTGGCTATCCATCCGACAAGCGGTAATCCGGCCTGTTCTACCGCCAGCGCCGTCAGCATGGCGTGATTAATACAGCCCAGCTTGACGCCAACAACCAGAATCACCGGCAGCTGTTCCGTCTGTACCCAGTCGGCAAACGTCAGCGTGGCAGAGAGCGGTGTAAACCAGCCGCCCGCCCCTTCTGTCAACACCCAGTCTGCCTGCGCCTCCAGCGTTCGCAATCCGCGTGATAACACCGCCGCGTCTATCGCCCGGCCTTCGTCGGCGCTAACGATGTGGGGAGAGGTAGGCTCGGCAAAAGTATAAGGATTGATAGCGGAATAAGGTTGCGGCAGGCTGCTGTTACGCTGCAAGGCCAGGGCATCGCTATTGCGTAGCCCGTCGGTTGTCATTTCGCTGCCGGAAGCGACGGGCTTATAGCCTACGGTTTGATAACCTAACTGCGTTGCGGCCTGCAATAAGGCGCAACTGGCAACCGTTTTACCGACTTCAGTATCAGTACCGGTCACAAAATAGCGTTTAGTCACGTTCAATCACTCCCATAAAAAGATGGTACGTCAGCGGATATTTCCCCTGCCGCTGCGGCCATGCCAGTTGAATCTGTCTAAGCCGGGCGCGGGTTAATACATCCGACTCCCGCCCTTCATGAAGATGGGTGGCGCCAATGCCTTTAAGCGAGCGCATCGCGCTCAGGGCATCCTCAAACCACAATGTCATCGCCTGAGTATGACGAGACACCCGCCAGCCGCGCAGCGCGTGGTCAATGGCCTCTTCCGGCAAAAAGCTATTCGCGTGAGCGCGATTATCGACGGCCTGCCATGCCTGACGCAGTTCCGGCAACGACCCCTGGCACAAGGTGGTAAACGCCACCACGCCGCCGGGCCGTACAACCCGATACAACTCGCTCAACGCATCACGTAAATCACCACACCACTGGACCGCCAGGTTGCTCCAGGCCAGGTCAAAAACTTCGACGTCATGGGGAATCGCTTCGATATCCGCCAGCAAATAGTGATGCGCCGCCTGACGATCGCGCGCCTGTTGCAGCATCGGCAGCGAAAGATCCAGGGCGGTCACTTCGCTCCCCCGCTCTCGCCAGTAACGACTCATACGTCCGGGGCCGCAGCCTGCGTCCAACACACTGGCAAACTGGCGGCCTGTCAACAGCGTCAGCAGCGCATCCGCGCTGTGTTGCTGCAAAGAGGCGTGCTGTTCATATTGCGATGCGGCCCGGCCAAACGCCGCCGCAATAGCCTGCTTATTCACCTGCGCCATGCAGCACCTCCAGCAGACGGTCTATATCGCATGCTTCATGCGCCTGCGTTAACGTTAAGCGCAGGCGCGCCGTACCGACAGGCACCGTCGGCGGACGAATCGCCGTCGCCCAGCATCCTTGTTGACGCAGCGCCTCCGCCAGGCGCAATGTACGGCTGTTATCGCCCACGATTAACGGCTGGATGGCGCTATGGGCATTCAGTAGCGTAAACCGGGACGCGTTAACGCCGGCCCGAAAGCGCTGAACCAGAGCGGCGAGTTTTTCGCGCCGTTCACGACCTTCATCGCTACGGATCACCGCCAGCGAGGCGCTTAACGCCTGCGCCTGGGCGGGCGGCATACTGGTGCTGTAAACCAGATGACGGGCGAATTGCAGCAGATAATCCGCGACGCTTTCCGAGCAGAGCACCGCTGCGCCGCTGACGCCAAACCCCTTACCGAAAGTCACCACCAGCAACTCAGGCTTCACCCCCCGTTGCCAGCAGGTGCCCCGCCCCTCATCGCCAGTCACGCCGATGCCGTGCGCATCATCAACCAACAGCCAGGCATGATGCCTGCGGGCAATGTGCTGGATTTCCGCCAGCGGCGCGCTGTCGCCGTCCATGCTGTATACACCTTCTGTCACCACCAGTTGCTGGCCCACGCAGGGCGATTGCAGTAAACGCGACAGATGCTGCGTATCGTTATGGATAAAGCGGCGAAGCTGCGCCGGACTCAGATTGGCGGCCTCCAGCAGGGAAGCATGACTCAACCTGTCGGCCACAATCCGGTCATTTTTTTTCATTAAGGCGGTAATGACCGCCTGATTCGCCGCAAAGCCAGAGATAAACAGCAGCGCGCGTGGATATCCTAACCATTGCGCCAGTTCCTCCTCTAACGCCTGGTGCGCCACGGAATAACCGCTGATATGACCCGACCCGCCGCTGCCGACGCCAAAACGTATCGCTGCCTGTTGCCAGGCGCGAATAATCTGCGGGTGTTGACTTAAGCCGAGGTAATCATTGCTGGAGAAGTTAAGATACTGTCGCCCGTTCGCTACCAGCCAGCGTCCGGCGCCCTGCGACACCACATAGCGGCGGCGCAATGTATCCGTCGCCCGACGCGCCGTCAGCGCATCGTCGACGCGTTGTTGCCAACTCATAAGGCTGCCGCGTTGTAATAATCATCGGTGTCAGGCGTCATCAGCGTCTGCTCCAGACGTTGCTGCTGCTCGTTATCGCCCGCCAGCACCCTGGTCTGCTGCGGATTCAGCCCCAGCTTACGGAATAACTGCAGATCCTTGTCCTCTGCCGGATTTGGCGTAGTTAACAATTTGCAGCCATAGAAAATCGAGTTCGCCCCGGCCATAAAGCACATCGCCTGGGTCTGCTCGTTCATCTGTTCACGTCCTGCGGAAAGACGCACGTATGAGGTCGGCATCATGATGCGCGCTACGGCGATAGTACGAATAAAATCAAATGCATCCACGTCATCGTTATCCGCAAGCGGCGTGCCTTTTACCTTCACCAGCATGTTGATTGGCACGCTTTCCGGCGGCGTCGGCAGGTTCGCCAACTGCAACAACAGTCCGGCGCGATCGGTAACCGTTTCGCCCAGACCCACAATGCCGCCGGAGCATACTTTAATCCCTGCTTCACGGACTTTTTCCAGCGTGTCGAGGCGCTCCTGATAGGTACGGGTAGTGATGATATTGCCGTAAAACTCCGGCGAGGTATCGAGGTTGTGGTTGTAGTAATCCAGCCCGGCGTTAGCCAGACGCTGCGCCTGGCTCTCGTTCAACATGCCTAGCGTCATACAGGTTTCCAGCCCCATCGCTTTGACGCCCTGTACAATCTGCTCCAGATAAGGCATATCGCGTTCATGCGGATTCTTCCAGGCCGCCCCCATACAGAAGCGGGTCGAACCGGCGTTTTTCGCTTTACGGGCGGAGTCCAGTACCTGCTCTACTTCCATTAAACGCTCGGCTTCCAGCCCGGTTTTATAGCGCGAGCTCTGCGGGCAGTATTTACAATCCTCCGGGCAGGCGCCGGTTTTGATCGACAGCAGCGTACTAACCTGTACCTGCTGCGGATCGAAATGCTGGCGATGAATTTGCTGCGCTTCAAACAGCAATTCCAGCAGTGGTTTTTCAAATAATTCGGTTACTTGCGACAGTGTCCAGCGTGGGTGGCGAGCCATCGGGCTTCTCCAAAATATGTTGTTTGTTTTTGATATGGTGTAGACTCGTAAACCTAAATCTTTTTAATTTGGTTTACAAGTCGATTATGACAACGGACGATCTGGCCTTCGATAAACGCCATATTTGGCATCCTTACACTTCCATGACCTCGCCGCTGCCGGTATATCCCGTTGAGCGGGCCGAAGGCTGCGAGCTGGTTCTCGCCTCGGGCGAACGCCTGATTGAGGGGATGTCCTCCTGGTGGGCGGCCATTCATGGTTATAACCACCCGCAATTGAATGCGGCGATGAAAGCGCAAATTGACGCCATGTCGCATGTCATGTTCGGCGGCATAACCCATCAACCTGCGGTGAATCTGTGCCGTAAGCTGGTCGCGATAACGCCTGAGCCGCTGGAGTGTGTCTTTCTGGCCGACTCCGGTTCGGTGTCGGTGGAAGTGGCCATGAAGATGGCGCTGCAATACTGGCAGGCGCGGGGCGAATCGCGTCAGCGTTTTCTGACGTTTCGCCACGGTTATCATGGCGACACGTTCGGCGCGATGTCGGTGTGCGATCCGGATAACTCCATGCACAGCTTGTGGAAAGGCTATCTGCCGGAAAATCTGTTCGCGCCGGCACCGCAAAGTCGGATGGATGGCGAATGGGATGAAAGCGACATCGCGCCATTTGCTCGCCTGATGGCCGCGCATCGCCATGAAATAGCCGCCGTGATTCTGGAACCTATCGTTCAGGGCGCGGGCGGGATGCGCATATATCATCCACAATGGCTCAGGCGTATTCGTAACATGTGCGATCGCGAAGGCATTCTGCTGATTGCCGATGAAATAGCCACCGGGTTTGGCCGTACCGGCAAACTGTTCGCCTGCGAGCATGCCGGGATCGCACCGGATATTCTGTGTCTCGGCAAAGCGTTAACCGGCGGCACCATGACCCTCTCGGCAACGCTCACGACACGCCAGGTTGCAGAGACTATTAGCAACGGCGAGGCGGGGTGTTTTATGCATGGCCCGACGTTTATGGGGAATCCGCTGGCCTGCGCCGTCGCCTGCGCCAGCCTGACGCTGCTGGAAAGCGGCGAATGGCGTCAGCAGGTGGCGTCTATCGAGTCTCAGTTACGCGCTGAGTTAGCCCCCGCGCAAAGTTCGCCCTGGGTGGCGGATGTGCGGGTGTTGGGCGCGATTGGGGTGGTTGAAACCACGCACACGGTCAATATGGCGGCGCTTCAACGCTTCTTCGTCGGGCAAGGCGTCTGGATCAGGCCGTTCGGCAAGCTAATCTACCTGATGCCGCCCTACATTATTCGTCCGGATCAACTGCGCCGTTTGACCCAAGCGGTCAATGACACGGTACACAATGAAACATTTTTTAGCCATTAATCAGCGGTAAGCGATGCTGCTTCTGGCTACACTTCTGGTGAGTCAAAAGGAGAGCGCATGAAACTTATCAGCAACGATTTGCGCGATGGAGATAAACTTCCTCATCGCCACGTTTTTAACGGTATGGGCTATGATGGCGATAATATTTCGCCGCATCTGGCCTGGGACGACGTGCCGATGGGCACCAAAAGTTTTGTCGTGACCTGTTACGATCCCGACGCGCCGACCGGCTCCGGCTGGTGGCACTGGGTGGTGGTGAACCTCCCGGCGGATACGCGCGTACTGACCCAGGGGTTCGGCTCAGGCCTGGTGGCCGTACCAGACGGCGTCATTCAGACGCGTACCGATTTCGGTAAAGCGGGCTACGGCGGCGCGGCGCCGCCTAAAGGGGAAACGCACCGCTATATCTTTACGGTTCACGCGCTGGACGTCGAGCGTCTTGACGTTGATGAAGACGCCAGCGGCGCGATGGTCGGCTTTAACGTGCATTTCCATTCGCTCGCCAGCGCCTCGATCACGGCGATGTTCAGTTAAACGCTGTGCCGGATGGCGGCGTAAACGTCTTACCCTGCCAACGGGTTGGGTAAGCCGAATACGCGCCGCGCCATCCGGCAGCATTCACATAAAGTCCGGCACCAGACGCTGTAACGCGCCTTGCGCCAGCAGCGTCGTCGCACACTCAATATCGGGTGCGAAAAAACGATCCTGCGTATAGTGCGCCACCCGCTCGCGCAGTGTCTGCCGCGCCTGTTCCAGTAACGAGCTGGAGGTTAACCCTTCCCGTAAATCTATCCCCTGACAGGCCGCCAGCCACTCCACGGCAATGATGCCGCGGGTATTCGCCGCCATTTCCCAGAGTCGCCGTCCTGCCGCCGGGGCCATTGAGACATGATCTTCCTGATTCGCCGAGGTCGGCAGGCTATCCACGCTGTGCGGGTGCGCCAGCGCTTTATTCTCGCTGGCGAGCGCTGCGGCGGTGACCTGGGCAATCATAAAACCGGAATTAACGCCGCCATTTTTCACCAGGAACGGCGGTAACTGCGACATATGTTTATCCATCATCAGCGCGATGCGCCGCTCCGATAGCGCGCCGATTTCCGCTATCGCCAGCGCCAGATTATCCGCCGCCATGGCAACCGGTTCAGCATGGAAGTTACCGCCGGAGATCACCTCCCCCGCATCGGCAAAGACCAGCGGATTATCGGACACCGCGTTGGCCTCAGCCAGCAGTACCTCTTTCGTCTGACGTAACTGGGTCAGACAAGCGCCCATTACCTGCGGCTGGCAGCGAAGGGAATACGGGTCCTGAACTTTATGACAGTGGTGATGTGATTCAGCAATGGCGCTGGTATCGGTCAGCAGATGCCGGAACAACCGCGCGGCGTCAATTTGCCCCTGTTGTCCGCGCGCGGCATGAATGCGCGCATCAAAAGGACGGCGCGATCCCAGTACGGCTTCGGTGGTCAGCGCGCCGCAGACGACGGCGGAGGCAAATAACTCCTGTGCCTCAAACAAACCGCGCAGCGCGAAGGCCGTTGACGCCTGGGTGCCGTTAAGCAGCGCCAGCCCCTCTTTGGCCGCCAGCGCGACAGGCTCCAGTCCGGCCTTTTTTAGCGCCGTCTGTGCCGGAAGCCATTCGCCCTGCCAGCGCGCTTTTCCTTCGCCAAGCAGCGTCAGCGACAGATGCGCCAGCGGCGCTAAGTCGCCCGACGCGCCAACCGAGCCTTTTGCCGGAATCAGCGGATACACGCCGGCATTCACCAGAGCGATGAGCGCCTCTATCACGCTCAACCGAATCCCGGAAAACCCGCGCGCCAGGCTATTGATTTTCAATACCATAATCAGACGCACCATCGCGTCATCCAGTGGGTCGCCTACGCCCGCGGCGTGAGACAGCACCAACGATCGCTGTAGATTTTGCAAGTCTTCATCAGCGATGCGCGTCTGCGCCAGCAGGCCGAAACCGGTGTTGATGCCGTAGGCGGTACGCCCTTCGGCAACGATATCATTGACGCACGCGACGCTGGCGTTAATACCGTCAATGGCGCTGGCGTCCAGCCGAAGCTGTACCGGATGACGCCAGACATCGTACAGTTGAGAGAGGCTTAACTGCCCCGGAGTGAGTGTCATGGTGTTCATATCAGCCTTTCCCCTGCGTCGCCGCAACCATCGGTAAATTCAGACCTTGCTCAACAGCGCATTCCACCGCGAGATCATATCCGGCATCGGCATGGCGCATGACGCCCGTCGCCGGATCGTTGTGTAACACGCGGCGAATACGCGCGGCGGCCTCGTCAGTGCCATCACAGACAATCACCATACCGGCGTGTTGCGAAAAACCCATCCCCACTCCGCCGCCATGATGGAGCGATACCCATGTCGCCCCGCTGGCGGTATTCAGCAACGCATTTAACAGCGGCCAGTCGGAAACCGCGTCGGAGCCGTCGCGCATCGCTTCGGTTTCACGGTTAGGGCTGGCGACAGAACCGGAATCCAGGTGATCGCGGCCAATCACAATGGGCGCGGATACCTCGCCGCAACGCACCATTTCGTTGAACGCCAGCCCCAGTTTTTGCCGCCACTCCAGGCCTACCCAGCAGATACGCGCCGGTAGCCCCTGAAAATGAATGCGCTCGCGCGCCATATCCAGCCAGTGATGCAGATGTTTATCCTCAGCCACTATCTCTTTGACTTTGGCATCGGTTTTATAGATATCCTGCGGATCGCCGGACAGCGCCACCCAGCGAAACGGCCCGATGCCACGACAGAACAGCGGACGAATATAGGCTGGCACAAATCCCGGAAAATCAAAGGCGTTTTCCACCCCCATCTCTTTCGCCATCTGGCGAATATTGTTGCCATAGTCAAAGGTCGGCACGCCCATTTTACTGAACGCCAGCATCGCCCGAACATGCGCCGCCATGGAACGTTTCGCTGCCTGCATCGTCCCGTGGGGATCGGATTGCGCGTTTTTCTGATACTCCTCCCAGCGCCAGCCGGAGGGTAAATAGCCATGTAGCGGATCGTGGGCGCTGGTCTGATCGGTCACCAGGTCCGGGCGCACGCCGCGATTAACCAGTTCCGGCAGGATATCCGCCGCGTTCGCGCACAGGGCGACGGACACGGCTTTCCCCTCGCGGGTGTAGCGCGTAATGCGGGCCAGCGCGTCATCCAGCGTGGCGGCCTGCTCATCCACGTAACGAGTACGCAGACGAAAATCGATACGGCTTTGCTGGCATTCAATCGTCAGCGAACACGCTCCGGCCAGCGTCGCGGCTAGCGGTTGCGCGCCGCCCATGCCGCCCAGCCCGGCAGTCAGCACCCAGCGTCCCGCCAGCGTGCCGTTATAGTGCTGACGCCCCGCCTCGACAAAGGTTTCGTATGTTCCCTGCACGATTCCCTGGCTGCCGATATAGATCCAGCTTCCGGCCGTCATTTGACCGTACATCGCCAGCCCTTTCGCATCCAGTTCGTTAAAGTGTTCCCATGTCGCCCAGTGGGGAACCAGGTTGGAGTTGGCGATTAATACCCGCGGCGCGTTGTCGTGCGTTTTAAATACGCCGACCGGTTTGCCAGACTGAATAAGCAACGTTTCGTCCGCCTCCAGCCTGGTGAGCGCATCAACAATAGCGTCATAGCATTCCCAGTTGCGCGCGGCGCGACCAATCCCGCCGTAGACCACCAGCTCATGCGGATTTTCCGCCACGTCAGGATCGAGATTATTCATTAACATCCGCAGCGGGGCTTCTGTCAGCCAGCTTTTCGCCGTTAATACCGTGCCTCTGGGCGCGCGGATAGTCTGCTGACGATACTTGCTTTCAGGCATAGCAATGACTCCTCATTATTATCGGTCTGCCATCGCCAAATAACGCTAAAACGCCACTATCAGGCACCGCCGCAGACCCACAGATAAGAATCAGACATATACTTGTCTATACAAGTAAGCACAAGAATAGAATTAACAAAAATGATACAATTTTGTTATATTGTGTCAGCAATCACGTTTTCCGGCAGCAGTCCGCTCAGGAGATAAATCGTCCCTGTAGCTGGTAGCGCGACCCGGGGAAAAGTAAGCGGGCGTGAGAAACAATCCGCGACGCGGACCAGGTTGTACGACGAATGAGCAGACAAGGCTCATGCTCTTTGATAGTTAACCACGCGCACTCTTGCGCCGTGGCGCGCACCGCCTCCACAATATGTTCCCCTTCCGTTAGCGGCGCGATCCGCGACAAATAAGCGTGCGGCGTGGTCTGACGGTAATCCTGCGTCAGGTAATCCACGGCAATATCCGCATTCACGCAGCGATCTTCAATTTGTACCGGCAGATCGTTTTCATAATGCACCATGATGGAATGGAAAATGACATCGCTCTCATTGACGTTGAGAGCGCTGGCCTGGATGGCGTTTGCCCGCACGCGCTCCAGCGTGAGCACCTCACAACGATGCTGATGACGGCGGGCGGCAATCTCCTCGGCGATACTGCGGACTTCAAACAGCGCGGACTGGCCTTTTGGTTCGGCGACAAACGTCCCCACGCCCTGTAAACGCACCAGCCACCCTTCATCCGTCAGCTCACGCAGCGCCCGGTTGATGGTCATTCGGCTAAAGCCATACTGGGCGACCAGTTCAGCTTCCGACGGAATGCGATCGTGCGGCTGCCAGACGCCGCCGGCTATTTTTTTACAGATGTCCTGTTTCACCGTTTCGTAAAAAGGCGCAGGCGCAGAACGGGAGCGGGATGAATACATGCGTGAAGCCTTCCTTATGCGGAGAGTGTTTTCCGGATGACAGATTAACGCCACCAGTGCGCGATTTGCCAGCCAAGCCGCGCCGCCACGCGCGCCGCTGCGCCATCGTCATCAAAGCGTGGATTAAACTCAACCAGATCCGCCGCCTGTAATTTTCCGCTGCGGCAAACCGGCTCAATTAAACGCAGAACCTGTATCAGCGGCACGCCCAGCGCTGCGGGAGCGGAGACGGCCGGCATTTCCCAGACAGGCAATACGTCGAGATCGATAGTCAGATAAATTTTATCCACCTTGTCGATAAACTGCGTCATCTGCGCCAGCGCGTCATGGCAGTCAAGATCCTCCACCACGGTAACATTCCGCCACTGCGCTTCCCGCCACAACGCCTGCGTATTTGCCGCACGGCTCACGCCGAAACAGGCATAATGAAACGCGCGGCTCTGCGCGTCGCATAGCTGCGCCAGTTGACGAAACGGCGTCCCGGATGTTGCCCGGTCGGTCTGACGGAGATCCAGATGCGCATCAAGATTAATGATCCCTACGCTTTCCTGCGCAAACGCGTCCAGCACCCCCGCGCCGTGTCCAAACGCGGTTTCATGCCCGCCGCCCAGTACCAGCGTGCGCATCCCGGCCCGCAGACAGCGGCTTACCGCATCGCGCAAGGCCTGCTGCGCGCCTTCCAGATCGGGAGTCGGCGCAACCCAATTGCCTAAATCCACCAGCCGTTCATGTCCCTGGTGGCTGGCCATATTCGCCAGCGCTTTACGCAACGCGTCCGGGGCGCCTGCCGCGCCGGGACGGCCTGAATTGCGTTTTACCCCCTCGTCGCAGGCAAATCCCATTAACGCGATCTTTTGCTGCCAGTTTTCGGGGGAAAAGGTCTCGCTGCGCGTGACGGTCTGAAACAGACGCCGCGCATCCGGCGCTTCTATACTGTCATCGCGCCCCTGCCAGAGCGCCGGAGAAGCCGGATACCATTGCGTCATGAGATTTGTCCTCTGTATACCCGCTGATATAAAGGGTTACGCCCCGGCTCATACACAATCTCTACCGGCTGTTCAGCATCCCACACCACAAAATCCGCCCGGTAGCCGGCCCTGATCTGCCCATGCGTCGCCTGTCTTCCCAGCGCGCGAGCGGCATGGCGCGTAACGCCCGCCCATGCCTCTTCCGGCGTCAGACCAAACTGTACGCAGGCCATATTCATCGCCAGATGCAAACTGCAAAACGGGCTGGTGCCAGGATTGAAATCGCTGGCGACGGCGACAGGCACCTGATAGCGGCGCAGCAGTTCCACCGGCGGGCGCTGCGTCTCGCGCAGAAAATAAAACGCGCCGGGCAACAACACGCCAACAGTACCGCCGTCACGCATCGCCGCGACGCCCGCTTCATCAAGATATTCGATATGATCCGCCGATAAACCCTGATAACGACTCACCAGCTGCGCGCCGCCCAACAGCGAAAGCTGCTCAACATGGCCTTTAACGGGAATACCTAACGCCTTCGCCGTCTGCAATACGCGCTCACTCTGCGCCACATTAAAGCCGACGCTCTCGCAAAAGAGGTCTACCGCATCAAATAACCCTTTTTGCCAGAGCTGCGGAATCATCGTCTCGCAGACCAAAGTGATGTAGCCGTCCGGGTCGTCACGATACTCCGCTGGCGTAGCATGAGCGGCAAGTAGCGTGGGGCTAATATCGATAGCGTTTTCGGCGGCAAGTTTTGCAGCAACGCGCAACAGCTTTTCTTCTGTCGCCAGCTCCAGACCATAGCCGGATTTAATCTCCAGCAGCGTAACGCCTTCGCTGGCAAGGCGCATCATGCGTTCGCGCGCCAGCAGGTAGAGCGTCTCTTCTGCACAGGCGCGGGTTGCTGATACCGTCGCGTTAATGCCGCCGCCCTGAGCGCTAATATGCTGGTATGACGCGCCGTTAAGCCGCTGTTCCCACTCTGCGGCGCGGTTACCGGCAAACACCAGATGCGTGTGGCAATCGATAAGTCCCGGGGTTACCAGTCGTCCCTGCATATCATGGATATTGTCCCCACTGACAGGAAGCTGCGTCTCTGGCACGATATCGCAAATATGCCCTTCGCGTACAATCAGCGCCTGGTTATCCACCAGCCCGTACGGGACTTGCCGCTGCGGGTCCATTGTCGCCAGCCTGATGTTTCGCCAGACAGTATCGTCCGGTAAAAGTTGCCGCATTCCTGTCGCTCTCTTGCCTGTCATGAGTTGTATAGACATTTATTTTCTTTCTGCTCCGGATTGTCAACTCAAAGCGCGAAAGTTGTTGCTTAATTGTGATAAAACTATCTGATGCTACAGGTGTTTCCAGCCTGAAAAGGAACTTTTTACCTTTTCGCCTTCCCGTTTCGTTCAACTTAGTATAAAAAAGCAGGCTTCAATGGATGTCATTTAACTTTTTCAAGCCCGGAGCAACCTGTGAATACATTATCGGTTTCCCGTCTGGCGCTGGCACTGGCTTTTGGCGTGACGCTGAGCGCCTGTAGCTCTACGCCACCCGATCAGATCCCTTCCGATCAAACCGCGCCTGGCACCGCCTCGCGCCCAATTCTGTCGGCAAATGAAGCGAAAAACTTCGTTGCGGCGCGCTATTTTGCCTCCCTGACGCCGAATACCGCCCCGTGGTCGCCGTCGCCGATTACCCTGCCCGCACAGCCTGACTTTGTGGTGGGGCCGGCAGGTACGCCAGGCGTTACGCACACCTCGATTCAGGCCGCGGTCGATGCGGCAATGGTTAAACGCACGAACAAACGCCAGTACATTGCTATTATGCCGGGCGACTATCAGGGGACCGTGTATGTTCCCGCCGCGCCGGGAAGTCTGACCCTGTACGGGACCGGTGAAAAACCGATCGATGTGAAAATTGGGATGGCGATTGATGGTGAAATGAGCGTCGCTGACTGGCGCCGCGCGGTGAATCCCGGCGGGAAATATATGCCTGGTAAACCCGCCTGGTATATGTTCGATAACTGCCAAAGCAAACACGCCGCGACGATCGGTGTGATGTGTTCTGCCGCGTTCTGGTCACAGAATAACGGTCTGCAGCTACAAAATCTGACCATCGAGAACACGCTGGGCGACAGTGTCGATGCCGGAAACCATCCGGCGGTGGCGCTGCGTACCGATGGCGACAAAGTCCAGATTAACAAGGTCAATATCCTTGGCCGCCAGAACACCTTCTTTGTGACCAACAGCGGCGTGCAGAACCGTCTGCAGACCGATCGTCAGCCGCGTACGCTGGTGACGAACAGCTATATTGAAGGCGATGTGGATATGGTGTCCGGACGCGGCGCCGTGGTGTTCGATAACACCAACTTCCAGGTCGTCAACTCCCGCACACAGCAGGAAGCCTACGTTTTCGCCCCGGCGACGCTGTCCAATATTTACTATGGCTTTTTGGCGATCAACAGCCGCTTTAACGCCTCCGGCGATGGCATTGCGCAGCTTGGCCGCTCGCTGGATGTCGACGCCAACACCAACGGTCAGGTCGTGATCCGCGACAGCGTGATTAACGAGGGCTTCAACGTTGCCAAACCGTGGGCCGACGCGGTCATCTCGAAACGTCCGTTTGCCGGAAATACGGGAACCGTGGATGACAAAGACGAGGTGCAGCGTAATCTGAACGACACTAACTACAACCGCATGTGGGAATACAACAACCGCGGTGTAGGCAGTAAAGTAGTGGCGGAACCTAAGCAGTAATCGCCGTTCCGGTTCAGGCTTATAAACGGGCCGCCGCAGCAGATGTGGCGGCCCGTGGTTTTACTGCAAGCGATGTTTATTGAAATTAATCAGGCAGCCCGCCGCCCTCCGGCACACAGCGCTTTAGTACGCGTTCACTACAACCCACATTGGCCCCTGGCCGACGGCATAACGGCCTTTTTCCGTCAGCAACCCCTGAGTGCCCGTAATTTCATAGACCGCGATATGATGTGATTTTTGACCCGCAGCAATCAGGTATTTTCCGCTATTGTCGATATTAAAGCCGCGCGGTTGGGCTTCCGTCGGCTGGAAGCCTTCAACGCTCAGTACGCTGCCGTCTTCGGAGACACTAAAGACGGTAATCAGACTGGCGGTGCGGTCACAGGCATACAGATGCCGTCCATCCGGCGTAATATGAATATCCGCCGCCCAACGGGTATCGGAAAAATCGGCGGGCATCATATCCAGCGTTTGTACGCACTCTATCTCGCCATGCGGATTTTTAAGCTGCCAGACATCCACCGAACTGTTCAGTTCATTGACGCAATAGGCATATTGTCGATTCGGGTGGAAGACCATATGACGCGGGCCTGCCCCTTCAACCGTATTCACTTCCGCCGGCTCCTTGGCCACCAGATGGCCGTCATCGCTTAGCGTAAACAGACAAATGCGATCCTGTTTTAGCGCAGGCACCCACAGGGTGCGGTTATCAGGCGTAATATTTGCCGAGTGGCAGCCGTCCAGCCCTTCCACCACATCCACCAGCTCAACCGGCAGGCCATCCTGTAAGCGCGTCACGCTGACATTACCGGCGTTATACGATCCGACAAAGACAAAACGACCATGATGATCGGTAGAAATATGGGTCGGGCTACCCGGCAGGGCGGATTCGGCGGCAAACGTCAGCGCGCCATCATCCGGCGCAATACGATACGCCAGGACACGAAACTCCGGGCGCACGCCGACATAGAGGTAGCGTTTATCCGGACTGACCACCATCGGCTGAACCTGACCGGGCACATCCACGACCTGCACCAGCGTCAGCGTCCCTTCGTGGTTCAGGCTCCAGACGTGAATTTGCTGACTCTCAGGGCTGGCGGTATAGACTGTTTGTTTCATGAATACTCCTTTGCATATGGCATGTAGCTGCAATAACAGGACACAGCTTAACGTAGTCGCTTTTGACGGCGAATGCTGAATTCAGACGCAGAATTTTGTCTGCTTACCGTCCCGGTGTACCATGCCGACAGACGGAATTATTACTCTTAATCTGGAAAAAATTATGACTGCACGCGTGATTGCCCTCGATTTAGACGGAACGTTATTAACCCCGCATAAAACCTTACTCCCCTCCTCGCTTGACGCGCTATCACGCGCCAAAGAGGCGGGCTTTCAACTTATCATTGTCACTGGTCGCCATCACGTTGCTATTCATCCTTTTTATCAGGCGCTGGCGCTGGAAACACCTGCTATTTGCTGCAACGGCACCTATTTGTATGATTATCAAGCTAAAACTGTCCTGGATGCCGATCCTATGCCCGTGGATAAGGCGTTGCAGTTGATTGATTTACTGGATGAGCATCAGATTCACGGCCTGATGTATGTTGATGACGCTATGCTTTACGAACACCCAACCGGCCACGTCGTGCGTACCTCCCGGTGGGCGCAGACCTTGCCGCCGGAACAACGTCCGACCTTTACACAGGTCTCTTCGTTAGCGCAGGCGGCGCGCGACGTGAATGCCGTGTGGAAGTTTGCGCTTACCGATGAAGATATTCCCAGACTACAGCGGTTCGGTCAGCATGTTGAACAGGCGCTTGGCCTGGAGTGCGAATGGTCATGGCACGATCAGGTGGATATCGCGCGCAAAGGCAACAGTAAAGGCAAGCGCCTTACCCAGTGGATAGAAGCGCAGGGAGGGTCAATGAAAAATGTGATCGCTTTCGGCGATAACTACAACGACATCAGTATGCTGGAGGCGGCAGGCACCGGCGTTGCGATGGGCAACGCCGATGAGGCGGTGAAAGCGCGCGCTGACGTTGTGATCGGCGATAACACTACCGATAGCATCGCCAAATTTATTTACACCCACCTGCTATAGTCAGGCGGTGATAGAAACGCTTTTCACCTGCGCGTAAAGCCACAGGCCAGGCTTGATATTCAGCTCATCCCTGGCCCACGGGCTTATTCGCGCCCACAGCGTTCTGCCGCCTATCTCAAGCTGGACTTCCACCTGCCCGTTATCGTCATAACAATTCGCCACTTTTGCCCGCAATACGTTGCGGATACTGGTCTGCTGCGGCGGCTGTAGTACCAGAGAGACATCCGACGCCTGTATACGAATACGCAGTGTGGATTGCAGCGGCTGATTGAGTTTATTTACCCACAGGTGCTGGTCGCCAAGCGCCAGGGCGGTCATGGCATAATGCGGGTGATGCTCCAGCACGCTGACTTTCAGAATACTGCTCTGTTGCTCTTTCGGCAGCCACGGGTGCATAACGCTGCTTCCCCAGACTTCTTCCAGCGGGCCAAACGCTTTAACCTGTCCATCCTCCAGCACCATGACTTTATCCGCCAGGTGGAGAATTTCATCGAGAGAATGGCTGACATACAGCATGGGAATATTGATTTCCCGTGCCAGCCGTTGCAGGTACGGCAGTAATTCGCGTTTACGCGGGATATCCAGCGAGGCCAACGGTTCGTCCAACAGCAGCAACTCCGGGGCGGTGAGCAATGCCCGGCCTATCGCTACGCGCTGTTTTTCTCCGCCGGACAGGCTCCCCGGCAGGCGATCAAGCAACGCTTCAATTCCCAGCAGCGACACCAGCTTATCAAACTGACCGGTCATGCTTTTCGCCATGCCGTAGCGCAAATTGCCGCGTACTTTGTAATGGGGGAACAGGCGCGCATCCTGGAAAACATAACCGATGCGGCGCTTTTCCGGCGTTAAACAGATACCGTTTTCCGCGTCATGCAACACCCGGCCATTCAGCGCGATGCGTCCTTTTTGCGGGCGAGTCAAACCGCTGATGGCATTAATCAGCGAGGTTTTTCCCGCGCCGGAGACGCCAAAGATAGCCGTGATCCCACTGGCTGGCAGCGTTTCGTTGAGGGTTAAACAGTGCGTTCCCAGCGTCTGGGAAAAATTAAGCTCCAGCATGGTTAGCGCCCCGTCCGTTCACGGCTAATCCGCGCCAGCCATTCAGAAATCAACAGCGAAATCAGCGCTAATACAATCGAAATCACGCACAGCCTCGCCGCCGCGCTCTCCCCGCCCGGCGTCTGGATCAAGGTATACATGGCGGAAGGTATGGTGCGGGTTTCGCCCGGAATATTGGAAACAAAGGTAATGGTCGCGCCAAATTCGCCAAGCGAACGGGCAAACGCCAGCACCGTACCAACAATAATACCCGGCAGGGTAAGCGGTAAGGTGATAGTCAGAAAAACGCGCCAGCGCCCGGCGCCCAGCGTTCTGGCGGCCTGTTCAAGCTTGATATCCACCCCCTCCAGCGCCAGCCGAATGGCCCGCACCATCAGCGGGAAGGACATCACCGCCGCCGCCAGCACGGCGCCGCGCCAGCTAAAGGCAAACGTGAGACCGAACCAGTCATACAGCCACTGGCCAATAAACCCGCGTCGCCCCATCGACACCAGCAGCAGATAGCCGACCACCACCGGCGGCAGCACCAGCGGCAGATGCAGGACGCTATCAAGTAAGGCTTTGCCCGGAAACCGGCATCGCACCAGTAACCAGGCAAAAAAGATCCCAAACGGCAGGCTAAACAGCACGGCCAGGGAAGACACTTTCAGGCTAAGAAGGACAGCCTGCCATTCTGGATCGGTCAGTATCATTACTTCGTCGTAAATCCATAACGTTTAAAGATTGCCGAGGCCTGCGGTCCTTTCAGGTAATCATAGAACGCGCTGACGGTCGCATTTTTATGCCCCTCCACGATAGCGATGGGGTATTCCACTTTTTTATGTGAATCTTCCGGGAACGTCGCCACCACGTTGACCCCTTTGCTGGCGACCGCATCAGAACCGTATACAATGCCCAAAGGCGCTTCGTTACGTTCGACCAGCGCCAACGCGCCGCGTACATCCTCGCCCGGCGCCAGTTTCGGTTCAAGTGTTTGCCATGCGCCCAGCTTTTGCAGCGCTTCTTTGGCATAAATTCCCGCCGGTACGTGTTGCGGATCGCCCACTGCCAGACGTCCGCCGTTCAGCAGACGAATCCAGTCCGTTTTGTTGTCGATGGTAAACGGTTTCTGCTCGCTGGCTTTCGGCACCACCACCACCAGGCTATTGCCAAGCAATGTTTCGCGCGTCGTGGTATCCACCGCTTTTTTATCGGCTGCGTAATCCATCCATTTCTGGTCAGCAGAGATGAACAGATCCGCCGGCGCGCCCGCTTCTATCTGGCGCGCCAGCGTTGAAGAGGAGGCGAATGAGGAGACCACATCCACATTTTTCTCTTTTTTATATTCTGCCGCAATGTCTTGCATCGCGTTCGTTAGCGACGCGGCGGCGAATACGGTGATCTTGCCTTCATCCGCCAGCGCATGACCAGCGATGACGAAAGATAATGTCGCCCCTGCGACCAGGCGTAACCAGGAATGCGCCATCTGTAACTCCTTGTGCGTTTCGTTATGTAAACGACAATATAACGATAATCTCAGGGGTTTCCCAGCGGTTATTCATACCCATTAACGATTAAACACAGAAAATATCGGCAGGAAAAGCAGGATCTTGAGTAACAAAAACGCCCGACTGAGCGGGCGTTTGGGGAAATCAGCGGTTCTGTCTGGACTGGTCTTTCTGACCGATACCGGAAAAAATGTTGAACACCTCACCCAGACCGTAAATCAGACCGAGGATGATGGCCATCACTACCGGTACCATGATGACGGCGAATACCAGACTTTTTAATAACTCTAACATGGGCAACTCCAGATATAGTCCTTTTTGTATTTTAACCGCATCACACAGAAAAGCACTCCCCTTTTGTGCGGTCGGCTTTGCGCTGACGCGCTTTTCAGTCACAATAGTCTTTTTACCAGGAGCTGGTTATGCAGGCCGAAATCCTTCTTACCCTGAAACTTCAGCAAAAGCTTTTTGCCGATCCCCGACGTATCTCTCTGCTGAAACACATTGCGCTTTCCGGCTCGATTAGTCAGGGCGCGAAAGACGCGGGAATCAGCTATAAGAGCGCCTGGGATGCGATAAACGACATGAACCAGCTTAGCGAACATATGCTGGTTGAACGCGCAACGGGCGGCAAAGGCGGCGGCGGCGCGGTATTAACCCGCTATGGCCAGCGTCTGATCCAGCTTTACGATTTGCTGGGCCAAATTCAGCAAAAAGCGTTCGATGTGTTAAGCGACGATGACGCCCTGCCGCTTGACAGTCTGCTGGCCGCTATCTCCCGCTTTTCACTGCAAACCAGCGCCCGAAATCAGTGGTTCGGCACCATTACCGCCCGCGATCGCGATCAGGTGCAACAGCATGTCGACGTGCTGCTGGCCGACGGCAAAACGCGGCTCAAAGTCGCGCTGACGGCGCAAAGCGGCGAGCGTCTCGGCCTGGAGGAGGGAAAAGAAGTGCTGATCCTGCTAAAAGCGCCGTGGGTTGGCATTACCCGGGATGCAGCCGTTGCGCGCGCCGCTGACAATCAGTTGTCGGGAACGATCAGCCATATTGAGCGCGGCGCGGAACAGTGTGAAGTGTTGATGGCGCTACCGGACGGTCAGACGCTGTGCGCCACGATACCGACTGCGGATGCCGCCACGTTAAAGGAAGGCGATGACGTGATTGCCTGGTTTAATGCGGACAGAGTGATTATTGCAACGTTGTGCTAAGCACATTGACATCCGTTGCCGAAAGACGTATCCCTGTCATTCATCGCTGCAAAAAATGGGATGCAAAATGTCATCGTTGCAAATTTCGCAAGGCACGTTTCGTCTGAGCGATACAAAAACACTTCATCTGGATTCGCTGACGCTCAATGCGGGCGATAGCTGGGCATTCGTTGGGGCTAACGGGAGCGGGAAGTCGGCGCTCGCCCGCGCGCTGGCGGGTGAACTGCCGTTATTAACAGGCGAGCGCCAGTGTCGGTTTACCCGCATTACTCGTCTGTCCTTTGAACAATTGCAAAAGCTGGTCAGCGATGAGTGGCAACGTAATAACACCGATATGCTCAGTCCTGGCGAAGACGATACCGGGCGCACTACCGCGGAAATTATTCAGGATGATGTTCACCATCCTGCCCGCTGTGCGATGCTGGCGCAGCAGTTCGGCATTTCCGCTTTACTCAACAGGCGTTTTAAATACCTTTCTACCGGCGAGACGCGAAAAGCGCTGCTGTGTCAGGCGCTGATGTCTGAGCCGGAGTTATTAATCCTTGATGAACCGTTCGACGGACTTGACGTGACCGCCCGTCAACAACTGGCGCAACGCCTGACGGCGTTGAACCAGGCGGGTATGACCCTGGCGCTGGTACTCAACCGTTTTGATGAAATCCCGGACTTCGTGCAGTTTGCCGGCGTGCTTGCCGACTGTACGCTGGCGGAGACCGGAACGACGGCGGAGTTGCTGCAACGGGCGTTGGTTGCTCAACTCGCGCACAGCGAGCGTCTGACCGACGTACAATTACCCGAACCGGACGAACCTTCCGCCCGCCATGCGTTACCCGATGGCGAACCACGGATCGTACTTAACGATGGCGTAGTCTCGTATAACGATCGCCCTATCCTCCACCACCTAAGCTGGCGAGTCAATCCGGGCGAACACTGGCAGATCGTCGGTCCTAACGGAGCGGGTAAGTCTACGTTGCTTAGCCTTATTACTGGCGATCATCCGCAAGGCTACAGCAACGATCTTACGCTGTTCGGGCGGCGGCGAGGAAGCGGCGAAACAATCTGGGATATCAAAAAACATATCGGCTACGTCAGCAGCAGTTTACATCTGGATTACCGCGTCAGTACCACGGTACGCAATGTCATTCTCTCCGGCTATTTCGATTCTATCGGCATTTACCAAGCCGTTTCAGACAGGCAACGAAAACTGGCGCAACAGTGGCTGGATATTCTGGGAATCGATAAGCGTACGGCGGATGCCCCCTTCCACAGTCTCTCCTGGGGACAGCAGCGGCTGGCGCTGATCGTGCGCGCGCTGGTTAAACATCCGACAGTGTTGATTCTGGATGAGCCGCTGCAAGGGTTGGACCCGCTGAACCGCCAACTGGTACGCCGTTTTGTAGATGTATTAATTCGCCAGGGAGAGACCCAACTGCTGTTCGTTTCCCATCATGCAGAGGATGCGCCTGCCTGTATTACCCACCGGCTGGAATTTGTACCAGATGGCGAACGTTATAAGTACGTTTCCGGACGATGCAATAATTAAATGTATTATCAGAATGGCGCCGCGCGCCATTCTGGAACCACTCTCCTTTTATTAAGAATAATAATAACGGTCGATAAGCTTACTATCTCTTGAATCGCTGACCGCCTCATTGTCATAATAATCCTGAAATTTTCGACAATGATGTCGTATGTGAATATAAGGGATTCATTATGGCTTTTCGTTTTCCACAAATAATACTATTTTTACTGGCAGCCATGTTATTTTGCCCCGGCAGTTATGCTGAGCAAAAGCCGACCGCTGCGCAGGAAGCGCGTAAAACCGCCGTTGAGGTCGCTGTTGAAGGCATGAGTCGCGCCGCCGTTGCGGGTCCGACAAAGATTAGTTTAGGTGATAAAGCCACGCTTAATCTACCGGAAGGATTTACCTGGATACCCGCAAAAGAAGCGGCGGTATTTATGCGTGAAATTGGTAACTATGTTGACGATGAATATTTTTACGGTCTCGTATTTAAAAAGGAAATGAATGGATTTATTTCTATCGAATATGATGATTCTGGTTATGTAAAAGATGATGATGCAAAAAACTGGGATGCCGATGAATTAATGGATAACCTGCGCAAAGGCACAAAAGAAGCGAATAAAGATCGTATTGCAAAAGGCATTGAGCCGATAGAAATTATTGGCTGGATCGAGAAGCCTACCTACGATGCAACCAATCATCGTCTGATCTGGTCCGCCGCCATCCAGGATATCGGCACCAACGAACCACTGAATGAACAAGGCGTGAACTACAACACCTATCTGCTGGGACGTGAAGGCTATTTTTCTTTAAATCTGGTGACCGACAGAGGTTCTGTTGACCATGAAATCCCTCTGGCGAAAAGAATTCTCAGTTCCGTCAAGTTCAACGCTGGACAACGCTACGCTGACTTCAACGAATCAACGGACAAAATAGCGGAGTATGGGCTCGCCGCGCTGATTGGCGGTATCGCGGCCAAAAAAGTAGGTCTGCTTGCTATGCTCGGTATCGCGCTGCTTAAGTTCTGGAAAGTGACCGCCATCGGCGTCGTCGCTGTCGGGGCGCTCGCCAGGAAGCTACTCTCGCGTAAAAAAGACTGACAGCTCCTGCCCCGTCCGTTTCATTCCCAGGCGCGTAACGCGCCTTTTTTCGGATAAAAAGCAGAAGCATTCTCAAGCCAGATGATTTGTAATCATTTAATTGATACAAATGCGTAAAATCACCATTGTGTAAACGATTCCACTAATTTATTACATGTCACACTTTTCGCATCTTTGTTATGCTATGGTTATTCCATACCATAGGCTTAACGGAGCGAATTATGAGAGTATTGGTTACAGGTGGTAGCGGTTACATTGGAAGTCATACCTGCGTACAATTGCTGCAAAATGGTCATGACGTCGTCATCCTCGATAACCTCTGCAACAGCAAGCGCAGCGTGCTGCCCGTTATTGAACGTCTGGGCGGTAAGCACCCGACCTTTGTCGAAGGCGATATTCGCAACGAAGCGCTTATAACCGAAATTCTGCACGATCACGCGATTGATACCGTGATTCACTTTGCCGGCCTGAAAGCCGTCGGCGAATCGGTCGCCAGACCGCTGGAGTACTATGACAACAACGTCAACGGTACGCTGCGGTTGGTCAGCGCCATGCGTGCGGCCAACGTTAAAAACCTTATTTTTAGCTCCTCTGCCACCGTTTATGGCGATCAGCCCAAAATTCCTTACGTCGAAAGTTTTCCTACCGGCACGCCGCAAAGCCCCTACGGCAAAAGTAAATTGATGGTAGAACAGATCCTCACCGATCTGCAAAAATCCCAGCCGGAGTGGAGTATTGCGCTGCTGCGTTATTTCAACCCGGTCGGCGCGCACCCGTCGGGCGACATGGGAGAAGATCCGCAAGGTATTCCGAATAACCTGATGCCCTATATCGCCCAGGTCGCCGTGGGGCGTCGCGAATCGCTCGCCGTTTTCGGCAACGATTACCCGACCGAGGATGGCACCGGCGTGCGCGATTACATTCACGTTATGGACTTAGCCGACGGGCACGTCGTGGCGATGGAAAAACTGGCGGACAAATCCGGCGTACATATTTATAACCTCGGCGCGGGTGTCGGTAGTAGCGTCCTGGATGTGGTCAACGCCTTTAGTAAAGCCTGCGGTAAACCCATTAATTACCACTTCGCGCCGCGTCGCGACGGCGATCTCCCGGCGTATTGGGCGGATGCCAGCAAAGCCGATCGCGAGCTGAACTGGCGCGTCACCCGCACGCTTGACGAAATGGCGCAGGACACCTGGCACTGGCAGTCACGCCATCCGCAGGGATACCCAGATTAAGGACGTTGTTATGACCCCATTTAATCCCATCGATCATCCGCATCGCCGTTATAACCCGCTTACCGGCCAGTGGGTTCTGGTTTCGCCGCATCGCGCAAAACGCCCCTGGCAGGGGGCGCAGGAAACGCCGTCTCAGCAAATGCTGCCGGCCCACGATCCGGACTGCTTCCTGTGTGCGGGCAATACGCGTGTCACCGGCGATAAAAATCCCGATTACAAAGGGACTTACGTCTTTACTAACGATTTCGCGGCGCTGATGGCCGATACGCCGGATGCGCCGGACAGCCACGATCCGCTGATGCGCTGTCAGAGCGCGCGCGGCACCAGCCGCGTGATCTGCTTTTCTCCCGATCACAGTAAAACGCTGCCGGAGTTGAGCCTGCCCGCGCTGACGGAAATCGTCAGAACCTGGCAAACGCAGACCGCCGAGTTAGGCAAAACCTATCCGTGGGTGCAGGTCTTTGAAAATAAAGGCGCGGCGATGGGCTGTTCGAACCCGCATCCGCATGGACAGGTCTGGGCCAACAGCTTCCTGCCGAATGAGGCCGAACGCGAAGATCGTTTACAAAAAGCCTATTTCGCCGAACAGCGTTCGCCAATGCTGGTGGATTATGTCCAGCGGGAACTGGCGGACGGCAGCCGCACCGTGGTCGAAACCGAACACTGGCTGGCGGTGGTGCCTTACTGGGCGGCGTGGCCGTTCGAAACGCTACTGTTACCCAAAACGCATGTCCTGCGCATTACCGATTTAAGCGACGAGCAGCGCGACTCTCTGGCGCTGGCGTTGAAAAAGCTGACCAGTCGTTATGACAACCTGTTTCAGTGTTCCTTCCCCTACTCAATGGGCTGGCACGGCGCGCCGTTTAACGGTGAAGAAAACGCACACTGGCAGTTGCACGCGCACTTTTATCCGCCGCTGCTGCGCTCTGCGACCGTCCGTAAATTTATGGTCGGCTATGAAATGCTGGCGGAAACCCAGCGTGATTTAACCGCAGAACAAGCGGCTGAACGCCTGCGCGCGGTCAGCGACATCCATTTTCGCGAATCCGGAGTATAAAAATGAATCTGAAAGAGAAAACGCGCGCGCTGTTTGCTGAAATTTTCGGCTACCCTGCCACCCACACGATTCAGGCGCCAGGCCGCGTCAACCTGATCGGCGAGCACACTGATTACAATGATGGTTTCGTTCTGCCCTGCGCTATCGATTACCAGACCGTAATTAGCTGTGCGCCGCGCGACGATCGTACCGTACGGGTGATTGCCGCCGATTACGACAATCAGGTGGACGAATTTTCACTGGATGCGCCGATCGTGACCCACGATAGCCAGCAGTGGTCTAACTATGTGCGCGGCGTAGTGAAACACCTGCAACAGCGTAACAACGCGTTTGGCGGCGTGGATATGGTCATCAGCGGCAATGTGCCGCAGGGCGCCGGGTTAAGCTCCTCCGCCTCGCTGGAAGTGGCGGTGGGCACCGTCTTCCAGCAGCTTTATCACCTGCCGCTGGACGGCGCGCAAATTGCGCTCAACGGACAAGAGGCCGAGAACCAGTTTGTCGGCTGTAACTGCGGCATTATGGATCAGCTCATCTCTGCGCTCGGCAAAAAAGATCATGCGTTGCTGATTGATTGCCGTACGCTCGGCGCCAAAGCGGTTTCCATGCCGAAAGGTGTCGCCGTGGTGATCATCAACAGTAACTTTAAGCGCACGCTGGTGGGCAGCGAGTATAATACCCGCCGTGAACAGTGCGAAACCGGCGCCCGTTTCTTCCAGCAGCCGGCCCTGCGCGATGTCAGCCTTGAGGCGTTCAATGCCGTTGCCAGCGAACTGGACCCGGTAGTCGCAAAACGCGTTCGCCATGTATTGAGCGAAAATGCGCGCACCGTTGAAGCGGCAAGCGCGCTGGAGAAAGGTGATTTGCAACGTATGGGCCAACTGATGGCGGAGTCCCATGCCTCAATGCGCGATGATTTCGAAATTACCGTCCCGCAGATAGACACGCTGGTAGACATTGTCAAAGCGACCATCGGCGATCAAGGCGGCGTGCGCATGACCGGCGGCGGCTTCGGCGGCTGTGTTGTCGCGCTGATCCCGGAAGATCTGGTTCCCGCTGTTCGGCAGGCCGTTGCGCAACAGTACGAAGCGAAAACCGGAATCAAAGAAACCTTTTATGTATGCAAACCGTCACAAGGAGCAGGACAGTGCTAAATGAAACGCCCGCACTGGCCCCCGATGGTCAACCGTACCGCCTGCTAACCCTGCGCAACAGCGCAGGGATGGTGGTAACGCTGATGGACTGGGGAGCCACTCTTCTTTCCGCCCGTATTCCGCTGTCTGACGGCAGCGTTCGGGAAGCATTGCTGGGCTGCGCCAGCCCGGAACACTACCCTGAACAGACGTCATTCCTCGGCGCCTCTATTGGCCGTTACGCGAACCGTATCGCCAATAGCCGCTATACGTTTGCCGGCGAAACCGTACAGTTAAGCCCAAGCCAGGGCGAGAACCAGCTACACGGCGGACCGGAAGGCTTTGACAAGCGCCGCTGGCAAATTGTGAACCAGAACGATCGCCAGGTATTATTCGCGCTCACCTCTGATGACGGCGACCAGGGTTTTCCCGGCCATCTTTGCGCCACGGCGCAATATCGTCTGACCGATGACAATAGAATCTCCATCACCTACCGGGCAACGGTCGATAAACCCTGTCCGGTGAATTTGACCAACCACGTCTATTTTAATCTGGACGGCGATCGGACCGACGTGCGCCAACATAAGCTGCAAATTCTGGCGGATGAGTATCTGCCGGTAGATGAATCCGGTATTCCACGCCAGGGGCTAAAATCGGTAGCCAATACCTCGTTTGACTTCCGGATGCCAAAAGTCATTGCCAGCGAGTTTCTCGCCGATGACGATCAGCGCAAGGTTAAAGGCTACGATCATGCTTTCCTGCTACAGACGCAGGGTGATGGCAAAAAGCCGGCGGCCCGTCTGTGGTCACAGGATGGAAAGCTACAAATGATGGTTTACACCACCGCCCCGGCGCTACAGTTTTATTCCGGCAATTATCTGGCGGGTACACCTTCCCGCGGGCCGGAACCTTATGCCGACTGGCAAGGGCTGGCGCTGGAAAGCGAACTGCTGCCGGACAGTCCGAATCATCCTGAATGGCCGCAGCCTGACTGTATCCTTCGCCCTGGCGAGGAGTACGCCAGCCTGACCGAGTATCAGTTTATTCCGTTCTAACGATATGCCGCTACATGCCCGATGACGCAAGCTTATCGGGCCTACGCGCCATTGCCCTGCTCAAACCTCCACCACTTAAAGACAAAATCGCAACTCTGAGTTCACAAGAACCTTACACTGCGCCACTATTTTCGCTATGGTTATGCGTAAGCATTGCCGCCAACACCTCGCGGCAATATAATGAGAATTATTATCATTACATATGATTTATAGGAGTGAGAGTATGGCTGTAACTAAGCTGGTTCTGGTACGTCACGGTGAAAGTCAATGGAACAAAGAGAACCGTTTCACCGGCTGGTATGATGTTGACCTGTCTGAAAAAGGCGTAAGCGAAGCAAAAGCAGCGGGTAAACTGCTAAAAGAAGAAGGTTTCAGCTTTGATTTTGCCTACACTTCCGTACTGAAACGCGCTATCCATACGCTGTGGAACGTACTGGATGAACTGGATCAGGCGTGGCTACCGGTGGAAAAATCCTGGAAACTCAATGAACGTCACTATGGCGCGTTGCAGGGGCTGAATAAAGCGGAAACGGCAGAAAAATATGGTGACGAGCAGGTTAAGCAGTGGCGCCGCGGTTTTGCCGTGACGCCGCCGGAACTGACCAAAGATGATGAGCGTTATCCGGGTCACGATCCACGTTATGCCAAACTGAGCGAGAAAGAGCTGCCGTTGACCGAAAGTCTGGCGCTGACCATCGACCGCGTTATTCCTTACTGGAACGACACCATCCTGCCGCGTATGAAGAGCGGTGAGCGCGTGATCATCGCCGCTCACGGTAACTCATTGCGTGCGCTGGTGAAATACCTGGATAACATGAGTGAAGATGAGATTCTTGAGTTAAACATCCCGACCGGCGTGCCGCTGGTGTATGAGTTCGACGAAAACTTCAAGCCGCTCAAACATTACTATCTGGGCAACGCTGACGAAATCGCCGCGAAAGCGGCTGCCGTGGCGAATCAGGGTAAAGCGAAGTAATCACCTTTGCCGGATGGCGGTATAACTGCCTTATCCGGCCTACGAGCAATGGGTAGGCCGGATAAGCGCAGCGCCATCAGGCAACAGCGATCACGCCGTCCAGCACCACCTGCAATTTCCCCTGCGAACAGCGCTCCACGCGTCCTCGTACCCGGTACACTTCAGCCAGACGCTCCGCAGTAATCACCGTCTCCGGCGCGCCGCTGGCGACCAGCCTGCCGTCTTTTAGCATCAGGACATGGTCACCATGACGCAGTGCAACATTAATGTCATGCGCCACGACTATCGTTACCCTATTTTGCGCCTGGGTATCCCGACGCACGAGATCCATTACGTGAAACTGATAGTTTAAATCCAGCGCGCTGAGCGGCTCATCCAGCAACAGAAGTTCAGGGCGACGAATCAGTGATTGCGCCAGACCCACTAACTGCCGCTGACCGCCGGAAAGCTGGTCGAGATACTGCAACGCCAGATGCGTTATGCCCAATTGCTCAAGGATAGCCAGTATCTGCGATCTGCCCTGCGCATTGTCTCTGCCGCCTGATGCCCGTAGTACCACGATAATCGACTCCAGTACATGCAGATGTACACCCTGCGGTAATGACTGCGGCAAAAATACAACTTTCTGCGCCCGCTCGGCAAACGATAACGACATGAGATCTTCGCCATCAAGCAGCGCCTCGCCGTCGGCGTTATTCAGCCCGGCCAGCGAACGTAGTAACGTCGATTTACCACAGCCGTTCGGCCCCAGCAAAATGGTAATTTTCCCGCGCGGCAGTAAGGGAACGTTGAGATCTGCAATAACCGGCTGAGTGGAATAGCCGGCGCTAAATGAGCGGAGCATTAACCCGCGCATCAGAGACTCCCCCGATGTCGCAATACAATGCTTAAAAAGAACGGAACCCCGACCAGCGAGGTGACAATCCCCACCGGCACCATGACGCCCGGAATACTATTTTTCGCCGCAATAGAGGCCAGCGATAACACCAGCCCGCCTATCAGCACGCTGCCCGGAAGGTAGAAACGGTGATCTTCCCCCAAAAGTATTCGCGCAATGTGCGGTGCAACGAGACCAATAAAACCAATCGGCCCGACGAAAGCTACCGCCAGCGCTGATAACAAGCTGATACGCAACAATGACAGTAGGCGTAAACGGCGGACATGAACCCCAAAGCTCATCGCCCTCTCTTCGCCCAGACGTAATGCCGTGAGTTGCCAGGCGCTTCGTAACGCGCAAAAAAGCACAGCAATAAACACCACGGCCAGTACGCCCAATTTTTCCCACGACGCGCGGACCAGGCTCCCCATCGTCCAGAATACCAGCCCCTGCAGCGTATCTTCATCAGCCACAAACTGCATAATGGCGACCAACGCGTTAAAGGTGAATACCAGCGCAATACCGAACAACACCACTCCGGATGCGGCGACGCCTGTCCAACGGGTAATACCGTCCAGGAGTAACGCGGATAAAAGCGCAAAGATGAACGCATTGGCCGGGATAAACCAGGCGGCAGGAATACCGGGAATACCGATCCCCAACACAATCGCCAGCGCAGCGCCAAAAGCCGCCGCGGACGATACGCCGAGGGTAAACGGCGTCGCCAGCGGATTATTTAAAATGGTTTGCATTTCGGCGCCCGCTAACCCTAACGCCATGCCCACCAGTAGGGCCATCAGGGCATAGGGTAAGCGGATATCCCAGACAATAACGTGTATGCCCGCATTCACCTTTTCCGGCTGAAAAAGCGCCTGCCACAGCGCACTGAGCGGTAAACCAGAAGACCCACAGGTTACATTCACCATCAGTGAAGCCATCATCGCCAGCGCAATAGCTAACATGAGCACAGCCCGTTTTCGTATGATCTGGCGATAGCGCGGAATGACGGGCGTGGAAGCGAAACCGGGGGCTAAAAGTGATTTGTCCTGACAGGTCATGGTTCGGGCTACGTTATTAATCAGAGGAGAATTATAGCGCCGAATTATTTCGTTATATATTTATTTATATTTCGATTAATGACACGGTGGCCTATCTCACCGGTTTCCAATAAATATCCTCCGGCATAGCCCTGTCTCTTGATCAGATCTCCTGATCAAGAGACAGGGCCTGGCTGGGGGTTTTCCATAGACAAAAAAAGCGTGGAGCCATCCACGCTTGAGGCTGCTGACAACGTGTAACCAGGTGGCAATGTTCCAACCACGGACCTACAAAAAGTACGTAATCTGTTGATATTCTCGTTTCGTAAGTCAGGCAAAGCGCTAGCTGCCTCTCGCAGAAATGCCAACACCACAGATAATTGTCAGCAGTCCTCATTTTTCAGTCAGCAAATATCGGTCCGGCAGGGAATTTCGCCAGAAACCCGGTGACGGCCAGCAGCGACCACAGCCCGGGCCACTCAATCTGGCGCTCCCGCAGTTCATCATCCAGCGTCATAAGCGCAAACTCACCTTTATCGCCCAGCACGCCGCCCTGCCAGAGCAGCCGCTGCGCCTGCTGCCGCGCCCAGGGAGAATAGCTCTTCCAGGCCAGCAGGTGCAGCAGAGCCTGCTGCAGGCAGACACTGTGAGAATGTTGATCCCGCAACAGCCGCCGGTAAACCGGCAGCGATATGCTGCGCACGGTATAAAAACCGCTGCGGGTTTCGCTGTCAACATCTGCCATGCCAGCACAGAACTGACTGGCCAGGTCACATAAACGATTGTGCGTCAGCGGCTGGCGCAGGGCATCCAGACGACCTGCTGCGGCACACAGCAGCCCGCTCCTTTGCCGTTCTTGTGGCAGTGAATCAGGCAAAACCGCTACCGTTTCAGCCGCCCCGGCCTGCGCATGCTGTACGCCCGCGTCATAACAACGGACAAAGAAATCATGGCTGCCACGGACGATTGACGGGTGCGCCAGCAGATTCAGCGCCGGGTGCAGTTGTTCAAGCTCGTCCAGTGACGCCAGCGTATAATTGACAACCACATCTTTTGTCGACGCCCGGCCTTCCGGACGAAATGCTATGGTTTCATTCATCAAAGTCTCCTTATGGGACATTCCCGGAGGCGATGCTGCGCATCTGTCCGGGCTACAGATCCATGCAATCCGGTAGCCCGGACAGGCGCAACGCGCCGCCTCCGGGAAAGGAACAGATTTACATCGCCAGCACGTACTTCAGCATCACCCCGGCGGCTATCGCCGAGCCAATCACCCCCGCCACGTTCGGGCCCATCGCGTGCATCAGCAGGAAGTTCTGCGGGTCCGATTCCAGCCCCACTTTGTTCGATACGCGGGCTGCCATCGGCACCGCCGACACCCCGGCTGAACCTATCAGCGGGTTAATCGGATTCCTGTTGAACTTATTGAGCAGCTTCGCCATCAGCACCCCGGCCGCCGTGCCGATACCAAAGGCAACCACCCCCAGCAGCAGAATGCCCAGCGTCTGCGGCTGCAGGAACTTGTCCGCCACCAGCTTCGCGCCCACCGACAGCCCGAGGAAGATGGTCACGATATTAATCAGCCCGTTCTGCACCGTGTCGCTCAGACGCTCCACCACCCCGCTCTCGCGCATCAGGTTGCCGAAGCAGAACATCCCCAGCAGCGGCGCCGCGTCCGGCAGCAGCAGCGCCACCAGCAGCAACAGCACCGCCGGGAACAGGATCTTCTCCCGCTTGCTGACGGTGCGCAGCTGCACCATGCGGATTTTGCGCTCCGTCTCCGTGGTCAGCGCCTTCATAATCGGCGGCTGGATTAACGGCACCAGCGCCATATACGAGTACGCCGCCACCGCGATGGCCCCCAGCAGCTCCGGCGCCAGTTTGCCCGACAGATAAATCGCCGTCGGGCCGTCCGCGCCGCCGATAATGCCTATCGCCGCCGCCTGCGGCAGGGTGAAGGCAATCAGGCCGAAGTAATTCAGCGTCAGCGCCCCCAGCACGGTGGCGAAGATGCCGAACTGCGCCGCCGCGCCGAGCAGCAGGGTGCGCGGATTCGCCAGCAGCGGGCCGAAGTCGGTCATCGCGCCGACGCCCATGAAGATGACCAGCGGCGCGACACCGGAGCCAATCGCCACTTTATAGAACAGCGCCAGCACCCCCGGCGTATAGCCCATGTCCACCGCCAGGTTCTCCATCTGGCTCTGCACCGACGGCAGCGCCAGCGCTAATGCCTCTTTAATGGCGTGCACATCCGGCGCGCAGTTCAGCTTCGCGGCAATCACCGCCAGCTGCCCGGCGTCGTGATGGGCCAGCAGGCTCTCCAGCGCGGTCAGCGCCATGCCCGCTTCCGGGATATTGGAGAGCAGGCCGCCGAAGCCAATCGGCAGCAACAACAACGGCTCGAACTTCTTCGCAATCGCCAGCCACAGCAGCAGCAGGCTCACCAGCAGCATGATGGCCTGGCCTGCGCCAAGGTGCATCAGCCCCATGCCCTGAAGCAGGGCGTTCAGACTTTCCATCGATTCCGTTCCTTACGCCAGCGTCATCAGGGTGTCGCCGACGGAAACCGCGTCCCCGGACTTCACCGCGATACCGCGTACCGTCCCGGCCTGCGCGGCGCGGATTTCAGTTTCCATCTTCATGGCTTCCAGAATCAGCAGCACATCGCCTTCCGCCACGCTCTGGCCTTCGGTGGCAATCACCTTCCAGATATTGCCCGCCAGCGGCGCGGTGACCGGTGTGCCTGCGCCTGCCGGGGCGGCAGCCTGAACCGGTGCGGAAGAGGCCGCCGGAACAGCCGTAGTAAGCTGGCTGATATCGCCGCCGTCGCTGACCTTCACCACAAAGGCTTTGCCTTCCACTTCCACGGTGTAGATACCGGAGGCGGCAGGCTTCTCTGCTTTTGCCACCGGCTGCGCGGCTTCCGCCTGCGGTACCGGCTCAAACGCCGCCGGGTTATGGCGGTTCTCAAGGAATTTGAGGCCAATCTGCGGGAACAGCGCCACGGTGAGCACGTCGTCGATGGCGTTTCCCGCCAGAGTAATCCCCTTCTCCTGCGCCTGGCGCCTGACGTCCGCTTCCAGTTCAGCCAGCTCCGGCTTCAGCAGGTCTGCCGGGCGGCAGGTCACCGGAGCGCCCCCTTCCAGCACGCGGGCCTGTAACGCGGCGTTCACCGGCACCGGGGTGTGGCCGTATTCGCCTTTCAGAAT
>NZ_JAMMZV010000005.1:298342-407726 GCF_051811585.1 Salmonella sp. NW177 | reverse complement strand
CAGAAGTGAAACGCCGTAGCGCCGATGGTAGTGTGGGGTCTCCCCATGCGAGAGTAGGGAACTGCCAGGCATCAAATAAAACGAAGGGCCCTGTCGGAAGACGGGGCCTTTTGTTTTTGTCTGTTTCTGCCGGATGGCGGCTCCGCCTTATCCGGCCTACAGGAATTATCCCGCCTACGAAGCTGGTGCTCTTGTAGAACCGATAAGAGCACAACCCACCCAATCGTTAACGATGAACTATCCTTTACACGTGCTTATATAAGCAGTGAGGATTTTCATTGGCTATCAAACCTTTTAACTACCAGCAGGACTTTTCCAGCATCGACTTCCGCCAGCAGCCTGAATTGTATCAGGTTGGACGAGGCGAGCAGGGGGTGCTACTGGTTGAACCCTACAAAAGCGAAATTCTTCCTTTCTGGCGCTATAAAGATGAAGCATCGGCGATGAAATCCGCAGAGCAGATCTACCAGTTGTTCGAAGCTTACCGGCAGCAGGATGATTTCGTTGGTATGGACATGGCGCGTAAATTTATTCAGATGGGATACACCCGCGCCAGGCGATACGCTAACTATAAAGGCGGTAAAAAGTATGCCGAAGACGGCAGCCTGAATACACGGGGTAATGATCCTATTAAGGCCGCGGCGGCAACGGTTTTCAAAGGTTGGTGGGATAAAATTCGTCAGGACGAAGACTATCTGAAACGGAAACGCCAGCATCAGGCACGGTGGGGATAAAAATTAGCAAACAAATAATTAACACTTTATTTACTTTTTGGTCTCGCGTAATCTGAATCTCCAAAATAAAAGGCCGATTAAGCCTGGCAACAAGGAGAACAGTATGGCAGAAATTATTCAGCGTATAGATAAAAACAACGCTGAGGCTCCGGAGATGCGGCGACGCATATGGGCTATCGTGGGGGCCTCTTCCGGAAACTTAGTGGAATGGTTTGATTTCTACGTCTACTCTTTCTGCTCGCTCTATTTTGCACATATCTTCTTTCCTTCTGGTAATACCACCACTCAGCTTTTGCAAACAGCAGGCGTCTTTGCCGCCGGTTTTTTAATGCGGCCTATCGGTGGTTGGCTGTTTGGACGCATTGCCGATCGACGCGGGCGCAAAGCCTCAATGTTGATTTCGGTGTGCATGATGTGCATGGGGTCGCTGGTGATTGCCTGCTTACCTGGTTACGATACCATCGGCACCTGGGCACCGGCGCTGCTACTTATTGCAAGGTTATTTCAGGGGCTCTCGGTAGGGGGAGAGTATGGGACCAGCGCGACATATATGAGTGAAGTTGCGCTTGAAGGTCGTAAGGGATTTTTCGCGTCGTTTCAGTACGTTACGCTTATCGGTGGCCAACTACTGGCATTGCTGGTCGTTGTGATTTTGCAGCAGGTTCTGGAGGATGCTGAGCTTCGTGCCTGGGGATGGCGTATTCCCTTTGCGCTGGGCGCCGTGCTGGCGGTTGTGGCGTTATGGCTACGTCGCCAGCTGGATGAAACCTCGAAGCATGAGACTCGCGCATTAAAAGAAGCCGGTTCGTTGAAAGGTTTGTGGCGTAATCGCAAAGCCTTTTTGATGGTGCTTGGTTTCACCGCGGCAGGCTCGCTGTGCTTTTATACCTTCACCACCTATATGCAGAAATATCTGGTAAATACAGCAGGTATGCATGCCAATGTCGCCAGCGGCATTATGACGGTCGCGCTGTGTGTTTTCATGTTGGTGCAGCCGTTATTCGGCGCGTTATCCGATAAGATTGGCAGGCGCACCTCTATGCTATGTTTTGGCGCACTCGCGACGCTTTTCACCGTTCCAATTCTCTCCGCGTTGCAGAATGTGACGTCGCCTTATGCCGCATTTGCTTTAGTGATGTGCGCGCTATTGATTGTGAGTTTCTATACCTCGATTAGCGGGATCCTGAAAGCGGAGATGTTTCCGGCGCAGGTTCGCGCCCTGGGCGTCGGTTTATCCTATGCGGTAGCAAATGCGTTATTTGGCGGCTCTGCGGAATATGTCGCGCTGTCGCTAAAATCTGTCGGTATGGAGAGTTCGTTCTTCTGGTATGTTACCGCGATGGCCGTTCTGGCTTTCCTGGTTTCGCTGATGTTGCACCGTAAAGGAAAGGGCTTGCGCCTTTAGTATCGCGCCATTTGCCAGATAGCGTAACCGGTTGTCGCGCCAGCGACATCCCAGACAAAATCTTTCCAGCTCCAGCCGCTGCCTTCCGGGCGGCTGTCCCAGAGTTCTTTTGAGGCTCCGAGACTCAAAGAAAACATCAGCCCTATCGCTGCGCTGCGGTCAGGGCTTACTCCCTGGTGACGCGCATACTCATTACCGGCTGCCGATAGCATCGCTGATGCCATAAAATGCTGGGCTTTATCCTGACCGCTCCAGTGGTCGTTAGCCAGATGGCTGCACCCGGAGAGAAACAACACCGCAAAAGGAATCAACACGCGCACGCTCACTCCTAAGAGAAAACCCCGTACAGGACGGGGCTTCGATTACAGGATACGGCTAATTAATCTGTCGATGCGGATCCGACGCAGGCGGCGAATCAATTTACGCACTTTTATCGGATAGTCGGCAATGCTCTGCAGGTCACGATAATGTTTTACGATGGTTGTGTGCGTTCGGATAAGTTCCAGCTCTTTTTCCCGCTGAGGGGCAAGCTCCTGCTTAGGATCGTGGATCAGAATGGCGTTTTCCAGATCCAGACGCCAGGCGCGAGGATTCAGATTGTTGCCGGTGAGTAGCATCCATTTATCATCTACCCACATCCCTTTCAAATGATAGGTATTGTCGTCATCTTTCCACAGACGCACCACAAGCTGATCGGTATTGACGTAATACTGTAAACGGCTCAGGAAGCGGCGCAGGTTAATCTCATAGAGATAGGGCAGCGCGCCAATGATCTTGAACGGTTCATCTTCCGGAATGTAAAAATCATTCGCGGTTTTATCGCCAACAATGATTTCGACTTTCTTTCCGTCGCGCAGTAGCTGAATAATATTCCGCACCAGTACCGCTGGTAGATTGAAGTAAGGGGTACAAATGGTGAGCTTATGCTCCGCACAGGGCATGAGATGGAAAATGGTTTTGTTCAGCAGACTGGATTTGCCAAGCCCGACCAGCGGCGTAACGGAGAGTTGCTCGTCATTAGCGTCACCCTGAAAATGATATGACGCATCACGCAGCTCCTGACGGTATAAGCGGATATCGTTTTTAATCTCCGGGCTTTTCGGCCGCTGGGTATTATCCAGACGATTCACACCACGGCCATTCATCAGATTTTGCGTCACCCAGTCAAACATGATGTCTGCCATTTGCCGATTGCGAATCAGCTGGTAGCGATCGTAGCGATATTTGTCATGCTGATGGAGATAGACATCGTTCAGGCTGGCGCCGCTGTACAGGACGCTATCATCAATGATAAAGCCTTTAAAATGCAGTACGCCAAGCGCTTCTCGCGTATTAATCGGTACGCCGTAAACCGGGACATCAATGCCGGGGTTTTCCTGCGCCAGTCGGCAATACCAGTCTGCATTGGTATTCGAGGCCGCTGCGCCAATGCGCCCGCGTTGCGCGCGATGCCAGTCGACCAGCACCCTCACGTCCAGTTCAGGACGCTGCCGTTTAGCCGCATAGAGCGCGTCGAGTATACCTTTACCCCCATCGTCCTGTTCCAGATACAGGGCAACGATACAAATACGCTGCGTCGCGCTGGCGATTTTCTCCAGCAGTGTCTCCCGAAAAGTAGCAGGAGTATAAAAGAAATCTACATCATCAACTGACTGAGAAATCTTAGGGAGTTGGGCAAGGTGTTGTTGATGTTTATTACGCTTAAATTTTGACAACATCACAGTGCATTTCTTCTCTGTTCATTGAAGGGTCCTCTGTGCTATGCAGACGACATAAGCGAGCAATAATAACATCAGTACCCGTTAAAGTGGTCAACATTTCCAGTACATTACTCACGATTCATCACATTTGGCCAGATTCAGCGTCAATCCCACGATGCCCTCGTCGAGCTGAATATCGACCTGAAATCCCAGTTTTCTGGCCAGCGCGACCATGCCGCGATTGTTCGGCATCGTAATACCGTTCAGCCGCTTCAATCCGTGATCGCGAGTATAGGCAATCAATTTCTCCATTAAACGGCGTCCTAAACCCAACCCTTTGAGATCTGAACGCACCAATACGGCAAATTCGGCATCTACGTTGTCAGGATCGGAAATCGCGCGCGTTACGCCGAGGATCTCTTCAGCGTTGTCCATCCGCCTCACGGCCACAAAGGCCATTTCTCGATCGTAGTCGATCTGCGTCATGTTGGCTAAATCTTCATGGGTGAATTCGTTGATCTCGCTGAAATAACGGTAGTAAAGATCCTCTTTGGTGACCTGTGCGATGAATTGTCGCAGCTGGGGCTCATCTTCCGGCAGGATCGGACGGCACAGGCAGCGATCGCCGTTTTTCATCTCCACCCACTCTTCAAGCTGGTGGGGATAGGGGCGTACCGCAAGTCGACTTTCGTTATCGCCATCAAACGGGGCAATATCCAGCGTCACATCCAGCGCGGTAAACTCACTGGCGGAAGCCAGCAGCGGATGGATATCCAAACGCTGAATTTCCGGGCAGTCGACAATCAGGTTTGAAACCTGGACCAGCAGCTGGCTTAAACCGACAATATCCAGCGGACGCAGCGCGCTACGGGCGCGAATTTTCCGCTGTTTAATGCCCTGAATCACCAGATAGCGCGCCAGATTCATGTTGAGCGGCGGCAGCGCGACGACGGCCTGCTCTTCCGGACGCCACTCTACGCCGCCTTCACCCAACATAATCAAAGGACCAAACACCGGATCGTGCTCGACCACCACACGAAGCTCCTGCGCGCCGGCGCGGTTAGCCATGCTTTGTACCAGCAAACCGTGAATCCGCGCCTGCGGCCAGGCCATCTTTACACGATCGAAAATGGCGTTCGCGGCCTGTTGTACCTCGCTTGCGGTCCGCAGGTAAAGCATGACCCCCTGAACTTCAGATTTATGCGGAATGTCGGGCGAGCGCAGCTTGAGAGCTACCGGATAGCCTATCTGTTCGGCGATATGCACCGCTTCAGCGCTGTCGCTGGCAATCCAGGTTGGGAGCGTGTGCAGCCCATAGGCGTGTAAAATCGGCTGTACCTCATGGGTATCCAGTGAGGTGGCACCTTCCGCAATCGCCCGCTGTAACAGATTATGCGCCTCAGCGGTATTGGACGTCAGGTTACTCGGCAACGCTGGCGTTTCTCGCAGTTGCTTCTGGTTACGCCGGTATTCCACCATATGCATAAACGCGGTAATCGTGCCTTCCGGCGTGCGGTAGGTTGGTAAGCCGGCTTCGCTGAATAGCCGTCTTGCCTCCTGAGACGAGAACTCGCCGCACCAGTTTGTCAGCAGCGTAACAAACTTGCCTCTGGGGTGGCGCTTAATCGTCTCGATCAGAGCATGGGCGCTTTCCGTACCCGGCGCGGCAGCGCTGGGAGAGTGGATAACCATAAGCGCGTCAAAATCCTGACTGGCGAGCAGGATATCCAGCGTTTTGACGTAATGTTCGCTGCTGGCGTCATCACACAGATCCAGCGGATTGGCAATATCAATGTGCGGGGGAAGCGCCTGCCGTAGTTGCAGGCAGGTCTCTTCGCTCAACGTCGCCAGCTTGCCGTTACGCGACCA
Source organism: Salmonella sp. NW177 (assembly GCF_051811585.1). Lineage (NCBI taxonomy): Bacteria > Pseudomonadati > Pseudomonadota > Gammaproteobacteria > Enterobacterales > Enterobacteriaceae > Salmonella > Salmonella sp. NW177. Next base: position 402,018 of record NZ_JAMMZV010000005.1, on the reverse strand, counting down.
CAACTCATCTAACGCCAGCGCGGCAGGCGCGGCGCCATTGCTGATGATCATCAGTCTGTCGCCGCGTAGCGGACGCATATGGCTCAGTGTTTCGACGGCGGAAAAAAGCTCGTGCGTATCCTGGACTCGCAGCAGGCCTGCGCGCTGGATGGCCGCATCCCACGCAGGGTCCATTCCCGCGCTGGTATTAAGTAAACGCTGGGCTGCCGGGCTTCGGCCGCTTTTAATCACCAGAATCGGTTTGTTACGTGAAGCGCTACGGGCGGCGGAAACAAAACGGCGGGCGTCGCTTAACTGTTCCAGATAGAGCAAAATCGCGCTGGTCTTGCTATCGCGCGCCAGATAGTCCAGTAGTTCATCGACATCAATATCCAGGCTATCGCCCAGCGCGATAAAGTAGGAAAAGCCCATTTCACGCTGTTGCGCCCAGTCAAGAATAGTATTGGAAACTGCGGCAGACTGGGAAATAAAAGCGAGCTTGCCCTGTTTAATCGGGACGGGAGAAAAGCTGGCATTCAGCCCTTGCCACGGCGCGAGGAGCCCAAGACTGTTTGGACCCAGCAGACGCATTTTATAATGCCGGGCACAGGCAAGAAGTTCTTCATGTTGTGACGTGGGAGCAGAAAGGATAATGCACGTTTTACACCCTTTCGCGCCAAGCGCGTCCAGTAACGCCAGGTTACGGCTGGCGTTAGTGCATAAAATAGCCAGATCGGGGGTGAAAGGAAGACTGGCGATATCCGGCCAGGCCATGACGCCTAAAACGGCTTTCCAGGCGGGCGTCACGGGAAGGACGGGGCCATTGAATCCGCCCGCCAACAAGTTACGCATCATCAGGTAACCCGCGCGGTGGGGCTTCATTGATGCGCCAATCACCGCGATCGATTTTGGTCGCAGTAGCGCTTCCAGTCCTTGCTGGCTCATACCGGTTTCCCTTACACAGAAGTGACCGGATAATTTTAAACGCTTTCGCTATTTTATGCTGTGACGTTTCCCGGATGTTGCGTTTTTCCTGCCAGATAGCGCGTTTTGAAACGGGTGAAATGTTCACCTAAACTGGTTGCCGCCTCGGTATCTCCCGCCAGATCTAACAACGCTATGGCGACTTCGGCGGTACAATATTGCCCTTCGGCATGGATTTCACGCAGACGATAAGCTGAAAGACGCGATAAATCGACGGAAATGACCGGCAGATGATCCAGATAAGGGCTTTTACGAAACATTTTACGTGCTTCGGGCCAGGTGCCGTCCAGCATAATAAACAGCGGCGTTTTCCCGGCGGGCGGGGTGGAAATGACCTCGCGCGCTTCGCCGGCGTAGGACGCAGGAAAGACCACTATCGGTTGATAATCCGGATGCTGTACCAACTCCAGCAACGCCTGTGGCGGCTCGGTACGCGACCACTGAAACGCCGCGGTATCCGGCAAAATATCGGCTATCAGCCGGCCGGTATTGCTGGGTTTCATCGGTTCAGTGTCAAACATGACCAGACAAAAACGGCTTTTCGCCTGAGAAGGCGTTAACGTATCACACAGGCAAGATTTTAGCGGCAGCAGGCAGCGTTGACAGCGGCGAACCCGATTGCCTCTGGCAAGAAAAGGGCGAGTAGCGCGCGCAAGCCGTTCGGCGCGTAACTGAAGGACAGCGTTATTGGTCATAGAAAGCGTTTGCGGAGAAAAACGCTATTGTGGCAGAGGTGAAAACGGGGCACAAGATGCGCCCCGTGGCGTTTACAGCGCTTCGTTCAGCCAGCTGTCGAAAGGCGCTTTAGGCACTGCGCCATTAAGCATATCGACCACCTGTCCATGTTTAAAAATCATAATCGTCGGGATGCTGCGGATACCGAAACGGGCGCTGAGTTCCCGTTCCGCCTCGGTATTCACTTTGACGAAACGGACTTTACCGCTGCGCTCTTCTGCGACATCCTCGAAGATTGGCGCAAAGTTACGGCAAGGGCCGCACCAGGGGGCCCAGAAGTCGATCACCACTGGAAGATCGTCCTTCAACAGTTTGTCCAGCGTTTCGCCGGTCGCATTAATGACTTCTCCGTCAAACAACTCATGACCGCAGCGTCCACATTTTGCCGCGTCCTGAAGCCGATCGTCGGGGATGCGGTTAATGGCCTGACAATGGGTACAAACGGTGTTCATAGCTAACCTCTGAATACGTCGGAAGACGTCCCGCTACGCGCGGGATGTTTCTATAATGTTACATATTATCGAGGAGTCTGTGCTAAACAACAATGTGTTTTATTCAATGAGTACAATAGTCGCAAGCTTTTAAACGAAATCATGGCTAACCGGATGCACATCGGGTAATCTTCGCGCTTCGCGCAGCGCTGGTGGAGAAAAGCATGAACGATGAATTAAAAAACAAAAGCGGCAAAGTCAAAGTGATGTATGTCCGTAGTGATGATGACTCTGATAAACGCACCCATAACCCGCGTACCGGGAAAGGGGGAGGCCGCCCAGCAAAGTCTCGCACTGACGGTGGACGTCGCCCCGCCCGTGATGAGCGAAATAATCAGAGCCGTGACCGTAAACATGAAACTTCGCCGTGGCGCACCGTGTCCCGCGCGCCAGGCGATGAAACGCCTGAGAAAGTCGATCATGGTGGTATTAGCGGTAAAAGTTTTATCGACCCTGAAGTTTTGCGTCGCCAGCGTGCGGAAGAGACACGCGTCTACGGCGAAAATGCCTGCCAGGCGCTATTCCAGAGCCGTCCTGACGCCATCGTGCGCGCATGGTTTATCCAAAGCGTGACCCCGCGTTTTAAAGAGGCGCTGCGCTGGATGGCGGCGAATCGTAAAGCCTACCATGTGGTGGATGAAGCCGAACTGGCAAAAGCTTCCGGGACTGAGCACCACGGTGGCGTGTGTTTCCTGATTAAAAAGCGTAACGGTACGACCGTTAAGCAATGGGTAAAGCAGGCGGCGGATCAAGACTGCGTGCTGGCGTTGGAAGATGTCGCTAACCCGCATAATCTGGGCGGCATGATGCGTAGCTGCGCGCACTTCGGCGTGAAGGGCGTGGTGGTACAGGATGCGGCGTTGCTGGAGTCCGGCGCGGCGATTCGTACTGCGGAAGGCGGGGCGGAGCATGTCCAGCCGATCACTGGTGAAAGCATTGTTGACGTACTGGATGACTTTCGTCAGGCGGGGTACACCGTGGTGACGACGTCCAGCGATCGCGGTCAGGCGCTCTTTAGTACGACCCTGCCGGAAAAGATGGTGCTGGTCTTAGGCCGTGAATATGACTACCTGCCGGAAGCGGCGCGCGAACCCGGCGATCTGTGCGTGAAAATTAACGGCACCGGGAACGTGGAAAGCCTGAATGTGTCGGTTGCGACAGGCGTACTGCTCGCCGAGTGGTGGCGACAGAATAAAGCGTAAGGGCTGCAGCCCGGTGACGCAACGCGCGCCGGGCCAATGATGTACTTTCTACCGCCCGGTCAGACAAGGCGCTTTCGCGCCGTTATCCGGGCGATAAAACGGCGAGTCGCCAACGTTATTCACTCTCAGCCGGTAATACTGGCGTCCAGTCGATAGTTTTCTCGCCGTGTTGTTCCAGCCATTGGTTCGTTAGCGCAAAATGGTTACAGCCAAAAAATCCGCGGTGCGCAGAGAGTGGCGAGGGATGCGGGGCTTTCAGAATATGGTGGCGCTGTGGATCAATAATCGCGCCTTTCTTCTGGGCGTGCGAGCCCCACAGCAGGAAGACAACCCCTTCGCGGTGTTGGTTAATCAGGCTTATCACTTTATCCGTAAAGGTTTCCCACCCCAGGCTGGCATGAGAGTGCGCCTGGCCTGCCCGTACCGTGAGCACCGTATTCAGTAACAGTACGCCCTGGCGCGCCCAGCTTTCCAGATAACCGTGCGCGGGGCGAACAAAGCCGGGAATGGAGGCTTCCAGCTCTTTGTACATATTCACTAATGACGGCGGGGGAGCGATCCCAGGACGCACGGAAAACGCCAGACCATGTGCCTGGCCGGGGCCGTGGTAAGGATCTTGCCCCAGGATCACCACCTTAACGTCGCCCAGTTCCGTGAAGCGAAAGGCGTTAAACACATCTTTTTGCGGCGGGTAGACCGTGATACCCGACTGACGCTCGCCAGCAACAGTGTGAAGCGTATTGATAAAGTAAGGTTGCTGTTTCTCATCAGCCAGCACATCGTGCCAGGTTAACTCAGTCGCCATCTCGCTCTCCTGCGAATTTCCAGTTCCCTTAGCTTAACTGCTTCTTTCTGCAGTGCAAAATCCTGCGTGCTACAAAAACGGTTACCTACAAAAGATAGTTGAAAATTTATGTAAAAAGTTTATAGGTCTGAATGGTGTAAGTTGATGTAAAACAATAAATTCCCTTCATCACCCTTTTTATGGTGTGGTTTTTATTGATTTAAATCAAAGAATGAAGGGTGATCGAAGGGTATATATACACTCAAGCAACAATGGTTTTACCAATTGGCCGGGATTAGGCCGACCGAAATCAAATAATTTTGCCTGGGGAGGCATCACATGATTACAGGTATCCAGATTACTAAAGCCGCTAACGACGACCTGCTGAATTCCTTCTGGCTGCTGGACAGCGAAAAAGGCGAAGCGCGCTGCATCGTTGCAAAATCCGGCTTTGCTGAAGATGAAGTTGTGGCTGTCAGCAAACTGGGCGAGATTGAATACCGTGAAATTCCGATGGAAGTTAAACCGGAAGTACGCGTTGAAGGCGGTCAGCATCTGAACGTTAACGTTCTGCGTCGTGAAACTCTGGAAGATGCGGTTAAGCATCCGGAAAAATACCCGCAGCTGACTATTCGTGTTTCTGGTTATGCGGTGCGTTTTAACTCCCTGACGCCGGAACAGCAGCGCGACGTTATCGCTCGTACCTTTACCGAAAGCCTGTAAGGCTTATCCGGTAATAACAAGCGGAAGAGGCCGGGCCTTTTCCGCTTTTGTTTTATTTGGGTCAGTAAAAAATCCGCACCGCGCAGTACACCAGCAGTAACGCCAGAATGATATTTAACTGGCGACCATAATGGCGAAACGCCCGCTGAAACAGATGTCCCGCCAGCGCCCAACACACATTACCGAACGTGCCGATCAATGCCAGCAATATACTGACGCCGATGACCCAGTTCAGCGCCTGCGTTTGCGGTAAAACAAATGTAGACAGAGCGGTAATGCCGTACAGAATAATTTTGACGTTCACAAACTGCAGGCCAAAGCTTACCCAAAAGCCAACCGGTTTTGGTCTGACATTCTCATCCGCCGCTGGACTGGTAGCAATTTTCCACGCCAGCCACAGGATATACGCAGCCCCCACCCAACTGAGTAAATGAATGATTGCCGGATCGATAACCGCAAGGGAAAACGCGATCCCGGCGCACAGCAGCATGACGACCAAAAATCCCAGACTCATACCTGCCAGTACACGAATACTCTGCCGAAAACCATGTGCAGTTGCTGCGCTAAGCGCGAGAATATTGTTTGGGCCGGGGGTAAGGGCGGTGATTAATGTATAAGTCCAGAAAGCGCTTAAAAGCATCGGTGTCACTTGTCATCTCCTCTGTTTTAGCAGACAGTACCCGATATGAAATATTTAAAAAAATGAATGTTTTTTAATTCTGAATTCGAGATTTTCGATAGGTTGGTGGTTATGGATCTGCGTCGGTTTATTACGCTGAAAACGGTAGTGGAAGAGGGCTCGTTTCTGCGGGCTTCGCAAAAGCTGTGCTGTACTCAGTCGACGGTAACTTTTCATATTCAACAGCTTGAACGTGAGTTTTCCCTGCAACTGTTCGAGAAAATAGGGCGCCGAATGTGCCTGACCAATGAGGGGAAAAAGCTGATGCCGCATATCCATGAACTGACGCGTGTGATGGAGTTGATTCGTGAAGCCGCAAGGCAGGATGCGGAACCCGGCGGAGAGCTGCGCGTGGCGACAGGTGAAACCTTACTGGCGTACAAAATGCCGCAGGTTCTACAACGTTTTAAGCTGCGAGCGCCGAATGTCAAATTGTCGCTACAGTCGCTGAATTGCTATGTGATACGTGATGCGTTGCTGAATGACGAGGTCGATCTGGGCGTTTTTTATCGCGTAGGTAATGATGACGCGCTCACGATGCAGCAACTGGGGGAGCAGTCGCTGGCGCTGGTGGCCTCTCCACTGCTACAGGATGCTGATTTTACGCAGCCAGATCAGCATATCCCCTGTAGTTTCATCATCAATGAACCGCAATGTGTCTTCCGCCAGCTGTTTGAAAGTACGCTACGGCAGAGGCGGATTACGCTGGAAAACACCATTGAACTGTGGAGTATTGAAAGTATTAAACAGTGTGTGGCTGCTAACCTGGGCATCAGCTTTTTACCACGTTTTGCCGTTGAACGAGAACTTAGTACCGGTCAGTTGAAAGAGCTGCCGTTTGGCGCGCCGTCGCTATCGATCATGGCGCTGTGCGCCCATCATGCCGGGAAAGCGGTCAGCCCGGCAATGCAGATATTTATGCAGTGTATGGAGGCGTGTTTTACCGTGGAAGATAAAAAAATGCCGGGTTAACGAACCCGGCATTATCATCACTCTTCGCTGGATTGCTCCTGCATTTTCGTACCGCTTGGCTTGCGGCGCTTACCGATATTTTTTGTATCGCGGTGACGTTTCTTCACGCGCGGCTTCTCTTTTTCTTTCTCTTTTTTCTTCTCGGCGCGTTTCGCCAGCACTTTTTTCGACGGTTTGCCGGTCAGCTTTTCGCTGGGCGCACGCGTGGTCGGGCGAAGCTCATCAATGACGCGCGCTTTTAGCGGCTCTTCGATGTAGCGACCGATTTTCAGCAGCAACAGATGGTCGTGGGCTTCTACCAGCGAGATTGCAGTGCCTTTGCGGCCCGCACGGCCTGTACGACCAATGCGATGCAGATAGGTATCGCCACTGCGCGGCATGTCGAAGTTAATAACGTGGCTGACGTCAGGAATATCAATCCCGCGTGCCGCGACGTCGGTCGCGACCAGCACGTTAACGCGACCGTCGGTGAGACGCTTAATACCTTCGTTACGTTTGATCTGCGCCATCTCGCCTTCAAGATAGCAATTGTTGATCCCTGCCAGACGCAGCGTTTCAGCCAGTTCATGGACGCGTTCACGTTTACGTACAAACACGATAGAACGGGTTGCATCGTCTTGTTTGAGCAGGTGCTTCAACAGCGCAACTTTATGTTCGAAATTGTCGGCACGGTAGTACCACTGGTGAATTTTCTTGCGCTCGCGGGTTGACGGATTGGCGGAAACCTCAACCGGGTCTTCCAGCAGACGCTCGGCAAAATCTTTAATCGCATCGCCTTCCAGCGTGGCGGAGAACAGCATCGTCTGTTTACGCCAGCGGGTCTCACCAGCGATATGTTCAATGTCCTGAGCGAAGCCCATGTCGAGCATCCGGTCAGCTTCGTCAAGAATCAGTGTTTCAACCGCCCGGCAGTCAAAGTTCTCTTCTTTTATATATTGCAGCAGACGGCCCGTCGTGGCGACCACGATATCCTGGTTTTCGCTAAACACTTCAGCATGGTTCATATAGGCCACGCCGCCGGTAATCGTGGCGATATCCAGATGAGTATGCTTAGCCAGTTCACGAGCGTGATCGGCAACCTGCATTGCCAGTTCGCGGGTTGGCGTCAGGATCAGAATACGCGGCGGCCCCGATTTTTTACGCGGAAAGTCGAGCAGGTGCTGCAACGCCGGCAGCAGATATGCCGCCGTTTTACCGGTGCCTGTCGGCGCAGAACCGAGTACATCACGGCCATCGAGCGCAGGCGGAATGGCGGCAGCCTGAATGGCGGTCGGGCGAGTGAAACCTTTATCCTGGAGGGCATCCAGCAGGCTTTCGTCGAGTTCAAGTTCGGAAAAAGTCGTTACAGTCATGTTCTACCTCTGTGTGGGGCGCTGATTATAGACGTTACGGCCGCAATCTTCATCTGTTTGTATGGATATCCCTTCTCAGGTATTGTTTTCACCCGGCGCTGTCGCCGTTTTTTGCAAGGTTGTTTTTACATGTCTCAGTCTGGCTCCGTTCTTCGTCGTAACGGATTTACGTTTAAACAGTTTTTTGTCGCACACGATCGGTGTGCGATGAAAGTGGGAACTGACGGTATTTTACTCGGGGCGTGGGCGCCGGTCGCGGATGTAAAGCGAATTCTGGATATCGGTACTGGAAGCGGTCTGCTGGCGTTAATGCTGGCGCAGCGGACGGATGACAATGTGCCTATTGACGCCGTGGAACTGGATGCCGGGGCTGCCATGCAAGCGCAGGAAAACGTGGCTCACTCTCCCTGGCCGCATCGAATAACGGTGCATACTGACGATATTCAGCGTTGGGCGCCTCGCCAGACGGTACGCTTTGATCTTATTATCAGCAACCCGCCTTATTACGAACCCGGTGTGGAATGCGCCACGCCGCAGCGGGAGCTGGCGCGTTACACCGCTACGCTGGATCACCAGACGTTATTGGCTATTGCGGCGGATTGTATTACCGAAGATGGCTTTTTTTGCGTAGTCTTGCCGGAACAAATAGGTAACGCTTTTACGCAGCAAGCGCTCAACATGGGATGGCATTTGCGATTACGTACTGACGTTGCGGAAAACGAAGCGCGCTTGCCGCACCGGGTTTTGCTCGCATTCTCCCCGCAAGCCGGAGAGTGCTTTAGCGACAGATTAGTAATTCGCGGGTCAGACCAGCATTATTCTGAAAGTTATACGGCGCTGACCCAGGCATTTTATCTGTTTATGTGAGGCGTTAACGGCGAAAGGATCGATGGGCCTGATTCAGCCAGTTGTTGCGGATAATCCAGCGTAAAGTGCAGCCCCCGGCTCTCTTTACGCATCATCGCGCAACGCACAATCAGTTCGGCCACTTGCACCAGATTGCGCAGCTCCAGTAAATTATTCGAGACGCGAAAGTTGGCGTAATACTCGTCAATCTCTTGTTGCAACATAGTAATACGCCGTAGGGCGCGCTCCAGCCGTTTCGTCGTGCGCACAATGCCCACATAGTCCCACATCAGCAGGCGCAGTTCGTGCCAGTTATGCTGAATCACCACCCGCTCATCGGCGTTCTCCACGCGGCTTTCATCCCAGGCTGGAAGGGCGTCAACGCTGTGGACAGAAGGCATTCGCCTGTCGATATCCATTGCTGCGGACCAGCCGTACACTAAGCATTCCAGCAACGAGTTGGACGCCATACGGTTAGCGCCGTGCAGGCCGGTGTAACTGACTTCGCCAATGGCATATAAGCCGTCTACATCGGTACGACCATAATCATCGACGACCACGCCGCCGCAGGTATAGTGCGCGGCAGGAACAATGGGAATCGGTTCTTTGGTTAAATCCATCCCCAAATCGAGCAGTTTCGCATAGATCATCGGGAAGTGCTGGCGGACAAAATCGTCAGGCTTGTGGCTGATATCGAGAAACATACAGTCTGCGCCGAGTCGTTTCATCTCATGGTCAATAGCGCGGGCGACAATATCGCGCGGCGCCAGTTCCCCGCGTTCGTCAACGTCCGGCATAAACCGTGAACCGTCCGGACGTTTAAGGTATGCGCCTTCGCCACGCAGCGCTTCGGTAAGGAGAAAATTACGCGCCTGCGGGTGATAAAGGGCGGTGGGATGAAACTGGTTAAATTCCAGATTAGCGACCCGACAGCCTGCGCGCCAGGCCATCGCGATACCGTCGCCGGAGGAAATATCCGGGTTAGTGGTATATTGATACACCTTTGAGGCGCCGCCGGTCGCCAGCACCACCGACTTCGCATGACAGGTTTCAACCCACTCTTTATTGCGATTCCAGATCCAGGCGCCGACGACCCGGCGAGGCCCCGGCAGACCCATTTTATCGGAGATAATTAAATCAACGGCGTTGCTGCGTTCCAGCACCTGAATATTAGGATGATTTTGTGCCCGACTGACCAACGTGGTTTCGACTTCCTTTCCGGTAGCGTCGGCGGCATGAAGGATACGGCGATGACTATGGCCGCCTTCACGCGTGAGATGATAGCTCTCCTTGCCGTTTGGCTGGACATGCGTATCAAACAGGACGCCCTGATCGATAAGCCACTGCACGCAGGTACGGGCGTTGCTGGCGACAAACTCCACCGCGTGGCGATCGCAAATTCCGGCGCCGGCAATCAGCGTATCTTCGACATGTGACGCAATACTGTCGGTTTCATCAAACACGGCGGCAATACCGCCCTGCGCATAAAACGTGGAGCCCTCGCTCACCGGCCCTTTACTCAGGACGATAATCTTATGTTTTTCAGCCAGACGCAGCGCCAGCGAGAGTCCGGCCGCGCCGCTGCCGATAATTAACACATCACAGGACAGTTCAGGAGTTGTCATCATGGTTCTTGTTTAATTTACTAAACATGGTTGCGGCAGATTAGCACTATATGGCGCTAAAAAGCACGTTATGATTTCGCTGGTGTTGTGCTTATTAAACATAAAATAAAAATACGGCGAGAGATAAACGGCAAAAAATATTTTATAGGGCAGGGTGTTAGCGTCGGATTTTGTAGTGAAATAAAGATGCTGTTAGGTTACTCTGCAAACGACGAAATGGGCATTTCTGTACAGATAGTGCGTTGTTCAGCATCTATAGACTTATAATGGAAGATAAGACCTGTCTACAACATGACAAACAAAAACAAATGCGTAACGGAACTTTACGAAACATAGACACTCTAACCTGTTGCTTGCTCATAGTGCGGCTTATGGAGTGGCGTTTCGAAAGCGCGTGGAAATTTGGTTTGGGGAGACATTACCTCGGATGAGCGAGCAGTTAACGGACCAGGTCCTGGTTGAACGGGTCCAGAAGGGAGATCAGAAAGCCTTTAACTTACTGGTAGTGCGCTACCAGCATAAAGTGGCGAGTCTGGTTTCCCGCTATGTGCCATCGGGCGACGTTCCCGATGTCGTACAGGAATCATTTATTAAGGCCTATCGCGCGCTGGATTCTTTCCGGGGGGATAGTGCTTTTTATACCTGGTTGTATCGTATTGCGGTCAATACCGCGAAGAACTACCTGGTTGCGCAGGGGCGTCGTCCGCCTTCCAGTGATGTAGACGCGATTGAAGCAGAAAACTTTGAAAGCGGCGGCGCGCTGAAAGAAATTTCGAACCCTGAGAACTTAATGTTGTCAGAAGAACTGAGACAGATAGTTTTCCGAACTATTGAGTCCCTCCCGGAAGATTTACGTATGGCAATCACCTTACGGGAGCTGGATGGCCTGAGCTATGAAGAGATAGCGGCTATCATGGATTGTCCGGTGGGGACGGTGCGTTCACGTATCTTCCGGGCGCGGGAAGCTATTGATAATAAAGTTCAACCGCTTATCAGGCGTTGACGATAGCGGGATACTGGAAAAGGTATTAGGCATGCAGAAAGAAAAACTTTCCGCTTTGATGGATGGCGAAACGTTGGATAGTGAGCTGCTCAAAGCGCTTACGCACGACCCGGAAATGCAGAAAACCTGGGAGAGTTATCACCTGATCCGCGATTCAATGCGGGGGGATACGCCTGACGTTCTCCATTTCGATATATCCGCTCGCGTGATGGCCGCTATTGAAAACGAGCCAGTACGTCAGGTGTCGCCATTAATCCCTGAGGCCCAACCCGCTCCGCAGCAATGGCAGAAAATGCCGTTCTGGAAAAAAGTGCGTCCGTGGGCGGCGCAGCTTACCCAAATGGGCGTGGCGGCGTGCGTTTCACTTGCAGTTATCGTCGGTGTCCAGCACTATAATGGGCAATCTGAAACATCCCAACAACCTGAAACGCCGGTTTTCAATACCCTGCCTATGATGGGGAAAGCCAGCCCGGTAAGTCTGGGAGTGCCTTCTGAAGCAGCGCCTGTCGGCAGTCAGCAACAGCAGGTACAGGAGCAGCGTCGTCGCATTAATGCCATGTTGCAGGACTATGAACTGCAGCGCCGACTGCACTCCGAACAGCTTCAGTTTGAGCAGGCGCAAACCCAGCAAGCCGCGGTACAGGTGCCAGGAATCCAAACTTTAGGAACGCAATCGCAGTAATGAAGCAACTTTGGTTTGCCATGTCCCTTGTGGCGGCTAGCCTGTTCTTCTCAGTAAACGCCTCGGCCGACCCTGCGTCCGGGGCGTTATTGCAGCAGATGAACATCGCCAGTCAGTCACTGAATTACGAGCTGTCATTCGTCAGCATCACGAAACAAGGCGTTGAATCTCTGCGTTATCGACACGCACGCCTGGATAGTCGCCCGCTTGCGCAATTGCTACAGTTGGACGGTCCCCGCCGGGAGGTCGTACAGCGTGGTAATGAAATCAGTTATTTTGAACCGGGCCTTGAGCCGTTCACCCTGAACGGTGATTATATTGTCGATTCTCTGCCTTCCCTGATTTACACCGACTTCAAGCGCCTGGCGCCTTACTACGACTTTATTTCTGTCGGACGCACCCGTATCGCAGACAGATTGTGCGAAGTTATCCGCGTTGTGGCGCGCGATGGTACGCGTTACAGCTATATCGTCTGGATGGACATGGACACCAAACTACCGATGCGCGTTGATCTGCTGGATCGCGATGGCGAGACGCTGGAGCAGTTCCGCGTTATTGCGTTCACGGTGAGTCAGGATATCGGCAGCAACATGCAGGCGCTGGCGAAGGCGAATCTGCCGCCGCTGCTTTCTGTTCCCGGTGGCGAAAAAACGAAATTTAACTGGAGTCCATCCTGGGTGCCGCAAGGCTTTAGCGAAGTTTCCAGCAGCCGTCGTCCGTTGCCGACGATGGATAACCTGCCTATCGAATCGCGGCTTTATTCTGACGGTCTGTTTAGCTTTTCCGTCAATGTGAACCGGGCGACGCAAAACAGCAGCGATCAGATGCTGCGCACCGGGCGCCGAACGGTTTATAGCAGCGTTCGCGACAACGCGGAAATCACCATTGTCGGCGAGCTTCCGCCGCAAACGGCGAAGCGCATTGCCGACAGTATCAAATTCAGGGCAGTACAATGATTAAAGAGTGGGCAACCGTTGTCTCCTGGCAGAATGGTCAGGCGGTGGTGAGCTGCGACGTTAAAGCGTCATGCAGCAGCTGCGCCTCCCGTGCGGGATGCGGCAGTCGCGTGCTGAATAAATTAGGGCCGCAAACCACGCATACCATTGTTGTGCCAAGCGCGGAGCCGCTGGCGCCGGGGCAGAAAGTCGAGTTGGGCATCGCCGAAAAAAGCCTTTTAGGTTCGGCGTTGCTGGTCTATATGTCGCCTTTAGCAGGGCTATTTCTTTGTGCGGCGCTTTTTCAGATGCTGTTTGGATCTGACTTTGCCGCATTAAGCGGGGCCGTGCTGGGCGGCGTGGGCGGTTTTCTGGTTGCCCGCGGCTATTCCCGAAAACTGGCGGAGCGCGACGCCTGGCAGCCGGTGATTTTAAACGTTGCCCTCCCGCCGGACCTTGTTCGCGTCGAAACTACCTCAATCGAAACGCGCCAGTAAACGTTTTGCCCAACGGTACACCTGCCGCGTTGGGTTGTTGTCCCGATAAGCATGCGCTTTTCCTGCGTTGCGGTGTTTTACAGGAAAAAAGCGAGGCGTTTTCCAGTTCCCGCTCTCCTTACACTATGAACATTTCCTCGCCTTAGCGTTGTAGTGTAGAATGCGGCGTTTCAGTTAAAACAGACGTTAAGCTCAGAACAGCGACCTCTAAAGTCTGGTCAACCAGGCGTAAGGCATAATAATTTATCTCTATGAAGAACATACGTAACTTTTCGATCATTGCTCACATTGACCACGGTAAATCGACGCTGTCTGACCGTATTATCCAAATCTGCGGTGGCCTGTCTGACCGTGAAATGGAAGCTCAGGTACTTGATTCGATGGATCTTGAGCGTGAGCGCGGTATTACTATTAAAGCCCAGAGTGTGACGCTGGATTTTAAAGCGTCTGATGGTGAAACTTATCAACTGAACTTTATCGACACGCCGGGACACGTTGACTTTTCCTATGAAGTTTCCCGTTCGTTAGCCGCCTGCGAGGGCGCGCTGCTGGTGGTGGATGCCGGCCAGGGCGTAGAAGCGCAAACGTTGGCGAACTGCTACACCGCGATGGAAATGGATCTTGAAGTGGTGCCGGTGCTTAACAAGATTGACCTGCCGGCCGCCGATCCGGAGCGTGTGGCGGAAGAAATCGAAGACATTGTCGGTATCGATGCGACGGACGCGGTACGCTGCTCCGCCAAAACGGGTGTCGGCGTGACGGATGTTCTGGAACGCCTGGTGCGCGATATCCCGCCGCCGCAAGGCGATCCGGACGGCCCGCTGCAGGCGCTGATTATTGACTCCTGGTTCGATAACTACCTGGGCGTGGTATCGCTGGTGCGTATTAAAAACGGCACCATGCGTAAAGGCGACAAAATTAAAGTGATGAGCACCGGGCAGACCTACAACGCTGACCGCCTGGGGATTTTCACGCCGAAACAGGTTGATCGTACCGAGCTGAAGTGCGGCGAAGTAGGCTGGCTGGTCTGCGCCATTAAAGATATCCTCGGCGCGCCGGTTGGCGATACCTTAACCTCAGCGCGTAACCCAGCGGAAAAAGCGTTGCCGGGCTTTAAGAAGGTGAAACCGCAGGTCTATGCAGGTCTGTTCCCGGTCAGCTCCGACGATTATGAAAGTTTCCGCGACGCGCTCGGCAAGCTGAGCCTGAACGATGCCTCACTGTTTTATGAACCGGAAAGCTCCTCGGCGCTGGGCTTTGGTTTCCGCTGCGGCTTCCTCGGCCTGTTGCACATGGAGATCATTCAGGAGCGTCTGGAACGCGAATACGATCTGGATCTGATCACCACTGCGCCGACCGTGGTGTATGAAGTAGAAACAACGGCGAAAGAGACTATCTATGTTGATAGCCCCTCCAAGCTGCCGCCGTTGAATAACATTTATGAACTGCGCGAGCCTATCGCCGAATGTCATATGCTGTTACCACAAGCCTATTTAGGTAACGTTATTACGCTGTGTATTGAGAAACGCGGCGTACAAACTAACATGGTGTATCACGGTAACCAGGTCGCGTTGACCTATGAAATCCCGATGGCGGAAGTGGTGCTCGACTTCTTTGACCGTCTGAAATCAACGTCGCGCGGCTATGCGTCTCTGGATTATAACTTCAAGCGCTTCCAGGCTTCCGACATGGTGCGTGTTGATGTGTTAATCAACAACGAACGTGTCGATGCGCTGGCGCTGATCACGCACCGTGATAACTCGCAAAGCCGTGGTCGCGAGCTGGTGGAGAAGATGAAAGATTTGATCCCACGTCAGCAGTTTGATATCGCGATTCAGGCGGCGATTGGTACGCATATTATTGCCCGTTCGACGGTAAAACAGTTACGTAAAAACGTGCTGGCGAAGTGCTACGGCGGTGATATCAGTCGTAAGAAAAAACTGCTGCAGAAACAGAAAGAAGGTAAGAAACGCATGAAGCAGATCGGTAACGTCGAGCTGCCTCAGGAGGCGTTCCTCGCCATTCTGCATGTCGGTAAAGACAATAAATAATCCCTAAGGAGTTGGCATGGCGAACATGTTTGCCCTGATTCTGGTGATAGCCACACTGGTGACGGGCATTTTATGGTGCGTTGATAAGTTTGTTTTCGCGCCAAAACGTCGGGCGCGCCAGGCTGCCGCGCAAACGGCGTCGGGAGATGCGCTGGATAACGCTACGCTCAATAAAGTGGCGCCTAAGCCAGGCTGGCTGGAGACCGGGGCGTCGGTTTTCCCGGTTCTGGCGATCGTTCTGATCGTTCGTTCATTTCTTTATGAACCCTTTCAGATCCCGTCAGGCTCAATGATGCCGACACTGCTTATCGGCGATTTTATTCTGGTGGAAAAATTTGCCTACGGCATTAAAGATCCGATCTACCAGAAAACCCTGATTGAAACCGGTCATCCAAAGCGCGGGGATATTGTGGTATTTAAATATCCGGAAGATCCTAAGTTAGATTACATCAAACGCGCAGTCGGTTTGCCGGGCGATAAAATCACTTATGATCCGGTTGCGAAAGAGGTGACGATTCAGCCTGGCTGTAGCTCCGGTCAGGCGTGCGAAAATGCGCTGCCGGTTACCTACTCTAACGTTGAGCCGAGCGATTTTGTACAGACCTTTGCCCGCCGTAACGGCGGAGAAGCGACCAGCGGTTTCTTTGAGGTTCCGCTAAACGAGACAAAAGAAAACGGCATTCGCCTGACCGAACGTAAAGAGACGTTAGGCGATGTGACGCACCGCATCCTGATGGTGCCGATAGCTCAGGATCAGTTGGGCATGTATTACCAACAGCCAGGACAACCGCTGGCGACCTGGGTTGTACCGCCGGGGCAATATTTCATGATGGGCGACAACCGCGATAACAGCGCGGATAGCCGTTACTGGGGATTTGTTCCGGAAGCGAATCTGGTCGGTAAAGCGGTCGCTATCTGGATGAGCTTTGACAAGCAGGAAGGGGAGTGGCCGACAGGCGTACGCCTGAGTCGTATCGGCGGTATTCACTAACTGTGACGAAATGATCGTTCACGCTGCCGTCTTTTTAGCGGCAGCGTGAATTATTTCCTGGATAAATTCCCTCAGACTAACGACATCCCCTGTCGTTGTGTATAGAATATTCCCCCGAAGTTTTAGGTTGGCGCCGTTTGGTCGCCACGGCACACGAAACAGCGTTGGTTATAGACAACCTTCTTTCCGCTGCAGCGATGCGGCAGGACAGATGACGTGTATCAGGTCTGTTTCGTGTGCTGGATTGTTGACGCATTCATTTATTGGTATCGCATGAACCCCATCGTAATTAATCGGCTTCAACGGAAGCTGGGCTACACTTTTAATCATCAGGAGCTGTTGCAGCAGGCATTAACTCACCGCAGCGCCAGCAGTAAACATAACGAACGCCTGGAGTTTTTAGGCGATTCAATCCTGAGCTTCGTTATCGCTAACGCGCTTTATCATCGTTTCCCACGGGTGGATGAGGGAGATATGAGCCGTATGCGCGCCACGTTGGTACGTGGTAATACGCTGGCGGAATTAGCCCGTGAGTTTGATTTAGGCGAGTGCCTGCGTTTAGGGCCGGGCGAATTAAAAAGCGGCGGATTCCGTCGGGAGTCCATTTTGGCGGACACCGTTGAAGCGTTAATCGGCGGAGTATTTCTCGATAGCAATATCCAGACCGTCGAGCAGTTGATCCTTAACTGGTATAAAACCCGTCTGGATGAGATAAGTCCGGGCGATAAACAAAAAGATCCTAAAACGCGCTTGCAGGAGTATTTGCAGGGTCGCCATCTGCCGCTGCCATCTTACCTGGTTGTGCAGGTGCGCGGCGAGGCGCACGATCAGGAATTTACTATCCACTGCCAGGTCAGCGGCCTGAGCGAACCGGTGGTTGGCACGGGTTCCAGCCGTCGTAAGGCGGAGCAGGCTGCCGCCGAACAGGCGCTGAAAAAACTGGAGTTGGAATGAGCACTGACAAAACTTACTGCGGATTTATTGCCATCGTCGGACGTCCGAACGTTGGCAAATCCACCTTGCTGAACAAACTGCTCGGGCAGAAGATTTCGATCACTTCCCGTAAAGCGCAGACCACGCGCCACCGCATTGTCGGTATTCATACCGAAGGCCCGTATCAGGCAATCTATGTCGATACCCCGGGACTGCATATGGAAGAAAAGCGCGCCATTAACCGTTTGATGAATAAGGCGGCGAGCAGTTCGATTGGCGACGTTGAGCTGGTGATTTTCGTTGTGGAAGGCACCCGTTGGACGCCGGACGACGAAATGGTCCTGAACAAACTGCGCGATGGCAAAGCGCCGGTTATTCTCGCCGTTAACAAAGTGGATAACGTGCAGGAAAAAGCCGATTTGCTGCCGCACCTCCAGTTCCTGGCAAGCCAGATGAACTTTCTTGATATCGTACCGATCTCTGCTGAAACGGGTATGAACGTCGATACCATTGCCGGTATCGTGCGTAAACATTTACCGGAAGCGATTCACCACTTCCCGGAAGATTACATCACCGATCGCTCTCAGCGCTTTATGGCGTCTGAAATCATTCGTGAAAAGCTGATGCGTTTTCTCGGCGCCGAGCTGCCGTATTCCGTTACCGTTGAGATTGAACGTTTTGTTACCAACGAACGCGGCGGCTATGATATCAACGGGCTGATCCTCGTCGAGCGCGAAGGGCAGAAGAAGATGGTGATTGGCAACAAAGGCGCCAAAATCAAAACCATTGGTATTGAAGCGCGTAAAGACATGCAGGAGATGTTTGAAGCGCCGGTACACCTGGAACTGTGGGTGAAAGTGAAATCCGGCTGGGCCGATGACGAACGCGCTCTGCGCAGTCTCGGTTACGTAGACGATCTGTGAGTTAACACAGCGTGGAAGGGTGGCAGCGCGCATTTGTCCTGCACAGTCGCCCCTGGAGCGAAACCAGCCTGATGCTGGACGTCTTCACGGAAGAATCGGGGCGAGTGCGCCTTGTCGCCAAAGGCGCGCGATCTAAACGTTCCAATTTGAAAGGCGCGTTACAGCCTTTTACACCGTTATTGTTACGCTACAGCGGACGCGGCGAGGTGAAAACCCTGCGCAGCGCCGAGGCAGTTTCTCTGGCGCTGCCGTTAAGCGGTATTACGCTCTATAGCGGCCTGTATATCAACGAACTCCTCTCTCGCGTACTGGAATATGAAACGCGCTTCTCCGAACTCTTTTTTGATTATCTGAACTGTATTCAGGCGCTGGCGGGAACCACCGGCTCGCCTGAACCAGCGTTGCGACGTTTCGAACTGGCGTTGCTGGGACATCTGGGGTATGGCGTCAATTTTACCCACTGTGCAGGCAGCGGCGAACGGGTGGATGACACCATGACCTACCGTTACCGCGAAGAAAAAGGCTTTTTCGCCAGCGTCGTCATCGATAACAACACCTTTACCGGACGGCACCTGAAAGCGCTGGAGGCGCGGGAATTTCCGGATGTAGATACCCTGCGTGCCGCTAAACGCTTTACCCGTATGGCATTAAAGCCGTATCTTGGGGGAAAACCGTTAAAAAGCCGGGAGCTGTTCCGGCAATTTATGCCCAAACGCACAGTAAAAACGAAGAAAGATTAACGAGGATTGTCATGGCTGAATTACTGTTAGGCGTCAATATTGACCACATTGCCACGTTACGTAATGCGCGCGGCACCGACTATCCGGATCCGGTACAGGCGGCGTTTATTGCTGAACAGGCAGGCGCGGACGGCATTACCGTACACCTGCGCGAAGATCGTCGCCACATTACCGATCGCGATGTGCGCATTCTGCGTCAGACGCTGCATACGCGTATGAATCTGGAGATGGCGGTGACCGAAGAGATGCTGGCGATCGCCGTAGAAACCAGGCCGCATTTCTGTTGTCTGGTGCCGGAAAAACGCCAGGAAGTCACCACCGAAGGCGGCCTGGATGTGGCCGGACAGCGCGATAAAATGCGTGATGCCTGCGCGCGCCTGGCGGCGGCTGGCATCCAGGTTTCGCTCTTTATCGATGCCGATGAAGCGCAAATCAACGCGGCGGCGGAAGTCGGCGCGCCGTTTATCGAAATCCATACCGGCTGCTATGCCAACGCAGAAACCGATGCGGAACAGGCAAAAGAGCTGGCGCGTATTGCCAGCGCCGCGACCCTGGCAGCCCGTCTGGGGCTAAAAGTAAATGCGGGTCATGGCCTGACCTACCATAACGTCAAAGCTATTGCCGCACTGCCGGAAATGCACGAGCTCAATATCGGTCATGCCATTATTGGTCGGGCGGTGATGACGGGGCTGAAAGAGGCGGTGGCTGAAATGAAACGTTTGATGCTGGAAGCGCGCGGCTAATGGCGATTCTCGGCCTGGGAACGGATATTGTAGAGATTGCCCGCATTGAGGCAGTGATCTCCCGTTCCGGCGAACGTCTGGCAAGGCGTGTGCTCAGTGACAACGAGTGGGCTATCTGGGAGACGCATCAGCAGCCGGTGCGTTTTCTCGCCAAGCGTTTTGCGGTCAAAGAGGCGGCAGCGAAAGCTTTTGGCACCGGCATCCGCAACGGTCTGGCGTTTAATCAGTTCGAAGTGTTTAACGATGAGCTGGGAAAACCACGTTTGCGGCTGTGGGGCGAGGCGTTAACGCTGGCGGAGAAACTCGGTGTGGCGCACATGCATGTCACGTTGGCCGATGAACGCCATTACGCCTGCGCTACGGTCATTCTGGAAAGTTAGATTTGCCGGATGGCGGCGTAAACACGTTATCTGACCTACAGGCCGATATATTGTCGGCCTGATAAGCATAGCGCCATCAGGCATTGTTGCGTTGGAAGTGCGTTAACCCGCTTACAGTTTATCTGCGTGATGCATCAGAACAAACTTATCCCACAACTGTTCTTCGGTTTCGACATGGGCGGGATCCTGCAAAATCGTATTGGGGATCGGGCAGACTTTCTGACAGGTCGGCGTTTCGTAATGGCCTACACACTCGGTGCATTTGTCGCTGTTAATCTCATAAATGCTGTCGCCCATTGAAATCGCCTCATTCGGGCACTCCGGCTCGCACATATCGCAATTGATACATTTTTTGGTGATTAACAGCGCCATCAGGAAATTCTCAGAAACAACACAAATCGGGCGGGCATTATACGCCTATTTTCTGCTCGGGCCAGCTCTTTTCTGGCGCTGATTTGTTATCTACAGTGTAAAAATTTTTGATCTGCTTGAGCAGGCAGATGGTTGCGTTATCCAGTGAAAGGTCATTACTGTGCACCAGCATGACAGGAATAAAGAATGCGGGGATGCCCAGTGAAACCAGGCGAACATTTTTGGGTGTCGATAAATGGGTTAGCGAGCGGGTAATAAATGCGATGCCAATCTGCGCTTCGGCATACTCAAGGCATGAGTAGTGGTTATCCAGTTCGCAGATGACGTTAGGAACGACTTTGCGGTTATTAAATTCTGTGGTGATGATCCCTCTTAATAGCAGAGAGTCATTAAGCACGATAATGGGCTGGTCGTTTAAATCTTTTAGATGCAGACGTTCGCGTGTCGCCAGAGGATGAGAAAGTGGGATTGCAGCGATAATTTCATCTTCAAACAGCATGGTCGAGCTTAGCTGGGCAGGGAGCGCTGTTCGATAAACAATGCCAATATCAACGGCGCTATCCGTCAGCTTTTTAATGGTTTGCTCAGTTGAGAACTCTTTAACATTTAAAGATATTTCCGGATGGTGCGCCATAAAGTTGCGAAAAGCGGGCAGGACCAGGTAGCTGCCTGACACCCCGATTGAAATAGTATCGCGCTGTTGGTCCTGATAGGGAAGAAGTTCATTTTCGGCATTTTTTAAATCCAGCATTATTTTGTTAGCATGTCGTTGCAAAATAATGCCTGCTTTTGTTAATTTAATTCCTCTACCTTTTCGCTTAAATAATATTGTTTTAAGTGATGACTCAAGTTGTTTGATTTGCTGACTTAATGATGGCTGAGTGATAAACAGGCGACTGGCTGCCCGACCATAATGTAATTCATCACACAATATCAGGAAGGAATGTAGTTGTTTGATATTCATTAAAATTTAATGCCAATCGATTGGGTTTTGTTATAACGATTATAAAAAATACCAAATTGTTTGCCTATTTTGCTTTTTTTAAACTGTGATCAGTGCATTTTAAAAAGGGAAAATTATGTCGGCATCAATCAACCGCTGGGGAATGCTTGCCGCTCACGTGTGCATCAATTTTGTGCTCGGGGGCGTCTACGCATTTAGCTATTTCAAAACACCACTCATGGCGCAATATCACTGGGATCCGGCTACGCTGGCGTTAGCATTCTCTATCAACATGGGGATCATTCCTTTACCGATGATTTGGGGCGGGAGAATGATCGACAATGGTAAAGGAAAGCAGGCGATAGTTATCGGCGGTATCCTGTTTTCTTTAGGTTTTATCTTGTCCGGGTTTGTGGATAATTTGCCCATGCTGTTTTTAACCTACGGCGTCATTGCCGGGTTGGGATCGGGCCTGGCTTTTACGGGTAATCTTAATAATATTCTGAAATTTTTCCCTGACCGTCGCGGTCTGGCCAGCGGTATCGTACTGGCGGGTGTTGGCGTCGGGACGCTACTTTGCACCCGCCTGGCCGAATATTTTATGGCGCAAACTCACGATGTTAGTCGGGCGTTGTTATATCTGGGTATTGTTTATCTGGTGGTTATTTTTATCGTCCAGTTCTTTATTCGTAGCGCGCCAGCAAAAGATAGTGGAGGAATTAAAGCGTCGCCACTGGATAAAGACTATCGGCACATGCTGAAAGATCTGCGCTTCTGGCTGCTGTTTATGATTCTGGCGCTGGGCGTGTTCTCTGGGATGGTAATTAGCTCAAGCTCTGCGCAAATTGGTATGACGCAGTACGGTTTACTGTCCGGTGCATTAGTCGTTAGCCTGGTATCGATATTTAACTCGATCGGTCGCCTGTTCTGGGGAGGGTTAACTGATAAATTAGGCGGCTATAATACGCTGGTTATTGTTTACCTCTTTACTTGCTTGTGTATGCTGCTGTTATTTTTCTTCAATGGCAATACTTCGGTATTTTATTTCAGCGCTCTGGGCGTGGGCTTTGCTTATGCCGGTATATTAGTTATCTTCCCTGGTTTGACCAGCCAGAATTTTGGTATGCGTAACCAGGGACTAAACTACGGCTTTATGTATTTTGGTTTTGCCGTCGGTGCGGTTATTGCTCCTTATGTAACGTCCGCTATTGCAAAATATACCGGAAGCTACAATACAGTATTTATTTTGACCACGGTGCTATTGCTTATTGGAGTCGTGTTGACCCTGATAACGAAAAAATATGTCGCAACGGTTTTAGCCAAAATTCATTAATCAGATAATAAGGAAATAAAAATGAAAATTGCAATCGCAGGTGCAGGCGCTATGGGATGTCGTTTTGGCTATATGCTGCTGGAGGCCGGGCACGACGTGACGCTTATTGATGGCTGGCAGGAGCATGTCGACGCTATTCGTAGCAAGGGGTTGTTTGTCGAAACGGAAACGACTCAGAAGTATTACCCCATCCCTGCTATGTTGGCTGATGAATCCCAGGGGGAGTTTGAGCTGGTTATTCTGTTTACCAAAGCCATGCAGCTGGATAACATGTTACAGCGTATCAAGCCGTTACTGCCAGCCGCGAAAGTGGTGATGATTTTATCTAACGGTCTGGGAAATATTGAAACGCTGGAGAAATATGTCGATCGGCAGAAAATCTATGCGGGTGTGACGTTATGGTCCAGCGAACTGGAGGGGGCTGGGCATATTATGGCCACCGGTACCGGAACGATTGAACTGCAGCCGATTGCCAGCCAGGATTCGGCTCAAGAGGCTAAGGTCATTGCCACCCTTAATAGCGCTGGATTGAATGCTGAAATAAGCCCTGACGTATTATTATCGATCTGGAAGAAAGCAGCCTTTAATAGCGTAATGAACACCTATTGCGCGTTACTGGATTGTAATGTCGGCGGATTTGGTCAGCGGCCTGGTGCTTTAGATTTAGCGCAAGCGGTAGTTGATGAGTTTGTGTTAGTTGCTGCCAGCCAGAATATTCCGTTGACTGAGCAAATGGTGATGAATACGGTGAAGAAAGTGTTCGATCCGCGTGAGAGCGGCCACCACTATCCTTCTATGCATCAGGATTTACATAAAGGCCGACTGACTGAAATCGACTATTTAAATGGTGCGATTGCGCGAATCGGCGCTCAGAACAATATTGCCGTACCGGTTAACACACTCCTGACGCAATTGATTCACGCTAAAGAAGCGCAATAAACTTGATGGCTCTTCTGCATGAGGCGGAAGAGTCATTTTCAAACCAGTTTTTTTACCAGCGCCTCGCTATGGCGAATACGCTCCGGCGCCCGCTCTAAATCCTGTTGTACCAGCGTCATAAACAGTAAGTCGGTCAACATCATTTGCGCATGTGTTGAGGAGATAGCGGCGCTGCGCGTCGCCTGCTCTTCAGCAATCGTATACAGACAGCGGGTGGCGCGCTGCTGCAAGGCGTTGGGAGAAAAACCGGTAATGGCCAGGATTTTCGCGCCTGCGCGTAATGTTTCGTCCGCCGCCAGGTTCAGCTCGCGCCGCTCCCCGGAATAAGAGATCGCCAGCAGCAGATCCTCCGGCGCCAGCGCCTGCACCGTCGCCAGCAGGGCGTGCATATCGCGCTCAACCACCGCGTTAATGCCAATCTTCAGTAGCTTCCAGGCAAAATTTTGCGCCACCAGCCCAGAGGCGCCAATCCCGGTGATCACAATACGGCGGGCGTGGCGCAGCATCGTGACGCTTTCTAACAGCTTTTCTTCACTGTTAACGTCCAGCGTGGCGTGCATCGCCGCCACATTCTCTTTAATTAATTTTTCTCCGACCAGGCGCATCGGATCGTCGCCGCGAATCTGGTTATGAACGGGAACGGAATGCGGATTAGGATTGCTGGCCAACGCTTCGCTGATAGCCAGTTTCAACGCCGGAAACCCTTTAAACCCCAGTTTTTGCGCGAACTTGACTACGCTGGATTGGCTGACGCCCGCTTCGGCCGCCAGTTGCTGTGAGCTCAGATGCCGCGCCGTATCCGGTTGCGCGAGCAGATAATCCGCCAGTTTCCTGTCGCTTTGCGCGAGATCCGGATAACGCTGGCGAATACGAATCAAACAGTTCATGAGCAGCTCCTGCGAAACGTGATGGCGACGACAAAACGAAATTTCACTCGCCTGGGGGAATATTCTATTCCATCATGGACGCTTATTATGAATTAAAAATTCCAGAGGGACAAAAATGAATCTTGGTACCTTAGTGTCTGAAACCCGTAACCCGCAAACGATGGATCTGGATGCGTTGTCTACTCCTGAATTAGTTAAGCGTTTTAATGAACAGGATACGCGGGTAGCGGAAGCAGTAAAAGCCACTCTGCCTGACGTTGCGCGTGCGGTGGATGCCGCTGCGGCGGCGCTGAAGTCTGGCGGACGTATCATCTATATGGGCGCGGGCACCAGTGGTCGGCTTGGCGTACTGGATGCCTCAGAATGCCCCCCGACGTTTGGCGTTCCGCACGGTCTGGTCGTCGGGCTGATTGCCGGTGGGCCGGGCGCGTTGCTGAAAGCGGTCGAAGGCGCGGAAGACAGCCAACAGGCAGGCGAAGACGATCTTGTCGCGCTAAATCTGCAAGAACAGGATCTGGTCGTGGGGCTCGCGGCGTCGGGTCGTACACCCTATGTGATTGGCGGCCTGCGCTATGCGCGACAGTCCGGTTGTACCACTGTTGCCGTCTCCTGTAATCCAGATTCGCCTATTGCGCGGGAGGCTAATATCGCTATTTCGCCCGTTGTCGGGCCGGAAGCGCTTACCGGCTCTACGCGGCTGAAATCCGGCACCGCGCAGAAAATGGTGCTCAATATGATTTCTACCGGCGCGATGGTGAAGTTTGGCAAGGTCTATCAAAACCTGATGGTGGATATGAAAGCCACCAACGTCAAACTGGTCGATCGCGCGTGTCGGATGGTCGTTGAAGCGACCGGGATAGGTCGTGAAGAGGCGGAAACGTTGCTGAAACAGACCGATTTTGAGGTTAAGCCCGCCATTTTGATGGCGCTTACGGGGCTGGATGCTGCAGCCGCCAGGGAAAAACTCGCTGCTCATCAGGGCTTTTTAAGGGCGGCGTTAGAACACTAAAGAGGTGTGTATGGATAAGACGGCAGCGCTCGCCAGCGACATTTTACGTGGTATCGGCGGAGAGCAAAATATTCTGCGCCTGGAAAACTGTATGACGCGAGTCAGGGTGGAGGTACAGGACGACAGCCAACTGGATATTCCGCGCTTAAAAGCGTTGCCTGGCGTCAGTGGATACGTAAAGCAAGGGGAGCAACATCAGCTGATCGTTGGGCCGGGGAAGGCTGCGCAGGTGGTTGATGCGATGCGCGTGCAGATTGCCGCAGGTGGTGTAAAGCCGGACGATGCTATGGCGCGTACCAAATCCGAGGCGAAAGCGAAGTATAAAGCGCCGATGAGCGATGCGTTGCGTAAGCTGGCGAATGTTTTTATACCGCTTATCCCCGCCTTTATCGCATCCGGCTTGATTACCGGCATTATCAACATTCTTAAACGTCCGGATATCGTCGGCGATGTTGCCGTCCACTATCCTAACCTGCTGGGCCTGATGGGGATATTTGGTAGCGCGGTGTTCGCTATCATGAACATTCTGGTTGGCGTCAATACCGCGAAAGTCTTTGGCGGATCGCAGGCGTTAGGCGGCGTGATGGCGGGGATCCTTTCCAGCCCGCAACTGGCGCAGATTACGCTCTTTGGCGAGGCGCTTCAGCCGGGACGGGGCGGCGTTATCGCCGTCCTGCTGGTGGTGGCGTTAATGTGCTGGATTGAGCGCCAGTTCCGTAAGCTGCTGCCGGGGTCGCTGGAGTTAATTCTTAACCCTTTATTGACGACTGTTATCACCGGCGCGGTAGCGATTGTCGCTCTGCAACCGCTTGGCGGCTGGATTTCAGACGCTATCGCTCACGGCGCGTCCTGGGCTATCGATCGCGGCGGTTTTCTGGTGGGCGCGGTGTTAGCCGGAACCTTCCTGCCGTTGGTACTGACCGGGCTGCATCAGGGGCTGGTGCCTATTCATGTGGAGCTGGTGCAAGCGCACGGCTATAACGCGCTGTTTCCCATCCTGGCGATGGCGGGCGTTGGTCAGATAGGCGCGGCCATTGCCGTACTGATGAAAACCCGCAATGCGCGGCTCAAAAAGGTGATTAAAGGCGCGCTTCCGGTCGGACTGCTGGGGATTGGCGAGCCGCTGATTTTTGGCGTCACGCTGCCATTGGGTAAGCCATTTATTGGCGCTTGCCTCGGCGGCGCGGTAGGCGGGGCGTTGATCAGCTACTGGAAAGTGGCGACGGTAATTACCTTTGGTATTTCCGGTTTGCCGCTGGCATTAACAATTGTTGCCGGAAAAGTCCTGTTCTATCTGTTAGGCTATTTAATAGCGGTAATTGCCGGGTTTATTTTTACCTGGCTGCTGGGGTTCAATGATCCAGAGGAGTAAGGTTTGGTCAGCCACGAGCGTCGTGTCGTCTTTTTTGATTTGGATGGAACGTTACATCAACAGGATATGTTCGGCAGTTTTCTGCGTTATTTGCTGCGCCGTCAGCCGCTAAATGCGCTGCTCGTACTGCCGTTGTTGCCCATTATCGGTATCGGTTTACTGGTAAAAGGGCGTGCGGCCCGCTGGCCGATGAGTCTGTTGTTGTGGGGCTGTACTTTTGGTCATAGCGAAACGCGTTTGCAGGCGCATCAGGCGGATTTTGTCCGTTGGTTTCGCGCTAACGTCACGGCGTTTCCGGTTGTACAGGAGCGTCTGACCACCTATCTATTGAGCTCTGACGCGGATATCTGGCTTATTACCGGTTCTCCGCAATCATTGGTAGAGCAAGTCTATTTTGATACGCCGTGGCTGCCGCGCGTTAACCTCATCGCCAGCCAGATGGCGCGACGGTATGGCGGCTGGGTATTAACCGTGCGCTGTCTGGGCCATGAAAAAGTCGCGCAACTGGAACGTAAAATCGGTACGCCGCTGCGTCTTTATAGCGGCTACAGCGACAGCAAACAGGATAACCCGCTGCTTTATTTTTGCCAGCATCGCTGGCGGGTGACGCCGCACGGCGAGTTGCAGCAGCTCGAATAGTGAAACGCATAGCGTCTGTGTATAATGCCGCCCGCTTTCATTACCGGAGTTACCTCTTTGTCTGATGTCGAATTAGATCACGAATACTGGATGCGCCACGCGCTGACGCTGGCGAAACGCGCCTGGGACGAACGCGAGGTTCCGGTTGGCGCGGTATTGGTGCATAACCATCGCGTCATTGGCGAAGGCTGGAACCGACCCATTGGCCGCCACGATCCTACTGCGCATGCTGAAATAATGGCGCTGCGTCAGGGCGGTCTGGTATTGCAGAATTACCGGTTACTGGATACCACGCTGTATGTCACGCTGGAACCCTGTGTGATGTGCGCAGGCGCTATGGTGCATAGCCGCATTGGACGCGTTGTCTTTGGCGCGCGCGATGCAAAAACCGGCGCGGCCGGATCGCTAATTGATGTGCTGCACCATCCGGGAATGAATCACCGGGTCGACATTATTGAAGGGGTGCTGCGCGATGAATGTGCGACGCTGCTCAGTGATTTTTTCCGTATGCGTCGTCAGGAAATTAAAGCCCTGAAGAAAGCCGACCGTGCGGAAGGTGCGGGGCCGGTAGTATAGCGCAATGCCGGATAAGACGTTGCGCGTCGCCATCCGATAAGACCATCACGCTATTTTTCTTCTTTCTTCTGCGGCGTAAACAGTAAAGACGGCGAATGCGTCAGGTAGCCTGATGACTGCGATAAAAACGACAGGAGGGGGAAGGGCGCTTTATTCAGCTCCTCCGGCGACACCGCCGGGTAATTCTGCGCCAGTTTCATGGCTTCCGCTTCCTGCTTTTCTTTTTCCTGCAAATACCCCACTAAACTTATCTGGTATTTACGGATATTTTCCACATAAGCATAAGCCTCATGTCCACGCGCGTAACCGTAGGTTAGCTTACTGTAATACGGTTTTTGGCTTAACAGAGGCAAACGCTGCTTCACATCGGTCCAGCTATCCGGATTGCCTTTGGTTTTTACCGTCAGCGATCTGGCATCGAGCATGTGCGCATAACCCATATTGTAGGCGGCTAAGGCAAACCAGATACGCTCGTCTTCCGGAACGGTTTCGGGAACTTTAGCCATCATATCTTCAAGATAGCGAGCGCCGCCGCTGATGCTTTGCTCCGCATCGGTACGGTCGGTCAGCCCCAGACTTTGGGCGGTATTTTTAGTCAGCATCATCAGGCCGCGCACGCCGGTTGGCGAGGTCGCCAGCGGGTCCCAGTGTGATTCCTGATAAGAAATCGCCGCCAGCAGGCGCCAGTCTATCTCTTTGGCATATTTTTTAAATAACGGTTCCAGCTCCGGCAGGACGTTATCCACCGCTCGCAGGAAAGAGCGGGTATCAACGTAGTCGAAATCATCGCCATGTCCCAGATATTTCTCTTCGATCCGCGCCAGAGAACCGTCTTCATTGATCGAATTGAAAAAATCGAGCAGCGCGGCGGAGAGCGTATTATCGTCGTCCAGTCGGCTAAACCAGGTCACGGGCTGTTCATCCGTGACGTCCAGCGCCACGGCCAGCTCGGGATGAACGCGCTGAAACAGACTGATCGCCACTGAATCGGCAATGGTGTAATCCAGTTTGCCGCTGATGACCTCTTCCAGCAGCGTCGTCGAGCCTTTTTTATCATCCACTTTCCAGCTCAGGTCGGGAAACTTTGTCTCTTTTAAACGCTGTAAATCATTGACCACGACGTGCCCTGGCGCAATGGCAAGCTGATTCTCGTTAACGGTCGCCAGCGAACGTGGGCGATATTGTCCGACCCGGTAGACGAGCTGTTGCGAAACTGAATAATACATGGGGCCGGGCTGATAGTTTTTAACGCGTGCGCTGTCGTAGACCAGCCCAGCCGCGAGCAGGTCGGCATTGCCGTTATCCAGATCGTCAAACAATTGGCTGATATTCTGGCGCACCGTCACTTTCAGCTTCACGCCGAGATAGTTGGCGAACTGCTGCGCCAGTTCATAGTCCAGACCATATTTTTTACCGTTGATAACGGAATAGGTTAATGGCGAGTCGATCGTACTGACGCGCAGTACCCCCCGGGCTTGAATCGCGGCGATATGGTTTTCGGTTTTACCGAACCAGGGGATTGAGGGCCAAAGGGCTGCTGCCAGCAGCAGCGTCAATATGCCGATGAACAGATAATTAATCTTTAATTTTTTCAATTAGTTAATTCTCTGGATCGTGCGTTGCCTCGGGCTGAAAATGATGTTTTGCTGCAATAGATAAGTCATTAATGAGCGGCATTTTGCGTAACAATGCGCCAGTTGGCAACTTATTCGCAACGATAGCCGCACCGTATGACAAGAAAAAG
This sequence comes from Salmonella sp. NW177, assembly GCF_051811585.1. Lineage (NCBI taxonomy): Bacteria > Pseudomonadati > Pseudomonadota > Gammaproteobacteria > Enterobacterales > Enterobacteriaceae > Salmonella > Salmonella sp. NW177. The sequence goes on along the minus strand of NZ_JAMMZV010000005.1, from coordinate 371,954 downwards.
CGGTGATTTTATTTCTACGCAAACGGTTTCGTCGGCGCGTCAGATTCTTTATAATGACGGCCGTTTCCCCCCTTGCGCACACCGAAGCTTAGAAGACGAGAGACTTATGATGGAAATTCTGCGTGGTTCGCCTGCACTGTCTGCATTCCGTATCAATAAACTGCTGGCGCGCTTTCAGGCTGCCAACCTCCAGGTCCACAATATATACGCTGAGTATGTCCATTTTGCTGACCTGAACGCCCCGTTAAATGATAGCGAGCAGGCGCAGCTTACCCGTCTGCTGCAATACGGCCCGGCGCTTAGCAGCCATACGCCGGCGGGTAAACTCCTGTTGGTCACACCGCGTCCTGGTACCATCTCCCCCTGGTCTTCAAAAGCAACGGATATCGCCCACAACTGCGGCCTGCAACAGGTTGATCGTCTGGAGCGCGGCGTAGCGTACTATATCGAGGCTTCGACGTTGACGACGGAACAGTGGCGACAAGTGGCCGCAGAGCTGCACGACCGTATGATGGAGACGGTGTTCTCTTCTTTAACCGATGCGGAAAAACTGTTTATCCACCATCAGCCTGCGCCGGTTTCCAGTGTCGATCTGCTGGGAGAAGGCCGTCAGGCGTTAATTGACGCCAACCTGCGTCTTGGTCTGGCGCTGGCGGAAGATGAAATCGACTATTTGCAGGAGGCGTTTACCAAACTGGGGCGCAACCCGAACGATATCGAACTGTACATGTTCGCCCAGGCGAACTCCGAGCACTGCCGCCACAAGATTTTTAATGCCGACTGGATTATCGACGGTAAACCGCAGCCGAAGTCGCTGTTTAAAATGATTAAAAACACCTTCGAAACCACGCCGGACTATGTGCTCTCTGCCTATAAAGACAATGCCGCGGTGATGGAAGGATCTGCGGTGGGGCGCTACTTCGCCGATCACAATACCGGCCGTTACGATTTTCATCAGGAGCCCGCGCACATTCTGATGAAGGTCGAAACGCATAACCACCCAACCGCCATCTCTCCGTGGCCGGGGGCGGCGACCGGTTCCGGCGGCGAAATTCGTGATGAAGGCGCCACCGGGCGTGGCGCGAAACCAAAAGCCGGGCTGGTGGGCTTCTCCGTTTCCAACCTGCGTATTCCGGGCTTTGAACAGCCGTGGGAAGAGGATTTTGGCAAGCCGGAACGCATTGTCACCGCGCTGGATATCATGACCGAAGGTCCGCTGGGCGGCGCGGCGTTTAACAACGAATTTGGTCGCCCGGCGCTGACCGGTTACTTCCGTACCTACGAAGAGAAGGTCAACAGCCATAACGGCGAAGAGCTGCGCGGCTACCATAAGCCGATCATGCTGGCGGGCGGGATCGGTAATATCCGCGCCGATCACGTGCAGAAAGGCGAGATCGTCGTGGGCGCGAAGCTGATCGTCCTTGGCGGCCCGGCGATGAATATCGGCCTCGGCGGCGGGGCGGCATCGTCAATGGCTTCCGGCCAGTCTGATGCGGATCTCGATTTTGCCTCTGTTCAGCGCGACAACCCGGAAATGGAACGCCGCTGCCAGGAAGTGATCGACCGCTGCTGGCAGTTGGGCGACGCTAACCCAATCTTGTTTATCCATGATGTGGGCGCGGGCGGTCTCTCCAATGCGATGCCGGAGCTGGTGAGCGACGGCGGGCGCGGCGGGAAATTCGAACTGCGCGACATTCTTAGCGACGAGCCAGGCATGAGCCCGCTGGAAATCTGGTGTAACGAATCCCAGGAGCGCTACGTACTGGCGGTCGCGGCTGACCAGTTGCCGCTGTTCGATGAACTGTGTAAGCGCGAACGCGCGCCGTATGCGGTCATTGGCGACGCTACCGAAGAACAGCATCTCTCGTTGCATGATAACCATTTCGACAATCAGCCGATCGACCTGCCGCTGGATGTCCTGCTGGGCAAAACGCCGAAAATGACCCGCGATGTGCAAACATTGAAGGCGAAAGGCGATGCGCTGAACCGCGCGGATATCACAATTGCCGACGCGGTAAATCGTATTCTGCATCTGCCGACCGTGGCGGAAAAAACCTTCCTTGTCACTATTGGCGACCGTACCGTCACCGGTATGGTGGCGCGTGACCAGATGGTTGGCCCGTGGCAGGTCCCGGTGGCTGACTGCGCGGTCACTACCGCCAGCCTCGACAGCTACTACGGCGAAGCGATGTCGATTGGCGAGCGCGCGCCGGTGGCGCTGCTGGACTTTGCCGCCTCCGCCCGTCTGGCCGTCGGTGAAGCGTTGACTAACATTGCCGCGACGCAGATTGGCGATATCAAGCGCATCAAGCTTTCCGCTAACTGGATGGCGGCAGCCGGTCATCCTGGCGAAGATGCCGGTTTGTATGACGCGGTTAAAGCGGTGGGAGAGGAACTCTGTCCGCAGCTTGGCCTGACGATTCCGGTGGGCAAAGATTCGATGTCGATGAAAACCCGCTGGCAGGAAGGCAACGAACAGCGCGAAATGACCTCGCCGCTGTCGCTGGTGATTTCCGCGTTTGCCCGTGTGGAAGACGTGCGTCACACCCTTACGCCGCAGCTGTCAACGGAAGATAACGCCTTGTTGCTGATCGATCTTGGCAAGGGCCACAACGCGCTGGGCGCAACGGCGCTGGCGCAGGTCTATCGTCAGCTTGGCGACAAACCCGCGGACGTGCGTGACGTCGCGCAACTGAAAGGCTTCTATGACGCCATGCAGGCGCTGGTCGCTGCGCGTAAATTACTGGCCTGGCACGACCGTTCCGACGGCGGTCTGCTGGTGACGCTGGCCGAGATGGCCTTTGCCGGCCACTGCGGCGTGCAGGTCGATATCGCTGCGCTGGGCGATGACCATCTGGCCGCACTGTTCAACGAGGAGCTGGGCGGCGTGATTCAGGTACGCGCTGAAGACAGAGACGCGGTCGAAGCGCTGTTGGCGCAGTACGGCCTTGCTGACTGCGTCCACTACCTTGGTCAGGCCCTGGCTGGCGATCGCTTTGTGATTACCGCTAATGACCAGACGGTATTCAGCGAAAGCCGCACTACGCTGCGTGTCTGGTGGGCGGAAACGACCTGGCAGATGCAGCGTCTGCGCGACAATCCGCAATGTGCTGACCAGGAACACGAGGCGAAAGCGAATGATGCCGATCCGGGCCTCAACGTGAAGCTGTCGTTTGATATTAATGAAGATATCGCCGCGCCGTACATTGCGACAGGCGCACGACCGAAAGTCGCTGTACTGCGCGAGCAGGGGGTGAACTCTCACGTGGAGATGGCGGCGGCGTTCCATCGTGCGGGCTTTGACGCGATTGACGTCCATATGAGCGACCTGCTGGGCGGTCGTATCGGTCTGGGCAACTTCCATGCGCTGGTGGCTTGCGGCGGCTTTTCCTACGGCGACGTGCTGGGGGCGGGCGAAGGCTGGGCGAAATCCATTCTGTTTAACCATCGGGTGCGCGACGAATTCGAAACCTTCTTCCATCGTCCGCAGACGCTGGCGCTGGGCGTGTGCAACGGTTGCCAGATGATGTCGAATCTGCGCGAGCTGATCCCGGGCAGCGAACTGTGGCCGCGTTTTGTACGTAACCATTCTGACCGCTTCGAAGCCCGCTTCAGCCTGGTGGAAGTGACGCAAAGCCCATCGCTGCTGCTGCAAGGAATGGTAGGCTCACAGATGCCGATTGCGGTTTCCCATGGGGAAGGGCGCGTTGAGGTGCGGGACGATGCGCATCTTGCCGCGCTTGAGAGCAAAGGCCTGGTCGCCCTGCGCTACGTTGATAACTTTGGTAAGGTGACCGAAACCTATCCGGCTAACCCGAACGGTTCGCCGAACGGCATCACGGCGGTGACGACCGAAAATGGTCGGGTGACGATTATGATGCCGCATCCGGAACGCGTATTCCGCACCGTCGCCAACTCCTGGCACCCGGAAAACTGGGGCGAGGATAGCCCGTGGATGCGTATCTTCCGTAATGCGCGTAAGCAGCTTGGTTAATTAGCCCGATAGCCATTAAGCCCCTCTTCACGAGGGGCTTTTTTGTAGACGGCGCTTATCAGGCCCACGGGGAAGCGCGGTTGAAGCTACCGTCTTGAACGTCAAGCGGTAGGCCGGATAAGGCGTTTACGCCGCCATCCGGCAATAAACTAGTGCTTATGCCGCAAGATTAAAGTGTCGGGAAATCCCGACATGAGTGGGGGATAGGTTGTCGCCAAAAAGAGACATTTAACTATTTGATTTTAAATTGTTTTATTTTTAGGTGTTGCAGGTGTTGCTGATTGGCGACAGAAAGGGCAAAAAACAGACAGAGCCATTTTTAGCATGAATAACGATATTTTTCATATCTATCATTGTGTTAACAAAGTCTTTTGAATGTTGGCACAATTACTGCATAATGATAACCAGTGGCTCATTCACCTTCTTATGTCAGCCCCTTAGGGACGCGCTACATAAACTTCGAATGACGCACAACAAGGTGCCTGCCGTCCAACTTCTGATAATAGCGTAGCTTTATCAACCTCCGGGCGAAACGTCGAGTTAGGCACCGCCTTATTCCATAACAAAGCCGGGTTTAGCCCGGCTTTGTTGTATCTGGCGCTTCCCTCGGTTAGCATCTTTTTTATTCTTCTTTTATGTGAGCGACACGTTGAAGCGCTGGTCTGTTTTCCCCCGTTCTTTACGACAATTGGTCATGCTGGCCTTTTTGCTGATCCTGCTGCCGTTGCTGGTTCTGGCCTGGCAGGCGTGGCAAAGCCTTAACGCGTTAAGCGATCAGGCTGCGGTGACTAACCGCAGCACGCTTATTGACGCCCGGCGCAGCGAGGCGATGACCAACGTCGCGCTTGAGATGGAGCGAAGCTACCGACAGTATTGCGTGCTTGACGATCCGACGCTGGCAAAAGTGTATCAAAGCCAGCGTAAGCGCTATAGCGATATGCTGGACGCCCATGCCGGCGTCTTGCCGGATGATAAGTTGTATCAGGCGTTACGCCAGGATTTAAACGCGCTGGCGCAATTGCAGTGTAAAGATAGCGGCCCGGAAGCGGCAGCGGCCGCGCGCCTGGAGGCCTTTGCCAACGCGAATACGGAAATGGTGCAGGCGACGCGTACCGTGGTTTACTCGCGCGGGCAGCAGTTACAACAAGAAATCGCCGAGCGCGGACAATTTTTCGGCTGGCAGGCGCTGGTGCTATTTCTGGTGAGCCTGGCGATGGTGCTACTTTTTACCCGCATGATTATCGGGCCGGTGAAAGGAATTGAACGGATGATTAATCGCCTGGGCGAAGGCCGTTCTTTAGGGAATACCGTCACCTTTACCGGTCCGCGTGAATTACGATCGGTGGGGCAGCGCATTATCTGGCTGAGTGAGCGTCTGGCGTGGCTGGAATCCCAGCGCCATCAGTTTCTACGTCACCTGTCCCATGAGCTGAAAACTCCGCTGGCCAGTATGCGCGAGGGGACAGAGCTGCTGGCCGATCAGGTGGTTGGGCCGCTGACGCCGGAGCAAAAAGAGGTGGTCGATATTCTGGATGACAGCAGTCGTAATTTACAAAAATTGATTGAGCAATTGCTTGATTACAACCGGAAACTGGTAGACAGTGCCACAGAGCTGGAAGCGGTCGATATCGCGCCGCTTGTGGATATGGTGGTTTCCGCCCACAGTTTGCCTGCCCGCGCTAAAATGATGCATACCGATGTCGACCTGGAGGCCGAACGCTGTATAGCAGAGCCCATGTTGCTGATGAGCGTGCTGGATAATCTCTATTCCAACGCGGTGCACTATGGCGCTGAATCCGGTAACATTTGTATCCGTAGCCGCTCTCAGGGCTCCACGGTTTATATCGATGTGGTTAATAGCGGCGAGCCGATTCCGCAAACTGAAAGAGAAATGATTTTTGAGCCTTTTTTCCAGGGAAGCCACCAGCGAAAAGGGGCGGTAAAAGGCAGTGGGTTAGGGCTGAGTATCGCCAGAGATTGTATTCGTCGAATGCAGGGAGAGATCCAACTGGTGGATGACAACGCGCAGGAAGTCTGTTTTCGCATCTCGCTGCCATTGCCTGCATCTGACAAACACTAATATGAATTTAAGCCTGGTGCGTATGTCACACGTTTTCGTCCAAACTATTAAACGATGCCTTTTGCGGTGGGGAATACCGGTGGGTATATCGTGTCTGGCGCTGACCGCATGTGTTCCCCATGCTTCACAGCAACTGCCCGGTAGCGCAGCGCAGGACACGCTCCCCCATTATCAACTGGCGGATTATCTCCCGACGGCGTGCGCGGATATCTGGTCGCTACGCGGGCAGGCGGTGGAGACGAATCCGCTGTACTGGCTACGCACGATTGACTGCGCCGATCGTCTGATGCCGGTTCAGTCGCGCGCAGAGGCGCGCGCGTTGACGGATGATAACTGGCAGAATGCCTTCAGGCGCGGGATTTTACTGGCGGATGCAAAAATTACGCCGCCGGAGCGGCGCGCCATAGTGACCCGTCTGGAGGCGTTAAGCGCGCAAATACCGGCTCAGGTACGGCCCGTCTACCAAATCTGGCATGACGGTCAGGCGCTGCAATTAGCGCTTTCTGCCGAACGTCAGCGTTATAGCAAACTCCAGCAAACGTCAGATAGTGAGCTGGATGCGCTGCGCCAGCAGCAACAGGCCTTGCAAACGCAGCTCGATCTTACCACCCGTAAGCTGGAGAGTTTAACCGATATTGAGCGCCAGCTTTCGACACGAAAACCGGCAGGGAATTACAACGCCGATACGCCGCATACGAATGACAAACCCGCGACGTCTGAAGATGGCGCGGCGTCGTCGCCGTCACAAGATGAGGTAACGCCATGATAAGCCGTAAACCGGCGCACCTGCTGCTGGTCGATGACGATCCCGGATTACTGAAATTGCTCGGTATGCGCCTGACCAGTGAAGGATACAGCGTCGTGACCGCAGAGAGCGGCCAGGAAGGACTGCGGGTACTGCATCGGGAAAAAGTGGATCTGGTAATAAGCGACCTGCGCATGGACGAAATGGATGGTATGCAACTGTTCACAGAAATTCAGAAAGTACAGCCGGGAATGCCGGTTATCATTCTGACGGCGCATGGTTCCATTCCGGATGCGGTGGCCGCTACCCAGAAAGGCGTATTCAGCTTTTTGACGAAGCCGATCGACAGAGACGCGTTATATAAAGCGATAGATGAAGCGCTGGAACAGTCCGCTCCCGCGACGGACGATAGCTGGCGCAACGCTATCGTTACCCGTAGCCCGCTGATGCTGCGACTGCTTGAACAGGCGCGCATGGTCGCGCAGTCGGATGTCAGCGTATTGATTAACGGACAAAGCGGCACCGGGAAAGAGATTTTCGCACAGGCGATTCATAATGCCAGCCCGCGCAGTAACAAGCCGTTTGTCGCCATCAACTGCGGCGCGTTGCCGGAACAGTTGCTGGAGTCCGAATTATTCGGCCATGCGCGCGGCGCCTTTACCGGCGCAGTGAGCAATCGTGAAGGGTTGTTCCAGGCGGCGGAAGGCGGCACGCTGTTTCTGGATGAAATTGGCGATATGCCCGCGCCGTTACAGGTGAAGCTGCTGCGGGTGTTACAGGAGCGCAAAGTCAGACCGCTGGGCAGCAATCGCGATATTGATATCGACGTGCGAATTATTTCCGCGACGCACCGCGATCTGCCGAAGGCGATGGCGCGGGGCGAATTTCGTGAAGATTTGTACTACCGGCTGAATGTCGTGAGCCTGAAAATTCCGGCGCTGGCGGAGCGTACCGAGGATATTCCGCTGCTGGCTAATCATCTGCTCAGACAGTCGGCACAGCGGCATAAACCGTTTGTTCGCGCCTTTTCTACTGATGCAATGAAACGGCTGATGACGGCAAGCTGGCCGGGCAACGTGCGTCAACTGGTCAACGTCATTGAACAATGCGTGGCGTTAACCTCTTCGCCGGTGATCAGCGATGCGTTGGTCGAGCAGGCGCTGGAAGGCGAAAACACCGCGCTGCCAACTTTTGCCGAAGCGCGAAACCAATTTGAACTGAACTATCTGCGCAAGTTACTGCAAATTACCAAAGGTAACGTGACGCACGCGGCAAGGATGGCGGGGCGCAACCGCACGGAATTCTATAAGCTACTCTCCCGTCACGAACTGGATGCGAATGATTTCAAAGAGTAGTTTTCATGCCGTAAAGTAGCGCGAAATATGTTACGTTTAACCGATCAAAACACAGGCGACCTTTTCAAGGAATAGCATGAAAAAGATTGATGCGATTATTAAACCCTTCAAGCTGGACGATGTCCGTGAAGCGCTGGCCGAGGTAGGTATTACCGGCATGACGGTCACTGAAGTCAAAGGCTTTGGCCGTCAAAAAGGCCACACCGAGCTGTATCGCGGCGCGGAATATATGGTGGATTTTCTGCCGAAGGTAAAAATTGAAATCGTTGTGCCTGACGACATCGTGGATACCTGTGTTGACACCATCATTCGTACCGCGCAGACGGGGAAAATCGGCGACGGTAAGATCTTTGTCTTTGATGTCGCCCGCGTTATTCGTATCCGTACTGGCGAAGAAGACGACGCGGCTATCTGATGTGCCGATTCGCTGCCCGTCTCCTCCTTGTGGGCAGCGAACCACCGTTTAATCGCCCTGCGGTAGCGCCGATGTAGTCCGGGTGCAAACCCATCTCAGGCCGACAATGGCGACGATCAGCGCCACGCAACTTAGCGTCCACTCGCCCATTTGCGAGAAAAAGTGTCCGTAGGCGGCTACCGCCGTATCACTAATTTGCGATTCCGTGGTTTGTTGCGCGACGACGCCAGCCAGCCAGTTAGCGACCGCGCCGGTCGCCAGCATATAAATACCGGTCAGTACGCCCGTGACGCCAGGCAGGTTGAGGCGGGTAATTTGCGCCATCGCGACCGGATCAATAAACAGCTCTGCAAAGCCCATCAGCGCCAGCCCTGCGATCATCATTCCCATTGATGCCTGCCCGTCTAACCGGGCCTGATGCGCGTTTAGCGCCAACAGCATAAAACCGCCGCCCATTAATACCAGCCCCACGGCAAATTTAAGCCAGACGCGCAGCACCGAGCGGGCGCTCTCTTTCGGGCTGCTCAGCCACGCCAGCACCACGCCCGCCGCCATCACCGCAATCGCATTGACCGACTGGAACAATGCGGTGGGGACGGTCATGTTCAGCCAGTGGCGGTTGACAAAACGGTCGATGAATAAACTGATCGAACTTCCGCCCTGCTGCGCCAGAACCCAAAAGAGAGTGCCGGTGATCATTAACAGAACGATTTGCCACAAGGCGCGACGGTGTTCGGGAAATTTAACCATAATACGGGCGATAAGTTGCGCCGCGAAGACGCAGACAATGGCCAGCACATAGCCAGACCAGTTATTTTCCAGCAGGAGGGTGAAGAATACCGGCGCGATACACAGCATTAATACCAGCCAACCCCAGGTTGGAAGGGCGAATTTAACCGCCCGCAGCGCGGGGCGATTAACACCGCGCGTCTGCTGAAAGTGGCGATGACCGCTTAAAAAGATGAGCAGGCCGATGAACATTCCGACGCCCGCCAGCGCAAAGCCGACATGCCAGCCATACCACTGCGCCGCCAGACCACAGGCGATCGGCGCGGCTATCGATCCAATATTCCCGGCGGCGTAGAGCAGCGAGAATCCCCCGTCGCGGCGGTTGTCATCAGGGGCGTAAAGTTCGCCCAGCAGACAGCTAATATTGGATTTAAACAAGCCGTAGCCGCAGATAATAATGGCCAGCGCCGCATATAAACTCAACGTTGAATCAGATTCTAAGCCCAATACCACATGACCCAGCGTCATCAACAGGGCGCCGGTGATAACCGCCACGCGGTTGCCAAGCAGGCGGTCGGCAAGCCAGCCGCCAAGAATAGGGGTAACGTAAACTAAGGAGGCGTAGGCGCTGAAGAGGTTGATCGCGTGGCTGTCATTAAAACCAAGCTGGTGGGTAAGATAAAGGATGAGTAAGGCACGCATGCCGTAAAAGCTGAAGTATTCCCAAATTTGAATCGCCACGATGTAAAAAATCGCGCGCGGTTGTGAGGGTGTTTTCATAAAGTCTCCTTGCTGCGTGAAAAAAGGGAAGTGGCAAGCCACTTCCCTTTGGTACTTATTTCGTATTTTCTTTCAGCACCTTAACGGTGTAACGTCCGTCTGCCTGACGATAGGCGCCGTGGATATCGGTTTCGAAGCCCGGATAGTGGGCGCCGATTTCGCACAGCATTTGCAGGAATTCCAGTACCGGACGGCTTTCCTCGGTGATCATTTCACCAGGCATCACCAGCGGCACTCCCGGAGGGTAAGGAAGGATCATGTTGGCGTTGACGCGTCCAACCATCTCTTCAAGATACACCTCTTCCGTTTCGCCATGCAGCTCTTTCTGGAACGCAGTATACGGCGTCATCACCATTTTCGGCAGCACTTCAAACGCACGGTACATTAAGTCCGGCAGATTATGATGTTCGACCAGTTTATGAATATTCTGTGCCAGTTCCTGGATGCGCATATTTTCATAAAACTCAGGCGCTTCGCGGTACAGTGCCGGCAGAATGTTTTTGACGCGCAGGTTCAGGTCAAAGGCGCGTTTAAATTCAGTGAGCGCGCGCAGCAGGCTCAGAGCTTTGGTTTTGTCGATACCAATGCTGAACAGGAACAGCAGGTTGTATGGACCGGTTTTTTCTACGATGATGCCGCGTTCATCGAGATATTTGGCGACCAGACTTGCCGGAATACCGAATTCATCCATCGTACCGTCTTTCTTCATCCCCGGCGTCAGGATAGTGACTTTGATCGGGTCGAGGTACATGTGTTCGTTATCGATATTTTTGAAGCCATGCCATGCGCTATCTGAACGCAGCGGCCAGCACTCAGCTCCATCGATATGTTCCGGCTGCCATACGTCAAAGAACCAGCCGTCAGATTCGCTTTTCAGGCGTTTAATTTCTTTACGGAATTTAATCGCACGTTCAATAGAGCCGTTAATCAGGCGTTTACCCGCATTACCTTTCATCATCGCCGCTGCGGTTTCAGTAGACGCTACGATACCGTAGTGCGGAGAAGTGGTGGTATGCATCATGTAGGCTTCGTTAAAGGTTTCTTCGTTAATGTCGCCTTTAACATGAATCATGGATGCCTGTGAAAACGCCGCCAGCAGTTTATGCGTGGACTGGGTTTCATAAATGATTTTGCCTTCTACACGGTCGCCGCTCATACCGCATTTACCCTGATAAATAGGGGAGAAATTGGTATAAGGCACCCAGGCGGAGTCAAAATGAATGGACTTCACGTCCAGAGTTTTCTTGATGTAGTCAGTGTTATACAACAGACCGTCATAGGTTGAGTTAGTAATAACAGCATGGACCGGCCAGGTTGCGTTAGGCGTCTCTTTTACCCGTTTAGCGATAGTGGCGTGCTGGAACTCGCTTTGCGGAATACCGCCAAGAATACCGTAGGCGTTACGGGTTGGGCGGAAATAAATCGGCGTAATGTCGCTCATCATCATCAGATGGGTCAGCGATTTATGGCAGTTACGGTCAATCAGTACCGTGCTGCCTGCCGGCGCGGAGTACATACCGACGATTTTGTTCGCCGTAGAGGTGCCGTTCGTCACCATGTAGCTACGTTCGGCGTTAAAGACGCGGGCGATATACTCTTCTGCTTCTTTATGCGGGCCGGAGTGGTCCAGCAGCGAACCCAGTTCGGAAACGGAAATCGAAATATCGGATTTCATCGTGTTCGGGCCGAAGAAATCATAAAAGATGCTGCCGACGGGGCTTTTCTGGAAAGCGGTCCCGCCCATGTGGCCAGGCGTACAGAAAGTATATTTCCCTTCGCGCACATATTTGAACAACGCTTTTGTCAACGGCGGCAGAATATTGTCGATGTATTCATCGGTATTCTGGCGAATTTTCGCCGCGATATCGGCTGCGGCGCCTAAAGCATATTCAAAGAAGCGAACCTGCATTCTCAGATCGTTGAGGCTGACGTCCAGCGTAGAGTAGCTGTTGGCGAAGGCGTACAGCGGCATATACTCGTTCAGCTTGCTAATCTCTTCGCAAAGCTCAAGGTTATATTTATCCCAGTCGAAAATGACGCCGCAAAGGCGGGAGTTATTTTCAATCAGCTTCAGCAGGTCTTCTCGGTCGTTTGGATAGACGATACGGAAATTTAAACCTTCCAGTGCACGATGCAGTTCACGAATAGGCTCTTCTTTAAAGTAGACGCCCATGTGGTTCATGATAGCAATAACGTTCATAGTCTTGTTCCTGGTAAAGTGGGCCCCTCCCGCTACGCTATAGCAGGTGACGAAAGGGGCTTTGAGAAAAAGGAGTTAGCGGTTAAAGCGCTTCAGCCGTATTGTTGTCGCTGTCGTTGTTCTGGCGCTGGTGCATTTTGCGACCGTAGAACATCAGGATGATCAGACTGACGATAAAGGTGCCGGAGAGTTCGAAGGAGCTGGCGCCCATCAGTGCGATGAAGCAAAATGCGCAGCCCAGTACAGAACAAATCAGGCTTACCGAGTTACGGATGTTGAACCCTTCGAAGCGAATCAGGTCAACACAGGAGTAGAAGTACGGCAGCATGGTAAGCAGTACGGCAATCCCGGTCAGTTCGCCGAACAGGTCGGACGCTTTACCGCCGCTGGAGTTCATGATGGTGATCAGAATCATCAGCGCCGTCATTTTCACCGCAGCCAACAGCAGACCTTTTTTCGGAATACCGTTTTTATCCATTTCACCGTAAATTTTCGGGAAGTTGCCGTCGTTAGCGGCGCGAACCCCAGCCTGGCCGACCAGCATCATCCAGGAGCCCAGAGACGTCAGGCAGGCGAAAGCGGTAAAGGCGGAAACCAGCGGCGCAGCCCAGCCACCCAGAATCGTGGAGGTACTGATAGCGAACGGCGCGCCGGAAGAGGCCATAACGGAAGCTGGGAACATCCCGGCGATAACCTGAGTCGCAGCGATATAGATGATGCCTGCCAGCGCGGTACCCAGCATGGTTGCCAGAGGTACGGTGCGTTTCGGGTTTTTCACCATGCCGGTGCTGACGGCGGCAGACTCAACGCCAACGAACGCCCACAGGCAGAGCAGAATACTTTTAACAATGGCGTGAGAGTCGGTCGTCGTAGACGTGTTCCAGTTCGCGTGATAGGTCGCGATATCGAACCAATGCCAGCCGGCGACTGCGGTCAAGACTACCGGGATCAGCACCAGGAATAGGCCAATCGTTGTTAAGCGGCTGACCCAGGCCCCGCCCAGCATATTAATAAAGGTGAACAGCCAGACGATAGCAATACAGGCAATACCTGCCGGTATTGGATTATTTAATGCCGGGAAGAATGTAGAAAGATAAGAAACAGCGGTAATGCCGATGGCTAAGTTACCAATCCAGTTTGCGTGATAATAAAGAACACCGGTCTGGAAACCAAACGCCGGAGATATTTCCCCAGCATAAGCGATAGGGCCACCCTGTTGAGGGTTTTTGGTTGCCAGCCTCGCATAAACATAAGCCAGCGACATTGCCCCAATAATAGAAATTACCCAGCCCCAGATGGCAATGCCACCAATACTGGCAAGGTTGGCGGGTAATAATGCAATCCCGCTCCCCATCATATTACCGGCAACGACGCCAGTACAGGCAAATAGCCCGATCTTTTTGACAGAACTCATGTTCATTTCTCCTGAGCTGTATTTTTAAGAACCGGGCTTATGCTTCATATATGCTGCGTGCCCGTTCAACTGTCGACAAGATTAACGAATGGGTTGAGATAAGTCCTAAAGAAAAAGTGAAATAAACACAAACATGAAAAAACTGATAGATTGATTTTTTTGAATTAACATATAAATATCATGGAAAATATCATGAAAGGATAAACATCGTTTAATTACAAAGGGTTATATTTACATTTCTTTGCGATGAATATGTTGCCAAAATTAACATAAGCTATTTTTGGCAACATATTTTTCACAAAATAAAAGCGAAAAATTTAATATCTTTTCGCTTTTATTTGTCATGGTTCAGCGTTAAATTTAATCTTCTGCCAGAAAACTATTCAGATAAGGGACAATTTTCTGAACGGATGTCTGAAATACGCCGTTCTCGATCCAGTACAGCGTATTTTCACCTGGACGTAAATTAAAGGCGGTCAGATAGGCATCAGCGGCCAGACGATTCTCACCTTTCATTTCGTAAACTTTCCCCAACAGGACATAGTTAAACCACGACATTTCAAGCTCGATGCTTTTATTGATTTCCTCATACGCTGCATCGATATCACCTTTGCCCAAAAGATCAACGGTCTTGATTTTATAATAAACAGACGTTTTCTCAACGCCCGGAATTTGATCTATTTTTTTAAACTCTTCGTTCAGCGCAGCCACTTGTTCTTTATCAAACGGCTGTTGTGATTGCCGTAATACATCTACCAGCACTTTATATTCATAGGCATAGTTGAAATCAGGCGTTTCCTTAATAATGCCATTCAGAATATCGCTGGCTTTACCTAGCGCCTGCGCATCGCCGCTCAGAATAAGCTGGCGCGCCTCATAAAAACGCATCAGCGCGGTATTTTGCGGCGTTCTGAACAGGGCCAGTTGTTCTCGCATACGATTAGGCCAGGGCTGTGTTAAAACGAAAGACAGGCTATTAAACAGATCATCCTGGATGGACAACTGGTTAGTATTGGTGACGAAATAACGCTTATCCAGCATGGTTGAACCATCGGCGTTATCAATGAGCACAACAGACATAAAGCACTGCTGCGCCCGATAGTGGCGCTGATTGACAAACTGAATGGTTAACGTCTTACCGGAGCTGCTTGGCTCATTGACCCGGTAATTGGTTTTATCGTGCACCATAAAGGTCGAGTAGGTGTTCAGCAGGTCGGTGATTAAGCCGCCCAGACCGATGGCGTAGGACTCCTGCGAGACCCAGTTATTACAGGAATTGCCGCCTTCAAAACGAACATCTATATCTCGTGGGTTAAGTAATAACCGCGTTTTTGTTACCGCGGCATTATGATCTACCACCGACATCACGATAAACACCACCAGCGTCGCCAGCGAGAGCAGGAACATCACCCACGTCCAGAAAGCGGCGATACGCGGCTTTTTCGCCTTTTTAGTCGGCGTTTGCAAAGAGGCGGGCGGCACAGGCGCAGCGGCAGGAACCCCCTCTGTCGGTTCTGCATTCGTCGCTGCGATCGGCGGCGGCGACGTTGATGAATTATCGATCTCATCGCTATTTTCTTCGCACCAGATAACCGGCGCCGTCAGCTTATAGCCGCGTTTAGGTACGGTAACGATGTATTCAGCATTGCTGTCTCCGCCATCTCTTAATGATTTGCGTAGTTCAGAAATGCTTTGGGTGACAACATGGTTGGTCACGATGGTGCGCATCCAGACATGATCAATAATGTTATCCCGGCTTAACACTTCATCCGGATGATGCGCAAAATACATCAGAAGATCGATCAGCCGTGGTTCAAGAGTAATCTGGCGTCCCTGACGACTGATCTGATTAACAGAAGGTGTAACCAGCCACTCTCCAATGCGTACAACAGGTTGCTGCATAAAAAGATGCCCTAACGAGCTAAGTCAAACGTTAATAATAACACGATTTGCACAGACTTTTTTTATTCCCCTTTTTTGTAAAAGAAAGGCATAAAAAGCAGCGCAATAAGCAGGGGAACGGGGAGGAAAACGGGCGTTCGCCTTAACGATAACGCCCGTTTTTTCAGAGGATTTCTTGCAATTACAGCACCTTATGCGGGCCGAAGCATTCGTAATGAATGTTTTCGTTATTCACGCCAAGGGAAACCAGTTGTTTTGCGGCAAACTGCATAAAGCCTACCGGGCCGCAAAGATAGAACTGCATTGCCGGATCGCTGATCGCGGCTTCCAGTTTGCTTAAATCCATCAGCCCTTCGCTGTCAAAGAGGCGTTGGGCGCGATCGGCCTCGGTCGGTTCGCGGTACCAGGTATGGGCAGTGAAACGCGGCAGTGTACGGCCCAGCTCGCTCACTTCGTCGGCAAACGCATGAACGTCGCCGTTCTCCGCCGCGTGGAACCAGTTCACCTGCGCGGTATGCTGTCCTTTCGCCAGCGTATCGAGCATCGCCAACATCGGCGTCTGGCCGACGCCAGCGGAAATCAGCGAAACGGGGGTATCAGCGGCGACATTCATAAAGAAGTCACCTGCCGGCGCAGCCAGATGCACCACATCGCCTACGCTGGCGTGATGGTGTAACCAGTTTGATACCTGGCCGCCGTCTTCACGCTTCACGGCAATACGGTACCCTTTGCCATCGGGTTTACGGGTCAGTGAATATTGGCGGATCTCCTGATGCGCAAAACCTTCCGGCTTCAGCCAGACGCCCAGATACTGCCCGGGACGGTATTCCGCCACCGTACCGCCGTCGACCGGTTCAAACTCAAAGCTGGTGATCAGTGCGCTACGCGGGGTTTTCGCAACGATGCGGAAGGGGCGCGTGCCTTCCCAGCCGCCGTCTTTGCTGGCGTTCTCGTGATAAATCTCGGCTTCCCGATGAATAAAGACGTTAGCCAGTACGCCATAGGCTTTGCCCCACGCGTCCAGCACTTCCTGGCCCGGGTTGAACATTTCGTCCAGCGTCGCCAGCAGATGTGTCCCGACGATGTTGTACTGCTCCGGCTTAATCTGGAAGCTGGTGTGCTTCTGCGCGATTTTTTCTACCGCCGGCAGCAACGCCGGTAAATTTTCGATATTGCTGGCGTAGGCCGCGATAGCATTAAACAGGGCTTCGCGCTGATCGCCGTTACGCTGGTTGCTCATATTGAAGATTTCTTTGAGCTCTGGGTTATGCGTAAACATACGGTCGTAGAAGTGGGCGGTCAGTTTCGGTCCTGTTTCAACCAGCAGGGGAATGGTGGCCTTTACTGTAGCGATGGTTTGTGCGTCAAGCATACGTGCTTCCTTTATGTGAAAATCTAATGATGCATATCAAATGCATCTTATAAGAATACCCTTGCATTGTAAATGGATCTTCTCTGCTTTACGTTATGGAGGTAACAACGTGAAAAATCTGCATCACAAAGCTGAAAAGAAATCCGTTGAAATTCGTCAGGCTCTCGTTCAGGAAACCCTTATCTGACGCATAGGTAATCGTTTGCGTAAAAACCTTTGTCAAGACCTGTTATCGAAGAATGATTCGGTTATACTGTTGGCCGAAGTCCCACGGACTGCCTTTTCAGGCACAAATTTTATTGTTAGCTGAGTCAGGAGATGCGGATGTTAAAGCGTGAAATGAACATTGCCGATTATGATGCCGAATTGTGGCAGGCTATGGAGCAGGAAAAAGTACGTCAGGAAGAGCACATCGAACTGATCGCCTCCGAAAACTACACCAGCCCGCGCGTGATGCAGGCGCAGGGGTCTCAGCTGACCAACAAATACGCTGAAGGTTATCCGGGCAAGCGCTACTACGGCGGTTGCGAATACGTTGATGTCGTAGAGCAGCTGGCTATCGACCGCGCGAAAGAACTGTTCGGCGCCGACTACGCTAACGTGCAGCCGCACTCCGGTTCTCAGGCTAACTTCGCTGTTTACACCGCGCTGCTGCAACCGGGCGATACCGTTCTGGGTATGAACCTGGCGCAGGGCGGCCACCTGACTCACGGCTCCCCGGTTAACTTCTCCGGTAAACTGTACAACATCGTACCTTACGGTATCGATGAGTCCGGTAAAATTGACTATGACGAGATGGCGAAGCTGGCCAAAGAGCACAAGCCGAAGATGATTATCGGTGGCTTCTCTGCCTACTCCGGCGTGGTTGACTGGGCAAAAATGCGTGAAATCGCTGACAGCATCGGCGCATACCTGTTTGTCGACATGGCGCACGTGGCGGGCCTGATTGCCGCAGGCGTTTACCCGAACCCGGTTCCGCACGCTCACGTTGTCACCACCACCACCCACAAAACCCTGGCGGGTCCGCGCGGCGGCCTGATCCTGGCGAAGGGCGGCGATGAAGAGCTGTACAAAAAACTGAACTCCGCCGTCTTCCCAAGCGCGCAGGGCGGCCCGCTGATGCACGTGATCGCGGGTAAAGCGGTAGCGCTGAAAGAAGCGATGGAGCCGGAGTTCAAAGTTTACCAGCAGCAGGTGGCGAAAAACGCCAAAGCGATGGTAGAAGTGTTCCTGAACCGCGGCTACAAAGTGGTGTCTGGCGGCACTGAGAACCACCTGTTCCTGCTGGACCTGGTGGATAAAAACCTGACCGGTAAAGAAGCTGACGCCGCGCTGGGCCGTGCTAACATCACGGTGAACAAAAACAGCGTGCCGAACGATCCTAAGAGCCCGTTCGTGACTTCCGGTATCCGTATCGGTTCTCCGGCGGTCACTCGTCGCGGCTTCAAAGAAGCGGAAGTGAAAGAGCTGGCTGGCTGGATGTGTGACGTGCTGGACAACATCAATGATGAAGCCACCATTGAACGCGTGAAAGCGAAAGTGCTGGATATCTGCGCCCGCTTCCCGGTTTACGCGTAAGCGCTTATGTTGTGAAAATGGCCCGATGGCGCTGCGTCTGTCGGGCATTATTTATGCGCCATAACGTGACGCCGCCGGAAGTCATTATCCGGCGGCGTTGCCGTTTGAACTTCTCCCTCCGCTTGTTAATCTTATGTTACTCTTGCCAGCGCAACCGTTTACCGCCAGACTATCGCCTCCAAACGGGAGGGAATCATGGCATTGCATTCCACGCGCTGGCTGGCGCTCAGTTATTTCACCTACTTCTTTAGTTACGGTATTTTTCTGCCCTTCTGGAGCGTCTGGCTCAAAGGTCTTGGGCTAACGCCGGAAACCATCGGTCTTCTTCTGGGCGTGGGTCTGGTCGCGCGTTTTCTCGGTAGTCTGCTCATTGCGCCTCGCGTAAGCGATCCTTCGCGGTTGATCTCCGCGCTGCGCGTACTGGCATTGCTGACGCTGGTATTTGCGCTGGCATTTTGGGCAGGAACGCATGTCGCGTGGCTAATGGTGGTGATGGTTGGGTTTAACCTCTTCTTTTCACCACTGGTGCCGCTGACCGATGCGCTGGCCAATACCTGGCAAAAGCAAATTACCCTGGACTATGGTCGGGTGCGGCTGTGGGGGTCCATCGCCTTCGTGATAGGGTCGGCGCTGACCGGTAAGCTGGTGAGTTTATACGATTACCAGGCGATTCTGGCGCTACTGACGCTCGGCGTCGCCTCGATGTTGCTGGGTATGTTGTTACGTCCCAGCGTGCCGCCGCAAGGGGAAAGCCGTCAGCAGGAGAGCGCAGGCTGGCCCGCCTGGCGTACGCTGGTGGCACAAAGTTGGCGTTTTCTCGCCTGCGTCTGTTTGCTGCAAGGGGCGCACGCCGCCTACTACGGTTTTAGCGCCATCTACTGGCAGGGGGCTGGCTATTCAGCATCGGCGGTCGGCTATTTATGGTCGTTGGGCGTGGTGGCGGAAGTGATCATTTTCGCCCTGAGTAAAAAGCTATTTCGCCGGTTTAGCGCCCGCGACTTGCTGTTGCTTTCCGCTGTGTGCGGCGTGGTACGCTGGGGACTGATGGGCTGGAGTACGGCGTTGCCGTGGCTGATTGTGATACAAATCCTGCACTGTGGCACGTTTACCGTTTGCCATCTGGCCGCCATGCGCTATATCGCTGCGCGTCAGGGAAGCGAGGTGATTCGTTTGCAGGCCGTCTATTCCGCTGTGGCGATGGGCGGCAGTATCGCGATTATGACGGTATTTGCCGGTTTTCTGTATCAACATCTGGGCGGCGGCGTATTCTGGATTATGGCGCTGGTGGCATTGCCCGCTATCTTCCTTCGGCCCAAAGTGGTTGCCGCGTCATGATTCCAGGATCTTGCGGATCTGCTGCTGTTGGTGCTCTGTGAGGGTGCGATCCGCATGAATTAATGGCGGTGAGAAGAGCGGTAGCGGCGTGGCGTAAGGGGTAACAATCAGCGCTACGCCGCGCGGGCATCCCTCTTTTTGAAACGCCTGGAGCGATATCCGTCTGATATTCAGCGGCAATAGGGTCAGTTCACGCAGTTGCTGCTCAATATGCGTCTCCAGCGCATCATTTTTATCCGCTAACAATACGATCTGCCTCTCATGCAAATCGTTATCCTGCATCAGCCAGGCGCCGAAAATCACTGCCACCAGCCCCGTCTCTTCCTCGGAAAAGTGGATACCATATTCGGCTTCAAACCCGGCGAGCGCCTCACGTGTGGTGCGAACCAGACGCGGATAAAGACGGTTGAACTCTTCCGGAAGCGTATTATCGATGCCAATCGTGAATAAACTTCGGTTCAGCGCCTGGGCGAGATGGACATAGAGCTGATCGTTAAGCCCTTGTTCGTCGCTGAAGCGTACGTTCCCTTTTTCTCGAAAGCGCAGCACCAGCCGCGCCACCTCCAGTCGCAGTTGCTGCGCCCGTTGATGCGTGTCGCGAATCGGGTCGGGGAGGCGAATCATTGAAAACAGTAACGCCATAAACAGCGCTTCATTGAGCGGTGCGGCCTGCATCACGTGGCGCTGCCAGTGACGACCAATTTCCTGGGCGAGTGGATATTCCGCGCACGACTGCGCCCAAATCTGCTGTACAGGGTTGAACTCCGGGGTGATGCCGGCATGGTGTTGTAGCAGACAATACTGTAAAAAGAGACGCAGGAACTGCACGTCGCGATGTTCAAATGGTTTTTGCAACCGGCGGGCGCACAGATTGATGAGCGCGTGCAGATTAATATCGTCATACAGCGGACGCGCGATACCGCGCTGCTTTAGCGCGTTTTTTAAGGCCGGGGTAAACTGTTGCGTGACGAAGGTCGGGCATAAACGCAGGCCGCGCCTGAGCCAGTGTAAAAGGCAAAGGCGCTGATCGAGTGCTGTACCTTCGATCCGATAGCAACCGTTCTGGCATGTTGTGATGGCAAGGCGATGATAGCGCTGGATCTCCAGGCTTGTCTCAGTGATATCCTCACGGGCAGTATCATCATCAACGCCATTAAGCGCGCTGAAGATTTCCACCGTGGCAATTGGCTCCGGCTGGAAAAGCGTCAGCAATACCTGACAGCGGCGCTGGGGAGCGGAAAGTACAGATGGTGGGGCAATTGTCGGCATCATCTGTCAGGTCTCCCGTTAGTTTGTCTGGTAAGGATAGCTAAAGTTTGCGTGTGAAAAATGTGATAAGCGTGCTTTTAGGCCAGGAATGCTGAGGAACGTCACAGAATTTTTATCGCGAGGAACAGATGAAGCCAGTGAAACGCAGCGCCTTAACACTATTTCTTGCCGTTTTATCTTTCGTGGCGGCGGCGCATCCGCACAGCTTCATCCGTCTGCAAACGCAGGTGGTCAGTGAAAATGAGCAATTTGTGGCGTTAAAAATGCGCTGGACAATGGACGCGCTGACGTCCGCAGATCTGCTGTATGACGCCGGAAACGCGGCACCGGGGTCAGAAATATGGAAAAAGTTGGCGGCGGAAGTGATGGCTAACGTACTTGGGCAGCACTACTTTACAGAAGTGTGGCGCAATGGCGCGAAAGTGAAGTTTAAAAACAGGCCGACAGAATACGGTATGACGCGTGACGCGCATCAGGCGGTATTGACCTTTACGCTACCGCTGGCTGAACCGCAGCCGTTAAGCGGACAGACTTATACCTTTTCAACGTTTGATCCCTCTTATTATGTCGATATGCATTATGACCAGGACAGCGATATCACGATGCCGGAACCGCTGCGCGAAAAGTGTCGGATTCAGGTTTATACTCCTGCGCCCGGCGAAGAGACGCTACGTTTCGCCCAGTCGCTGGATAAAGAGGACGCGCCGCCGGAGGATATGGATTTAGGTAAACAGTTTGCCCAAACGGTGACCTTGCAATGTCAGTAATTTTTTCTCAACGCACTCCGGGGCGGCGCTGGCTCTCGCTGTGGCCATTGGCGTTATTCCTGCTGCTGATGCTGGTTGGCGGTCTGTGGATGTGGCAGGCCTGGCCGCAGGTGATGTTGAAAAGCGCTCTTTGGCAGCGGGACGTGAATCAGCAGTTGAGCGCGCTGCTTAACGCGGTGGCGACGCATCCTGAGCGGGCGGGCGGATCGTTGCTTCTGCTGAGTTTTATGTATGGCGTGCTTCATGCGCTGGGGCCGGGACACGGCAAAGTGGTGATCGCGACATGGCTGGCGACGCATCCTTCGAAGTTGAAATCGAGTATCGTGTTAACCCTCGCCGCCGCGTTATTACAGGGGTTCGTGGCTATCGGGTTGGTGGTGGGCGTGCTGACCGTATTGCAACTTCCGGCCAGGCAGCTCCATCTGAGCGGTTTCTGGCTGGAAAAGGGGAGCTATGCGTTAGTTGGCGGGCTGGGCATCTTGCTGTGCTGGCGGGCCATAAAAAGGTTACGCGCGCTGCTACGTAAACCTGCCTTTATCGCTTTTACGCCGCGCCATGTTCACCATGAAAAATGCGGCTGCGGACATCAGCATTTACCGACGCAGGAACAATTGCATAGCGGCGATGACTGGCGCGCGCGACTCATGATCGTACTGTCTATGGGGATGCGGCCCTGTTCCGGCGCGATAATGGTGCTGTTATTCAGTAAAGTGATTGGCGTTTTTAGCTGGGGAATGGCGTCGGTACTGGCGATGGCGGCGGGAACCTCGCTGACGATTACCGCGCTGGCGCTGCTGGTACACACTTTTCGTGCTCTGGCGGTGAAACTCAGTGGAAACAAAGCGCCGGCGTTATGGCGGCAGGTAGGCTGGTCAACGCTGGCGCTGGCCGGAGGGGTCATACTGCTTGTTGCGGCGCTGGTCATGTGGTTTAGCGTGCCGCAGCCTGTGGGCGGGCTGCGGCCATGGCGTGGTTGATTAGTGCCCGGCGGGTTTGAGATGCATCCGCGCGACGGATTCGTCTTCGGCCCAGTAAATGCGTTCGGCGACCATCGCTTCCGGATTGAGCTGAACGCCGCGCAGTACCCGTTCTTTAAAACGCAGGTAGCCGCCTTTGTCGATCAGATGGCCCATATGGAGATAGATCGGTTTTCCGCCGAGCATCTCTTTTTCAAATTCATACAGGTTAACGATCACCTGCTTTATCACATCTTCAGTCACCCAGTTGAGGAAGAGCTTGCCGACGCGCGGCGTCTTTTTACTGGTGCGTCCGCCCAGACGGACTTGCCAGAGCTGATCCGGCTTACGTTGCCAGGCCAGCGTCGGACAGGCCAGCACGCACTCGCCGCAGCCGATACAGGCGGACTCTTCTTTGACCGCTTTGCCGTTCTTCAGCGCCAGGCAGCCTACCGCGTGGTGACTACAGGCCTTCACGCAGGCGCCGCAACCGATACAGCGATCGGCAGTGAAGCGCATTTTCGCCACGCCAATAATTCCCAGATCGGCCATTGACGCCTTCGCGCAATCATTCGGGCAGCCAACGATGACCGTTTTGAGATGATAAGGGCTGGGATAGACCAGTTTTTCAAGACGGCGGGACAGACCGGTCGTGTCAGTGTTGGCTTTCTGGCAAATGCGGTTCCCCTGACAGGCGACAATATTTCGCCCGCCAATAGCGAGATAGCCCGCTTTGGTATCCTCAACCTGGACGTCGCACAGTTCTATTTCAATCTCGCGAAGAAACGGCTCCAGCGCGGCGTTCACGTTGTCGATATCTTCGTAACGGATACCCGGCATCGCCAGCTTCTGGCGGGTAGTGAGGTGAATTTGTCCGTTGCCCCAGGTTTCGGCGATGTCACGCGCCACCGTTAGCAAATGCGCGGGCAAAATACCGCCGGGAATGCGGACGCTGATCATGGCTTCGCCGCGCACTTTTGACAGGCGATATTCGTTTTTCGCACGGGCTTTAATGATATCAATATCAATGCTCATGATGTTCTCCTTAATCGGCAAAACGTTGCGCGACGGCGTAGTTAAATATCGGGCCGTCGGTGCAGACATACACTTCGCCCATACGGCAGTGGCCGCACTTCCCGACGGAGCAGGCCATCCGGCGTTCGTAGTCCACCCAGATTTGCTCCGGCTTGAGCCCTTTTTGCAGCAGCATTTTTACGGTAAAGGTAATCATTATTGGCGGCCCAACGACGATGGCCTGCATAGTGTCGATATCGCTAAGCGTCATGTCGGCAAGCCGATCGGTCACCCGGCCAATCTGGTAACGGTCATCAGCCTCGCCTTCATCCAGCGTGAGCACCAGATTATGTTTGCCGCGCCACGTCGCCATTTCTTCTTTGTACAGCACGCAATCGCGATTTTTATAGCCGAGAATCATATCCAGCTGACCAATTTCCTGGGGATTCTCAACGAAATAGCGCATTAAGCCTTTCACCGGCGCGACGCCCGTGCCGCCTGCGACAACCAGTAAGGGTTTATGGCGCAGCGTATCGACCGGATAGCCATTGCCATAGCAGCCGCGTAGCCATACGTTGTCGCCTTCTTTCAGCGTAAAGAGGGCGCTGGTCACTTTTCCGACATTACGAATCAGCAGATCTATCCAGCCGTCGCCATAGTCGGAAACGGAGATGGGCGCTTCGCCGACGCGCGGCAGCGACACCTCAACAAATTGCCCCCAGTGCGCGGGAAAATCGACGGCCACGCGGAAATTCCACTCCAGCGGCGTGTGGCGAGTAATACTGAGGATGCGGTACGCCGCAGGCAGCAAACTGTGCTGCGGTTTATCATGACAGGAACAATGTGACATGCGTTATGCCTCCTCTGCCAGCGCCTGCCGAACGGCAGCGGTCATTTTGTTGATAATCAAAGAAAATTTGATGTATTGCGGGCAGCGATCGTCGCAGCGGCCGCAGCCGACGCACATATGTTCAATGCCGTTGCGCGCTTTGTAGTCATTGACCTTATGCAGGGCGCGGTAGCGCAGACGCTCGCCGGGTTTTTCGCGAAAACCATGACCGCCGGCCATGTCGCTAAAGCCCGGCACCATGCAGCTTGCCCACTGGCGACGGCGTTCGCCGCGCTGCGGATTTTCATCATAGGCGACGTCAAAGACGCTATAGCAGGTACAGGTTGGGCACCCGGTAGTGCAGCGGCCACAACTGATGCAGCGGCTGTCGTAGGCGTCCCATAGCGGGTGGCGGGTGAGAATGTCGCGAATTTTTTGCGGATCGCGGCAAACGCTGTCCGGCGTGACGACGGTTTCCCGGTTTTCGCTGACGAAAGAGGGGGTATAGTCAGCCTCCTGCCCCAGCCCTTGTATCGCCGCCTCGATAAAGGGATCGCGGATGCTGACAAGCGCGCCCTCATCGCTAAAACGCATGGCGGCGCTATAACAGTCAGTTTTATTGGTACCCATTGAGACGCAGAAACAATTTTCGAAGCTTTCTTCACACTCAATAAGGACGAAACGAATATGCTCCCGTAGCAGTTGATAACTGTAATCGGAATTATTCCCATTTGATAAATACATATAATCCAGCCGCGACATGGCGTTAATGTCGCAGGCGCGGGCAAAGATGATTATCGGGGAGGTGTCTGTCTCGGCAATTTGAATGGTGTCTTTATCGAAATAAAAGAGCGTTTCGGTGATAGGGGCGATAATGGTATTCGGCGACATGTGCGATTTCTCGTGCCAGATGAGATCGCGCCAGCCGCTAATTCGTTGATAAATAATGTTGTCAGTGTCGGAAAAACGTCCGCCGCGAAACTCTGCGGACGGGGCAAACACGCGCCATTTTTTGTTTAATCGCTGGATAAGCAAACTAAACTCGTCAGGCGTAATTTTGATAGCCATCACATACTCCACAGTAATATTCAGGAAAAACAAATGAAAATAAATTGTTATAAAAATCAGTTGAATATTACTGTTACGCTAGCGCTAATCCACCGCCTTCGCTAACGGGAAAAAATGGTTTTTACTATCGGTATAATAAATATATTCTTAATCATAAAATATGCATATATACAGCGTCGCGCTATTTAGCGGATAGCGCGGTCTGAATAAATTTAATCATTGCATCACGGTAAAGGTTTGCATAACGTCCGGAAAAAGCATCAATGTGATCGCCGTCAGGAATGAAGATTTTTTGTTTGGGCTCCCGGGCGAGGGCATACAATTTCTCACTGTCCTGCCAGGGAATAACATGGTCTGCCGTGCCATGAAGAATCAATACCGGAATGGGGCTGACGCTGGCGATATTGCGATCCGCGCTATAGCGGTCATCAAGCAAATAGCCGCTGCCCGGGATCATCTGGTTGGCGATGGAGGAATAGGATAAAAACGTTGAGTCGAGGATAATCGCACGTATGCCCGCCTGGTCGGCGTAGCGCATATTTGCGCAGCCTACGCAGTGGCCTACGGCGGCCAGTACATTATTGCCGCCCAGGCTCTGTCCCAGCAGTACCAGGCGCTCGGGGTTAACGTCGGCGCGATGCCGCACATAATCTATCGCGCTTTTCGTATCGTCCAGTAGCCCCTCTTGTGATGGGGTGCCCTCAGATTCGCCAAAACCACGGTAATCAAACATAAACAGGTTTACGTTGCGTTCTGGCAGCCAACTGACTAACGGCCAGTGCGCCGACATATTTCCGGCGTTGCCATGGACATGAATCACCGTCGCGACGGCGTTTTCCGGCCTGCCGAAAGCAGTGGGAATAAACCAGCCGTGCAGATGCGTGCCATCTTTGGCGGTAAAGGTAATGGATTCAGCTTCGGCAGGGGTTGGCCCATAGACTTTATTGTCCGGGTAATAAAAGGCATTGATCGCTACGCGGGGTAGCAGATAAATACAGACCACAATGATAAACAGAATAAAAAGGGATTTGACGATGCGTCGGGTATGTTGAAGGGTCATGTTCGCTTCCTTGCCGCTTTATGCCAATAGCGGAGCAGGGAGCGATCGTACAAAAACATGCAGGCAAGTAAAGCGATGAGGCTGTGTTTAGGAAAAACGCCTGAAAAGGCACGGCGGATGAGTGGCCCCATCCGCCGAAGAGACTTAGCGCTTCAGCGCATCGCTCAGTTCGTCGCGCATATTCGCCAGCATGGCTTTAACGACGCGCGGATTCCCCGCCACGATATTACCGGTCATCATGTAGTTATGACCGCCGGTGAAATCGCTGACGATACCGCCCGCTTCACGAACCAGCAGTTCGCCCGCGGCGAAATCCCACGGACGAAGGCCAATTTCAAAGAAACCATCGACACGACCTGCAGCCACATAGGCCAGATCCAGCGCGGCGGAACCGGTGCGGCGGAAATCGGCGCATTCGGTGAACAGCTTGCCGATAATATTAATGTAGGTGGTCGCGTATTGTTTGGCTTTGAACGGGAAGCCGGTAGCGAGAATAGTGCCGTCCAGATCGCGCGCGGTACTGCCGCGCAGACGGTAGCCGTTCAGTTGCGCGCCCTGACCGCGGGTGGCGGTGAACAGTTCGTTACGCATCGGATCGTAAACGACAGCCACTTCAGTACGGCCTTTAATGCGTACAGCAATGGAAACAGAGAAGTGTGGCAGACGTTTGATGAAGTTGGTGGTGCCATCCAGCGGATCGATAACCCATTGAACATCCTGATCTGTGCCAACGTGCTCACCGCTTTCTTCGGTGATAATAGTGTGTTGCGGGTAAGATTTGCGAATGGTGTCGATAATTACCGCTTCAGCGGCCTTATCCACATTGGTCACAAAATCGTTACTGCCTTTTTGGCTCGCTTCTACAGCGTCCGGAGTTTCATAGTTTTTGGCAATTACATTACCCGCCTTGCGCGCTGCGCGCACGGCGATGGTCAGCATCGGATGCATCGGTCTCTCTCACTGGATGTTAAAGAACGGGAAAACGGCGCAGAGTATAGCAGCGAGATCGGAATCTGTCTTGGTTTTATGGTAAGATGTCAGAATAATCTTTAGCTGAAGAAAGACAATGCTGCAAAACATTCGAATTGTGCTGGTGGAAACCTCCCACACCGGCAATATGGGCTCTGTGGCTCGCGCTATGAAAACCATGGGCTTAACTAACCTGTGGCTGGTAAACCCGTTGGTGAAACCGGACTCCCAGGCCATCGCTCTGGCGGCAGGCGCCAGCGATGTGATCGGTAATGCGCAGATCGTTGATACGCTGGATGAAGCGTTGGCTGGCTGTAGCCTGGTGGTCGGCACCAGCGCTCGCTCCCGCACTCTGCCGTGGCCGATGCTTGATCCGCGCGAGTGCGGCTTAAAAAGCGTGGCGGAAGCGGCAAATACGCCGGTTGCGCTGGTTTTTGGTCGTGAGCGTGTCGGGCTGACTAACGATGAGTTGCAAAAATGCCATTATCACGTCGCGATTGCCGCTAACCCGGAGTACAGCTCGTTGAATCTGGCGATGGCGGTACAGGTCATCGCGTATGAAGTCCGTATGGCCTGGCTGGCGACGCAGGAAAACGGCGACGCGGCAGATTATGAAGAGACGCCGTATCCGCTGGTGGACGATCTTGAACGTTTCTACGGCCATCTGGAGCAGACGTTGCTCTCCACTGGCTTTATTCGCGAAAACCATCCGGGGCAGGTGATGAATAAATTGCGCCGTCTGTTTACCCGCGCCCGCCCGGAAAGCCAGGAGTTGAATATTCTGCGTGGGATTCTGGCGTCTATTGAGCAGCAGAATAAAGGCAAGTAACCGCGTCAATACCGCACGGAACGCTAAATACCTGACTAATTTACTCAAGTAAATAGTTGACCAAATTACTCGGGAATGTCAGACTTGTCCCTGCTATGCAATACCCCCATTTTACAATAAAAAACCCCGGGCAGGGGCGAGTTTGAGGTTAAGTAAGACATGAGACTGACATCTAAAGGGCGTTATGCCGTGACCGCAATGTTAGACGTTGCGCTCAACTCCGAAGCGGGCCCGGTACCGTTGGCTGATATTTCTGAGCGTCAGGGGATTTCCCTTTCTTATCTGGAACAGCTATTTTCCCGTTTACGTAAAAACGGTCTGGTTTCCAGCGTACGCGGGCCAGGCGGCGGTTATCTGTTGGGTAAAGATGCTGGCAGTATCGCGGTCGGCGAAGTGATCAGCGCGGTTGATGAATCCGTTGACGCGACCCGTTGCCAGGGGAAAGGCGGCTGCCAGGGCGGCGATAAATGCCTGACCCATGCGCTGTGGCGTGATTTAAGCGATCGCCTGACCGGTTTTCTCAACAATATTACCTTAGGCGAGCTGGTGAATAACCAGGAAGTTCTGGATGTGTCTGGTCGCCAGCACACGCATGACGCGCCGCGCGCCAGTGGTCGTGCGCAGGACGCTATCGACGTTAAATTACGTGCTTAATTAAAATATTACGCCATCTCTTCTGGCGGCATCATGCGGTGAATGCCGCGGTCGTCTGAAGGATGAAGCGTAAAAAAGAATTCAGAATCAGGCCGGGACGCGGACGTCCCGTCAACACGGTCGTACATCCAGCCGGTTGCCTGATTCCTTGCATTGAGTGATGTACGGAGTTTAAGAGCAATGAAATTACCGATTTATCTCGACTACTCCGCAACCACGCCGGTGGACCCGCGTGTTGCCGAGAAAATGATGCAGTTTCTGACCCTGGACGGAACCTTTGGGAACCCGGCGTCTCGTTCACACCGTTTCGGCTGGCAGGCTGAAGAGGCGGTAGATATCGCCCGTAACCAGATTGCTGAACTGGTCGGCGCTGACCCGCGTGAAATCGTCTTTACCTCAGGGGCGACGGAGTCCGATAACCTGGCGATCAAAGGCGCTGCCAACTTTTATCAGAAAAAAGGCAAGCACATCATCACCAGCAAGACCGAGCACAAAGCAGTGCTGGACACCTGCCGTCAGCTTGAGCGCGAAGGGTTTGAAGTGACCTACCTGGCGCCGCAGCGCAACGGCATCATCGATCTCAACGAGCTCGAAGCAGCGATGCGTGACGACACCATTCTGGTTTCCATCATGCACGTGAACAACGAAATCGGCGTGGTGCAGGATATCGCGACCATCGGCGAAATGTGCCGCGCGCGCGGTATCATCTACCACGTTGACGCCACCCAGAGCGTGGGCAAACTGCCTATCGACCTGAGCCAACTGAAAGTGGATCTGATGTCCTTCTCCGGTCATAAAATTTATGGTCCGAAAGGCATTGGCGCGCTGTATGTGCGTCGTAAGCCGCGTATTCGCATTGAAGCGCAGATGCATGGCGGCGGGCACGAACGCGGTATGCGCTCTGGTACTCTGCCTGTCCACCAGATCGTCGGCATGGGCGAAGCTTACCGTATCGCGAAAGAAGAGATGGAGACCGAAATGGCCCGTCTGCGCGGTCTGCGTAACCGTCTGTGGAACGGCATCAAAGATATTGAAGAAGTTTACCTGAACGGCGACCTTGAGCAGGGCGCGCCAAACATTCTCAACGTGAGCTTTAACTACGTTGAAGGCGAGTCGCTGATCATGGCGCTGAAAGACCTGGCGGTCTCTTCCGGTTCCGCCTGCACCTCCGCCAGTCTGGAACCGTCCTACGTGCTGCGCGCGTTGGGCATGAATGACGAGCTGGCGCATAGCTCTATCCGTTTCTCTTTAGGTCGTTTTACCACTGAAGAAGAGATCGACTACACCATTGATCTGGTTCGTAAATCCATTGGCCGTCTGCGTGACCTTTCTCCACTGTGGGAAATGTACAAGCAGGGTGTGGATCTGAACAGCATCGAATGGGCACATCATTAATCGGTATCGGAATCAGGAGAATTTATAATGGCTTACAGCGAAAAAGTAATCGATCAC
This sequence comes from Salmonella sp. NW177, assembly GCF_051811585.1. Taxonomy (NCBI): domain Bacteria; kingdom Pseudomonadati; phylum Pseudomonadota; class Gammaproteobacteria; order Enterobacterales; family Enterobacteriaceae; genus Salmonella; species Salmonella sp. NW177. Next base: position 341,188 of record NZ_JAMMZV010000005.1, on the reverse strand, counting down.
TATGAGAACCCGCGTAACGTAGGGTCGTTTGACAACAACGACGATAACGTGGGAAGCGGCATGGTTGGCGCGCCGGCCTGCGGCGACGTCATGAAGTTGCAGATTAAAGTTAACGATGAAGGTATCATTGAAGACGCGCGCTTCAAGACTTACGGCTGCGGTTCCGCTATCGCCTCCAGTTCTCTGGTAACGGAGTGGGTGAAAGGGAAATCCCTGGACGAAGCGCAGGCGATTAAAAACACCGACATTGCAGACGAACTGGAGCTGCCGCCGGTGAAAATTCACTGCTCTATTCTGGCGGAAGACGCGATTAAAGCCGCTATTGCGGATTACAAAAGCAAACGCGAAGCGAAATAAAATAGAACGTTAACATTGAGGTTTTGTTATGTCGATTACACTTAGCGACAGTGCAGCAGCGCGAGTTAATACCTTCCTGGCCAACCGTGGTAAAGGGTTTGGTCTGCGTCTGGGCGTGAGAACCTCCGGCTGCTCAGGTATGGCTTATGTACTGGAATTTGTTGACGAGCCAACGGCGGAAGACACCGTGTTTGAAGACAAAGGCGTTAAGGTAGTGGTTGACGGCAAGAGCCTGCAATTTCTGGACGGTACACAGCTGGACTTCGTAAAAGAAGGTCTGAACGAAGGGTTTAAATTCTCCAACCCGAATGTGAAAGATGAGTGTGGTTGCGGCGAAAGCTTCCACGTGTAACCGTGTTCCGCTGTTATACCGAGCATTCGTGCTGCAGAAAAGCGGCAAGCGAGTGAATCCCCAGGCGCTTACTTGAGTAAATGACTGGGGGAACCCGCGCAGACAACGCATCTGCGGCGCGAAGTAAGAAGGTATAACCCCACCGTGGTCGCCTGCGTGTGGGGTTTGTTCTGACAGGCTATCCCTGAGAATGTTATGGATTACTTCACCCTCTTTGGCTTACCAGCCCGCTATCAGATTGACACCCAGGCGCTGAGCCTTCGTTTTCAGGATCTGCAACGCCAGTATCACCCTGACAAATTTGCCAACGGCACCCAGGCGCAGCAGCTTGCCGCCGTCCAGCAATCCGCCACGATCAACCAGGCCTGGCAAACGCTGCGTCACCCTTTGACGCGCGCGGAGTATCTGCTTTCCTTACACGGGTTCGATCTGGCCAGTGAGCAACATACGGTACGCGACACCGCGTTTCTGATGGAACAACTCACGCTTCGCGAAGAGCTGGACGATATCGAGCAATCAAAAGACGACGTGCGGCTGGAAAGCTTCATCAAACGCGTACAAAAGATGTTTGATGCTCGCCTTCAGCAAATGGTGGAACAGTTGGACAACGCCGCGTGGGACGCGGCGGCGGATACGGTGCGCAAACTGCGGTTTCTCGATAAACTGCGAAGCAGCGCAGAACAACTCGAAGAAAAGCTGCTCGATTTTTAACTGGAATCTAACATGGCCTTATTACAAATTAGTGAGCCTGGTCTGAGCGCTGCGCCGCATCAGCGTCGTCTGGCGGCGGGCATCGACTTAGGCACTACCAACTCTCTGGTTGCGACGGTTCGCAGCGGCCAGGCGGAAACTCTGCCTGACCACGAAGGGCGCCACCTGTTGCCTTCAGTGGTTCACTATCAGCAGCAGGGCCATACGGTCGGTTACGCTGCGCGTGACAATGCCGCGCAGGATACGGCCAACACTATCAGCTCTGTGAAACGCATGATGGGACGCTCGCTGGCGGATATCCAGGCGCGCTATCCGCATCTGCCTTACCGGTTTAAGGCAAGCGTTAATGGGCTGCCGATGATTGACACGGCGGCTGGATTGCTCAATCCGGTACGCGTATCGGCTGATATTCTCAAAGCGCTGGCCGCGCGGGCTAGCGAATCGCTCTCCGGCGAGCTGGATGGCGTGGTGATTACCGTTCCCGCCTATTTCGATGATGCCCAACGTCAGGGGACGAAAGACGCCGCGCGGCTGGCGGGCCTGCATGTACTGCGCCTGCTCAACGAACCGACGGCAGCGGCGATTGCCTACGGTCTGGACTCAGGCAAAGAAGGCGTTATTGCTGTTTACGATCTCGGCGGCGGTACCTTCGATATCTCTATTTTACGCCTGAGCCGCGGGGTGTTTGAAGTGCTGGCGACGGGCGGTGATTCTGCGCTCGGCGGCGACGACTTTGACCATCTGCTGGCGGACTATATTCGCGAGCAGGCGGGAATTGCCGATCGTAGCGACAATCGCGTTCAGCGCGAACTGCTGGATGCCGCGATTGCGGCGAAAATCGCCTTAAGCGATGCCGATACCGTTCGCGTTAACGTTGCGGGCTGGCAGGGGGAGATCACTCGCGAGCAGTTTAACGATCTCATTTCCTCGCTGGTTAAGCGCACGCTATTGGCCTGCCGTCGCGCATTGAAAGATGCCGGCGTTGATCCCCAGGACGTTCTGGAAGTGGTCATGGTCGGCGGTTCGACCCGTGTACCGCTGGTGCGTGAGCGGGTGGGCGAATTTTTTGGCCGCACGCCGTTAACCGCTATCGACCCGGATAAAGTGGTCGCTATTGGCGCAGCGATTCAGGCCGATATTCTGGTCGGCAACAAGCCGGACAGCGAAATGCTGCTGCTGGACGTGATTCCACTCTCTCTTGGGCTGGAAACGATGGGCGGCCTGGTGGAAAAAGTCATTCCGCGCAACACCACTATCCCGGTGGCGCGCGCGCAGGATTTCACCACCTTCAAAGACGGCCAGACCGCGATGTCTATCCATGTGATGCAGGGCGAACGCGAACTGGTGCAGGACTGCCGCTCGCTGGCGCGCTTTGCGCTGCGCGGGATTCCGCCGCTGCCGGCGGGCGGGGCGCATATTCGCGTGACCTTCCAGGTAGACGCTGATGGCCTGTTGAGCGTCACCGCAATGGAAAAATCCACTGGCGTCGAGGCCTCCATTCAGGTCAAACCTTCCTATGGCCTGACCGATAGCGAAATCGCCTCGATGATCAAGGATTCCATGAGTTTTGCCGAGCAGGACGTGAAAGCGCGTATGCTGGCGGAGCAAAAAGTCGAAGCCGCGCGCGTGCTGGAAAGTTTGACCGGCGCGCTAACTGCCGACGCCGCGCTGTTAAGCGCCGCAGAACGTCAATGCATTGATGATGCCGCCGCACATTTAAGCGCGGTCGCACAAGGCGATGATGTTGACGCCATAGAACAAGCCATTAAAAACGTAGATAAACAAACCCAGGAATTTGCCGCTCGCCGCATGGACCAGTCGGTTCGTCGCGCGTTGAAAGGCCATTCCGTAGACGAGGTTTAACATGCCGAAGATTGTTATTCTGCCTCATCAGGATCTTTGTCCGGATGGCGCAGTTCTGGAAGCTGAGACCGGTGAAACCATTCTTGACGTTGCGCTGCGCAACGGCATCGAGATTGAACACGCCTGTGAGAAATCGTGCGCCTGCACCACCTGTCACTGTATTGTACGTGAAGGCTTCGACTCCTTGCCGGAAAGTTCGGAAGAAGAAGACGATATGCTGGATAAAGCGTGGGGGCTGGAGCCGGAAAGTCGACTGAGCTGCCAGGCCCGCGTTACCGACGACGATCTGGTTATCGAAATTCCACGTTACACAATCAACCATGCGCGTGAGCATTAACAGAGGGTAGTATGGGACTCAAGTGGACCGATAGCCGCGAGATCGGCGAAGCGTTATACGACGCATATCCTGATGTCGATCCTAAAACCGTTCGTTTCACCGATCTGCATCAGTGGATCTGCGAACTGGACGATTTTGACGACGACCCTAACGCATCCAATGAAAAAATTCTGGAGGCGATTCTGCTAGTCTGGTTGGATGAAGCAGAGTAATTTTTGCGTCATGATCCTCGCCGCAGGTGCGTTGGCTACGTTCGCTCACCCCAGTCACATAGTTTGCTATGCTCCCGGGGATTCGCTCACTTGCCGCCTTCCTGCAACGCGAATCATTTAGCAAAAGATCTAACGGGCTGCCCTACGGCGGCCCGTTTGCTAATAAGGAAAATAACAATGACAGAAGCCATGAAAATTACGCTTTCCACGCAGCCTGCCGATGCGCGCTGGGGCGATAAAGCCACTTACAGTATTAATAACGACGGTATTACCTTGCATCTTAACGGTAAAGACGATCTGGGGTTGATCCAGCGTGCGGCGCGTAAAATCGACGGCCTGGGAATAAAACAGGTCGCGCTGACAGGCGAAGGATGGGATATCGAGCGTTGTTGGGCATTCTGGGCGGGTTACAAAGGACCAAAAGGCGTCCGTACCGTAATGTGGCCGGATTTAGACGATGCCCAACGTCAGGAACTGGATAACCGCCTGACCATTATTGACTGGGTGCGCGACACCATTAATGCTCCGGCGGAAGAGCTTGGGCCGGAGCAACTGGCGCAGCGCGCGGTGGATCTGCTGTGCAGCGTCGCGTGCGATAGCGTCACTTATCGTATCACCAAAGGCGAAGATCTGCGCGAGCAGAACTATATGGGGTTGCATACCGTAGGCCGTGGTTCTGAGCGTCCGCCGGTGCTGCTGGCGCTGGATTACAACCCGACGGGAGACAAAGATGCGCCGGTTTATGCCTGCCTGGTCGGTAAAGGTATCACCTTTGACTCCGGCGGCTACAGTATCAAACAAAGCGCTTTTATGGACTCAATGAAATCCGATATGGGCGGCGCGGCGACAGTAACGGGCGCGCTGGCGTTCGCCATTACCCGTGGGCTGAATAAACGCGTAAAACTGTTCCTGTGCTGCGCTGATAATCTGATCAGCGGCAACGCGTTTAAACTGGGCGATATTATTCGCTACCGTAATGGCAAGAATGTCGAAGTCATGAATACCGATGCGGAAGGGCGACTGGTGCTGGCGGATGGCCTGATTGACGCCAGCGCACAACACCCGCAGCTAATCATTGATATGGCGACGTTAACCGGCGCGGCGAAAACGGCGCTGGGTAACGACTACCATGCGCTATTCAGTTTTGACGATACGCTGGCGGGGCGCTTGCTGACCAGCGCGGCGCAAGAGAATGAACCGTTCTGGCGTCTGCCGCTGGCGGAGTTCCACCGTAACCAGCTGCCGTCTAACTTTGCGGAACTGAACAACACCGGCAGCGCGGCGTATCCCGCCGGGGCAAGCACTGCCGCGGGTTTTCTGTCGCACTTTGTTGAAAATTACCGCGAAGGCTGGCTGCACATTGACTGTTCCGCCACTTATCGCAAAGCGCCGGTTGAGCAGTGGGCTGCCGGGGCAACCGGTCTGGGTGTGCGCACCATCGCGAATTTGCTGACCGCCTGAACGGTGTTTTTGTAGGCCGGGTAAGCGAAGCGCCACCCGGCATTTTGCCTGATGGCGACGCCGTGCGTCTTATCAGGCCTACAACCCATATACATAATTTGTGATTCCTATGTCCGAAACTAAAAATGAATTAGAAATCTTGCTGGAGAAAGCGGCGACTGAGCCCGCGCATCGTCCGGCATTTTTCCGTACCTTACTGGAGTCCACCGTCTGGGTGCCGGGCAGCGCTGCCGAAGGCGAGGCGATTGTGGAAGACAGCGCTCTGGATTTGCAGCACTGGGAAAAAGAAGACGGCACGACCGTCATTCCCTTCTTTACTTCTCTGGAGGCGCTGCAGCAGGCCGTGGAAGACGAACAGGCATTTGTGGTGATGCCGGCGCGCACGCTGTTTGAAATGACGCTTGGCGAAACGCTATTCCTCAACGCTAAATTGCCGACCGGCAAAGAGTTTATGCCGCGTGAAATCAGCCTGCTTCTCGCTGAGGAAGGCAGTCCGTTAAGTACGCAGGAAGTGCTGGAAGGCGGCGAGTCGCTTATTTTATCCGAAGTGGCCGAGCCGCCGTCGCAGATGATTGATTCCCTCACTACGCTGTTTAAAACCATCAAACCGGTGAAACGCGCGTTTCTCTGCGCGATTAAAGAACATGCGGACGCCCAACCCAATCTGCTGATTGGCATTGAGGCTGACGGCGAAATTGAAGAGATCATTCACGCAGCGGGCAATGTGGCGACCGACACGTTACCGGGTGACGAACCGATCGATATTTGTCAGGTGAGGAAGGGCGAGCAGGGTATCAGCCACTTTATCACTGAGCATATCGCGCCGTTCTACGAGCGCCGCTGGGGCGGGTTCCTGCGCGATTTTAAACAGAACCGCATCATCTGAAGAAAAGAAAGCCGCCCAACAGGGCGGCCTCCTGGCTTACCTGCTCTGGACGTTGAGCGTTACGGGAACAGAGCTACCTGGGTGGCTTCTGTCTGCGTGAAGACACAACGTGCCAGAAACAAGAAGCACGACACAAAAGCATCGTACCTTCATGTTGCGGTCCTTGCGAAGACCGCATCACGGCAGCACCGCTGGCGATAATGCCGTGATAGCAGGCACTACGGTGTGCCTGCGCTTACGGCCATGGGTTATCCTCTCCTGAAGCCAGCGCCCGTTTGCGAGACGGCGGAAAGGGCCGGGAAAGATAATACCTCAAATGTTGAATAGTTTCCCGGTAAATCATATTGACATTTGCTCCCTTAAAAGGGAGTATTAATCCCCTACGGTGTGCCTGCGTTGCTATGGCAACAAAGCCTGCTGGAAAGGCCGCGAACCGGACCAGCACAAAAAAACCGCTCAATTGAGCGGTTTTTTTGTGACCTGCTTAAACCGAATTTATGTAGATTCGTTTTAAATCAGCCTGAACGGTAGGCCGGATAAGCGTGAGCGCCACCCGACATCATGTCGATTAATCGACGAGCGCGTCCAGTTTTGCCCAAAACGCCTCATGATAATCCTCCAGGTCAAGTAAAGCGGCATCGCGTTGTTCATTCATTTTTTGCTGTGCCTTCCATTGCGGAAGATGTAAATCCTCTTCGGTAAAGCCAATGTCTTTAGCGCCCGAAATAATATTATAGAGATATTCCACCAGAGAAGACTCCGCCAGCCAGAATTCATTACGTTCCATGCGGGCAATAGGGTATTCGCCGTTGGCATCCCGTTCTGTGATATAGATAAAAATGGCCTGATCGCCGACATGATCGATACGAATTAATGCCGGAAGACGGGGATCGTTACTCCAGACAGGCATCAGATCTTCAATATCAATACCTGAGCTATCCATGCCAGCGCCGTAATACGCCTCTTCATCAGGGGAGTAAGAATGAATTACTCCCTCTTTATCAATAGATCTTTGTAATGTTTCAATCACAGGCATATTATAATTGCTAAGTAGATCGCGGTCGTAGGCCAGTAGCGCCTTCAGGCTTTCAGGCAACTCAGTGGTTTCCGTATTTTGCGGATCGCGATACTTACGCACTCGCAGACGACTTATTTCCTCGGCAGGCATAGGATTAGGCACCTTATTACGGTTAACCTTTTTAACCAACTCAATTAAATTAGCGAGTGAAATATCCATTTTCCATCCTTAAAAAATTATATTTACAGGAGTTATTTCCCGGTGAAAACCAAAACAGCGGTGATGATACTCCTTATACCCGACGTAAAGTATTTACCGATAAAAAATAGGATTTTATTAAGAGAAAATAATGCCCGTTTGCAGGACAGTGGAAAAGAGCTGAATAAAAACAATGTCTGTAGATCGTTTTACATCAGCCTGAACGGTAGGCCGGATAAGCGTGAGCGCCATCCGGCATGGCAGATATTAAGCGGGTTCAACCGGTAAATCGGTACGCGCGCCCCATTCGCTCCACGCGCCGTCGTAAAGCGTGACGTCAGGCACATCCAGCGTGGCGAGCGCCAGCACCACGACCGCGGCCGTCACGCCGGAACCGCAACTGGCGATAATCGGTCTGTCGAAACTCACGCCGTGGCTGAAAAAAACCTCATTCAGTTCGTCAGTGGTCTTTAATTCGCCCTCATACACCAGTTCCGTCCACGGGACGTTTAGCGCGCCAGGAATGTGTCCGCGCCTCAGTCCCGGACGCGGTTCATCAGCCTGAGCGTTAAAACGCGCCGCCGGACGCGCGTCAACAATTTGCGCGGTTTTTTCATGGCTTGCCAGCAATACGTCGGTGAGACGCACCACGGCTTGCGGCGCGAATTTGGCCTCAAACTCGCCTCCTTCATGCGCTTCCTCGCCTTCGCGCAATAGCCATTCGTCGCGCTGCCAGCCCGCCAGTCCGCCCGCCAGAATGGACACTTTCTCGGCACCGAACGTGCGCAGCATCCACCATGCCCGCGGAGCGGAGAACAGATTGCCTTCATCGTATATGACCAGGTGTTTATCCTGGCGAACACCCAGTTCACGCATGGCCACCGCAAACGCTTCCGGGCGCGGCATCATATGCGGCAACGGCGATGCGCGATCGGAAAGCGCTTCAATATCAAAAAACAGCGCGCCGGGAATATGTCCGGCGCGATATTCGCCCGCCATATCACGATGTTCCTGTCCTGGCGGCGCCATACGGGCGTCAAGAATCTGTATTTCCGGATCATCAATATGTTCGGCAAGCCAGTCGGCGGCGACAAAAAAGGCGGTGGTCATGGGTATCTCCATTGTTACCTGATTATGATCAAATTGTCGGACGTTTCCCGAAAAGGGACAAGTAGAAGAGGCTGTTTTGGCTGGCGAAACCACATTTCTGCGTAAAATTTTCGCATCATCACAGTAATACGGACTTACACAATAAAATTTCTCGCGCATAATATCTCATCAACCATTGCTGACAGGCCGTTAAGGCCAGGGATGAAAGATGAAACATTTACGCGTGGTGGCCTGCATGATCATGCTGGCGCTGGCGGGATGCGATAACAACGATAAAACCGCCCCGACGACTAAAAGCGAAGCGCCAGCCGTAGCGCAGCCCTCGCCCGCGCAAGACCCGGCACAGCTACAAAAGCTGGCGCAGCAAAGCCAGGGCAAAGCGCTCACGCTATTAGACGCCTCCGAAGCGCAGCTCGACGGCGCTGCGACGCTGGTGCTGACGTTTTCAATTCCTTTAGATCCTGAACAGGATTTTTCCCGTGTGGTTCACGTGGTTGATAAGAAAAGCGGCAGCGTTGATGGCGCATGGGAGCTGGCGCCAAATTTAAAAGAGCTAAGGTTACGTCATCTGGAACCTGAGCGCGTGCTGGTGGTCACGGTTGATCCCGCCGTTAAAGCGCTGAATAACGCCACCTTCGGCAAGTCTTATGAAAAAACGATTACCACGCGTGATGTCCAGCCCAGCGTCGGCTTTGCCAGCCGGGGATCGCTGCTACCGGGGAAAATCGCGGAAGGACTGCCGGTCATGGCGCTTAACGTCAACCACGTTGATGTGAACTTTTTCCGCGTTAAGCCCGGATCGCTGGCGTCATTTGTCAGCCAGTGGGAGTACCGTAGTTCTCTCTCTAACTGGGAGTCCGACCATCTGCTGAAAATGGCGGATCTGGTTTATACCGGTCGTTTTGATCTTAATCCGGCGCGCAATACGCGTGAGAAACTGCTACTGCCATTAAGCGATATTAAGCCGCTGCAACAGGCGGGCGTATATGTGGCGGTAATGAATCAGGCTGGACACTACAACTATAGTAATGCCGCTACGTTGTTTACCCTTAGCGATATCGGCGTGTCCGCGCACCGTTACCATAATCGGCTGGATATCTTTACGCAAAGCCTGGAAAACGGCGCGGCGCAGTCGGGAATTGAGATCGTTCTTCTGAATGATAAAGGTCAGACGCTGGCGCAGGCGACGAGCGACGCGCAGGGACATGTGCAACTGGAAGCTGATAAAGCGGCGGCGCTATTACTGGCGCGTAAAGAGGAGCAGACCACGCTGCTCGATCTCACGCTTCCGGCTCTGGATCTGTCGGAATTTAATGTCGCTGGCGCGCCCGGCTACAGCAAGCAGTTCTTTATGTTCGGCCCGCGCGATCTCTACCGACCGGGCGAAACGGTTATCCTCAACGGATTACTGCGCGATAGCGACGGTAAAACGCTGCCCGATCAACCCGTTAAGCTGGAAGTGGTAAAACCAGACGGACAGGTGATGCGTACCGTCGTCAGCCAGCCGGAAAATGGGCTATACCGTTTGAATTATCCGCTGGATATCAACGCGCCGACCGGCTTGTGGCATGTCCGCGCCAACACCGGCGATAATTTGCTGCGGAGTTGGGATTTCCACGTGGAAGACTTTATGCCGGAGCGGATGGCGCTCAACCTGACGGCGCAAAAAACACCTCTGGCGCCTGCGGATGAGGTGAAATTCTCCGTTGTCGGCTATTACTTGTATGGCGCGCCTGCTAACGGCAATACCCTGCAAGGGCAACTTTTCCTGCGTCCGCTGCGCGACGCTGTCGCGGCCTTGCCTGGCTTCCAGTTCGGCAATATTGCTGAAGAGAATCTTTCGCGCAGCCTGGACGAAGTTCAACTGACGTTGGATAAAGGCGGACGTGGTGAAGTGAGTGCTGCCAGCCAGTGGCAAGAAGCGCATTCGCCGCTGCAGGTAATTCTACAGGCCAGCCTGCTGGAGTCTGGCGGTCGTCCGGTCACTCGTCGCGTAGAGCAGGCGATTTGGCCTGCCGATACGTTACCGGGAATTCGTCCACAGTTCGCCGCCAAAGCGGTATACGACTACCGTACGGATACCACCGTTAATCAACCGATTGTCGACGAAGACAGCAACGCCGCATTCGATATTGTTTACGCCAACGCGCAGGGCGAGAAAAAAGCGGTGTCCGGTTTACAGGTGCGGCTCATCCGCGAGCGTCGCGACTATTACTGGAACTGGTCGGAAAGCGAAGGCTGGCAGTCGCAGTTTGATCAAAAAGATCTGGTGGAGGGCGAGCAGACGCTGGATCTGAACGCGGATGAAACCGGAAAAGTCAGCTTCCCGGTGGAATGGGGCGCGTACCGTCTGGAGGTCAAAGCGCCGAATGAGACGGTCAGCAGCGTTCGTTTCTGGGCCGGCTATAGCTGGCAGGATAACAGCGACGGTAGCGGCGCGGCGCGTCCGGATCGCGTCACCCTCAAACTGGATAAAGCGAATTATCGTCTAGGCGACACCATGAAATTGCATATCGCCGCGCCGGTCGCCGGTAAAGGTTATGCCATGGTGGAGTCCAGCGACGGTCCGCTGTGGTGGCAGGCGATCGATGTGCCGGCACAAGGTCTGGAGCTCACGATTCCGGTGGATAAAACCTGGAATCGCCACGATCTCTATCTCAGTACGCTGGTGGTGCGTCCCGGCGATAAATCTCGTTCCGCGACGCCAAAACGCGCCGTGGGGTTACTACACCTACCGCTGGGGGATGAAAACCGCCGCCTCGATCTGACGCTGGAAAGCCCGGCTAAAATGCGCCCGAATCAGCCGCTCACCGTCAGGGTGAAAGCCAGCGTTAAACACGGCGAAATGCCAAAACAGATCAACGTGCTGGTCTCCGCGGTCGATAGCGGCGTATTGAATATCACCGATTACGCGACGCCGGACCCGTGGCAGGCGTTCTTCGGTCAAAAACGCTACGGTGCGGATATCTACGATATTTACGGCCAGGTCATTGAAGGGCAGGGGCGGCTGGCGGCGTTGCGTTTTGGCGGCGATGGCGACGACCTTAAGCGCGGCGGAAAACCGCCGGTAAACCATGTCAATATCATCGCGCAGCAGGCGCAGCCGATCACGCTCAATGAGCAGGGCGAAGGGGTCGTAACGCTGCCGATTGGCGACTTTAACGGCGAACTGCGGGTTATGGCGCAGGCATGGACAGCGGACGATTTTGGTCGCGGCGAAAGCAAAGTCGTTGTCGCCGCGCCAGTGATTGCCGAGCTGAATATGCCGCGTTTTCTGGCGGGAGGGGATGTTTCGCGACTGGTGCTGGACGTCACCAATCTGACCGACCGCCCGCAGACGCTGAATATTGCGCTCGCCGCCAGTGGGTTACTGGAACTGCTTAGCCAGCAGCCGCAACCGGTCAACCTGGCGCCGGGCGTGCGCACCACCTTATTCGTTCCGGTACGCGCGCTGGAAGGTTTTGGCGAAGGCGAAATCCAGGCGACCATTAGCGGTCTGAATCTGCCGGGAGAAACCCTCGGCGCGCAGCATAAGCAGTGGCAAATCGGTGTGCGTCCGGCCTGGCCTGCCCAAACGGTAAATAGCGGCATTGCGCTGGCGCCGGGAGAGAGCTGGCATGTACCAGATCAGCATCTGGCAAACGTCTCGCTAGCCACGTTACAGGGACAACTGCTATTAAGCGGAAAACCGCCGCTCAATCTGGCGCGCTACATTCGCGAGCTGAAAGCATATCCGTACGGGTGCCTGGAACAAACCACCAGCGGGTTATTCCCGGCGCTGTATACCAATGCCGCTCAATTGCAGTCGCTCGGTATTACCGGCGATAGCGATGAAAAACGGCGCGCCGCGGTGGATATCGGCATCTCCCGCATACTACAGATGCAGCGTGATAACGGCGGTTTTGCGCTATGGGATGAAAATGGGGCGGAAGAGCCCTGGCTAACGGCCTACGCGATGGATTTCCTCATTCGCGCGGGCGAGCAGGGATATAGCGTCCCGCCGGAGGCCATTAACCGGGGCAATGAGCGACTGCTGCGCTATCTGCAGGATCCCGGCACGATGCTGATGCTGATTCGTTATAGCGATAATACCCAGGCCAGTACTTTTGCCGCTCAGGCTTACGCCGCGCTGGTACTGGCGCGTCAGCAGAAAGCGCCGCTCGGCGCGCTGCGCGAAATCTGGGAGCGCCGTAGTCAGGCGGCTTCAGGACTGCCGCTGATGCAATTGGGCATCGCGTTAAACACGATGGGCGATGCCAGACGCGGCGAAGAGGCCATTACGCTGGCTCTGAATACGCCGCGTCAGGACGAACGGCAATGGATAGCGGATTACGGCAGTTCTCTGCGCGATAACGCTCTGATGTTGTCGTTACTGGAAGAGAACAACCTCAGACCGGACGCGCAAAACGCGCTATTAAGCTCGCTTTCTGAGCAGGCCTTCGGTCAGCGCTGGCTCTCTACCCAGGAGAACAATGCCTTGTTCCTCGCCGCGCATTCGCGACAGGCCAGTGCGGGCGCCTGGCAGGCGCAGACCTCGTTAGAGGCGCAGCCGCTGTCGGGCGACAAGGCGCTGACCCGTAATCTGGATGCTGACCAGCTAGCCGCCCTTGAGGTGACGAACACCGGTAGCCAGCCGCTATGGCTGCGTCTGGATAGCAGCGGCTATCCCTCATCTGCGCCTGAGCCTGCCAGCAACGTTTTGCAGATTGAACGACAAATACTGGGGACCGATGGTCAGCGCAAATCGCTGTCCTCGTTGCGTAGCGGCGAACTGGTGCTGGTCTGGTTAACGGTAGTGGCCGATCGCAATGTGCCGGATGCGCTGGTGGTGGACCTGCTCCCGGCCGGGCTGGAGCTGGAAAACCAGAATCTGGCTGACAGCAGCGCCAGCCTGCCGGAGAGCGGTAGCGAAGTGCAAAATCTGCTTAATCAGATGCAGCAGGCGGATATTCAGTATATGGAATTCCGCGACGATCGGTTTGTGGCTGCCGTCGTTGTCAATGAGGGCCAGCCCGTGACGCTGGTCTACCTGGCGCGCGCGGTAACGCCGGGGACGTACCAGCTTGCGCAACCGCAGGTGGAATCGATGTATGTGCCTCAGTGGCGAGCAACCGGCGCGAGCGAGGGGCTGCTGATTGTGACGCCTTAAATGAACGGTTGGCGTGGTAAACGTGGCCGCTGGCTGTGGCTGGCGGGCGCGCCGCTTTTTATTCTTCTGGCGTTATGGGCGGCGGATAAACTCTGGCCGCTGCCGCTCAATGAGGTCCATCCTGCGCGGGTCGTGGTAGCCCATGACGGTACGCCGCTGTGGCGCTTTGCCGACGCTGGGGGGATCTGGCGTTATCCGGTGACGATTGAAGAGGTCTCTCCCCGCTACCTGGAGGCCTTAATCAATTACGAAGATCGCTGGTTCTGGCGGCACCCTGGCGTTAACCCTTTCTCCGTCGCGCGTGCGGCATGGCAGGATCTTACCGCCGGGCGCGTTATTTCCGGCGGCAGTACGCTGACTATGCAGGTGGCGAGACTGCTGGACCCGCATTCGCGCACGTTCGGCGGTAAAATCCGCCAGCTTTGGCGCGCCCTCCAGCTTGAATGGCATTTGTCCAAGCGCGATATCCTGACGCTGTACCTGAACCGCGCGCCGTTCGGCGGCACGCTACAGGGTATTGGCGCTGCAAGCTGGGCCTACTTCGGCAAGCCGCCCGCGCGCCTGAGCTACGCTGACGCGGCGCTGCTGGCCGTATTGCCGCAGGCGCCGAGCCGGTTACGCCCCGACCGCTGGCCTGAGAGAGCCGAAGCGGCACGAAATAAAGTGCTGGATCGGATGGCGGCTCAGGGCGTCTGGCCTGCCGAAACGGTACGCGAGTCGCGTGAAGAACCGGTCTGGCTGGCGCCGCGTCAAATGCCGCAACTGGCGCCGCTTTTTGCCCGAATGATGTTGAGTAAAAGCCAGAACGACAAAATTGTGACCACGCTGGACGCCGGATTGCAGCGGCAACTGGAAGATCTGGCGCGGGCATGGAAAGGGCGGCTGCCTGCACGCAGTTCGTTGGCGATGATCGTCGTCGATCATACCGATATGAGCGTGCGCGGTTGGGTCGGATCGGTAGACCTTAATGACGACAGCCGTTTTGGTCATGTCGACATGGTAACGGCGATCCGATCGCCGGGATCGGTACTCAAACCCTTTGTGTATGGTCTGGCGCTGGATGACGGCTTGATCCATCCCGCATCATTATTACAGGACGTTCCGCGCCGCACCGGAGATTACCGCCCGGGAAACTTCGACAGCGGATTTCACGGCCCGGTCAGCATGAGCGACGCGCTGGTACGCTCACTGAATCTGCCTGCCGTTCAGGTGCTTGAAGCCTATGGGCCGAAACGATTTGCGGCAAAACTGCGTAACGTCGGCCTGCCGCTATATTTGCCTGCTGGCGCGGCGCCCAATCTTTCGCTGATTCTGGGCGGCGCGGGCGCGCGGCTTGACGAGATGGCGGCGGCATACAGCGCGTTCGCTCGTCATGGGAAAGCGGCGAAACTACGGTTACAGCCGGACGATCCGCTGTCGGAAAGACCATTAATGTCGCCGGGAGCGGCGTGGATCATTCGACGGATTATGGCGGATGAAGCGCAACCCTTGCCGGATAACGCGCTGCCGCGCATTGTGCCGTTGGCGTGGAAAACCGGCACCAGTTACGGCTATCGCGATGCGTGGGCTATTGGCGTTAACGCGCGCTATATCATCGGCATCTGGACAGGCAGACCCGACGGCACGCCTGTGGTGGGGCAATTTGGTTTTGCCAGCGCGGTGCCATTGCTTAACCAGGTCAATAATCTGTTACTGGCGCATACGGGACGCCTGCCGGAAGATCCGCGTCCGCAGACGGTAAGCCGCGGCGTCATTTGCTGGCCGGGCGGACAGACTCTGCCTGCCGGAGACAGCAACTGTCGCCGCCGACTGGCGACATGGCTGCTCGATGACAGCCAGCCGCCCACGCTGCTATTACCTGAGCAGGAGGACATCAACGGTATTCGTTTCCCGGTCTGGCTGGATGATACGGGGCGGCGTGTCGCTGCCGACTGTCCGCAGGCGCGTGCGCATACGTTTATCGTCTGGCCGCGGCCGCTGGAGCCGTGGCTGCCGCCTGCGGAAAGACGTAGCGCCCGCTTGCCCGCGGCGTCCGACCACTGTCCGCCGCTACAGGGCAGTGATGCCGCGCCGTTAATGCTGTCAGGAGTGAGGGATGGCGCGGTGATCAGGCAATTGCCAGGCCAGGAAAACGTCACGCTGCCCGTCTCGACTACCGGCGGCAAAGGGCGTCGCTGGTGGTTTTTAAATGGCGAACCTGTTAATGGCGAAAATAATCGCCTTTCTTTATTACTCAATATCGCTGGACGTTATCAACTTGTCGTAATGGATGAGTCCGGTCAGGTTGCAGCGGTTAATTTTGAATTAATACGTTAACAACTCTTCAGAATAAATTATGAATTTCATTTAATTTAAAGTTAATGAGAATTATTAATTTTTCCGGAATTACCCTTAATGAGGGAGCTTGATAAATATCAAGAGAACCAGCGCATAAAAACGTGAGAATGGGTTTTTATTTGACGAGTCGGATCATGAAAAATATAAAAAGCCAGGGAAATGGCGAACAGCCCGCTATTTCTCGCCGCCATTTTATCCAGGCCAGCTCCGCGCTTATTGCGTTACCGTTTGTCTCCTCGCCAGCTACCGCTCAGGCGCGCGCTGTGACGGCAACTGAAAACAGGCCTGCGGAAAAAGTCGTTCAGACATGCAGCACTTTTGACTGTGGGGGCAAATGCGATATTCGGGCGCATGTTAGTGACGGTATCGTGACGCGAATTTCAACGCGACCGGATAATGCGCTGGATGCGCAAATGCCGGTTATGCGTGCCTGTGTTCGTGGACGCGCATACCGTAAATTTGTTTATCATCCTGACAGACTTAAATATCCCATGAAGCGCGTAGGAAAACGCGGTGAAGGAAAGTTCGAGCGCATTTCCTGGGATGAAGCGACAACCTTAATCGCCGATAATTTAAAATCGATTACTGAAAAATATGGCCCGGCTTCGCGCTATGTTCATGTTGGCACCGCCGTTTCCGGCGGCACCTTTTCCGGCGATAAAATGGCGCGTCGCCTGCTGAATCTGACCGGCGGCTATCTCGAAAGCTACCATTCTGTGAGTATGGGCAACACGGCGGCCGCGACGCCTTATACTTACGGCATTGCCGCCAGCGGCAGTTCGCTGGATACGCTTTTGGAGACCAAACTGGTGATTCTGTGGGGCCATAACCCGACGGAGACCATTTTTGGTCATACCAACTATTTCCTGCAGAAGATGAAGCAGAACGGTACGCGGTTTATCGTGGTCGATCCGCGCTATTCCGACACCGTTTCGTCGCTGGCGGATCAGTGGATCCCGCTACTGCCCACCACCGACAATGCGCTGATGGACGCGATGATGTACGTCATCATCAGCGAGAATCTGCACGATCGCGCATTTATTGCGCGCTACGCTATCGGTTTTGACGAAGACTCAATGCCGGAAGGCGTACCGGCTAACGAATCGCTGGTGGCGTATCTGACCGGCGCCAAAGACGGTGTCGTTAAGTCCCCCGAGTGGGCGGAAAAGATCACCCATGTGCCGGCGCAAACCATTCGCCAGTTAGCGCGTGATTACGCGAATACCAAACCCGCTGCGTTGATTCAGGGGTGGGGACCACAGCGCCACAACTGCGGCGAACGCACCGCGCGCGGCTCGACCCTACTGGCGACCATTACCGGTAATGTCGGCATCAAAGGCGGTTGGGCTGCGGGTTACGGCGGCTGCGCTAACCGTAAATTTGCCGCGGGTCCGGAGATGCCGGATAACCCGGTAAAAGCCAAAATTTCGGTGATGAACTGGGTGCAGGCCGCAGACGACGCCAGCAAAGTGACGCCGGATATGGGGCTGAAAGATGCCGATAAGCTGGACAGTAACATCCGTATTCTGTTCTCGCTGGCCGGGAACTATCTGGCGAATCAGAACCCCGATCTGCACCAGGCGGTACGCGTACTGGAGGATGAATCAAAGATCCAGTTTATTGTCGCCAGCGATCTGTTTATGACGCCGAGCGCGAAATACGCTGATCTACTGCTGCCGGAAACCAGCTTCATGGAACGCTGGAACATCGGTGAAACTTGGGGCACGGCAAGCTACCTGATACTCTCTGAAAAACTGATTGAGCCTGAATTTGAGCGTCGCTCCGACTACGACTGGCTACGTGAGGTGGCGGCGAAATTAGGCATTGAGAATGAATTTAGCCAGGGGCGCGATGAGAAAGCGTGGATTGAACACATCTGGGAACAGACGCGCCTGGCGATGCCGGACGAAAATCTGCCGGATTTTGCCACGCTGCAAAAGACCCGTCAGCATCTGTTCAAAAGCGCGCCATTTATCGCCTTTGAAGACAATATTCGCGATCCGGAAAATCATCCGTTCCCGACGCCGTCAGGGAAAATAGAGATCTTCTCGAAGCGCCTGTACGACATGCAGCATCCGGAAATCCCGGCGTTATCGCACTACGTTCCCGCGCATGAAGGCCCGGAGGATGCGCTGGCGAAAGATTTTCCTCTCCAGTTAATTACGTGGAAAGGAAAAAACCGAGCCAACTCAACGCAATACGCTAACCCGTGGCTGATTGAAGTGCAGCATCAAACATTGTGGATCAACCCGCAGGATGCGCAAAAGCGCGGCATTACGCATGGCGACATGGTGCGCATTCATAACTCACGCGGGATTTGCGAAATCCCGGCGGAAGTGACGCCGCGCATTATTCCCGGCGTTGTCGCGATGCAGGCCGGCGCCTGGTGGCAGCCGGATGAGAACGGTATTGATAAAGGCGGCTGTGCGAACGTCCTCAGCTCGGCCCGTATTACCGCGCTGGCGAAGGGAAATTCACATCAAACCATGCTGGTGGAGGTGGCTAAAGCATGAGTCAGTTTACACATTACCCGCCGGTGAGCGATAAACAACTGGGGTTTTTCATCGACTCCTCACGCTGCTCCGGTTGTAAAGCCTGCCTGGTGGCCTGCAAAGACAAAAACAATCTGGAAGTAGGCCGTCGTTTCCGCCGCGTCTATGAAGTCAAGGGCGGAAGTTTCATCCCGACCGGGCAGGGCGGGGTCAGCAATAACGTATTTGCTTATACGCTTTCTATTTCCTGCAACCACTGTGCGGACCCTGTCTGCACCAAAAATTGCCCGACTACCGCTATGCATAAACGCCCGGGCGACGGCATCGTGCGCGTTGATACCGACAAATGCGTCGGCTGTGGCTATTGCGCCTGGTCCTGCCCTTACGGCGCGCCGCAGCTTAACGAGCAGACTGGCCAAATGTCCAAGTGCGACATGTGCGTTGATTTACTGGCGAAAGGTGAACCGCCCGTCTGTGTTGCGACCTGTCCGCTGGAGGCCATCAAGTTTGGTCCGATTGATGAACTGCGCGCGAAGTACGGTAGCGTATGCGACGTTAACGGGCTGCCAGATTCATCCATAACCAAGCCTAATCTGGTTGTAAAAGCGCATCAGGGCGCAGAAAAAGAGGGTAAACGCCATGCATGAGTTACCGCTGCTGATTTTTACGCTCTGTTTGCAAGGGTCTGTGGGTGTGACAGTGTGGCTGGCGTTGGGCCGCCAGTACGCCGTAGAGGGACGCGTGCCTGCACGCGGCGCGCTTCCCGCGATGGCGGGGGCGTTTGTGCTGGCCTGCGTGGGGCTGCTTGCTTCAGCGCTGCACATGGGCTATCCCCTGAATGCGCTAAATGCGTTACGTCATGTCGCCAGTTCGTGGCTGACTCGCGAAATCGTCTTTGCCAGCCTTTATCTGGCGGCGCTGGGGCTAGGGGTTGTGCTGCTGTTTTTCCGAAAGCCAGGCTGGCAGCCGCTGCTGGCGCTGGCGGCAGCGTTTGGGCTGGTGGATGTATTCTGCATGGCGCAGGTTTATATCCATGCCTCGGTGGCGACCTGGCAGCATAGCAACACGCTGGCGCTGTTTTTTGGCACATCAGGCATTATCGGCTCGGTAGTCATTGCGCTGGCTTATCTGCGCAACGCTGGCGCCGCAATGCGCTGCGCTGTGGTAGTGGTCGCACTGATGGTGCTGATTCGCCTGATCATGCAGCCGCTATGGCTGGCGGATATTAATGCGGTGGATACGACGGTCGTCACTTTCCCGCATCATCCGCTACAGGCGCTGGCGCAGTTGCGCGACGTCTATCTTCTCGGCTGGTGTGTCTCAGCGGCGGGAATGCTCTGCTTTGCCGCAGGCGGTCTGCGAAACGCCAGAGGGACGCTGGTGGCGGGCAGCGTATTGCTGCTTCTCGGTGAGATTATGCTGCGCTACGTCTTCTTTAGTATTGGCTGATGGTTAACCTGACGATCGATCCGGCGGTAGACGTGACGCAGGCCTGCGTCCGTCGTCGCTTTCGTTTTTCTTCCTGCCGCGCTTGCGCCGATGTTTGTCCGGCGCAGGCGTTTTCGCTGGCGCAGGGGCAGGTCAGCATAGATACGACGCGCTGCATAGCCTGTGGCGACTGTCTGTTTGTCTGTCCTGTTGACGCCATTACCGGTATCAAACCGGTTAAACGCTTTGTGCAGGGGGATACGTTGGTGGGGCCGTTTTCGCTACAGGCGCCAACGGTCGATGAACTGCTTCTCTGGCACAGCCAGTACGGTATTCGCTTTATTGATATTGCGGTGGAGCGATCGGCGCAGTGGCTGATGGCGCTGGCGGGGCTAAATTTAGCGCTGCGCCGCTACGGCGAGCCGGGCTGGTCTTTCAAACACGTTGTCGGCGCGGAGATTAACGCCTCGCGGCGTACTCTGTTTCATGTTCCGCGCGACGCCATTACCCCGTGCGCCGTCGAGCCGGGGAAACGGCGTCTCAGACAGGCGTTTTCCGCGTTCAGCGAATGCGTACCCGAAATCAGTCCGCAAGAGTGCAGGATGTGCGGCGCCTGCTGGCGAAGCTGCCCGGAAAACGTTATCCAGTTTGACGACAATACCCTGACGATAGCGGCGGCGCGTTGTACGGGATGCGGCGGCTGTGCGGCGGTATGTCCGCATCAGGCGCTGCGGCTGCGGTTTGACGTGGAACCCGCGTCAACGCGGCATAGTGCGGTGCATACGCTCACCTGCGAAAGCTGCAAACGTACTTTCCATGCTCTCACGCCTGAACACACGCACTGCGTGCTGTGTCAGTCCCCTGAGTTTGCTGTGCGCCTTTAACTTTTGTTGCTAATGCTCATTTTATTTTAAAAAAATGTTACCTGCATCCATAGGCAATTGATGGGATGCTCTTTATAATCCGCGCCTGACATAACAACAGAACATATTTCAGAGGTAAACATGGCTATTGAACGGACTTTTTCCATCATTAAACCCAACGCGGTGGCAAAAAACGTTATTGGCAGCATCTTTGCGCGCTTTGAAGCTGCAGGGTTCAAAATTGTTGGCACTAAAATGCTGCACCTGACCGTTGAGCAGGCGCGCGGCTTCTATGCTGAGCACGACGGCAAGCCGTTCTTTGACGGTCTGGTGGAGTTCATGACCTCTGGCCCTATCGTGGTATCCGTGCTGGAAAGCGAAAATGCGGTACAGCGTCACCGCGATCTGCTTGGCGCCACCAACCCGGCGAACGCGTTGGCGGGTACGCTGCGCGCCGACTACGCTGATAGCTTAACTGAAAACGGCACCCACGGTTCGGATTCGCTGGAATCCGCGCAGCGCGAAATCGCCTTTTTCTTCGGTGAAGGCGAAGTGTGCCCGCGCACCCGTTAATCTCCTTCGTCTTTCACGCTGTAAATGCGTTGGCGATAAATTATCGGTTCAAATATTATTTTTGCTAATGCCGCGTGCAGACGTGGCATCCTTACGCCAGAATTTGTACAATGCAGCGCCCCCGGACGAGCAGTAAGCTTACCGGGGCGTTTCTTTTTTCAACCCTCCAGGGGCCATAACGTGTAATAACGAGGCCGGAATAGCATATGTCTGAACAAATTGTCACACCTGAAAGCAGTACCCCGGTAGTTCTTAACAACGAAACAAAAATCAACCTGCTGGATCTCAACCGTCAGCAGATGCGCGAGTTTTTTAAAAACTTAGGTGAAAAGCCTTTCCGCGCCGATCAGGTGATGAAATGGATGTATCACTATTGCTGCGATAATTTTGATGAGATGACCGACATCAACAAAGTGTTGCGCGGCAAATTAAAAGAGGTCGCGGAAATCCGCGCGCCGGAGGTCGTTGAAGAGCAGCGTTCCTCAGACGGCACCATTAAGTGGGCGATTGCTGTCGGCGATCAGCGCGTTGAAACGGTCTACATCCCGGAGGACGACCGCGCTACGCTGTGTGTCTCTTCACAGGTAGGATGCGCGCTGGAGTGCAAGTTTTGTTCAACTGCGCAGCAGGGCTTTAACCGCAACCTGCGCGTATCGGAAATTATCGGTCAGGTCTGGCGTGCGGCGAAAATCGTCGGCGCGGCCAAAGTCACCGGCCAGCGTCCGATCACCAACGTGGTCATGATGGGGATGGGCGAGCCATTGCTTAACCTGACCAATGTCGTACCGGCAATGGAAATTATGCTCGATGACTTTGGTTTCGGCCTGTCCAAACGCCGCGTCACGCTCTCAACGTCCGGCGTGGTGCCTGCTCTGGATAAACTGGGCGATATGATAGATGTCGCGCTGGCTATCTCCTTACATGCGCCGAATGACACTATTCGCGACGAAATCGTCCCGATCAACAAAAAATACAATATCGAAACGTTCCTGGGCGCGGTTCGCCGCTATCTGGAGAAATCCAACGCCAATCAGGGGCGCGTGACGATTGAATACGTGATGCTTGACCACGTCAACGACGGCACTGAACACGCGCATCAACTGGCGGAGCTATTAAAAGAGACGCCTTGCAAGATTAATCTGATTCCGTGGAACCCGTTCCCTGGCGCGCCGTATGGCCGCAGCTCTAACAGCCGTATCGATCGCTTTTCTAAGGTTTTGATGAGTTATGGTTTCACGACCATCGTACGCAAGACGCGTGGCGATGACATTGATGCGGCATGCGGACAGTTGGCAGGCGATGTGATTGACCGTACTAAACGTACCCTGCGTAAGCGTATGCAGGGAGAGGTGATTGACATCAAGGCTATTTGATAGCAGTTGCGCCACGGGGCATTCATTATACCGTGGCGCAATGTCAGTTGAATAATGTCTGGCGTTGTACTTGTCTGGTCAATAATAACGGTGCGTTTTTGTCGACTTTAAGGCAGTATGTAATGGTGCAACAAGAGTTTAGCCTTGTGTCTTAGCGGTTTTGTCATCTGCGGCCTGACAGGCTTATACTGTCTGACTAAGGTTAACTAACCTGATGTTTCGCGGTGTGGGCGGGCATTACGGCTCGTCGGCGCCTGAATCCTAATTTACACGTACCTGTAGCTGTAGCGAATGAATACTGAAGCCACGCACGACCAAAATGAAGCACAAACCACCGGCGTTCGTCTGCGCAATGCCCGTGAACAACTCGGACTCAGCCAGCAGGCTGTCGCTGAGCGACTTTGCCTGAAGGTTTCTACGGTACGCGATATTGAAGAAGATAAGGCGCCGTCCGATCTTGCTTCAACCTTCCTGCGCGGATATATCCGCTCATATGCGCGTCTGGTGCATGTTCCAGAAGAGGAACTGCTGCCGGGGCTGGAAAAGCAGGCCCCGCTGCGCGCCGCCAAAGTCGCCCCGATGCAGAGTTTCTCATTAGGAAAGCGTCGTAAAAAACGCGACGGCTGGTTAATGTCTTTTACCTGGCTGGTACTGTTTGTGGTCGTAGGGCTGACCGGCGCCTGGTGGTGGCAGAACCATAAGGCGCAGCAGGAAGAGATCACGACAATGGCCGATCAAAGCACGGCTGAACTGAACGCAGATAAAGACAGCGGCCAAAGCGTACTGCTGGACACCCGTGACGCGACAAGCCAGGATACGACGCCAGCGCAAACGGCTCCGGCGCCTGCGACGCCGGTTGATTCGACGGCGGCGACGCAAACGCCAGCGCCAACGGCGGCGGCGACGCAAAATACGGTAGTCGCGCCTTCGCAGGCGAATGTCGATACGGCTGCGACATCTGCCGCGCCAGCGGCAACGGAGACGCCGTCCGCGCTGCCGACCAGTCAGGCTGGCGTAGCGGCGCCTGCTGCCGATCCGAACGCGCTGGTGATGAATTTTACCGCTGACTGCTGGCTCGAAGTCACTGACGCCACGGGTAAGAAGCTGTTTAGTGGTATGCAGCGTAAAGATGGTAATTTAAACCTAACCGGTCAGGCGCCTTATAAACTTAAAATTGGCGCGCCGGCCGCGGTGCAGATCCAGTATCAAGGAAAACCTGTCGATCTGAGCCGCTTTATCAGAACTAATCAGGTTGCGCGTCTGACCCTTAATGCCGAACCGACACCGGCGCAGTAACAGACGGGTAACGCGGGAGATTTTTCATGCATAACCAGGCTCCGATTCAACGTAGAAAATCGACACGTATTTACGTTGGGAATGTGCCGATTGGCGATGGCGCCCCCATCGCCGTCCAGTCGATGACTAACACGCGTACAACTGACGTGGAAGCGACGGTTAATCAGATCAAAGCGCTGGAACGCGTTGGCGCAGATATTGTTCGTGTTTCTGTACCGACCATGGACGCCGCCGAAGCGTTCAAGCTTATCAAACAGCAGGTTAACGTCCCGCTGGTTGCCGATATTCACTTCGACTACCGCATTGCGCTGAAAGTAGCGGAATACGGCGTTGACTGCTTGCGTATCAACCCCGGCAATATCGGTAACGAAGAACGTATTCGTATGGTGGTGGACTGCGCGCGCGACAAAAACATCCCTATTCGTATCGGCGTAAATGCCGGATCGCTGGAAAAAGATCTGCAGGAAAAATACGGTGAGCCGACGCCGCAGGCGTTGCTGGAATCAGCCATGCGCCATGTGGATCATCTTGATCGTCTCAACTTTGATCAGTTCAAAGTGAGCGTAAAAGCGTCCGATGTATTCCTTGCCGTTGAGTCTTATCGTTTGTTGGCTAAACAGATCGATCAGCCGCTGCATCTGGGGATCACCGAAGCGGGCGGCGCGCGTAGCGGGGCGGTTAAGTCGGCGATCGGTTTAGGTCTGCTGTTATCGGAAGGTATCGGCGACACGCTGCGCGTATCGTTGGCGGCCGACCCGGTGGAAGAGATCAAAGTCGGTTTCGATATCCTGAAGTCGCTGCGCATTCGCGCGCGCGGCATCAATTTCATCGCTTGCCCGACCTGTTCTCGCCAGGAGTTCGACGTTATCGGCACGGTGAACGCGCTGGAGCAGCGTCTGGAAGATATCATCACCCCGATGGACGTCTCGATCATCGGTTGCGTAGTGAACGGACCGGGCGAAGCGCTGGTATCGACGCTGGGCGTGACGGGCGGCAATAAGAAAAGCGGCCTGTATGAAGACGGTGTGCGTAAGGACAGACTCGATAACGACGATATGATCGCGCAGCTTGAATCCCGTATTCGCGCGAAAGCAAGTCAACTTGATGAAGCGCGTCGGATTGACGTGCTGCAGGTTGAAAAATAAGAACGTGATGGGAAGCGGCGCGCTTCCCGTGTATGATTGAACCCGCATGGCTCCCGGTTCGTTCGGGGAAGCGCTGAGGGTTCATTTTTATATTCAGAAAGAGAATAAACGTGGCAAAAAACATTCAAGCCATTCGCGGCATGAACGATTATCTGCCTGGCGAAACCGCCATCTGGCAGCGCATTGAAGGCACACTCAAAAACGTGCTCGGCAGCTACGGTTACAGTGAAATCCGCTTGCCGATTGTAGAGCAGACCCCGTTATTCAAACGTGCGATCGGTGAAGTTACTGACGTGGTTGAAAAAGAGATGTACACCTTTGAGGATCGCAACGGCGATAGCCTGACATTGCGCCCTGAAGGTACGGCGGGCTGTGTACGCGCCGGCATCGAACATGGTCTCCTGTACAATCAGGAACAGCGTTTGTGGTATATCGGCCCGATGTTCCGTCATGAGCGTCCGCAAAAAGGCCGCTACCGTCAGTTCCATCAGCTAGGCGCCGAAGTCTTCGGCTTACAAGGCCCGGATATTGACGCGGAGCTGATTATGCTGACCGCACGCTGGTGGCGCGCGCTGGGCATCGCTGACCACGTTAGCCTGGAGCTGAACTCTATTGGTTCATTAGAGGCGCGTGCGAACTATCGCGATGCGCTGGTCGCGTTCCTCGAACAGCATCAAGAGACGCTGGACGAAGACTGCAAACGCCGTATGTATACCAATCCGCTGCGCGTGCTGGATTCAAAAAATCCGGACGTGCAGGCGCTGCTCAACGACGCGCCCGCTCTCGGCGACTATCTCGATGACGATTCACGCGAGCACTTTGCCGGCCTGTGTAAATTGCTGGACGCGGCGGGGATTGCCTACACCGTCAACCAGCGTCTGGTACGCGGTCTGGATTACTACAACCGCACCGTATTTGAATGGGTAACAAACAGTCTGGGGTCACAAGGCACCGTCTGTGCGGGTGGTCGTTATGACGGTCTGGTGGAACAACTGGGCGGTCGCGCTACCCCGGCAGTGGGCTTTGCGATGGGCCTGGAACGACTTGTTTTGTTAGTTCAGGCAGTTAATCCGGAATTTATTGCCTCTCCTGTTGTCGATATATACCTGGTAGCTGCCGGCGCACAAACGCAGTCTGCGGCAATGACGCTGGCGGAGCGGCTGCGCGATGAAATGCCAGGCGTGAAGCTAATGACAAACCACGGCGGCGGCAACTTTAAGAAACAGTTTGCCCGCGCCGATAAGTGGGGCGCCCGTATTGCACTGGTTCTTGGCGAATCTGAAGTCGCCGATGGGACTGTTGTAGTGAAGGATTTGCGCTCCGGTGAGCAAACGGCAGTGGCGCAGGACAGCGTCGCCGCGCATTTGCGCACTTTATTGGGCTAAGGAGAAGGACAGCGTGGAAATTTACGAGAACGAACACGACCAGGTGGATGCGATTAAACGCTTCTTTGCCGAAAACGGCAAAGCGCTGGCTGTCGGAGTGATTTTAGGGGTTGGCGCGCTGGTTGGCTGGCGTTACTGGAGCAGCCATCAGACGGAGTCCGCGCGTGCTGCTTCTCTAGCGTATCAAAATGCGGTGACGGCGGTAAGCGCCGATAAGCCGGATAGCATTCCCGCCGCTGAAAAATTCGCGGCTGAGAATAAAAATACCTATGGTGCGCTGGCGTCTATGGAACTGGCGCAGCAGTTTGTGGATAAGAATGAACTTAAAAAAGCCGAAGCCCAGTTGCAGCAGGGGTTGGCGGCCACCAGCGATGAAAATCTCAAAGCGGTGATTAATCTGCGTCTCGCTCGCGTTCAGTTACAGCTTAAGCAAGCTGATGCCGCGCTGAAAACTCTGGATGCCGTTAAAGGCGAAGGATGGACGGCCATTGTCGCTGATTTGCGCGGCGAAGCGTTGCTGAGTAAGGGTGATAAAAAAGGCGCGCGCAGCGCATGGGAAGCGGGCGTCAATAGCGATGCTTCTCCGGCGTTGAGCGAAATGATGCAGATGAAAATCAATAATTTGTCCATCTGAGAGGGACCCGATGCAATTGCGTAAATTACTTCTGCCAGGGTTGCTTTCCGTTACCCTGCTCAGCGGCTGTTCACTGTTTAGCGGCGAAGAAGATGTCGTCAAGATGTCTCCATTACCGCAGGTTGAAAACCAGTTTACCCCGACCACTGTCTGGAGCACCTCTGTCGGTAACGGAATTGGCGAATTTTATTCTAACCTTCATCCGGTAATGGCAGATAACGTGGTCTATGCAGCCGATCGCGCGGGCGTGGTAAAAGCGCTCAATGCGGATGATGGCAAAGAGATCTGGTCTGTGAATCTGGGCGAGAAAGACGGCTGGTTCTCTCGTTCGTCCGCGCTGTTGTCCGGCGGCGTCACGGTCGCGGGCGGTCACGTCTATATCGGCAGTGAAAAGGCCGAGGTTTATGCGCTGAATACCAGCGACGGCACTACAGCATGGCAGACGAAGGTCGCAGGCGAAGCGTTGTCTCGCCCGGTTGTCAGTGATGGAATCGTCCTTATCCATACCAGCAACGGTCAGTTGCAGGCGCTAAATCAGGCGGATGGCGCCATTAAATGGACGGTGAACCTGGATATGCCTTCGCTGTCGCTGCGCGGCGAATCTGCGCCGGCAACCGCGTTCGGCGCGGCTATCGTTGGTGGTGATAATGGCCGCGTCAGCGCCGTGTTGATGCAACAAGGCCAGATGATTTGGCAACAGCGTATCTCCCAGGCCACTGGCCCAACGGAAATTGACCGTCTGAGCGACGTTGATACCACGCCGGTTGTGGTAAACGGCGTCGTTTACGCGTTGGCGTATAATGGTAACTTAACGGCGCTGGATCTGCGCAGTGGTCAGATTATGTGGAAACGCGAGCTGGGTTCGGTCAATGACTTTATCGTCGACGGCGACCGTATCTACCTGGTCGATCAGAACGATCGCGTGCTGGCGCTGACCACTGACGGCGGCGTAACGCTGTGGACGCAAAGCGATCTGCTGCACCGTTTGCTGACCTCCCCGGTGCTGTATAATGGTGATTTAGTCGTCGGCGATAGCGAAGGTTATCTGCACTGGATTAATGTTGATGACGGGCGTTTTGTGGCCCAACAAAAAGTAGACAGTTCCGGTTTCCTGACCGAACCGACGGTGGCGGATGGTAAACTGCTCATCCAGGCCAAAGACGGTACGGTCTACGCGATTACGCGTTAATCGTCACGGTTGTGCGTTTTAAAAAACGGCTCCTGGTGTAGGGGCCGTTTTCCTGTTTTTAACAATGGCGCAAAATGCGCGCGTTGTCTGATGATTTTTTTAATGAGGCTTTAAACATGGTACCTGTGGTCGCGCTTGTCGGGCGCCCTAACGTCGGAAAATCCACGCTATTTAACCGTCTGACCCGCACCCGAGATGCGCTGGTTGCGGATTTCCCGGGTCTGACTCGTGACCGTAAGTACGGTCGTGCGGAAGTTGAAGGCCGCGAGTTTATCTGTATCGACACCGGCGGTATTGACGGCACCGAAGACGGCGTCGAAACGCGGATGGCGGAACAGTCGCTGCTGGCGATTGAAGAAGCGGATGTAGTGTTATTCATGGTTGATGCGCGCGCTGGCCTGATGCCGGCGGATGAAGCGATTGCCAAACATCTGCGTTCCCGTGAAAAACCGACCTTCCTGGTGGCGAATAAAACGGATGGTCTCGATCCCGATCAGGCGGTTGTCGATTTTTACTCGCTGGGATTAGGCGAAATTTACCCTATCGCCGCCTCACATGGTCGCGGCGTATTGAGCCTGCTGGAACATGTGCTTCTGCCGTGGATGGATGATGTCGCGCCGCAGGAAGAGGTGGATGAAGACGCGGAATACTGGGCGCAGTTCGAGGCGGAACAAAATGGCGAAGAAGCGCCGGAAGATGATTTTGACCCGCAAAGCCTGCCGATCAAGCTGGCGATTGTCGGTCGCCCGAACGTAGGTAAGTCCACACTCACTAACCGTATTCTCGGTGAAGAGCGCGTGGTGGTATACGACATGCCGGGCACCACTCGCGACAGCATTTATATCCCGATGGAACGCGACGAACGGGAATATGTGCTGATTGACACGGCAGGGGTGCGTAAGCGCGGAAAAATCACCGATGCGGTAGAAAAGTTCTCGGTGATTAAAACGTTGCAGGCGATTGAAGACGCTAACGTCGTACTGTTGGTCATCGATGCGCGCGAGGGGATCTCCGACCAGGATTTGTCTCTGCTGGGCTTTATCCTCAATAGTGGGCGCTCACTCGTTATCGTAGTCAACAAATGGGATGGCCTGAGCCAGGAAGTCAAAGAGCAGGTGAAAGAGACGCTGGATTTCCGTCTGGGCTTTATTGATTTTGCCCGCGTTCATTTTATCTCTGCGCTACACGGCAGCGGCGTCGGCAACCTGTTTGAGTCCGTACGCGAGGCTTACGACAGTTCCACTCGCCGGGTGAGCACTGCGATGCTGACCCGTATCATGACGATGGCGGTGGAAGATCATCAGCCGCCGCTGGTGCGCGGTCGCCGTGTGAAACTGAAATATGCCCACGCTGGCGGCTATAACCCGCCGATTGTGGTTATCCACGGCAACCAGGTAAAAGATCTGCCAGACTCCTATAAGCGCTATCTGATGAACTACTTCCGCAAGTCGTTGGAAGTGATGGGGACGCCGATTCGCATTCAGTTTAAAGAAGGGGAGAACCCGTATGCGAACAAGCGTAACACACTGACGCCAACGCAAATGCGCAAACGTAAGCGTCTGATGAAACATATCAAGAAAAGCAAGTAATGCTTTTTCAGTAATATTCCAGGCCTGACAAGCGCTGCGCTATCAGGCCTTTCAAGTAAAAGTGAGTCACGCGCCTGAGGAGAATGTTATGGAAATAACCTGCCCCGTTTGCCATCACGCGCTGGAGCGCAATGGCGATACAGCGCATTGCGAGACATGCGCTAAAGATTTCTCGTTACAGGCAATGTGTCCTGACTGCCGCCAGCCGTTACAGGTTTTGAAAGCCTGCGGCGCAGTGGACTATTTTTGCCAGAACGGTCATGGTTTAATTTCAAAAAAACGGGTTAACTTCGTCATTTCCGATCAATAAAACCGCTGTTGACGTTGCGCCGCAGAGCAGAGGCGCCGACGTCTTATCCGGCTAAGGGCAAAAGCGTTATTCGATACTCCCGTAATATCAGCATAGTCTCCTGCCCGACGGCTATTTTATTCTTTTTATTGATTCAATTATTTATAGAGAATATTATTCCCAAAAATTAATATTAGAAATAAATAACAGCCTTCTTTTTATTTATTATATCAATATTATAAGTCTGTTTCATATTAAACTTTTCTTTTTAGGAATATATTTAGGTCTGTTAGTTATGATTCCATCTGAATCATCCATATAATATCTTTTCATCGAGGCGTGTTTATTTAACGACAGGGATATCATATGGTGCGAAGGATTCGCATTCTGGTTTTGCTATTAGTGTCTGGAGTATCGGTTGCGGCTTCCGGCGCAGATAACTCTGTATCTGCAAATGATGAAAGCCACTCCTCCTTGCCTGATTTAGCCAGCGAATCCGCCAAAAAAGAAGAACAGGAAAATAAAGGAAAGTCCTTTAAAGAACAGGGCGCTGACTACTTTATTAATTCCGCCACCCAGGGCTTTGATAATCTCACCCCGGAAGCGCTGGAATCCCAGGCGCGTAGCTATTTGCAAAACCAAATTACTTCCTCAGCACAGTCATATCTTGAAGGCGTAATGTCACCTTATGGCAAGATCCGTACCAGCCTCACCGTGGGCGAAGGCGGCGATCTGGACGGCAGTTCGCTGGATTATTTTATTCCCTAGTATGACAATCAGAGCACGCTTTTCTTTAGCCAGATTTCGGCTCAGCGTAAGGAAGACCGCACCATTGGTAACTTTGGGCTTGGCGTGCGCCAGAACGTCGGCAACTGGCTGCTTGGCGGCAACGCATTCTATGACTACGATTTTACGCGCGGTCACCGTCGATTAGGTCTGGGAACCGAAGCCTGGACAGATTACCTGAAATTCTCCGGCAACTATTACCATCCTCTTTCTGACTGGAAAGACTCCGAAGATTTCGACTTTTATGAAGAACGACCCGCGCGCGGCTGGGATATCCGCATGGAAAGCTGGCTGCCGTTTTATCCGCAGCTTGGCGCTAAATTAGTTTACGAACAGTACTACGGCGATGAAGTAGCGCTGTTTGGCACCGATAATCTGCAAAAAGATCCTCATGCCGTCACTTTGGGGCTGGAATATACGCCGGTACCGCTGGTCACGGTTGGTACGGATTACAAAGCCGGTACTGGCGATAGTAACGACTTTAGCGTTAACGCGACCGTGAACTACCAGATAGGCACGCCGCTGGCGGCGCAACTCGATCCGGAAAACGTTAAAATTCAGCACTCCTTAATGGGCAGCCGCACCGATTTTGTCGATCGCAACAATTTCATCATTCTCGAATATCGCGAGAAAGATCCGCTGGACGTCACGCTGTGGCTGAAGGCTGACGCCACCAACGAACACCCGGAATGCGTGATTGAAGATACGCCTGAGGCCGCGGTGGGGCTGGAGAAATGTAAGTGGACGGTCAACGCGCTGATTAACCACCATTACAAAATTATTTCTGCTTCCTGGCAGGCGAAAAACAACGCCGCCCGTACGCTGGTGATGCCGGTAGTAAAAGCTAATGCGTTAACCGAAGGCAACAATAACAGCTGGAATCTGGTGCTTCCTGCCTGGGTTAACGCCGATACCGAAGAGCAGCGCACCGCCCTGAACACCTGGAAAGTACGCATGACGCTGGAAGACGAAAAGGGCAATAAGCAGAACTCCGGCGTGGTGGAAATCACCGTCCAGCAGGATCGCAAAATTGAGCTGATCGTCGACAACATTGCCGATACCGATCGCAGCGATCACAGCCATGAAGCCAGCGCGCTGGCCGATGGCGAAGACGGCGTGGTGATGGATCTCCTGATCACCGATTCCTTTGGCGACTCCACGGATCGCAATGGTAACGAACTGGTGGACGATGCCATGACGCCTGAGTTGTACGACAGCAATGATAAAAAAGTCACCCTGGCCCAGACGCCCTGCACCACGGAAACCCCCTGCGTGTTTATTGCCAGTCGTGATAAAGACGCGGGGACGGTGACGCTTTCCAGCACCCTGCCAGGCACTTTCCGCTGGAAGGCGAAAGCAGACGCCTATGGCGACAGTAACTACGTTGATGTCACTTTTATCGGCGACAACCTGAGCGCGCTGAATGCGGTGATTTATCAGGTCAAAGCCGCCAACCCTGTCAACCTTATCGGCAAAGAAGATAAGCACCCTACGGTCAATAATGCTTACCGTTTCCTGCTGTGGCGCGACAAAAATAAAGACAATGTTTTTCAGATGTCCGAGCAGCTCACGGAAGAAGAGATGGCGCTGTACGACTACCAGTGGGAGTTTACCGGGCAGAGTACAAACGGACATACCGGCGCGTTGGCCAACACCATGAATGAAGATCTTGTCCTGCCAGTAACCAATAAAGAGGCGGCGCAGAAGTTTGCCGCCAATGAGGAAGATGGCGTTCAGGGTTACGGCATACGCGTTACGTATAGCCAGAAATAGCGTCAGCGTTATGGCTGACCAGCCAGCCGCTGAATTTGGAGAAAAAGGAGAGTCTGAATGCAAGCAACAGTAAAACGGCGGCTGACGAAGGTCGCTTTAGCATTAGTAGTTGCCGGATATTGCGCCGCGCCAGCGGTGGCGGCAAACGGTAATCTGAAATCGGGGCAGTGGCAGAGTGCCACTGAACAGACGGGCACCATTCAGGGTACGGTGCCGTGGATTACCCGTGCGGCGGATAAAACTGCGGATACCGACAAAGATCACGTAACGGTAACTATCGATCGCGGCGTTCGTACCGTTGTGACCGAAGGCGATAAGCAGTTTCACGTTGGCGATAAGGTCACGGTGAACTGGGCGATTGGCGATACGGAAGGCGACCTCGACACCGACAACGCCGCCACGAAACAGACGGTGCAGTGGATGAGATACAGCGACCAGAATGGTAGCAATCCCGAAGAGATTGGCACCAAAGGTAGCGATACCTATGAAATTCAGGCGGCTGACGCAGACCATTATATCGGTATCAAAATCACGCCGACCACCACCACCGGTGACCCTGCCGTGGCAACCGAACTGCTGTTGAAAGACCTGTCGACCGATGCGGGCGGTGGTTCGGATGATGACGAAATTCCGGAAGGTCCGGTGGTGGATGAAAACGTCCATGTGGTTATCTATGAGTCTGGCTCAACCACCAACCTGTTGGGTACCTCTACTCCGCTCAAAACCGACACCACCTATAAAGTGCTGCTGTGGAGCGATAAGAACAGCAACGGTACCTATGATACCGGTGAAGACGTTACCAGCCAGTATGACTACCGCTGGAAATTCATGGGGACCAGCGCAAAAGCAGGTACTGGTGCCGGCGGTATTGTCAAC
The DNA here is from genome assembly GCF_051811585.1 of Salmonella sp. NW177. NCBI lineage: Bacteria > Pseudomonadati > Pseudomonadota > Gammaproteobacteria > Enterobacterales > Enterobacteriaceae > Salmonella > Salmonella sp. NW177. Next base: position 307,506 of record NZ_JAMMZV010000005.1, on the reverse strand, counting down.
GAAAGCTGGAACGATAAAGACCTTGTCATCCCGCTTACCAACGCCGAAGCGAAAGAGGCGTTCGAGGGTGCGGAAGGCGGCGTTACCGTGGGTAGCGACGGTGTCCAGGGCTTTGGTTTGTCCATCGACTACAAACGCAAATAAGTTGTCCTCAACATACCACTCCCCGCGGGGAGTGGTATTTTCCGCGCACTTTGCTTAGCCGCGCGCTAAGCAAAGTGGGTTGAATTACGACAGAGAATGAAAACGGGTGGCTATCGCTCATGGACAGGAATCGGCAAGTGAATAAAGTTGTACATTTCTTACTGACATTACTGGTCATGTTTGCAGCGTCGATCGCGCCTGCGCAGGCGCTATTGAAGGGCGGAACCTGGCAAGAGCTGAACTCGACGACCGGCGCGGTTAACGGCACCGCGCCGCTGGCCGACGGGGCCATTATCCCCCTGTATCAGGGCAGTACGTTGCTTGACCCGAGCAAAACCCACGATATTGAATTCAGCGCCATGCCGCGCGATTTTAGCGCGGATGCTACCTCAACCTCGATGCAGGCGGTCAATTCCACCGATACCGAAGGCGATCTCTTTAGCGATCCGCCCACCATCGCCTGGGAAAACCGCCAGCCGCCCGCCATGGGGCTGGTATGGGCCGATGCCGCCACGCCCGACACGCCGCTCTCGCCGCAGCCGGTTCCGAACCTGACCTTTTGCGCCCAAAACCTCGCCGGGCGACAGCTGGTGGCCTGGGCGCAGGTGGAAGATGAAACCAACGTTCCCGCGCTGTGGCTCTTTACGAATACCGGGGTGCCGAATTATGCGACCATTCCGCTGTTAAGCCCGAAAGTGACGCTCAACATTAAACCGGCCACTGACACGCCGGTTACGGTCAGCGGCGATCACGTTGATTCGGCTTTTGAGGCATCAAAAGTGAAGGTAGGGGAGAGCATCACCCTCACCATCACCACCAAAGCGTGCGACGGCACGCCCGAAGGCAACGCGCCGTTTGTCATCCGCCGTAAAGATGCGGAAAACCGCCAGGGTGTGGTCAACAATGCCAACCCGGTTCGCGTTGGCGATACCGAACTTACGACCACCCAAACGGAATATCGCGGCGTCACTGACGCCAACGGCAACGCCACGGTGGTGGTCACCCAGAAGGAAGGCCCCGGCGTCAAAACGCCGCTGGTTGTCAGCTCGGTCAACTTCCCGGCGCTTACGGCTGAAACCGCCGTCATTTTCACCACTATCACCAGTCCGGACAGCGATAAGGCCAGTATGTACGGCCATATGGTGGAGAGCACCACCGCGACGCTGAACGGTATAACCTACACCTTCACCCGCCCGAAGCTGGCGGCGGAAGCGAGCGGCGCTGACAAAAGCGTCGTCGATACCAACGAAACCTGGGCGCTGTTCGACTGGAGCGGCGCCGATAACCATTGCAATATTCTGCCGGACGCCGAACAACTGGTGCAGATGCGACATGAGCACAGCACGCTGGCAACGTACACCGGCTGGCCGGCGACGGACGATGCCGAATACTGGTCGTCGACCAAAGATCAGATGAGCGGCTACCACGCTGCCGTACATATGAACAGCGCATCGGTCGTCAGGGCCGCCGACAGCGACACGCTGCTGGTCAGCTGCGTGGATAAAGCCCAGCCTGCGGCGCACCCGCAGATTACCCTTTCTCCGGTGGGGCCGTATAAAGCGCAGGTGGGGGACGAGATCAATCTGACGATGACCGTAGTCGACCGGGACACGCAAAAACCGCTGCCTTACCGTTATATGGAGCTGTTTATCGACCCGGCGACAAACCGCAAAGGGGAGCATCAGGACGCGTGGGATAACCAGCGGGTCACCGTCGATTCCGAAGGCATGAGCGCCTCCTCGCCGGAGCACTATACCGGCGTGACTGACGTTAACGGCCAGGCGCATCTGACGTTAAAACACGACAGCGGCATGGGGGTTGAAACGCCCATCCGCATCGTGATGCCGGACGACGAAGGCGGCAACGTCGAGCTGCCCTTTAGCGTGATTTTCACCGTAATCACCAGCCCGGACGTGGACGGCGCCAACATGTGGGGCCATATGCGCGGCGTGGTGGACGCGGGCAACCTGTACAAACGCCCGCTGCTGGCGGTGGAGGCCAGCCATAAAGACGGCCAGTTCGACGAAAACAACGAACAGTGGGCGACATTTAACTCCGTGGCGTCGGCCACCGCGCAGTGCGGTACCGGCCAGGTGCCGGATCAGTCGTCGCTGGCGCATTTGTACAGCGAACATGCGGGCGGGCAGATGGAAAGCGAACACGGCTGGCCGACCGAAGATTATTACATCGCCGCCGACAGCGACGCCTCCGGGACGGTACACGTCAACCTCGAAAACGGCGATAGCGGCAAATTTACCGATACGCCGAACTACCTGACCTGCTCGGCCAATGAAATGGTGGCGGTGCTGGACGTCTATTTCAACGACGACCCGGCGACCAAAAATGCCGATATGACCGCCAAAGTGGGTGAACAGATTAAGCTCAACATCCATTCGCGCAACGCTCTTAACGGCATGGCGATCGCCAATACCGACTTCACCGTCACCATGGCGAACGGCAGGCGGCGCGACGGGCTGACGACCGGTTTTACCGATACCAGCAACGGCGAGATGCAGTTTGACGGCGTCGGCTACGTTGCCGGACAGGTTTATCAGGGGATCACCGACGCCAACGGCGATGCGACCATTATCCTCACCCAGGATAAGGGCGTGGGGTTGCTGACACAGTTAAGCATCGTGCCCATCCATTCATACATCAATACGCCGGTTTCCCGCAGCGTGAAGTTTACCGTCGCCACCAGCCCGGATACGGCAAAAGCCAAAATGTGGGGCCATATGGCCGACACAATTACCGTGGGTGACTGGACCTTTGAGCGGCCCAAACTGGCGGGTGAAGTGAGCAACCCGCTGCGTACCCAGGACGAGAGCAATGAGACCTGGACGCGTGTGGCCCACACAGACGCGGCGGGCAATCCGGATGCGGGCGGCTGCGCGGCGAACCGCCTGCCGCGCATCGACCAGCTTGAGGCGCTGTATAACGCCAACAGCGGTGGCAAAATTAACGGCATTCAGGGCTGGCCAGTCTATCTTAACTACTGGTCGTCCACCTACCAGAGCGCCACCACCTGGAAACTGATCGCGCTGGCGAACGGCAGTGAATTTGCCAACAGCAACGTCTCCATTTATGCCAGCTGCCTGGCCAGCGACAACCCGGTACCAGCCGCCATCACCATTGAACCGGTCGATCCATCGCTGTGGTACGACGGCAGCGACGTGCATGCAGTCAAAGTGAAAAAGGGCGATACCCTACAGCTCAAGGTGACGGTGAAGGACGCCAGCGGCAACCCGGTCCCGGAAGCGCCATTTGTGCTCACCCGCGGCGACGGTTACGATCGCCGGGGCGAAAAGTATACCGCCCAGGACGGCGACGATCTGCAAGGCATCGTGACGCCCGTGGTGATCGACGGCGAATCGCTGGCCTGGACCACCACTAAAATGGGGTCGCAGACCGGCCCTGACGGCACCCGCATTATTAGTGTTACCCGCCCGGACACCCACGGCACCCGCACCGCGATTAACGCGACGCTGTATGAAAATGCCGCCGTGAGCGCCAGCATTGACACCATCTTTACCGTCGTCACCAGCCCGGATGTCAGCGTCGCCCGCATGTGGGGGCATATGGCGCCGTCGCTGACGGCGGCAGATGGTGCGGTGTACCAGCGCCCGCTGTTGTACGCTGAGCTGGCCAGTACGGACAATACTACGACTAAGCAAGAAACCAACGAAACCTGGGCGGTTTTTCATGGGCCTGCCAGTGAAGGGGCAAATCCGGCCCGTTGCGCGGCGGGCTATTACCCTGCCGTTGAGGCGCTGGATTCGCTCTACAGCAAATACCCGAACCGAACGATAAATACTGCCCAGGGCTGGCCGGTCTACTATTCTTACTGGAGCGGATCGAACTCGACGTCACTCTCCAGCGGGGCAAAAGTTGACTTCTATTACGCAGTCGATCTGGCTGATGGTTCGCGTCGGTCAGAAAACAGCTCGCCCAGCATTGCCTGGCAGTACCAAATTTGCGCCAGGACGCCGATACCGCAGGCCACGCAGATCACCCTCACCTCCCCGCAGGCGATGGATGACGCTATTCAGGCGGTGAAGGCGAAAAACAGCGAGTCGATCCCGCTGCTCATCACCACTACCGATGCGATGGGCAACCCGGTGCCTTATACGGCTTTTTCGCTTAAACGCGACGCCGGGACGCCGCGCAACACTGACTATAATAAATTTGTAGCCACTAACGGCACCAACATGACGGTGACGCCGCTCGCCGGTGCGCAGCAACAGTTTTACTATGCCACATCGGCTCTGACCGGCACCACCGGCGCGGACGGTACGCTGACTCTGACACTTGCCGAACCCGGCGGCATAGGGTTGAAAAACCTGCTGACCGCGAGTCTGTACGATACGCCGACGGCGACCTCATCGCTGCCGGTGGTGTTCACCGTCCTCACCAGCCCGGACAGCGACAAGGCCAACATGTACGGCCATATGCCGGAGACCTTCACCGCCAGCAACGGTGCGGAGTTTAAGCGCCCGCTGGTGGTAGGCGAGCCCTCATCGGAGGCGCACACGGATACCTATTTCGAAACCAATGAATACTGGATCATGGTGAATAATTTTAATACCGGTAATTACGGTGGGTGTCCGATGAATCAGATGGCTGCGATAGATGATTTCACGGCGCTGTACAAGGATCACCCAAGCGGCAAGGTGGCGACCGATATTGGATTGCCCGTCGGGAAGCGGTGGTGGGCTGGCGATAGCCTGCTGAAAGGCTCAACCCTTTACTGGCAGTATAAAGATCTCAAGACGGGGAAAGACTACAGCATGTCGGAAAACCCGGGTAACTACTACTTACAACTCTGCCTGACAAAACCGCGCAGCGGGCTGAATATCGCGCTCTCTTCCGACGCATGGAACGCCGATAAATCAGCGGCCGTGGCGAAAAAAGGCGAAACGATACCGATGACGGCAACGGTGACTAACGACGATGGGCAGCCGCAGGCCGGGGTGGCCGTACTGTTGACGCGTGGATACGCTTATTCGCGCGGTGCGGTGGATAAGCAATACATTGATCCCGGCGTGATTGGCGAGCCGGTTCCGTTTACAACTTCGCCAGCGAATATGATGCTGACGCCGGTTGCACCTGCGGCGGGTGCGGCAGTGGCGTTTAATAACCAGAATGGCCTCAGCACAAAATGGTCTGGCTTCACTGGCGATGACGGTAAGTTGCGGTTTACGTTAACTCAGGATAAATCGTCGGGGTTAAAAACGTCTGTCACGGCGGCGCTTGCGAATCAATTTGATGAGGCGGCGAGTGTGGATGCAATCTTTACGGTACAAACCAGCCCGGATACGCCGTATGCGTCATACTGGGGTCATATGCCGGATACCGTGCAGGTGAACGGCGTTACGCTGCGCCGCCCGTATCTGAAAGCCGAGCTCTCTGCCATGCCCCAGTATACCTGGCTGATGACTAACGAATACTGGGCGTCGAACTATTATTATCAGTCCGAGCACGTTGAAACATCGCTGACACATCTTTGCGGATCGCAGGAAAATATGGCCTCGCTGGACGATCTGAAAGCGTTGCAGAGCGTTATCGGCACGTTGCAATGGCCGACGACATCGTCCTGGGATTATGTGTCGCAAGATGAAGGTCAAAGCAATAAGGTCTACTGTTCATTTAACGAAACGACCGGCCAGACAACCTGTAATCGTGAAAAATCGACGACCTCGGGCTTAGGCTCGTGCCGGGTGCCGTAGTGAATGGGGCCGGGAGCGCCTTTGAATGTTGGGTGACGCATTGCGTCGCCCAACCTGGGTATCCCTTGCGGCTGGCGTTGTTCCGGTAGCGATGCATTTTTACGTTTTTGTATTCACGGAATGAACTGCAACGAAATGGACCTTTCTCAGGTACGTCAGTGAAATCGAAAAAGTGTGTCGGTTTTTTATTCTGGCTGCTGCTATGCGCCCTCAGTTTAACGCCTTTCTTCGCGCAGGCCGTGCGAAGCAGCGGCGCATGGCAGGAACTCACTGAGCAAACTGCGGCTATTAACGGCACTCCGCCTCAGGCCGACAGTGTAACGATCCCGGTATATCAGGGTAGCGTTAGTTGCGATCTGATGCGGCGAATCCTGTAGCTCGTTAGGCTGGCCGACGCAGGGCTATCCCTGTTTATCTAAATCAACCTCGAGCGGCGGCATGTATTGCGGCGTGGATGAGAATACCAGGCAACAAAACTGCGCCATTAAGCCGGCAAGCACAGCAGGTTATGCGACGTGTGTGTATTAACGTATTACGCGTCTGGCGCTACCTATATACTCTAAATAATTCGAGTTGCAGGAAGGCGGCAAGCGAGCGAATCTCCGGGAGCTTACTAAAGTAAGTGACTGGGGGGAGGGAACGCAGCCGCAGCACATGCAACTTGAAGTATGACGAGTATATTTAAAATAACGCCAGGTGTCGCATGATAATTACCCCTTTTTGCCTCGCGCATCTATTTATCTCAATGTATGAAATCATTAAATGATATTCACAATATAAATATATATAAAAGAGATGGATATATTTATATCAATTATAAATTAATCAAAAGTTGACCTGATATTGAAATAGGCCTTGAAATTGGTTAATAATTTGGCTTTGATAATATATTGTTACAGGTGATTGCAATCATTCATAAAACCATATTTTTATCATTTATTATTTATCTCATTTATATACACCATTTAAAAGCTATTTACAGCCAATCAAAATCCAGTTTGCTTCGTGAACGTTATTAAAAGGAAATTTAAAAATTGAACAGGACCTACAGTATTGTCTGGAGCGCCGTGCGAAATATGTATGTTGTGGCTTCAGAACTGGCGCGAGGCCACAGCAAAGTTAAAGCGCAAGTATGCGCGAGTGAAACCCATTCCCTAAATAAAAAGTCCGAATATGGACAAATAATAAAAGCAACGCGCAATGTGCTGGCTTGCGCCGTGGCTGCGGCGCTCGGATTTTTCAGCCCGCTGGCCATGGCCGACAATCAGGCATCATATGCTGATGCGCAGACCCACGTTCTGGATGATTCAACGCCGCCGATGACCTATTCGGGAGTTGAGGATGGCGCGGCACTCTATGTCTCGGGTGTTGCCACCGTCGGCTGGCAGCCTACTACGGTCACAGGGACTGGACTCGTCATTGAAACAAGCGGAGGCGGAGCCGATGATCCGAATGGCGGTAAGTATGTTTCCAACGCCATTTCGCTGGATCATTATGCGATCCTTGATCTTACCGACGCGCAGATAACCACTACGGGCATTTATACTCAGGGTATTACCGCAGCGGATGGCAGCACACTGATGTTAACGGACAGCACGCTGAATATTGGCGGCAATTACGGCGTAATGACGTTGTATACGGGTTCAGCAGCGACACTGAACAACACCACCGTTGAGGCAGCTAACAGCAGCAGCGCGCAGGTGCAACAAGGCAGTACGCTGAACGTGCTGGACGGTAGTAAAATCACCCTGGCGCAAGGCCAGATAAACGTTGTTGCCGGTACCTCTGCGACAGATGCGGGTTCCACCCTGAACCTGTCGGATAGTTCGGTCATCTCTACAGGTACGATAAGCACCATCCAGGGCAGCAATAAGGCCGATCTTAATCTCACCAACGCGACTATAACACATACCAACGCCAGCGGTGCGGCGGTGCAGGCCAATAACGCCACCACCCTGGATATTACAGGCGGCAATATTACCTCTGCCGGTACGGGCGTGTATATTCTGGCGTCGGACGCCAGGATCGACGGCGCCACCATCAACGCCGACGGCGACGGCATCTTTATCACCAGCAAAAAGAAAAGCAGTTGGTATGAAGATATCAACGCGCTCACGGTCAGCGACGCAAACGTCACCTCAAAAACTGTCGCACTGAACGTTGATGGTAGCACGACCATTAACGACCCCATTAAGCTCACCAACAGCACCTTTGCGGCGCCGACCGCGATCAAATTGGGCAGCAAAGCGGCTATTCAGGCCGAAAACATGACGCTGACCGGCAACATTGTCCAGACTGACACGTCGTCGTCATCGCTCTCTTTAAGCCAGAAGTCCACGTTAACCGGTCGTGTAGATGCGATGTTTACTACGCTGTCGCTCGACGAAACCAGCCTGTGGAACATGACCGACCCGTCAACCGTCGGCAACCTGACCAACGACGGCGGCATTACGCTGGGCAACGCGAGCGGTTCGACAGGTACGCTGCTGACGGTGGATAATACCCTGACCTTGCAGGACGGCAGCCAGATAAACGCGACGCTGGATACCGCCAACAGCTCGCCAATTATCAAAGCCGCCAACGTCACGCTGGACGGGACGCTGAACCTTAGCTCAACGGCCACCTTTGTCGCGCCCGAAACCGACGAACACTTTGGATCGGTCACGCTGATTGATTCGCAAACTGCGATCACTACCGATTTTGACAGCGTAACGCTGGATGCCGACATTTCCGCTATGCCGGATTACCTTACGATCAACGCGGGCGTTGATGCGAATGATAATACCAACTACGAGTTGTCTACGGGCTTGAGTTGGTACGCGGGCGCAAATTCTGCGCGCGCTGCGCATGGCACTTTTACCGTTGATGCAGACAGTACCTTTACCGTCACCAGCGAACTGGACGAAACCACGGCTACCTCCGACTGGGGTGGCAGCAAGCTAACCAAACAAGGCGACGGCACGCTGATCCTCAGCAACACCGGCAACGACTACGGCGACACTGAAATTGTCGGCGGCATTCTGGCCGCCAAAGACGCCGCCTCGCTCGGCACTGGCGATGTGACGATTGCAGAAAGCGCAACGCTTGCGCTGAGCCAGGGCACGCTGGATAACAACGTGACCGGCGAGGGCCAAATTGTCAAAAGCGGTAGCGATGAGCTGATCGTGACCGGCGATAACACTTACTCCGGCGGCACCACTATTTCCGGCGGTACGCTGACGGTTGACCATGCGGATTCGCTGGGGACCGGGACTATTGCCAACAGCAGCGTGCTTCAGGTCGGCGAGGGCGAGC
>NZ_JAMMZV010000005.1:182980-298247 GCF_051811585.1 Salmonella sp. NW177 | reverse complement strand
CGAGCTGGAAAATACGCTTTCCGGCACCGGTTCGCTGGTGAAAACCGGCACAGGCGAGCTGACGCTAAGCGGCGATAACAGTTACTCCGGCGGCACCACCATTACCGGCGGTACGCTGACGGCTGACCATGCGGATTCGCTGGGGACCGGGACTATTGCCAACAGCGGCGTGCTTAAGGTGGGCGAGGGCGAGCTGGAAAATACGCTTTCCGGCACCGGTTCGCTGGTGAAAACCGGCACAGGCGAGCTGACGCTAAGCGGCGATAACACTTACTCCGGCGGCACCACCATTACCGGCGGCACGCTGACGGCTGACAATGCGGATTCACTGGGGACCGGAGCTGTTGCCAACAACGGCGTGCTTCAGGTCGGCGAGGGCGAGCTGAAAAATACGCTTTCCGGCACCGGTTCGCTGGTGAAAATCGGCACGGGCGAGCTGACGTTAAGCGGCGATAACACTTACTCCGGCGGCACCACTATTTCCGGCGGTACGCTGACGGCTGACCATGCGGATTCGTTAGGCAGCGGCGATATCGACAACAGCGGCGTGCTTCAGGTGGGCGAAGGCGAGCTGGAAAATACGCTTTCCGGCAGCGGCTCGCTGGTGAAAACCGGTACCGGCGAGCTGACGTTAAGCGGGGACAACAACACTTACTTCGGCGATACCACCATCGCTGGCGGTACGCTGATTGCCGCCAACGTCAACGCGCTGGGCAGCGGCAATATCGACAACAGCGGTACGCTGATGCTGGATGCCAACGGCGCATTTAAGCTTGCGAACGTCACCACCCATAGCGGCGCCACTACCGCGCTGGCAGCGGGCAGCACCCTTGACGCGGGCCAGTTCACCCAGGAAGACGGCAGTACGCTAAGTATTGACCTCGGCGCGGCCACCGACGACGCCGTGATTACCGCCGACAGCGTCACGCTGGGCGGCACTCTGAATGTTACCGGCATCGGCAGCGTTACGGACAGTTGGACGCCTGAGGCATACACCTACACGCTGATTGACAGCGACAGCGCCATTACGAGCGATTTCGACGATCTGACCATTGCAGGGATGAACCGCGAAGATGTTGACTTCCTGACTATCGACGGAAAAGTCGATGAAACGGACAACACCAACTATGACCTGACGGCCTCCCTTTCCTGGTATGCGGACAGAGACAACGCCACTACCAACGCCCACGGCACCTTTACCCTGAGCGACCCTGACGGCAGCTTTAACGTTGCGGCTACACTGACAGACGTTGATGACACGCTGGATCCGGGTAGCAGATGGGACGGTAAATCGCTGACCAAAGAAGGCGCAGGCACGCTGATCCTCTCCGGCGACAACGACTACAGCGGCGGCACCACCATCAATGAGGGTACGCTGGTCGCCGCCAGTACGACGGCGCTGGGCACCGGTCTGGTAGACAATAACGCCACGCTGGTGCTGGACGCAGACGGTGAAGTCAGCGCGGCGGGCGGCATCACCACTCATAGCGGCGCGACGACCCAACTGGCGCTCGGCACCTCGTTGGATCTCGGCGACAGCGCGTTAATTCAGCAAGATGGCAGTACGCTGAACGTTGAGCTGAATAGTGACTCAGTGCAACCGCTGATCACCGGCGGCAGCGCCACGCTTGGCGGCGATTTGGTCGTCAGCGACGCCAGCCTGCAAGCGCGCGCCTCCGATGCGGAGTTCCAGTCCTTTAAACTGATGGATATGGACAGCGATATCAGCGGCGATTTTACCAGCCTGACGATGAACCTCACCGACAAGCCGGACTATCTGACCGTAACCGGGACAATCAATCCTGCAGATGCGTCAGAATATTTGCTTACCGAAGGGCTGAGCTGGAATGCGACCGTCACGTCAGCGACGCCAGCACACGGCACGTTTACTCTGGGCGCAGGCGACAGTTTTGAAGTCACCAGCGTACTGGGCGATAAAACCGGCAACGGCGATTGGGACGGTAAATCGCTGACCAAACTGGGCGCGGGTAAACTGACGCTGAGCGGCGCGAACACCTACACCGGCGATACTAACGTACAGGAAGGCACGCTATGGCTGTCCGGAGACGGCTCGATTGGCGAGATGGGCAGCCAGCAGGCGGTGAACGTCGCTTCCGGGGCGACCTTCGGCGGCAGCAATGGTACGACCGTTAACGGTAAGGTGACCAACGAAGGGACGCTGGTCTTTGGCGACAGCGAGGAAACAGGCGCCATCTTCACCCTCAATGGCGATCTGATCAACATGGGGACAATAACCAGCGGTAGCAGCTCCAGCACGCCTGGCAATACGCTTTATGTCGATGGCAATTACACCGGCAACGGCGGCTCGCTTTACCTGAATACCGTCCTGGGCGACGATGATTCGGCGACCGATAAGTTAGTCATTACCGGCGATGCCTCCGGCACTACCGATCTGTACATCAACGGCATCGGCGATGGAGCACAGACCACTAACGGTATCGAAGTGGTGGATGTTGGCGGCGTATCGACCAGCGATGCGTTTGAGCTAAAAAATGAGGTTAACGCTAGTCTGTATACCTACCGTCTGTACTGGAATGAAAGTGACAACGACTGGTATCTGGCGTCAAAAGCACAGTCTGATGATGACGACAGCGGCGGTGATGACACGCCTTCGGATGGCGGTGACGATGGCGGTAATGTCACGCCTCCGGACGACGGCGGCGATGGCGGTAATGTCACGCCTCCGGACGATGGCGGCGATGTCGCACCGCAGTACCGTGCGGATATCGGCGCGTACATGGGCAACCAGTGGATGGCGCGCAACCTGCAAATGCAGACCCTCTATGACCGCGAGGGCAGCCAGTATCGTAATGCCGATGGCAGCGTATGGGCGCGCTTCAAAGCGGGTAAAGCGGAATCCGAGGCTGTCAGCGGCAATATCGATATGGACAGCAACTACTCTCAGTTCCAGTTAGGCGGCGACATTCTGGCCTGGGGTAACGGCCAGCAGAGCGTTACCGTTGGCGTCATGGCGAGCTACATCAACGCCGATACCGACAGCACCGGTAACCGTGGCGCAGACGGTAGCCAGTTCACCAGTAGCGGCAACGTAGACGGCTATAACCTTGGCGTCTATGCCACCTGGTTTGCCGATGCCCAAACGCATAGCGGCGCGTATGTCGACAGCTGGTACCAATATGGTTTCTACAACAACAGCGTAGAGAGCGGTGATGCGGGATCTGAATCTTATGATTCAACCGCTAACGCCGTCTCGCTGGAAACTGGTTATCGCTACGATATTGCGCTTAGCAACGGCAATACTGTCAGTCTGACGCCGCAGGCGCAGGTTGTCTGGCAGAATTACTCAGCGGATAGCGTGAAGGATAACTACGGCACCCGGATCGATGGTCAGGATGGCGACAGTTGGACAACTCGTCTGGGTCTGCGTGTTGACGGCAAGCTGTACAAAGGCAGCCGTACGGTTATCCAGCCGTTTGCTGAAGCTAACTGGCTGCACACCAGTGATGATGTGTCGGTATCGTTTGATGATGCCACGGTAAAACAGGATCTTCCGGCTAACCGTGCGGAGCTGAAAGTGGGTCTGCAGGCAGATATCGATAAGCAGTGGAGCGTTCGCGCTCAGGTTGCCGGGCAGACTGGCAGCAATGACTTTGGCGATCTGAACGGTAGCCTGAATCTGCGCTATAACTGGTAAGTTAGACAAAACCGGGCGGGCGTTCCCTGCCCGGTTTTGAGGCGAATGACAAACCGGTTGATCGTCAGATTATGGCTACACCTTATCCGACGTGGCGCGTAGGTTGGCTGAGGCGAAGTCGAAACCCAACATCGCGCTGCAAAGAGTGAGGGAATATTGGATTACGTGCCCGGCGTGACGGATTTGACTTCACTTTCAAGCCAACCGTCCTCCAGCCGCGTAGTCATAATATCGCCTGCTTTGACCTGTTTGATCTTTTTCAGCACCTTGCCGTTCGTTGTCGTCGAAACCGTATAGCCGCGCGCCAGCGTGGCTAACGGGCTGACCGCTTCCAGATGCGTGACCGCGTTGCCGAAACGCTCGCGCTGTTCGCTTAACCGTGAGCGGATATTCTCCGTCAGACGATATTCCAGCTGTTGGATGCGCGACTGCGCGCGGTGAATGCGCGGCTGCGGATTTTGCTGGCTCAGGCGTTGGCTTACGCGCTGTTGGCGCTGAGTGGCCTGCTTAATCCTGGCCTCAAGCGCAAATCCCATCCGTTGGCGTAGACGTTCCAGCGCGGTTTGCTGACGGGCCAGACGCAGTTGCGGATGTTGCTGTTGCAGACGGTGAAAAATCTGCGTGAAACGACGGCTACGGTTGGCGAGGTAGTAGTCCATCGCCATGCCCAGACGCTGTTGGGCGGACTGAATCTGACGCAACAACTCCTGCTGGTTGCGGCTGACAATTTCTGCAGCTGCTGATGGCGTAGGCGCGCGCAGGTCGGCGACAAAATCAGCTATCGTGACGTCCGTTTCGTGACCGACGGCGCTGACCACCGGAATGCGGCTGGCAAAAATCGCCCTCGCCACGCGTTCGTCGTTAAAACTCCACAAATCTTCCAGCGAACCGCCGCCGCGTCCGACGATCAGTACATCACATTCGCCGCGCGCGTTCGCCAGTTCGATAGCACGAACGATCTGCCCCGGCGCGTCGTCGCCCTGGACCGCCGTCGGATAGATAATAACGGGTAGGGATGGGTCACGACGCTTTAGCACGTGGAGAATGTCGTGCAGTGCCGCACCGGTTTTCGAGGTGATCACCCCGACACAGTGGGCCGGGGAGGGCAACGGCTGTTTATGCTGCTGATCGAACAAGCCTTCGGCCTGGAGTTTGGCTTTTAGCTGCTCATATTTCTGCTGCAACAAGCCTTCGCCCGCGGGCTGCATACTTTCGGCGATGACTTGATAATCGCCGCGCGGCTCGTACAGCGTGATATTGGCGCGTACCAGCACCTGCTGCCCGTGCTGCGGACGGAACGTCACCCGGCGGTTGCTGTTACGGAACATCGCACAGCGCACCTGAGCGGTATCGTCTTTGAGCGTAAAGTACCAGTGGCCCGACGCAGGCTGCGTGAAATTAGAAATCTCGCCGCTGATCCATACCTGTCCCATCTCCTGTTCTAACAGCAGACGAACCGTCTGGTTAAGGCGGCTTACGGTAAAAATTGAGGAAGTTTGAGAGGATAACATGTGAGCGGGATCAAATTCTAAATCAGCAGGTTATTCAATCGATAGTAACCTGCTCACGGGGGATCGCAAGCACTATTTGCAAAAAAATGTAGATGCAACCGATTACGTTCTGTATAATGCCGCGGCAATATTTATTAACCTCCCAGGTGAGATATTGCCCATGCTACGTATCGCTAAAGAAGCCCTGACGTTTGACGACGTCCTCCTTGTTCCCGCTCACTCCACCGTTTTGCCGAATACTGCCGATCTCAGCACGCAGTTGACGAAAACTATTCGTCTGAATATTCCTATGCTTTCTGCGGCGATGGACACCGTGACGGAAGCGCGCCTGGCAATTGCCCTGGCCCAGGAAGGCGGCATTGGTTTTATCCACAAAAACATGTCCATCGAGCGCCAGGCGGAAGAAGTTCGCCGCGTGAAGAAACACGAGTCCGGCGTAGTGACCGACCCGCAGACCGTCCTGCCAACCACCACGTTGCATGAAGTGAAAGCCCTGACCGAGCGTAACGGTTTTGCGGGCTATCCGGTGGTGACTGAAGATAACGAACTGGTGGGTATCATCACCGGTCGTGACGTGCGTTTTGTGACTGACCTGAACCAGCCGGTGAGTGTCTACATGACGCCGAAAGAGCGTCTGGTGACCGTTCGTGAAGGCGAAGCCCGTGAAGTCGTGCTGGCAAAAATGCACGAAAAACGCGTAGAAAAAGCGCTGGTCGTTGATGATAACTTCCATCTGCTTGGCATGATTACCGTAAAAGATTTCCAGAAAGCGGAACGTAAACCAAACTCCTGTAAAGATGAGCAGGGCCGTTTACGTGTCGGCGCGGCGGTCGGCGCAGGCGCGGGCAACGAAGAGCGCGTTGACGCGCTGGTGGCGGCAGGCGTTGACGTCCTGCTGATCGACTCTTCTCACGGTCATTCAGAAGGCGTGTTGCAACGTATCCGTGAGACGCGCGCTAAATATCCTGACCTGCAAATCATCGGCGGCAACGTCGCGACGGGCGCAGGCGCTCGCGCACTGGCGGAAGCCGGTTGCAGCGCGGTGAAAGTGGGTATCGGCCCTGGCTCTATCTGTACGACTCGTATCGTGACTGGCGTGGGCGTTCCGCAGATCACCGCTGTTTCTGACGCAGTTGAAGCGCTGGAAGGCACCGGAATTCCGGTTATCGCTGACGGCGGTATCCGTTTCTCCGGCGACATCGCCAAAGCCATCGCCGCAGGCGCGAGCGCGGTGATGGTGGGTTCTATGCTGGCCGGTACCGAAGAATCCCCGGGCGAAATCGAACTCTACCAGGGCCGTTCTTACAAATCTTACCGCGGCATGGGTTCTCTGGGCGCGATGTCCAAAGGTTCCTCCGACCGTTACTTCCAGAGCGATAACGCTGCTGACAAACTGGTGCCGGAAGGTATCGAAGGCCGCGTAGCCTATAAAGGTCGCCTGAAAGAGATCATTCACCAGCAGATGGGCGGCCTGCGCTCCTGTATGGGGCTGACCGGTTGTGCTACCATCGACGAACTGCGTACTAAAGCGGAGTTTGTGCGTATCAGCGGTGCGGGTATCCAGGAAAGCCACGTTCACGACGTGACCATCACCAAAGAGTCCCCGAACTACCGTCTGGGCTCCTGATTTTCTTCGCCCGACCTTCGCGTCGGGCGATTTATTTAATCTGTTTCACTTGCCTCGGAATAAGCGTCAATGACGGAAAACATTCATAAGCATCGCATCCTCATTCTGGACTTCGGTTCTCAGTACACTCAACTGGTTGCGCGCCGCGTGCGTGAGCTGGGTGTTTACTGCGAACTGTGGGCGTGGGATGTGACAGAAGCACAAATTCGTGACTTCAACCCAAGCGGCATTATTCTTTCCGGCGGCCCGGAAAGCACCACCGAAGAAAACAGCCCGCGCGCGCCGCAGTATGTCTTTGAAGCAGGCGTGCCGGTATTTGGCGTTTGCTATGGTATGCAGACCATGGCGATGCAGCTTGGCGGTCATGTAGAAGGTTCTAATGAGCGTGAATTTGGTTACGCGCAGGTCGAAGTGTTGACCGACAGCGCGCTGGTTCGCGGTATTGAAGATTCCCTGACCGCAGACGGCAAACCGCTGCTGGACGTGTGGATGAGCCACGGCGATAAAGTGACGGCGATTCCGTCCGACTTCGTGACCGTCGCCAGCACCGAGAGCTGCCCGTTCGCCATTATGGCCAACGAAGAAAAACGCTTCTACGGTGTACAGTTCCACCCGGAAGTGACTCACACCCGCCAGGGTATGCGCATGCTGGAGCGTTTTGTGCGTGATATCTGCCAGTGTGAAGCCCTGTGGACGCCGGCGAAAATTATCGACGACGCCGTGGCGCGCATTCGCGAGCAGGTGGGCGACGACAAAGTGATCCTCGGCCTCTCTGGTGGCGTGGATTCTTCCGTCACCGCAATGCTGCTGCACCGCGCGATCGGTAAAAATCTGACCTGTGTTTTCGTCGATAACGGCCTGTTGCGCCTGAACGAAGCCGAGCAGGTGATGGACATGTTTGGCGACCATTTTGGCCTGAATATCGTTCACGTACCGGCGGAAGAGCGCTTCCTGTCCGCGCTGGCTGGCGAGAACGATCCGGAAGCCAAGCGTAAGATCATTGGCCGTGTTTTTGTAGAAGTGTTCGACGAAGAAGCGCTCAAACTGGAAGACGTGAAGTGGCTGGCGCAGGGCACCATTTACCCTGACGTTATCGAATCTGCGGCGTCTGCAACCGGTAAAGCGCACGTCATCAAATCTCACCACAATGTCGGCGGCCTGCCGAAAGAGATGAAGATGGGGCTGGTTGAACCGCTGAAAGAGCTGTTCAAAGACGAAGTGCGTAAGATTGGTCTGGAGCTGGGCCTGCCGTACGACATGCTGTATCGCCATCCGTTCCCGGGGCCGGGCCTCGGCGTGCGCGTACTGGGCGAAGTGAAGAAAGAGTACTGCGACCTGCTGCGTCGCGCGGACGCTATCTTCATTGAAGAGCTGCGCAAAGCGGATCTATACGACAAAGTCAGTCAGGCGTTTACCGTGTTCCTGCCGGTCCGTTCCGTAGGCGTCATGGGCGATGGTCGTAAGTATGACTGGGTTGTCTCTCTGCGTGCCGTCGAAACCATCGACTTTATGACCGCGCACTGGGCGCACCTGCCGTATGACTTCCTGGGGCGTGTTTCCAACCGCATCATCAATGAAGTCAACGGGATTTCCCGTGTGGTGTATGACATCAGCGGTAAACCACCGGCTACCATTGAGTGGGAGTGATCCAGCGTCCGGCATAGACTGGCATCAAAGAGCACTAAAAGACCTATAAGTCCGCGTAACTGCGGGCTTTTTTCATTATTGGCTTGGCACAGTCTGGCAAATTTTCGCATCGCCAAGCACCCGGTTTCTATGGCATGGTAGATGGTACGATTTGAACCTGATGCCATGTTCAGCACTCGATACCATGTCGCTCATAATGGGGTGGTCATGGTATTGGGTTCATATAACGCATTGTTCTGTAATGATTTTTTATGGGCGGCGCGAGGATTTTTGAGCATGGTATTTTTGAGAGGAAACCCAACCAGACCATGCTGACTGATACCAAGCTGCGCAACCTCAAGCCAAAGGACAAGCTCTACAAAGTGAATGACCGTGACGGCCTCTACGTGGCCATCACGCCAGCGGGTTCGATTTCATTCCGCTACAACTACTCGATCCACGGCAGGCAGGAGACAATCACCTTCGGCCGCTACGGTGTCGGAGGGATCACGCTAGCGGAAGCCCGCGAACGGCTGGGCGAAGCCAAGAAGATGATCGCCGCAGGGAAATCTCCAGCCAAAGAGAAGGCGCGGGACAAAGCCCGCGTTAAGGACGCTGAAAACTTTGGTGCTTGGGGCGAAAAGTGGCTGCGCGGCTATCAAATGGCTGACGTTACCCGCGATATGCGTCGAGCTACCTTCGAGCGCGAGCTTAAGCCGAAGTTCGGTAACCAGAAGCTGACAGAAATCACCCATGAGGACTTACGGGCGCTGACTGATGCGATCGTGGAGCGCGGGGCACCGGCAACGGCCGTGCTTTGCCGCGAAATTGTGATGCAGGTCTTCCGTTGGGCTATAGAACGCGGCCAGAAGGTTGAGAACCCGGCCGATTTGGTGCGCCCGTCGACTATTGCAAAGTTTGAGCCGCGAGATCGAGCGCTGACGCCCGATGAAATCAGCTTGATGTACCAGTACATGGAGCGCATTGGCACCACACCTTCGATCCGCGCGGCCGCCAAGTTGCTGTTGCTGACGATGGTACGCAAAAGCGAACTGACCAACGCAACGTGGAGCGAAATCAATTTCACCGAAGCGCTCTGGACAATCCCCAAGGAGCGGATGAAGCGCCGCAATCCCCATTTGGTGTTCCTGTCTAGGCAGGCGCTCGACATTTTCATAGCTCTGAAAACCTTCGCAGGCGGCTCGGAGTACGTGCTGCCATCGCGCTATGACTCGGACTCGCCGATGAGCAGCGCCACGCTCAATCAGGTGCTCACGCTGACCTATCGTCTGGCACAGAAGGAAGGGCAGTCGCTTGGCAAGTTCGGACCGCACGACTTGCGGCGCACCGCCAGCACGCTGCTGCATGAGGCGGGCTATAACACTGACTGGATCGAGAAGTGCCTTGCGCACGAACAGAAGGGCGTTCGAGCCGTCTACAACAAGGCCGAGTACCGCGATCAGCGCCGGGCAATGCTTCAGGATTGGGCGGACATGATCGATGAGTGGACAATCAGGAAGCCCCGCCTCAAGGACTGATTCGGAGCCTTGAGACCTGCATTTTGTCGCGAAATGCCCACTTCGGTGGGCATTTTTTTGTCCGTAAAACGTATTAATTACCGGACGCGATAAATTGGCTTTAAGTGCCTATTGCAAAACTAATTAAAACAGCGGTTTGCGTTATCAATATTGTCCGTCAAACGTTGAATTTACGGACACTAAGTGATTGATTTAATTGAAATAATATGGGAGTAGGTGCTGGAATTTTCCGGAATTATGTAGCAATAATTAAACCTCGGATGATGACAAAACGAGGTATTTGGTGTGGAAAAAGAATTAAGGAGAGCAAGTAAAGTTCTCATTAGCAAAAAGCAACTGCTGGAGATGATTCCGCTGTGCGAGCGCACGATCTACAACTTTGAAAAGCAGGGGAAATTTCCTCAGCGCATTGCGCTCAGTAGCCGCAAGGTCGTGTGGGATTTGGCGGAGGTCGAGGCATGGATTGATGCGTGCAAACATTCCAGCCCTGCCCCTCGTCCCGGAATGGGGGCCTGAATTGTGGCGATTGACTTACGGGCAGCGTTCGAGAACGAACCGCCCACACTAGACTTTATTTGGCCGGGCTTCCTCGCAGGGACAGTAGGCGCGTTGGTGGCTCCCGGAGCCACAGGTAAGAGCTTCTGGGCGCTGGAAGCCGCAATGACCATCGCGTGCAGCGTCGCGGGTGGTGATCTTTTAGGGCTTTCCCCGGCCAGTACTGGCCGCGTGGTCTATTGCGCCGGAGAAGACCCGGCAGTCGCACTGGTGCGCCGTATTCATTCCATTGGCCAGCACCTGAACCAGCAGTCACGCGACGCCATCGCGCAGAACCTCACCCTTGAGCCGATCATGGGTAAGCGCTTGAACGTGATGGATGAGCGGCACCTTGCCCGCGTCATTGAATTTTGCGCCGATGCCCGGTTGATCGTACTGGATACCCTGAGCCGCATTCATGACAGGGACGAGAACAGCAATGGCGACATGGCAAGGCTTGTCGCCACGCTGGAGCATATTGCGGCCAGCACCGGGGCGTCAGTTCTGTATCTGCATCATGTCAGCAAGGGCAGTGCCCGCGAGGGGCAGACGGATCAACAGCAGGCGGCACGAGGCGCATCCGCTCTAATCGACAATGCCCGCTGGTGTGGCTATGTCGCCAGAATGACCGAGGCTGAGGCCGAACGCCTCAGTGATCGCATATATGACCGACAGCCTATCGGGGAAAACCGCCGGAAGTTCTTTGTTCGTTTCGGCGTTAGCAAACAGAACTACGCCGAGATTGACGCTGATCGTTGGTATCAGCGCCATGACGGCGGCGTGTTGCTGCCGGTGGAGTTGTTGGACGCCAAGCAGGACAGCGGAAAGGGGCGTCAACGTGAGCAAGCATGACTTGACTCACGCCCGGCACGACCCGGTGCATTGTCTGGCACCCGGCCTGTTCCGTAGCCTCAAACGTGGCGAACGCAAGCGTAGCAAGCTGGACGTTGTATATGACTACGGCAACGGCAAGCGTATCGAGTTCAGTGGGCCGGAACCGCTGGGGGCCGACGATCTCCGCATTCTGCAAGGACTGGTAGCAATGGCTGGACCTTCTGGCCTTGTGCTTTCTCCCGATCCTCAGACAGAAGCCGGTCGGCAGCTGCGGCTATTTCTCGAACCCAAGTGGGAAGCCGTCCAGCAGGATGCGATGGTGGTCAAGGGTAGCTATCGGTCGCTGGCCCGTGAGGTTGGCTATGCGGATATCGACAATACTAGGCCAGTACGCGATTGCATTGAGAGGCTCTGGAAAGTCTCTATCATTGCGCAAAATGGAAGGAAGCGGCAGGGCTTCCGATTGCTGTCCGAGTACGCAAGTGATGAGCAGGACGGCAAGCTGTATGTGGCATTGAACCCTCTTATTGCTCGCGCAATCATGGGCGGGCAGCACATCCGCATAGACATGGCCGAAGTTAGGAAGCTACAGACCGACCCCGCCCGCCTGATTCATCAACGACTATGCGGCTGGATCGACCTCGGTAAGTCGGGGCGGGTAGAGCTGGACACGCTATGCGGCTATGTTTGGCCGGATGAACCGACGAACCCGAATACCATCAAAAAGCGCCGCCAGACGGCACGCAAGGCGCTGGCCGAGCTTGCTGCCGTGGGTTGGAGGCTGGACGAGTATGCTAAGGGCAAATGGGAAATCGGGCGACCCAAGGCATCCGACTGTAACGCTGCTCCCCCCTGTTTAACGGCACCCCACCCCCTGTTTAACAGTACCCAACCCCCTGTTTAACGGCACCCGGCCAGTTTCTGAAAACCCAGCAACGGTGGGCCTTTGCGGGCCGTTCGCAAATTCCACCCAAGATTCTCTAAGAATCTCCAGCATGCGCGCTAAGCGCCGCGCCTTGATGGCGCAGCTCATCGCTTGCTGCTCTTGGTCGGCCTACGGCCGTTGGGCACCAAAAAAGGTAGGGCGGGCCTGCCGTCGTCGACGCGGTTAGTTCCGTGGATTACCCACCGGTCGCAGCACCTGGTCGAGCCGTTGAAACCGGCAAAAAGACATCAGGCACCAAAAAGGGAAGGGCAGGGCCAAAACAGGCACAAGGCCTCTAACGGCCTGCGAAAGCGTCCAAAATCCCTCCCGTATGGGCCGTGGTGGCGTTTTTTCAGTGTCGGTATGGGTGTTTGTCTGTCATGTATGAAAACTTCTCACAGAGCGATACAGGCCGTTTTTGCGGTGTGTAATAGACGGAGATGCTGCGGCAGGAAAACAAAACCCCGCACTCAGGCGGGGTTGTGGGTGATGGAACTGGCTGTGCTCGTCAGCGATTGATGACCCTGCCTCGCTGCCGTTCTTCCTCTTCCATCTGAAGGATGGCCATTCTCACACGCTCTACCAGTACCACCTGATTCTTGCTGCCGAAAAGTGGCATGCGATTAAGCATACCCATGCCGCCGTAGAATTGCGCAGCGGCAGGCAGAGCCAATCGGTTCACCCGATGCTGTAGTGCCGTGTACTGCTTATCCAGTGCATCGAGCTGCGGGCCAAAGCCTTTGCGTCGGAGCCATTGGCCAAGCGCCCACATACCAATACCGAGAACAAAAAAGCCGCCGAGCATCATCAGGCCAAAAAATACATCGTTCATCATGATTACGCCTCCGATTGAGAGTTAACGCCAGAATCCATGCCGGGCACTTTGAGCGCGCCGACATCTCCGGTCCTAGCTGTGTCCGATATCGGACGAATAATGTTGGATTCCGCTTGTGTAGTCGGCTCTGCGCCGTCGTCAGGCGTTGGACTGTCGTCGCCGGGGACTGGAGGGGGAGACCCGGTGCCCCCGAGCGAAAGCCCGTGGGAGCTTTCCATACCGGGTACGCTGATCGCGCCCAGCACGCCAAGCGCCCGTGTGGCCACCTCGGCGACCTGCGCAACAGCCTTGCCGTTGCCGCCGGTCCCTCCTTTTGGTGTCATCTGCCGTTGCTGAGCGACGGCCTGCTGATCCGTATCGTCGTCACCGTCATTGGCAGCTCTTCCGGCCTGTTTGGCGGCTTGCTTCAAGCCGCTGCCTGCTTCTTGGCTAGCTGGCGAAGCGGCCGCCGACATTGGATTCGCCGATCCTGACGCGGCACCACCCCCGACGCGAGAACCTGCGGCCTTTGCGGCCGCACCGCTGCCCCCTCCTGTGCTTGCGCCAATTCCAGCGCTGCCGACGCCCGTAGCACCACCGATGCCCCCTGCGGTACTGCCGCCTGCCATGCTGGCGTTCAGTGCGGAGGCCAGTCCACCACCCGCGGCACTGGCAGCGCCTCCGCCAGTTCCTGCGGCCCCTAGTGCTCCTGCGGCCGGGGCTGCTGCCCCTGCTGTTGCAACAGTAGCGATTGCGGCCGCCGCACCGGCTGCACCGGCTGCGGCCATGCCCCCAATTGCAGAGCCGCCGCCCATCGACGTGCCGCTAATCATGCCGCCGATCAGTTCAGGGATGGTTTTGGTCAGGTAGGCGCACACCAAAGACAGGCCGACCAAGGTCATCAACGACGCTTCGTCGTTGGTGTAGGCTGCCGACCATTCTGCGGAAACCTGCATGATCAGACCCACAATCAGAGTCAGGACAAACAGCTTGGCACCTACTGCAACGGCATAGCGAATGGGAGCCAGTGCATATTCGCGTGTCCATTGAGAGCCACCGAAACCCATAAACAGGACGGCGGCATTGATGATGACGTAGGCCTCTACCAGCGTCACGAACACCAGAGCCGCTATGAACGTAAAACACATCAGGACGATCAATGCAGATACGGCCACTACAACCGATGTGATTGGGCTGAACATCGAAACACCGGCCGTCAGCACCTGCCGTGAAAAGTCCACAGCAGTTGAGAACATATCCCCCGGCATCAGCTCCGCACTACCCAACCCTGCCGCGTGCGCCCCGGCCTGCCGGAAGCTGTTGACGATGGCCCCGCCCCACTCGGTCGCGTGATCGAGCATCGCATAGAAGAACCCTATCACGAGGATGAATTTCACCAGCTCATGGAGGATGTCGCCCAGTTCAGCTCCGCGCATGACCAAAGGAGCAAAAGTCCAAACTAGCTGGATGACGGCAAGGCATCCCAAGAGCCACAAGGCGTAATCATGCAGGCGCGGTGCCCATTGGTTTGAAGCGTTCTGAATCAGCCGCAGAAGGCTGTTCATAGACGTGTTGCTCTGCGCCAAATCGACCCCGGCAGCCATCGCACTAGTTGCAGATAGCAAGAGCACCGCGCCGACAAGCGCGAAAACGGTTGAACGTCGCATAGTCAGAACCCCTCAGACGGGCCGCGAGTGTTTGGGCGGCTGCGGAATTGGTCATCCTGATGGCCATTGCCGACCGCTGCGCATTCCGGCGCGGCGGTGTTCGTGACAACTACGGCCGTCAGTGCCGACCCACCAAGGGCCGAGACGAGGCAGAGGGCGGCAATCAGCGCCTTAGAAATCATCATGTTTAGAACCCCTCAGACGGGCCGCGTGTATTTTCACGGCTGCGGAATTGCTGTTCGGAGGCATCGCTAACGGACTGTCGTTCGTTTTGCTGCGCCATGTAGTTGCCTTGCAGGGTGATTTGTGTGGCTACCAGATCGCGCAGCTTCTGGAGCTGCTGCACGTTCTGCGCCGCAATCTCGTTCCCGGCTTGAATGGCCTGCTGACGGCCAACGGCCGACTGCGAACGGCTCACCAACTGATCCAGCATCGCGTTCTCATCCTCGAATGTGCTGGTATTTACGCCAGCGGCCTGCATGGCCGTGCGGGCGTTATCGAAGCCGGATTGTGCCCAGTCCCGATAGCGCTGCGGCATGTTGTTTTGCCCTTGGCCAATCGAGTTCAGATAGCTGTCATAGCCCTTGAATTGCTGGCGAAACTGTTCGTCCAGATTGCTGATGTTGCGGCCGAGTGACTGCGCCGAGTTGTAGACGCTGGCCACGCGCTGGAGGTCGCCAGTGATGGTGTTGAACATGCGGCTGGGCAGCGACATGCCCTGCTTAATCATGTTGTCGTACTGCTGGATCTGCGTCTGCAACTGCTGCGCGGTGTTCAGTTGCGTATTCACCGCTTCGGCGTACTCGTACATCTGCTGATAGAACGTCGAGCAGTTCGAGCAGTAGATGGCATAGGCCGGAGCCGGTGCCATGTAGAGACTTACACCAAGGCCTGCGCTTGCCATTGCTAGAGCGAGCGCCGCGCCTCGACCGAATTTTCGGGCGGCATAAGCCGACGTTTTTTGCGATTCCATTTCCATACCGAATACCTCATTTTGTCATCGTCCGAGGTTTAATTATTGACCGATATGGAGCGGTTTTAAATATGCGGATAATCTTGTATCCGCATAGAATTCAATGATTTATGTCCGTAAACTGTCCGTCAATCTTCACGAGATTGTTTCTCAACACTATGATTTTGATCGCGTTTTTCATGACGAGCGGAACGGGCTTGGCTGTCCGTTTTGATACGTTTTGCGGACAAAAAAAGCCCACCGAAGTGAGCTTTTGATAAGCCGGTGCGTGGCGTCAGTGGGCCGCGTAATAGGGATTCTGTACGCGATAGAGGTCACGCTCTGTTTCAGGGATGTGCAACGTTTCAAGGTGCCACTCTTCGAGTAAAGAAGCCAGCTCGGCCGCAATGCGCTGGGCTTCCATAACGCTCTTGCTAGGCCGCCCACTGGCTCGACCGAGGCAGGCTTGCAGTTCGTTGAGTTGATTGGCCAATGCGCTGATGCGGTGAGCTGTCTTCATGATCAATTCCCCTTGCTGATCCTTTCCACGATTCTGTCGAATTCTTCCCGGACTTGATCGTCCGTCAGTTCAAGATTAACCAATCCTGATTTTATTGCAATTCTTCCGATTCTTTCGGCTGCCTCATTGTCAAGTTTTGCCAGCCTTGCTTTTGCCGTTTCAAGCTCCGAAAGCGCATCAGCTCGCCGCTCTGAAAGTGTCTTTCTGGCCAATTTATCCACTCCTCTTTGGTGCCATTTTGGCTTTACGCCGTTGAATGTAATTGCATTCTAACGGCCGTCGGCATGTTTGGCCATAACAGGATCATCGCTTCCCGTCGTGCTTGTAGGGAGCGAGGATTGGCTGACCTTGCTTGATGTATCGTGTGACGTATTTGGTGAACTGGGTGTATCCCATTTCGAGCTGGTCCGCGAATGCCTCATAAATCCATACCAGCGGTACCCCGCGTTCGTGCTCCTTCCGCACCTCATCCAGTACCGCCACGAACGATGCGCGGCCACGGCGTTGAGGGCGACGTTCAGTATTTGCATTTTGATGGTCGGTCATGTGCCTTTCTCCGTTCTCGACGTTCGGTCCAAACCAGTATATCCAAGCAAAGAAAATTAGCGCAATTTTACGCAATTCTGCGCTCGTAATAACGCGACGCTGCGCGATTTAAGGAAAACTAGCGCAATTATAGGAAAATGAACGCAACTGATGTTAGCGAAGCTGGCCATTAGCGTTAAATTGCCTAAAATTGCACTGAGCAGTACGGCAAGATGTGTGTTGTACCGGTACGGGCAAGCCCGCACCAGTCCAACACCGCCCCTTACTCACCTGCGGTTCGACGGCATCTTGCTCTGCGAGGCTGTCAGTCGCTCCGCGACATTTACACCAAAGAGGAAAGGCTTATGGCCGGTGAAAATGCGATTGAGGCTATCAAGCCGCATTCGCGTGGGACACGTCCACGGCGGGAGCGAATTGAGGTTTGGGTCAGCATTGATGAGAAAAAAGAGTTAGCCGAAAGGGCCGATCAGGCGGGATTGTCGAATGCCGCTTTCCTTCGCGCTGTTGGGCTGAATCTGCCTATAGGTTCACGGGCCGATTTGGAAGCTGTTCGCCAGTTGGCAAAGGTGAATGGCGACCTAGGCCGGGTGGCCGGATTGCTGAAATTGTGGCTCGCTGAGAAACGCGGTCAGGGCGCGCGACCGATTGACGTAGAAGCGATGATGATGGATTTCCGCGCAATCCAAGAGGACATGCGGGCGCTCATGGGGAGGATTTCCAAATGATCGCACATCGCATCAACCGTGAACGCAAGGCCTCAAGCCCAGCCCGGTTAATCAAGTATATGGTGGCGGCCAAGGGCGGCATTGACCCGACGAGCTGGGAGCGCACGGCCGATTACATTCTGGATTCCGCCAATGGCACGACCGAGGGCGAGAAGGTCGCCAGCTACCGCGTTACCAACTGCGGCACGGATGATCCGGCAGATGCCGCAATCTTAATCCAAGCCACGCAAGCGGCGAACACTAGGTCGAAGGCAGAAAAGACCTACCACTTTGTCTATTCCTTCCCGCCCGGCGAGCAGCCAGACCTTGAGACGCTGCACGCCATCGAAGACGAACTATGCGCTGCCATCGGCCTCGATGAGCACCAGCGTGTATCAGCGGTTCACATCGACACCGATAACCTGCATGTGCATGTAGCCATCAACAAGGTTCACCCGACCGGTTTACAGAACATCGAACCCTATTACGATCAGTTCCGCCTGATGGAGGCCTGTGAGCGTCTTGAGGTAGAGCATGGCTTGCAAAGAACGTTTCATGGTCTGGAGGCAAAGCAGCGGCATCAGAACCGCGACATTGAGCTGTTGCCAGCGAAAGCCCCAGAGCAGCGCGATAGCCTATTCCGTAAACACCTTAGAAACGCTTGCGACCTCAGCATATCGGAGCCTCCCGAAGCCAAAACCCTGAACGGGTTGCGCAAGCTGTCCGATACCCGTCTACAGAAGCAGTCAGCAGATAAAGCAGAGGCAGTCCGCATCGGCGCGAAGGTGGCCAGCGTGGAGGCGCACTCCGGCATCGAGACACTGACCGGGTACGCGGCTCGCGAGCTGGCCCCGGCGATGCGGCAGGCGACGAGCTGGCAGGAGCTGCACGACGCAGCGGCCGAGCACGGCCTAGAGGTTCGCCAGCGCGGCGCTGGCCTTGTCATCGGCGAGCCGGATTTAGGCATTTGGGCGAAGGCCAGCAACGTCGGCCGCGACCTTTCCATGAAGGCCCTGACCGACCTTCTTGGCCCGTTCCAGCCTTCCGAACGGCAGGCCGAGGCAAAGGCGAACCGCAAGCGGTACAAGCCACGACCCCGGCGGCCGGACAACCCAACGACAGCGGGCCTGTTCAACCACTACCAGCGCGAGCGACAGGCGGCCATTCTGGCCCGCCGTCAGGGCCTCGACCAGATCAAGCGCGAGAGTGCGGCTTTCAATGCGCAAGTGAGGCAGTGGAGCCAGACAGAGCGAATGCTTTTGAAGGTCGCGGGCAAGGGGCCCACCAAACGTCTGATGTACGGCACTATCAAACAGCAGGCCGACGCCTCGCGCCAGAAGAACCGGCAGAGCGCAGACGCTCGCCGTCAGGCACTGTTCAAACAGACGACGATGCCCACTTGGGCCGACTGGCTAACGCAGCAGGCGGAACGCGGCAACTCCGAGGCGCTGGCCTTGCTGCGCGACCGCGAGGAACGGACACGCCGCTGGAACGGGGAGCTACTGACTGCCGACCGGGCCGACAAGGCCAAAGCTATCGTTCTCGACAAGCTCAAGCCCAAGGCCCGGAAAGACGGGACGGTGGCGTACAGCACCATCGACGGCGGCATGGTGATCGACCGGAAGACGCACGTGCAGGCGCAGAAAGCCACGACCGGCGCGGCACTGGTTGCGCTCGAACTGGCGTCCAAGCGGTTCGAGGGCCAAGCCCTCATCGTGGAAGGCACAGACGAGTTCCGGCTTGAAGTCGCCCAACTCGCCGGTATGCACAGCCTCAAGGTCACGTTCACCGATCCGGCGATGGAGCAGGTGCGCCGCGAGACGGTCGAGCATAAGGAAATGGAGAATTCAGGTAAGGCTGACTCAAGGAAAACTTCTCGCCGTCGCGGCAGCAAAGATGGTCAGAGTGCAGGGGTGGAAATTTGATCTAGCGCTCTTGGTTTTTAGGTCCAAGAACTATGGTGGAGGTGGGATCACCTGCCACCATACGATGCTTTTGGATTGCGCAATCCATATTTCCCTATCTTTGATCTGGTGCCTCTATTTCTTGTAACTCACTAAATATTTTTGGTTTTATTCGCTTCAATCGAAATGCGTCGAGACCAGTCTCCTTATCTATTCGCGCATTCATTTCCCGCTCTAGGTCAATTAACCAAGGTCTTTCGGTACTCAAGTTCCGATCGAGTTGACCATGTTCATATCGATTGTCGAGTGCCATAGTTGTTTGTCGCCATCCACTGCGCGGACCGCTAAGCCAAGCGTCCAAGAAAGAATTCACAGGTATATGATTGAGGATAGGAACATGCGCGAGAGTGTTGCTTCCAGAGTTTGTTGGTGAAATTGTCTTAAAGATAGACGCTTGATCTTCTTTGAGTTGACGCAAAATTTCTGCGGCATGACTTGGATAAGTGGCCTCTAGCGCTTGTTGCCGCGCTTGGTCCACGTGCTCACAAATGGCCCTGAAATGTGGTCTCGCAACCTCTGAAACCCAATAACCATAACCACCATAAGCCTCAAATAGCCTCTCAAATGAGTATTCCAAAGGTTTTGGAGGCATTCTTTTGGTTGCTAAAAGGTCGTCAATATACGCGGTGCAGAGTGATGTTTCTTCTTCCATAGAGTGGGCAATAACGCCCTGTTCAACCATCATTAGCCGAAGTGCCGCGATGTGAAGAAACTCTCCGATTTCAGTTACGGCACGCTCATCGAACTGCTTTTGCATCCGAGATATGCCTTCTTTAATAATTTCATCATCGAGCTCATCGAATTTCATTACTATGAGCCACGGAGGGGTATCTGAGGCTTGGATAAAATAAGGTGTTTGATCGAGCCATGCTGCAAGCATTTCAGAATCAAATCTACCCTCTATGAGGGTTGACTCTAAAATTTCATCGCTGAGAATTGATCCTGTAATATCAGATGATGAATATTTTGAAATTATTTTACTTAATGGCCGAATATTGTCTTGATTGTTGCGATCCATCCTCTCCTCGATATGTAGTTTCATCCGGTTAAGGAGTAGATCTCGTGTTAAATTTCCCGCACGCACCTCTATATCCAAGGCGCAGAAAAATTTTATAATGTGCTCTATAGCGTCTTTATTTTCTAGATGCCTGTCTTTCATTATTAAACGAAGTCTAGCAACATCGTTGATAACGTGTTTCAGTATTCTCAAAGAAGACTGCTCGGATTGCGACCAAACTTCTTCAATAATTGATTTTCTTTTGGTGACAAAATCTTGTGCAACTTTATCTTGAATATCAGTTAGAAACGCTTCAAAAGCCGCATGAATTTGTGGTTCGACCATAACAGTATGGCCAAATGTTTTTTCCTTAAGCTCGGCTAGTTGATCAGCTATGCGCTCATCGTGACAAATAACTATAACGCGGAAGCCGCGATGTTCAACATAGTGATTAATTGCACCCAGTAATTCACTCTTTTGATTTGCCCATAAAGAGCTGCGTTCTAAATCATCAAAAATAATCGTCCGATCTGGTTTTAACCGTTGTCTTAGAAAAACATTCCATACACTGTTCGCGAAGCCGGCAAGAGCGTACTTATCGCCCATTGCCTTTCCTACCTCTCCGATTGTTGATACATATTCGCTGGCATTGAGGCTCGGTAAGCATGATGCAAGCACCGCATCGTGAATGCCATCAACAGTATCAATGCCGTACAGGCTAACAAAGTAACTCTCAGAATCTGGTATTAATTGCTTTACTTGATAAGTTTTGCCAACACCCCATGGTCCCGTTATTAGAACGGCGTAACCCGGAGACTTGAGATTGCTATAGTATGCTAGATAATTTGCTAGGGGCGTGTTTGGGCTTGAATATGTTTTCACAGCACTCTCTTCGTCGGAGGATTTTCTTCTCATAACTCGATTAAGTATGTTCCGCATGATTTGTCTGCATCATTGTGTTGGATAGTATGTTATCGCATGCTCTGCTGCTGATGACAAAGGCCAAGGCTTTCCGTTTTCAATCGCTAAGTCTAAGTAAGCAGATTTGACCTCGAAAGTTATGGTGTAGGAGATGTGGTGAACTGGTAACATTGACTGGCCCATAGGAGCATTTGACCGAAGAATAAACGGGATGAGGAGAGTACGTGAGAGATAGATCGCATGACACGGCGATGGCCGAACACTTCCGCGCCGATCCGACCTATGCAGCGGAGCTGCTTGCTGAAGTTCGCCGCGACGGCAACCCGGGCGAGCTGGCCATTCTGCTGCGGCAGATAGACACTTTCTTAGCAGGTAATGTGAGGTTGCATGATGCCGAGAGAGGGCGCACTCTACTTCGCTGATTTGAACATGGTATTTTTCATGGTTCAGTAAGTCAGTCTCCTTGCAATATGTTGATTTATATGATTATTATTTGGTGATTTATAATTGAATGGGAATAAGCCGATAACCCCTCCTGTGTTTTCATGAACAGGTAAAAGTGAATTTAACCCTCTGTTTTTGCAGAGGGTTTTTATTTATGTGCATAGATGCATTTTCTGTGTAGCGCACAGCTCCTGACGGCAAATTTGACGTAATTACTAACCCACGAAGGTTGGCTGTATCTTGCCGTGGTCGTTAATTTGTTCTCGCGCAAAGTTATCGGTTGGTCAATGCAACCACGAATGACAAAAGATATTGTCCTGAATGCGCTTCTGATGGCCGTGTGGCGACGTCATCCCCAAAAACAGGTGCTGGTTCAGTCTCATCAGGATAGTCAGTACACCCGCTATGAATGGCTGAAATTGCACGGACTGGAGGGCAGTATGAGCCGTCGTGGCAACTGTCATGACAATGCGGTTGCAGAAAGCTTTTTCCAGCTACTGAAGCGTGAACGGATAAAGAAAAAGATCTACCAACGACTCAGAAGTGTCCAGGTTATCCGTGGCGACTCAGCCCAAATAAGGGGTATTTAAAATATAGTAACTTATTCTTCAACTATATAACCAACGTCCAGCTTTAGCACTTTCAACGAGCATACCAACCGTTAGTGGTTTACGCGGATCAGGCTCTTTACTTCCAAAGTACTCTGGATTCAGATAGTTGAGTATGTCAAATCCTTCTGAATCTACATTCCAACGCTTGAAGTACTCTTGTAGAAGTTCTTCACTATCTTCAAAAACGAGTTTTAGATCATCCTTAATACTGATATCAAGCGTGATGGTTCGCTTTGGCCCACAGAGAAAGTACTTTTTAGTGTTATATTCCTGATCGATAAAATCGATAATTTCTTTCTTAATATCTCTCATTAGAAGTACGTCCACTGAATGCGATCTTTAGGAACCGCCACACGATTAAATGTATCTTTAATATCACGCTGGATATCATAAATCGTAGTGAATGTCATAACCCAACCGAGCCAGGGTACATTACGACCAACGAAACGACCTAAATTATTCGTTGAGCTTAGCTGTAATGAGTTGATGGTTTTGCCTGTCAACGTTGGTAATCTGATCCCAGGTGGCAGTTTATAGTTCAACCAATTACTGATGTACTTAGAAGCAATTGATGTTCCTGGAGTTGTCCCACGAGGTTTACCCCTCGTAGGTAGAACTGGTTGCCCTGAGATAACCAGTGCAGCATCGACCGCTGAGATCCCCAGATGATCGCTCACAACGGCGATGGTGATAGCCCACCATAGTTGTTGTGGTGTCAGGTTGGATAACCCGCCGTAGAAGTACGTACCATTCAATGTTTCAGTAGTGTCCATTTACTCACCCCTTCTAACCATGACCAAAAATTATACAACACCTAATCTCTTTGTTCTAACTAATAATTACGGGGTAGTAAGCGATTCACCTCTTTGAAAAAAAAGATCATCGGGGTTGTTTTGCAGTACATGATAGGGGCACGCTGAAGGCTATCGGGTTTTGTATTCGGTCGAGGGAATCTTAGTAACCGCGCATGTGATCTTATCACCCAGGCAGGATATCCCGCGGTTGCTCTTTAAGCGTCTGATCATGGCCTGAACCCATTGAGTGGGTTGTCTTTTTGCGTTAACGCTAAAGCTTCTTTTTCTTGCGCGGGCTTTTTAACGGATAACAGCTTAACGTTGTCCCGGTGTGGTGACAGAAAGCGATGACTGTTGCGCTTCTTTTTTATCCTGATGGTGCTGCCAGGCGCCGATAGAAGAGTAGACGAAACGTCCAAAGAAGAAGAGAAAACTGATAAGCAGTACGATACGGGTCATGCGAGTGTTAAATCGATGTCGTTTTCGCATACTGTTGGCCTGACTCACAAAGGGTTCCTTAACGTTGGCCCAGCGGTATGGGCGGGATCAGGCTGGGTTCTTCAAGGGTATTATCAAGGCGAAGAACGTAACAAGCCTGCGTTCACTCTACATTAAGGCATACTGCGAACCGATGGTCAATTCCTCTTAATGTAAAATTGCGTCAGTTGATTTATCTTATATTGTTATGGAAGATAATTTTAGTATTTACATTAATAATAAATTAATGATAACAAAGAATAAAAAGGCGAATAAAGGCTGCAGGAGAAAGGTAATAATTGACTTAAATCAAATGTTACTTTTGTTTAATAATTACAATCGATGACTATCGTGTGATGTATATCGCATCATCAATTTAAAGTCAGGTGGGATGCCTGTCTGTTAACGCCCCTTTGGGATTGGGGGGTTCTGCTGAGCATCTATGAAACTAAATAAAACTTATATAAATATCAGAGATAAATGGTGGGGACTACCGCTCATCCTTCCTTCGATTTTACTACCTGTTTTAAGTAGCGCAAATACTTATGCGCTTACCAGCACTGGAAATGTGGTTCTTTTTTACCTGCCGTTAGCTTTTATGCTTAGCCTGATGCTCTTTTTCGGCTGGGCAGCACTGCCGGGCATTGTGCTTGCTATCTTCTGGCGCAGATACCCGCAGACAGGGCTGTATGAAACCCTTTCTGTGACGATGCACTTTATCATTACTATCGTGCTAAGCTGGGGCGGCTATCGTGTCTTTTCCCCCCGGCGAAACAATGTTTCCCACGGCGACGCCCACCTGTTGTTTCAACGAATATTCTGGCAGGTATTTTGTTCTGCAACATTATTTCTGGTCATCTACCAGTTTGCCGCTTTTGTTGGCATGTACGAAAGCAAAGCCAGCCTGATGGGGGTAATGCCCTTTAATATCAACACGCTGATTAATTACCAGGCGTTACTGGTCGGTAACCTTGTCGGCGTGCCATTGTGCTATTTTATTATTCGTACTCTCCGCAATCCGCTGCACCTGCGGGGGTATTATCAGCAATTAAAGCTACAGATTGATAGCAAGGCCACTAAAAAAGAGATCGTTATTTGGCTGGCCGTATTGACTACACTAATGTTTATACTGTGTATGCCATTGACTGATAATAGTTCAATATTTAGTACCAACTATACGCTTTCGTTATTATTGCCGGTCATGCTATGGGGCGCGATGCGCTATGGCTATAAGTTTATTTCAATTATCTGGGCCGTCGTGTTAATTACGTCGATTCATTATTATCAGCGTTATATGCCCTGGTATTCAGGTTATGATACGCAATTAGCGATTACCTCTTCGAGCTATCTGGTTTTTTCTTTTATTGTTAATTATATGTCTGTACTGGCCACGCGTCAGCGCGTAGTGAGTGGTCGCGCACGGCGGCTGGCCTATCTTGACCCGGTTGTACATCTTCCCAATTTACGTGCGTTAAACCGCGCGCTCCAAAATGCGCCCTGGTCTACGATCTGTTTTTTACACGTGCCGGGCCTGGAGCTATTGGGTAAAAATTATGGCGTCATGCTACGCATCCAGTATAAGCAAAAGCTCTCTCACTGGATTACGCCGATGCTGGCCTCAAATGAGTGCGTCTACCAGATGTCAGGGCACGACCTGGTGCTGCGTCTTAATACAGAGGCGCATCAGCAGCGTATTGAAGCGCTGGATAAACATATTAAGCAGTTTCGGTTTATCTGGGATGGACTGCCGCTACAGCCGCCTGTCGGCGTGAGCTACTGCTGCGTGCGTTCTCCGGTTAGCCACCTTTATCTTCTGCTGGGCGAATTAAGCACCAGTTCCGATCTTTCGTTGACGACTAACGCGCCGGAGGATTTACAGCGGCGCGGCGCAATGCACCTGCAGCGCGATTTGAAGGGCAGAATTGCGATGATGAATCGGCTGCAACAGGCGTTGGAGCACGATCATTTTTTCCTGATGGCGCAGCCTATTTTCGGCGTTCGTGGGGACGTTTACCATGAAATTTTACTGCGACTCAGGGATGACAACGGCGACGTTATCAACCCGGACAATTTTTTACCCGTGGCGCATGAGTTTGGTTTGTCTTCCGCTATCGATCTCTGGGTGATTGAAAACACGCTGCGGTTTATGGCGGCCAGCCGGGAATATATGCCCGCGCATCGTTTTGCCATTAATCTGTCGCCAACATCAGTATGCCGCGCTCGTTTTCCTGCAGAAGTTAAGCAGCTGCTTACGCAATATCAAGTTGAACCCTGGCAACTGGTTTTTGAGGTAACGGAAAGTAACTCTCTCACCAATGCTGAGCAGGCGCAGTTGACGCTGGGACAGCTACAGCAGTTTGGCTGTCAGATAGCGATTGATGATTTCGGTACTGGCTACGCCAGCTATGCGCGGCTGAAAAACGTTGACGCCGATATTCTTAAAATTGACGGCAGTTTTATTCGCAATATAGTGTCAAACAGTCTCGATTATCAGATTGTGGCTTCTATTTGTCATTTAGCGCGAATGAAAAATATGCAGGTCGTCGCGGAGTATGTCGAGAGCGAAGAAATACGAAGCGTCGTGCTCTCGTTGGGGATCGACTATCTTCAGGGATATTTAATTGGCGAGCCGCAGCTATTATCTGAGATTCAGTAAAGGCAGACGCCGCGGCGCGGCGTCTGGCTCACAATTTACGCGGCGATCTCCGGCGAGCTTTCTTCCTCAATATTGAGACGCCAGCCAGTTACCGCTTCCCAGTACTGCTGTTCTTTTTCCAGATCAAGCAGTACCAGCGCATTCTGGCTGAACCAGTCATGCGGAAAACATAACGTCCAGTGGCTGTCATCGGTCGTTAGCCGCAGCGTCGGCGGCGTGGTGGTCGCCTGCCGCTGGTTGTTCAGTAATACGCCCAGCCGAAGTAGCTGAATTAACGGCAGATACTGTTTTTTCTTAAACAGCGTAAAGCGGGGCATATCATCCAGTTTTATGGCTTTACGATGGTAACGCACCAGCGTCGCCATCATCATTTGCTGCTCCTGATTAAAGCCGGGCAAATCGCTGTGTTGCAGAATATAAGCCGAATGGCGATGTAAACCGCTGTGATTAATATTCAGTCCAACCTCATGCAGCATTGCCGCCCAGCGAAGCAACGCTTCAAGCTGCGGATGCGCCAGTTTTGGCTGCTGGGCCTGCCACTGTTCGTACATCTGCATGGTGGTTTCCAGCACGCGTCTGGCCTGTTCTCTGTCAATGTTGTATTGATTGGCCAGACTTTTTGCGGTACGGCTGCGAACATCCTGATGGCGGAAGCGGCCTT
This sequence comes from Salmonella sp. NW177, assembly GCF_051811585.1. Classification (NCBI taxonomy): domain Bacteria; kingdom Pseudomonadati; phylum Pseudomonadota; class Gammaproteobacteria; order Enterobacterales; family Enterobacteriaceae; genus Salmonella; species Salmonella sp. NW177. The sequence continues at coordinate 271,248 of NZ_JAMMZV010000005.1, read as the reverse complement.
CCATTTCATACAGCACGCCTTCGCGCAACGCGCCGTCGGAAAGGCGAAGCTCGCGGATAGCCAGAGCATCAAAAACGCCGCACAGAATCGCCAGGCCCGGCACAAAGACCGCTTTTCGTTCTTCAGACAGACCCGGCAGGCTGAGAGCATTAAAGGAGCGGTGCTTCAACACTTCTGACTTCAGTTTATCGAGGCGCTCCGGCGTAATGAAGCCATCTTTCTCACCCAGCGCCAGGAGAACTTCATGAGCGGCCTTAATCGTACCGGAAGCGCCCATCGCCACGTTCCAACCCTGAATACGATACTGCCAGGTTAAGGTTTCCAGTTTTTGCGCCGCCGCCATTCGGGCGCGCTGGAAGTTTTCTTTATTGATAACGCCGCCGGGAAAGTAGAGCTGCGCGAAGCTCACGCAGCCCATACGACGGCTTTCAACCAGCCTGGGTTCGAAGTTTTCGCCAATGACCAGCTCTGTTGACCCGCCGCCGATATCGATCACCAGCTTGCGGCCTTTTTCCGGCTGCGTATGTTCTACGCCCATAAAAATCAGGCGCGCTTCTTCGTTACCGGAAATAATCTCTATCGGGTAGGGAATAACCTTTTCCGCGCGTTTGAGAAAATCAGCGGCATTTTGCGCCTGACGTAACGTATGGGTGCCTACGATACAGACGCTGGAAGGGGAGAAACCTTGTAAGCGTTCAGCAAACAGCGACAGACAGCTAAGCCCCCGTTCCATGGCTTCTTCGCTGAGTTTGTTATCTGCGCCCAGCCCGTCCGCCAGATGGACGCGCTGTTTTAAACGCCCGATAATCTGCATTGCGCCGTCAACCACGCGGGCAATGACCATATGAAAGCTGTTTGAGCCGAGATCGACCGCAGCGAACTCCTGCGGGCGGGGGGATTTATCGTAAATTGGCATAGCGTTAGTCTGGTTGCTCGAGTGATTTGATGTAGTCATAAATTGCCAGCTGCGCCTGGACTTTACGGCGATTGCCGCGCGGTACGTAGCGGTTGCTGAGTTCTTTATCGATAAAACGCGCTTTTACCGTGTCGCTAAACAGAATGTCAATGATATCCAGGACGCGTTGTTTAAGCCGCGGGTCGAGGATAGGCGTAGCGACTTCGATACGGTAGTCAATATTACGCGTCATCCAGTCAGCTGAAGAGAGCCAAACTTGCTTATCACCGCCGTTTTCGAAAATATAAACCCGATCGTGTTCCAGATAGCGATCCACAATGCTAATCGCGCGAATATTATCGCTAATGCCTTCCAGTTGCGGAATAAGAGAACACATACCGCGCACCAGCAGATTGACCTGGACGCCCGAACCCGACGCGGCGTATAGCCTGTCGACCAACCCTTTATCGACCAGGTTGTTAAGCTTTAAGGTAATCCCTGACGGTAAGCCTTGCTGGGCATTGGCGATTTCACGATCGATCATCTCATACAGCAGACGCCGTGAGTTTTGTGGAGAAACCATCAAATAATCGAAAGTGACCGGGCGATAGGGGTTTTCAATAAAATTAAAGACCCGGCGCACTTCATTGGTAATGCGCGCATCGGCGGTCAGCAGCGAATAATCGGTATACAGCCGCGCCGTTTTTTCGTTGAAGTTACCGGTGCCGATATGCGCATAACGCACCACGTCATCGCCCTCTTTTCGTGAGATGAGGAAGAGTTTGGCGTGAATTTTCAGCCCGGGCGCAGAGAAAATAACATGGACGCCCGCTTCGGTTAACCGCTTGGCCCAGTGAATATTTGCCTCTTCATCGAAGCGCGCCTGCAACTCCACCACCACGGTGACTTTTTTGCCGTTATGGGCGGCATGGATCATCGAGTCAATAATGCGCGAGTCTTTCGCTACGCGATAAATATTGATTTTGATCGCCAGCACGCTTGGGTCAAACGACGCCTGACGCAGCAGTTCCAGCACATGTTCAAAGGTGTGATAAGGATAATAGAGCAGCACATCACGTTCACGAATCGCGTCGAAACCGTTACGAAACTTCTCTTTATCAAACCAAAGATGGCGTAACCGCGGTAACGGTTTATTGACCAGGTTGGCTTTACCGACATTCGGAAAATTAATAAAGTCTTTAAAATTGTGGTAGCGCCCGCCGGGTACGATTGAGTCATACCGGGAGATCGTCAGTTTTTCCCGCAGCACGTCGACCAGCGCGGCGGGCATATCGCGTTGATAGACAAAGCGCACAGGTTCAGCGGTCAGGCGCTGCTTCAGGCTGGAAGACATCAGCTCCATCAGACTGGATTCCATCTCATGCACCAGGTCATATTCGGCATCGCGGGTCATTTTCATCGAATAGGCATTAAGCGCGTCATAGTCGAAGAACCCTTTAAAAATGTCATCCAGGCAGTAGCGCAGAATATTATCCAGAAGGATCATCGGCTTGCGTCTGCGTGGTGTTTCCGGCGGCAGATTAACGAAGCGTGGGACTTTGTCGGACGGTATCTCCAGCAGCGCATAGTTGATGGTGTCGCCGCGGATAATCTCCACCGCCAGATAGGTGTAATCATCTTTTAAAAACTGAACAAGATCCGTCTCCCGGTTAATGAGAATCGGGGTAATATGCTGGCGCAAATAGTGCTTAAAATAGTGGCGCAACCAGCTTTGTTGGTTCACCGAGAGCTGACGCTCGTTGATCAGAAAGATTTGATTACGCGCCATTTCCAGCAGTAATTCGTTGTACAGGCCGTCGAACTCCTGGTCTGCTTTCAACACGCGGGACTGAATTTTGCCTAACAAATGGCGTGAATGAGAATTTGAACCCTGCTCTTCGCTGATAATAATGCGTCGTTTCAGTTCAGCGAAACGCACTTTGTAGAACTCGTCGAGGTTATTAGAATAGATTCCCAGGAACCGCATTCGCTCAATCAACGGGTTGGATTTGTCCGCCGCTTCCTGTAACACGCGTTCGTTAAATGCTAACCAGCTTAGTTCTTTCTCGATATATAGCTTTTCCTGACCCATTACTACCTATACTCCGTTTTATTCACGGGACACTGCCTGATGATTATGGCGAGCATTACGCGTTAATGTCCAACTGCGCCAGAAAAATATGACAATAAACTGATAGCATAAAGGAAGGGAAAAGAGTAGGCCGGATAGGCATTTATGCCGCCATCCGGCAAGCAGACGCAGTCCTGTTCGATGACGTATTATTCGTCAGACGCATAACCTTGCGGCGGCAGACGACGCCCGTCCAGCCAGGCGGCGTTATCGCGCATCTTTAGACGCCCCTGCGCAAACCAGCTAATCACCAGCGGATAAATCGCATGTTCCTGAGTCTGTACGCGTGCGGTGATATCATCTTCGCTGTCGTCGGCAAAAACCGGCACCTTCGCCTGGAGAATGACCGGGCCGCCGTCGAGTTCGTCTGTCACGAAATGTACCGAGGTACCGTGCTCCTCATCGCCGTTTTCCAGCGCCTGGCGATGGGTATGCAACCCCGGATATTTTGGCAGCAGGGAAGGGTGAATGTTCAGCAGACGCCCGTAGTAATGCGCGACAAACATCGGACTCAGAATACGCATAAAACCGGCCAGCACGACCACATCGGGCGCATACGCGTCTATCTTGCGAATCAACTCGCGATCGAAGGCGTCGCGGCTGTCAAACCGATCGGCAGTCAGCGCTTGCGCCGGAATGCCGGCTTCTCTGGCGCGTTCAAGGCCGAACGCGTCGGCCTTATTGCTGAATACTGCCCTGAGGGTGCCTTTAATTTTCTTCGCTTCGCAGGCATCGATAATCGCCTGTAAATTGCTTCCATTGCCGGAAATCAGCACCACAATATTCATTATTCAATAACCACACGCTGTTCGGAATCAGAGGCTTTGATGATACCGATTTTCCATGCGTTTTCACCTTTCTCGTTTAGCAGAGCAAGCGCTTTGTCCGCTTCCGGAGCGGAGAGCGCAATCACCATGCCGACGCCGCAGTTAAAGGTACGGTACATTTCATGTCGGCTGACATTACCGGCGGTTTGCAACCAGGTAAAGATGGCGGGCCACTGCCATGACGACTCATTAATTACTGCCTGGGTATTCTCCGGCAGAACGCGCGGAATATTCTCCCAAAAGCCGCCGCCGGTGAGGTGGGCGATAGCGTGCACATCGACGTTTTCAATCAGTTCCAGAACCGATTTTACGTAGATACGGGTCGGTTCAAGCAGATGATCGGCCAGCGGCTTCCCTTCCAGCAGAGTGGTTTGTGGGTCGCAGCCGCTAACGTCAATAATTTTCCGCACCAGCGAATATCCATTCGAGTGCGGGCCGCTGGAGCCGAGCGCAATCAGCACGTCGCCTTCGGCAACCCGGGAGCCGTCGATGATTTCTGATTTTTCGACTACGCCGACGCAGAAACCCGCCACATCGTAATCTTCGCCGTGATACATGCCCGGCATTTCCGCCGTCTCGCCGCCGACCAGCGCGCAGCCGGATTGCAGGCAGCCTTCGGCAATACCGTTGATCACGCTGGCAGCGGTATCGACATCCAGTTTACCCGTGGCATAGTAATCGAGGAAAAACAGCGGTTCCGCGCCCTGAACGACCAGATCGTTTACGCACATCGCCACCAGATCAATACCGATAGCGTCGTGACGCTTTAAGTCCATCGCCAGGCGAAGTTTGGTGCCTACGCCGTCAGTGCCGGAAACCAGTACCGGTTCACGATATTTTTGCGGCAACGCGCACAGCGCACCGAAACCGCCCAGACCGCCCATAACCTCCGGGCGGCGAGTTTTCTTCACTACGCCTTTGATTCGATCAACCAGAGCGTTACCCGCATCAATATCGACGCCGGCATCTTTATAGCTAAGAGAGGTCTTATCGGTCACTGCCTGGTTCCCCACGTTTTTTCTTGCGGTAAAAGTTAAATTCGGCGCAATTCTAACAGGGAAAGCAAACGTTTGCGAGCGTGGTCTGCGCCCTGGATATCCGGGCGATTTTTTTTGGCATGGTTTCGGTCGCTGCTTGAAAATTTCTCTGTTGGTAAAAAAGAAAAGGATATCCAGCACTTGGTTTACGACAGGTGGCCTGGACAGGCTATTCATCCTTAAAATTGCTAAGATTCAAACGGTTGTTAGCCTTTATCGCCTGTTTCAACGTGAGTGATTTATACTCACTTTTCCGCTATCTGCGCTTTTGGTTGATCCAGGTCAAGCATACATTGTGTTGCGTCAGAGAGGAAAAGCGGTATAATCCGGCGATTTTTTTTGTGGTTGCCAGTCATCTGAGGATAGGAGAAGAGTATGAAGATCGTGGAAGTCAAACACCCACTCGTCAAACACAAGCTGGGTCTGATGCGTGAAAACGACATTAGCACTAAACGCTTTCGTGAACTCGCCTCAGAAGTAGGCAGCCTGCTGACGTATGAAGCGACAGCCGACCTGGAAACGGAAAAAGTCACCATCGAAGGCTGGAATGGCCCGGTGGAAATCGACCAGATCAAAGGTAAAAAAATTACCGTTGTGCCGATTCTGCGCGCGGGTCTGGGCATGATGGAAGGCGTTCTGGAAAATGTACCGAGCGCGCGTATCAGCGTAGTCGGGATGTACCGTAACGAAGAGACGCTTGAGCCAGTACCTTATTTCCAGAAGCTGGTATCGAACATTGATGAGCGCATGGCGCTGATCGTCGACCCGATGTTGGCGACCGGCGGTTCTGTCATCGCGACCATCGACCTGCTGAAAAAAGCAGGCTGTAGCAGCATTAAGGTGCTGGTGCTGGTCGCCGCGCCGGAAGGCATTGCGGCGCTGGAAAAAGCGCACCCGGACGTTGAACTGTACACCGCCTCTATCGATCAGGGGCTTAACGAGCACGGATACATTATTCCGGGGCTTGGCGATGCCGGCGATAAGATTTTTGGTACCAAATAAGTGAATAAATAATTAAAAGCCGACTTTAAGAGTCGGCTTTTTTTTGAATAAAACAACTCATAACAAACACACTTAGAGGAAAACACTATGACGCGCCGTGCTATCGGGGTGAGTGAAAGACCGCCGCTTTTACAGACAATCCCGCTTAGTTTACAGCACCTTTTCGCCATGTTTGGCGCGACCGTGCTGGTGCCAGTTCTGTTTCATATCAACCCCGCGACGGTTCTGCTGTTTAACGGTATCGGAACGTTGCTGTATCTCTTTATCTGCAAAGGTAAAATTCCGGCCTACCTCGGATCGAGCTTTGCCTTTATTTCCCCGGTACTACTGCTGTTGCCGCTGGGTTATGAAGTGGCGCTGGGCGGTTTTATTATGTGCGGCGTGCTGTTCTGTCTGGTCTCTTTCATCGTTAAAAAAGCGGGCACCGGCTGGCTGGATGTGATGTTCCCGCCTGCGGCAATGGGCGCAATCGTTGCCGTCATCGGTCTGGAGCTGGCTGGCGTCGCGGCGGGGATGGCCGGATTGCTGCCTGCGCAAGGGCAGTCGCCGGACACGAAAACAATTATCATCTCCATGGTCACGCTGGCGGTGACGGTGTTCGGCTCCGTACTGTTTCGTGGTTTCCTGGCGATCATTCCGATTTTGATCGGCGTGCTGGCAGGCTATGCGCTGTCATTCGCGCTGGGAGTGGTCGATACCACGCCGATTGCCCAGGCACACTGGTTTGCGCTACCGACTTTCTATACGCCGCGTTTTGAATGGTTCGCGATCCTGACGATTCTGCCCGCGGCGTTGGTCGTGATCGCCGAGCATGTCGGTCATCTGGTGGTGACGGCGAATATCGTCAAAAAAGATTTAGTGCGCGATCCCGGTTTGCACCGCTCGATGTTCGCTAACGGACTGTCGACGATCGTCTCCGGTTTCTTCGGCTCCACGCCGAATACCACCTATGGGGAAAATATTGGCGTCATGGCGATCACCCGCGTTTACAGTACCTGGGTTATCGGCGGCGCGGCGATTTTCGCCATTCTGCTTTCCTGTGTTGGCAAACTGGCGGCGGCGATTCAGATTATCCCGTTACCCGTGATGGGCGGCGTCTCGCTGCTGTTGTACGGCGTTATCGGCGCGTCGGGGATTCGCGTATTGATCGAATCAAAAGTCGACTACAACAAAGCGCAAAACCTGATCCTCACCTCGGTGATTTTGATCATCGGCGTGAGCGGCGCGAAAGTGCATATCGGCGCGGCAGAATTGAAAGGGATGGCGCTGGCGACCATCGTCGGGATTTGCCTGAGCCTGATTTTTAAACTGATTAGCCTGTTGCGTCCGGAAGAAGTGGTACTGGAGGCAAATGATGCGGAGCCTCCGCATCAGTAACGGGTTGCCGGGCAGCGATGCTGCCCGGTTCTATCTCAAGGGAATTATGTGGTAAACTCAGCGCGATTTTATGTCATCCTGGGTTGAGGTATCTCTGAACACACCGGCACAGCTCTCTTTGCCACTTTATCTTCCTGACGACGAAACTTTCGCAAGTTTCTGGCCGGGGGATAACGCCTCTCTACTGGCCGCGTTACAAAACGTGTTGCGCCAGGAACATAGTGGATATATCTACCTTTGGGCGCGTGAAGGCGCGGGCCGCAGCCATTTGCTGCACGCCGCCTGCGCTGAACTGTCGCAGCGTGGAGATGCGGTAGGCTACGTCCCGCTCGATAAACGTACCTGGTTCGTGCCGGAAGTGCTCGACGGTATGGAACACCTCTCGCTGGTGTGTATTGATAACATTGAGTGTGTCGCTGGCGATGAACTGTGGGAGATGGCGATCTTTGATCTCTATAACCGCATTCTGGAGTCCGGTAAGACGCGGTTATTGATCACCGGCGATCGTCCGCCAAGACAGTTAAATCTGGGCTTGCCCGATCTCGCTTCCCGTCTGGACTGGGGGCAAATCTATAAACTCCAGCCTCTTTCCGATGAAGACAAACTTCAGGCGCTACAGTTGCGCGCCCGGTTACGGGGGTTTGAACTGCCGGAAGATGTCGGGCGGTTTTTACTCAAACGTCTTGATCGCGAAATGCGCACGCTGTTTATGACGCTGGATCAGCTCGATCATGCGTCGATCACTGCCCAGCGAAAACTGACGATCCCGTTTGTCAAAGAGATTCTGAAACTGTAATACGCCGCGACGGCGGCGTTCAACGGTTAACCGAGGATGTCCAGCACCTGCTCAGGCGGTCGGCCAATGCGCGCTTGGCCATTTGCTACCACAATGGGGCGCTCCATCAGTTTAGGGTGTTCAACCAGCGCCTGGATTAACGCCTCTTCACTCAGCTGGCTATCCGCCAGGTGAAGCGTCTTATAGAGATCTTCTTTCTGGCGCATCAGTTCGCGCGCGCTGGACATGCCCAACATACGCAGCAGTTCCCGCACGGTGGCGGCGTCGGCGGGCGTATCCAGATAAAGCACCACTTCCGGTTCCACGCCGTTAGATTTCAGCAGGTTCAGCGTGTCGCGGCTCTTCGAGCAGCGCGGGTTATGGTAGATTTTAATCGTGTCGGTCATGAGTTCTCCTTGTGACGCCATCCGGCTAATAAACGGCGATTACATTTTCGTGTATGGCTTGAAGCGTTCCTGTAACTGGCGCAACTGGTCGATACGCGCATCGTAACGCGCCTGTTGCTGGCTACCCAGTTTTGCCTGGGCGCTGGCGCTACTGAGCAGTGAAATTGCCTGATCCAGTCGTCCCGCCAGCGCATAACTTTCAGCGCGCGCCGCCAGCTCCTGATCGCGGTTGTTCAGCGCGGCTTCGGCCTGAGCAAGCAGATCCCAGCCGTTACCGTCATCTTTATGGCTAAAGGTGTAGCGATTCAGAATGGTTTCCGCCGCTTTCGGCTGGCCTCCCTGGAGGTACGCATTGGCGAGGTTTAACTGCAGCACAGGATTAACGCGCAGATCGCGGGCATTTTTCAGGCGATTAATCGCGTCGTTGGCTCTTTTCTGCCCCAGGTCAATATCGGTGGCGAGGTCAAGATACCAGGCATTGTTCGGCTCTGCGCTTAACAGCGGCTGCAACGTTTTGCGCGCTTCATCGTACTTGCTCGCTTCCATCGCCTGCAACGCCCGGCCATATTGCGCCGCATGTTGCTGACGCACGTTGCCTTTAGACCACTGATCCAGCAGGTCGCTGGTAAGCTGGTTACGTCCGGAATTGTACATTCCCAGGGCGCGCGCTTTGGCGAGATAGAAGTCAGCGGAAGATTGCACCACGACCGGACGCATCTGGTTGGCACGGTTGCGGGCATCCGCAAGGCGGCTTTCCGGTAAGGGGTGAGTGAGCAAAATTTCAGGCGGGCGCGTGGAGTAACGCGCCTGGTCGAGCAGTTTTTCGAGGAAAGAGGGCATCGCCTGTGGGTCAAATCCGGCGCGTTGCAGTACCTGAATACCAATACGGTCGGCCTCTTGCTCATTTTGCTGGGTGAAACTTATCATTCCCTGGCGCGTTCCCGCCAGAGTACCGGTTAGCGCCGCCATACCGGCCTGTGGGCTGGCCATGGCCAGCAAAATGGAACCCAGCGCGCCCACCCAGGTAAGCGGCGCGCTGCGCTTTTGATCTTCCATCGCGCGCGCCAGGTGGCGCTGCGTCACGTGGGAGATTTCATGCGCCATGACTGAAGCTAGCTGGCTTTCGTTATCCGCGTAGCGAAAAAGTGCCGAGTGCAGCACCACATTGCCGCCAAAGAACGCGAACGCGTTGATTTCGTCATTATTGATCAAGAAAAAATGGAAGGGCGTTTTGACGGAGTCGGCGTGCGAGACCAGACGCATCCCCAGCGCGTTAATGTATTGCACCAGCAGCGGATCGTTGATTAACGGCGCGCTGCCGCGTAGCTGGCGCACATAAAAGTCGCCCATTTGCATCTCTTGTCCGATAGAAAGCGTGCTTCCTGCCGAGGTTCCCATATCGGGCAGCGTGTCGGCAGGGTCGGCAAATGCGGGCGCGACCTGACCGAGAGCCAATGCTGCAATGAGGGTTGCCACCAGGTTTTTTTTCAACTGCCTGAACATAACCTCTATCCTGTTGTTTTGAGATAGCCCTTTGACCAACGTCGTGAAATATCGTTCCACGCTCCGACACTTCATAAGTGTAACTGTGATGAGCACAGACTCACTATTTTAGTTTCCTGAATCAACGATAAAAAGCGAAGTCTTTTTTGTGACATTTCGATACAATTCGGCATCACAATCCCGCAGTTGAGTTCTGGGAAGGGTTTTATGCTCGAAATGTTAATGCAATGGTATCGCCGTCGCTTCAGCGACCCGGAGGCGATTGCCTTGCTGGTCATTCTGGTGGCTGGTTTTAGCATCCTCTTTTTCTTTAGCGGCCTGTTAGCGCCGCTGCTGGTCGCAATCGTACTGGCCTACCTGCTGGAGTGGCCGACGGCGCGCCTGCAGGCGATTGGCTGTTCCCGGCGCTGGGCAGCCTCCATTGTCCTTATCCTCTTTGTCGGCATTCTGTTATTAATGGCGTTTGTGGTGATGCCGATTGCCTGGCAGCAGGGTATTTACCTGATTCGTGATATGCCCGGTATGCTGAATAAACTGTCCGATTTTGCCGCGACCTTGCCGCGACGCTATCCGGCGCTGATGGATGCGGGCATTATTGATGCGATGGCGGAAAACATGCGTACCCGGATGCTTAACATGGGCGATTCGGTGGTGAAGTATTCGCTGGCTTCGTTAGTCGGGCTACTGACGCTGGCGGTATATCTGGTGCTGGTGCCGCTGATGGTCTTTTTCCTGGTAAAAGATAAAGAGCAGATGTTGAATGCCGTGCGCCGCGTGCTGCCGCGTAATCGCGGGCTGGCGGGGCAGGTGTGGAATGAGATGAATCAGCAGATCACCAACTATATCCGCGGAAAAGTGCTGGAGATGGTAGTGGTGGGCGTGGCGACCTGGCTGGGCTTTTTGCTGTTTGGCCTCAACTATTCGCTGCTGCTGGCGGTACTGGTGGGCTTTTCGGTCCTGATCCCCTATATCGGCGCCTTTGTGGTGACAATTCCGGTGGTGGGCGTCGCGCTGTTTCAGTTTGGTCTGGGAACGGAATTCTGGAGCTGTTTTGCCGTTTATCTGATTATTCAGGCGCTGGATGGCAATCTGCTGGTACCGGTACTTTTCTCCGAAGCGGTGAATTTGCATCCGCTGGTGATTATTCTGTCAGTGGTGATTTTCGGCGGTCTGTGGGGTTTCTGGGGAGTGTTTTTCGCCATTCCATTGGCGACGCTGATTAAAGCCGTTGTCCATGCCTGGCCGGATGGTCAGGTGACGGATGCCTCATCCTGAGCGGTCTGTACAAAAGTTGTAAAGCGTGAACGACATCATAGTGCCCTGCCGCCATTTTGCGCACGCCTGATGAGGGACAAGCGCTTAGAAAGCCGCTCTTTTTTTTAATGCCGCACCGTGTTGCGGCATTTTTATTGTCGGAACCTACAAAATTCTCGCTGTAAAGCCGCCAAAATTTGGTGACTTAGCCTAAGCATTCTTCTGAGAAATTCGTTAATAAGTGACATCATTGATGCGAGATTGTTTTTTTAATGTGAAGCGATAACGAAACAGGGAATGAGTGTGTTGAGAAAACATTACTTGAAAGGGTATACCGCGCGGCAAATTGTACAGCGAGCCATGAAAATTATTCCTTACTCGGTAAATGTCATGGATGAACATGGCGTCATTATCGCGTCTGGCGAACCTTCGCGACTTCGCCAGCGTCATGAAGGAGCCATTCTGGCGCTAAAGGAAAACCGTATTGTAGAAATTGATTCCGCTACCGCCAATCAGCTAAAAGGCGTGCGATCCGGCATTAATCTTCCCATCTCTTTTCATGAACAGCTTATCGGCGTGGTAGGCATTACCGGCGAGCCGGAGGAGGTTCGCGCGTATGCCGAGCTGGTTAAAATGGCGGCGGAGCTGGTGATCGAACATATGGTGTTGATCGAACAGCGACAGTGGGATAAACGCTATCGCGAAGAGCTGATCAACCAATTGATTTTGCGAGAAAATTCAACAGAGTCGTTGCGCTCTATGGCGGCCTATCTGGGCATTGATCTGGCGGTTCCCAGAGTGGTGCTGATTATTGAACTTTCCCAGCCGGATCGCGAAGCGCTGCGCAATGTAATGGATTATTTCGAGAATCACGCGCGCAACCATTTGGTGACGTTTACCGAATTTAATGAATTAATCATTATTAAGCCTATCACGTTAAAAGAGGGAAAGTGGAATACCCGCCAGGAAATGGGCGAATTGCAGATTTTTAAATCATGGGCTGCATCATCGGGCGTTAGCCGTATTTTGGTTGGGGGTTATTTTGCCGGCGAGACGGGATTGCACCGATCTTTGCTCACTGCGAGAGCCACGCAGGCGATGGCGAAAAGACAAAAGCTGCGCAGCCAGTACATTTTTTATCATGACCATGCGCTTCCCGCGCTGCTAAGCGGGCTGTCTGAAAGTTGGCAAGTGCAGGAGCTATCGCGTCTGTGGCTGCAACTGGCGCAACATGACGCGAAAGGCGTATTGCAACAGACGCTGCGGACCTGGTTTGAACATAATTGTGACCTGACGCAAACAGCCAAAGCATTGCATATTCATGTGAATACATTGCGCTATCGCTTACAGCGCTGTGAGGATATTACGCACATAAAAATCAACGAGTTAAAAAGTACGCTTTGGCTTTATATCGGTATGGAGCTCCAGGCCGAATCTGTACCGTCCGACAAGTTACCGCTGCCAGGTCGAATCGAAATTTGTTGAAAGCTCCAGCGGATTTTTAGGCGGGTTTTTCCATACTGCGCGCTCCATGTTAAAGGAGGCGCAGTATATGACGTCGATATCCACCCTGGGAGCCATTGCCGCATTGGTTGTGGCCATCGTATTAATTTTAAGAAAAGTGTCGCCAGCCTACGGCATGATGGCGGGCGCGCTGGTCGGCGGTTTGATTGGCGGCGCCGATCTTCTGCAAACCGTGTCGCTGATGGTGTCAGGCGCGCAGGGCATTGTTAATGCCGTATTGCGTATTCTGGCCGCAGGCGTACTGGCGGGCGTATTAATTGAGTCCGGGGCGGCGAATACGATTGCTGAGACGATTGTCCGCAAAGTGGGGGAAACCCGGGCATTATTGGCATTAGCCATTGCCACACTATGTTTGACCGCCGTCGGCGTATTTATTGATGTGGCGGTGATTACCGTCGCGCCGATTGCGCTGTCGATTGCGCGTAATGCAGGCCTGTCAAAAAGCGCTATCCTGCTGGCGATGGTTGGCGGCGGCAAAGCGGGTAACGTGATGTCACCTAACCCGAACGCTATTGCCGCCTCCGATGCGTTTCATGTTCCTCTTACCTCTATTATGCTGGCGGGCGTGGTTCCGGGCATCGTTGGGCTTATTATCGCCTATCTGTTAGCGAAACGGCTGAATAATAAAGGCGCGGGCGTCGCCGATCATGAAGTGACTCACCATGATGACTCCGTCGCCAGACCCGGTTTTCTGGTGGCGATTAGCGCGCCGCTGGTCGCTATTTTCCTGCTTTCTCTCCGTCCGTTTGCCGGCATTTCCATTGACCCGTTAATTGCCCTGCCCGTAGGGGGATTGGTCGGTCTGCTGTTGATGGGACGCGCGCGCCACTGTAACCAGTACATGGTCGCCGGTCTGATGCGTATGGCGCCTGTCGCTATTATGTTGCTGGGAACCGGTACGCTGGCCGGCATTATCGCTAATTCCGAACTTAAAGATGTCCTGATTCATGGCCTCACCGCTTCGGGATTGCCGTCCTGGCTGCTGGCGCCCGTGTCTGGCGCCATGATGTCAATGGCGACGGCCTCAACCACGGCGGGAACGGCGGTGGCGTCCGGCGTTTTCTCTCCCACGTTACTTGAACTTGGCGTTTCCGCCCTGGCGGGAGCCGCTATGATCCATGCGGGCGCCACGGTACTGGACCATCTGCCGCACGGCAGCTTTTTCCACGCGACGGGCGGCAGCGTCAATATGCAAATTCATGAACGTTTAAAGCTAATGCCGTATGAAACGCTGGTGGGGCTAGCCATTACCTTTATTTCTACTCTGATGTTCGGTTTCTTTGGTTTTGCAGGATAATCCCTATGAAAATTGTTATTGCTCCTGATTCATTTAAAGAAAGTTTGTCCGCAATGGCGGTCGCTGAGGCGATAGAAAAGGGGTTCCGCGAAATTTATCCTGACGCCGACTACGTTAAAGTGCCCATGGCGGATGGCGGGGAAGGAACCGTACAATCAATGGTGGAAGCCAGCGGCGGGCGTTATGTCGACCAGTGGGTACAAGGCCCGCTTGGGCAACCGGTGGCCGCGCGCTGGGGAATGCTGGGCGATAGCGATACCGCCGTGATTGAAATGGCGGCGGCATCCGGGCTGCATCACGTTTCGCCTGAATTGCGCAACCCGCTTAATACCACCAGCTACGGCACCGGCGAGTTAATCGTCGCGGCGCTGGAGCGTGGCGTAAAGCGTATTATTCTGGGAATTGGCGGCAGCGCGACGAATGACGGCGGCGCGGGGATGATGCAGGCGCTTGGCGTTATATTGCGCGATAAACAGGGGCGCTCGCTTTCTCCGGGCGGCGAGGCGCTGGCGGCGCTGGCCTCTATCGATCTGTCCGGTTGTCACCCATTGCTGCGTAAGGTATCGATAACCGTGGCGTGCGATGTCAACAATCCGCTGTGTGGTTCCCAGGGCGCATCGGCCATTTTTGGCCCACAAAAAGGGGCGACAGCGGAAATGGTGAACACCCTGGACGCGGCGCTGGAAAACTGGGGCCGACATATTTATCAGGCTACGGGACGTGAGGTGATTAACGCTCCCGGCGCGGGTGCGGCAGGTGGAATGGGCGCCGCGCTTTTAGGATTGCTCAATGCGGAATTACGCGCCGGCGTAGAGATTGTCGTGGAAACGCTACAGCTTGAGCAGGCGGTTAAAGATGCCGATCTGGTGATTACCGGAGAAGGGCGGCTGGACAGCCAAAGTATTTGCGGCAAGACGCCGATTGGCGTCGCCAGAGTGGCGAAGCGGTATCATAAACCGGTTATCGCGCTCGCCGGTGGGCTGCAACACGATCATCACGTTGTGTATCAGCAGGGTATCGATGCGGCGCTGTCGATTTTGTCGCATATCGTTACGCTGCCGGAAGCCTTACACGAGGCGGAATATAACCTGAGCCTGTCGGCGCGCAATGTGGCGGCGATATGGCGTCTGGCGCGGCAAGCCTGACGGCGCATTCCCTTTCCAGGCCGCACATCAGCGCGGCCTGAGGCTTTTACGCGTTTTCTTTCAGCCAGTTCAACACCACATCATGGTGATTGCTGGTTTTAAAATCATTAAAGACGTGTTCAATCTTACCATCAGCGTCAATCAAAAAGCTGATGCGGTGAATGCCGTCATACGTTTTGCCCATAAACGACTTTTCGCCCCAGACGCCGAACTGTTCACACACCTGATGGTTTTCATCGGACAAAAGGGTAAAGTTCAGCAGCTCTTTTTCAGCGAAACGGGAGAGTTTTTCAGGTTTATCGGTGCTGATACCCAGCACGTCCACGCCTGCTTTTTTGAGCTCGTCCATGTTATCGCGTAAGCCGCAGGCCTGCACGGTACAGCCGGGTGTCATGGCTTTTGGGTAGAAATAAACCAGAACGCGCTGTCCCTGGAAGTCGGTCAAATTTACTTGTTCCCCGTCTTGATCCGGCAAGCTAAATTTCGGTGCGATATCACCGGCTTTCAGTGGATTCATTA
Organism: Salmonella sp. NW177; assembly: GCF_051811585.1. NCBI lineage: Bacteria > Pseudomonadati > Pseudomonadota > Gammaproteobacteria > Enterobacterales > Enterobacteriaceae > Salmonella > Salmonella sp. NW177. The sequence goes on along the minus strand of NZ_JAMMZV010000005.1, from coordinate 255,555 downwards.
CTTAACTCCATCCTGTTCATCATGTTGTGAGTAATTGACGACGTTTATACTGCCTTGCGCATTGAGTTCTGTACATAGTGCTTTAAAGGCTTGCTCAATATTTGCGGAATTTTGCGACGCCGGGCTATGTGCGGTGATTTGAATAAATAATTGCGCAGCTTTATCACCTTCAGCCGGCTGCGTGCGGGAGACCAGCTCCGCAATATTCATTTCATGACTATTAAACAGCGCGGTGAATCGCTCAATTAAATGCGGGGAGTCGGCGACCTCAACCTGAACCCATACCGTCGCGGGCATTGCCGGGCGGGGACGGTCGGACGTCCGTTTCATCACAATCAGCAGATCCAGCTCCGCGCCTTTTAACGGTAATGTCGATTCAATCAAGGTAATCGCGTTCCACGTGCCGGACAACAGCATAATAAACGTGAATTCATCGCCCAGCATCGCCAGTCGGCTGTCTTCGATATTACAGCCGCAACTGCTGACATGGCGAGTAATGGTATTCACAATACCGGGCCTGTCGGCGCCCAGCGCAGTGATAACCAAATAGTGTTGTGATGACGGTGTCAAACCAGTTATTCCTTTGAGCGGTGAGGTAATCTTAAGGAAACCATAAAAAAAACCTGCATACAACAATCAGAACGGCTTTGGTCGCTTGCTTTTATTGCCATACCAAACGTACCATTGAGGGACTTGTTTGCACAGAGGATGGCCCATGTTCACGGGAAGTATTGTCGCGCTTGTTACGCCGATGGATGAGAAAGGTAACGTCAGTAGGTCTTGCCTGAAAAAACTCATTGATTATCATGTCGCCAACGGTACCTCGGCGATTGTTTCGGTTGGCACCACCGGCGAGTCTGCCACGCTAAGCCATGATGAACATGGCGATGTCGTGATGATGACGCTGGAACTGGCTGACGGACGTATTCCGGTTATCGCCGGCACGGGCGCAAACGCGACCGCGGAAGCGATTAGCCTGACGCAGCGTTTTAACGATAGCGGCATTGTTGGCTGCCTGACGGTAACGCCGTACTACAATCGCCCGACGCAGGAAGGTTTGTTCCAGCATTTCAAAGCCATCGCGGAACACACTGACTTGCCGCAAATTCTGTATAATGTGCCGTCCCGTACCGGTTGCGACATGTTGCCGGAAACCGTGGGTCGTCTGGCGGAAATAAAAAATATTATCGCTATCAAAGAGGCGACAGGGAACTTAACCCGCGTTCACCAGATCAAAGAGCTGGTTTCAGACGATTTTATTCTGCTTAGCGGCGATGACGCGTCTGCGCTGGACTTTATGCAACTGGGTGGTCATGGCGTGATTTCCGTTACTGCTAACGTAGCGGCGCGCGAGATGGCTGACATGTGCAAACTGGCGGCGGAAGGGCAATTTGCCGAGGCGCGCGCTATCAACCAGCGTCTGATGCCGTTACACAACAAACTATTTGTCGAACCCAATCCTATCCCGGTGAAATGGGCATGTAAGGCATTGGGTCTTGTGGCGACCGACACGCTGCGCCTGCCAATGACGCCTATCACGGACCATGGTCGTGACATCGTCAAAGCAGCGCTTCAGCATGCTGGCCTGCTGTAAAGTTTAGGGAGATTTGATGGCTTACTCAGTACAAAAGTCGCGCCTGGCGAAGGTTGCGGGTGTTTCGCTTGTTTTGCTGCTCGCTGCCTGTAGTTCCGATTCGCGCTACAAGCGCCAGGTAAGCGGCGATGAATCCTATCTGGATGCCGCGCCGCTTGCTGAACTTCACGCCCCGGCAGGAATGATCCTGCCGATAACGACCGGCGACTACGTTATTCCGGTCACGAAGGGGAGCGGCGCGGTTGGTAAGGCGTTGGATATCCGTCCGCCAGCGCAGCCGTTAGCGTTAGTGAGCGGCGCGCGTACCCAGTTCTCTGGCGATACCGCTACGCTATTGGTGGAAAATGGTCGTAGCAGCACGCTGTGGCCGCAAGTCGTCAGCGTGATTCAGGCGAAAAATTATCCGATTGAAAAACGTGACGATGCCAGCCAGACCCTGACGACCGATTGGGTGAACTGGAACCGCCTGGATGAAGACGAACAGTATCGTGGACGTTATCAAATCTCGGTGAAGCCGCAGGGCTATCAGCAGGCGGTAACGGTAAAACTGGTTAATCTGGAACAGGCTGGCAAGCCGGTCGCTGACGCGGCGTCGCTGCAGCGCTATAGCACGGAAATGATGAACGTCATTTCCGCCGGTCTGGATAAGACCGCTACGGATGCGGCAAATGCCGCGCAGAACCGTTCCGCCGCAACGATGGATGTGCAGAGCGCCGCTGATGATACCGGTTTACCTATGCTGGTCGTTCGCGGTCCGTTCAACCTCGTGTGGCAACGCCTCCCGGCCGCGCTGGAAAAAGTGGGCATGAAAGTCACCGACAGCACTCGCTCTCAGGGCAGCATGGCGGTAACGTACAAACCGTTGTCTGACAGCGACTGGCGGGATCTGGGCGCTAGCGACCCGGGCCTGGCATCCGGAGACTATAAATTGCAGGTCGGCGATTTAGATAACCGCAGCAGCTTGCAGTTTATCGATCCTAAGGGGCATACTCTGACGCAAAGCCAGAACGACGCGCTGGTTGCCGTCTTCCAGGCAGCGTTCAACAAGTAATTTAACAGGGCTGGAGTAATCCGGCCCTTTTTTCTGATAAGATACGCAAACGTGTGCGTCGGTACAAAAACGCGATTTAACCGCTATTTCGCACCACAATTACAGGCCGACGTCTCCGGCAGGCGTAGCAGGAAATGAATACTTATCGTTAATTCACACCCAGGAGTGTTAAAGATGCAAAAGCAAGCTGAGTTGTATCGTGGTAAAGCGAAAACCGTATACAGCACGGAAAACCCGGACCTGTTGGTGCTCGAATTCCGCAATGATACGTCAGCAGGGGATGGCGCGCGCATTGAACAGTTTGATCGCAAGGGCATGGTAAACAACAAATTCAACCATTTCATTATGACCAAACTGGCCGAGGCGGGCATCCCGACCCAGATGGAACGTTTGCTGTCTGATACCGAGTGTCTGGTGAAGAAGCTGGAGATGGTGCCGGTTGAATGTGTGGTGCGCAACCGTGCGGCAGGGTCGCTGGTCAAGCGTCTGGGCGTGGAAGAAGGCATGGAGCTTAACCCGCCGATATTCGATCTGTTCCTGAAAAACGACGCGCTGCACGACCCGATGGTGAATAGTTCCTACTGTGAAACGTTCGGTTGGGTAAGTCAGGAAAATCTGGCGCGTATGAAAGAGCTAACCTACAAAGCCAACGACGTACTGAAAAAACTGTTTGATGACGCGGGTCTTATCCTGGTGGATTTCAAACTGGAGTTTGGCCTGTATAAAGGCGAAGTGGTGCTGGGCGATGAGTTTTCGCCGGACGGCAGCCGCCTGTGGGATAAAGAGACGCTGGACAAAATGGACAAAGACCGCTTCCGCCAGAGTCTGGGCGGTCTGATTGAAGCCTATGAAGCCGTCGCGCATCGCCTGGGCGTGAAATTAGATTAATTCCGCTTCTGACCGGGGGGCAACCGCTCTCCGGTATCATCCTTTCCTCATTCTGATAGCGTTTACCTGTGGTAATCCTGCGCCTGACCGCCTACGATCATCTGTATAACAAAGAGAGAATGAGGTGATTATGCGCTGGCAAGGGCGTCGTGAAAGCAACAATGTAGAGGACAGACGTAATCGGCCTGGCGGCCCTTCGCTGGGGGGCCCTGGCTTTCGTCTTCCGCGCGGGAAAGGCGGCATCATTCTGTTGGTGGTGGTGTTGGTCGCAGGGTACTATGGGGTGGATTTAACCGGTCTGTTGACCGGTCAGCCGGTTTCGCAGCAGCAGTCGACGCGTTCGATAAGCCCCAATGATGATGAAGCGGCAAAATTTACCTCGGTGATTCTGGCGACGACCGAAGATACCTGGGGGCAACTCTTTCAAAAAATGGGCCGCGGCTATCAGCAGCCAAAACTGGTGATGTACCGTGGTATGACGCGTACCGGCTGTGGTGCGGGTCAGTCCGTGATGGGGCCGTTTTACTGCCCGGCGGACGGCACCGTCTATATCGATCTCTCATTTTACGATGATATGAAAAATAAGCTGGGCGCGGACGGTGATTTTGCTCAGGGTTATGTCATCGCCCACGAAGTCGGCCACCACGTACAAAAACTGTTAGGTATTGAGCCGAAAGTACGCCAGTTGCAGCAAAACGCGTCGCAAACGGAGGTGAATCGCCTTTCGGTGCGCATGGAGCTACAGGCGGATTGCTTTGCTGGCGTGTGGGGACACAGTATGCAGCAGCAAGGCGTACTGGAGGCGGGCGATCTGGAAGAGGCGCTCAATGCCGCACAGGCTATCGGCGACGATCGCTTACAGCAACAGGGGCAGGGGCGCGTCGTGCCGGATAGTTTTACCCACGGCACCTCAGAACAGCGCTACAGCTGGTTTAAGCGTGGCTTTGACAGCGGTGACCCGGCGCAATGTAATACGTTTGGCAAAAACTTTTGATAAACCGGGGCAGGGATGTCTGATATCGATGCGCTACAGGCGTTAACGTCGCAAATGACACAGGAAGGCATTCGCCGTTTACTGGTCATCAGCGGCGATGCGGCGTGGTGCCGGGAGCGGGCCGAGGCGATACGCGCTGCGCTGCCCGGTGACTGGCTGTGGGTCGCGCCTGACGCGCCCGCCCAGCCGCGCTGTACGCCACAGGCGTTACAAACGCTGCTGGGCCGTGAATTCCGTCATGCGATATTTGATGCCTGGCAGGGCTTTGACGCCGCAGCGTTTGCCGCCCTGAGCGGGACCTTGCAGGCCGGAAGCTGGCTGCTTCTGCTGATGCCGCCGTATGAGACGTGGGAAAGCAGGCCTGATACCGATTCACTGCGCTGGAGCGACTGCGCGCAGCCTATCCCCACACCGCAGTTTGCACAGCATCTTAAACGGACTCTTTCCCGCGATCCGCAAACGCTGCTTTGGCGACAGCGCCAGCCGTTTTGCTGGCCATCTTATCCTTTCCGTGGACGCTGGCGACCCGCCACCGGCGAGCCGCAGCCGGAGCAGGCGGCTATCTTATCGCGTTTACGTGAAATGCCGCCCGGCGTGGCGACGGTGATTGCCCCCCGTGGGCGCGGCAAATCGGCGCTGGCCGGGCAATTCATCTCCCGGATGGCGGGCACGGCTATCGTGACCGCACCGGCGAAAACGGCAACGGATATCCTGGCAGCGTTTGCCGGTGAGCGGTTCTGCTTTATGGCGCCGGATGCGTTGCTGGCGAGCGGGGCAAGAGCCGACTGGCTGGTAGTTGACGAGGCGGCGGCAATCCCCGCGCCGCTGCTGCTGCAACTGGTTTCGCGCTTTCCCCGCATACTACTCACCACCACCGTTCAGGGCTACGAAGGCACCGGACGCGGTTTTTTACTTAAGTTTTGCGCCCGTTTTCCGCAGCTTCACCGCTTCACGCTTCGTCAGCCTGTCCGCTGGGCGCCAGAATGCCCGCTGGAAAATATCGTCAGCGAGGCGCTGATATTCGACGATGAAGCGTTTGCGCAGGCGCCACATGGTGCGATAGCAATCTCGGCTTTTTACCAGCAGGCCTGGGGGGAGACGCCCGCGTTGCCGAGGGCTGTGTATCAGTTACTGTCGGGGGCGCACTATCGTACTTCGCCGCTGGATCTGCGCCGAATGATGGATGCGCCAGGACAGCATTTCTTGCAGGCTACGGCGAATAACCGTGTGGCGGGCGCCGTCTGGCTGGTCGAAGAGGGGGGCTTATCCGCAGAACTCAGTCAGGCTGTATGGGGCGGTTTCCGGCGGCCGCGTGGAAATCTGGTGGCGCAGTCGCTGGCGGCGCACGGTTGCGACCCTTTAGCCGCGACGCTGGTCGGGCGTCGCGTAAGCCGTATCGCAGTGCACCCCGCTCGCCAGCGCGAAGGCATCGGTCAGCAGTTGATTGCCTGCGCGTGCATGCAGGCGGCGCAGTGTGATTATCTTTCCGTCAGCTTCGGCTATACGCCGGAGCTGTGGCGTTTCTGGCAACGCTGCGGTTTTGTGCTGGTACGAATGGGCAACCATCGGGAGGCGAGCAGCGGTTGCTATACGGCGATGGCGTTATTGCCGCTGAGCGACGCGGGAAAACGGCTGGCGCAGCAGGAACACCGACGTTTGCGCCGCGATGCGGATATCCTGACGCAGTGGAACGGCGAGGCGATACCGCTGGCGGCGTTAGATGAACAGGCGCTTAATGATGAAGACTGGCGTGAGCTGGTCGGTTTTGCTTTCGCGCACCGCCCGCTACTGACATCGTTAGGTTGCCTGCATCGTTTACTGCAATACAGCGCATTGCCATTACCGGCGCTGAGAGGGCGGCTGGAGGAAAAAGCCAGCGATGCCGAACTGTGCGCCCGGCTACGCATTTCAGGCCGTAAAGCTCTGCTGGCGTTGCAGCGTGCGCAGGCGGCGCAGGCGCTGATTGCGCTGGATGCCGGACGAACGCAGCGTTTGCGCGACGTAATGCCCGGCGGTGGGGACCATGCCGGATAGCGATACCTGTCCGGCATGATATCCGGTTACTTTTTCGGCTGATCTTTCTTCGGCCAGTCTTCTTCATCGTCCCACTTATCGTTAAAATCGCGATGCGGGGGCAGCTCAGGTTTATTGGCAAGGAATTTCTTATGGTCGATGCGTTTGAGATCTTTGATCACATTCAGCAGTACGCCTACCAGAAACACCAATACCAGAATCCACCAATATTTTGCCAGCCAGTCCATGCTTATTTCCTCTTACCGGAACGCTCATCAGGCGACGAGCTGTTCCATAATGCGTTGATACATACGGGCCAGTAGCTGGAGATCGGCGGCATTCACACATTCATTAATTTTATGAATGGTGGCGTTCACCGGCCCCAGTTCTACCACCTGCGCTCCCATACGGGCGATAAAACGTCCGTCGGACGTACCGCCCGTCGTCAGTAATTGCGGTTTAATTTCATTATAGTGCTCAATGGCGTTTACCACCGCGTCCACCAGCTTGCCGCGTGCGGTCAGGAACGGCTGGCCGGAAAGCCACCAGTCTACGGTATAGCGTAGCTGATGCTTTTCAAGCAGCGCATGTACCCGCTCTTTGATCATCTCATCGGTCAGTTCCGTGCTGAAACGGAAGTTAAACTGCACGAACAGTTCACCGGGAATGACATTATTGCTGCCGGTGCCTGCCTGGATATTGGCTACCTGCATACTGGTGGCCGGGAAAAAGTCATTGCCCCGATCCCACTCGATAGCGACCAGTTCATTAAGAAAAGGCGCGGCGCGATGAACAGGGTTATCCGCCAGATGCGGATAGGCGACGTGCCCCTGAACGCCATGAATAGTGAGGTTACAGGTGAGGGAACCGCGACGCCCGTTTTTGACGACATCACCCACAATTTCAGTACTGGAAGGTTCGCCGACCAGACAGTAATCCAGCCGCTCGTTACGGGCCATCAGCGCTTCAACCACCTTTACGGTGCCATTTTTTGCGCTGGCTTCCTCATCAGAGGTAATCAAAAACGCGAGGCGGCCCCGGTGATGAGGATGCTGCGCAACAAATCGTTCAGCAGCCACCACCATGGCCGCCAGTGAACCTTTCATATCCGCCGCGCCGCGACCGAACAACATTCCGTCGCGAATCGTAGGTTCAAACGGCGGATTGATCCAGCGATCGACATCGCCAGCCGGTACGACGTCAGTATGCCCGGCGAACGCCAGCGTTTCGCCACGCCCACGCCATGCCCAAAAATTTTGCGTGTCGCCAAAATCCATATGCTCAATGGTAAAACCGATTTTACGCAGGCGTTCAATCATTAATGCCTGACAGCCTGCGTCATCCGGACTCAGGGAGGGGCGACGAATAAGTTGCTGTGTCAGCTCAATAACCGGGCACGACATAGACTACACCTCATCAAAAAACTGCTGATAACGGGATTCACTGAAACCAAGCAGCATAGGCTTCCCGGGCGCGCAGAGCAATGGGCGTTTGATGATTGCCGGCTGTTCAACCATGAGAGCAGCGGCGGAGTCGGCATCGGTAATCCCGCTGCGGTCGCCTTCATCCAGTTTGCGCCATGTTGTGCCGCGCGTATTCAGTAACGGCTGCCAGCCGAGTTCGGCAATAAAGGTATTAAGAAGAGGGAGGTCTATGCCATCCACACGGTAATCGTGAAAACGATAATCAATGCCATGCTCCTCCAGCCAACGGCGCGCTTTTTTGATCGTGTCGCAATTCTTAATGCCATAGAGGGTAATCATATTGAATCCTTTAACGCGAAATTCGAATAAATAATCAATAGTATCGTCTGCGGGATAATAAGTGTGGCTGTTAATGGTTATTTATCCAGCGCTGATCGGCAATCAATATAACATTGTTGAGTGAATGTGAATAATGATTCCAAAACGTTCCAGATGTGGCTTGTTTATAATTCGCGAGGAAAATCCTATTTTGCGCACATGCAATTGATTGTTTTTTAACCCGATTTGATAAAGTAGTAGAAAAGGTATTAATGTTGCTAAATATTGCAGTAAGTCACATAAAATTTACGGCTACAGCGCCATAGTAATATCATAGACAGCATAACCAGAGGATATCGCAACAATCGGTTAAATGAACTTCTCTCTATACCGCTAACTACGTAGAATACCCATAATAATAAGAGAGGCTATTATGATTGAACGTGAACTGGGGAACTGGAAAGATTTTATCGAAGTCATGCTTCGTAAATAAATGCCTGGAAGGCACCGCGCTCCCATAGGGGATAAGAAAAGGCGACTCAACGAAAGTCGCCTTTTTTGTGCCCGACACCTCGTATCAGGCTGGCCGGGAGCTTATTCCGGGCGCGGCTTCAGCGGGAAGCGGCGACGTATCAGCACGAAAAACAGGGGTACAAAGAAGATAGCCAGAATGGTTGCTGAGATCATTCCCCCCATCACGCCGGTTCCGACAGCATGTTGGCTACCCGAGCCTGCCCCGGTGCTGGTGGCCATCGGCAATACGCCAAAGATAAACGCCAGCGAAGTCATCAGTATCGGTCGCAGGCGCTGGCGGCTGGCGTACAGCGTGGCGTCTAACAGCGCGTGTCCCTTCTGATTCATTTCGTTGGCGAATTCCACAATCAGAATCGCGTTTTTCGCCGAGAGGCCGATAACGGTCAACAGCCCCACCTGGAAGTAAACATCGTTTTCCAGCCCGCGCATCCAGGTAGCGAGTAGCGCGCCAATGACGCCGAGCGGCACAACCAGCATCACCGAGAAGGGCACCGACCAGCTTTCATACAATGCCGCCAGACACAGGAAGACGACTAATAGCGAAATAGCGTACAGCGCGGGCGCCTGCGCGCCGGAGAGCCGTTCCTGGTAAGACATGGCTGTCCATTCCAGGCCAAAACCGCCCGGTAGCTGATGCACCAACGACTCCATGACATCCATCGCCGTCCCGGTACTAACCCCCGGCGCGGCCTCTCCGACAATTTCTACCGCCGAATAGCCGTTATAGCGTTCCAGACGCGGCGAGCCGGTTTCCCAGCGCGAGGTGGCGAAGGCGGAGAAGGGGACCATGCCGCCATCTTTGTTACGGACATACCAAAGATTAATATCATCCGGCAACATACGATATTTCGCTGCGGCCTGAACATAGACTTTCTTCACGCGACCACGGTCCATAAAGTCGTTGACGTAGCTCGATCCCCAGGCTGTTTGCAGGGTGTCGTTGATATCGTCAATCGATACGCCCAGCGCCTGCGCTTTCCGTTGGTCAATATCAATTTGCAGTTGCGGGCTGTCGTCCAGGCCGTTGTGGCGCACGCGGGTCAAGGAACTGTTTTTCCCGGCCAGCTCAATGAGTTGATCTCGTGCGGCCATCAGCGCGTCATGGCCTGCTCCGGCGTGATCCTGTAATTCCATATCAAAACCGGCGGAGCTGCCCAGACCGCTAATTGCCGGCGGGCTGCTGGCGAAGACGCGAGCTTCTTTAATCTGGTTAAACGCTTTTGTCGCCCGCTCAATAATGGCGAACGAGGAGCCGGTGGTGGGATCGCGCGCGTCCCAGTCTTTCAAGCGAACAAACATGCGTGCGACGTTTTGCCCATTCCCGCCAGGGCCGGAACCTACCGTCGAGAAGACCGACATAATGTTGTCTTTCTCATGGGTGAAGTAATAGTTTTCAACCTTTTCAACGACTTTCAGAGTCTGCTGTTGCGTAGAACCGCTCGGTAGCTGGATAGACGTAGTGAACATGCCCCGATCTTCTTGCGGCAGAAAGGAGGTGGGGAGGCGCAGAAACAGGAACACCATGCCGCCAAGCAACAGAACATAAATCAGAATCCAGCGCAGGCTGCGATGCAAAATTTTCGCTACGCCTTTCTCATAACGTTCGGCATTACGATTGAAGGTACGGTTAAACCAGCCGAAAAATCCGCGTTGCCCGTGCTGTTCGCCTTTGTGCAGCGGTTTTAATAACGTTGCGCACAGCGCCGGCGTCAGGATCATGGCGACCAGCACCGACAGCACCATTGCCGAGACAATGGTGATAGAAAACTGACGATAAATCGCCCCGGTGGTACCGCCAAAGAACGCCATCGGCACGAATACCGCAGACAGCACCATCGCGATACCGACCAGCGCCCCCTGGATTTGTCCCATGGATTTGCGCGTCGCTTCACGCGGCGTGAGCCCTTCTTCGCTCATGATACGTTCGACGTTTTCCACCACCACGATGGCATCGTCGACCAGGAGCCCGATCGCCAGCACCATCGCGAACATGGTTAATGTGTTAATACTGTAGCCGAACGCGTAAAGCACAGAGAAGGTGCCCATTAATACTACCGGCACGGCGATCGTCGGAATTAGCGTGGCGCGAAAGTTTTGCAGGAACAGGTACATCACCAGGAAAACCAGCGCGATAGCCTCCAGCAACGTTTTGACCACATCGATAATCGAGGCTTTGACAAAGGAGGTGGTTTCATACGCGATCTTGTATTCCAGCCCTTGAGGGAAGTACTGCGCCAGCTCGTTGAGGCGATCCAGCACCAGCTTCGCGGTCGCCATTTCGTTCGCGCCGGAGGCCAGCTTAACGCCAAGACCGGAAGCCGGCTTGCCGTTAAAACGGCTGAGGTAGTCATATTTTTCCGCCCCCAGCTCCACGGTGGCGACATCGCCCAGTTTGACCTCGGAACCGTCCTGATTAACGCGCAGGGTGATATCGCGAAATTGTTGCGGCGTTTGCAGCAGCGACTGTGCATTGATGGTGGCGTTCAGCGCCTGCTTGTCGACCGAAGGCGTACCGCCAAGCTGCCCGACGGCGATTTGCGCATTCTGCGACTCAATTGCATCGGTCACGTCTTTCGTGGTCATCTGAAAACTATTCAATTTGGCCGGATCGAGCCAGATACGCATAGAGTACTGTGAACCATAAGCGTCAATATCGCCGACGCCGTTGACGCGGCTGAGCGGGTCCTGAATATTACTGGCGACGTAGTCGGCGATATCCTGCTTGTCCATAGAACCGTCGGTAGAGACGAAAGCGATGGTCAAAATATTGGTATCGCCCGTTTTGCGTACCGTGACGCCTTGATCCTGTACCGCCTGCGGCAGTTTACGCATCGCGGACTGTAACTGGTTTTGCACCTGCTGAACCGCCTCATCAGGATCGGTTCCCGCAATAAAGCTCAGGGTGATGGTCGCCTGTCCGGTGCCGCTACTTTGTGATGACATGTACATCAGATTATCGAGGCCCGTCATATTCTGCTCAATAACCTGGGTTACGGTATTTTCCAGCGTTTGCGCCGACGCTCCCGGATAATTCGCGGTAATACGTACGTTGGGCGGTGCCAGATCGGGATATTGTTCAACAGGTAAAGAAAAAATGGCTAACGCCCCTGTCAGACACAACAGGATAGCCAGCACCCAGGCAAAAATGGGGCGATCGATAAAAAAATTCGCCATTAAAGGGGAACCTCGTGTTTCTACATATCGTTATAGATTTGAACTGCTTCACTGTAGCGGCAAGCTACGAGCCAAACGTGGAGAAATAAAGGAGATAATGTAAATTATCATGCGCTTTTACAGCATACTTTTTGTGCCAACGCCGGAAAGCCTGACATCTGGCCTTCCGGCGATTTGCCGTTCTTTACGTTAACTGACTCTCTTCCTTATTGAAGGAGCGAAAACTGATACTGACCAGCGTGCCGCCGCCGGAGGGTTGCGAAAAATTCAGCGTGCCGCCAAGGCGCTCCGCGCGCTCACGCATTATATTCAGACCATAGTGTCCGGCAGGCTCATGCGGTTCGCCGATACCAATGCCATTATCGCGAATATAAACGGTATGATCGCCGTCAGGCGCGGTGACGCAGCTCACGGCGATTTCGCTCGCGTTGGCGTGTTTAATGGCGTTCAGGACCGCTTCACGCACAATTTGCAACAAATGCACCTGCATTTGCGCATCCAGCGCCAGCGTGGGTAAACGGCAATCCAACGTGAGTTTGGCCGGGGTCTGACTCTGTAAATCTTCCAGCATCTCATGCAATGCGGAGGGTAAATCGGCCTGCTGTAACGTCAGACGGAACGTGGTGAGTAGCTCGCGAAGCTGGCGGTAGGCGTCGTTCAGCGCTCTGGAAAAATCCGCCATGATGCTTTGCGCGCCGGCGTTATCTTCTGGAATGGCGCGCTTCAAAAGCGTTAACTGAATACGTAAATAAGAAAGTACCTGCGCCAGCGAATCGTGTAGCTCACGGGCAATTGTCGCGCGCTCTTCCATTAACAAAAGTTGCTGGAAGTGTTTTTGCGCCTGATTAAAGTACAAACCACGCCCCAGCATCGTGGAGACGCTGTTCAGCAGCGGCGTAGAGGCATTAACGTTGGGGCTTTGCCAGTGGAGTTCGCCATAGACCGTGTCCTGCATCGTCACTGGCAGCATTTGCATCGGCAGGTCGGGGCTTTGCGTGCCTTCGCTAATCCGCCAGTTATCGCCCACGGTTAACTCCAGATACCAGGCGGCGTCATGTTCACGGACAATTTGCAAAATATGGCGAAAACAGTGGACGTCGATTTGGCTGGTATTCAGCGCCTGGGAGCACTGGTATAACACCTCCAGGCGGCGATGCGCTTCGTGCAGATCGTGCGTTTTTTCTTCCACCGAGGCTTCCAGCGAACGGTAAAGTTTATGCAGCTCGCTCGACATCTGACTAAACGTTTTCGCCAACAATCCCAGCTCATTGGGTAAGCTGGTATCCAGCGGCAGCGGGGCGAACTGACCATGTTCAATTCGCTGACTGGCGGTGACCAGTTGATTCAGCGGGCGAACGACCTGCTGGCGAATACGCCGTAGGGTAAAAAAGACCAGCGTAAAGATGCCGATACCGCCCGCCAGCGATATGGCGACGACCAGCATGACTTTACGCTCGGCGTAATGCTGTAACGCCAGAACGAAGAGATCAATTTGATCGACATAATTGTTGATATTGGTCTGATACCAGGCAATGTCGCCGTCCTGTAGGCGGCTATTCATCTCCAGCCAGTTGGCGTGCAGGCGCGCGTAGCGAGTTTTCACCGCCTGCGGCACATACCAGGCGTTGAGATTTTGCAGTACCGGCGAGTTGAGCGCGTGCTGGAAAAGTTGACGATGCGCATTAATCTGCGGGCTACGGCTTTGCAGATCGTAACCCAGCCGATAGCTCTGCATTCGTAGCGAACCAGCGATATTGATCGCTTCGGCATCCCGTAAACTGCTGGTCAGCGTCAGTAATGCGCTGCCGGTGGACAGAATAGACAACAGCACAATATAGAAAAAAGCCTTAGCCAGACTGGCTGAGACCGGGCGTTTAACCGTCACGCTGGCACTCCCCGCATTTAGCTGAATCGCAATCGCATTTGCTTTGAAATAAATTGATCTGCCACAGGTTCTGGACAGATAGTTGTGCTTCCTGGGCAGATGAACATTGCCGACCCCGCCTTCGTCAGTTAATAACAATGCTCATATAAAGAATAAGGTTTTTACAACCAAAACAGAAGGATGCCATGAATCGTTTTATTATGGCCAATAGCCAGCAGTGTCTGGGCTGCCATGCCTGCGAGGTCGCCTGCGTAATGGCTCACAATGATGAGCGACATGTCCTGACGTCACAGCGCTATCAGCCCCGAATTACTGTCATCAAACATCAGCGCCAGCGCAGCGCGGTTACATGTCACCATTGCGAAGATGCGCCCTGCGCCCGTAGCTGTCCGAACGGCGCGATCGCGCATATTAACGACAGCGTGCAGGTCAATGCGCAGAAGTGTATCGGCTGTAAATCCTGCGTCGTCGCCTGCCCATTCGGCACCATGCAGATGGTATTGACGCCCGTCGCGCCAAACCAGTTCAAAGCCAGCGCGCATAAATGCGATCTGTGTCAGGGACGTGAACAGGGTCCGGCCTGTGTGGAAAATTGCCCGGCGGATGCGCTGCAACTGGTCACCGAAGACTCGTTGACCCGTCTGGCTAAAACGCGACGGCTGCGTACCGCCCGGCAGGAGATTCGCCCCTGGCATACCGTGGATACACAACACAGTGGGACAGCAAGCAGCAAAGTCGAGCGTATGCAGGCGACGCCGCCGCGCGGCGAACCGGATAAACTGGCGATTGAAGCGCGTAAAACCACCTTTGAGGAAATTTATCTGCCGTTTCGCGCCGCGCAGGCGGAGCGTGAAGCGGCCCGCTGCCTCACATGCGGGGAACACAGTATCTGCGAATGGGCCTGTCCGCTGCATAACCATATTCCCCAGTGGATCGAACTGGTGAAAGCCGGCGATATTGATGCGGCGGTAGAGCTTTCCCACCAGACCAACTGTCTGCCGGAAATTACCGGGCGCGTCTGTCCGCAGGACCGGCTATGCGAAGGCGCGTGTACACTCCGCGATGAGTATGGCGCGGTTACCATCGGCAACATTGAGCGCTATATCTCCGATCGCGCTCTGAGCAAAGGCTGGCGTCCCGACCTGTCGGACGTACAGAAGAGCGATAAGCGCGTGGCGATTATCGGCGCCGGGCCGGCAGGTCTTGCCTGCGCTGACGTGCTGGCGCGCCATGGCGTAAGCGCCACCGTCTACGATCGCCATCCGGAAATCGGCGGTTTGCTCACCTTTGGTATTCCGGCTTTCAAACTGGATAAATCTCTGCTGGCGCGCCGTCGGGAAATCTTCAGCGCGATGGGGATTCGTTTCGAGCTTAACTGCGAAGTAGGGAAAGATATTTCTCTGGAGACGCTGCTGGAGAGTTATGACGCCGTCTTTGTCGGGGTAGGAACCTATCGTTCCATGAAGGCTGATTTACCGAATGAAGACGCGCCGGGGGTATATGATGCGTTACCATTCCTCATCGCCAATACCAAACAGGTGATGGGGCTTCCGGCGTTGCCTGACGAGCCGTTTATTGATACTGCGGGCCTTAACGTGGTTGTGCTGGGCGGCGGTGACACCGCAATGGACTGCGTACGTACGGCGCTGCGTCATGGCGCTGCTAACGTCACCTGCGCTTATCGCCGCGATGAGGCCAATATGCCGGGGTCGAAAAAAGAGGTGAAAAACGCGCGGGAAGAGGGCGCGAACTTTGAATTTAACGTTCAGCCGGTTGAGTTGGTGCTGGATACGCACGGGCGCGCCAGCGGTATTCGCTTTTTGCGTACGCGGCTTGGCGAACCGGATGGTCAGGGGCGACGCCGCCCGGTACCTGTACCGGACAGCGAGTTCGTGATGCCGGCGGATGCGGTCATTATGGCGTTTGGTTTTCATCCGCATGGTATGTCGTGGCTGGAATCGCATGGCGTGAAGGTGGATAACTGGGGACGTATTGCCGCCAGCGTCGAGAGCGAGTTTCGTTACCAGACGTCCAACCCGAAAATTTTCGCTGGCGGCGATGCGGTGCGCGGCGCCGATCTGGTGGTGACGGCGATGGCAGAAGGCCGACATGCCGCGCAGGGGATACTCGACTGGTTAGCTAAATAATCGTATTTGTAGGCCGGTTAAGGCCTGGAACGGTTAAATGATTGAGTGATAAAAAATCTTAAACTTATTGGCTAACCTTACTCCGTTTGCAGAAATGTTGACGCTCGCAGGGCTGGACGCCCTGCGATAAACATTTTCCCGTCGGGTCGACGTTTAACAGGCCTGATGAGGCCAATCTTAGTATTGAAAATAGAGTGTAAATTGAAGGAAGGGACGCTATCAGAATCCCTTCTTAGAGCCTATCCCATTAGGGCTATTTTACTTGCCATTTTGGTCCTGGGCAGTGCTCGCCAAAACGCGTTAGCGTTTTGAACGCCGCTTGCGGCGGCCCGAAGGGCGAGCGTAGCGAGTCAAACCTCACGTACTACGTGTACGCTGCGGTTTTTGCGCGCTGTCCGTGTCCAAACTGGCTGCGTCAATAACGCCTGGTGGGACAGGCTCTTAATTTTTATTTTAAGGAACCATATATCTGGTCAACAATCCAGCCATATGTCGCCGCATGTAATAATCCACTGACAAAAACATTTGGATTCACTTTAGGATTTGCTACCGGCGAGTGCGGCCTGTTACCTAAAATCACAATCGCCATATGATTAACCGGATCGATAGACGTCAGCGTTCCGGTCCATCCGGTATGTCCATACGTTTGCGGACTGGCTAATACCCCGAACGTGGGGGTCATTGAGGCGTTGCCGTTAACGCGCCACCCCAGACCAAAGGTAGCGTCTTCTGGCGAGCGGCGAGTAAACTGCGCAACCGTTTTGTCGTCGAATAGCTTCACGTTACCGTAGCCGCCCCCATTGAGCATGACTTGCATTAACACAGCCATATCATGGGTGTCAGAAAACAGTCCGGCGTGTCCTGAAACGCCGCCCATTGAGTACCAGGCTTTTTCGTCATGCACCTGGCCCCATAGTGTATTGGTGCGAATATTGGGGAAATGAATCACGCCGTCACGCGTGTTGCCGTGTAGTTCCGTTGCGGCGATTTGCGGCGGCGTGAAGCCTTTCATCAGCGGGTTAAAGACGGTATGTTTTAATCCGAGCGGTTTATAAATGGTGGTTTCGACGTAGCGATCTAATGGCATTGCCGTTATCGATTCAATGATAAAACCAAGAATCATATAATCCACGTCGCTGTAGATATGCTTCGACCCAGGTTGATATTCCAGCGGTGTCTTTTTAATCATCTCCAGAGTAGTGCTTTTACTCTGTGAGAATAATTTACCGGCGACGTTTTTATTAGGATATTGTGGGTCGGCAGGAAAGCCCGCGACGTGATGAAGAATATCAATAATGCGGAGTTTATCTTTGCCTTTTATTTTATCCCCAGGCATATCCTTAAAGCCGGGGATGTATTTTGATACCAAATCATTGACATCTATTTTTCCTTCATACACCAGTTTTTGCAATGCAAAGTTAGTGGCATACATTTTTGTGTTTGAAGCCAGGTCATACATCGTGTTAGTGGTCGCCCGAATGGGATGGGCTAACAGCGTGGAACCGTCATATTTTTTGGCATAGCCCCAAGCTTTTTGTAGAACAATATGATTATCTTTTATCACCAGAAGATTGATGCTGGGATATCCGGCATCAATTTGATTTTGAATCCAGCCATCAAGTCGGTGAAGTTTTTGGCTATCAAACCCCACCTGATCAGGGCTCGCGGTGGTCAATACCGGATACTCAACGGCAAAAGCTGAAAGGGAAAACGTCAGTAGAACCGTCGCAACGAGAGTAAATTTCATGATGATTCCCTCAGTCTCACTCCGGCCGTCAAATCATATCGCGAGCATGGACTCTGCGGCCCGGAGAAGCAGAATATGGTCATGGCAGTGACAGAAAAATATGGCTGTACGTCCGTTCAGTTGGCATTAAGGATTAACCCTTCAGCAGACAAAACCGGCCTCACGGCGTAATATTAATGCTCTTTTTACACCCTGGAGCCAGCATGTCGCAAACCATTACGCTTATTAAGGATAAAATTCTTTCTGATAATTATTTTACTCTGCGCAACATTACCTATGACCTGACCCGTCGTAATGGCGAGGTTATCCGTCACAAGCGTGAGGTTTATGATCGCGGGAATGGCGCAACCATTCTGCTTTACAACTCAACTAAAAAAACCGTGCTTCTGGTTCGTCAGTTTCGCGTGGCAACATGGGTCAACGGTAATCAAGACGGTATGTTAATTGAAACCTGCGCTGGCCTGCTTGATAACGACGAGCCGGAGGTCTGTATCCGTAAAGAGGCCATTGAAGAGACAGGGTATGACGTTGGTGAGGTACGCAAGATATTTGAGCTTTATATGTCGCCAGGCGGCGTCACGGAGCTGATTCATTTCTTCATTGCCGAATATCATGATAGCGAGCGTGCCAGCATCGGCGGCGGCGTGGAGGACGAAGAGATTGAGGTGCTTGAACTGCCGTTTTCCCGGGCGCTGGAAATGGTGCGCTCAGGCGAGATTCGGGACGGTAAGACCGTGTTATTGCTTAACTATTTACAGACGTCTCATCTAATGGACTGAAAAAAAAGAAATATATTTCTTTACACAAAAAAGACCAATCCGATAAATCTGATTGAGAACCCTGAGGCGCGCAAGGAAGATACCGCCTTAGCTGTGTTGTTCTGAATCTGGGGTTGTTCCGTTCATGCGCTACCGCGTTATTCTTTTTTGTCTGTTTGGCCTGTTGCCGGTCCAGCTACTGTGGGCTGCGCCAGCGCAACGGACTTTTTCCGACTGGCAGGTCACCTGCAATAACCAAAATTTTTGCGTAGCGCGCAATACTGGCGAACATCATGGGCTGGTGATGACATTAAGCCGCAGCGCCGGGGCGCGTACCGATGCGGTACTGCGTATCGATCGCGGCGGTTTGGCGCCGCCCGACGCTAAAGAAGCCGCAATTGCGCCTCGCTTATTGCTGGATGGCAAACCGCTTTCGTTCAACAGTCCACACTGGCGCGTGTCGCCCTGGCATCTCATGACCGGCGATCCTGCCACCATCACCGCATTTTTACAGACGATTCAGGATGCGCAGGCCATCACCTTAAAAAACGGCGTTCAGACGCTTTCGCTGGCGGGATTAAAATCGGCATTACTGTTTATCGACGCGCAACAAAAACGTGTGGGCAGCGAAACCGCCTGGATTGAAAAAGGAAACGAACCGCCGCTCAGCGTGCCCCCGGCACCGGCATTAAAGGGGATCGCCGTGATTAATCCAACGCCCGTACCGCTGAGTGAGGAAGAACGCGACGATCTGCTGGACTACGCAGCATGGCGGGTAAACGGCATTCGTTGTTCGCTTGACCCGCTGCGTCGCGAGACGCAGGTCAGCGCGTTGACGGATGATAAAGCGTTATTGATTGTTAACTGCGAAGCCGGCGCCTATAACACTATTGATCTCGCCTGGGTAGTTTCACGCAAAAAAACGCTCGTCTCGCGCGCCGTACGTTTGCGGCTGCCGTTTAATCGCGGCGTCGAAAGTAATGACATGGAGTTGATGAACGCCTTCTTTGACGAGAAAACGCGCGAGCTGGTGACGTTGGCGAAAGGGCGGGGGTTAACCGACTGTGGTATCCAGACGCGCTGGCGTTATGATGGCGATCGTTTTCGTCTGGTACGTTATGCCGAAGAACCGAGCTGCGATAACTGGCACGGGCCGGATGCCTGGCCTACGCTGTGGATCACGCGTTGAATCCTGGTTGTTATCCCCTTTTCAGAATAGGGATACACCTATTGAGGTTTCATTTATGGTATAGAGATTGCTACGTTACGGTAGGATTGTTACTTTACCCGATAGCCTCACCACAGCAGGAAATAGTATGAAAATAAATAATGGCCCCGTATTATGCCCCCATTGTGGCTGCCTGAGCGCTTATTATGAAATAGATCGGCTGGCGGCGATAAGAGAAAAAGTGAATAAAGAAGGCGGATCAGCGGCGTGGGATTCAACATTGCAGGCGCATAAAAAAAAGGCCTTTTGCCTGATGTGCCATAAATCCATTGATGAGGTCGTCATCGGGCAGTCAGATGCGCCTGAGTCTACGAAGTAATTTTGCACAGCCTACAGAACAGGTCTGCAGACTGTGCAAAGTCTGTGTTGCTAACGCTCGCCTTAGCCTTTGATGTTTAGCACCCGGCGGGCTTTTTCTACAATATTTTCCACGGTAAAGCCAAAATACGGGAACAGTTTGTCAGCCGGAGCGGATTCACCGTATCCCGTCATGCCGATAATTGCGCCTTTTAGGCCAACATATTTATACCAGTAGTCGGCTATACCGGCTTCCACCGCGACGCGGGCGGTCACGTGCGCCGGTAGCACTGATTCGCGATATGCCTCGTCCTGCGCATCGAAAATATCCGTTGAAGGCAACGACACCACGCGAACGTTATGCCCCTCGCCAGTCAATTTTTCCGCCGCCTGGAGGGTAATTTCCATTTCCGATCCGGTAGCGATCAGAATGATATCCGGCTTGCCGCCGCTATCTTTCAGAATATAACCGCCGCGGGCAATCGCTTTCACCTGTTCCGGCGTGCGTTCCACCTGCGCCAGATTCTGCCGCGAGAGAATCAACGCCGTCGGCCCGTGCTGACGTTCAATGGCCAGCTTCCAACCGACTGCCGCCTCAACCTGATCGCAGGGACGCCAGGTGCTGAAGTTAGGCGTTAAGCGCAGGCTCGCCAGTTGTTCCACGGCCTGGTGCGTCGGGCCATCTTCGCCCAAACCGATGGAGTCGTGGGTATAGACCATAATCTGCCGGGCTTTCATTAAGGCCGCCATACGCGCCGCGTTACGCGCATATTCGACAAACATCAGAAACGTGGCGGTATACGGTACAAAGCCGCCGTGGTGGGCGATGCCGTTAGCAATGGCGGTCATGCCGAATTCGCGCACGCCATAGTGGATGTAATTACCTGCCGGATCCTCTTTCAACGAGGTCGAACCTTTCCAGATAGTCAGGTTGCTCGGCGCCAGATCTGCCGATCCACCCAACAGTTCCGGCAACAGGGGACCGTAGGCATTGAGCGTATTTTGCGATGCTTTACGGGTGGCGATTTTGGCCGGATTAGCCTGCAAGTCGTTAATAAATTTTTGCGTGGCGGATTCCCATGTCTCCGGCAGTCCGCCGCTCATCCGGCGGGTAAACTCCGCGGCCAGCTCAGGATAAGCCTTCTCATAAGCAGCAAACTTTTCCTGCCACTGCTGCTGCGCTTTCTCGCCTTTTTCACGGCCATCCCACGCGCGGTAAATCTCTTTTGGGATCTCAAACGCCGGATGATGCCATCCCAGCTTCTGGCGAGTCAGCGCCACCTCTTCTTCGCCCAGCGCCGCGCCGTGCGACTCCTCCTTCCCGGCTTTATTCGGCGAGCCAAAACCTATCACCGTCCGACAGATAATTAGCGAAGGTTTATCTTTTACGCTCTGGGCTTCGAGAATGGCTTTTTTCACCGCCTCCGGATCGTGCCCGTCAATGTCATGCACGACATGCCAGTGGTAGGCTTCAAAACGTTTGGCGGTATCGTCGGTAAACCAGCCTTCGGTTTCGCCATCAATGGAGATGCCGTTGTGATCATAAAAGCCGATCAGTTTGCCCAGTCCCAGCGTACCAGCCAGCGAACACACCTCATGCGAGATCCCCTCCATCAGACAGCCGTCGCCCATAAAGACATAGGTGTAGTGGTCGACAATCTCATGGTCCGGCCGGTTGAACTGTGCGCCTAACGTACGCTCGGCAATCGCCAGCCCGACGGCATTCGCCAGCCCCTGGCCCAGCGGCCCGGTGGTGGTTTCAACGCCGGGCGTATAGCCAATCTCCGGGTGACCAGGCGTTTTAGAGTGCAGTTGACGGAAGTTTTTTAACTCCTCCAGCGGCAGGTCATAACCGGTTAAATGCAGCAGACTATAGAGCAGCATGGAGGCGTGACCGTTGGAAAGGATAAAACGGTCACGGTCATACCAGGTCGGATCGGTGGGGTTATGTTTAAGAAAATCGTTCCATAGCACTTCAGCGATATCCGCCATCCCCATCGGCGCGCCGGGGTGCCCGGAATTGGCTTTTTGAACGGCATCCATGCTCAGCGCACGAATCGCATTGGCAAGGTCTTTACGGGACATAAATCACTCCATGCAAGGTTTATAGTTTGGCGGCAAGCAGGTCTTCCAGTTTGCGCTGGTCAACGGCAAAAAGACGGATACCTTCCGACAGCTTCTCTACGGCCATCGCGTCCTGATTATGTTCCCAGCGGAACTCCGCTTCCGTCATTGGCGTAGGACGGTGGAACATCTGCGAGGAAGGCACCAGTTTACGGATCACCGGTTCTTCTTTTTCTTTCAGCTCTTTAAGCAGGTTAGGGGAGATAGTCAGTCGATCGCAGCCGGTTAGCGCGAGGATTTGCTCAGTACGGCGGAAACTTGCGCCCATCACGATGGTTTCATAGCGATGTTGTTTAAAGTAATCGTAGATATTGCGTACCGATTTCACGCCGGGATCTTCCTCCACGACATACGGCTCCAGTGGACTACGCGTCTGATACCAGTCGTAAATTCGGCCCACGAACGGAGAGATTAAATAGACGCCCGCTTCGGCGCAGGCGCGCGCCTGGGCAAAAGAGAACAACAACGTCAGGTTGCAATTAATGCCTTCTTTTTCGAGCTGTTCGGCGGCGCGAATACCTTCCCAGGTCGCGGCGAGCTTGATCAGAATGCGTGATTTATCAACATCCTGCTGCTGGTAGAGATCCACCAGATGGCGTGCTTTCTCGATACTTTTTTCTTTATCGAACGATAACCGCGCGTCGACTTCAGTGGAGACGCGACCGGGAATACTTTTCAGTATTTCCGCGCCAAAATTAACCGCCAGTTTATCGCTGGCTGCCGCAACCTGCTGTTCCTGCGTACCGCCGTGTTTTTTCCCCCAGGCAATCGCATCCTCAATCAAATGACCATACTGCTCAAGTCCGGCGGCTTTCAGCAGTAAAGAGGGATTTGTCGTGGCATCCTGCGGCTGGTAGTGGCGGATGGACTCGATGTCGCCGCTGTCGGCGACGACGGTAGTGAATTGTTTGATGCCGTCTAGCTGGTTCATAGGAAATACTCCTTGAAAAGTAAAGTGTTAGATGAGTGTGTTGATTCACACTTCTGAAAGATTGATACACTACATAACCAAAAAGCATAGCAGACAGGCATGGTATTGCTGGTATAAGCAGGTAACATGGCCGTTATAAGTTGATAACAAACTCTTGCGCCGCGTCGTGATAGTTTGCAGACCTTCAAAGTTTGTGTTGCGCAGTACGGTGATAATGTGCGGCGCACCAGGCCGCGTCACTTTTTGAACGATACGTGAAAGGAACAACAAGATGGATGAGCAGTTAAAACAAAGCGCCCTTGATTTCCACGAATTTCCGGTACCCGGTAAAATTCAGGTTTCTCCGACTAAGCCCCTTGCCACCCAACGCGATCTGGCGTTGGCTTACTCGCCTGGCGTGGCGGCGCCCTGCCTGGAAATCGAAAAAGATCCGCTGGCAGCCTACAAATACACCGCGCGCGGCAACCTTGTCGCGGTCATTTCCAACGGTACAGCGGTGCTGGGGTTAGGCAACATCGGCGCGCTGGCCGGCAAGCCGGTCATGGAAGGCAAAGGCGTTCTGTTTAAAAAATTCGCCGGCATCGATGTGTTTGACATTGAAGTCGATGAGCTTGATCCGGACAAATTTATCAATGTGGTCGCAGCGCTGGAGCCGACCTTTGGCGGCATTAACCTCGAAGACATTAAAGCGCCGGAATGTTTCTATATTGAACAGAAACTGCGCGAGCGCATGAACATCCCGGTTTTCCATGACGATCAGCACGGAACGGCGATCATCAGTACGGCCGCCATTCTTAATGGCCTGCGAGTCGTAGAGAAAAATATTTCCGACGTGCGGATGGTCGTCTCCGGCGCAGGGGCGGCGGCAATCGCTTGTATGAACCTGCTGGTCGCGTTGGGGATGCAAAAGCACAACATCGTGGTGTGCGACTCCAAAGGCGTTATTTACAAAGGCCGTGAGCCGAATATGGCGGAGACCAAAGCGGCCTATGCGGTGGACGACAGCGGCAAGCGCACGCTGGATGAGGTCATTGACGGCGCGGATATTTTCCTCGGCTGTTCAGGCCCGAAAGTGCTGACTCAGGAGATGGTGAAGAAAATGGCCCGCGCGCCAATGATTCTGGCGCTGGCTAACCCGGAACCGGAAATTCTGCCGCCGCTGGCGAAAGAAGTGCGTCCGGACGCCATCATCTGTACCGGTCGTTCCGACTACCCGAACCAGGTGAACAACGTATTGTGCTTCCCGTTTATCTTCCGCGGCGCACTGGACGTCGGCGCGACGGCGATCAACGAAGAGATGAAACTGGCGGCGGTCCGTGCGATTGCCGAGCTGGCGCACGCCGAACAGAGCGAAGTGGTGGCCTCGGCCTATGGCGATCAGGACCTGAGCTTTGGGCCGGAATACATTATTCCGAAACCGTTTGACCCGCGTCTGATTGTCAAAATCGCTCCGGCGGTCGCGAAAGCGGCAATGGATTCCGGCGTGGCGACGCGCCCGATTGCTGACTTTGATGCCTATATCGATAAACTGACCGAGTTTGTCTACAAAACTAACCTGTTCATGAAGCCGATCTTCTCGCAGGCACGCAAAGATCCGAAGCGCGTAGTGCTGCCGGAAGGGGAAGAGGCGCGCGTGCTGCACGCAACTCAGGAGTTGATAACCCTGGGGCTGGCGAAGCCCATCCTGATCGGACGTCCGAGCGTGATCGAAATGCGTATCCAGAAACTGGGGTTACAGATCAAAGCGGGCGTTGATTTCGAGATCGTGAATAATGAATCCGATCCGCGCTTCAAAGAGTACTGGAGCGAGTATTACCAGATCATGAAGCGTCGCGGGGTAACTCAGGAACAGGCGCAGCGTGCGATGATCGGCAACCATACGGCCATTGGCGCGATCATGGTGCAGCGTGGGGAAGCGGATGCGATGATCTGCGGCACCATCGGCGACTACCATGAGCATTTCAGCGTCGTGAAAGCCGTCTTTGGCTACCGTGACGGCGTGCATACGGCAGGGGCGATGAACGCCTTACTGCTGCCAAGCGGCAACACTTTTATCGCCGATACTTATGTTAACGAAGATCCCACGCCGGAACAGTTGGCGGAGATCGCCGTAATGGCGGCGGAAACCGTTCGCCGCTTTGGTATTGAGCCGAAAGTCGCGCTGTTGTCGCACTCTAACTTTGGTTCCTCAAATTCGCTGTCCGCCAGCAAAATGCGCGAAACCCTTGAGCGGGTACGCGAACGAGCGCCCGATCTGATGATTGACGGTGAGATGCACGGTGATGCGGCGTTGGTGGAAAGTATTCGTAATGACCGGATGCCGGATAGCCCGCTGAAGGGAGCCGCCAATATTCTGGTGATGCCGAATATGGAAGCCGCCCGCATTAGTTACAACTTACTCCGCGTCTCCAGTTCCGAAGGCGTCACGGTCGGCCCGGTCCTGATGGGCGTGTCTAAACCGGTACATGTATTAACGCCGATCGCCTCTGTACGTCGTATCGTGAATATGGTGGCGTTAGCGGTAGTTGAAGCGCAAACCACGCCGCTTTAATAACGCATTACTCTCTCTTCTGGCGCAGGTTCTCCTGCGCTTTTTTTATGCGCCGCTGGGCTTCGCCATGGTATGAAAGGCTCGGGTGGGGATATTCTGGAACCTATTGCGTTACCCCTACTTATTTCACTGAATCTGTACTATGCACAAATCGAGTGATACGCATTATTTTTATCAATAATAGTAATACAAAGAATAGCCGGTGGGTATTTATTGAGGAACAAGCTTAAATTCAGAATGACGCCTGAAAATGTGATGCACCACGATATTTATCGTTAACACCTTCGACAGAAGTCCCTTTTATTTTCTTTCTCTTAGTGATCTACCTCACCTTTTACATCACCTTGCCGAATTTTGTTATTTACTCCGACAAAAAATTGCCACGATGACGGCAGTTTCAGTGGAGACGGTGAGCAATGAATAAAGAACGCATTATTCAGGAATTTGTGCCGGGCAAACAGGTCACGCTGGCGCATCTCATTGCGCACCCTGGTGAAGAACTGGCGAAAAAGATCGGCGTTCCCGATGCTGGCGCGATTGGCATTATGACCTTAACGCCGGGGGAAACGGCGATGATCGCTGGCGATTTAGCGATGAAGGCTGCGGATGTACACATCGGTTTTCTCGACAGATTTAGCGGCGCGCTGGTGATTTATGGCACCGTCGGCGCAGTAGAAGAAGCGCTATTACAGACGGTCAGCGGGCTGGGGCGATTATTAAACTTTACCCTGTGTGAGTTAACAAAAAGTTAATTGGTGGCGGTAATGAAACGTATTGCTTTTGTCGGCGCGGTCGGTGCCGGAAAGACAACGCTTTTTAACGCGTTACGGGGAAATTATTCCCTCGCCAGAAAAACGCAGGCCGTGGAATTTAATGATCATGGCGATATCGATACGCCGGGTGAATATTTTAGCCATCCCCGTTGGTATCACGCCTTAATTACCACGTTGCAGGATGTGGACACGCTGATTTATGTCCACGCGGCAAACGATAAAGAAAGTCGCTTACCTGCCGGGTTATTGGATGTTGGAACCCGTAAACGACATATCGCCGTTATCAGCAAAACGGACATGCCGGATGCCGACGTCGCCGCTACGCGGCAGTTGCTTTGCGAGATTGGATTCCGGGAGCCGATTTTCGAGCTCAACGGCCACGACCCGCAAAGCGTGAGGCAGTTGGTGGATTATCTGGCGGCTCTCAGTGAACAGGAGGAAGAGGCAGGTGAAAAAACTTATCACAGCTAACGATATTCGTGCGGCCCACGCCCGCGGCGAACAGGCGATGTCGGTAGTGCTGCGCGCCAGCATTATTACCCCGGAGGCTCGCGAAGTGGCGGAACTACTGGGCTTCACGATTACCGAATGCGACGAGCCCGTCCCGGCATCCACATCGGCGCAGGCGTGTAAAAGCGAAAGCCAGCGCATTCGGGAAGCCATCATCGCGCAGCTCCCGGAAGGGCAGTTTACTGAAAGCCTGGTGGCGCAGTTGATGGAAAAAGTGCTCAAGGAAAAGCAGTCGCTGGAACTGGGGACGATGCAGCCGAGCTTTACCTCCGTCACGGGTAAAGGCGGCGTGAAAGTCATTGACGGCAGCAGTGTGAAATTTGGCCGCTTCGACGGCGCCGAACCGCACTGCGTCGGCTTAACCGATCTGGTTACAGAGCAGGACGGCAGCAGCATGGCCGCCGGGTTTATGCAGTGGGACAACGCCTTTTTCCCGTGGACGCTGAACTACGACGAAATCGACATGGTGCTGGAAGGCGAACTGCATGTACGCCATGAAGGCGAAACCATGATTGCCAAAGCCGGAGATGTCATGTTCATCCCTAAAGGCTCCAGCATTGAATTTGGCACGCCAACGTCCGTGCGCTTTCTGTACGTCGCCTGGCCTGCGAACTGGCAATCCGTATGAACGATTTCATCACCGAAACGTGGCTCAGAGCGAATCATACGCTCAGCGAAGGATCGGAGATCCATCTGCCCGCTGATGCACGACTGACGCCCTCGGCCCGGGAACTGCTGGAAAGTCGCCGCCTGCGCATTAAGTTTCTGGATCCGCAAGGCAAGCTGTTTGTCGATGATGACGAACAGCAGCCGCAGCCGGTACATGGCTTAACCAGTAGCGATACGCACCCACAGGCCTGCTGTGAACTGTGCCGCCAGCCGGTGGTGAAAAAGCCCGATACGCTGACCCATCTGACGGCGGACAAAATGGTCGCCAAAAGCGACCCGCGCCTCGGCTTTCGCGCCGCGCTCGACAGCGCCATCGCGCTGACCGTGTGGCTACAAATCGAACTGGCGGAACCCTGGCAGCCGTGGCTTTTCGATATCCGCTCGCGGCTGGGCAACATTATGCGCGCCGACGCTATAGATGAACCGCTGGCGGCGCAGTCTATCGTCGGGCTGAACGAGGATGAGCTGCATCGGCTTTCCCACCAGCCGCTGCGCTATCTCGACCACGATCACCTGGTGCCGGAGGCCAGCCACGGTCGCGATGCGGCGCTGCTTAATCTGCTGCGAACCAAAGTCCGCGAAACGGAAACCCTCGCCGCACAAGTGTTTATTACCCGTAGTTTTGAGGTCTTGCGCCCGGACATTTTACAGGCGCTAAACCGTCTCTCCAGCACGGTTTACGTGATGATGATTTTGAGCGTGGCGAAACATCCGCTGACGGTCGCCCAAATTCAACAACGGTTGGGAGAGAAGCCATGATCATTGAACGCGCCCGCGAACTGGCGGTACGCGCCCCCGCCAGAGTCGTCTTTCCCGATGCGCTGGACGAACGCGTGCTGAAAGCGGCGCATTACCTGCAACAGTGCGGTCTGGCTCGCCCCGTTCTGGTCGCCAGTCCGTTTGCGCTGCGTCAGTTTGCCCTGACTCATCGTATGGCGATGGATGGCATTCAGGTCATCGACCCACACAGCAACCTGAGTATGCGCCAGCGTTTTGCGCAACGCTGGCTCGCCCGTGCCGGAGAAAAAACGCCGCCGGACGCAGTGGAAAAGCTTAGCGACCCGCTAATGTTCGCTGCCGCCATGGTGAGCGCCGGTGAGGCTGATGTGTGTATCGCAGGCAACCTGTCGTCAACGGCGAACGTGCTGCGCGCAGGGCTGCGGGTGATTGGCCTGCAACCCGGGTGCAAAACATTATCGTCTATTTTCCTGATGCTGCCGCAGTATGCCGGCCCGGCATTAGGGTTCGCCGATTGCAGCGTAGTGCCGCAGCCGACGGCGGCGCAGCTGGCGGATATCGCTATCGCCAGCGCCGACACCTGGCGGGCCATTACCGGCGAAGAGCCGCGCGTGGCGATGCTGTCATTTTCAAGCAACGGCAGCGCCCGTCACCCCAATGTTGCCAACGTGCAGCAGGCGACAGAGCTCGTTCGCGAACGTGCGCCGCAACTGCTTGTGGACGGTGAATTGCAGTTTGACGCCGCTTTCGTCCCGGAGGTCGCCGCGCAAAAAGCGCCTGACAGCCCGCTGCAAGGCCGCGCCAACGTGATGATTTTCCCGTCGCTGGAGGCGGGCAATATTGGCTACAAAATCGCTCAGCGTCTGGGAGGCTATCGCGCTGTTGGGCCGCTAATTCAGGGGCTTGCCGCGCCGCTTCACGACCTCTCCCGAGGCTGTAGCGTGCAGGAAATTATCGAACTGGCGTTGGTGGCAGCCGTGCCGCGCCAGGCTGACGTGAGCCGCGAACACAGCTTACACACACTGGTTGAATGAACGGTCCCGTTCTGGACCCCTTTAATGAGAGGAAAACACGATGGAAGCATTAGGAATGATTGAAACCCGGGGCCTGGTTGCGCTGATTGAGGCCTCAGATGCGATGGTAAAAGCCGCGCGCGTGAAGCTGGTCGGCGTGAAGCAGATTGGCGGTGGCCTGTGTACGGCCATGGTGCGTGGCGACGTGGCGGCGTGCAAAGCCGCAACCGATGCTGGCGCCGCTGCGGCGCAGCGCATTGGCGAGCTGGTCTCCGTACACGTGATTCCACGCCCGCACGGCGATCTGGAAGAAGTGTTCCCGATCAGCTTCAAAGGCGACAGCAACATTTGATGGTAGGCCGGATAAGACGCGCAGCGTCGCCATCCGGCATGAATGCGCGCCATTGCCTGATGGTGCGCAGATTCAAGGCCTACGACCCAACGGGCAATCCATGGAGGCGGATATGAAACTGGCAGTCGTCACAGGACAAATCGTATGTACCGTCCGCCATCAGGGACTGGCGCATGACAAATTGCTGATGGTGGAAATGATCGATGCCCAGGGCAACCCCGACGGGCAGTGTGCCGTCGCTATCGACAGTATCGGGGCGGGAACCGGAGAGTGGGTACTGCTGGTCAGCGGCAGTTCCGCACGCCAGGCGCATCGCAGCGAATTATCACCGGTCGATCTGTGCGTCATTGGCATCGTCGATGAAGTGGTGGCTGGCGGGAAAGTGGTTTTCCATAAATAGGACTGAACATCATGAATCAACAGGATATTGAACAGGTGGTGAAAGCGGTACTGCTGAAAATGAAAGACAGCAGCCAGCCGGCCAGCACTGTTCATGAGATGGGCATTTTTGCCTCCCTGGATGACGCAGTGGCGGCAGCAAAACGGGCCCAGCAGGGGCTGAAGAGCGTGGCGATGCGCCAGCTTGCTATTCATGCCATTCGCGAGGCGGGCGAAAAACACGCCCGAGAATTAGCGGAGCTTGCCGTCAGCGAAACCGGCATGGGGCGCGTTGACGATAAATTTGCTAAAAACGTGGCGCAGGCGCGCGGCACGCCGGGCGTCGAGTGTTTATCTCCGCAGGTGCTGACCGGCGATAACGGCCTGACGCTGATTGAAAATGCGCCGTGGGGCGTGGTGGCCTCGGTCACGCCGTCCACCAATCCGGCGGCGACGGTGATTAATAACGCCATCAGCCTGATTGCCGCAGGCAACAGCGTCGTGTTTGCCCCGCATCCGGCGGCTAAAAAGGTCTCTCAGCGGGCAATCACCCTCCTCAATCAGGCGGTGGTCGCCGCCGGCGGCCCGGAAAATCTGCTGGTCACCGTGGCGAACCCGGATATCGAAACCGCCCAGCGGTTATTCAAATATCCCGGTATTGGCCTGCTGGTGGTGACTGGCGGCGAAGCGGTGGTGGACGCGGCGCGTAAACATACTAATAAACGCCTGATCGCCGCCGGTGCCGGTAATCCCCCGGTGGTGGTGGATGAGACCGCCGACCTGCCGCGCGCTGCACAATCCATCGTCAAAGGCGCGTCGTTTGATAACAACATCATCTGTGCCGACGAAAAAGTGCTGATTGTGGTGGATAGCGTCGCCGACGAGCTGATGCGTCTGATGGAAGGTCAGCACGCGGTGAAACTGACCGCCGCTCAGGCCGAACAGCTCCAGCCGGTGCTGCTGAAGAATATTGATGAGCGCGGCAAAGGCACCGTCAGCCGTGACTGGGTCGGTCGTGACGCGGGCAAGATCGCCGCAGCCATTGGCCTGAACGTCCCGGATCAAACGCGCCTGCTGTTTGTGGAAACGCCAGCTAACCATCCGTTTGCTGTCACTGAAATGATGATGCCGGTACTGCCGGTGGTACGGGTCGCCAACGTCGAAGAAGCCATCGCCCTGGCGGTTCAGCTTGAAGGCGGTTGCCACCATACGGCGGCGATGCACTCGCGCAATATCGACAACATGAACCAGATGGCGAACGCCATCGACACCAGCATTTTCGTCAAAAACGGGCCGTGCATTGCCGGGCTTGGATTGGGCGGAGAAGGCTGGACCACCATGACTATCACTACGCCAACCGGCGAAGGCGTGACCAGCGCACGTACCTTTGTGCGGCTGCGTCGATGCGTGCTGGTGGATGCGTTTCGCATTGTATAAGGGATGACTCATGGCGCACGACGAACAACTCTGGCTCACCCCAAGACTGCAAAAAGCGGCGGCCCTGTGTAACCAGACGCCCGCCGCCAGCGATACACCGCTGTGGCTGGGCGTCGATTTGGGCACCTGCGACGTGGTGTCGATGGTGGTCGACGGCAACGCGCAGCCGGTGGCGGTGTGCCTTGACTGGGCCGACGTCGTGCGTGACGGCATCGTCTGGGATTTCTTCGGCGCCGTCACTATCGTGCGCCGCCATCTCGACACCCTTGAACAGCAGCTCGGCTGCCGCTTTACCCACGCGGCGACCTCGTTCCCGCCGGGCACCGACCCGCGTATTTCGATCAACGTGCTGGAGTCTGCCGGGTTAGAAGTCAGCCACGTACTGGATGAACCGACGGCGGTAGCGGATCTGCTGGCGCTTGATAATGCAGGCGTGGTGGATATTGGCGGCGGCACTACCGGCATTGCCATCGTCAAACAGGGCAAGGTGACTTACTCCGCCGATGAAGCCACTGGCGGGCACCATATCTCCCTGACGCTGGCGGGCAACCGCCGTATTCCCCTGGAAGAGGCGGAACAGTACAAGCGCAGCAATGCGCAGGAGATTTGGCCGGTAGTGAAGCCGGTGTACGAAAAGATGGCGGAAATCGTTGCTCGCCACATTGAAGGGCAAGGAATTGCTGATTTATGGCTGGCGGGCGGTTCCTGTATGCAGCCGGGCGTGGAGGCGTTATTTCGCCAGCGTTTCCCGGAGTTACAGGTGCATTTACCGCAGCACAGCCTGTTTATGACCCCGCTGGCGATAGCTAACAGCGGGAGAGCGAAAGCGGAGGGACTCTATGCAAGCTGAACTACAGACGGCGCTGTTTCAGGCATTCGACACCCTGAATCTACAACGGGTGAAAACGTTCAGCGTACCGCCGGTCACGCTATGCGGGCTTGGGGCGCTCGGCGCCTGCGGCCAGGAAGCGCAAGCGCGAGGCGTAAGCCATTTGTTTGTGATGGTCGACAGCTTTCTGCATCAGGCGGGAATGACCGCGCCGCTGGCACGCAGCCTGGCGATGAAAGGCGTGGCGATGACGGTCTGGCCGTGTCCGCCAGGCGAGCCGTGCATCACCGAAGTCTGCGCGGCGGTGGCGCAACTGCGTGAGGCGGCGTGCGACGGCGTAGTGGCCTTTGGCGGCGGTTCGGTGCTGGACGCGGCGAAAGCGGTCGCCCTGCTGGTGACTAACCCTGATCAGACGCTGAGCGCCATGACCGAGCACAGTACATTACGCCCGCGTCTGCCGCTGATTGCGGTGCCGACCACCGCCGGAACCGGTTCTGAAACCACCAACGTGACGGTGATTATCGACGCGGTCAGCGGGCGCAAGCAGGTACTGGCACACGCGTCACTAATGCCGGATGTGGCGATTCTTGATGCTGCCGTGACCGAAGGCGTTCCGCCAAATGTGACGGCGATGACCGGTATCGATGCGCTGACGCATGCGATTGAGGCCTACAGCGCGCTCAACGCCACGCCGTTTACCGACAGCCTGGCGATTGGCGCGATAGCGATGATTGGCAAATCGCTGCCGAAAGCCGTGGGTTACGGCCACGATCTGGCGGCGCGTGAAAATATGTTACTGGCCTCCTGTATGGCGGGAATGGCCTTTTCCAGCGCTGGTCTGGGGCTGTGTCATGCGATGGCGCACCAGCCAGGGGCGGCGCTGCATATTCCGCACGGCCAGGCCAACGCCATGCTGCTGCCAACGGTC
This sequence comes from Salmonella sp. NW177, assembly GCF_051811585.1. NCBI lineage: Bacteria > Pseudomonadati > Pseudomonadota > Gammaproteobacteria > Enterobacterales > Enterobacteriaceae > Salmonella > Salmonella sp. NW177. Next base: position 222,270 of record NZ_JAMMZV010000005.1, on the reverse strand, counting down.
ATGGGCTTTAACCGGATGGTATGCCGCGAACGCTTCAGTCAAATCGGTCGGGCGCTAACCAATAAGAAATCGGACGATCACGATGCGATTGCGGCGGTGAGCGAGCTGATTGCCGAAGTAGGGCAGAGCAAACGGCTGGCTGACGCTGGCGCCAAACCCGAACACTACAGCGCGTGGGCGCAAGCCGCGCTGGAGGATATTTGTCTGCGCAGTAACCCACGCACCGCCACACAGGCACAGATTATCGACCTGTACGCGGCTGCCGGGTAATGCCTGTAGGCCGGATAAGGTGCTCGCACCGCCATCCGGAAATAACACGGCGTTAATGCCGGAGGCGACGTAAACGTCTTATCCGGCCTACAAATCATAAATGGCAGGGAGTAAGGGCTATGGGAATTAACGAAATCATCATGTACATCATGATGTTCTTTATGCTGATTGCCGCCGTGGACAGAATCCTGTCGCAGTTCGGCGGGTCGGCGCGCTTCCTCGGTAAATTCGGCAAGAGTATCGAGGGGTCTGGCGGCCAGTTTGAAGAGGGCTTTATGGCGATGGGCGCGCTGGGACTGGCGATGGTCGGTATGACCGCGCTGGCGCCGGTGCTGGCGCATGTACTGGGGCCGGTTATTATCCCGGTATACGAAATGCTGGGCGCGAACCCATCCATGTTCGCGGGTACGTTGCTGGCCTGTGATATGGGCGGATTCTTCCTCGCCAAAGAGTTGGCCGGCGGTGATGTCGCGGCGTGGCTATACTCAGGGTTAATACTTGGGTCGATGATGGGGCCGACCATTGTGTTCTCCATTCCGGTGGCGCTCGGCATTATCGAACCGTCTGACCGCCGCTACCTGGCGCTTGGCGTACTGGCGGGTATCGTCACCATTCCCATTGGCTGCATTGCGGGGGGACTGATCGCCATGTACTCAGGCGTGCAGATCAATGGTCAGCCAGTGGAGTTTACCTTCGCGCTGATCCTGATGAACATGATCCCGGTATTGATCGTCGCGGTGCTGGTAGCGCTGGGGCTGAAGTTCATCCCGGAAAAAATGATCAACGGTTTCCAGATTTTCGCCAAATTTCTGGTGGCGCTGATCACCATCGGTCTGGCGGCTGCGGTAGTTAAATTCCTGTTGGGCTGGGAGTTGATTCCGGGGCTCGACCCGATCTTTATGGCGCCAGGCGACAAACCTGGCGAAGTGATGCGCGCCATTGAAGTGATCGGCTCTATCTCCTGCGTGCTGCTCGGCGCGTATCCGATGGTGCTGTTACTGACCCGCTGGTTTGAAAAACCGTTGATGAATGTCGGTAAGCTGCTGAACGTAAATAATATTGCGGCGGCAGGCATGGTAGCGACCCTGGCGAACAATATCCCCATGTTCGGCATGATGAAGCAGATGGATACCCGCGGCAAAGTGATTAACTGCGCATTTGCCGTCTCTGCGGCGTTCGCGCTGGGCGACCATTTAGGCTTCGCCGCCGCCAACATGAACGCCATGATCTTCCCGATGATTGTCGGCAAGCTGATCGGCGGCGTGACGGCGATTGGCGTGGCGATGATGCTGGTGCCGAAAGATGACGCCGCCCAGGTGAAAACCGAAGCGGAGGCGCAATCGTGAACACTCGCCAGCTACTGAGCGTCGGTATCGATATCGGCACCACCACCACGCAGGTGATCTTCTCGCGCCTGGAGTTGGTTAACCGTGCGGCGGTGTCGCAGGTGCCGCGCTACGAATTCATCAAACGCGACATTAGCTGGCAAAGCCCGGTCTTCTTTACGCCCGTGGATAAGCAGGGCGGTCTGAAAGAGGCCGAACTTAAAGCGCTGATTCTGGCCCAGTATCAGGCCGCAGGCATCGCGCCTGAATCGGTGGACTCAGGGGCTATCATTATCACCGGCGAAAGCGCCAAAACCCGCAACGCCCGTCCGGCGGTCATGGCGCTCTCGCAGTCGCTGGGCGACTTTGTGGTCGCCAGCGCCGGGCCGCATCTGGAATCAGTCATTGCCGGTCACGGCGCCGGAGCGCAAAGCTTGTCTGAGCAGCGGATGTGCCGGGTGCTGAATATTGATATCGGCGGCGGCACGTCTAACTACGCGCTGTTTGACGCGGGAAAAGTCAGCGGCACCGCCTGCCTTAACGTCGGTGGTCGCCTGCTGGAAACCGACGCTCAGGGGCGCGTGGTTTATGCCCATCAGCCGGGGCAGATGATTATCGATGAGGTATTCGGTTCGGGTACTGATGCTCGCGCCTTAGCTGCCGCACAGTTGGGGCAGGTGGCGCGGCGGATGGCGGATCTCATCGTCGAGGTTATCACCGGCGCGCTCTCGCCGCTGGCGCAATCGCTGATGCAAACCGGGCTACTGCCCGCCGATATTACGCCAGAGGTGATCACCCTTTCCGGTGGGGTAGGTGAATGCTACCGCAACCAACCTGCCGATCCGTTCTGCTTTTCTGATATCGGGCCGCTGCTGGCGACCGCGCTGCATGAGCACCCGCGTCTGCGCGAGATGAACGTGCAGTTTCCGGCGCAAACCGTGCGCGCCACGGTGATTGGCGCGGGGGCCCATACGCTGTCGCTTTCCGGCAGTACTATCTGGCTGGAAGACGTCCAACTGCCGCTGCGCAACCTGCCGGTGGCGATCCCGCAGGATGACGCCGATCTGGTGAACGCCTGGCGGCAGGCGCTTCTCCAGCTTGATCTCGACCCGCAAACCGACGCTTACGTGCTGGCGCTTCCCGCCACGCTTCCGGTGCGTTACGCCGCATTACTCACGGTCATCAACGCGCTGACGGCTTTTGTCGCGCGTTATCCCAATCCACATCCCCTGCTGGTGGTGGCCGAGCAGGATTTTGGTAAAGCGCTGGGCATGTTATTGCGCCCACAGTTACCGCAACTTCCGCTGGCGGTCATCGATGAGGTGGTCGTGCGGGCGGGAGACTATATCGACATTGGTACGCCTCTTTTTGGCGGATCGGTTGTGCCGGTGACGGTGAAATCACTCGCATTTCCTTCCTGAGGGAACGACTTATGAAACTAAAGACCACATTGTTCGGCAATGTTTATCAGTTTAAGGATGTAAAAGAGGTACTGGCTAAAGCCAACGAACTGCGTTCGGGGGATGTGCTGGCCGGGGTTGCCGCGGCAAGTTCGCAGGAGCGCGTAGCGGCAAAACAGGTACTGTCGGAAATGACGGTGGCGGATATCCGCAACAATCCGGTGATTGCCTATGAAGAGGACTGCGTGACGCGCCTGATTCAGGATGACGTCAACGAAACGGCCTATAACCGGATTAAAAACTGGAGCATCAGCGAACTGCGCGAATACGTACTGAGCGATGAAACCTCCGTGGACGATATCGCGTTTACCCGCAAAGGGCTGACCTCCGAAGTGGTGGCGGCAGTGGCGAAAATCTGCTCCAACGCCGACCTGATCTACGGCGGCAAGAAAATGCCGGTGATCAAAAAAGCCAATACCACCATCGGTATTCCGGGCACCTTTAGCTGCCGTTTGCAGCCGAACGATACCCGTGACGATGTACAGAGTATCGCCGCGCAAATCTACGAAGGGCTTTCTTTCGGCGCAGGCGATGCGGTGATCGGCGTTAACCCGGTGACCGATGACGTGGAGAACCTGACCCGCGTGCTCGACACCGTTTACGGCGTTATCGATAAATTCAATATTCCGACCCAGGGCTGCGTGCTGGCGCACGTCACCACCCAGATCGAAGCGATTCGTCGCGGCGCGCCGGGCGGACTGATTTTCCAGAGCATTTGCGGCAGCGAGAAGGGCTTAAAAGAGTTCGGCGTCGAGCTGGCCATGCTCGACGAAGCGCGGGCTGTGGGGGCGGAGTTCAACCGCATCGCCGGGGAAAACTGCCTGTACTTTGAAACCGGGCAAGGGTCTGCGCTGTCGGCTGGTGCGAACTTTGGTGCCGACCAGGTGACGATGGAAGCGCGTAACTACGGGCTGGCGCGCCACTACGATCCGTTCCTGGTGAACACCGTGGTGGGCTTTATCGGGCCGGAGTATCTCTACAACGACAGGCAGATTATCCGCGCCGGTCTCGAAGATCACTTTATGGGCAAGCTGAGCGGCATCTCCATGGGCTGCGACTGCTGCTATACCAACCATGCCGACGCCGACCAGAACCTTAACGAAAACCTGATGATTCTGCTCGCCACTGCCGGCTGTAACTACATCATGGGGATGCCGCTCGGCGACGACATCATGCTCAACTACCAGACCACCGCTTTCCACGATACCGCCACCGTCCGTCAGTTGCTGAATTTACGGCCATCGCCGGAGTTTGAACGCTGGCTGGAAACGATGGGCATTATGGCAAATGGTCGTCTGACCAAACGGGCGGGCGATCCGTCACTGTTCTTCTGATGACGCGGGGATAACACCATGGATCAAAAACAGATTGAAGAAATTGTACGTAGCGTGATGGCGTCAATGGGACAGGACGTACCGCAGCCCGTCGCGCCGTCAACGCAGGCAGGCGCAAAGCCGCAGTGCGCCGCGCCGACGGTGACCGAAAGCTGCGCGCTGGATTTAGGTTCCGCAGAGGCAAAAGCCTGGATTGGCGTCGAGAATCCGCATCGTGCGGACGTGCTGACCGAACTGCGTCGCAGTACCGCTGCTCGTGTATGTACCGGGCGCGCTGGCCCACGTCCACGTACCCAGGCGCTGTTGCGCTTCCTGGCGGATCACTCCCGTTCGAAAGACACCGTGCTCAAAGAAGTGCCGGAAGAGTGGGTAAAAGCGCAAGGGCTGCTGGAAGTACGTTCGGAGATCAGCGACAAAAACCTGTACCTGACGCGCCCGGATATGGGGCGTCGCCTGAGCCCGGAAGCCATTGACGCGCTGAAGTCGCAGTGCGTGATGAACCCGGATGTGCAGGTAGTGGTCTCCGATGGCCTCTCTACGGATGCGATCACCGCCAACTATGAAGAGATCCTGCCGCCGCTGCTTGCCGGTCTGAAGCAGGCCGGGCTGAACGTCGGCACGCCGTTCTTTGTGCGCTATGGCCGCGTGAAGATTGAAGATCAGATTGGCGAAATTCTCGGCGCGAAGGTCGTCATCCTGCTGGTGGGCGAACGTCCGGGGCTGGGGCAGTCGGAAAGTCTTTCCTGCTACGCCGTCTATTCCCCGCGCGTGGCGACCACCGTCGAGGCCGACAGAACCTGTATTTCAAACATTCATCAGGGGGGGACGCCGCCAGTAGAAGCCGCCGCCGTGATTGTGGATTTGGCCAAACGGATGCTGGAGCAGAAAGCGTCCGGCATCAACATGACCCGTTAAGGAGACATCATGCCTGCATTAGATTTAATTCGACCTTCAGTGACTGCCATGCGCGTGATTGCCTCCGTGAATGACGGCTTTGCGCGGGAACTTAAATTACCGCCACATATACGTAGCCTCGGACTCATCACGGCAGATTCTGATGATGTGACCTATATTGCCGCTGACGAAGCGACCAAACAGGCGATGGTGGAAGTGGTCTATGGCCGCTCCCTCTATGCCGGGGCGGCTCACGGGCCGTCGCCTACCGCTGGTGAGGTGTTGATTATGCTGGGCGGACCGAACCCGGCGGAAGTGCGCGCCGGTCTGGATGCAATGGTCGCCAGCATTGAAAACGGCGCGGCGTTCCAGTGGGCGAACGATGCGGAAAATACCGCATTCCTGGCGCATGTGGTTTCGCGTACCGGCTCGTACCTCTCGTCTACCGCAGGTATCGCGCTGGGCGATCCGATGGCCTATCTGGTGGCGCCGCCGCTGGAAGCGACATTCGGCATTGACGCGGCGATGAAATCCGCTGACGTTCAACTGGTGACTTACGTGCCGCCGCCGTCGGAAACCAACTATTCGGCCGCGTTTTTAACGGGAAGCCAGGCCGCGTGTAAAGCCGCCTGCAACGCCTTTACCGACGCCGTGCTGGATATCGCCCGTAACCCTGTCCAGCGTGCGTAACGGAGGCTGCCAATGATCAATGCCCTGGGATTACTGGAAGTGGACGGAATGGTCGCCGCCGTCGATGCGGCGGATGCCATGCTGAAAGCGGCCAACGTGCGTTTGCTCAGTCATCAAGTGCTCGACCCTGGCAGGTTAACGCTGGTGGTGGAGGGCGATCTGGCGGCGTGTCGTGCGGCGCTGGATGCCGGAAGCGCCGCCGCGCAGCGCACAGGCCGTGTGATTAGTCGCAAAGAAATTGGTCGTCCGGAAGAGGACACCCAGTGGCTGGTTGGCGGGTTTGCGCGTGCGACAACGCCGACTGAGAAAGCGCCCCAGGTACCCGCAACGCCTGAGTTCGCTGAGGCGTTACTGGCGCTGCTGGCATCAGTACGCCAGGGAATGACGGCGGGAGAGGTTGCCGCGCATTTTGGCTGGCCGCTGGAGCAGGCCAGAAACGTGCTGGAACAACTCTTTTCTGACGGAGCGTTGCGTAAACGCAGTAGTCGCTATCGCATCAAAAATTAATCTGTCGGAGGGCCGGGCGTCCTGGCGGGCGTCCGGCATAGAAGATCATGAAAAAGACCCGTACAGCGAATTTGCACCATCTTTATCATGAAGCGTTACCCGAAGACGTTAAACTTACGCCCAGAGTCGAGGTGGACAATGTTCATCAGCGACGGACGACGGATGTCTATGAACATGCTCTGACTATCACCGCCTGGCAGCAGATCTACGATCAGTTACACCCGGGTAAATTTCATGGCGAGTTCACGGAAATCCTGCTTGATGAGATTCAGGTGTTCCGTGAATACACCGGCCTGGCGCTGCGTCAGTCGTGTCTGGTTTGGCCAAACTCTTTCTGGTTTGGTATTCCGGCGACGCGCGGCGAACAGGGATTTATCGGCGCGCAGGGGCTCGGCAGCGCCGAGATTGCCACCCGACCGGGAGGCACCGAGTTTGAACTGAGCACGCCGGATGATTACACCATTCTGGGCGTCGTTATCTCGGAAGATGTTATTTCCCGTCAGGCCACGTTTTTGCATAACCCGGAAAGGGTGCTGCATATGCTGCGTAACCAGTTAGCGCTGGAGGTAAAAGATCAGCATAAAGCGGCGCTGTGGGGCTTTGTGCAGCAGGCGCTGGCCACCTTCAGCGAGAGTCCTGAAACCCTGCATCAACCTGCGGTGCGTAAGGTCTTGAGTGATAATTTATTGCTGGCGATGGGCACGATGCTGGAAGAGGCGAAGCCGATTCATAGCGCCGAGAGCATCAGCCATCAGGGATATCGTAGGCTACTGTCGCGGGCGCGGGAATATGTGCTGGAAAATATGTCGGAGCCGCTGACGGTGCTCGACTTATGTAACCAGCTACACGTAAGCCGTCGCACGCTGCAAAATGCGTTTCACGCCATTTTGGGCATTGGCCCCAATGCGTGGCTGAAACGTATTCGCTTAAACGCAGTACGCCGGGAGTTGATTAGCCCGTGGTCGCAGAGCGCCACGGTCAAAGATGCCGCGATGCAGTGGGGATTCTGGCATCTGGGGCAATTTGCCACCGATTATCAGCAATTATTTGCCGAAAAACCGTCGTTGACGCTGCATCAACGGATGCGGCAATGGGCTTGATATTGATGGGTAGGCTCTCCGGTTGCTGATAACGTGCGCGTGTCGGGAATTGCCCGGTGGCGGCTGGCGCCTTACCGGGCCTACGGATTCGCTGCTGTTTGTGGTTGGTAGCCCGGACAAGGCACGCCAGCGCCGCCTCCGGGGAACCGCGCGCAACGTGCAAAACAGTTTTGTCATCAGGTCATGAGGATGAGCGTTTATGTTTGCTGATAAGACGTTGCCGTTGTTTGGCAGGAGGGGCAGATAAACCCGTAAAGCATTCCTTCCGCATATTCCTCTTCCTCAATATCTTCATAGCTTAGCTGTGCAAGAAACATCATCGTTTGCGCGCACGTTGGGCACGTGGGGTAGTCTGCATCCTGAACCCATGCGGGATGGCCGCCGAGCTGTGAGAAGGTGGTGGGTAAAAATATTTCAGCAGCGAATAGCGGCAAACGGGATTCCCCGGGGTGCAGAACATCAAGCGGTAGCGTTATCCAGTTAGAGGAATTCTCCACCGCCAGCGTCGAGAGCGCATTTTTTTCGTACCATCGCGGCTGGCCTTGCGGATCGACGGTGGCGAAAACGGTGTTATATGCCGTACAACACTGACAGGTCAGAATACGAATTTGACCGGGCCAACCCTGCGTGCTGAGGCCGACGGCGCTCGGCGCAACCTCAAACAGATTGATTAGCGGCAGGGAACAGTGTGGGCAGTTTTCACCATATTCTGCGACGGCGCGAAAAACGGCAGGCTGTTCAGGTGCCTGTTTTACCAGATGGGTACATTGCGTAAAGTAAAGATCGCGCCTGCGGCCATTTTCAGTGAGCTCCCATCCCGCCTGGTGAGCATAGCGATGAGGGAGGATATGAAGTGAAGCACTCCACGCAGGTGGTTCCTGGTGCCAGCGGTTAAAATGCTCAACGACAACCTCATCGCCAATCCAGGCCAGGGCACAAAGAATGCCGTCACGGTTTTCGTCATCGGTTTCCACCTTCTGCAAAAGCGCGTCGCGTACGTCAGGCGGCGCACGGTGAAAAGGTAGGGGTGAAGAGAGCTCCAGTTCTTCTTCATTTATTACCTGGCGCAGGAAATTATCCAGATTGGCCTGGGTAAATGCCGCCAGGCACAGCGCAATTTCCTGAGCTTCCTCCTGCCATCCGGAATCAAATAATTCTTCTGCATAATCGACCATGTCGCGGCTTTCATCATCGGAGAGCTTTTTGTAAAGCTCATCGGTCGGAATGGGGCAGGGAATCCACTCGATTAACGGATCGTGTTCCCGGGGTTCATGAACGAGTTTAAGCATTTCAACAGGGTTGGTAATGCCACTGAACGCGTCGATCGTTTTTCTGTTTTTCCGGATATATTCTTCCTGCTCTTGCCGATAGCGCGCCTGGACGCAGGGCATGCAATAGCCCTCCGTGCGGGCAGCCGTTGCTGGCAGGATGAAATGTGAGCATTGCGGGTTTTTACAAGGAATACGCTCGTCCATGCGGTAGTGCTCCACTGCAAATTCTACGAGTGTTTACTGTACTGTTTTACTAATGATAACGGCAGCGGGCGGTTATCCGAATTCTTTATCTACAATGAACTCGTTTATTTCTACGAGCCTGCTTTTATTCAACGGCCAACCGGATAGGCGATAAACAAACCGGCTATCGTCAAAATACATGACAGTAGGCATAGCAAGATACAGTTAACGCTTTTACGCGGAATATGAATAATAAAGCAGAGTAATGCTATCAGGGCCATGACCACAGGGATGGTCACCATATTGATAACCAGAAGCACGATCAGACCGAAGCTCACCCCTCCGCTATGAGGGATGAATATTCTTTCTTCAAAATATATTTCTAGCGTAATGGCAAGCAGGCAGCCAATAAAACTTATACCCAGATGGGGATGCCATTTGGCGTCACTGGTTACTACTTTCCGTGTATTTGTTTGCATTGTTTTACTTTATAAATAAGTTAAATCCAGTCGCGTACCTGAATAAACTCGCTCAGCGCCGCTTCCGGGCTACCCGCTTCTGGCTGCCAGTCGTATTCCCAGCGCACCAGCGGCGGCATCGACATCAGGATAGATTCAGTGCGCCCGCCGGTTTGCAGACCAAACAGGGTGCCTCTGTCCCATACCAGATTGAACTCCACGTAGCGCCCGCGGCGATAAAGTTGAAAATTACGCTCCCGCTCTCCCCAGACCATCGCTTTGCGTCGTTCGACAATCGGTAAATACGCCTCGGTGTAGCCGTTACCGACCGCCTGCATAAAAGCAAAACAGTGGTCGAAATCCGGCGTATTCAAATCGTCAAAAAACAGGCCGCCGATACCGCGCTGCTCGTTACGATGCTTGAGGAAAAAGTAGTCATCGCACCACTTTTTATAGCGCGGATACACATCGTCGCCAAACGGCTGGCACAGGTCGCGGGCGGTGCGGTGCCAGTGAACGGCATCCTCTTCAAAGCCGTAGTAGGGCGTTAAATCGAACCCGCCGCCAAACCACCACACCGGATCGGCGCCCGGTTTTTCGGCAATAAAAAAGCGCACGTTAGCATGGCTGGTGGGAATATACGGATTGTGCGGATGCACCACCAGCGATACGCCCATCGCTTCAAAGCTACGCCCGGCCAGTTCTGGCCGATGCGCGGTGGCGGACGCGGGCATTGCATCGCCGTGAACGTGAGAGAAATTAACGCCCGCCTGTTCGAAAATCCCGCCGTTGCGTAATACCCGGCTGCGTCCGCCGCCGCCCGCTTCGCGTCGCCAGCTATCTTCGACAAAGTTTGCGCCATCCACAGCGGATAACGTTTGGCAAATATCATCCTGCAGGCGTAGCAGAAACTGTTTTACGTGATGTGCATCGGGTTTCATGATTACCGTTTCTTCGTGTGTGCTTTCTGATTATCAAACCAGTGAAAATAACTGATGATGCCGTTGGCGATCGCCGTAGCGATTTTCTGGCGAAACGCCGTCGTGCCCAGCAGGCGTTCTTCTTCCGGATTGGTAATAAACGAGGTTTCGACCAGTACCGACGGAATTGACGGTGATTTTAGCACCACGAAAGCCGCTTGTTCGGTAGTGCGGCTGTGTAATTTATGTATAGGTTTGATTTTCTTGAGAATATGCGAACCCAGCGTCAGACTGTTTTTAATCGTATCGGTTTGCACCAGATCAAACAAAACTTGTTGTAATAGATGATCCCGGTCAGTGGCTTTTTTACCCGCCACTTCGTCCGCGCGGTTTTCACGCTCGGAGAGATACTTCGCCATGGCGCTACTGGCCCCGCGGTTGGAAAGCGCAAAAACGGAAGCGCCCGCCGCTTTCGGGTTGGTAAAACCATCGGCATGAATGGACATAAACAGATCCGCACCGTGCTTATGGGCGATTTCCACCCGATCGTACAGCGGAATAAAGGTATCCCCTGTCCGGGTTAAACGCGCATCGATTCCGTGATTTCGTAAAATAGCGCGTACGTTTTTGGCAATTGCCAGCACGACGTGTTTTTCCTGAGAACCGTTGCGGCCAATCGCGCCGGTATCGATGCCGCCGTGTCCGGGGTCGAGCATCACCAGCCGTTTACTGCCGGTTTTTTTGGTTTTGGGTTTGCTGTGACCATTACTGGTTTTTAGCGTTTCTTCTTTGGCTATTGCGTGCGACATACCTGACAGCGTCAGGGCCGCCAGACCTGTTTTGAGTACCTGGCGGCGCGAAGTGAGAGTTTTTAGGAGTTTAAAAGTGCTCATACGGCCTGAGTTGTGAAAATTAAGTTCAAGATGTTATATCGTATCGCGTAATCCGTTACGACGGTTGGTGATGAGAATTGTTTTACTTTTCATTTCAATACGTGACACATCGCCATTATGCCATTTTTTCCGCTACATCGCGTCAGATATTGGCTGAATCAGATGTTTGCGCCATAATCTTGGTTTTTCCACCCGAAAAGGCAACGAATACCATGGAAATACGCGTTTTTCGCCAGGAAGATTTCGAAGAGGTGATTACCCTCTGGGAGCGTTGCGACCTGCTGCGTCCATGGAACGATCCTGAAATGGATATTGAACGCAAGGTGAATCACGATGTCAGCTTGTTCCTCGTTGCGGAAGTTAGCGGCGAAGTCGTCGGTACGGTAATGGGCGGTTATGACGGGCATCGCGGCTCGGCGTATTACCTGGGCGTTCACCCGGAGTTCCGCGGGCGCGGCATTGCGAATGCGTTGCTTAACCGGCTGGAAAAAAAACTCATCGCCCGCGGGTGTCCGAAAATCCAAATTATGGTGCGCGATGATAACGACGTTGTGCTGGGCATGTATGAACGCCTGGGGTATGAGCATTCTGACGCCCTAAGTTTGGGTAAACGCCTGATTGAAGATGAAGAGTACTGAGTTTCATCCAGCCGATTATGATGTACACGGACGTTTACGCCTGCCGTTTCTGTTCTGGTGCGTACTGTTACTTCAGGCGCGCGCCTGGGTACTCTTTGTCATTGCCGGTTCATCCCGTGGACAGGGTAATACTTTGTTAAACTTTTTTTATCCCGACCATGATAATTTTTGGCTGGGGCTGTTGCCCGGCGTTCCGGCGGTAGTGGCGTTTTTACTCAGCGGGCGGCGTGAAGCGTTTCCTGGTGTGTGGCGCTGGCTGCGCGGACTCCTGATCCTTGCTCAACTGGTGTCGTTGTGCTGGCTGCCGGTGATGTGGCTGGGTGGCGATCCGGTCAACGGCGTCGGGCTGGCGCTGCTGCTGGCGGACATCGTCGCGCTGATCTGGCTGTTAACCAATCAACGTTTGCGTGCCTGTTTTTCCCTTGAGAAAGAATAACGGCACTTTTTGGCGAACCCGCACTCCAACCAACGTTAATTAATAAAAGAAAGGAAGTGAGATGAAATCGCTGCGTTTGACTTTACTCGCACTGCCGCTGGCGCTGACCGGCTGCTCGACGCTCTCCTCGGTCAACTGGTCTGCCGCAAATCCATGGAACTGGTTTGGTTCCTCGACAGAAGTCACTGAGCAAGGCGTGGGAGCGCTGACCGCCGCCACGCCGCTGGAAGAGCCGGCTATTGCAGAGGCATTAGATGGCGATTATCGCCTGCGTAGCGGTATGAAAACCGATAACGGCAACGTGGTGCGCTTTTTCGAAGCGATGAAGGGCGACAGCGTCGCGATGGTGATCAACGGCGAGCAGGGAACCGTGAGCCGTATTGATGTGCTGGACAGCGATATCCCAACCGCCGCGGGGGGCAAAATCGGTACGCCGTTTAGCGACCTTTACAGCAAAGCGTTTGGTCACTGCGAGCCGGTTTCCAGCGATAGCCATATCAGCGTCGAATGTAAAGCCGAGGGAAGTCAGCATATTAGCTATGTTTTCTCCGGCGAGTGGAGCGGACCGGAAGGCTTAATGCCTCCTGATGACATCTTAAAAAACTGGGACGTGCGCAAAATTATCTGGCGTCGTTAATTTGCGCCTGAACAAACCGCTTCGCTTAAAAACAAGGTAAAATAGCCTCCATTAATGCCACGACTGCGTGGCATTCTCATTTTCAGGAGGAATCATGTCTCAGGTTCAAAGTGGCATTTTGCCGGAACATTGCCGTGCGGCAATTTGGATTGAAGCCAATGTGAAAGGCGACCTGGACGCCCTGCGCGCGGCCAGCAGAACATTTGCCGATAAACTGGCGACCTTCGAAGTCAAATTTCCGGACGCCCATCTTGGGGCCGTTGTGGCGTTTGGCAACAACACCTGGCGCGCCCTGAGCGGCGGCGTCGGGGCGGAAGAACTGAAAGATTTTATTCCTTATGGTAAAGGGCTGGCGCCGGCCACGCAGTATGACGTGCTGATCCATATCCTTTCCCTGCGCCACGATGTGAATTTTTCTGTTGCCCAGGCGGCGATGGAAGCCTTCGGCGACTGTATCGATGTGAAAGAAGAAGTTCACGGCTTCCGTTGGGTGGAAGAACGCGATCTGAGCGGCTTTGTTGACGGGACAGAGAACCCGGCGGGCGAAGAGACGCGTCGTGAAGTGGCGGTGATCAAAGATGGCGTGGATGCCGGCGGCAGTTATGTGTTCGTGCAGCGTTGGGAACACAATCTCAAGCAACTTAACCGGATGAGTATTCACGATCAGGAGATGATGATCGGGCGTACCAAAGAAGCCAATGAAGAGATTGACGGCGATGCGCGTCCGGCAACATCTCACCTGAGCCGCGTCGATCTCAAAGAAGATGGCAAAGGGCTGAAGATTGTGCGCCAGAGCCTGCCATACGGCACCGCCAGCGGTACTCATGGTCTCTATTTCTGCGCTTACTGCGCACGTCTGCACAATATCGAACAGCAGCTTCTGAGTATGTTCGGCGATACCGACGGTAAACGCGACGCGATGCTGCGCTTCACCAAGCCGGTAACTGGCGGCTACTATTTTGCGCCGTCGCTGGATCGCCTGTTAGCGCTATAAGGTAAAACCCTGTCGGATGGCAGCGCAAACGCTTTATTCGACCTACGATTGGTTGGCCTGATAAGCGCAGCGCCATCAGGCAGAACAGCATAAAAATACCCATCCCCGCCTCCGCGGGGATTTTTTTACCTAATATTTACCTGAATTAGTGAGCTATTCCTCAGCACTTATTTGTTATTACTGTATTTTCAGTGTTAATGGAGTGTAAGACTCCATATTCAAAAGGAGACATTGAAAATGGGTAAACTCACGGGCAAGACAGCATTGATTACGGGCGCATCGCAGGGCATTGGCGAAGGGATCGCTCGCGTATTCGCACGCCACGGCGCGAACTTAATCTTGCTGGATATCTCCGATGAGATTGAAAAGCTGGCGGATGAGCTGGGCGGGCGCGGACATCGCTGTACTGCCGTTAAGGCTGACGTCAGAGATTTTGCTTCGGTGCAGGCGGCGGTTGCGCGCGCCAAAGAGACTGAAGGTAGAATTGATATTTTGGTGAATAACGCTGGCGTGTGCCGTCTGGGCAACTTCCTCGATATGAGTGAAGAAGATCGCGATTTCCACATTGATATTAATATTAAAGGTGTCTGGAACGTCACCAAAGCCGTCCTGCCGGAGATGATTAAACGTAAAGATGGCCGCATTGTGATGATGTCTTCCGTCACGGGAGATATGGTGGCGGACCCGGGTGAAACGGCCTATGCGCTGTCAAAAGCCGCCATTGTCGGTTTAACCAAATCGCTGGCGGTAGAATATGCGCAGTCCGGTATTCGTGTGAATGCCATTTGCCCCGGTTATGTAAGAACGCCGATGGCGGAAAGCATTGCCCGTCAGTCTAACCCTGACGATCCGGAATCGGTATTAACGGAAATGGCAAAAGCCATTCCGCTACGCCGTCTTGCCGATCCGCTGGAAGTAGGGGAACTTGCGGCATTTCTGGCTTCCGATGAGTCCAGCTATCTTACCGGAACGCAAAACGTCATTGATGGCGGCAGTACCCTGCCTGAAAGCGTGAGCGTAGGCGTCTGATTGATGCCGGTCTCCTCCCCGCGCCGCGTGGGGAGGGATTCTCTTATTCCCTTTTCAACTTTCAAATCATCAAACGGTATATAAAACCGTTACTCCTTTAGCGCTGGTTATAAATATGATGACCATAAGAAAGTCATTAAATTTATAAGGGTGCGCAATGGCCGTTAACTTACTGAAAAAGAGACCCCTGACGCTGGCAGCAATGCTGTTACTGGCAGGGCAGGCGCAGGCAACGGAGCTGCTGAACAGCTCATACGATGTCTCCCGCGAGCTGTTTGCCGCCCTTAACCCGCCGTTTGAGCAACAATGGGCGAAGGATAACGGCGGCGATAAGCTGACGATTAAGCAGTCTCATGCCGGGTCATCAAAACAGGCGCTGGCGATTTTGCAGGGACTGAAGGCAGACGTCGTCACCTACAATCAGGTGACCGACGTACAGATTCTCCATGATAAAGGCAAACTGATCCCTGCCGACTGGCAAAGCCGTCTGCCGAACAACAGTTCGCCATTCTATTCCACGATGGGCTTCCTGGTGCGCAAGGGGAACCCCAAAAATATTCACGACTGGAGCGATCTTGTACGTTCCGACGTGAAGCTGATTTTCCCTAACCCGAAAACCTCCGGCAACGCCCGTTACACGTATCTGGCGGCATGGGGCGCAGCGGATAACGCGGACGGCAGCGATAAAGCCAAAACCGAACAGTTTATGACCCAGTTCCTGAAAAACGTCGAAGTGTTTGATACCGGCGGTCGCGGCGCTACGACTACCTTTGCCGAGCGTGGTCTGGGCGATGTGCTGATTAGTTTTGAATCGGAAGTGAACAACATCCGCAAACAATATGAAGCCCAGGGATTTGAAGTGGTGATCCCGAAAACGAACATTCTTGCTGAATTCCCTGTTGCCTGGGTGGATAAAAACGTGCAGGCCAACGGCACAGAAAAAGCCGCCAAAGCTTACCTGAACTGGCTGTATAGCCCGCAGGCGCAGACCATCATTACCCATTACTACTACCGCGTGAATAACCCGGAAATCATGGGCAAGCAAGCAGATAAATTCCCGCAGACCGAACTGTTCCGCGTGGAAGACAAGTTTGGTTCCTGGCCGGAAGTGATGAAAACGCACTTTGCCAGCGGCGGCGAGCTGGACAAACTGTTGGCGGCGGGGCGTAAGTAATGCTTGCCGTTTCTTCCCGACGCGTGCTGCCCGGCTTTACGTTAAGCCTCGGCACCAGTTTGCTGTTTGTCTGCCTGATCCTGCTGTTGCCGTTGAGCGCGCTGGTGATGCAGCTCTCACAGATGAGCTGGTCGCAATACTGGGATGTCGTGACCAACCCTCAGGTGGTGGCTGCCTATAAAGTGACGCTACTGGCGGCATTTGTGGCATCGATTTTTAACGGCGTGTTTGGCCTGCTGATGGCGTGGATTTTAACCCGCTACCGTTTTCCAGGGCGCACGTTGCTGGATGCGCTGATGGATCTGCCATTTGCGCTGCCGACAGCGGTGGCGGGTCTGACGCTGGCCTCGCTGTTCTCAGTGAACGGTTTCTACGGTCAGTTTCTCGCGCAGTTTGATATCAAAGTGACCTATACCTGGCTCGGTATTGCGGTGGCGATGGCCTTTACCAGTATTCCATTTGTGGTGCGCACCGTCCAGCCGGTACTGGAAGAGCTGGGGCCGGAATATGAAGAAGCGGCACAAACGCTGGGGGCCACCCGCCTGCAAAGTTTTCGCAAAGTCGTGCTGCCTGAGCTGTCGCCTGCGCTGATTGCCGGCGTGGCGCTCTCTTTTACCCGTAGTCTGGGCGAGTTTGGCGCGGTGATTTTTATCGCCGGAAATATCGCCTGGAAAACAGAAGTGACCTCGCTGATGATTTTTGTGCGTTTGCAGGAGTTTGATTACCCCGCCGCCAGCGCCATTGCCTCGGTGATCCTTGCGGCATCCTTGCTGCTGCTGTTCTCAATTAACACTCTGCAAAGTCGCTTTGGTCGACGTGTGGTAGGTCATTAATGGCGGAAGTGACTCAATTGAAGCGATACGACGTCCCCCGCATTAACTGGGGAAAATGGTTTTTGATTGGCGTCGGGATGCTGGTTTCGGCGTTTATCCTGCTGGTGCCGATGATTTACATCTTCGTGCAGGCGTTCAGCAAAGGGTTAATGCCGGTACTGCAAAATCTGGCCGATCCGGACATGCTGCACGCCATCTGGCTGACGGTGTTGATTGCCTTGATCGCAGTGCCGGTGAATCTGGTGTTCGGCATTCTGCTGGCGTGGCTGGTGACGCGCTTTAACTTCCCCGGACGTCAGCTACTGCTGACCCTGCTGGATATTCCCTTTGCCGTCTCACCGGTGGTGGCCGGTCTGGTTTATCTGTTGTTTTATGGTTCCAACGGCCCGTTGGGCGGCTGGCTGGATGAGCATAATTTGCAAATGATGTTCTCCTGGCCGGGGATGGTACTGGTCACTATTTTTGTCACCTGCCCGTTTGTGGTGCGCGAACTGGTGCCAGTGATGCTCAGCCAGGGCAGTCAGGAAGATGAGGCGGCGATTTTACTGGGCGCATCCGGCTGGCAAATGTTTCGCCGCGTGACGTTGCCGAATATTCGCTGGGCGCTACTCTACGGCGTGGTGTTAACCAACGCCCGCGCGATTGGCGAGTTTGGCGCGGTGTCGGTGGTGTCCGGCTCGATTCGCGGCGAAACGTTATCGCTACCGTTACAGATTGAATTACTGGAGCAGGACTACAACACCGTCGGCTCCTTTACCGCCGCCGCATTGTTGACGCTAATGGCGATTATTACCCTGTTTTTGAAGAGCATGTTGCAATGGCGTCTGGAGAATCAGGAAAAACGCGCGCAACAGGAGGAAAATCATGAGCATTGAGATCGCCAGAATTAAGAAATCGTTTGGCCGCACTCAGGTACTGAATGATATCTCGCTGGATATTCCTTCCGGCCAGATGGTTGCCTTGTTGGGGCCGTCAGGTTCCGGCAAAACGACGCTGCTGCGCATTATTGCCGGGCTGGAACATCAGTCCAGCGGTCATATTCGTTTCCACGGTACGGACGTTAGCCGCCTGCACGCGCGTGAGCGTAAAGTCGGTTTTGTGTTTCAGCACTATGCGCTGTTTCGCCATATGACGGTGTTTGACAACATCGCTTTTGGCCTGACGGTGCTGCCGCGACGCGACCGCCCAACTGCGGCGGCGATTAAAACGAAAGTGACGCAATTGCTGGAGATGGTGCAACTGGCGCACCTCGCGGATCGCTTCCCCGCCCAGCTTTCCGGCGGACAAAAACAGCGCGTGGCGCTGGCGCGAGCGCTTGCCGTAGAACCGCAAATTCTACTGCTGGATGAACCGTTTGGCGCGCTGGATGCCCAGGTACGTAAAGAGTTACGTCGCTGGTTGCGCCAGCTACATGAAGAACTGAAATTCACCAGCGTCTTTGTCACCCACGATCAGGAAGAAGCGACGGAAGTGGCGGATCGGGTGGTGGTGATGAGTCAGGGCAATATCGAACAGGCTGACGCGCCGGATCGGGTGTGGCGTGAACCGGCAACCCGCTTCGTACTGGAGTTTATGGGCGAGGTGAACCGCCTGACAGGCACCGTCCGCGGCGGGCAGTTTCACGTTGGCGCGCATCGCTGGCCGCTGGGTTATACGCCCGCGTACCAGGGGCCGGTCGATCTGTTCCTGCGTCCGTGGGAGGTGGATATTAGCCGCCGCACCAGCCTGGATTCTCCGCTACCAGTACAGGTCATTGAGGCCAGCCCGAAAGGTCACTATACACAGCTAGTGGTGCAGCCGCTGGGGTGGTATCACGATCCGCTGACGGTGGTGATGGCGGGTGAGGATGTTCCGGTTCGCGGCGAGCGTTTGTTTGTTGGACTGCAAAAAGCGCGTCTGTATAACGGCGACCAGCGTATTGAAACGCGTGAAGAGGAACTTGCTCTGGCGCAATCAGCCTGATAGGTTAATTTGTATAGTTATCGCCCGGTGGCGCTACGCATACCGGGCTTTTTTACGAGCTGAAAACGTGAATACATTAGAACAAACCATCGGCAATACCCCGCTGGTCAAATTACAACGTCTGGGGCCGGATAACGGCAGTGAAATCTGGGTCAAGCTGGAAGGCAATAATCCGGCAGGATCGGTGAAAGATCGCGCGGCGCTATCGATGATTGTCGAGGCGGAAAAGCGCGGGGAAATTAAACCGGGCGATGTCCTGATTGAAGCGACCAGCGGCAACACGGGCATTGCGCTGGCGATGATCGCCGCGCTGAAAGGTTATCGCATGAAGCTGTTGATGCCAGACAACATGAGTCAGGAGCGTCGGGCGGCAATGCGGGCCTATGGCGCAGAGCTGATTCTGGTCACTAAAGAGCAGGGAATGGAAGGCGCGCGCGATTTGGCGCTCGCTATGTCTGAGCGCGGAGAAGGTAAACTGCTCGATCAGTTTAATAATCCTGATAATCCCTACGCCCACTACACGACCACCGGCCCGGAAATCTGGCGGCAAACGTCAGGTCGCATCACCCATTTTGTCTCCAGCATGGGCACCACCGGCACCATTACCGGCGTGTCGCGTTTTCTGCGCGAGCAGGAAAAACCGGTCACTATCGTTGGCCTACAGCCGGAAGAGGGCAGCAGTATTCCGGGCATTCGCCGCTGGCCAGCGGAATATATGCCGGGCATTTTCAACGCCAGCCTGGTGGATCAGGTGCTGGATATTCATCAGAATGATGCCGAAAACACCATGCGTGAACTGGCCGTTCGTGAAGGGATTTTCTGCGGCGTGAGTTCCGGCGGCGCGGTAGCGGGCGCGTTACGCGTCGCACGAGCCACGCCCGGCGCGATAGTGGTGGCGATCATCTGCGATCGCGGCGATCGTTACTTGTCTACCGGCGTGTTTGGTGAAGAGCATTTCAGCCAGGGGGCAGGGATTTAAGCTAACAGGTTTAGCTGGTTGGGATATACACAGGCAACGGCGCCTTTGACAAGCGGGAATATCTTGCCGATTTTCTATGTGCGCCAGCGCATTACCGTCGTCTTTTATAATAAAAGCTCGTCTGTTGTTCTTATTCTTGTATTTGTTCCTGGCAAAGCGTCATGTAATGCTTGCTGCTTTCTACCAGCCTGGCTGAACCAGGCCGGTAAAGTGACGGCGCTTTAAACATATAAATCAGTTGTACTTGTTGCTGGCAGGTCATCTCTGTCACTGGTACGTGAAATAACGTTAACGCCGCATTTTTCGTACCGTAAACCGCGTTACCCTGCGAATCCCGGCCATAATACGCTTGCGCCAGCATCATGGCATACAGCTCGTCGTCGCGGTACAGGCTGTCCAACCAGAACACCCAGATCGCGGTCCTGAAATGCCCATCCACGCCGGCTTGGGTATAGAGCAATCTGGCAGTATAAGATTTGGGATGTATTTTGGCCGTAGCGCGGCGCAAAAAACGCGTCTGCGGCGATTCGGACAACCAGAAAGAGGCGCTCTGTAATGCGGTCTGGGCTATGGGACGAATTTCCAGATAATAGTAAACGGTTAACCCTACAGCAAACGCTAACAGAAGCGCGATAACGCCTTTAAAAAACCACAGTAGCACGCCTGGCATTATGATTTTTTCTTACTCAACATTCTTATCCGTTTCCGCAATAAGCGCATGTAAATAAGGCTGCGCGTTTTCATCGCTTTTACCGGGAATTTTAACGATATAGGGCTTTCCGGTGATGGACGACGACGACGCGACTTTATCGATAAACTGTTCGGCGGTGTCGATACGATTGCGCGTGTTGCCCAGTTTTAAGCGCAGGTGCGATACGGCTTCCTCGCAGTTATGCGCATCACCGTTACGAACGAATGTCAGATCCTTTTTCTGCGCCAGCGCATTAAGCATGGCGTTAATGCGCGCTTCTTCATGGGCGTTCAGCTTCGCCCAGGCGGGTAGGGTCAGCAGGAGCGCAACGACGGCGCAAACAATTTTCTTCATGGTAAAATCCTTTTTCATGCAATAATCACTGCACCTCAGACCGTTAGCCGGGTAATAAGTTGCACTCCTGGTGTGGTTATTTCTGTGAGTGCGCCAGCGTGAGTTCATCCAGAAAACGCCACAGCTTTTCATTCATTTGCTGGTAATTCCATGCGCGCATCTCGGCGACCGAGCGGATAAAACGCTTCCCTTGCGCGTCGGCCAGCTCCTGCTGCGAATGTTGGATTAATCCTTCAACCGCCTCGACGGTAAATTCCATATGACACTGGAAGCCGTAGACAAAATTGCCGTACTGCACTATCTGACGTGGACAGCCTTCGCTTTCGGCCAGCACGGTCGCCTGATCGGTGAGTCCTGGCATATCGTTGTGCCAGTGGCCGACGGTTAACGGGGAGCCAAAGTGAGTGATAAGCGGATGCCGCAGACCGGCTTCAGTGAGCGTAATAGGGTAGTGACCAATCTCTTTTTCCGGACTTTGGCACACAGCGGCGCCCAGCGCCTCGCCAATGAGCTGCGAACCAAGACAAATGCCGATAACCATTCGCCGGGCCGTAATCGCCTGATTAATTAAGTGCTGTTCGGCGCGAGAGTCAAAGTACGGGCACTCTTCGCGGGTGGTGCGCGGCGACTGCGGACCGCCAAATACCACGAGCATATCGAACTCATCGGCATTGGGCGGTAGCGCTTCTCCGGCATAGACGCGCGACCATGAAATGGTATAACCGCGATCTTCAGCCCATTTCAGATAAGCGCCAGCGGATTCAAACGACTCATGGACAACAAAATGAACTCGCACGTTATTTTCTCCTGTTAGCGATTTAGCGCCTGATGGATATCAGCCGCCAGCGTGTTGATCTCGCTGTCATTTAATGTCGACAGCGTGATACGTAGACCGTGAGACGGCGCGCTTACGCCAAAGGCTTCTCCCTCACGTACCAGCCAGCCGGATTTTGCCAGCGTAAACGCGGTAGCCTGGCTATGGGTGTCCAGCGGGAGCCAGGCATTCACGCCGTCGCCGGGAGAAATGGCGATGCCATATTGCTGTAGGGCGCGGGCCAGTTTTTGTTGCCGGGCGGCGTAAAACAGCCGCGTTTGCGCCAGCCTGTGCTGATACTCAGGGTCGGTCAGGCAGGAGTAGACCAGATCCTGTAACAGATGACTGACCCACTGACTACCGGCATTTAGCCGCAGCCGAAGTTTTGCCGAGGTCGCGCTGTCGCTGGCGACAATAGCAAGACGTAAATCGGGGCCGAGGGCTTTGGAAACGGAGCGTATCACCGCCCAGTGTTGCGTTGTCTGCGCAATAACCGACTGCCAGGGCGACGAAGAAAGCAGGGCGAAGTGATCGTCGATAATGACCAGTACCTGAGGGTAACGCGCCAGCATATTTTGCAGCGCAGCGGCGCGGCGAGCGCTCAGGCTACAGCCGGTAGGGTTGTGCGCGCGCGGCGTTAAGATCACTGCCCGCGCGCCTTGATTTAGCGCCTGCTCCAGCTTTTCAGGCTGCATTCCTTCGCTATCTACGCTGACCGGGCTGGCGCTAAAACCGGCATAGCGCAGCATATTGATACTGCTTAAAAAACAGGGATCTTCCACCGCGACGCTGTCGCCCGGCAGCAGATGCGCGCAAAGCAGTCTTTCAATGGCGTCGATAGCTCCGCTGGTGATATCAATTTCGCCTGCGACGGGGGTGTCATCCCGTAGCCAGCGCGCCGCCCAGGCGTGTAGTTCAGGGGAAACGGGCGCATCGCCGTAGAGATGCGGCGTGCGGCTGAGACGGGCAAAATAACGGCTAAGGTCAGGCAGACGCTGCGGATCGGGATTGCCGCCGGAAAGGTCGTGCAGAGGCGTATGTGGATCGCCGCCTTCCAGCGCTACGGGAGACGGACT
This sequence comes from Salmonella sp. NW177, assembly GCF_051811585.1. Taxonomy (NCBI): domain Bacteria; kingdom Pseudomonadati; phylum Pseudomonadota; class Gammaproteobacteria; order Enterobacterales; family Enterobacteriaceae; genus Salmonella; species Salmonella sp. NW177. The sequence goes on along the minus strand of NZ_JAMMZV010000005.1, from coordinate 199,348 downwards.
GCCTTTAATCACCGTCCCATTGCGGCCTAAACTTTGCGCCAGTCCCGCCGTTATCAGCCGTTTATACGCCGCTGCGACGGTATTGCGGTTCACCTTTAATTCGCTTGCCAGCTCCCGTACCGGCGGGAGCGAATCCTCCGCCCGTAACGTGCCGGCGATAATGTGTTGACGGATACTGTCAAAAATTTCGTTAGCGGTTTTTCCGTCGATCATTATTGACCTATGACAAAATGAATTTTAGCATATGACAATGATAATGAGGCGGTAGCCTGCTGTCCAGCGAGAGGAAAATTTTATGGGACAAGAGAGTGATATTCAGTCAGTGCTCTTCGACGACAACCATCGGGCATTACAGACCGATATCGTCGCCGTCCAGTCACAGGTCGTGTACGGCAGCGTAGGCAACAGTATCGCTGTTCCGGCCATTAAAGCGCAGGGACTACGCGTGACGGCGGTCCCGACGGTGTTGTTCAGCAATACGCCGCACTATAAAACGTTTTATGGCGGCATTATTCCCGCCGAGTGGTTTGCAGGCTACCTTACGGCGTTGAATGAGCGCGATGCGCTACGTGAATTAAAAGCGATTACCACCGGTTACATGGGCAGCGCAGACCAAATTGTCTTGCTTTCGAAGTGGCTAATGGCGATCCGGGCTTCGCATCCGGAGGTGTGTATTCTTGTCGATCCGGTCATTGGCGATACCGACAGTGGAATGTATGTGCAGGCGGAAATTCCGCAGGCTTATCGCACACATTTGTTGCCGCAGGCGCAGGGGCTAACGCCGAACGTATTTGAGCTGGAGATGCTGAGTGGTAAACCGTGCCGCACGCTGGAAGAGGCGGTGGCGGCGGCGCAATCGCTGCTTTCTGATACGCTGAAATGGGTGGTTATCACCAGCGCGCCGGGCGAATCTCTGGAGACCATAACGGTTGCGGTCGTTACTGCGCAGGTCGTGGAGGTCTTTGTCCATCCGCGGGTGGCGACGGAATTAAAAGGGACGGGAGATCTCTTCTGCGCCGAGCTGGTCAGCGGTATTGTGCAGGGAAAAAAACTGACGACCGCGGCAAAAGATGCGGCGCAGCGCGTGCTGGAGGTGATGACCTGGACACAGCAGTGTGGCTGTGATGAGTTAATTCTGCCGCCGGCAGGGGAGGCGCGATGAAGAGTTATCGGCTGGTGGTTCGCCAGCAGGGGCGTATCGTGGGGTATTTTGAAACGAGCGGGCTGGACGCGCTGGAAGATATCTGCGTGGCGCGGGCGATGTTTGGCATCACTGGCGGCTATCAGTGCGAGTTGCAAGTGTCCGATTCCGAACGCAGGATGCTGGAGAGTGGCCCGGATGGGATGAAGATCCTGATGCGCGAGAAGTGCTTTCGCCCGGTGACCTCGCAGTTGTAACCCGTGGATTGGCGCTGAAATGTTCGCAACCTTGTAGGCCTGATAAGCGTAGCGCCATCAGGCAGTGCGCTGCACCATCGCCGGATGGCGGCGCAAGTACAGGCAAAAAAATGGCGCCCAAAGGCGCCATTCTTCACTGCGGCAAGAATTACTTCTTAATGCGGATAACCGGAGTTTCACCCACGGTCACGCTACCGGACAGTTTGATCAGTTCTTTGATTTCATCCATGTTGGAGATAACAACCGGAGTCAGGGTAGACTTGGCTTTTTCTTCCAGCAACGGCAGATCGAACTCGATGACCGGATCGCCAACTTTCACGCGCTGACCTTCTTCAGCAATACGCTTGAAGCCTTCGCCTTTCAGCTCAACGGTGTCGATACCGAAGTGAACGAACAGCTCAATGCCGCTATCGGATTCGATAGAGAACGCATGGTTGGTTTCAAAGATTTTGCCGATGGTACCGTCAACAGGGGCGACCATTTTGTTACCGGTTGGTTTGATAGCGATGCCATCACCAACGATTTTTTCAGCAAAAACTACATCCGGCACGTCTTCGATGTTGACGATCTCGCCAGAGAGCGGGGCAACAATCTCAATAGTTCCGGTGTCTTTCTTATCATCAGAAACCAGAGATTTTAGTTTATCGAACAAACCCATGATCTTCTCCTAAGCAGTAAATTGGGCCGCATCTCGTGGATTAGCAGATTGTTTTTTCTTCAATGAACTTGTTAACCAGCGTCATTAACTCGTCCGTTGTCGGTTGAGCAAGAGCCTGCTCTGCTAACACCTTCGCATCTTCGAAGTTCGTGTTACGGATAATCTTCTTAATGCGCGGGATAGAAATGGCGCTCATAGAGAATTCGTCCAGACCCATCCCCAGCAACAGAAGTGTAGCACGTTCGTCGCCTGCAAGCTCACCACACATGCCAGTCCATTTACCTTCTGCATGAGAAGCATCAATAACTTGCTTGATCAAGTTCAGTACGGACGGTGACATTGGCTGGTAAAGGTGTGAAATCATATCATTACCACGGTCAACTGCCAGGGTGTACTGCGTTAAATCATTGGTGCCGATACTAAAGAAATCAACTTCTTTGGCTAAATGACGCGCAATTGTCGCCGCAGCCGGTGTTTCCACCATCACGCCAATCTCAATGCTTTCGTCAAATGCTTTACCTTCGTCACGCAGTTCCTGTTTGTAGATTTCAATCTCTTTGCGCAGCGCGCGAACTTCTTCAACAGAGATGATCATCGGGAACATAATGCGCAATTTACCGAAAGCGGAGGCACGCAGAATCGCGCGAACCTGGTCACGCAGGATCTCTTTGCGATCCATGGCGATACGCACGGCGCGCCAGCCCAGGAACGGGTTCTCTTCTTTCGGGAAGTTCATGTACGGCAGCTCTTTGTCGCCGCCAATGTCCATGGTACGGACGATAACCGCCTGCGAGCCGCACGCTTCAGCGACCGCTTTATAGGCGGCAAACTGCTCTTCTTCCGTCGGCAGCGCGTCGCGATCCATGAACAGGAATTCAGTACGATACAGACCAACGCCTTCCGCGCCGTTACGCTCAGCGCCTTCAACGTCGCGAACGGTACCGATGTTGGCGCAAACTTCGACCTGATGTCCATCCAGCGTGATTGCCGGCAGATCTTTCAGTTTTGCGAGTTCCGCTTTCTCGGTCGCAACCTGCTCCTGGACGGCGCGCAGTTGCTCAATAACATCGTTGGTCGGGTTGACGTAAACCTGGTTGTTTACGGCATCCAGAATCAGATAATCGCCGTTTTTCACCTGAGCGGTGACGCTACCGGTACCTACGATCGCTGGCAGTTCCAGAGAACGCGCCATGATGGAGGTATGAGACGTGCGTCCGCCCGCGTCGGTGATGAAGCCCAGTACTTTCTGCAGGTTCAACTGTGCGGTTTCTGACGGCGTCAGGTCAGCGGCAACCAGGATAACTTCTTCCTGAATCGCGCTCAGATCGATAATGGCCAGACCCAGGATGTTGCGCAGCAGGCGCTTACCGATATCACGTACGTCAGCCGCACGCTCTTTCAGGTATTCGTCATCCAGTTCTTCCAGGGCAGTGGCCTGACCTTCGATAACTTCATGCGCGGCTGCGTCAGCCGTCATGTGCTTATCTTTAATCAGGGCTATGATTTCCTGCTCCAGCTCCTCATCTTCGAGCAGCATAATATGCCCTTCAAAGATGGCTTCTTTTTCTTCACCGAACGTTTCACCAGCTTTTGTCTTGATCGCTTCCAGTTGCGCAGATGCCTTGGCACGACCGCTCAGAAAACGTTCAACTTCCTGATCAACCTTGTCGGCAGAAATTTTTTTCCGGTCAATGACGATTTCGTCTTCTTTCAGCAGCAGTGCTTTGCCGAAAGCGATACCCGGGGATGCTAAAATGCCTGAAATCATAACCCTACCTTACTTGTGACTGATTTTTAAAAGAACCCGGAAAAAAACTTACTCGAGTTCCGCCATCAGTTTGACCAGATGTTCAACCGCTTTCTGCTCATCTTCACCTTCTGCGGAGATGGTGACGACGGTGCCTTGAGTCAGGCCCAGAGTCTGCAGTTTAAACAGGCTTTTCGCGCTGGCGCTTTTGCCGTTGGAAGTCACAGTAATCTCAGAAGTGAAGCCTTTTGCTTCTTTAACAAACTGAGCAGCAGGGCGGGTGTGCAGACCGTTCGGAGCGGTAATGGTAACTTCTTGCTGGAACATTGTATTTCCCCAACTTATAGGTTTAGTGTTGTGGAACTAAAGTCTAGCCTGGCGGCTCAACTTTAGCCTGTATTGTTAGCGCCGGCGTAAACGGGACGCGACACAAAAGGTGTTCTACGCAATCCGTTGCTGGCAACTTATGGCCGCTGACGTTTCGCTCGTCATTAAACATTATGCCGCGAAAGGAAGAGTTGAACCAAATCATAAAATCGATTCAGCTAACGCTTTTCCTGTAACGATTAATTTCGCGCATCAAAATAATTAGTCTGGTTAAATACCAGTTCCGGCAGGGTGAATCAATGCCAGGTGAGGTGAAAGTTTGAAGCAGGCCACAAAAAAGCACCCAAAAAGGTGCTTTTTTACGCGTTTTTAACATGCTGGCATCACTGTTGCAGTTCTTTCTCAGTAAAGAGATCGGCGAACAACGCGGTGCTCAGATAACGCTCACCTGATGAAGGTAGGATAACCACAATATTCTTATTGGTAAAGCTTTCATCTTCCTGCAGCTTAAGCGCTGCAGCAACCGCGGCACCGGAAGAAATTCCTGCCAGAATACCTTCCTCTTCCATCAGACGGCGCGCGGTAGAAATGGCTTCTTCATTGGTGATGCCAACCACTTTATCAATCAGTTTCAGATCCAGGTTGCCTGGGATGAAGCCTGCGCCGATGCCCTGAATTTTATGCGGGCCCGGTTTGATCTCTTCACCAGCCAGCGCCTGGGCGATAACCGGGGAGTCAGTGGGTTCTACCGCAACGGTGATAAGATCGGTTTTACCCTTCGTCCCTTTGATATAACGCGTGACGCCGGTTAACGTACCGCCAGTGCCGACGCCGGAGATAAACACATCCACCTGACCATCGGTGTCTTCCCAGATTTCCGGGCCGGTGGTTTTTTCATGGATTTCCGGGTTGGCAGGGTTGCTGAACTGCTGGAGCAGGAGATATTTTTGTGGATCGCTGGCGACAATTTCTTCGGCTTTCTGAATAGCGCCTTTCATCCCTTTCGCCCCTTCGGTCAGCACCAGATTCGCGCCTAATGCTTTGAGTAGCTTGCGGCGTTCAATGCTCATGGTCTCCGGCATGGTCAGGGTGAGTTTGTAACCGCGCGCGGCGGCGACATACGCCAGCGCAATACCGGTGTTGCCGCTGGTCGGCTCCACCAGTTCCACGCCAGGTTTCAGTACGCCACGCTTTTCGGCATCCCAAATCATATTGGCGCCGATACGGCACTTGACGCTGAAGCTCGGGTTGCGCGACTCCACCTTCGCCAGAATGCGTCCATTACCGATACGGTTCAGTCGAACCAGCGGCGTATGACCGATAGTCAGCGAGTTATCTTCATAAATCTTACTCATGGCCTGTCCTTAACTGTATGAAATTGGGATACCTTCCCAGCATACCTTCCAGCCAGATATGGGGAAGTAAGGATTTCGCATATCTATATGCTGATGGGAAATAATGGTTATCAGTATGGAATAAGAGACAGCATAAGCCATCTCTTATTTATACATTTTTACGTTATTTCCATAACGCGTGCTTAGCACGCCAGCAATCAACCCACATTGCCGTCGCGCCACAGACGGCGACAGGCATAATGAACAGGTTAAGCACCGGAATCATCGTAAAGAGGCTGGTGAGCGCGCCAAATTGCATATTCGCCACCTTCTGCGTGCGCAACGCGGCGCGCATCGTTTTAAACGGCACTTTGTGGTTATCAAACGGGTAGTCGCAATACTGGATCGCCAGCATCCAGGCGCTGAACAAAAACCACAGCACCGGCGCGATGGTTTGGCCAATGCCAGGAATAAAATAGAAAACCAGCAGCACGATAGCGCGCGGCAGATACCACGCCAGCTTTTGCCATTCACGTTTCATAATGCGCGGTACATCTTTCATGATGCCGAGTATGCCGGTATCTGGCGGCGTTGCGCCGGTTAACCGCGCCTCAAGCTGTTCGGCTAAAAGGCCGTTAAACGGCGCGGCGATCCAGTTGGCGAGGGTAGAGAAAAAATAGCCAAAGACCAGCAGAACAGAGATAACCGCAATCGGCCACAGCAGATAGCTCAGCCATTGCAGCCAGTCCGGCACATGACTCATCAACGAAGGTATCCAGGCGTCAAGCTGGGTAAACAGCCACCAAAATGCGCCGCCCATCAGCACAATGTTGATCAGCAAAGGTAAAATAACAAAGCGGCGGATTCCCGGTAGGGTGACTAACTTCCATCCTTGCGAGAAATAATAGACGCCGCTACGTGGTACGGTTGTGGATGATGAAACCATATTCAGGACATACTCCTTTTTCTTAAAGCCCTGGGTAAACGTGGGATATCTTACCCGGTTATCAGACGGTGGATAGTTCGGAAATGTTCGAAAAAACAGCAAAAAGCACATTTTCCTTCATCTTTATGCTGCGAAAGCCAACAGTACACTTGCACTTGACGTAATCGGCAAATACTCTTAGTGAGTAAATGTTTGCCGTGGTGGCAAGGTGTTAGAACAACAGAGAATATAATGATGCAGGATTTGCGTCTGATATTAATCATTGTTGGCGCGATCGCCATAATCGCTTTACTGGTACATGGTTTCTGGACCAGCCGTAAAGAACGATCTTCTATGTTCCGCGATCGTCCACTAAAACGCATGAAATCGAAACGCGACGACGACTCGTATGACGACGATGTCGAAGAAGACGAAGGCGTGGGTGAAGTTCGTGTTCACCGCGTAAATCATGCCCCCGGCCAGTCGCAGGAGCATGATGCCCCTCGTCAGTCGCCGCAACACCAGTACCAGCCGCCTTATGCGTCTGCGCAACCGCGTCCAGCGGCGCCGCCGCAGCCGCAAGCGCCGATGCAACAGCCGGTTCAGCAACCGGTCCAACCTGCGCCGCAGCCTCAGCAGGTTCAGCCATCTGCGCCGCCGGTACAGCCGCCGCAACAGCAGTCTGCACCGCCGTCGCAAGCGCCGCAGCCTGTTGCGCAGCCCGCGCCGCCGCCATCAGCGCAAACCTTCCAGCCTGCGGAACCTGTGGTTGAGGCGGAACCGGTAGTGGAAGAAGCGCCGGTTGTGGAAAAACCGCAGCGTAAAGAGGCGGTCATCATTATGAACGTCGCGGCCCATCATGGCAGCGAGCTTAATGGTGAAGTGTTACTGAACAGTATTCAGCAGTCAGGCTTTAAATTTGGCGATATGAATATTTTCCATCGTCATTTGAGCCCGGACGGCAGCGGCCCGGCCTTGTTCAGTCTCGCGAATATGGTCAATCCGGGAACGTTCGATCCTGAAATGACGGACTTCACTACGCCTGGCGTCACTATCTTTATGCAGGTACCGTCTTACGGCGATGCGCTGCAGAATTTCAAGCTGATGCTGCAATCCGCGCAGCATATCGCTGATGAGGTCGGTGGCGTCGTGCTGGATGACCAGCGTCGGATGATGACGCCGCAGAAACTGCGCGAATATCAGGACCGCATCCGCGAGGTGATGGACGCTAACGCCTGAGGTTAACGCAGGTGTGACATTTTTAACGTAACCCCCGCCTGTCGGGGGTTTTTTATCATTGATGGTGTGATATGGAACCAATCGAACAACAACTGACAGAACTGCGAACCACGCTTCGCCATCATGAATATCTGTATCATGTGATGGATGCGCCAGAGATTCCCGACGCCGAATATGACCGCCTGATGCGGGAACTGCGAGAGCTGGAGGCGCAACGTCCGGACCTTATCACGCCGGATTCGCCCACGCAGCGCGTTGGCGCGGCGCCGCTGACGGCATTCAACCAGATTCGCCATGAAGTACCGATGCTGTCGCTCGATAACGTATTTGATGAAGAAAGCTTCCTGGCGTTTAACAAGCGAGTGCAGGATCGTCTAAAAAGCACGGAAAATGTCATCTGGTGCTGCGAACTAAAACTGGATGGCCTGGCGGTCAGCATTCTGTATGAAAACGGCGTGCTGGTGAGCGCTGCGACGCGTGGCGACGGCACCACCGGTGAAGATATTACTTCAAACGTGCGCACGATTCGCGCCATTCCGTTAAAGCTGCACGGCGATAACATTCCGGCGCGCCTTGAAGTTCGCGGAGAGGTATTTTTACCGCAGGCCGGGTTTGAAAAGATCAATGAAGACGCGCGCCGCACTGGCGGCAAAGTGTTTGCTAACCCGCGTAACGCGGCGGCGGGCTCGCTGCGTCAGCTCGATCCGCGTATTACGGCGAAGCGACCGCTAACATTTTTCTGCTACGGCGTCGGTATTCTGGAAGGCGGCGAGTTGCCGGATACGCATCTGGGACGTTTGCTGCAATTTAAAGCGTGGGGGTTACCGGTCAGCGATCGCGTGACGCTGTGCGATTCTCCCCAGGCGGTACTGGATTTTTATCGCAACGTCGAAAAAGATCGCCCCACGCTCGGTTTTGATATCGACGGCGTGGTGATTAAGGTCAACTCGCTGGCTTTGCAGGAACAGCTGGGCTTTGTGGCCCGCGCGCCGCGCTGGGCGGTGGCGTTTAAATTTCCTGCTCAGGAGCAGATGACTTTTGTGCGCGACGTTGAGTTTCAGGTCGGGCGCACCGGGGCGATTACGCCGGTGGCGCGTCTGGAACCGGTTCAGGTGGCTGGTGTGCTGGTCAGCAATGCCACGTTGCATAATGCCGATGAAATTGAGCGGCTTGGCTTGCGCATTGGCGATAAGGTGGTTATCCGTCGGGCAGGCGATGTGATCCCTCAGGTGGTCAACGTGGTTCTGTCCGAACGCCCTGAAGAGACGCGTCCGATTGTGTTTCCAACGCACTGTCCGGTGTGCGGATCGGACGTAGAGCGCGTCGAAGGCGAAGCCGTTACCCGTTGTACCGGCGGGCTGATTTGCGGCGCGCAGCGTAAAGAGTCGCTGAAACATTTTGTGTCGCGCCGGGCGATGGATGTAGACGGGATGGGCGATAAGATCATCGACCAACTGGTGGAAAGGGAGTATGTCCATACGCCAGCGGATCTGTTCCGTCTGACGGCGGGTAAACTGACCGGCCTGGACCGAATGGGGCCAAAGTCCGCGCAAAATGTTGTTAACGCGCTGGAAAAAGCCAAAGCGACGACCTTTGCGCGTTTTCTCTATGCGCTGGGCATCCGTGAAGTGGGTGAAGCGACGGCGGCGGGGCTGGCGGCTTATTTCGGTACTCTGGAGGCGCTGCAGGCCGCCACCATTGACGAGTTGCAGAAAGTACCTGACGTGGGGATTGTGGTCGCTAAGCACGTCTTTAACTTTTTTGCCGAAGAGAGTAATCGTGACGTGATTGGGCAGCTACTGGCGGAAGGGGTGCACTGGCCCGCGCCGGTAGTCATTAATGTGCAAGAGATTGATAGCCCGTTTGCCGGTAAAACCGTGGTACTAACCGGTAGCCTGAGCCAGATGTCTCGCGATGACGCTAAAGCGCGTTTAGTGGCGCTGGGCGCGAAAGTGGCAGGCAGCGTATCGAAGAAAACCGATCTGGTGATTGCCGGTGAAGCGGCGGGTTCCAAACTTGCCAAAGCGCAGGAACTGGGTATTACCGTGATTGATGAAGCGGAAATGATCCGCTTACTGGGTGCCTGAGATGGAAAAAGAGCAGCTGGTTGAAATCGCCAACACCGTGATGCCGTTCGGCAAATATCAGGGACGTCGATTGATCGACCTTCCGGAAGAGTATTTGCTGTGGTTTGCCCGTAAAGATCAATTTCCGGCGGGTAAACTGGGGGAATTGATGCAAATCACGCTGCTGATTAAAACCGAGGGGCTGACGCAACTGGTGCAGCCCCTGAAACGCCCGCTTTAAGCTTTTGCGGCGCGGCTTTCCTGCTGCGCCTGTAACTTCTCGGTCTGGCGTTTGTAGCGCCGCGCCAGCCCTGCGCAGACCATCAGTTGGATCTGGTGGAAGATCATCAGCGGTAATACCATCATACCCAGCACTGACGTCGGAAACAGAATATTGGCCATCGGAATCCCGTTGGCCAGGCTTTTTTTCGAACCGCAGAAAACAATAGTGATTTCGTCGGCTTTATTGAAGCCGCATTTACGGGCGACAAAGACGTTAATGGCGATGACGATCGCCAACAGTATGAGGCTGACCACGACGATAAACAGCAGCGATCCCCAGCCGACTTTGTGCCAGATGCCGTTGACCACCGCTTCGCTGAACGCCGAGTAAACCACCAGCAAAATAGAGGTCTGATCTGTTTTCGCGATCCACTTTTTGTTGCGCGCGACCCAGTTGCCGATCCACGGGCGAGACAGGTGTCCCAGCACAAAAGGCAGCAACAGTTGCAGCATAATTTTGCCCACCTCTTCCAGACTGCCCTGTGCGCCATGAATATTCATTACCAGACCGACCAGCAGCGGCGACAGGAAAATGCCCAGCAGACTGGACGCAGACGCTGAGCACACCGCGGCCGCGACGTTACCGCCCGCGAGTGAAGTAAACGCAATCGCCGACTGCACGGTGGCGGGCAAAATGCACAGATACAGAAAGCCGCTGTAGAGCATAGGGTCGACATTGACAGGCGCCCACCAGGCAAACAGTACGCCGAGGACAGGAAAGAGCACAAAAGTGCTGCACATGACCCACAGATGCAACCGCCAGTGGCTGCCGCCAGCGATGATCGCTTCACGCGAAAGCTTCGCGCCATGCATAAAAAACAGCAGAGCGATGGCCGCTGTCGTAATGCCTTCAACGACAGGCACAAAGCTGCCTTCCGCCGGGAAAAAAGAGGCCAGTAGTACCACGGTGATAAGTGTCAGCGTGAAAGGGTCAAGGATACGAAAAAGTTTCATAAAAACTCCTGAAAGTCGGTGCAGCTATTTTGCGTTTTTCGCTTTGAGAAATAAAATTGATTTATTGCATCTATATATGAATCTAGTCGATGAACTATTCACTGCGTCAACTGCGTATTTTTATTACCGTCGCCCAGGCCAAAAGTTTCAGTCGGGCAGGGGTCAGGATTGGACTGAGCCAGTCTGCGGTCAGTCATAGCGTAAAAGAGCTGGAGCGGCAAACCGGCGTCAGACTGCTGGATCGCACTACGCGTGAGGTGGTGCTGACCGAGGCGGGGCAACAACTGGCGACGCGTCTGGAGCGGGTGCTTGATGAACTGAACAGCATACTGCGCGATGCAGGCAGAGTAGGGACACAATTAACCGGCACCGTGCGCGTTGCCGCGAGCCAAACCATTTCTGCGCATCTTATTCCGCAATGCATTGCCCAAAGTAATTCACTTTATCCCGCTATTGATTTTGTATTGCACGATCGTCCGCAGCAGTGGGTGCTGGAGAGCATCCGCCAGGGTGAAGTGGATTTTGGCATCGTTATCGATCCCGGCGCAGCGGTGGATTTACAGTGTGAAGCCATCTTATCAGAGCCTTTTTTACTGTTGTGTCGCCAGGATCATCCGCTGGCGCGTCAGGAATGGGTAAGCTGGCAGGATCTTAAACAGGCGTCGCTGGTCTTACAGGATTATGCTTCCGGTAGCCGACCGCTGATTGATGCGGCGCTGGCCCATTTTGCTATTGAGGCGGATATCGTGCAGGAGATTGGTCACCCGGCCACGCTGTTTCCAATGGTGGAAGCGGGAATCGGCATCAGCGTGCTGCCCGCGCTGGCGTTACCGCTCCCGCAGGGCAGCCACTTACAGGTTAAACGGCTGACGCCCGTAGTTGAAAGGCAGCTCATGCTGGCGCGGCGAAAAAACCGATCGCTCTCCACGGCGGCGCAGGCGTTGTGGGACGTGGTGCGTACTCAGGCCAGCGAATTAACCGCCGCGAGGGCGAAAGATCCGCTGTATCAGCTATAAATATCTATCTGTCCGTGTGTGAGGTGCGGTCTTGCCCTGCCATTTTTGACAGGGCTGTGTGTTAAAACAGGTATTTGATGGAATAAATAATGCCATCCTGCAGGAAGGATTCTCCTAACTTATTATCAGCGTAACGATATTGTACTCCTGCGGTCAGGTGAGGAGTCGCATTCCACCACAGCGCTACTGCGCCATTAATGCCATCTTTCCCGCCATTGCCCGCAGCGTAGGACGCATCGCGGTCAAACTCATATTCATTCCAGTTCGTTACGCTGAATTTCTCACTACCCAACGAGAAGCTATAGCCGGCCACCCAACCTAATACATAACCATTATCGCCTGTGTAGTAGGTCTGATCGGTATAACGTTTGGCAAAGAAGGGTTTAAACCAGTAACCGTTACCCGTGAAGTTATAGCCTAAACCATAGAGAAACATGTCATCATGGAAATTAGCGCGATGAGGTGAACCGTACGTCCCGTAGGCATGGAGATAGAGGTTTAATCCTGTATCGCCCAGATAAATACGGTTGGTATTTTTAAAGGTGTAACGCTGTTCGCTGCCTGGTTTAGCGTGGCGGCCATTGTAAAAATTTTCCCAGTCGAAGAACCCGTACATTTCTCCCCAGCTAAAATTCGCTCCGCCTTCCAGTTCCAGGTATCCAAAATCATCTTTATGGGATTTTTTACTGGTTTTTTCCGTGGTGTCTGATGTCCAGTCGAAGTAATGGAGGCCGATATCGGCGAACCCGCCTTTAAATTCCGCATGGGTGAGTGCGGGAATAATGAGTAAAGAAGAAAGCGTCAGAGTAAGAATTTTTTTCATAGCATATTTCCCTATGCCGATAATTATTAATGGGTTAATTAAAAAGAGGCAATTTATAAATATGAAAGCGGCATATTGTTAATATGAAGTGCAAGCAAAAACCAATACTGTTTTCCCTCTGTATTAATACAGAAGCGATCTAAATCTATCGATATTAAATGGCTATTGATGACACGTGAAAAGTGTATTGGTCAGCAAGGGGCGATGGTCGTTATAAAAAGGAGTCAAATTAAATCCGATAGAACAAGGAAACTTATGCCTCACGCTCTTTTTTCTCATAATCCTGAGTATTGTATTGATATTATTCATGCACATAAACCGGCATTTACCCCGCGAGTCGCGTTTATTTTAGGCTCCGGGTTGGGTGCTCTGGCGGATCAAATCGAAGATGCGGTAGCCATTTCTTACGAGAAATTGCCGGGATTTCCCGTCAGCACCGTACACGGCCATGCTGGTGAACTGGTGCTCGGCCATCTGGCGGGTGTTCCGGTGGCCTGTATGAAAGGCCGCGGACATTTTTATGAAGGGCGTGGAATGGCGGTGATGACCGATGCCATTCGCACGTTGAAATTACTGGGCTGTGAAGTGTTGTTCTGCACCAATGCGGCAGGATCTCTGCGTCCGGAAGTGGGGCCGGGTAGCCTGGTTGCGCTTAGCGATCACATTAATACGATGCCCGGTACGCCGATGGTGGGGCCAAACGATGATCGTTATGGCGATCGCTTCTTCTCGCTGGCTAATGCTTATGACGCAGATTATCGCGCCATGCTTCAGTCCGTTGCGGCAGAGGAGGGATTCCCCCTCACTGAAGGCGTATTTGTTTCTTATCCGGGTCCGAACTTCGAAACGGCGGCAGAAATCCGCATGATGCAGATTATTGGCGGCGATGTGGTCGGAATGTCCGTTGTCCCTGAGGTGATTAGCGCACGTCATTGTGGCCTCAAAGTTGTTGCCGTCTCAGCGATCACCAATCTGGCGGAAGGGCTGGGCGATGTAAAACTCTCCCATGCGCAAACGCTGGCGGCGGCTGAACTTTCCCGGCAGAACTTTATCAATCTGATTTGCGGCTTTTTACGTAAGCTGGCCTAAACACAATGACTACGGCCCCGTATTGGGGCTTTATCTCACGGCAAGGAATAAAAAATGGGTATTACGTCCCGCTTAAAAGTCATGTCGTTCTTGCAATATTTTATCTGGGGGAGCTGGCTGGTTACCCTGGGCTCTTACATGATCAACACTCTGGATTTTACCGGCGCGAATGTCGGTATGGTCTACAGCTCAAAAGGACTGGCAGCGATTATCATGCCGGGCATTATGGGGATCATTGCTGATAAATGGCTGCGCGCTGAGCGAGCCTATATGCTTTGCCATCTGGTTTGCGCGGGGGCGTTATTATACGCCACCACCGTTACCGATCCCCAGACGATGTTCTGGGTGATGTTGGTGAATGCGATGGCGTATATGCCAACGATTGCATTATCCAATAGCGTTTCGTACTCCTGTCTGGCGAAAGCAGGTCAGGATCCGGTAACGTCATTTCCGCCCGTGCGCGTTTTCGGCACAATAGGTTTTATTGTTGCGATGTGGACGGTGAGCCTGATGGGGCTGGAACTGAGCAGTGCGCAATTATACATCGCTTCTGGCGCATCGTTATTGCTGGCCCTGTATGCGCTGACGTTACCGAAAGTTCCGGTAGCCGAGAAGAAGGCGAACACCACGCTTGTCAGTAAGCTCGGACTGGATGCTTTTGTTCTGTTTAAAAATCCACGCATGGCAATCTTCTTTTTGTTTGCGATGATGTTGGGGGCGGTGCTGCAAATTACCAATGTCTTCGGTAATCCGTTCCTGCATGATTTTGCCCGTAATCCTGAGTTTGCCGATAGTTTTGTGGTGAAGTATCCCTCTATCTTGCTTTCAGTTTCGCAGATGGCGGAAGTGGGCTTTATCCTCACCATTCCGTTCTTCCTTAAACGCTTTGGTATTAAAACGGTAATGCTGATGAGTATGCTGGCGTGGACGTTGCGTTTCGGCTTCTTTGCCTTTGGCGATCCATCCCCGTTTGGCTTTGTGCTACTGCTGCTGTCGATGATTGTTTATGGCTGCGCATTTGATTTCTTCAACATCTCAGGGTCAGTATTTGTAGAGCAGGAGGTGGACTCAAGTATTCGCGCCAGCGCGCAGGGGTTGTTTATGACCATGGTTAACGGCGTGGGGGCCTGGATTGGGTCTCTTTTAAGCGGTATGGCCGTGGATTATTTTTCTATTGATGGCGTAAAAGATTGGCAAACCATCTGGCTGGTCTTTGCCGCCTACGCTCTGGCATTGGCCGTTATTTTTGCATTGTTCTTTAAATATCAGCACCATCCAGAAAAACTGTCGACCAAATCATTATCACATTAATTTTATTTGACTGGCGAGAGGATGTTCGCCAGTCCATTTTTATGAACAAGGACACAGTATGAAAGAAATTATTCTCTCCTCCAGTATTGGATTTGGTATTGGCGCATTTTTTACTTTATGCCGTATACCTATTCCCGCACCAAATGTTTTACCCGGGGTATTATCTATTGTATTTATGTATATTGGGTATCTTGTCGTTAAATCTATTTTTTACTAGGTAATATGGTAAATTCCAGACGTTATCCCTTATTCCTGGAGTGCGATAGTGATGGAACGAGCCCATCGTATTGATCTAAAGCTATTACGTTATTTCCTCGCTGTTGCAGAAGAATTGCATTTTGGCCGGGCTGCTGCCCGGTTAAATATGTCACAACCTCCCTTGAGTATCCATATCAAAGAACTTGAACAGCAACTGGGTACATTGCTGTTTATTCGTCATTCCCGCAGCGTTGCATTAACCCATGCCGGGAAAGTTTTAATGGAGGAGTCACGTCGCTTGTTAGCCAATGCAAATCAGGCGCTGGCGCGAGTGGAGCAGATTGGTCGCGGTGAAGCGGGGCGCATTGAACTGGGTGTGGTTGGTACGGCGCTGTGGGGAAGAATGCGTCCTGCGATGCGTCACTTTTTGAAAGTAAATCCCAATGTTGAAGTACTTTTTCGCGAAAAGTCTCCAGGTATGCAAATGGCGTTGTTAGAGCGTCGGGAACTTGATGCAGGGATCTGGCGTATGGCTATCGAACTGGCAGTCGGTTTTACCAGCATACGTTTGCATGAATCTGCATTCATGGTTGCAGTTCCGGAAGATCACGATCTGGCATCCAGAGATTCTGTGCCGTTGGCGGCGTTGCGCAATGAATATTTTGTTACGTTGCCTTCCGTACATTCTGATTGGGGATTTTTACAACGTGTATGCCAACAGGCGGGTTTCTCGCCAATGATTATTCGGGAAGTGGTTGAGCCGCAAACGGTGTTGGCGATGATCAGTATGGGGATCGGGATTACGTTGATGGCTGATGGCTATGCGCAAATGAGCTGGCCGGGTGTGGTGTTCCGTCCGTTAGAGGAACGTATTCCGGCGGATTTGTATATTGTGTATGACCAGCAGCAGGCAACGCCAGCACTGGAGAAACTGGTGGCGGCGTTGACGGTATGATGTCTGTGCCGGATGGCGACTAACGTCTTATCCGGCCTACGCGTGC
>NZ_JAMMZV010000005.1:179316-182888 GCF_051811585.1 Salmonella sp. NW177 | reverse complement strand
ACGTGTGCGGTGTCGTCTGTGCCGGATGGCGACTAACGTCTTATCCGGCCTACGTGTGCGGTGTCGTCTGTGCCGGATGGCGACTAACGTCTTATCCGGCCTACGTGTGCGGTGTCGTCTGTGCCGGATGGCGATTAACGTCTTATCCGGCCTACGCGTGCGGTGTCGTCTGTAGGCCTGATAAGCGCAGCGCATCAGGCAAGACCCGAACCTGCGGCAGGTTCGAATCTTATAAATCGCAGATAGCAAAAAAGCGCCTTTAGGGCGCTTTTTTACATTGGTGGGTCGTGCAGGATTCGAACCTGCGACCAATTGATTAAAAGTCAACTGCTCTACCAACTGAGCTAACGACCCGAAGTGGTGGGTGATGACGGGATCGAACCGCCGACCCCCTCCTTGTAAGGGAGGTGCTCTCCCAGCTGAGCTAATCACCCACTTCGGTACTTCACAATAAGAAATTTAGCTGGCGAGAAAGTGGTGGGTGATGACGGGATCGAACCGCCGACCCCCTCCTTGTAAGGGAGGTGCTCTCCCAGCTGAGCTAATCACCCACTTCTCAATTTCTTATCTACACGGCGGAGACTACATAAAGTAGTTGGTGGGTGATGACGGGATCGAACCGCCGACCCCCTCCTTGTAAGGGAGGTGCTCTCCCAGCTGAGCTAATCACCCCCGCTGTGTGGAGTCGCATTATAGGGAGAGTTGAAAATGAGTCAACGCATTTTCTAAAGTTTTTGTTTGTTCGTCGTAAAATTAAACAAAACGATCGTGAATTACCCCGCACTGCATGATTTCTATACGGAAATAGCAAAGCGCAGCGTTCTGACCGGATCAACATTGAGGAATCAAGCCACAGTGATAGAATACAAGGCTATTCATCTTTCCAGGATTTGCCGGTTGTCGGCATCTTTATAAACGTAAGGCCATTTCATGAAAATCAAAACTCGCTTCGCGCCTAGCCCGACAGGTTATCTGCACGTCGGCGGCGCGCGTACTGCTCTTTATTCCTGGCTTTTCGCACGTCACCACGGCGGTGAATTCGTGCTGCGTATTGAAGACACCGATCTTGAGCGTTCCACGCCGGAAGCCATTGAAGCCATCATGGATGGTATGAACTGGCTGAACCTGGAATGGGACGAAGGCCCATATTTCCAGACCAAACGTTTTGATCGCTATAACGCGGTGATTGACGAGATGCTGGAGGCGGGAACAGCCTATAAATGCTACTGCTCTAAAGAGCGTCTGGAGCAACTGCGTGAAGATCAGATGGCGAAAGGCGAGAAGCCGCGTTATGACGGGCGTTGCCGTCACAGCCACGAACATCATGCCGACGATGAGCCATGCGTGGTGCGCTTTGCCAACCCGCAGGACGGTTCCGTTATTTTTGATGATCAGATCCGTGGCCCGATCGAATTCAGCAATCAGGAGCTGGACGATCTGATCATTCGTCGTACCGACGGTTCCCCAACCTACAACTTCTGTGTGGTGGTGGACGACTGGGATATGGAAATTACCCATGTGATTCGTGGCGAAGACCATATCAACAATACTCCGCGCCAGATTAACATTCTGAAAGCGTTAAACGCGCCGGTGCCGATGTACGCACATGTGTCGATGATTAACGGCGACGACGGTAAAAAGCTGTCTAAACGTCACGGTGCGGTGAGCGTGATGCAGTATCGCGATGACGGTTATCTGCCGGAAGCGTTGCTGAACTATCTGGTGCGTCTGGGCTGGTCCAGCGGCGATCAGGAAATCTTCACCCGCGAAGAGATGATCAAGCTGTTCTCCCTCGGTGCGGTGAGCAAGTCTGCGAGCGCGTTCAACACCGATAAACTGCTGTGGCTGAACCACCACTATATCAATACGCTGGCGCCGGAATATGTGGCGACGCATTTGCAGTGGCATATCGAGCAGGAAAATATCGACACCCGTAACGGCCCGCAGCTTGCTGAACTGGTGAAGTTGCTGGGCGAGCGCTGCAAAACTCTGAAAGAGATGGCGCAGAGCTGCCGCTACTTCTATGAAGACTTCAGCGAGTTTGACGCCGATGCGGCGAAAAAACACCTCCGCCCGGTGGCGCGTCAGCCGCTGGAAGTGGTGCGCGACAAGCTGTCGGCGATTACGGACTGGTCAGCAGAAAACGTCCACCACGCGATTCAGGCCACGGCGGATGAGCTGGAAGTGGGGATGGGTAAAGTAGGGATGCCGCTGCGTGTGGCTGTGACCGGTGCCGGGCAGTCGCCTGCGCTGGATGTCACCGTACATGCGATTGGTAAAACCCGCAGCATTGAGCGTATCAACAAAGCGCTGGGCTTTATCGCTGAGCGTGAAAGCCAGCAGTAACGCCAGCTGAAACAGAATAAACGGCAGGGCAGACGCCTGCCGTTTATTCTTTGTTAGTCCGCCTCATTGATACCTAAACGCGTCAGAAATCCGCGAATACCTTCCCGCGATAAAAACAGCGCCAGTTTTTCCTGTTCCTGAGCAGACATATTTTCAACGGCATCAATAATTTGTCGATAAGCGTGACTGTGCGCCGCGTTCGCATATTCTGCGAAAGCCTCTTCCGCCTGATAAAACGCAGGCAGTTTGCGAAAAGCCGGAATATTGAGAATAAACTCCCGCACGCTGGCATCAATATGGATGAGTCTTGCGCGTCCGCCTTTGACGCCGGGAAATTTTTCGGTTTTCCAGTGTTGTTCTCTGATCCAGCGATTGACGGTTTGTCTGGCCACGCCGAGGCATTCAGCCAGCTCTTCAGTGGTCATTTTACTGCGTAATCTTTTCATATTATTTGCTATCGCGTATCCCTAAGCGTTGTAACAAACCGGTAATCCCTTCACGAACGAGGAGAGAGGTAAACTGTTTCTGCTCGGATGAGGTCATCTCTTTGGCGAGCGTCATAAGCAGCGCTTCAAGCGATGCGTTGCTGGCAGGCGTGAATGTGTCTGCGTGATGGTCAACTGAACGTTCAGCGCTGCGGATATATTCACGAACCTGTTCGTTTACATGAACCAGACGGGCTTTACCGCCCTGGACGCCAGGTTTGGGCGATGTTGCCCAGCCTTCTTTCCGTACCCATTTATTGATGGTTTGTCGGCTGTAACCGGTGAGATTAGCGAGTTCTTCTGGCGTCATCCGTTCCTTGAACATAACGATTCCCTGAATAGTCGTGGGGTTAATTAGTGGTTCATTTTATAGCACCATTTTAGTCGAAACCGTGACGTGTTTAACTACTGAATGCGAGTTGTGCCGCAATGTCCTTTATTTGAATGCTTTTTCAGCGATTGAATTCGGCAAGTTCATTTTGCCGTTGACACATGCCGAGGGAATTCATATGATGCCGCCCGTCAACTCGACAAGCTTTACGTAGTGGGGCTATAGCTCAGCTGGGAGAGCGCTTGCATGGCATGCAAGAGGTCAGCGGTTCGATCCCGCTTAGCTCCACCAAATTTACTCCCGATAAATTTGGCGTATACGTAAAAGCACTATGGGGCTATAGCTCAGCTGGGAGAGCGCTTGCATGGCATGCAAGAGGTCAGCGGTTCGATCCCGCTTAGCTCCACCAA
>NZ_JAMMZV010000005.1:71055-179217 GCF_051811585.1 Salmonella sp. NW177 | reverse complement strand
ACATTCGAACCCTCGCTGAAAAGCGGGGGTTTTTGCTTTTTGTCACAAAATTCATGGCGTCTGATCTGCTCTTCAGGTGCGTTTGTTTGCCGCTGCTTTTGCGGTCAATATGAGCTTTTGTTAGATTGCTTCATAATGCGAATATACTTATTATTCATGCGCCTTATATAATGATGTGAGCATTAAAGCAATGCCGGATAAGTGTAACGTATTAAAAAATATAAAAATATTCTTACTGGCCTTCTGCCTGACCGTTCCGGCTATTCTGCTATCTCGTCTCATTTCTCCCCGCGCCACAATTGATTCCAGCTATATCTTTCTGGCCTGGCTACCGCTCTGCGTCATGTTTTCCGTGCTGTTTTTATTTGGCCGCCGTGGCGTCGCGCCGATGGTAGGCGGAATGATGTTGACTAATGAATGGAATTTTCATTTACCTCTGCCACAGGCGATGGTGTTGCTATTTTGCCAGACGTTTCCCGTGTTGCTGGTTTGCGCTATCGTACGCTGGCAGCTGGGCGCGCGCTGGCGCTACGGAATACCCAACCAAGGCATCTGGCTACGCGTTTTCTGGTTAGGGTTAATGACGCCGTTTGGCATAAAAATCAGTATGCATCTGGCGGGGCACTACCTGGCTTTCCCGGTGACCATCTCTACCTTCTTTGGCACCGGCACCGCTATTTTCTCGATTGTTGATTTATTGAGTCTGATTTCTGCCGCGCTTATTTTTACCCTCTTTTTCTATTATCCGCTGCGGATGATAGTCAGCCCGCACTATATTCGTATTTTCTGGCGGAGGGATGTCGCTCCTTATCTCGCCAAAGAAAAACGCCTGTTTACGCTTCTTTGGTTTGCCACTCTGGCGACGCTATTAGCGGTGCTGTGTACGCCTTTCGAGACAAAGTATATTGCTGGCTATCTGGTGCCAGTCCTGTTCATTGGATTTACCATCGGCGTGGGGAAAATCAGCTATCCGCTGTTGAATTTTAGTTGGGCTCTCACTGCGCTATTCCTGCTTAGCTATAACCGCAATTTTCTGCAGGGCGTAGGCTCAGAATATTCGCTGGCATTTATCCTTTCAGTTCTCATTTCTTTTAGTATTTGTTTGTTATATATGGCGCGGATTAATCAGCGCAGCGAATGGTTGAATCGACAGTGGCACTCGCAGGCATTAACCGATCCGTTGACGCAACTGCCTAACCTGCGTGCGCTGGAGCAGTTTCTTTTACAGGATGCCGGGCAAAGCGTGTGTTATCTACGCATGGAAAACCTGGAATTTCTGAGCCGTCATTACGGTATGCAGATGCGCGTGCATTGCGAACGCGAGGTGTTTCGCGTGTTGCAGCCGCTGCTGCTGGAAAAGGAGAAAATTTTCCATCTGCCGGGCAGTGAATTATTGCTGGTATTGACGGGACCGGAGACGGAAGCCCGCCTGCAATATATGCTCAATGTGCTTAATAACCGCAAAATTTACTGGAACAATACCGGTCTGGACATGGAATACGGCGCATCGTGGGGAACATTTGATGGTCGCCAGGAAACCTTGCAACCGCTGTTGGGGCAATTAAGCTGGCTGGCGGAGCAATCCTGTTCGCACCGTCGGGTGCTTGCACTGACCCAGAGTATTGAAGCCGCTTCCGGGCAGACGACGGAACGGGTGCTGCGGTTGCAGAAAATCCGTCAGGCGCTGGAGCGCGGCGCGCTTGTTTTGTATGCGCAACCCATTCGCGACTCGCAGGGAAAAGGGTATGACGAGATTCTGACGCGGCTTCGGTGCGACGACGGTATCATGATGCCCAATCAGTTCATTCCGCTTATCGCCCAGTTTAACCTGAGCGTACGGTTTGATATGCAGGTGATGGAAGCGCTCCTGCAATGGTTGTCCGCGCATCCTTCGGCGGAGCAGGGGGCGCGTTTCTCGGTTAATTTGATGCCGCTGACGCTGCTGCAAAAAGAGACGGCGTCGCGCATTATGCAGCTTTTTAAACGCTATGGCGTCCCGCCTGCTTCGGTCATCATCGAAATTACTGAAGAACAGGCCTTCTCTCATTCCGAAATCAGTATGCACAATATCAACCAGTTGCGTAAGTTTGGCCTAAAAATCGCCATTGATGATTTCGGCACCGGCTATGCAAACTATGAACGGCTAAAACGCCTCAAGGCGGACATCATTAAAATCGACGGTTGTTTCGTAAAAGATATTCTGACGGACTCCCTGGATGCGATGATCGTGAAATCCATCACTGATTTAGCGAAAGCGAAATCGTTGAGCGTCGTGGCTGAGTTTGTTGAAACGCCTGCGCAGCGCGATCTGCTATTGCAGCTTGGCGTACACAGTTTGCAGGGATATCTGATTGGCCGCCCGCGCCCGTTAGGTAAATAAGCGGCATAAAAAAACCGGGGATAGCTCCCCGGTTTCTACATTAAACCCAGACTTACAGTACCAGCGCCGCGATAGAGGCGGACAGTACGCTCACCAGCGTAGAACCGTAAACCAGTTTCAGACCAAAACGGGAAACCACGTTGCCTTGCTCTTCGTTCAGGCCTTTAATCGCACCCGCAATAATACCGATGGAAGAGAAGTTCGCGAAGGACACCAGGAAGACGGAGATAATGCCTTCAGCGCGTGGAGAGAGGGTAGAGGCGATTTTCTGCAGATCCATCATCGCCACGAATTCGTTGGAAACCAGTTTGGTCGCCATGATACTTCCTACCTGCAGCGCTTCACTGGACGGTACGCCCATTACCCATGCGACCGGGTAGAAGATGTAACCCAGAATGCCCTGGAAGGAGATGCTGTAGCCGAACCAACCGGTAACCGTTGCGAACAGCGCGTTCAGCGCCGCGATCAGCGCGATGAAGCCGATCAGCATCGCCGCGACGATAATCGCCACTTTAAAACCTGCCAGAATGTACTCGCCCAGCATTTCGAAGAAACTTTGGCCTTCATGCAGGTTCGACATCTGAATATTTTCTTCGCTGGCATCAACGACATAGGGGTTGATCAGCGACAGAACGATAAAGGTGCTGAACATGTTCAGAACCAGCGCTGCGACCACATATTTAGGGTCCAGCATGGTCATATACGCGCCCACGATAGACATGGAAACGGTAGACATTGCGGTCGCCGCCATGGTGTACATGCGGTTACGGGACATTTTGCCGAGGATATCTTTATAAGCGATAAAGTTCTCAGACTGGCCGAGGATCAGCGAGCTGACGGCGTTAAAAGACTCCAGTTTGCCCATACCGTTTACTTTGGACAACAGGAAACCAATAGCGCGGATGACCACTGGCAGAACGCGGATATGCTGAAGAATACCGATCAACGCGGAAATAAAGACGATCGGGCACAATACTTTCAGGAAGAAGAACGCCAAACCTTGATCGTTCATACTGCCAAAGACGAAGTTTGTCCCTTCGTTGGCAAATCCGAGCAGTTTTTCAAACATCTCGGAGAAACCTTTTACGAAGCCAAGGCCAACATCCGAGTTCAGGAAGAACCAGGCCAGTAATACTTCGATAACAAGTAACTGAATGACATAACGAATGCGAATTTTTTTACGGTCACTGCTAACCAGCAGTGCGAGTACCGCAACAACGGCAAGCGCCAGGACAAAATGAAGGACGCGGTCCATATTTGCTCCAAATATGAGGCAGGTTTAATTTTCGTGCACATTCTATGCAACAGCCGTAAAGAAAACGAGATCCAACACACACTATAATAAGGACCTGTGACGAGATTCAAAATTAGTGATCTGTAATACACTTTTACTGTACTGAATATGAAAATGAAAAGTTATATCAGTGTGCTAATCTTGTAATGTTAAGCCAAACTGCTCTGATACAGGTCGTCATCGTATCGGTCTATCGTTTCACACTATCAAAGTAATCACCCGTACCCATTGAAATGCACTTGATAATCATTATCAATAAACATAGCATGAAACATAGCAAAGGCTATGTTTTTGAGGCAAAAGATGACTGACAATCGCGTAGAGAATAGCAGCGGACGGGCGGCGCGCAAGCTAAGGCTCGCATTAATGGGACCTGCGTTCATTGCCGCGATTGGTTATATCGATCCAGGTAACTTCGCGACCAATATTCAGGCCGGCGCCAGCTTTGGCTACCAGCTACTCTGGGTGGTGGTCTGGGCGAACCTGATGGCGATGCTGATTCAAATCCTTTCGGCAAAACTCGGAATCGCCACGGGCAAGAACCTGGCGGAGCAAATTCGCGACCATTATCCGCGCCCGGTAGTCTGGTTTTACTGGGTACAGGCGGAAATCATCGCGATGGCCACCGATTTAGCTGAATTTATCGGCGCGGCAATAGGTTTTAAGCTGATCCTGGGCGTCTCTTTATTACAGGGCGCGGTATTGACCGGTATCGCGACGTTTCTGATTTTAATGTTACAACGCCGCGGTCAAAAACCGCTTGAAAAAGTCATCGGCGGTTTACTGCTTTTTGTCGCCGCTGCTTACATTGTGGAGCTGTTTTTCTCTCAGCCTGATATGGCGCAGCTCGGCAAAGGAATGGTTATCCCGGCGCTACCGAACCCGGAAGCCGTATTCTTAGCCGCCGGCGTGCTTGGCGCGACGATTATGCCGCATGTGATTTATCTGCACTCGTCATTAACACAGCATCTGCACGGCGGAACGCGGCAACAACGGTACTCAGCAACGAAATGGGATGTCGCTATTGCCATGACGATTGCCGGTTTTGTCAATCTGGCAATGATGGCGACCGCCGCGGCGGCGTTTCATTTTAGCGGCCACACCGGCATCGCCGACCTCGATCAGGCATACCTGACGCTGGAACCGTTACTAAGCCATGCGGCGGCAACGGTGTTTGGTCTTAGTCTGGTAGCGGCAGGGCTTTCCTCCACTGTGGTAGGGACTCTGGCGGGGCAGGTGGTGATGCAAGGGTTTGTCCGTTTTCACATTCCGCTGTGGGTACGGCGCACCATTACCATGCTGCCCTCATTTATTGTGATTTTGATGGGGCTGGACCCTACCCGAATTCTGGTGATGAGCCAGGTGCTGCTGAGTTTTGGTATTGCGCTGGCGTTGGTGCCGCTCCTGATTTTCACCAGTAACGCTACGCTAATGGGCGAGCTGGTGAACACGCGGCGGGTAAAACAGATTGGCTGGATAATTGTCGTGCTGGTCGTCGCCCTGAATATCTGGTTGCTGGTTGGAACGGTGATGGGGTTGTCATAAAGACAGAAAGATAGCAGGCCCGATGCGTGGGCGTCATCGGGCTGTTATTCAGCAGGAGGCTTAGTGATGATGTTTGTGACCCCGGCCTCGCCCGCGATGATCGTCGCGATCGCGCCAGCCTTCCCGATAACCGCGTTCATACGCTTTACGCTTATCCCAGCCGCGATGATAGCCGTTGTCATGGCGCCACCAGCGATTTTTACGCCATTCATAATGGTTGTGCCAGTAATCACGGTCGCGCCAGCGACCACCGTCCCAGTAGTTACCGTAATCATCGCGATCGCCAATCTGTAATTTTATTGAGGGCAACAGGGTGATTTCGCCCGCATTCGCGGCAAGCGGTGTAAAAGCCAGCAAGGCTGCCGCCAGAATCAGTGACCTGAACATACTTTCTCTCCTTCACGATCGAGCCGTCGCCGGCCTGTTAATGCAATATTACAAAGCAGTAAAGATTTGTTTCATCGCCTTAACTCTTAAATCATGAAGGAGAGCATTTTTTGCTAAAACCGGCCCTCCAGAATAGCGTCAATTTCTGCACATTCCGCCGCCGAAAAACGGCGATTGGCCAGCATTCCCACGGCGTCTTCGATTTGCGACGGTTTGCTGGCGCCAATCAGTACCGAGGTAACGTTATCGTTACGCAGCACCCAGGCGAGCGCCATCTGAGACAATTTTTGGCCCCGTCGCGCAGCCAGTTCATTCAACTGGCGAACTTTTTCCAGTTTGTCGGCGGTAATCTGTTCTGGTTTAAGGAAACGGCTTCCGCTCGCCGCGCGGGAATCTTCCGGAATGCCATTCAGATAACGGTCAGTGAGCTGCCCGCCCGCCAGCGGCGAGAAGGCAATACTGCCGACGCCTTTTTCCTGCAACAGCGCCAGCAGCCCGTCCTCTACCCAACGCTCAAAAAGCGAATATTTAGGCTGATGAATCAGGCAAGGCGTGCCGAGATCCTCCAGAATATCGATAGCTTGTCTGGCCAGATCGGCAGGATAGTTAGAGATCCCCACATACAACGCTTTGCCCTGGCGCACAAGGTGATCTAACGCTTTCATCGTCTCTTTAAGCGGCGTTTCGGGATCGGGACGATGGTGATAAAAGATATCGACATACTCCAGCCCCATACGTTTCAGGCTTTGATCGAGGCTGGCGATAAGGTATTTCCGTGAACCCCAGTCGCCATAAGGGCCATCCCACATGGTGTAGCCCGCTTTGGTGGAGATGATCAATTCATCGCGCCACGGTAAAAAATCTTCCTGCAGAATGCGGCCAAAATTGCATTCTGCGGAGCCCGGCGGCGGCCCATAATTATTGGCGAGATCAAAGTGGGTAATGCCCAGATCGAACGCGCGTTGCAGCAGCGCCCGGCTATTTTCTATCCGTGTCGCATCGCCGAAGTTGTGCCATAACCCCAGCGAAATAGCGGGAAGTTTGACGCCGCTACGCCCGCAGCGACGATACTCCATTGTGTGATAACGATTTTCATCGGGCTGATAAATCATGACCTTTCCCCCTGTGGCGTGAATAAATAGTGTATACGGTTACACTCGCCAGGCGGTATCCGGATTTTACTGTTTGCCGCTGTAAACATTGTTTTCCAGGCTTTCATCCCCGTCGTGCTGGACAGCCATCGGCATTCCTTAATACTCAACATAATGTCAACGTCAAAAGGAAAGCTGTCATGCAAAACCCCTATACCGTGGCCGACTATTTGCTGGACAGACTGGCAGGATGCGGCATTGGCCATCTTTTTGGCGTACCGGGCGATTATAACTTGCAGTTTCTTGACCATGTGATTGACCACCCGACCTTGCGTTGGGTGGGATGCGCCAATGAGCTGAACGCCGCTTATGCCGCGGACGGTTATGCGCGCATGTCGGGCGCTGGAGCGCTACTCACCACCTTTGGCGTGGGAGAACTTAGCGCTATTAACGGTATCGCGGGCAGTTACGCGGAATATGTCCCGGTCTTGCATATCGTCGGCGCGCCCTGTAGCGCTGCGCAGCAACGTGGCGAATTGATGCACCATACCCTCGGTGACGGCGATTTTCGTCATTTTTATCGCATGAGTCAGGCGATATCCGCTGCCAGCGCAATATTGGATGAACAGAACGCCTGTTTCGAGATTGACCGCGTATTGGGTGAAATGCTTGCCGCACGCAGGCCAGGATACATCATGCTGCCCGCCGACGTGGCGAAAAAAACGGCCATCCCGCCTACGCAGGCGCTGGCGTTGCCCGTGCATGAAGCGCAAAGCGGCGTGGAGACGGCTTTTCGTTACCACGCCCGTCAGTGCCTGATGAACAGTCGGCGCATTGCTCTATTGGCCGACTTTCTTGCCGGGCGTTTTGGTTTACGACCACTGTTGCAGCGCTGGATGGCGGAAACGCCCATCGCTCATGCGACACTACTGATGGGGAAGGGGCTTTTTGATGAACAGCACCCGAACTTCGTTGGCACCTATAGCGCTGGCGCCAGCAGCAAAGAAGTGCGTCAGGCCATAGAGGACGCCGATAGGGTTATCTGCGTCGGCACCCGTTTTGTCGATACCCTTACGGCCGGATTTACCCAACAATTGCCGGCGGAACGCACGCTGGAGATTCAGCCTTACGCGTCGCGCATCGGCGAAACCTGGTTCAACCTCCCGATGGCGCAGGCGGTGTCTACGCTGCGCGAACTGTGCCTGGAATGCGCTTTTGCGCCGCCGCCGACGCGTTCCGCCGGACAGCCAGTGCGGATTGATAAGGGAGAACTGACCCAGGAAAGCTTCTGGCAAACCTTACAGCAGTATCTCAAACCCGGCGATATTGTCCTTGTCGACCAGGGGACCGCCGCCTTTGGCGCTGCCGCGCTGTCGCTTCCTGACGGCGCGGAAGTTGTGGTTCAGCCGCTGTGGGGGTCTATCGGCTATTCCTTGCCCGCCGCGTTTGGCGCGCAAACCGCCTGTCCCGATCGGCGGGTGATTCTGATTATCGGCGATGGCGCGGCGCAGCTCACGATTCAGGAGATGGGCTCGATGTTACGCGACGGGCAGGCGCCGGTCATCCTGCTGCTCAACAATGACGGCTATACCGTAGAGCGCGCCATTCACGGCGCGGCCCAGCGGTATAACGACATCGCGAGCTGGAACTGGACGCAGATACCACCGGCGCTAAACGCGGCGCAACAGGCGGAGTGCTGGCGGGTGACGCAGGCTATCCAACTGGCAGAGGTCCTCGAACGGTTGGCGCGCCCACAACGTCTGTCATTTATTGAAGTGATGTTGCCAAAAGCCGATCTGCCGGAATTACTGCGTACCGTGACCCGGGCGCTGGAAGCCCGCAACGGGGGATAATGGCCCCCGCTGCGCCGGATTAGGGTTCGTGACGGTTGGCGGCCAGCAACGGTTTTCCCGCCAGCAATAGCCAGGCGGGGAGCATCACAATGCAGAGCAGCGGCAGCAGATTGGTATCCGGTACGACGACTGCCGCCATAAACAGACTGAGCCAGCCGTCGCGCGTCACTACCAGCACTAAGCCAAGAATCGCGCAGGAGACGGTAATCGCCGCGGGTACGGCCTCAACATGGGCATGGAGCATGAGCCCCAGCGCCGCGCCGATAAACACAGCCGGAAAAATGCGCCCGCCGCGAAAGCCGCTCGCCGCCGCGATGACCAGCGCAGCGAGTTTGACGACGGCTAAGGTAAAATAATCTCCCGCGCCCAACGTCTGGCTAAACGCCATTTGTTGCATTTCGTCCAGGCCTTTAAACAGGGTAAGCGGCCCGCCAATGACGCCCAGAATACCCAGTATAAAACCGCCAATGCCGAGAATCAGGACCGGATTTTTCAGTCGGTGCAGCAACTCATGCAGACGCGGAAGGCACCAGACGGCGACCATCCCGGCGGCAATGGCGATCGCCGCGACGATCGCTCCGCTGGCAATGTCCACCAGCCGCATCTGCGTGTAATGGGCGATGGGTAACGAAAAATGCGGATGAAAGAACAGGCTGGTGGTGAGTGACCCCGCCGCTGCCGCCATTAACGGCGCAAATAGGCGATCCCACATGGGAATATCGTTAGAGCCGCTAAGCGTTTGCGAAAAAATCAGCGCTGCGGCGACGGGCGTGCCGAACAGCGCGCCGATGGTGCCCGCAGAGGCCAGAATCGTCCAGTCTAACGCCGTGATACGCGGAAACAGGCGGGAGCCGAAAGCCGCCGCCAGCGCGATATTTATTGTCATTATCGGATGCTCTGGCCCCAAACTTACCCCACCAGCAAGGCCGATGATTAAGGCGAGAAGCAGCCCGGGCAGCGCAGATGGCGAGACCGGCATACTGATTAACGGTTCGATGGCCGGATCGGGGCCAGCGTGTCCGGGACTGTAACGGATAATCAAACCCACCACGATCCCGGTTAGCGTGAGCATACCCACTATCCAGAACGGCGAATCATAAGCGATGCCGATGCTGGTGGGCAGTCGTTGCCAAAGAAATTGCTGAAAAACCGACGCGACTTTCATCGAGGCGATTAAAACCAGGCTTGACGCTACGCCAATAATCAGCGCGGGGAGCGACAGCAGCAGCATCGTTCGGGCACGCGGGTGGAACATAATCTCTTCCTTACACGGGGTCGTATACCTATTTTGCACAGCCTGCCCGACGGCATTGCTGCAATTGGTGCTGAAACAAGAAAGTAATTCTGTGATGAAGATCTATATTTATAGGCAGTCAGCCTGATGGCCGTTGTTGTTATGCCCCCATGAATTTACAGTGTGACAAAGACTTATTTTGACTTTAGCGGAGCAGTAGAAGAATGACAAAGTATGCTTTAGTAGGAGATGTAGGCGGCACGAATGCGCGTCTTGCCCTGTGTGATATCGCCAGTGGAGAAATCTCGCAGGCCAAAACGTATTCCGGCCTGGATTATCCCAGTCTTGAGGCCGTGGTGCGCGTTTATCTCGATGAGCATAGCGTCAGCGTGGAAGATGGTTGTATCGCCATAGCCTGCCCGATTACCGGTGACTGGGTAGCGATGACTAACCATACCTGGGCTTTTTCTATTGCGGAAATGAAAAAAAATCTCGGCTTTAGCCATCTGGAAATCATCAACGATTTCACCGCCGTGTCGATGGCGATCCCGATGCTGAAAAAAGAGCATTTAATTCAGTTCGGCGGCGGCGAACCGGTAGACGGCAAACCTATTGCGGTGTATGGCGCGGGAACCGGCTTGGGCGTGGCGCATCTGGTGCATGTGGATAAGCGTTGGATTAGCCTTCCGGGCGAAGGCGGGCATGTCGATTTTGCGCCTAATAGCGAAGAAGAAGCTATGATTCTGGAAATATTGCGCGCCGAAATTGGCCACGTTTCCGCCGAGCGCGTGCTGTCTGGCCCGGGGCTGGTGAATCTTTACCGGGCGATTGTTAAGTCCGACAACCGTCTGCCGGAAAATCTGCGCCCGAAAGATATTACCGAACGCGCCCTGGCGGATAGCTGTATCGATTGTCGCCGCGCGTTGTCGCTCTTTT
Source organism: Salmonella sp. NW177 (assembly GCF_051811585.1). Lineage (NCBI taxonomy): Bacteria > Pseudomonadati > Pseudomonadota > Gammaproteobacteria > Enterobacterales > Enterobacteriaceae > Salmonella > Salmonella sp. NW177. The sequence goes on along the minus strand of NZ_JAMMZV010000005.1, from coordinate 168,497 downwards.
GCGTCATCATGGGGCGATTTGGCGGCGATCTGGCGTTAACCATGGGAACATTTGGCGGCGTTTATATCGCTGGCGGTATTGTCCCGCGCTTCCTGGAATTTTTTAAAGCGTCCGGCTTCCGTGGTGGCTTTGAAGATAAAGGCCGCTTTAAAGATTATGTACACGGAATTCCGGTCTATCTGATTGTCCATGATAATCCTGGCTTGTTAGGCTCCGGCGCGCATCTGCGCCAGACATTAGGCCATATTCTATAAGTCAGATGGCGGCATAAACGCCTTATCCGGCCTACAAAAGTGTGTCATCTGTAGGCCTGATAAGCGCAGCGTCATCAGGCAATTAATCATTCTCTTGCCAGTCTCAAACCGCGTGCCTCACGCGGTTTTTTTCATTGCCTTTCCTGTGCATGAATGCTTCAACTGTCTGAATTGTTTCACTTTACTCTTGCTGAGCGAAAGGTCAAACACCAGCGCGTTGAGTCATCATGTCATGGCAGTTAGTCAGGCGAAAACAGGGATTTATTTTACTATACGTATCCGGTTCGCTGCCTTATTTACGGTTTCATCGCGGCATCTTGCTGGAAAGGATCCTCATTTTCGGGGAAATGTCCCTGAAAAACACCGCAATATGACATGATCGAATACCATTATCATTAGTAAGGATTTTGGTTAAAGAGGAAAAACCACAAAATCAAAAGGGGATTATTTGAGATAAGGTTTATTGACAGGAAATTATCGTCGGCTGCGCCACGTTACGTAAATTCAATGATATCAATTTGTTAATAATATGATTTGTTTGATGCTATAACTGACACGTTTAAAAAGTAAGTTTTTACGCTTGTTCCTCTTTTTTGACGCTAAAAATATTTTCATTAGCCTCTCGACAGGAAGAAAATTTTCAGGCTATTTTCTAAAGGAGCCACCATCGTGGCAGCGTCGCTCGGACGGTCCGGGCGCTAACGTTAATCTGAGGATATTATGGCTGACTTCCGCCCTGAACGTCGCTTTACGCGTATCGATCGCCTTCCGCCCTATGTTTTTAACATCACCGCTGAACTCAAAATGGCTGCGCGTCGGCGCGGTGAAGATATTATTGATTTCAGTATGGGTAATCCTGATGGCGCAACCCCTCCCCACATTGTCGAAAAACTTTGCACCGTCGCGCAGCGTCCGGATACGCACGGTTATTCCACGTCCCGCGGCATACCGCGTTTACGCCGCGCGATTTCTCACTGGTATCAGGAACGTTATGATGTCGATATCGATCCGGAAACCGAAGCGATTGTGACCATCGGTTCCAAAGAGGGACTGGCGCATTTAATGCTGGCGACGCTGGATCATGGCGATACGGTTCTGGTGCCGAACCCCAGTTACCCGATTCATATCTATGGCGCCGTTATCGCCGGGGCGCAGGTGCGTTCGGTTCCATTGGTAGAGGGGGTGGATTTCTTCAACGAGCTGGAGCGCGCTATTCGCGAAAGTTATCCGAAACCGAAAATGATGATTTTGGGTTTTCCGTCTAACCCTACGGCCCAGTGCGTCGAACTGGAATTTTTTGAAAAAGTGGTCGCTCTGGCTAAACGTTATGATGTGCTGGTGGTGCACGATCTGGCGTATGCCGATATCGTGTACGACGGCTGGAAAGCGCCATCCATTATGCAGGTGCCCGGCGCGCGCGACGTGGCGGTCGAATTTTTCACACTGTCGAAAAGCTATAATATGGCGGGCTGGCGTATTGGGTTTATGGTGGGCAATAAAACCCTGGTCAGCGCGCTGGCGCGCATTAAAAGTTATCACGATTATGGCACCTTTACCCCGCTTCAGGTGGCGGCTATCGCCGCTCTGGAAGGCGATCAGCAGTGCGTGCGCGATATCGCCGAGCAGTATAAACGTCGTCGCGATGTGCTGGTGAAGGGGCTGCATGAGGCGGGCTGGATGGTTGAAATGCCGAAAGCCTCAATGTACGTCTGGGCGAAAATCCCGGAGCAATATGCGGCGATGGGATCGCTTGAGTTTGCCAAGAAGCTGCTGAATGAGGCGAAGGTTTGCGTTTCTCCAGGGATAGGCTTTGGTGATTATGGCGACACCCATGTACGCTTTGCATTAATAGAGAATCGCGACCGCATTCGCCAGGCCGTCAGAGGGATTAAAGCGATGTTCCGCGCCGATGGCGTGCTGCCGTCACATCCAAAACCCGTTGAGGCGAGCACGGAGTAGAAAAGCAAACAGGAGCCCCATGGCTCCTGTTTTTCTTTGCATTGTACTTTTAAATCATCAGGGCGAAAGTACCGGCCCAAACGATGACCATAAATGAAATGCCCATAAAGAAATATTTCACGTTTCATCTCTCCGCGTACCTGTCGTACGCCTAAATGAACTTACACTTACCTGATTATAGAGAGTTGATGCCGGACAATACGAAATTGAGAATTATTCGTGTTTCGACCGCCTGCATCACCTCAGAATTCTGCGCGTCATCGCTCCAGACGGCGCTAATGTACGCCTAAAAATGAGGTGAAACAAGAGGCATTTTCTTATTTACTTTTAGTAACTTACAAGTGTCGGGAATCGGCGACAGTTTAATTTCTGACAGTGATGAATCGCTATTGAGCGACGCCGCCGACACAGTAAAAAATCGCCTGTAAACATGAGACTTATCGCTAAAAGCAGGAATGAGTAATTTACGATATGAATATTATGGCAATGCGAAATGCCAAAATAAAAGGCCTTGCGGCCTTTTTCAGATGTAGAGTGACGCTTCCCCCAACGGGCGAGTCTTGAAACGGCGATGGATCCAGAGATATTGCTCCGGGGCGCGCATGATCTCTTTCTCAATAATTTTATTCATATAGGCAGCGGCTTGATTTTCATCTGCCGGGTAACCTTCCATTTCAGGGGTAATATACAGACGATAACCCGAGTTATCGGATTTCCTGACCATTGTAACGGTCAACATGGCGGCGCCAGACAGCCTGGACAGTACATAGGTGCCGTTGGTGGTGGCGACGTTTTCAACCGCGAAAAATGGCGCAAAGGAGCTGCCTTTAGGGCCGTAGTCCTGGTCGGGAGCAAACCAAACGGCTTCCCCTTTTTTTAGCGCGCCCACAATGCCGCGCAGATTGTTTCTGCCGATCATCGCTTTATTTGAGCGCATACGACCGCGCGTCTGCACCCACTCCATGAGCGGATTGTTATGCGGACGATAGGTCGCCATCATCGGCTGGCAGAGACCCATTACCCGGCCTCCCAATTCCAGCGACATAAAATGCACGCCAACGACCATTACGCCGCGATTTTGCGCCTGCGCACGGGTAAGGTTGTCCAGCCCGTCCACATCAAACCATTTGCGAACCCGGCTATCAGGCCAGAACCAGGCCATGCCCGTTTCAAGCAGCGCCATGCCAAGAGAGTGGAAATTCTCGGCGATCAGTTTTTCCCTTTCTTCCCGGGAGAGGGTCGGAAAACAGAGTTCAATATTTTTCTGGGCGATCGACTCACGTCGCTTCAGGAAGGGGCGCGCCAGCTTACCGGTGCGGGTGCCCAGAAAACGCAAAACCGGGTAGGGAAGCTGCACCAGTAACCAGAGGACGCCAACGCCAAACCACGTCAGCCAGTAGCGCGGGTGCAAAAACGCGCGTGAAAATTTGCTTTGAGGAAACATAAAATACCTTCTGTAGATACGAAAATAATGTATCGCAGAAGAGTCATTATCCGCAGCGGTACACTCTGAAATACGCATCATCCTTCAAGTTGCGTTCGCTTATCCGAAGCACTTACTTGAGTAAGCTCATCAGGGTAACTTGAATGATTTACGTATAGTTAGGCCATCATGTACGACAATGGTTCCCGTAAGGAGTGTAAAACTAAGTCAGTACTAAACCACGAGGGCATGAACGCCAGGCAGGCTAATGTACCACCAGTTATTTACTCGCGCCCAGAAATTCTTTATCAAGAAGCGTAAATATTTCTCCCGTAGCAAAAATAAGCTAATCATTATTTTTAATGCATTGTTTTTACAGTGATAATTTTATTTCAGACGAAGGTCATTGAAAAATGATTAAAAAAATAAAATGTGAGATAAATGTTATGGAAATGACGGGCTGATAAGGTTTATCTTAAAGGAGAAGTGAGAGGGACCGTAAGGCTATATGGAAGCCTTGCCATAGACAGGAGGTATTATAGATGATCTATTTATGGACATTTCTTGCAATAAGTATACTTGCCGTGAGTGGCTATATCGGTCAGGTGATGGGGGCTTTTTCTGCGGTTTCTTCTTTTACGGGAATGGTTATCCTTGCCGCGCTGATTTATTTACTCAATGTATGGTTGCAGGATGGCGATGACATCGTTAGCGGATTATTGCTTTTTCTCGCACCGGCATGTGGGTTAATTATTCGCTTTATGGTGGGATACGGTAAGCGTTAGTCAGTACATACCCTTCATACTTCAAGTTGCTGATGTGTTGGCTACGGATTACTCGGCCCATTCATGGGCCTCGCCCTGACGGGCCGTCGCACGCGATGTTCAAACCTGTTCCCGGCAGATTTGTCGTTCACCCCAGTCACATCGTTATCTATGCTCCTGGGGACTCACTCCCTTGCCGCCTTTAAGCAACTCGAATTATTTTGGGTATACACGATGTCAGCGAATAGATAGCGCCGACAATGTCGGCGCTTCTGTTCCCCGGGAAGGCTAATCGTTTATTGTGCGTCCGCAAGCTGCAGTGAGTCCTGATTATGTAACGCATTCTGGCGCTGGCGTTCCAGTTCCAGCGCGCCGCGATGGGAGAGGTAACAGAATAGAATGCAGCACACGATGCCGCCCATCAGAAGATAAAATCCGCCGTACCAGCCAAGTTTATCCACCATTACACCAAACAGGCTGGTGCCCAACGAGGCGCCGAAAATATAGCTCATGAACCCACGTAAACCGACGGCGGAACCTACGGCAAAGCTGGGGACTATCTCCATTGTCTGTACGGACGCGAGGAACTGCGGGACGTAAATCAGACAACCTACAATGGCGGCGAAAATCGTTACCATCAGCAAAGATTCACTTTTCCAGTATCCGATCAGACAGACAAAAATCAGCGCCATGCAAATCATGGCTAACGGCATTCTGCGGCCCTTAAACAGTTTATCTGACAGCCAGCCTGCCAGTAGCGTAGAGGGAATCGCCGCCCACTCGAAAAAGAGAAACGCGACGCTCATCTGTTCTTTTGAAAAGTGTTTTACTGTCAACAGATAGATAGGTAACCAGCTAATCATGCCAAACCGCACCATATAGACGAAGACATCCACCAGCGAAATATACCAGGCATTTTTATTGCGCAGCACATAAGTACAGAAGATTTGCCATGCGCTCATATTTTCCGGCGCTTTTGCCGTATTCTTCGTTTTCAGTACGACTTTTTCTTCCGGCATCATCTGTTCCAGGGAGGGAAGACCTTCTTCGCGCGGCGAACCTTTTCCCAAGACCAGAACAATTAAGGCAAAAATGACGGCGACGCAGGCCGGAACGATATAACTGGCGCTTTGCCAGTGTTCGTTGCCCAATATCGCAAAAGCCGCACCGACGATAGGCGCGACGATCCCGCCGCCAACGTTATGCGAGATATTCCAGAAGGCGCCTACGCGTCCGCGCTCCCGACGAGGGAACCAGTTTGCAATAGTAATAAACGAGGGGCCGACGCCCATGCCCTGAAAAAGGCCATTGAAGACCACCAGAGCGGCAAATATCCAGAATGCGCTACTGAATCCCAGCCCAACGTTAACAATCGCGCAGAGTACCAGACCGCACGCCATGAAGACTTTTGGGCTGGCTTTATCCGCCAGACTGCTCATTACGCCTTTACTGATTCCGTAAGCAATAAGCATACAGCTACTCAGCAGGCCGATTTGCGTAGCGCTGAGATCCAATTGCTCTTTTAAATAAGGCGTCGATAATGTGAAGTTGTTTCTGACTATATAGTAAGCGAGATATCCCAGAAATACGCTTAACAATGCCTGTATACGATATCGACCATACGTAGCCTGGACTTTTTCCGGTGGGACTTTATGCGCCGATTGCCCTGTTTTTAATATTGTTAACATGGAGTCACCTGTATTTTATAGTGAGATGAACATCAGGAGGTTTTGTCGGTAGAGTGAAAGGAGTGACAATAAAATTCAAGTCGAAGAAATGTGTCAAAATTGACTCAATTGGGTGAATTTAAAGGTTATTTTTGACCCATCCTGAAGGGTGTGGTGAAACTTTAATTATTGGCATGGCCGTTTTATCGTTAGCATGTGCGGATATTAACAAATTTGCTGCCAGTGATCTGATACGCTTTATTGATGTTTTCGGGCGACGGACCCGTTATTATTCAAATAACGTTGTTCTGGATGCCAACAGAAATAAAAGGGTAAGTTTTGTCTCAATATTTTCTTTATGTGATATCGATATTTATGAACGGGATCACAAATCGACTTTTCTCATGCTGTAGTCGTTTCGCCAGAGTGGGCGCTTTTACGCTATGGCTGGCGGCAATGTTCGGTTCTTGCCAGGCGTACAGCCGCGAGCTGGTGATGGCAACGACCTTTTCACCCAGCGCGACCGCCTGGATTATCCAGCGCTGGCAGACGGAGCCGGGTTCCGTCATGATTCGTACGCTCAACCGTACCAGCGGTTCTTTAGAGCAATTACTTGATACGGCGAATGCGGAAAATGTCGATCTGATCCTGACGTCATCCCCCATGCTGTTGCAACACCTTCAGGAGCACCAAAAGCTGGCGCTATTGGATAGCGCGCCTGCCGCCAGCCAGAAGCTGGTGCCGCGTTCTATCCGCTCAACTTCAGTGGCGGTAGCGGTATCCGGATTTGGGCTATTGATCAATCGTTCAGCGCTCGCTGCGCGCCATCTTCCGCCGCCTGCCGACTGGCAGGATATGGGCCAGCCCAGTTACCAGGGCGCTCTATTAATGAGCAGTCCGTCACGCTCAGACACCAATCATTTGATGGTGGAGTCGCTGTTGCAGCAAAAAGGCTGGACGGCAGGGTGGGCGACGCTGCTGGCAATCTCGGGTAATCTGGTCACGATTTCCTCTCGCAGTTTCGGCGTAGCGGATAAAATCAAAAGCGGGCTTGGCGTTGCCGGGCCGGTCATTGATAACTATGCTAATTTGCTACTTAACGATCCTAATCTTACTTTTACCTATTTCCCGTATTCTGCGGTGTCGCCCACTTACGTCGCGGTGTTGAAAAACAGCCGTCATGCAGACGAAGCGCGTGCTTTTATTCATTACTTATTAAGTCCGAAAGGGCAAAGGATACTGGCTGACGCGAATACCGGTAAGTATCCCGTCGCACCGCTTAGCGCCGATAATCCTCGCGCCGCGCAACAACAGCGTTTGATGGCCCAGCCGCCGTTGAACTATCGTCTGATCCTGAAGCGTCAGCAACTGGTACAACGCATGTTTGATACCGCGATCAGTTTTCGTCTTGCGCAGCTTAAAGATGCATGGCGAGCGTTGCACAGCGCAGAAACGCGGCTTAAACGCCCCTTACCTGAAATCAGAGCCTTATTGACCAGCGTCCCGGTGGATGCGGCAAGCAGCGAAGATGAAACCTGGCTGGCGCAGTTTGATAATAAAAGCTTTGCCGAACAAAAAATGATGGAGTGGCAGATCTGGTTTCTGAACAATCAGCGGCTGGCGATTCACAAACTGGAAGAGCTGAAATGAAGGGGAGATTATTGCAACGGCTTCGTCAGCTCAGTATCAGCAACAGTTTACGGGGTGCATTTTTAACGGGCGCATTACTGACGCTGATTGTCAGTATGGTCAGCCTTTATTCCTGGCATGAGCAAAGTTCACAGGTTCGCTATTCGCTTGATGAATATTTTCCTCGCATCCACTCCGCTTTTTTAATTGAGGGGAACCTGAATCTGGCCGTGGATCAACTCAATGAATTTTTGCTGGCGCCGAACACGACGGTACGTTTGCAGTTACGTACGCAGATTATTCAGCATCTGGATAAGATTGAGCGTCTCAGTCAGGGGCTTCAGCTTGCTGAACGCCGGCAACTGGCCGTCATTTTACAGGATAGCCGGACCTTGCTGGCGGAGCTGGACAACGCCCTCTACAACATGTTTTTGGTGCGGGAGAAAGTCAGCGAGCTTTCCGCTCGCATTGACTGGCTCCATGATGATTTCACCACGGAGCTAAATTCGCTGGTACAGGATTTTACCTGGCAGCAGGGGACGCTACTCGATCAAATTGAGGCGAATCAGGGCGACGCGGCGCAGTACTTGCAACGTTCGCGCGAAGTGCAGAACGAGCAGCAGCAGGTATATACCCTGGCGCGAATTGAAAATCAGATTGTTGACGACCTGCGCGACAGATTGAATGAGCTCAAGTCCGGCAATAATGACGGGATGCTGGTGGAGACCCATATTCGTTATCTGGAAAACCTAAAAAAAACGGCGGATGAGAATATTCGTGCACTGGATGACTGGCCCAGTACGATCACGCTGCGGCAAACCATCGACGAACTATTGGAAATCGGGATGGTAAAAAATAAGATGCCCGATACCATGCGCGATTATGTTGCGGCGCAAAAGGCCTTACTGGACGCCAGCCGCGCCAGAGAGGCTACGCTAGGGCGCTTTCGCACGCTGCTTGAGGCGCAGTTAGGTAGTAGTCACCAGCAAATGCAGACGTTCAATCAACGCCTGGAACAGATTGTCCGCGTTAGCGGCGGGCTTATTTTAGTGGCGACGCTCCTGGCGTTGCTGCTGGCGTGGGGACTCAACCACTATTTTATCCGTTCCCGGCTGGTAAAGCGTTTTACCGCGCTTAATCAGGCTGTGGTACAGATAGGGCTGGGGAGAACCGACTCGACTATCCCGGTTTACGGGCGCGATGAGCTAGGACGGATAGCCCGTTTGCTGCGTCATACGCTGGGCCAGCTCAATATGCAACGCAGGCAGCTTGAACAAGAGGTCGCCGAGCGCAAAGAGATAGAGGCCGATCTGCGCGCCATGCAGGATGAGTTGATTCAGACGGCGAAACTGGCGGTAGTCGGCCAGACCATGACCACGCTGGCGCATGAAATTAACCAGCCGCTGAATGCGCTTTCAATGTATTTATTTACGGCGGGACGCGCGATTGAACAAGGTCAGAGCGGACAGGCGAGAAATACGCTCACCAAAGCGGAAGGGCTCATTAACCGGATTGACGCCATTATCCGTTCGCTGCGGCAGTTTACCCGCCGGGCGGAGCTGGAAACGCCATTGTATCCCGTTGATCTGCGCCAAACCTTCGTGGCGGCATGGGAGCTATTAGCCATGCGCCACCAATCCCGGCAGGGAGCGCTTTCACTGCCAACCGACACCGTATGGGTTAGCGGCGATGAAGTGCGTATTCAGCAGGTTCTGGTGAATGTGCTGGCGAATGCGCTTGACGCCTGTTCGCATGATGCGGCGATCGCGGTGACGTGGCAGACGCAGGGAGAGGCGCTGGAGGTTTATATTGCAGATAACGGCCCTGGCTGGCCTGTGGCGCTGTTGCCCTCTTTACTCAAGCCGTTTACCACCAGTAAAGCTGTCGGGTTGGGTATTGGGCTGTCGATTAGCGTGTCGCTGATGGCGCAAATGAAGGGCGACCTGCGTCTGGCGTCGACGCTGACGCGTAACGCTTGCGTGGTGCTGCAATTCTCGGTAACGGATGTCGATGATGTTGAATGATGAATGTTCTATTTTGCTGATTGATGATGACGTTGATGTACTTGACGCCTATACCCAAATGCTTGAGCAGGCAGGCTACCGCGTGCGTGGCTTTACCCATCCTTTCGAGGCCAAAGAGTGGGTAAAAGCGGATTGGGAGGGGATCGTTTTGAGCGATGTGTGTATGCCGGGGTGTTCCGGTATCGATCTTATGACGCTGTTTCATCAGGATGACGATCAACTGCCAATCTTATTGATTACCGGACATGGCGATGTACCGATGGCGGTTGATGCGGTGAAAAAGGGCGCCTGGGATTTTCTGCAAAAACCCGTCGATCCGGGCAAGCTGTTGATATTAATTGAAGACGCGCTACGCCAGCGCCGGTCGGTCATTGCACGGCGGCAATATTGCCAGCAGACGTTACAGGTTGAACTGATTGGGCGCAGCGAGTGGATGAATCAGTTTCGACAACGGTTACAACAACTGGCGGAAACGGACATTGCCGTATGGTTTTACGGTGAGCATGGCACTGGACGTATGACTGGCGCCCGTTATCTCCATCAACTGGGGCGTAACGCGAAAGGGCCGTTTGTACGCTATGAACTGACGCCGGAGAATGCCGGGCAGTTGGAGACATTCATCGACCAGGCGCAAGGAGGCACGCTGGTGTTGAGTCATCCCGAATATCTGACACGCGAACAGCAGCACCATCTGGCGCGTTTACAAAGCCTGGAGCATCGGCCTTTTCGTTTGGTGGGCGTTGGCAGCGCTTCGCTGGTGGAGCAGGCGGCAGCTAACCAGATTGCGGCCGAGCTTTACTACTGTTTCGCCATGACCCAAATCGCCTGCCAGTCTCTTTCTCAGCGACCGGATGATATCGAGCCGTTATTTCGCCATTATCTTCGAAAAGCCTGCCTGCGGCTCAATCATCCAGTGCCGGAAATAGCGGGGGAATTACTGAAAGGAATAATGCGACGCGCCTGGCCAAGCAATGTGCGCGAACTGGCTAATGCGGCGGAGCTTTTTGCTGTTGGCGTGCTGCCGCTGGCGGAAACGGTCAACCCGCAGTTGCTTCTGCAGGAGCCGACCCCGCTTGACCGGCGCGTTGAAGAGTATGAGCGACAAATTATTACCGAAGCATTAAATATTCATCAGGGACGAATTAATGAAGTGGCGGAGTACCTGCAAATTCCCCGTAAAAAACTTTATCTGCGCATGAAAAAATATGGTCTAAGTAAAGAGCATTATAAATTCTGATATTACAGTTACTTTCAATCTGGCTGACAACATCAGCAACGATGTCGTTAGCCAGATAACGTCGCATCACCGTAATGGTAAATCATTCCATCATGATTATAGATTGCTTATTATTCACCTGAGCATCAAATTCTATTTCTTAACTTCAATATAAGGTAAAAATGCGTCAAGTTCTCTGGCGTAATAAATGTACTCTTGTCCGACGATTTGACAAGATGAAAACTTCATCACCTCTCCAGATTACATCTGAATATGAGGACAAGAGAAATGAAAAAACATGCTATTGCAGTAATGATGATCGCCGTATTTTCTGAGTCGGTTTATGCGGAGTCTACCTTATTTATTCCGGACGTCTCTCCTGATAGCGTCACGACATCCCTTTCTGTGGGGGTGTTAAATGGTAAATCCAGGGAGCTGGTTTATGATACCGACACCGGGCGGAAGCTGAGTCAACTGGACTGGAAAATAAAAAATGTCGCCACGTTGCAGGGGGATTTATCATGGGAACCCTATTCGTTCATGACGCTGGACGCCCGCGGCTGGACGTCTTTGGCGTCGGGATCGGGTCATATGGTTGACCATGACTGGATGAGCAGTGAGCAGCCTGGCTGGACCGATCGTTCAATTCATCCGGACACCAGCGCCAACTATGCTAATGAATACGATTTGAACGTGAAAGGTTGGTTATTGCAGGGCGATAACTACAAGGCGGGCGTGACAGCGGGCTATCAGGAAACCCGTTTTAGCTGGACGGCAAGAGGCGGGTCTTATATTTATGATAATGGTCGGTATATTGGTAACTTTCCTCATGGCGTGCGCGGCATAGGTTATAGCCAGCGTTTCGAAATGCCCTATATCGGGCTAGCGGGTGATTATCGTATTAATGACTTTGAGTGTAATGTACTGTTTAAATACAGCGACTGGGTAAATGCGCATGATAATGACGAACACTACATGCGCAAACTTACCTTCCGCGAAAAAACGGAAAATTCACGATATTATGGCGCTTCTATTGACGCCGGATATTATATTACCAGTAATGCAAAAATCTTTGCTGAGTTCGCTTACAGTAAATATGAAGAAGGTAAGGGCGGTACGCAAATCATAGATAAAACCAGCGGTGATACGGCGTATTTTGGTGGCGATGCCGCAGGTATAGCTAATAATAACTATACGGTTACCGCGGGGTTGCAGTACCGCTTCTAGACCACATCAGGATGTCATCGGTCATAACCGGCCGATGACGACTTTTTGCTGAACGTATGGCATGTCCGGTGATATTGCATAGGGACAATAAAAGCAACATGAAAGGGAAACCGCTCGAAAGACTATGCAGCAAGAAGAGAATTTCCTGGGTATCAATGGTGTCCCCTGCAGGAATCGAACCTGCAACTAGCCCTTAGGAGGGGCTCGTTATATCCATTTAACTAAGGGGACAACGCGGCGCCAGTATAGCGTTTTTTATTCGCCGGAGTAAGTGTAGCGCCGCCTGACTGGTTAAACCGTCGCCACTCAGCGCTGTTTTTCCGCTTTTTTCCGCTCCCGTTCCAGGCGCTCGCCGCGTAGCCTCGCTTCTTCCTTACGTTTATTGCTCATATCGTTGCGGATCTGCGCGTGGCTCATCAATGCGAAAATAAAGGTGCCGCCGCAGATATTTCCGGCAAGTGTGGGAAGGGCGAAGGGCCAGAGAAAGTCGCTCCAGGGCAGCGTGCCGTTGAAAACCAAATACAAAATTTCAACGGAACCGACGACAATATGGGTGGTATCGCCCAGCGCGATAAGCCAGGTCATCAAAATAATGACCACAATCTTTGCCCCGCCTGCTGCAGGAAACATCCATACCATTGTGGCGATGATCCAGCCAGAGATAATCGCGTTGGCAAACATCTCCGTTGGGCTATTTTTCATGACCTCCATACCAATTTTGACAAAGGCGTCGCGGGTCTCTTCATCAAATATAGGCATATATTCAAATGCCCACGCCGCAACCCCGGTGCCAATAAGGTTACCCAATAAGACTACGCCCCATAAGCGCATCAGCAGGCCAACGTTACTCAGAGTGGGATTTTGCATTACCGGCAATACGGCGGTAACGGTATTTTCAGTAAATAATTGCTGGCGGGCCATGATGACAATGATAAAACCAAAGGTATAGCCGAGATTTTCCAGTAAAAAGCCGCCGGGAACGCCTTCAAGCTGCACGTGGAAAATTCCTTTCGCCAGGAGTGATGCCCCCATAGAAAGTCCTGCGGCAATGGCTGACCAGAGCAAAGCCATCGCATCGCGTTCCATCTCTTTTTCACCATCCTGGCGAATATGTTCATGAATCGCCATGGCGCGGGAAGGAAGACGATCTTCATCCACTTCAATCTCTTTACCGCTTTGTTTTTCTTCGCTTTCAACTTCCAGGTCACTGCTGTGCCGGTTAATTTTATCGTCGTTAAGGCTATCCATGATGATCTCTGCTGATTAATACATATTAATAAAGCGTAGCGGTTTTTCATTTACCCAGGCCGGGGCATTCTCCGAAAAAATAAAAATGATCACGCTCGTTTTTATCTGTTTCGTTAGAATAGGGCCGTCACGTTGTTGCGTTACCAGGCTATGCTCAGAGCAATGAGATCGCGCATATAGACATCGTTTGACGTGCTGTTAAAATCGCTCACACCTAAACAGGCGGATACGGTAGCGTTCCGTCATGGATGGCAATCAGCGATAGCCATAATTCACAGGGAGACATCTATGAAGCTTCGCCTGTCGGCGCTGGCGCTGGGAACCACACTGCTGGTCGGGTGTGCGAGTTCCGGTACAGAACAGCAGGGGCGTTCAGACCCATTTGAAGGGTTTAACCGCACCATGTACAACTTCAACTTTAATGTGCTGGACCCGTATGTTGTTCGGCCGGTCGCGGTCGCCTGGCGTGATTATGTTCCACAGCCTGCGCGTAACGGTTTAAGTAATTTCACCGGCAACCTCGAAGAACCGGCGATCATGGTGAACTATTTCCTGCAGGGCGATCCTTATCAGGGTATGGTGCATTTCACCCGTTTCTTCCTGAATACCTTATTAGGGATGGGCGGCTTTATTGACGTCGCGGGAATGGCGAATCCTAAGCTGCAGCGCGTTGAACCGCATCGCTTTGGCAGTACGCTGGGCCATTATGGCGTGGGGTATGGGCCTTATATGCAACTTCCGTTCTACGGCAGCTTCACGCTGCGTGAAGATGGCGGGGATATGGCGGATACCTTGTATCCGGTGCTCTCGTGGTTGACCTGGCCAATGTCCATAGGAAAATGGACTATCGAAGGGATAGAAACCCGCGCGCAGTTGCTGGACTCCGATGGTTTGCTGCGCCAGTCTTCCGATCCTTATATTATGGTGCGCGAGGCGTACTTCCAGCGTCATGACTTTATCGCCAATGGCGGAAAACTCAAGCCGCAGGAAAACCCGAACGCGCAGGCGATTCAGGACGAACTCAAAGAGATCGACTCGGAATAAACGGCAGTAAATAAAAAGGTGAGCGCAATGCTCACCTTTTTGATCCGTTTCAGAAAGAGATTAGAACGCGTAGTTAAAGTTAGTACCGAACAGCCAGGCTTTCCCTTCAGATTCAAACTGATAAGGGCCTTCATTAATTTTCACGCTCTGACCATGCATATAAGAGACGCCAACGTCGACAGACGCATCTTTATTAAAGGCGTAAGTCGTACCGGCGCTCAGCCAGAAACGGTCCTGGTCCGGAATAGAGATAGAACGGTTTTGCGCTGGTACCGGGCTGTCATCGAAGGCGATACCGGTACGGAACGTCCAGTTGTCATCGTAGTAATAGGTGGTACCCAACGCAATGCGATAAGCGTCTTTAAAGCCTTCATGCTTCTCAAAGAGCGTATCGCCGGCGGTCGATTTTGCCTTCAATTCCTGGAACTGGCTCCAGCTGGTATAGGCCAGGCTATAGTGGATGGCCCACTGTGGCGCCACACGGTTATAACCGGACACTTCCCACATTTCCGGCAGATTCAGCGTCAGGTAGCCTGACTGCGTCGCGCCGCCGGTTGCCGTTGGGATAGGCAGGTTAAATCGGTTTATAGCGATGGGAAGATCGCTACTGTAGTTGCCTTTAAAGTCAATTTTGACTTCCGAGCGGTAGGTCAGCGCGTAGCGGTTATTTTTATCCAGTTCATAAAGGATACCGGCATTCCAGCCAAAGCCCCACTGATTACCGTTCAGGTGGGCAATCTTGGTGTCGCTGGGAATCTGACCCGCGACCGGCGCCAGCGCCGGATTCTGTGCCGCGACCAACTGGCCTAAATCGCCCGCAAAACGTTCGATTTTTGCACGCGCGTATACCGCATCAAAGCCGAGGCCGAAGCTCCAGGCCTCATTTAAGCGATAAGCGCCGCTTAAATTCAGGTTCATGGTTTCAAGATCGGTCGTACCGCCAACCGAGCCGCCGGCGTATGTGTCGTTAAACTCTGTCGCCAGACCATAGTTAGAGGTAATAGAAGCCCCCCAGCCAAACTGGTCGTTAATCGGGGCGACAAAATGGACGTTCGGCACCCAGGCCGTCGGCGCGATGTTATCCGCATCTAACGTCCGACGAGATGGCGATGTCCCGCTAATATTAACATCAGGATCAATATAAACCGCGCCCGCTGAAAACGTCGGGCGGTCAAACATGGTAATTAACGCCGGGTTGCGGCTAACGTTACCCGCATCATCTGCGATTGCGCCTTCACCCGAATAGGCCCGGCCAAGGCCAGAGGAAGAAAATTCGTTTAACTGAAAGCCTGCAGACCAGGCCTGGGTGGAGATGATTGCCACTGCGACTGCGAGAGCAGACTTTGTAAACAGGGTTTTCTGGCTCATGACCATAACCTCATTGATTATTTTTATACAAACTATGTTACATGCTGTAACAGGAGCGCGAAGTGTAGGGTCTGCGGTACGACTTAGAAATCAGACCAGTGGCGAGAGTATAGGTCTGACCAGCTAGAATGTTGCAAGTATGTTTATAAGTTTTTTCAATTGTGATCTTAGAAACGAGATCTGGCTGGCAAAATCGGCGGGCTTAACGGTCACCCGATCGCGCGATTTTTGTTTTAGATCATTTTTAAGTGTGATTTCGGTCACTTAACGCGTTTCCCACCATTAACGACTGGAGAGGCGAATGCCGGGAGCGTAAAATATCCCCATCGTTTATCTGGCACCCTGGGTGCAAATACAGAGGAAATCTACAATGAGTAAATGCAGTGCTGATGAAACCCCGGTTTGCTGCTGTATGGACGTTGGAACCATCATGGACAACTCCGATTGCACCGCGTCATACAGCCGCGTATTCGCTACCCGCGCAGAGGCTGAAGAGACGCTGGCGGCGTTAACCGAAAAAGCGCGTAGCGTGGAGTCTGAACCTTGCCAAATTACGCCAACCTTTACCGAGGAATCCGAAGGCGTTCGTCTGGATATTGATTTTGTTTTTGCCTGCGAAGCAGAAACGCTGATCTTCCAGCTCGGCCTGCGTTAATCCGTTCATTCACGACGCCTCCATCATCATCTGGCGGAGGCGTTTTCTTTTTTTGTCGCTTCCCTTCACTGTGCCTTAGCTCCCACTTTCTTTTCTCTCTGCTTGGCTAAATGTAAAAAATTGGTTAAGACTGTGATCAGGTCAGACCACTAATTTATTTTTTTACAGGGGAGTACTATGCGTCAGGCTTTACCGTTGGTCACCCGTCAGGGCGATCGCATTGCTATTGTCAGTGGGTTACGAACCCCCTTCGCTCGTCAGGCCACTGCATTTCATGGTATTCCCGCTGTTGATCTCGGCAAGATGGTGGTAGGCGAGCTGCTGGCGCGCAGTGAAATTCCAGCCGATGCCATTGAGCAACTGGTTTTTGGTCAGGTAGTACAAATGCCGGAAGCGCCCAACATTGCGCGCGAAATTGTGCTGGGTACGGGGATGAATGTTCATACCGATGCCTATAGCGTAAGCCGCGCCTGCGCCACCAGTTTTCAGGCGGTAGCGAATGTGGCGGAAAGCCTGATGGCCGGCACGATACGCGCGGGTATCGCTGGCGGCGCAGATTCGTCGTCGGTACTGCCAATAGGCGTGAGTAAAGCCCTGGCGCGGGTACTGGTTGATGTCAATAAAGCCCGGACGACCCGCCAACGGCTGACGCTTTTTTCTCGTCTGCGCTTACGCGACCTGCTGCCCGTTCCTCCCGCCGTTGCTGAGTATTCCACCGGTCTGCGCATGGGCGATACCGCCGAACAGATGGCGAAAACGTATGGTATTACACGTGAACAGCAGGACGCGCTGGCGCATCGTTCACATCAGCGCGCCGCGCAGGCATGGGCGGAGGGCAAACTGGCGGAAGAAGTGATGACGACCTATGTGCCGCCGTATAAAAACCCCTTTGCAGAAGACAACAACATTCGCGGCACCTCCACGCTGGCGGACTACGCCAAACTGCGTCCCGCTTTTGACAGAAAACATGGCTCTGTGACCGCCGCCAATAGTACACCGCTGACCGACGGCGCTGCCGCCGTTATTCTGATGACCGAATCCCGCGCTAAAGAGCTGGGGCTGCGCCCGCTTGGTTATCTGCGCAGCTACGCCTTTACCGCTATTGATGTCTGGCAGGACATGCTATTGGGGCCGGCCTGGTCAACGCCGCTGGCGCTGGAGCGGGCCGGGTTGACGATGGCCGATCTGACGCTTTTTGACATGCATGAAGCGTTTGCCGCTCAGACTCTGGCGAACTTACAACTGCTGGGCAGCGAACGATTTGCCCGTGAGGTGCTTGGTCGTGCGCAGGCGACAGGGGAGGTGGATGACGCTAAATTCAACGTGCTCGGCGGCTCAATCGCCTACGGGCATCCTTTTGCCGCAACGGGCGCACGGATGATAACCCAAACGTTGCATGAGTTACGGCGTCGGGGCGGAGGTTTTGGCCTGGTCACAGCCTGCGCGGCTGGCGGTCTTGGCGCGGCGATGGTTCTGGAGGCGGAATAATGACTACCACATCAGCTTTTATGCTTAACGTGCGTCTGGATAATGTCGCGGTTGTCGCTATTGATGTCCCTGGAGAAAAGGTGAACACCCTGAAAGCGGAGTTTGCCGCGCAGGTACGCGCCATCCTGAAGCAGATCCGGGAAAATAAAGCGTTGCAGGGCGTTGTTTTTATCTCAGCCAAAGCAGATAACTTTATTGCTGGCGCTGATATCAACATGATAGGTCACTGCCAAAACGCGCAGGAAGCGGAAACGCTGGCGCGTCAGGGGCAACAACTGATGGCGGAGATCCAGGCGTTGCCTGTTCCGGTTATCGCCGCCATTCATGGCGCCTGTCTGGGGGGCGGCCTTGAAATGGCGCTGGCCTGCCATCGACGTATCTGTACCGACGACGTTAAAACCGTTCTCGGACTGCCGGAGGTACAGTTAGGGCTTTTACCGGGATCGGGCGGAACGCAGCGACTTCCACGGCTGGTGGGGGTCAGTACCGCGCTGGATATGATCCTGACAGGTAAACAGCTTCGCGCCAGACAGGCGCTTAAAGCCGGGCTGGTTGATGATGTGGTGCCGCAAACTATTTTACTGGAAGCGGCTGTCGAGCTGGCTAAAAAAGAACGCCTGGCGCAGCGGACATTACCGGTCCGTGAACGTATCCTGGCGGGGCCGCTGGGGCGCGCGCTGTTATTTCGCCTGGTGCGTAAAAAGACGGCGCAAAAAACGCAGGGTAATTATCCGGCGACGGAGCGGATCATTGATGTGATTGAAACGGGACTGGCGCAGGGCAGCAGTAGCGGCTATGACGCGGAAGCGCGCGCTTTCGGCGAGCTGGCGATGACGCCTCAATCGCAGGCGCTGCGCGCTATTTTCTTTGCCAGTACCGAGGTGAAAAAAGATCCCGGTAGCGATGCGCCGCCCGGCCCGCTGAACAGCGTGGGCATCTTAGGCGGCGGGTTAATGGGTGGCGGTATCGCCTGGGTTACGGCCTGTAAAGGCGGATTGCCAGTACGAATTAAGGATATAAATACTCAGGGGATCAATCATGCTCTGAAGTACAGCTGGGATCTGCTTGAAACAAAAGTACGCCGCCGCCATATCAAAGCCAGCGAACGCGATAAACAATTGGCGTTGATATCAGGTTCGACAGATTATCGTGGTTTCAGTCATCGTGATCTGGTCATTGAAGCGGTGTTTGAAGATCTGCCGTTAAAACAACAGATGGTGGCGGAAGTGGAACAAAATTGCGCTGCTCACACCATTTTTGCCTCCAATACTTCTTCCCTGCCGATTGGCGATATTGCGGCGAATGCGGCCAGACCGGAACAGGTGATTGGATTGCACTTTTTTAGCCCGGTCGAGAAAATGCCGCTGGTTGAGGTCATTCCTCACGCGTCTACTTCCGCGCAGACCATCGCCACGACCGTTAAGCTGGCGAAAAAACAGGGTAAAACCCCGATAGTCGTCAGCGATAAAGCCGGGTTTTATGTTAACCGAATTCTTGCGCCGTATATCAATGAGGCGATTCGGATGCTGACTGAAGGCGAACGTGTCGAACATATTGACGCCGCCCTGGTAAAATTTGGTTTTCCGGTGGGGCCAATCCAACTTTTGGATGAGGTAGGAATCGACACGGGCACTAAAATTATTCCTGTGCTTGAGGCGGCGTATGGAGAACGTTTTAGCGCGCCTGCAAATGTTGTCGCTTCAATTTTGAATGACGATCGCAAAGGTAGAAAAAATGGCCGCGGTTTCTATCTTTATGGCGAAAAAGGGCGTAAAAGCAAAAAACAGGTTGACCCTGCTATTTATAAGCTTATTGGCGTGCAAGGGCAGAGTCGACTATCTGCGCAGCAGGTGGCAGAGCGCTGTGTCATGTTAATGCTTAACGAAGCGGCGCGCTGTTTCGACGAAAAAGTGATTCGCAGCGCGCGCGATGGCGATATTGGCGCCGTGTTTGGTATCGGTTTTCCGCCGTTCCTCGGTGGCCCGTTCCGCTATATGGATGCTCTCGGGCCGGGTGAAATGGTGGCGACATTACAGCGCCTGGCCGCACTTTACGGTCCTCGTTACGCGCCTTGTGAACAATTAGTGCGCATGGCGGAGCGCAGGGAGCATTTCTGGACGAATGGGGAAACTGACCAGGGAAATTGAGGTCAAAGAGAATATGAATCCGCACTGAATGCCTCCTTAATGGCGAAATAATAATCAAGGATTGACTATGCTTACGCCATTGAGGTAAAAAACAGCGTTTCATTCGGTGAATGGATAAGGCACAATGCCGGCCACCGCATTTTTGCCGCAGCCAATAGGGGCATGTGGTAAGCGTGTTGGTGAAACTGGTTAACAAAAGCGGTGCAATATGCAAGTTTTTATCATGCGTCACGGCGACGCAGCCCTCGATGCCGCCAGTGATTCGGTTCGTCCCTTGACCCCTTGTGGGTGTGACGAGTCTCGCCTGATGGCGAACTGGCTGAAAGGTCAAAAAGTGGATATCGAACGTGTTCTGGTGAGTCCGTTTCTTCGGGCCGAACAGACGTTAGATGTGGTCGGCGATTGTATGAATCTGCCGGCTCAGGTGGATGTCCTGCCGGAGCTAACGCCCTGTGGCGATGTCGGTCTGGTCAGCGCCTACCTCCAGGCGCTGGCCAATGAAGAGATCGGATCGGTGCTGGTGATCTCTCACTTACCTCTGGTCGGATACCTGGTATCTGAGCTTTGTCCGGGCGAAACGCCGCCGATGTTCACGACGTCCGCAATTGCCAACGTTACGCTTGATGTAAGCGGCAAGGGGACATTCAACTGGCAAATGAGTCCCTGCAATCTGAAAATGGCGAAAGCGATTTAATCTTTGCTGCCTGATGGCGCTTCGCTTATCAGGCCTACGACAGCGCTGGCTGTTCGTAGGCTGGATAAGCCGCTTGCGCCGCCATCCGGCAATTCCGCATCAGGGTAATTCGGGCGGTTGCCACTCTTCCACTTCAATCAACACCAGCAGCGCGGCGTCGCCGCCGTACTCTTTTGGTGCTTGATGAAAGGCCATCACATGCGGATGCTGCGCCAGCCATAACGGCGTTTGCTGTTTCAGAATATGTTTACCGTGTCCATGCATGACGCAGGCGCAAAAAATATGTTCCCGACGGCAGGCGGCAATTAGCGCTCCCAATTCCTGCTTGGCCTGAAGCTGCGTTAAGCCGTGTAAATCCAGAAACAGTTCCGGCGAATAGTCGCCGCGACGCATTTTTTTTAGCTCGAAATGGCTGACATCTTCACGGACATACTTTACCGGCCCTTCCGTATTGAGCAGCGGCTGGAACTCATCAGAAAAATAGTGGCTGGCGTCCGCCTGTTCCTGAATTAACCTTCGGGTAGGGACTTCCGTGATTTTCTTGCGCAGTGGCCGATGGACGATAGTATCCTGTTTAATCTTTCGGGTGCCGACCATCAGCTGACGGAACAGCGCCTGGTCCTCCTCGCTGAGCGATGTTTTCTTTTTCATTCGTGGGTCTCGTCTGATCTTTTGCCTTAGTTTACCCGACCAGGAGGATATCCGAACGGTCAAAACGGATTTTTCGTATTCTCCCGCCGCGTCAATGCTGATTTATCCCTGCCTTCGTGGCAAACTAGCCGCCGAATTTAATGCGAGCATGCCCTGGAGGAATACGTGGATAAAATTTTCGTCGATGAAGCAGTAAGTGAACTGCATACCATTCAGGACATGTTGCGCTGGGCGGTAAGCCGCTTTAGCGCGGCGAATATCTGGTATGGACACGGTACCGATAACCCGTGGGATGAAGCGGTACAACTGGTGTTGCCGTCTCTTTATCTGCCGCTGGATATTCCGGAAGATATGCGGACCGCGCGGCTGACGTCCAGCGAAAAACACCGCATTGTCGAGCGAGTGATTCGTCGCATTAACGAGCGTATCCCGGTCGCCTACCTGACCAATAAAGCCTGGTTCTGCGGCCACGAATTTTATGTCGATGAGCGCGTGCTGGTGCCGCGTTCGCCGATTGGCGAGCTGATTAATAACCACTTCACCGGCCTTATTAGCCAACAGCCGAAATATATTCTGGATATGTGTACCGGCAGCGGCTGCATCGCCATCGCCTGTGCTTATGCTTTCCCGGACGCAGAGGTTGATGCGGTCGATATTTCGCCGGATGCGCTGGCTGTCGCCGAGCATAACATTGAAGAACACGGTCTTATCCATCACGTGACGCCAATCCGCTCCGATCTGTTCCGCGATCTGCCGAAAGTTCAGTACGATCTGATTGTCACTAACCCGCCTTATGTCGATGCGGAGGATATGTCCGATCTGCCGAACGAATATCGCCACGAACCTGAGCTGGGGCTGGCGTCCGGCACTGACGGCCTCAAATTGACCCGTCGTATCCTGGGAAATGCGCCGGATTATCTGTCCGATGACGGCGTTCTGATTTGTGAAGTCGGAAACAGCATGGTACATCTGATGGAGCAGTATCCGGATGTGCCGTTCACCTGGCTGGAGTTTGACAACGGCGGCGATGGCGTCTTTATGTTGACCAAAGCGCAGTTGCTCGCGGCCCGTGAACATTTCAATATTTATAAAGATTAAAACACGCAAACGACAACAACGATAACGGAGCCGTGATGGCAGGAAACACAATTGGACAACTCTTTCGCGTAACCACTTTCGGCGAATCACACGGGCTGGCGCTTGGGTGTATCGTCGATGGCGTGCCGCCCGGCATCCCGTTAACGGAGGCCGATCTGCAGCACGATCTCGACAGACGCCGCCCCGGCACCTCGCGCTATACTACCCAGCGCCGCGAACCGGACCAGGTAAAAATTCTCTCCGGCGTGTTTGATGGCGTGACGACCGGCACCAGCATTGGCCTGCTGATTGAAAACACCGATCAGCGCTCGCAGGACTATAGCGCGATTAAAGATGTTTTTCGTCCGGGACACGCGGATTACACCTATGAGCAGAAATACGGCCTGCGCGATTACCGTGGCGGTGGACGTTCTTCCGCGCGTGAAACCGCGATGCGCGTAGCGGCAGGGGCGATTGCCAAGAAATACCTGGCGGAAAAGTTCGGCATCGAAATCCGCGGCTGCCTGACCCAGATGGGCGACATTCCGCTGGAGATTAAAGACTGGCGTCAGGTTGAGCTTAATCCGTTCTTTTGTCCCGATGCGGACAAACTTGACGCGCTGGACGAACTGATGCGCGCGCTGAAAAAAGAGGGTGACTCCATCGGCGCGAAAGTGACGGTGATGGCGAGCGGCGTGCCGGCAGGGCTTGGCGAACCGGTATTTGACCGACTGGATGCGGACATCGCCCATGCGCTGATGAGCATTAATGCGGTGAAAGGCGTGGAGATCGGCGAAGGATTTAACGTGGTGGCGCTGCGCGGCAGCCAGAATCGAGATGAAATCACGGCGCAGGGTTTTCAGAGCAACCACGCTGGCGGCATCCTCGGTGGCATCAGTAGCGGGCAACACATTGTGGCGCATATGGCGCTGAAACCTACCTCCAGCATTACCGTGCCGGGACGTACGATCAACCGGATGGGTGAAGAAGTCGAGATGATCACCAAAGGGCGCCACGATCCGTGTGTGGGGATTCGCGCAGTGCCGATCGCAGAAGCCATGCTGGCGATCGTGCTGATGGATCACGTGCTGCGCCATCGGGCACAGAATGCGGATGTAAAGACAGAGATTCCACGCTGGTAAGAAATGAAAAAAACCGCGATTGCGCTGCTGGCATGGTTTGTCAGTAGCGCCAGCCTGGCGGCGACGCCGTGGCAGAAAATAACTCATCCTGTCCCCGGCGCCGCACAGTCTATCGGTAGCTTTGCCAACGGATGCATCATTGGCGCCGACACGTTGCCGGTACAGTCCGATAATTATCAGGTGATGCGCACCGATCAGCGCCGTTATTTCGGCCACCCGGATCTGGTCATGTTTATCCAGCGGTTGAGTCATCAGGCGCAGCAACGGGGGCTCGGAACCGTCCTGATAGGCGACATGGGGATGCCTGCCGGAGGCCGCTTTAATGGCGGACACGCCAGTCATCAGACCGGGCTTGATGTGGATATTTTCTTGCAGTTGCCGAAAACGCGCTGGAGCCAGGCGCAGCTATTGCGCCCGCAGGCGTTAGATCTGGTGTCCCGCGACGGTAAACATGTCGTGCCGTCGCGCTGGTCGTCGGATATCGCCAGTCTGATCAAACTGGCGGCACAAGACAATGACGTCACCCGTATTTTCGTCAATCCGGCTATTAAACAACAGCTTTGCCTCGATGCCGGAAGCGATCGTGACTGGCTACGTAAAGTACGCCCCTGGTTCCAGCATCGCGCGCATATGCACGTGCGTTTACGCTGCCCTGCCGACAGCCTGGAGTGCGAAGATCAACCTTTACCCCCGCCGGGCGATGGATGCGGCGCTGAACTGCAAAGCTGGTTCGAACCGCCAAAACCTGGCACCACAAAGCCTGAGAAGAAGACACCGCCGCCGCTGCCGCCTTCCTGCCAGGCGCTACTGGATGAGCATGTACTCTGATGGACAATTTTTATGATCTGTTTATGGTCTCCCCGCTGCTGCTGGTGGTGCTGTTTTTTGTCGCCGTACTGGCAGGATTTATCGATTCTATCGCTGGGGGCGGAGGGCTGCTCACTATCCCTGCGCTGATGGCCGCCGGGATGTCGCCGGCAAACGCGCTGGCGACCAATAAATTACAGGCGTGCGGCGGCTCCCTCTCGTCTTCGCTCTATTTTATTCGCCGTAAAGTGGTAAACCTGGCCGAGCAAAAGCTCAATATTCTGATGACGTTCATTGGCTCGATGAGCGGCGCGCTGCTGGTGCAGCACGTGCAGGCGGATATTTTGCGCCAGATCTTGCCCATCCTGGTGATTTTCATCGGCCTCTATTTTTTATTGATGCCGAAGCTGGGCGAGGAAGATCGCCAGCGCCGCCTGTATGGATTACCGTTCGCGCTGATAGCCGGGGGATGCGTCGGGTTTTACGACGGCTTTTTCGGGCCTGCCGCCGGGTCGTTTTACGCTCTGGCGTTTGTCACCTTATGTGGCTATAACCTGGCGAAATCCACGGCACATGCCAAAGTGCTTAACGCTACCTCCAACGTTGGCGGCCTGCTGTTATTTATCATCGGCGGCAAAGTGATCTGGGCGACGGGCTTCGTGATGCTGGTTGGTCAGTTTTTAGGGGCGCGAATGGGGTCGCGTCTGGTGTTGAGCAAAGGCCAAAAGCTTATCAGACCGATGATCGTTATTGTCTCGGCGGTAATGAGCGCCAGGTTACTTTATGATAGCCACGGACAGGAGATCCTCCACTGGTTGGGGATGAACTAATGAACAATACGCACCATTACGAACAGTTAATTGAGATTTTTAACGGCTGCTTTGCCGAAGAATTTAATACCCGTCTGATTAAAGGCGACGACGAACCGATCTATCTTCCTGCTGACGCGCAGGTACCGTATCACCGTATCGTCTTTGCGCATGGGTTTTACGCCAGCGCGCTGCATGAGATTTCTCACTGGTGTATCGCCGGTAAGGCGCGCCGCGAACTGGTTGACTTTGGTTACTGGTACTGCCCGGACGGACGCGACGCGCAGACCCAAAGTCAATTCGAAGACGTTGAGGTGAAGCCACAGGCCTTCGACTGGTTGTTTTGCGTGGCGGCGGGGTATCCCTTTAACGTCAGTTGCGACAATCTGGAAGGCGATATTGAGCCGGATCGCGTGGCGTTTCAGCGCCGGGTTCATGCGCAGGTAATGGCGTATCTGGAGCAGGGCATTCCTGAACGTCCGGCCCGCTTCATCAAAGCGCTACAGAATTACTATCACACGCCCGAACTTAAGGCGGAACAGTTCCCGTGGCCGGAAGCGCTTAATTAAAGCCAGCGCCACGTTTACAATGAGGAAAGAAGATGATCGCGGAGTTTGAATCACGCATTCTGGCATTAATTGACGATATGGTAGAGCACGCCAGCGACGATGAGCTTTTTGCCAGTGGATACCTGCGTGGCCACCTGACGTTAGCCATTGCCGAGCTGGAGAGCGGTGATGACCACTCCGTTGAGGCGGTCTATGCCAACGTTAGCCAAAGTCTGGAAAAAGCGATCGGCGCCGGCGAACTGTCGCCGCGCGATCAGGCGTTAGTCAAAGCGATGTGGGACAATTTGTTCGACAAGGCAAAACAATAACGCCGTGGGCTGGAAGGCGACGCTTGCCGCCTTCCGCTATTGACTGGCCCATTACTTCACCGCTTTTCCCTTCAATAACTTTCTCACCCATAACCGATTCGGATTTAACGCCGCCAGCGTACCGGCATCCAGTGGAATCGGCTCGTTACTCATCTGCGCCGCCAGAATTTCTGCGCATAATGGCGCTGAGCACAAACCACGCGATCCCAGCGCGCCGAGCATAAATAAACCCGGATACACAGGCGCAGGCGCCGCCGACGTTTTATTATCGGCTAAATCGGCGTAATGCGTCAGCGTGGCGTGGTAATCCGGGACATTGCCCACCATCGGCAGGTGATCGCGGGTGGCGCAACGCACGCCGCAACGGGCGCTGTTGCCGCTAACGTCAACCTCTGTGGCCCATTTCGCATCCGGAAAACAGTCAAGCAGACGCTGTCGGTTCTGACGCTGATCTTCTTCGCGCCAGACGGTGCTTTCGTCCCCCCGGTGATAGCTGGCGCCAATACAGTGCTGCTGATTATGCGGATTTTGCGGCGTCAGATAGCCGTCGTAGCATAACACCTGACGCAACGCCGAGAGAGCGGGGGTGGTGGGAATATGACTGACCTGCCCCCCGACGGCATACACCGGCAGCGGCTGGGTCTGATCAAAACGGTTAATCTGATGGCCGTTCGCCAGGACGACGGTCTCATGGCTGACGGTTTCACCTGACGTAAAGCGCAGTTGCCAGCGCGACTCCTGCGCAACGAGCGACGTGAGCGTATGGCGAAAGCGCGTTTGTAAACCCTGTTCGGTCGCCAGTGCGATGACTGCGCGAGTTAATTGTTCCGGGCACAGCCAGCCGCCTTCCGGATAGGTAATTCCTCCGCAGCGTGTCGTCACGCCAACCGCCTGTTCCGCCTCTTCAGCATTGAGCGCCGAGGCCAGTCCGGCGGGCAGCGCCAGGGACAGCATCTGGGCAATTTTCTGCTGGCTTTTCTCATCCCATCCGAGCTGCGTCACGCCGCACCAGTCATGATCAAAAGAGACGGGCAGGGCATCATACAGGCGACGGGCAAAGGTGAATGCGGTCGGGAAAAAGCGATTAATGGCGGCGTCATGTTTGCTAAGGAGCGGATAAAGCGCGCCCTGTCGATTACCGGAAGCGCCCTGGGCGGGCTGATCATCTGCGCAATAGAGCGTCACCTGCCAGCCGCGACGCAGTAACGCCAGTGATAACAGCGCGCTGGCGATGCCGCCGCCAATGATTGCTGTTTCACGTTTTTCGCTTCCGCTGCGGTAAAACCAGGGCGCGGAAAGGGTCGGCATGAGGTGTTGTTCCATCACTCCGCAAAGCATCTCGCGTTTACGTCCGAAGCCTTTGCGTTTTTGCATGGTAAAACCGGCTTCCTGTAATCCCCGACGGACGAAACCCGCCGAGGTAAACGTCGCCAGCGTTGCGCCGGGCCGCGCCAGCCGCGCCATCGCGTTAAACAGGTTTGGCGTCCACATATCCGGATTTTTCGCCGGGGCAAAACCGTCGAGGAACCAGGCGTCGACTGTTTGATTCAGCGTGGCGTCCAGTTGGTCGGTCAGTTCATTAATATCGCCAAACCACAAATCCAGCGTCACCCGGCCCCGATCCAGCAATAGGCGGTGGCACCCCGGGAGCGGCAGCGGCCATTGCGCCTGCAGCTGCTCTGCCCAGGGCGCGAGCTCCGGCCAGTGTTGGTGCGCCAGCGCCAGATCGTCGCGCGTTAACGGGAATTTCTCAAAACTGATGAAATGTAACCTTTGCAGCGTCGCTTGTGGGTGCGCAGAACGAAAGCTGTCAAACGCCTGCCACAGCGTCAGGAAGTTAAGTCCGGTGCCAAAACCGCTTTCCGCGACTATAAATAATGGATGTGAATGTACGGGAAATCGCTCCGCAAGACGATTGCCGCCAAGAAAAACGTAGCGTGTCTCTTCGAGTCCATTGTCATTAGAAAAATAGACATCATCAAAATCTCGGGAAACAGGTGTACCCTCAGCGTTAAATTCGAGTGTGGCGGGTTGTATGGCGTATTGTTTCACGTAAGTTACTCGTCTGACGGGCGGTATCGCGATCTTAACGATGTGTGCCTGACGGCGCAAATTTCCGTACTAAATGGCTGATCGGACTTGTTCGGCGTACAAGTGTACGCTATTGTGCCAATCGAAACTTAAAAATAGTGCGAATTACAGAGGTATTGAATGAAACGTGCAGTGATTACTGGCCTGGGCATCGTTTCCAGCATCGGTAATAACCAGCAGGAAGTCCTGGCATCTCTGCGTGAAGGACGTTCAGGGATCACTTTCTCTCAGGAGCTGAAGGACGCCGGCATGCGTAGCCAGGTATGGGGCAACGTAAAACTGGATACCACTGGCCTCATTGACCGCAAAGTCGTGCGCTTTATGAGCGACGCCTCCATCTATGCTTATCTGTCTATGGAGCAGGCAGTGGCCGACGCCGGTCTGGCGCCGGAAGTCTATCAGAATAACCCGCGTGTCGGCCTGATTGCAGGTTCCGGCGGCGGCTCCCCGAAATTCCAGGTCTTTGGCGCAGACGCCATGCGTAGCCCGCGTGGTCTGAAAGCCGTGGGCCCGTATGTGGTGACGAAAGCAATGGCATCCGGCGTTTCCGCCTGCCTCGCTACGCCGTTTAAAATTTATGGCGTGAACTACTCCATTAGCTCCGCTTGCGCGACCTCCGCACACTGTATCGGCAATGCGGTTGAACAGATCCAACTAGGCAAACAGGACATCGTTTTTGCTGGCGGCGGCGAAGAGCTGTGCTGGGAAATGGCCTGTGAGTTCGATGCGATGGGCGCACTGTCCACCAAATATAACGATACGCCTGAAAAAGCGTCCCGTACCTATGATGCGCACCGTGATGGGTTTGTCATCGCGGGCGGTGGCGGTATGGTTGTTGTCGAAGAGCTGGAACACGCTCTGGCGCGCGGCGCGCATATCTATGCGGAAATCGTCGGCTATGGCGCAACATCCGATGGCGCAGACATGGTTGCTCCGTCTGGTGAAGGCGCAGTACGTTGCATGCAGATGGCGATGCACGGCGTAGACACGCCGATCGACTACCTGAACTCTCACGGTACCTCTACTCCGGTAGGCGACGTGAAAGAACTCGGTGCAATCCGTGAAGTGTTTGGCGATAACAGCCCGGCTATCTCCGCGACCAAAGCGATGACCGGCCACTCGCTGGGTGCGGCTGGCGTGCAGGAAGCCATCTACTCTCTGCTGATGCTGGAGCACGGTTTTATCGCGCCGAGCATCAACATCGAAGAGCTGGATGAGCAGGCTGCGGGTCTGAACATCGTGACCGAAACGACCGAGCGTGAACTGACTACCGTAATGTCTAACAGCTTCGGTTTTGGCGGCACCAACGCCACGCTGGTGATGCGTAAGTTGTAAGCCTGACTATTACGTTGTAGTATCAACAATGAAACAGGTCGCTAATGCGACCTGTTTTTTCATTCAGGGAATAACAAATTATATGGATATTATATAAATGCCAACTAATACATTAGATAAAATTAGGCATAGTTTGAGTTGTGTGGCTGTTTTATTTGGTTTGTTCGGCATTTTTGTTTTTGCCTCATTTTCGCCTTCCTATGCCTGGCTTTATTTGGGAGGTCTGGCTGCGCCTTTTATATATAGTATTGTTTTTGTCTATGCGATTGCCGCCTGGAGTATTTATTCAAAGTATTACCCGTTTTTATCATTGGGTCGCTTATCATTCGTGGAGTGTTTTGTTCCGGCGCTGGCCCTGGTGTGCCTTACCGTTCTCTACAATGCTTTTAGTGGCCCGGAACCCTGGATGGCCGAGTTATCAAGGCAATTTTTTCTTCATAAATTTCTTAACACGCTGGCGATGTGCTTTCTGGCTCCTGTGGCGGAGGAAATTATATTCAGAGGGTTTTTATTAAACAGCAGTATCGGTTGGGGGCGGTACTCAAGAGCTTCCGGTATTATTATTACTTCACTCGCTTTTGCATTTATGCATACACAATATCTCTTTGCGGTGACTTTTGTTTATCTGTTTGTTTTTTCATCGATATTATGCGTTGTTCGAATGAGAAGCCGTGGGCTAATGATACCGATAACACTTCATATTTTAAATAATGCCTGGGTTGTTTTCGGCTTACTGTTTTCAGCGACGGAATAAGAGCCTGATGAAATAGGCGCTTTAACCTCTCCGGTACGAACAAGAGACCGATGGCGATTCCCTTTTTTAATGCTTCTTATATTCCGGCGCGACTTTTGCTGACCAGGCCTCAGCCTGGGTGATGGCGCCTGCGTCATAAATCGGCTGTTCATAATCCTTATCAGCATCCCGAACGCGGTAAATTTTCCAGCGTCCCTCTTCCCAACGGGTATAAACCTCCAGGTGGATGGGCGTTGACTCTGTAGCCAACAGAACATCCACTTTTTCTCCGCCGAGGAAAGGGTGTGCCTTCCCAACCCGTAACTGTGGAATCCACTCTGGCGCATAGTCCTGCGCATACATAAAATAATCTGCCCCCACAATCTCCTGTTCATAAAGGGACTGTATTAGCGCCAGGCGATGAATAACCTCTTTAGCAACGTAACGTTGCATTAAGGCGGTGGTGTCGTCAGGGGTATTCACATCGTTCGTGAACGTCGTCATCCATGAGGTATAGAACTGCTTCACGGCCTGCGTACTGTCGTGATGAGGCGCAGAGCAACTACAAAGCAACAGGATAAGCGCGACAAGGGAGAACGTTTTCATTAATTCTTCCTGTAGATGGTATATGAGGGCCTGGCTGCCCGGTAGCCCGGGCCGGCCCACATATCGCGTTGTTTAAAATCTGAATACCACTCTGCACCATCGTATATCGCCATGTGACCGCTCGGGTTTCCGCCAGCGTAAGGTTGAATAATAATGACGTCACCCTCGCGCGGCATTTCATAGGTACCAATAGCGGTGAATCCGGCGCTTCTTAACATTGGGCCATAATCTTTCGCATGATATGTATGCCCCAGCGTGATACCGCCCGCCTGAATTGCCTTTCGGGTAAATTCCGCACACCGGCCTGACGAGAAAGATCTCTGAGCGTAATACCTCTTTTTTCAAGTGCACTTTTAATATCTGCACGATGCCAGTCCTGGCTTTTTGGTTCCATTCTGTAATCCTAAGAAGATGTGTTATCGGCACCGATATTTTTAAGGTAAAAATTAGCGCGAGAAAAAGAAAGTTACTTTCTTTTTCACTCTGAGAATAGTGCCGGAAAGAAAGCAAAATTTCGCGAAAAAGAAGAAATATTTTTATTTCATCAGGGGAAAGGAAAGAAACCGATGGCAAAGGAATGGTTCACGGTTAAGGAATGTCTTGGCTTACCGGGGTTTCCGGGAAGCGAGCCTGCGGTTCGCGAACGTTTGTATAAGTACAGCGAAGGGAAAGAGGGTGTCAGGCGTAAGCGTGTTAAATCAAAGGCCGAGGAGTTTCATATATCTGTTTTCCCTCTTTATGTTCATCGTTATCTTGACGACAGCGGAGAGGAACCGACGCCAGAACCCATTTCCTTACAGGAAGCGGAGCCTGAAGATATCCAGGAGATGATGTTCAGGTTACTGACGCCAGAACAGCGCAAGCAGGTGACCGGACGGTTTAAGGTGAGAGGGATGAAAGCGGTCTTTCCCTTTCTGTTTAATGACACGCCGCCACGTTGATACCCTGGCTGCAATTTCAAGGTTGACAAGTTTCGCGTCTCACAGGCAGACTTCACTCTCTACATTATCCTTCCGATAATGCGTAAGCGTTTAACGTTATCCAACGCACCTTAATCCTGACGTTCAGGTAGAGGGGGGCGTGGCCTTTCCCCGCCTTACTCTGCATTCTGGAGTAATGCATGACAGCAGTTAGCCAAAAAACAACGACCCCGTCTGCGAATTTTTCGCTGTTCCGCATCGCCTTTGCGGTTTTCCTGACCTATATGACGGTCGGCCTGCCGTTACCCGTCATCCCGCTTTTTGTCCATCACGAACTGGGCTATAGCAATACGATGGTTGGGATCGCCGTGGGCATTCAGTTTTTTGCGACGGTACTGACGCGCGGCTATGCCGGACGGCTGGCGGATCAATATGGCGCTAAACGATCGGCGTTACAGGGGATGTTTGCCTGCGGGCTGGCGGGCGCCGCCTGGCTCCTGGCCGCGCTGTTGCCGGTTTCCGCGCCGATAAAATTCGTGCTGCTTATTGTCGGGCGTTTGATCCTCGGATTTGGCGAAAGCCAGCTGCTGACCGGAACCCTGACCTGGGGACTGGGGCTGGTTGGCCCAACGCGTTCCGGTAAGGTGATGTCGTGGAACGGAATGGCGATTTACGGCGCGCTGGCGGCCGGTGCGCCGTTGGGCTTGCTGATCCATAGCCACTTTGGCTTCGCGGCGCTGGCGGGGACGACGATGGTTTTACCGCTGCTGGCCTGGGCATTCAACGGCACCGTGCGTAAAGTGCCTGCGTATACGGGGGAGCGACCTTCACTGTGGAGCGTGGTCGGGCTTATCTGGAAACCGGGCCTGGGCCTGGCATTGCAGGGCGTGGGCTTTGCCGTCATCGGTACGTTTATTTCACTTTATTTTGTCAGCAATGGCTGGACGATGGCGGGATTCACCCTGACCGCGTTTGGCGGTGCGTTTGTCCTGATGCGCATGTTGTTCGGTTGGATGCCGGACCGCTTTGGCGGCGTGAAGGTCGCCGTTGTCTCATTGCTGGTTGAGACGGCAGGGCTGCTGCTCTTGTGGCTGGCGCCGACGGCCTGGATAGCGCTGGTAGGCGCGGCGCTCACCGGGGCTGGGTGTTCACTGATTTTCCCGGCGCTGGGCGTGGAGGTTGTGAAACGCGTACCTGCACAGGTACGCGGTACGGCGCTCGGCGGCTACGCCGCGTTTCAGGATATCTCCTACGGCGTTACCGGCCCGCTGGCGGGCATGTTGGCCACGTCATGCGGCTATCCTTCCGTATTCCTCGCGGGAGCGATCTCCGCGGTGGTTGGCATCCTGGTGACGATATTATCGTTCCGGCGTGGTTAAGAAACCAGCCAGAAAAGCGCCAGTACAATTATTAGCGCGATAAACAACAGGCCTGGCCGCGCAGACAGATTTTTTACGGTTTCAATCATCGGCGCGAACGGGCGGTAGATGGGTTGAATAGAGAGCGGTTCAAGCTCATCCGCCTCTCGCTCTACGCGACGCAGGAAAATATGGTTAAGTAAATCCTGCACCTGGGCGGTGGTCAGCACCGTTTGCGGCTGAATTTGATAAGTGTGTTGGGCATACTCTTTGATCGCTGTGAGTTCGTCCGGTTCCAGCGGTTGTTTTAACGCAGCCTGCAGCGTATGTAGCGTAGGCGCGTGTTGTAGTGACAGCGTCTGCCGCGCCTGTAGCCATGTCGCCAGATGAGTAAACTGCTTTGCCGGAATGAGCTCGCCGCTTTTCACGCCGGAGAGTTCCAGCATTGATTGCCAGATAAGTTTGTTTGACTCGCCGGTCGCGGCCGCCAGCTTCGTCACCAACTGATTTAACGTATTATGTTCAGCAGGCAATAATGGCCGATCCGTTGCCGGACGTTGCTGCGGCTGCGGAATGGAAAGCTGCCCCTGTTGCAGGAGCGTCAGCACGTTTTTAAGTTGATCGGGCGTAAGCTGGCTAAGCGCGGTTTGACCGTATTGCTGACGGATAAAATCGCTGACGGCCTGACGATTATTCCCGACGCCAAGCAGCTCTGTTAGCTGTGAAAGCACCTGACGATTGGCGTGATTTTGCTGCGCTACGCCCAGACGCTGGGTAAGATTCTGTTCAGCGGCGGGGAAGTGGCGCGACAGTAGCGGCGCGTCATTTTTTATCCCCAGATCGTGTTTCATTCCGGCCCATACTTCCGCGCTTTGCTGCTGGGTCAGTGAAATCAGGCGCGTGATCAGCCTTTCCAGTACCGTACGCTGTTGCATGGAAAGCGGCTGCTCGCTCGCAGCGGAAAGAGGATTACGCCCTTCGCCTGGAGGCTGTGCAGGGGCGCCGGAGATGGGATGCATAATTAATTATCCTTTAACCATAAATCTGAGCAATATATGCCTGGCGGCCAGATTATGGCACACTTGTCCGGTTAACTCTCGTTCTCAAACAGGTACGACAGTCGTGAAAATTCTCGTTGATGAAAATATGCCTTACGCCCGCGAATTATTTAGCCGCCTGGGTGAGGTAAAGGCAGTGCCGGGTCGCCCGATCCCCGTTGAAGAATTGAACCATGCCGATGCGTTAATGGTGCGTTCGGTCACGAAAGTGAATGAATCGCTGCTGAGCGGCACGCCGATTAACTTCGTTGGTACTGCTACGGCAGGCACCGATCATGTGGATGAGGCATGGCTGAAGCAGGCGGGCATCGGTTTTTCAGCCGCGCCCGGCTGTAATGCTATCGCCGTGGTGGAGTATGTGTTTTCCGCGCTGTTGATGTTGGCCGAACGTGACGGCTTTTCGTTACGCGATCGCACTATAGGGATTGTCGGCGTGGGTAACGTCGGAAGTCGGCTACAGACCAGGCTTGAAGCGTTGGGTATCCGCACGTTGCTGTGCGATCCGCCACGCGCCGCACGCGGGGACGAGGGTGATTTTCGTACGCTGGATGAGCTGGTGCAGGAAGCGGATGTCCTGACTTTCCATACGCCGCTCTATAAAGACGGACCGTACAAAACGCTGCATCTGGCCGATGAGACGCTGATCCGTCGACTGAAACCCGACGCCATTCTCATTAACGCCTGCCGCGGTCCGGTGGTGGATAACGCCGCGTTGCTGGCGCGACTTAATGCCGGGCAGCCGCTGAGCGTGGTGCTTGATGTGTGGGAGGGCGAACCGGATCTTAACGTCGCGCTGCTGGAAGCCGTGGATATCGGCACGTCGCATATTGCCGGCTATACGCTGGAAGGCAAAGCGCGCGGCACCACCCAGGTCTTTGAGGCGTATAGCGCGTTTATTGGCCGCGAGCAGCATGTCGCGCTGGAGACATTACTGCCTGCGCCTGAGTTTGGTCGTATTACGCTTCATGGCCCGCTGGATCAACCGACGCTGAAAAGACTGGCGCATTTGGTGTATGATGTGCGCCGCGACGATGCGCCGCTGCGTAAAGTCGCTGGAATTCCGGGTGAATTTGATAAATTGCGTAAAAATTATCTTGAGCGCCGTGAATGGTCGTCTTTATACGTGATGTGTGACGACGAAACGGCAGCCGCCTTGCTGTGTAAGCTAGGTTTTAACGCTGTTCATCACCCGGCACATTAATGTCTTCTTAATGCTCCCTGTCGAATAATGCGACAGGGACGCTTATGTATTTCTGGAGTAAATCACCATGTCTGAAGGCTGGAACATTGCCATTCTGGGCGCAACGGGCGCCGTAGGCGAAGCCCTGCTTGAAACACTGGCTGAACGCCAGTTCCCGGTCGGTGAAATTTATGCATTGGCGCGTCATGAAAGCGCGGGCGAGCACCTCCGTTTTGGTGGCAAGTCGGTCATTGTCCAGGATGCGGCGGACTTTGACTGGACGCAGGCGCAGTTGGCGTTTTTCGTTGCCGGCGCAGAGGCGTCGGCTGCCTGGATAGACGACGCGACCAATGCAGGTTGCCTGGTGATAGATTCCAGCGGTCTGTTCGCGCTGGAGCCTGATGTGCCGCTGGTCGTGCCGGAAGTTAACCCGTATGTACTGGCGGATTACCGTAACCGTAACGTGATTGCGGTCGCCGATAGTCTGACCAGTCAACTGCTGGCGGCGCTCAAGCCGTTAATCGATCAGGGGGGACTGTCGCGTATTGCCGTCACCAGTATGTTATCAGCGTCCGCGCAGGGGAAAAAAGCGGTCGATGCGCTGGCTGGACAGAGTGCGAAGCTGCTTAACGGCATACCGATTGATGAAGATGATTTCTTTGGCCGCCAGTTGGCGTTCAATATGCTGCCGCTGCTGCCGGATCGGGAAGGCAGCGTGCGCCAGGAACGTCGTATCGTCGATGAAGTGCGTAAAATTTTGCAGGACGATGGCGTGATGATCTCCGCCAGTGTCGTGCAGTCGCCGGTGTTCTATGGCCATGCGCAGATGGTGAGCTTTGAAGCGCTCCGTCCGCTGGCGGCGGAAGAGGCGCGCGAGGCATTTTCCCGCGGTGAAGATATCGTACTGTCAGAAGAGACGGATTACCCGACGCAGGTGGGCGACGCTTCCGGCAATCCACAGCTCTCTATTGGCTGTGTGCATAATGATTACGGTATGCCGGAACAAATTCAGTTCTGGTCAGTGGCGGACAACGTGCGTTTCGGCGGCGCGCTGATGGCCGTTAAAATTGCGGAGAAGCTGGTGCAGGAGTATCTGTACTGATGTCCGGACAGCAATCATCGCCGGTCTATAAAATTGCGCTGGGTATTGAGTACGACGGCAGCAAGTATTATGGCTGGCAGCGTCAGAATGAAGTGCGCAGCGTGCAGGAAAAGCTGGAAAAAGCGCTCTCGCAGGTGGCAAATGAACCTATTAACGTGTTCTGCGCCGGGCGTACCGATGCCGGCGTTCACGGCACCGGGCAGGTTGTCCATTTCGAAACGACCGCATTGCGCAAAGATGCGGCATGGACGCTGGGGGTAAATGCGAATTTGCCTGGTGACATTGCCGTGCGCTGGGTGAAAACTGTACCGGATGATTTTCACGCGCGATTTAGCGCTACGGCTCGCCGTTATCGCTATATCATCTACAATCATCGACTGCGTCCTGCGGTGTTAGCAAAAGGCGTGACGCATTACTATGAGCCGCTGGATGCAGAGCGGATGCATCGCGCGGCGCAGTGTCTGCTTGGCGAAAATGATTTTACCTCGTTTCGCGCAGTGCAGTGCCAGTCGCGCACGCCGTGGCGTA
The DNA here is from genome assembly GCF_051811585.1 of Salmonella sp. NW177. NCBI lineage: Bacteria > Pseudomonadati > Pseudomonadota > Gammaproteobacteria > Enterobacterales > Enterobacteriaceae > Salmonella > Salmonella sp. NW177. The sequence goes on along the minus strand of NZ_JAMMZV010000005.1, from coordinate 131,416 downwards.
ATGTGATGCACATCAACGTTACCCGCCACGGCCCTTATGTGGTGGTCGATATCAAAGCGAATGCCTTTGTTCATCATATGGTCAGGAATATTGTCGGCAGCCTGCTGGAAGTAGGCGCTCACAACCAGCCGGAGAGCTGGATCGCAGAGCTGTTAGCGGCCAGGGACAGAACGCTGGCGGCGGCAACGGCGAAGGCGGAAGGGCTATATTTGGTTGCGGTGGATTACCCTGACCGGTTTGACCTTCCAAAACCACCAATGGGCCCGCTATTTCTGGCGGACTAATCCGAATCGCACACCCGAAACGTGTCGGGTAGAAAGGCAAAGACAAATATGGACCTGATCTACTTTATTATTGATTTTATTCTGCACATCGATGTGCATCTGGCGGAGCTGGTCGCGGAGTACGGCGTCTGGGTGTACGCTATTTTGTTTTTGATTCTGTTTTGTGAAACCGGCCTGGTCGTCACGCCGTTTCTGCCGGGCGACTCGCTGCTGTTTGTCGCCGGGGCGCTGGCTTCGCTGGAAACCAACGATCTCAATGTGCATGTCATGGTGGCGTTAATGCTGATCGCCGCAATTGTTGGCGATGCGGTAAATTACACGATTGGTCGACTGTTCGGCGAAAAACTGTTCAGTAATCCGAATTCGAAAATTTTCCGCCGCAGTTACCTGGATAAAACCCACCAGTTTTATGAAAAACACGGCGGTAAAACTATCATTCTCGCTCGCTTCGTGCCGATCGTCAGAACCTTTGCGCCGTTTGTGGCAGGGATGGGGCACATGTCCTATCGGCATTTTGCCGCCTATAACGTCATCGGCGCGCTGCTGTGGGTACTGCTCTTTACCTACGCCGGTTATTTCTTCGGTACGATACCGTTGATTCAGGATAACCTTAAGCTGCTGATTGTGGGGATTATCGTGGTTTCGATATTACCTGGCGTCATTGAGATTGTCCGGCATAAGCGCGCTGCGTCGCGTGCCGCAAAATAGAAAGTAACTCAGCGGTTCGACCACTTTTTTATCCAAAGTTTCGGGCTGTTATGTTTTAATGTGCAACATTCATGGTCTGTTGGGGGCAAAAATGGCATTATGCGCCCCTTATAATAAAGCTGACTAAGGTTCAGGCAGAAAGGTCACCAATGAGCTGGATTGAACGAATTAAAAGCAACATTACTCCCACCCGCAAGGCAAGCATTCCTGAAGGGGTGTGGACCAAGTGTGATAGCTGCGGTCAGGTTTTATACCGCGCTGAGCTGGAACGTAATCTTGAGGTCTGTCCTAAGTGTGACCATCATATGCGCATGTCGGCGCGCAATCGCCTGCATAGCCTGTTAGATGAAGGTTCCCTTGTGGAGTTGGGTAGCGAGCTGGAGCCGAAAGACGTGCTCAAGTTCCGCGACTCCAAAAAATATAAAGACAGACTGGCGTCCGCGCAGAAAGAAACCGGCGAGAAAGACGCGCTGGTGGTCATGAAAGGGACGCTTCACGGTATGCCGGTTGTCGCCGCCGCGTTTGAATTCGCGTTCATGGGCGGCTCAATGGGGTCTGTCGTTGGCGCACGCTTCGTTCGCGCCGTTGAACAGGCGCTGGAAGATAACTGTCCGTTAGTGTGTTTCTCTGCTTCCGGCGGCGCGCGTATGCAAGAAGCGTTGATGTCGCTGATGCAGATGGCGAAAACCTCTGCTGCGCTGGCGAAAATGCAGGAACGTGGTCTGCCCTACATCTCGGTATTGACCGATCCGACAATGGGCGGCGTTTCCGCCAGTTTTGCGATGCTGGGCGATCTCAACATCGCCGAGCCAAAAGCCCTGATTGGCTTCGCCGGCCCGCGCGTTATCGAACAGACCGTTCGCGAAAAACTGCCGCCAGGATTCCAGCGCAGTGAGTTCCTGATCGAAAAAGGCGCTATTGATATGATAGTCCGCCGCCCGGAAATGCGCCTGAAGCTGGCGAGCATTCTGGCGAAGCTGATGAATCTGCCCGCGCCGAACCCGGACGCCCCGCGTGAAGGCGTGGTGGTGCCTCCGGCGCCGGATCAGGAGTCTGAGGCCTGATAACTGAAAAGGGCAGGGCCGCAGGCTCTGCCCTTTTGCTTTTCACCGTAAAGAAGCAGCGGAATCAATGAAAAACAAATCTATACCTCAAGCTGCGTCGCCCCTGGCCTCGTGGCTTTCTTATCTGGAAAACCTGCACAGCAAGAGTATCGATTTAGGCCTTGAGCGCGTAAGCCAGGTGGCAGCGCGTCTGGACATCCTCAAGCCTGCGCCGTTCGTTTTTACCGTTGCGGGAACCAACGGCAAAGGTACGACCTGTCGAACGCTGGAGTCGGTGTTAATCGCGGCGGGATACCGTGTGGGCGTCTATAGTTCACCTCATCTGGTACGTTACACCGAGCGCGTGCGCGTGCAGGGGAAAGAATTAGCGGAATCCGCGCATACCGCGTCCTTTGCGGAAATAGAAGCGGCACGCGGCGATATTTCATTGACCTATTTTGAATATGGTACGTTGTCGGCATTGTGGCTGTTTAAACAGGCTAACCTTGACGTGGTGATTCTGGAGGTCGGGTTGGGCGGGCGCCTGGACGCCACGAACATTATGGATGCCGATGTAGCGGTAATTACCAGCATCGCGCTTGACCATACTGACTGGCTGGGGCCGGATCGCGAAAGTATCGGCCGCGAGAAGGCCGGGATTTTTCGTGCGGAAAAACCCGCTATCGTCGGCGAACCGGAAATGCCGGCAACCATCGCGGATGTCGCGCAGGAGACCGGCGCGCTGTTGCGGCGTCGCGGCGTTGACTGGCGTTATGAGGTGACAGCGACCCAGTGGGCGTTTACCGATGGCGACGGCACGCTTGCCGGACTGCCGTTGCCGCAGGTTCCCCAGCCGAATGCCGCCACCGCTCTGGCCGCGCTGCGCGCCAGCAGGTTGAACATTGACGAGCAGGCGATTCGCGACGGTATTGCGCAGGCTACCTTGCCGGGACGTTTTCAAATCGTGAGTGAGTCGCCGCGCGTTATCTTTGATGTCGCCCATAATCCCCACGCGGCGGAATACCTGACGGGTCGTCTGAAAATGTTGCCGAAACGCGGGCGCGTGCTTGCGGTGATTGGTATGCTGCATGATAAAGATATCGCCGGCACGTTAGCCTGGTTGAAAAGCGTGGTTGACGACTGGTATTGTGCTCCGTTAGAGGGGCCGCGCGGCGCGACGGCGGAACAACTTCTGGAACATCTGGGGAAAGGGAATGTCTATGATAGCGTCGCGCAGGCATGGCAGGCCGCTATCGACGCGGCGCAGCCAGAAGATACCGTGCTGGTGTGCGGATCGTTCCACACCGTCGCACATGTTATGGAAGTGATAGACGCGGGGAGAATCGGTGGCGAGTAAGTTTCAGAATCGTTTAGTCGGCACGATTGTGTTAGTCGCGCTGGGGGTTATTGTGCTTCCCGGTCTGCTGGACGGACAGAAAAAGCATTATCAGGATGAATTTGCTGCGATTCCACTGGTACCGAAGCCTGGCGACCGCGATGAGCCGGATATGATGCCTGCCGCAACGCAGGCGCTGCCGACACAGCCGCCGGAAGGGGCGGCTGAAGAGGTGCGGGCGGGAGATGCGGCAGCGCCATCTCTGGACCCGTCGCGCATGGCGTCTAACAATGTCGAGCTTGATCCGATACCGGCGGAGACGCCTAAACCGAAGCCGGTTGAAAAGCCGAAGCCGCAGCCTAAACCGCAACAGCCGGTTGTCGCCGCTTCCACGCCGACGCCCGCGCCGCAACCAGTCGCCGACGATAAACCTGCGCCGACCGGCAAAGCCTATGTCGTACAGTTGGGCGCGCTGAAAAACGCGGATAAAGTCAACGAGATAGTCGGCAAGCTTCGTTCCGCCGGGTTCCGGGTTTATACTTCCCCCTCAACGCCGGTACAGGGTAAAATAACCCGTATTCTCGTCGGGCCGGATGCGTCGAAAGATAAGATGAAAGGATCGCTTGGCGAGCTCAAGCAGATTTCCGGGTTAAGCGGCGTGGTGATGGGATATAGCCCGAACTAAGGCGCGTTTTGCCTGAGCGCGCAGCGTTAAGGCCTACGGTGTTCACCTGGTAATAGCCGAAGTTCTGTAGGCTGGATAAGGCGTTTACGCCGTCATCCGGCAGAAGGAATAAACCTGGTATCCTGCGCTTATCAGGCCGATGGCAGCTCTTCTGGTCGTGCCCGAAGAGATAAAAAGTGTGATGGCGTTGAATATTTTTTCAGCGCCATTTTTATTTACGCGTGGGAAGGAAATCCCTACGCAAACGTTTTCTTTTTCTGTTAGAATGCGCCCCGAACAGGACGACAGGGCGTAAAATCGTGGGACATCTATGGTCTGGATTGATTACGCCATTATCGCGGTGATTGCTTTTTCCTGTCTGGTTAGCCTGATCCGCGGCTTTGTTCGTGAAGCGTTATCGCTGGTGACGTGGGGTTGTGCTTTCTTTGTCGCCAGTCACTACTACACTTACCTGTCTGTCTGGTTTACGGGCTTTGAAGACGAACTGGTTCGTAATGGGATTGCTATCGCGGTACTGTTTATCGCGACGCTTATCGTCGGCGCTATCGTGAATTTTGTGATAGGTCAGCTAGTAGAAAAGACCGGCCTGTCGGGAACTGACCGGGTGTTGGGGATCTGTTTCGGCGCACTGCGAGGCGCGCTGATTGTCGCCGCCATTCTGTTCTTCCTTGATACCTTTACCGGCTTGTCGAAAAGCGAAGACTGGAGCAAATCGCAGCTCATCCCGCAGTTCAGCTTCATCATCAGATGGTTCTTTGACTATCTGCAAAGCTCGTCGAGTTTCTTGCCCAGGACGTAACAGGTTCTGAGATGTGGCTTAACGAGGAAAATGACGTATGTGCGGTATTGTCGGTATCGCCGGTGTTATGCCGGTCAACCAGTCGATTTATGACGCGTTAACAGTGCTCCAGCATCGTGGTCAGGATGCTGCCGGTATCATCACCATTGATGCTAATAACTGCTTCCGCTTGCGTAAGGCAAACGGGCTGGTGAACGATATTTTTGAAGCTCGCCACATGCAGCGTTTGCAGGGCAACATGGGGATCGGCCATGTGCGCTACCCTACCGCAGGCAGCTCCAGCGCTTCCGAAGCGCAACCTTTTTACGTTAACTCGCCGTATGGCATCACGTTGGCCCATAATGGCAACCTGACTAACGCGCACGAGCTACGTAAAAAGCTGTTTGAAGAAAAGCGCCGTCATATCAACACCACCTCCGATTCCGAAATCCTGCTCAATATTTTCGCCAGCGAGCTCGACAACTTCCGTCACTATCCGCTGGAAGCCGACAATATTTTTGCCGCGATTGCCGCGACTAACCGTCAAATCCGCGGCGCCTATGCCTGCGTGGCGATGATTATCGGTCACGGTATGGTGGCTTTTCGCGATCCGCACGGCATTCGCCCGTTAGTGCTGGGCAAGCGTGACGTTGGCGATGGTCGTACGGAGTATATGGTCGCTTCTGAAAGCGTGGCGCTGGATACGCTGGGCTTTGAATTCCTGCGCGATGTCGCGCCGGGCGAAGCTATCTATATTACCGAAAAGGGGCAACTGTTCACGCGCCAGTGCGCGGATAACCCGGTCAGTAACCCCTGTCTGTTTGAGTACGTTTATTTTGCTCGCCCGGACTCCTTTATCGACAAGATCTCCGTCTACAGCGCTCGTGTGAATATGGGCACCAAACTTGGCGAAAAAATCGCTCGTGAATGGGAAGATCTGGACATCGACGTCGTGATCCCTATCCCGGAAACCTCCTGCGATATCGCACTGGAAATTGCCCGTATTCTCGGCAAGCCGTACCGCCAGGGATTTGTCAAAAATCGTTACGTGGGACGTACCTTTATCATGCCGGGCCAACAGCTACGCCGTAAATCCGTGCGCCGTAAGCTCAATGCTAATCGCGCAGAATTCCGCGATAAGAACGTCCTGCTGGTGGATGATTCCATCGTGCGTGGCACCACATCAGAGCAGATCATCGAGATGGCCAGGGAAGCCGGCGCGAAGAAGGTTTATCTGGCGTCCGCCGCGCCGGAAATTCGTTTCCCCAACGTCTATGGCATTGATATGCCGACCGCCAATGAACTGATCGCGCATGGTCGCGAGGTGGATGAGATTCGTCAGATCATCGGCGCAGACGGGCTTATCTTCCAGGATCTGAACGATCTGATCGAAGCCGTGCGCGCGGAAAACCCGGATATCCAGCAGTTTGAATGTTCGGTATTTAACGGGGTATATGTCACCAAAGACGTAGACCAGCAATACCTCGACTTCCTGGATTCATTACGTAATGACGACGCCAAAGCGGTGCTGTTCCAGAACGAAATGGAAAACCTGGAAATGCATAACGAAGGCTAATGGCTTTGCCAGCGGCGCGATGCCGCTGGCCGATGTCAATTACGCACCACGCCGAAGCGAATAGCGTATTTTTGTACTTTGTACTGTAACGTGGTGCGGGATACGTTAAGGCTGCGGGCCGCGGCGGCAATATTCCCCTGATGCGTATCCAGCGCGGTTTCTATTAAATGCCTTTCGTAGTTGGCAACCCGTACCTCCAGCGACCCTTCATACTGCGGATCGGGTGACGAGGGAAGGGGATTTTCCGGCGCGGTTTCCGGTACGCCTAAATTTAACTCGTCCTGTTCAAAAATGATGTGTTTGAGCAGCCCATCTTTTTCCTGCATGATCATGCTGCGTACAATCGCGTTTTCCAGCATCCTGACATTACCCGGCCAGGCGTGATTGAGCAGATCAGCACGCGCCGTCTCGCTTAATCCGTGAATGTCCTGCGGCACGTCATTACGGTATTTATCAATAAAATAATTCGCCAGTAAGGGAATATCTTCCGGGCGGGCGCGCAGCGGCGGTAACGTCAACATTCCGACGCTCAACCGATAAAAAAGATCTGCCCGCAGACGTTCTTGTTGAATTAATTTGACGGGCGCTTCGTTCATGGCGGCAACGATCCTGACATCAGAGTGGAGTTGCTGTTGTCCGCCGAGCCGCCAGAAGGTTTTATCCTGCAAGAATCGCAGCAGCTTACTTTGCATCTCTATCGGCATGGCGTTCAGCTCATCAAGAAAGAGCGTTCCCCCGTTTGCCAGTTCCAGATAGCCCTGGCTATTTTCCGCGCCGGTATAGGCGCCGCGCACGGTGCCGAAAAGCGTACTTTCGATAAGCGTAGGCGGTAGAGCGCCGCAGTTCAGGGCAATGAAGGGTTTATTCGCCCGCTTGCTGCATTGATGTATCAGGCGGGAAAATAGCTCCTTACCCGTTCCCGTCTCCCCGACAATCGTCACCGGAATATTACTGGCGGCCAGCCGTTTGGCTTTGGCGATATTACTGAGCATTTCCGGGTTTTCGGTAATAATGGCATGGTGCTTCTCATGGTGATCGGCATACAGCAGTTGGTTCAGTTCTACCACCTGCTCCTGGAGCCGCCTGACGCCAGACATATTCCTGCCGATTTCGATAACGCCGACCATGCCGCCATCGCTTGCATAGAGCGGCGCGGTGGTGTGCTGATAGTCAACGGCCTGGCCTCGCGCATTGTAATAAATTTGATAATGGCCAATGTATTCCACGCCTTTTTTTAACGATGAAAGCATCGTACTTTGGGTCTCTTTCATGCCCGGATAGACATCCAGCATATGTTTTCCCATTGCCCGTTCAATACTGTAGCCGTCCAGATCCGCGCTTTCCTGATTGTAGTAAACATATTCACCACGCTCATTAATGACGGCCAACGGCTGATGAATCAAATCGAAAAAGCGGGAAAACATCCTGAGCGCCGAGGCCAGTTCCTGATTGGTGGATGCCATACATGCATTCCTCATATCTATTGTTCATGTTGCCATTATAAAAGTGACGAATTTTCGTCGTTGTGATGAATAGCAAACTCAATGACGAAAATGAGAAACAGCTTATTTTTATAAGTAATTGATTATTATGATAAAAAAAATAGTGGCATGCCTTTTGCTTTATCCATGTAAAGAATGCGGATTTTTACCATAAACATTAAGCAGAGGGCGTTATGACTGACTCGATTATGCAGAATTACAACCAGCTACGTGAGCAGGTAATCAACGGCGATCGCCGTTTCCAGCACAAAGACGGTCATTTGTGTTTTGAAGGGGTCGATCTGGACGCTCTGGCGCGCCAGTACCCCACGCCGTTCTATGTGTTTTCTGAGCCGGAGATTATTCGTAACATTCATGAAATCCAGCAGGCATTTGCGGCGCATAAAAATACCAAAACCTTCTTTGCGTCAAAAACCTGCTCGGTCATGGGGGTGTTGAAAGCCATTCGTGACGCCGGAATTTGCGCGGAGGCAAACTCACAATATGAGGTTCGCAAGTGTCTGGAGATAGGCTTTCGCGGCGATCAGATCGTCTTCAACGGCGTGGTGAAAAAGCCTGCCGATCTGGAGTATGCCATCGCCAACGATCTGTATCTTATTAATGTTGATAGCCTGTATGAGCTGGAACATATTGATGCCATCTCTCGCAAGCTGAAGAAAGTCGCCAATGTTTGCGTCCGCGTAGAGCCGAATGTTCCCTCGGCGACGCATGCGGAACTGGTTACCGCTTTCCATGCGAAGTCGGGTCTCGACCTGGAACAGGCGGAAGAAACCTGCCGCCGCATTCTGGCGATGCCTTATGTGCATTTGCGCGGCTTGCATATGCATGTGGGCGATCAGGTGCCGGAGTCAGAGCCTTTCGCAAAAGCGACTAAAGTGCTGGTGGATGAATCCCGTCGCCTGGAAGAGGTGCTCGGTATTAAATTTGATTTGATCAACGTGGGCGGCGGAATTCCGGTTCCCTATAAATATGACGACGAGAATGGCGACCCGTTAAAAGATAATATGTATGCCGGTATTACCGCCCAGGATTTTGCCGATGCGGTCATTCGCGAAGTGCATAAATGGCGTACCGATGTGGAAATATGTATTGAACCGGGACGTAAAGTGACCGGGTCGGCGGCGGTTTTACTGACGGAAGTCTCCTGCGAAAAACGTAAAACAAATTACGATCTTAACGGCAATGTGGAATGCCACGTTGAATGGAAATTTGTCGACGCCGGTTACAGCGTACTTTCTGACAGCCAGCATTTTGACTGGTTCTTTTATGTCTATAACGCCTCTCGCATGACGGCAGCGCACGACGCCTGGATAAAATTAGCCGGGCCGCTGTGTGATGGCGGAGATTATTTCCACATGGGAGTGAAAGGCGAAGAGTTTTTACTGCCGAAGGAGACTCATGTTGGCGATATTGTCGCATTTCTTGATGCCGGGGCATACACCATTGAAAGTCAAACCGTTTATAACAACCGTCCGCGCACGGGCGTGGTGATGATCGATAAAAATGGTGAAACGCGTCTGATTCGTCGGGAAGACAGTTACGAAGATATGGTCAAGTACGACATTTATTAATACTGTTTTGGGCTTCAGTTTTATGCTGAAGCCCGTCGTCAGATGATAAGAAGAGGGCAGTGATGCCTGAATGCATAACAGGAGATGGCCATGAGTAACACGAATTCTGGCTTACTTGGCATCAAAGACATTGTCTTTATGAATGTCATCGCTATTCTGAGTTTGCGGCAAATCCCTAACGTGGCGCCTTACGGGGCATCGGCCATGTTGTTATGGGTGATAGCCGCATTCTGTTTGTTTTTTCCTTTAGCGATGGTATGCGGCGAGCTGTCAACCGGCTGGCCGAAAGATGGCGGGATATTTGTCTGGATTAAAGAGGCATTTGGTAAACGTATTGCATGGATTGTCGTGGTTTGTTTTCTATTTTCCTGCGTACTGTTTTTCCCATTAATGCTGCAATTCGGCTTTACCGCGTTGGGCTATATGATCGGCGGCGGCCTGGCGGAAAATAAAGCGTTTATCGGTATTGGTTCCGCGGTAATTTTCTGGCTATTAACGCTGATGAATATCCGCGGGATGGAATGGACAAAAATTATTAATAGCATCAGCGCCTGGTGCGGCGTATTTATTCCCTCCGCCATCCTCATTTTACTGGCGGTGGTATGGCTATGTACCGGACACCAGATGCAGACGGACTACACTACAGCGAAAAACTGGATTCCGGATCTCGGACACTGGGATACGATCGTTTTCTTATCCAGCATGATGTTTGCGTTTGCCGGACTGGAGGTCGCCCCGATGATTGCCGGGCGTACCCGTAATCCACAGCGTGATTTTCCGCGAGCGATGGCCGTCTCCGCCGCCGTTATCGTCGGGATCTATATGGTCGGCACCTGGGCGCTAAATACGCTTTTACCCGCCGGGAAAACCGACATCGTGGCAGGCGTCATGCAGGCTATGCATGCTGCTGCGGACACGCTGCATATGCCGTGGTTAATTCCTGTTATGGCCATCTGTATGTTTTTTGGCGCTCTCGGGCAGATTAACTCCTGGCTGGTGGGGCCGATTTATATGCTCCAGGAAGCCTCGCGTGAAGATAATCTGCTGGGGGACCGAATCGGCAAATTACATCCGGTGTGGAAAACGCCCGCCTTTGCCTTGACTGTACAGGCGATTATTGTCACGGTCCTGTGTTTTTCGACTTTTATTTCGCCAAGCGTTGCGGCGGCTTACTGGATGTTAACGGCGCTAACGACCATCACCTATTTTATTCCTTACCTGGTGATGTTCCCGGCGTTCTGGCGTTTACGTAAGACTCAGCCGGATACGCCAAGAAGTTTTAAAATTCCGGGCAAGGTTTTACCGGCTATTTTACCCGCGCTGGGCTTTCTTTCTATCGCCTTTGCCGTTGCGCTGTTATTTATTCCGCCTTCTCAAATTGATATGGGCGGATATTTCCAGTACGCCGGGAAAATTATTGGCGGAGCCGTGCTGGCGGTTGTCGTCGCGGAGTACATTTACCATCGGGCGCAGAAACGTAATGCCCGTATAAGCATGGCGGGAGGAAAATAAAATGTATATGCCAGTTCTGGAAATAAATCTACGCAAGCTGGAAGAAAACGCCCGCACGGAAAAAGCTCTGCTGGCAAGTAGCGGTATTGACGTGATGGCTGTCAATAAAGTTTTTGACGGCTGCGTGGAAACTGCGCAGGCGGTGTTCAATGGCGGAATTACCGTTATTGCTGAATCACGAACCTATAATTTGAAAAAAATACGCGAGACAGGATGTACAACCTGCCTGTTACGCAGCCCGTGTCTGAGTGAAATCGAAGATGTGGTGCGCTACGCGGATATTAGTTTAAATAGCGAGCCGGTGGTATTACGGGCATTATCGCAAGAAGCCCAACGCCAGGGGAAAACGCATCAGGTATTACTGATGGTGGATATGGGCGATTTACGCGAGGGTATCTGGTTTGGTGAATATCAACGCATTCTTGAGACCGTGACTCTGATTACTGGTCTGCCCGGTCTGGAATTATATGGACTGGGCACCAACTTTAATTGTTACGGCACCGTGTTGCCAACGGTAAAAAATGGCGAGGATTTTCTGGCGCTGGCCGCCCGGCTGGAAGCCGACAGCGGTATTCCTGTCCGGCGGCTTTCTGCGGGAAACTGCACCAGCTATCACCTGCTGGATAAAGGTATCTGGCCGCAGGGACTGAATCATCTGCGCATCGGCGGACTGCATGAATTCGGCATTGAATATGTGGACATGAAATACCTGAATGAATTTCACCACTCCGCAAAACCGGTCGATAAAGCCTGTTCCGATATGTATATCCTGGAAGCGGAAATCATCGAACTGAACAGTAAACCTACCGTCCCGGTCGGGGAGCTGGGCGTCGATGCCTTTTTGCAAAGTAAAACCTTTGTCGATCGTGGCATACGCCGACGCGCATTGCTGGCGTTTGGTCGCCAGGATGTGCCGTCGGATAACTGTGTGCCATGCGACGACGCTATCACTATCTTAGGGCAAACCAGCGATCATACGCTGGTGGATATTGAAGATTGTCGTCAGTCGCTAAAAGTAGGCGATGTGGTTCGCTTTGAGCTGGATTATACGGGCCTGTTAATGGCCTGCCAGACCAAAGGCGTCGCCTGGAGGTTTACGCGTTAACGCATAACCGCCGCGGCTATGTCGCGGCGGCATCTTTGACCTCACGAAAGACAGGGAGTAACGATGGATACCCTGCAACAATCACCGCCAGCAGAGCCTGAAGGCGGTCTGCGGCGTAACCTGAAGAAACGGCATCTGCTGATGATGTCGCTGGGCGGCACGATTGGCACCGGCTTATTTATCGGCATTGCCGAACCGTTAAGCAGCGTCGGGCCGGCGGGAACCTTACTGGCCTATCTGTTTGCCGGAACCATTATGCTGGCGACGATGATGTGTCTTGGCGAATTATCATGCGCCTTTCCTCACTCCGGTTCATTTCAACATTACGCGCTGATGTTTATGCCGTCACCTTGCTGGAGCTATACCATTGGCTGGCTTTACTGGTTTAGCTGGGTCTTTTCCCTGGCAGCCGACCTCACTGCCGCAGGGTTTATTGCTCACCAGTTTTTCCCCGCGGTTCCGGTATATATGTTCTGCCTGGCGATTCTGCTCATCCTGACGGCCATCAATCTCACCTCCGCAAAAAGTTTTGGCGAATGCGAATACTGGCTTTCGGCCATTAAGGTCTTCGCGATCGTGCTGTTTATCTGCGCGGGCGGGGTCATGATCTACTCGCTAATGGGCCATAGTGACTGGCACCCGACGTTAAAAACAGACGGAATGTGGTTTCCACACGGTTGGGAGCAAATTGTGGTCTGTATGACGATCGTGATTTACTCCTTCCAGGGGGTGGAACTGGTAGGAAATGCGGCAGGGGAGACCGAATCGCCGCACATTATTTTACCGAAAGTGATCCTGGGGATCGGTCTCAGAATCATTTTGTTTTACGGCCTGGCGATTGCGGTGCTGGCGCTGGTCTATCCGCATGCACTGACGCCAAATGGACAAAGTCCCTTTGTATGGGTATTCTCCCACGCGGGCATTCCCGGGGCGGATACGCTGATGACGCTGGTGATCTTTTCCGCCGCGGTTTCTGCCGCTAACTCGGCCATTTACGCCAGTTCGCGTATGCTGTGGTCTATGGCGGGCGATCGCTTTGCGCCAGCCTGCTTTGGTAAAACGAACGGCGGCGGCGTGCCGGTGTATGCTATTTTAATCACGGCCTTGCTGGCGTTGGTGTCGTTGCTGACCCGCTATATTCCCGCACAGCAATTTTATTTATATCTGATCGCCAGTACCGGGCAGGTGGGTTGCCTGGCATGGATAACCATCGGATGGTGCCAGTATCGTTTCCGACAATCGGTGCGTAATGGAACGTACGCCAGCGATTTGCTACGCTATCGATCGCCGCTTTTCCCCTGGACGGCCCGATTTGTCATTATCACCAATTTTGCCATTATGGTCGGCACCTGGTTTAGTGAGCAAGGGGTAGTGATAATGTTGGTTGAGCTGGCTTTTATGATAGGGATTCTTTTGTCATGGTATCTCTTCAGACCCACTTTGAGCCGATTACGTAACACAGTGGGATGAACGGCGCTCGTAAACGGTAAGAGAACATGAAACGACTCATTGTAGGAATTAGCGGCGCCAGCGGAGCGATTTATGGCGTGCGCTTATTACAAATTTTGCGCGATGTCGATAGCGTGGAAACGCATCTGGTGATGAGCCAGGCGGCCCGGCAAACGCTGGCGCTGGAGACCCATTTTTCGCTGCGCGAGGTGCAGGCGCTGGCCGATGTGACGCACGATGCGCGCGACATTGCCGCCAGCATTTCCTCGGGCTCTTACCCGACGGCGGGAATGGTTATCCTGCCCTGTTCGATTAAAACGCTGTCGGGGATTGTCCACAGTTATACTGACGGACTGCTTACCCGCGCGGCGGATGTGATATTAAAAGAGCGGCGACCTCTGGTGCTGTGTGTGCGCGAAACGCCGCTGCATATCGGGCATTTGCGTTTAATGACCCAGGCCGCTGAGATAGGCGCGGTGATTATGCCGCCGGTTCCGGCTTTTTATCATCTTCCTCAGACGTTAGATGATATTATAAATCAAACGGTTAACCGAGTTTTGGACCAGTTTGACATCCCCCTTCCGCACGATCTTTTTGTTCGCTGGCAGGGCGCATAGCGTTGTCTGTTTAGCGTGCATTATTGTCCCTGTTGCCCTGTTTCAGGGCAATTTTGTAACCGCGATCATATCCTCAACATTTAATTCGTTAAAAGCCGCCGAAACGCTGCGGTTCAACCGTCATACCTGCTATCTTCAACATCAGGACAATATTGCAACGTTTTATTAACAAATTTAACGTCGAATCGTTTTGCTGACGTGAAAATGGCATAAGACCTGCATGAAAAAGTCTGCAAACACACAACACCACGTAAAACATAAGAAAATGACGCCACTTGAGGGGTATGTATGAAGAAGACCGTTCTCGCTTTGTCTTTGCTGATAGGTCTGGGCGCGACGGCGGCCAGTTACGCCGCGCTCCCGCAAACGGTTCGTATTGGAACAGATACCACCTACGCGCCTTTCTCATCAAAAGATGCCAAAGGCGAGTTTATTGGCTTTGATATCGATCTCGGTAATGAAATGTGTAAGCGTATGCAGGTGAAATGTACCTGGGTCGCCAGCGACTTTGATGCGCTTATTCCCTCACTAAAAGCGAAAAAAATTGATGCCATTATTTCATCGCTCTCTATCACCGATAAACGCCAGCAAGAAATTGCGTTTTCCGACAAACTTTACGCGGCGGATTCACGCCTGATTGCGGCAAAAGGGTCTCCCATTCAGCCGACGCTGGAATCGCTGAAAGGCAAGCATGTCGGCGTGCTGCAAGGGTCCACGCAAGAGGCTTACGCCAATGATAACTGGCGCACAAAAGGTGTGGATGTGGTGGCTTATGCCAACCAGGATCTTATCTATTCCGATTTAACCGCCGGTCGTCTGGATGCCGCTTTACAGGATGAAGTCGCCGCCAGCGAAGGTTTCCTGAAGCAGCCAGCGGGCAAAGAGTATGCGTTTGCCGGTCCTTCCGTGAAGGATAAAAAATATTTTGGCGACGGGACGGGGGTTGGGCTGCGTAAAGACGATACCGAGCTAAAAGCCGCGTTTGATAAAGCGCTGACCGAACTGCGCCAGGACGGAACTTACGACAAAATGGCCAAAAAGTACTTCGATTTTAATGTCTACGGCGATTGAGGGAAGGGGATAACGCGCCGCGCTGGGGAACTATCACGGTGCAAAATAGATGTTTTGCACCTTTTTGGTGCATAAGCCGTTGCGGAACAGGCGCATAAATGCATACTTAATCGATTTTTATGCAAAATAAACCGGCTGACAAGGTAGAATGCTTTGCCTTGTCGGCCTGATTAATGGCACGATAGTCGCATCGGATCTGTAAAGATCTCCTGGAAAGACAGTCTGTTGAGGATAGTTATGAAAAAACTGGCGTTATCCCTTTCTCTGGTGCTGGCATTTTCCAGCGCTACCGCAGCATTTGCCGCTATTCCACAAAAGATTCGTATCGGTACCGATCCTACATACGCACCGTTTGAATCCAAAAATGCACAAGGTGAATTGGTCGGCTTTGATATCGATCTGGCCAAAGAGCTGTGCAAACGTATCAACACACAGTGTACGTTCGTGGAAAACCCGCTGGATGCGCTGATTCCGTCTTTAAAAGCGAAGAAAATTGATGCCATCATGTCCTCGCTGTCCATCACTGAAAAGCGCCAGCAGGAAATCGCGTTTACCGACAAGCTTTACGCCGCTGATTCCCGTCTGGTGGTGGCGAAGAACTCTGATATTCAGCCGACCGTCGCGTCGCTGAAAGGCAAGCGCGTCGGCGTGCTACAGGGGACGACGCAGGAGACCTTCGGCAATGAGCACTGGGCGCCGAAAGGGATTGAGATCGTCTCTTACCAGGGGCAGGACAACATTTATTCCGATCTGACGGCTGGCCGTATTGATGCGGCGTTCCAGGACGAGGTCGCGGCCAGCGAAGGTTTCCTTAAACAGCCCGTCGGAAAAGACTATAAATTCGGCGGCCCGGCGGTGAAAGATGAGAAGTTATTCGGCGTAGGAACCGGTATGGGGCTGCGCAAAGAGGATAACGAGCTGCGCGAAGCGCTGAATAAAGCCTTTGCTGAAATGCGTGCTGACGGTACTTACGAAAAGCTGGCGAAAAAGTACTTTGATTTTGATGTTTATGGCGGTTAATCACCGTCGGTGCAGATAAAGCCCAAAGAATGTTGACTGTCTGCATTGCCTGATGGCGCTGCGCTTGTCAGGCCTACGGGGAGCATCGTAGGTCGGGCAAGGCACAGCCGCCATCCGGCGTGATGTGAGGCAAAAATGCAAAAGAGGCTTCTTACTTCACCACACACAACAGGACAGGCTGCATGTTGTACGGGTTTTCAGGCGTAATTTTACAGGGCGCGATCGTCACGCTGGAACTGGCGCTCAGTTCCGTGGTGCTGGCCGTGCTTATCGGTCTTGTCGGCGCGGGGGCGAAGCTTTCGCAAAACCGGGTAACGGGGCTTATTTTTGAAGGATACACCACCCTGATTCGCGGGGTGCCGGATCTGGTCTTAATGCTGCTGATATTTTACGGATTGCAAATCGCGCTTAACGTGGTGACCGATTCGCTGGGTATCGACCAGATAGATATTGATCCGATGGTGGCCGGTATTATCACCCTTGGTTTCATCTACGGCGCCTATTTTACCGAAACCTTTCGCGGCGCGTTTATGGCGGTGCCGAAAGGCCATATCGAGGCGGCGACGGCTTTTGGTTTTACCCACGGGCAAACCTTCCGGCGGATTATGTTCCCGGCGATGATGCGTTACGCCCTGCCGGGGATCGGCAATAACTGGCAGGTGATACTCAAAGCGACGGCGCTGGTGTCGCTGCTGGGCCTGGAAGATGTCGTCAAAGCCACGCAGCTTGCCGGTAAAAGCACCTGGGAGCCTTTCTACTTTGCCGTGGTCTGTGGACTTATCTACCTGGTATTTACCACCGTTTCCAATGGTGTGCTGCTCTTACTTGAGCGTCGCTATTCCGTGGGCGTGAAGAGGGCCGATTTGTGATTGAGATCATTCAGGAGTACTGGAAATCCCTGCTGTGGACGGATGGCTATCGTTTTACCGGCGTGGCGATTACGCTGTGGCTGTTAATTTCATCGGTGGTGATGGGCGGTCTTCTGGCGGTGATTCTGGCGGTAGGTCGCGTTTCTAGTAATAAATTCATCCGTTTTCCCATCTGGCTGTTTACGTATATTTTTCGCGGCACGCCGCTGTACGTACAGCTATTGGTGTTCTATTCGGGGATGTATACGCTGGAGATAGTCAAAGGCACCGATCTTCTTAACGCGTTTTTCCGCAGCGGACTGAACTGTACCGTACTGGCGCTGACGCTGAATACCTGCGCGTACACCACGGAAATTTTCGCCGGGGCGATTCGCTCGGTGCCGCACGGTGAAATTGAAGCGGCACGGGCCTATGGCTTCTCGTCATTTAAAATGTATCGCTGCATTATTTTGCCGTCGGCATTACGCATCGCCTTGCCTGCCTACAGCAACGAAGTGATTTTAATGCTGCACTCTACGGCGCTGGCGTTTACCGCGACGGTGCCGGATTTGTTGAAAATCGCCCGCGATATTAACTCAGCGACTTACCAGCCGTTTACCGCGTTTGGCATTGCCGCCGTGTTGTATTTACTCATTTCGTATGTCCTGATAAGCCTGTTCCGTCGGGCGGAAAGACGCTGGTTGCAGCACGTGTCCTCTAAATAATTCGAGTAACATGATGTCAGAAAATAAATTACACGTTATCGATTTGCACAAACGCTACGGCGGTCATGAAGTGCTGAAAGGGGTATCGCTGCAGGCCCGCGCCGGAGATGTGATTAGCATCATCGGCTCGTCCGGCTCCGGTAAAAGCACTTTTTTGCGCTGTATTAACTTCCTCGAAAAACCGAGCGAAGGCGCGATTATCGTGAACGGTCAGAACATTAATCTGGTGCGCGACAAAGACGGGCAGCTCAAAGTGGCGGATAAAAATCAGCTACGCTTGTTGCGTACCCGCCTGACGATGGTGTTTCAGCACTTTAACCTCTGGAGCCACATGACGGTGCTGGAAAATGTGATGGAAGCGCCGATTCAGGTACTGGGATTAAGCAAGCACGACGCGCGCGAGCGGGCGTTGAAATATCTGGCGAAGGTGGGGATTGATGAGCGCGCTCAGGGCAAATATCCCGTTCATCTCTCCGGCGGCCAACAGCAGCGCGTTTCTATTGCGCGCGCGCTGGCGATGGAACCTGACGTTTTACTGTTCGATGAACCCACTTCGGCGCTCGATCCTGAACTGGTCGGCGAAGTGTTGCGCATCATGCAACAACTGGCGGAAGAAGGCAAAACGATGGTGGTGGTCACGCATGAAATGGGCTTCGCTCGCCATGTCTCTTCGCACGTTATTTTTCTGCATCAGGGGAAAATTGAAGAAGAGGGCGATCCGGAGCAGGTGTTCGGCAATCCGCAAAGCCCGCGTTTACAGCAATTCCTGAAAGGCTCGCTGAAATAAAAGAAGCCCGGCGGCGCATCGCTTACCGGGCAGGATACGGCGCTTTGGGAACTAGCGAATCACATCCGCCAGCGCCTCTTCTAAATCATACCAGCGAAATGCGAATCCGGCGGCTTCAAGCCGTTTTGGCAGCGCCCGCTGTCCGCCCAGCACCAGCACTGACGACTCTCCCATCAATAAGCGAATTGCCGTCGCCGGAATGCGAATAATCGCCGGGCGGCGCAGCGCGCGACCCAGCGCATGAGCAAAATGCTCATTATGGACGGGATACGGCGAGACCATATTGAAGGGACCGCGAAGATCGTTATCCAGCAGCCACAGGATGCCGTTGACCATATCGTCGATGTGAATCCAGGCCAGATATTGCCGACCATTACCCACCGGACCGCCGAGTCCGAGGCGAAACGGCGGAACCATTTTCCCCAAAATCCCGCCTTGCGGCGCCAGGACAACGCCGGTACGCAGCAGGCAGACGCGGGTCTGGTCGCTCTGCGCACGACAGGCAATCTGTTCCCAGCGGGCGCAAAGTTTATGCGTAAATTCGTTGTGCGGCGGTTCGTCTTCAGTGACGACAACGTCACCCAGATCGCCGTAATAGCCCGTGGCGGAGCCGGATATCAACACCGAGGGCGGCGTTGCGCTGGCATGAATTAAATCCACCAACTTTTGCGTGATAGCCCAGCGGCTTTGGCACAACCGTTCTTTTTGTTGCGACGTCCAGCGCTTGTCGGCAATCGGTTCGCCCGCCAGATTGATGATGGCATCAATCTCATTGAGGTGCTCACGTTCCGCCAGCCCTTTCCATAATGTCACTCTGGAATCGAGAATCTGACGCGCGTTATCGGGATTGCGCGTAACGACCGTCACCTGATGCCCCAGTGTTAACAGCCGGGGAATGAGATGACGCCCTATCAGGCCCGTACCGCCGGTAATCAGAATCTGCATATGACCTCCAGAGTAGGGAGGATTTCCTCTTCCCTAATGTCAGGTTTTTAATACGAATAAGGGTGCCGGACGCAGGTTTTTTCCGTGTATATACCTCTACATCATACATGATGTATGCTACCGCGTTACGCTTTCGTACTGTTACAGTGCAGTTGCGCTTGTAACAGTGCGCGCGCTGTCGCAGGACGCGTGCGAATGCGTTCAAACCAGTTATACACCGCCGGGTAGGTATCAAGATCGATTCGCTGACGCTGATGTGCGTTAACCCACGGCCAACTGGCGATATCCGCAATACTGTAATGGTCGCCGCCCAGCCACGGGGAGGTTTCCAGGCGTTTATTCAGGACGTTGTATAAGCGTTGCGTTTCAACCTGATAGCGTTCAATCGCATAGGGGATGGCCTGCGGCGCAAAATGGTTAAAGTGATGATTCTGGCCCAGCATCGGCCCTAACCCGCCGACCTGCCAGAACAGCCATTGCAGCGTGGTATGGCGTTCACGCAGCTCCCCGCTAAGCAGTTTGCCGCTTTTTTCCGCCAGGTAGAGAAGAATTTCACCGGATTCAAAAAGACTAAGCGGTTGACCGCCGTCTGCCGGGGCGTGATCGACGATGGCAGGAATTTTATTATTGGGAGAGATAGCCAAAAAATCAGGGCGAAACTGATTGCCCTTGCTGATATCTACTTTTAGCAAACGATACGCCAGCTCCGCCTCTTCCAGAAACAGCGTTATTTTATGCCCGTTGGGCGTGGGGGCGTAGTAAAGGTCAATCATTTTGGCTCCTGCATGTGCGTAAAGAGTCTGGGCTGAATTAAGTATAGAAAGCCTCCTGATGTGTGTGAGTTTTCATCAGGTGACAGCAGGCGAAAGACGCTATATTTTGGGAAGAAACTTAATACGCCCTCAAGAGGACATTATGAGTAAGCCTGTTATTGTGCTGTGGTCGGATGCGAACTTTTTCTCTCCCTACGTCTTGTCCGCCTGGGTGGCATTACAAGAAAAAGGGCTTTCCTTTACTCTGAAAACCCGCGATCTGGACCAGGGAGAACATCTGCAACCTGGCTGGCGGGGATATGCGCTGACGCAGCGCGTACCGGTGCTTGAGGCCGACAATTTTGAGTTGAGCGAGTCGTCCGCTATTGCGGAATACCTGGAGGAGCGTTTCGCGCCGCCGCAGTGGGAGCGTATCTACCCGCACGATTTACAAAAACGCGCCCGCGCGCGACAGATTCAGGCGTGGCTACGCAGCGATTTACTACCGCTTCGCGAAGAACGGCCTACCGACGTGGTGTTTGCCGGGGCGAAAAAAGCGCCGCTAAGCGAGGCTGGAAAAGCCAGCGCGGCAAAACTGTTTGCGACGGCTGAAGCGCTATTGGGGCAAGGGACGCAAAATTTATTTGGTGAATGGTGCATTGCCGATACCGATCTGGCATTGATGATCAATCGTCTGGCGCTGCATGGCGATGACGTGCCGACGTCGCTGGCGGCGTATGCGACATTCCAGTGGCAGCGTGCTTCCGTACAGCGTTTTATTGCGCTTTCCTCGAAGCGTTCAGGCTGAAAATCTATTCATATTCCAGTATCATAACGCCGTTTTTCACAACGAGGAGTGAGCGATGAAACTGATGTTCGCATCGGACATTCATGGTTCTTTACCCGCCACGGAACGCGTGCTTGAGCGGTTCGCGCAAAGCGGCGCGCGTTGGCTGGTGATATTAGGCGATGTCCTTAACCACGGGCCGCGAAATGCGCTGCCTGAAGGCTATGCGCCCGCCCAGGTCGCCGAACGCCTGAACGCGGTGGCGACGCAAATCATTGCCGTGCGCGGCAACTGCGATAGCGAAGTGGATCAGATGCTGCTGCATTTCCCGATAACTGCGCCGTGGCAGCAAATATTGACGCAAGAGAGGCGGCTATTTTTAACGCATGGGCACCTCTTCGGGCCGACGAATCCGCCCGCTCTGCATACTGGCGATGTGTTGGTTTATGGTCATACGCATCTGCCAGTGGCGCAACAGCAGGAAGGGCTGTATCACTTTAATCCTGGGTCAGTGAGCATTCCGAAAGGCGGGTATGCGGCAAGCTACGGTATTCTGGATGATAATGTGTTGAGCGTAATCGCACTCAATGATCAAAGTATCATTGCGCAGGTTGCAATTAACTCGTAATTTACCTCACAAACGTAAATGCGCCGTAAGAGCGCCAGAAATAAGAAGGTTTCCTGATGGTGGAACAGCGTCGTTTGGCAAGTACGGAATGGGTGGATATTGTGAATGAAGACAATGAAGTCATTGCACAGTCCAGCCGGGAACAGATGCGTGCGCAACGCTTACGGCATCGTGCGACGTATATCGTCGTTCATGATGGTATGGGTAAAATTCTGGTGCAGCGTCGTACCGAAACAAAAGATTTTTTGCCCGGTATGTTAGATGCTACCGCAGGCGGCGTGGTCCAGGCTGATGAGCAGCTACTGGAATCTGCCCGCCGCGAAGCGGAAGAAGAGTTGGGTATTGCAGGCGTGCCGTTTGCCGAACACGGTCTGTTTTACTTTGAAGACCAACATTGCCGGGTTTGGGGCGCGCTGTTTAGCTGCGTTTCCCACGGGCCTTTCGCGCTTCAGGAAGATGAAGTCAGCGAAGTGTGTTGGCTGACTCCGGAGGAGATCACCGCGCGCTGTGATGAGTTTACGCCGGACTCGCTCAAAGCGCTGGCGCTGTGGATGACCCGCAACGCCAAAAACGAAGCTGCGCTTCAGGAGAAACCGGAAGAGACGGAATAAGCGTTTTAGCAGCTTTCCCGCATACATAAACTGGAGGCGATGGATTTTCGATCGCTCCAGTTTCCCTGATTTAACCTTTCCAACAGCGCCCGTCCGGCTTCACTGCCAATCTTACGGTGCGGTACGGCCATGGTGGTTAACGGCGGCTGGCAGACCCGGCTGACATCGCTATCGCCAAACCCGACCACCGCTAAATCGTCCGGAACTTTGATCCGCCGTCGTTGGCACTCGTATAACGCGCCGCAGGCCAGCTCATCCGATACGCATACCAGCGCGTCCAGCTCCGGCCACGCCAGTAAAAACTCCGGCAGTTGCGACGCGCCGGTAGAAAAATTGGGCGGCAAGGCGGCATTAATCACCCGGTTTGGCGACATATGGTGGCGAAGCATCGCTTTGTACCAGCCGTGCAGATGTTGCTGAAAAATCCACTGCTCCTGATTGGCGCATAGCAGCCCGATATTCTGATAACCGCGCTGAATCAGCATTTCCGTCAGCTCATACATTGCTGCAACGTTATCAATACCGATATTCATATCAATAGGATCGCTGCGAATCGCGCCCATCTCCATCACCGGGATAGAGGCATTTTTCAGCCACTGGCGCACGGTAGTGCTATGTTCGACGCTAAGCAGAATCGCCGCGGCAATGTTGGAGGCCAGCAGCGTTTCGAGCAGCTTCTCCTCTTGTTCCACGCGATGCTGCGATTCCGCCAGCATAATCTGGTAGCCAGCGGGCTGTAAAATTTGTTGCAGCCCGGCGAACATTTCAGAACACCCCGCTTCCGCAAGGTTCGGTACGACCATTGCGATGGTGTGCGAGGAGGCAGACGCCAGCGCGCTGGCGGCGAGATTAGGCATATAGCCCAGCTCATGCACTGCCGCTTCGATTTTTTCCCGGAGTTTATCAGAGACCTGTTCCGGCGTGCGTAAGGCTCGTGATACGGTCATCGTGCCTACACCGGCAAGTTGGGCTACATCGGCGATAGTCACTTTACCGGTACTGCGCCGTTTACGGGGTATCGACATACAAATTCCTGCGTCATTACAACATGTTGAGATGCTTTTTTATTGTCGTTCTTTGCTTCGCATGACTGGCAGTATACGCCTTAAATCCGCTTTTTTGCTGTGATTTCACACCATGATTTTAATTTGATAGCGCTATCACAATTCTGAGTAATAGTCGCTGGTAGCGCTATCTTTGTGATAACGATCGCAGCTAATATCGAATGGCTTGAATAAAGTTTGTTCATAATTTCATACACCGTGGGGGCGAATAACATGCTGGGGACCTGGTTATCTGACGCAACCATCACGCTACAGGAGAGCGTGGAAACGTGGCCGCAGGCGCTGGAAATTTGCGGCAAACCCCTGCTGGACGCAGGTGTTATCGCACCGGAATACATTACGGCGATTGTTCAGCAGCACCAAAAGCTTGGGCCGTATTATGTATTAGCGCCAGGGTTAGCGATGCCGCATGCGAGGCCGGAAGAGGGGGCGAAAGGGTTAGGTTTATCGTTACTGAAACTACAGCGCGGCGTTTCATTTGGCGCAGACGAATTCGATCCGGTTGACATCATTATTATGCTGGCGGCGCCTGATAAGCACAGTCATATCGAAATGATATCGGCGCTGGCGGAATTATTTTCCAGTGATGTAGATATGGAAAAATTACATCAGGCAAAAAACCTGGAGGACATTAAAACGATTATTGACCGTTTCTGATTTTATTCCATTTTCTTGCGGTAAATAACATTACGCCCGTGCGTGATGCAGACCAACTCTACTTTTAAAAGGTGACAATAATGAAAATCATGGCAATTTGCGGTTCCGGCCTGGGTAGTAGTTTTATGGTAGAAATGAACATTAAAAAAGTATTAAAGAAACTCAATATTGACGCCGAGGTGGAACACTCCGATCTCTCATCGGCCACGCCCGGGGCTGCCGATCTTTTTGTAATGGCCAAAGATATCGCGGCCAGCGCCAGCGTACCGGAAAGCCAACTGGTGGTGATCAATAACATCATCGACATCAACGAACTGGAAACGCAGCTGCGCGCATGGTTCGCTAAACAATAATTATTGCTGGCGAGGTGGATATGTTTATCCTTGAAACGCTGAATTTTGTTGTTGATATTTTAAAAGTGCCCTCGGTGCTTGTAGGGTTAATTGCGCTGATTGGTCTGGTGGCGCAGAAAAAAGCGTTTTCCGATGTGGTGAAAGGCACGATTAAAACCATTTTAGGTTTTATTGTGCTTGGCGGTGGCGCAACCGTACTGGTGGGTTCATTAAATCCGCTAGGGGGTATGTTTGAACACGCTTTTAATATTCAGGGCATTATTCCTAATAATGAAGCGATAGTCTCAATCGCGCTGGAGAAATATGGCGCGTCCACGGCGTTAATTATGGCATTTGGTATGGTGGCCAATATTGTCGTGGCGCGCTTTACGCGTCTTAAATATATCTTTTTGACCGGGCATCACACCTTTTACATGGCCTGTATGATTGGCGTAATCCTGACCGTGGCGGGGTTTGAGGGCGTAGGGCTGGTCTTCACTGGATCGCTAATCCTGGGGCTGGTGATGGCCTTCTTCCCGGCGTTGGCCCAACGTTATATGAGGCGGATTACCGGTACCGATGACATTGCGTTTGGTCACTTCGGTACCCTGGGATATGTGCTTTCCGGCTGGATTGGCAGCCTGTGTGGTAAAGGCTCCCGCTCCACGGAAGAGATGAACCTGCCGAAAAACCTCAGTTTTTTACGCGACAGTTCTATCTCGATTTCGCTGACCATGATGATTATCTATCTGATCATGGCAGTCAGCGCAGGGCGTGAGTATGTCGAAGCGACGTTTAGCGGCGGGCAAAACTATCTGGTGTACGCCATCATCATGGCAATCACCTTCGCCGCTGGCGTATTCATCATTCTGCAAGGCGTCCGTCTGATTCTGGCGGAAATTGTTCCGGCCTTTACCGGATTTTCAGAAAAACTGGTACCAAACGCGCGTCCGGCGCTGGACTGCCCGGTGGTGTATCCCTATGCCCCTAACGCGGTACTGATTGGCTTCCTGTTCAGTTTTCTCGGCGGGCTGGTGGGGCTGTTCCTGCTGGGACAGATGAAGCTTGTGTTGATCCTGCCAGGCGTTGTGCCGCACTTCTTTACCGGCGCGACCGCAGGCGTCTTTGGCAATGCCACCGGCGGTCGCCGCGGGGCGATGATCGGCGCATTTGCTAATGGTCTATTAATCACTTTCCTGCCAGTGCTGTTACTGCCGGTTCTCGGCGCGATCGGCTTCGCCAATACCACGTTCTCGGATGCTGACTTTGGCGTAATCGGTATTTTGCTGGGCAACCTGGCGCGTTATCTGTCGCCGATGGCTATCACGGGGCTGGTGGTAGCGCTATTCGCGCTACTGGTGGCGTACAACGTGTTGGCCAAAAACAAAAAAGCGAATGCCGAAGTGCAGGAAAATAGCGGAGCGAAAGAATGAACGTAACCGAAATCACCCAACTGGCGCGCGACATTCGCGTCGCCACGCTCAAATCCTTAAACCATCTTGGCTTTGGTCACTATGGCGGCAGCATGTCGGTAGTGGAAACTCTGGCGGTTCTGTACGGCGCGGTGATGAAAATCGACCCTGCCGACCCGGACTGGCCGGAGCGCGATTACTTCGTGCTGTCGAAAGGCCATGCGGGCCCCGCGTTGTACAGTACCCTGGCGATTAAAGGCTATTTCCCGCTCGAAGAGCTGAATACGCTTAACCAGAACGGCACCCGTCTTCCCAGCCATCCGGATCGGCTAAAAACGCGCGGCGTGGACGCCACGACCGGCTCACTGGGACAGGGCATCTCTATTGCGGGCGGAATGGCGCTGTCGCATAAACTGGCGCGGCGACCCAACCGGG
Source organism: Salmonella sp. NW177 (assembly GCF_051811585.1). Lineage (NCBI taxonomy): Bacteria > Pseudomonadati > Pseudomonadota > Gammaproteobacteria > Enterobacterales > Enterobacteriaceae > Salmonella > Salmonella sp. NW177. Next base: position 105,176 of record NZ_JAMMZV010000005.1, on the reverse strand, counting down.
TATTTTGCATTGTCGGCGATGGCGAGCTCAATGAAGGGCAGTGCTGGGAGGCGTTTCAGTTTATTGCCCACCACCGCCTGAATAATCTGACCGTTTTCATTGACTGGAATAAACAGCAGCTTGACGGCGAACTGGAGGAGATTATCAATCCATTCGATCTGGAAGGGAAATTCCGCGCGTTTGGTTTCGATGTCGTCACCGTCAAAGGCGATGATATCGCCGGACTACTGGCGGTGGTTCAGCCTGTGCCGCCCGCCGATGCCCGGCCACGGGTAGTGATCCTTGACAGCATTAAAGGGCAGGGGGTGCCATGCCTGGAGCAGTTAACGAATTCTCACCACTTACGCCTGACGGATGGCATGAAGCAGACGCTCAATGAGGCCATTCATCAACTGGAGGTCATGCATGATTAAGCTTGCGCCCGCAGGGCTTAAAGACGATATCGAAATGCGCAAAGTTTACGCCGGTTTTGTCGCCGGGCAGATTGAGGCCGGAAGCCCAATTATTGCGCTTGAGGCTGATTTAATGAGCTCAATGGCGATGGACAGCGTGGCGCGTGACTACCCGCAGCATGTCATTAACTGCGGTATTATGGAGGCGAATGTGATTGGCACTGCGGCGGGGCTGGCGCTGACCGGTCGCAAACCGTTTGTGCATACCTTTACCGCTTTTGCCAGCCGTCGCTGTTTTGATCAGCTCTTTATGGCGCTGGATTATCAGCGTAACAACGTCAAAGTGATCGCCTCCGATGCCGGAGTGACAGCGTGCCATAACGGCGGCACCCATATGTCTTTTGAAGATATGGGGATTGTTCGCGGGCTGGCGCACTCCGTAGTACTGGAGGTGACGGATGCGGTGATGTTCGCGGATATTTTACGCCAGCTAATGGACCTGGACGGTTTTTACTGGCTGCGTACCATCCGTAAGCAGGCGACGAGTATCTATGCGCCAGGCTCTACCTTTACCATTGGCAAGGGCAACGTACTGCGTGAGGGCGATGATATTACGCTTATCGCCAACGGCATTATGGTGGCGGAGGCGCTGGAGGCGGCGCGCCAACTGGAGCAGGAAGGCGTGAGCGCCGCGGTCATTGATATGTTCACCTTAAAGCCTATCGATCGCATGTTGGTGAAAAACTACGCGGAAAAAACGCGGCGTATCGTCACGTGTGAAAACCACAGCATCCATAATGGACTGGGGTCAGCGGTGGCGGAAGTGCTGGTGGAAAACTGCCCGGTGCCGATGCGCCGTGTTGGCGTCAAAGAGCGTTATGGGCAGGTAGGAACGCAGGATTTCTTACAACAAGAGTACGGACTCACCGCCGAAGCGATTGTAGAAGCCGCGAAATCACTGCTTTAATCATGGAGATATTGCCGGATGGCGCTGGTGCTCATCCGGCATTTTGGATCAATGATATCCCATCATCTGCGCGCCAATGACGACCACGCTGGACATAATAAACAATAGTCCCAGCAGCGACGCCCCCACTTTCAGCCAGTTGCGAAAATCGACCCGGCACACGCCCAGCGTGGCCATCAGCGAGGCCGATGTCGGATAGATAATATGGCTGAAGCCATCGCCAAACTGGAAGGCCAGAACAGTCACCTGACGGTTAACGCCGACCAGATCGCCGAGCGGCGCCAGTAATGGCATGGTTAACGCCGCCTGGCCCGAACCGGACGTGACAAAGAAATTAAATACCGCCTGGAAGAGCAGCATAAACCAGGCGGCGATAGCATTATTAAGCCCGCTGATGCCATGCGCGATACTGTTAAGCAACGTATTGAGCACGCTGGGTTCCCCGGCTTCGCCGTTGCCGACCAGCAGCAGAATGCCTTTGGCAAAACCCACCAGCAAGGCGGGCGCGATCATCATCCTCGCCCCTTCGGTGAATGAGGACGCCATCACGTTGACCGTCATACCGTTGAGGCGGAAGATAACGCCGATGAGGCCGATCACCACGCCCATGGTGAAAAACTGGCTGGCGATCTCCGGAATAAACCAGGCGTGGACAATCACGCCCCAGACGACCCAAATCATTACGCCGGTCAGGACCAGTAGTACCAGCCAGTCACCAAAGGTGAAAGGGCGCTGGACGACTTCATCCTGCTGTTCGCGGAAATAGCGATCGGATTCGTGGACGCGGGAAAGCAGCGGATTCTTTTTCACGCGTGAGGCGTAGACCAGCGTAAAAACCAACCCAATCAGCGTGGCGACAACCCAGACCACAATACGCAGCCCGGAGCCGGAAAGTACCGGCACGCCGGCAATCCCCTGGGCGACGACTACGCAGAAAGGGTTCATCCACGAACTGGCAAAGCCAATTTGGGTGGCGATATAGGTCACCAGGACGGTGGTAATGCTGTCATAGCCCAGCCTGACCATCAGCGGGGCTATGATAATTGCAAAGGCGACCGCCTCTTCGCCCATGCCAAATACGGCGCCCCCTAACGAAAAGAGGACAAATAGCACCGGAATAAACAGGACTTCGTTGCCCCGCGTGTGGCGAATAAGCGCCAGAATGCCGTTATCCACGGTGCCGGTACGCATCACGATGCCGAATGCGCCGCCAATCACCAACATAAACATAATGATGCCGACGGCAGTGCCGAATTTCGATCCGGATGTTAACCCTTCAAACGGAAAATTCATCAGCCCTGGTCTTTCATCGCCGGTAGTGAAAAATTGTACGCGATGATACTGCGCTTCCCCGGCCTCATTGGTCACAATGCGAAAAGAGTGCGGGTCGACGACTTTGCGGGTTTTTGTCTGACCATCGACCTGATACTGCACTTCCTGGCTATCAAACATCCCAACGGGGACGACCCAGGTGGCGATACTGGTTAAAATGGCGACAAAAAAGATGATGACCAGCGTATCGGGCATTGCCCATTTTCTGGCTGTTTTTGATTCTGTAACGACAGACATGACAGACTATCCCTGTTGCAAAGCAAAGAGGCTAAGTATGAGAAGAAGGGAATAGTTATTCATTGATGCAGCGCAGTTAAGCAAAAAATTCCGCTTTGCAGGGTAAATAGCAGAATGCCGGATGGCGATGCTAACGCGTCTTATCCGGCCTACAACGGTATTTCACCTGTAGGCCGGACAAGGCGTTTACGCCGCCATCCGGCATTGGCTTTTACTGTTACTGCTGCTGCTGAGAAGCCTGAATTGCCGTCAGGGCGATGGTGTAGACGATATCGTCTACCAGCGCGCCACGGGACAGGTCGTTCACCGGCTTGCGCATACCCTGCAGCATCGGCCCGATGGAGATCAGGTCGGCAGAACGCTGTACCGCTTTGTAGGTGGTGTTACCGGTGTTCAGATCCGGGAAAATGAACACGGTAGCGCGACCCGCAACCGGCGAGTTCGGCGCTTTGGATTTCGCTACGTCAGCCATGACCGCGGCGTCGTACTGCAACGGACCGTCGATCATCAGGTCAGGACGTTTTTCCTGCGCCAGACGCGTCGCTTCACGTACTTTCTCTACGTCGCTGCCCGCGCCAGAGGTGCCGGTGGAGTAGGAGAGCATTGCCACACGCGGTTCGATGCCGAAGGCAATGGCGGAATCCGCAGACTGAATCGCGATTTCTGCCAGCTGCTCTGCAGTCGGGTCTGGGTTGATTGCGCAGTCGCCGTAAACGTAAACCTGCTCCGGCAGTAGCATAAAGAACACAGAAGAGACCAGGGAGCTACCCGGCGCCGTTTTAATAAGCTGCAGCGGCGGACGGATGGTGTTGGCGGTGGTATGAACCGCGCCGGAAACCAGGCCGTCGACTTCGTCTTGCTCCAGCATCAGCGTGCCGAGCACCACGTTGTCTTCCAGCTGTTCGCGGGCAACCGGTTCGGTCATGCCTTTGCTCTTACGCAGCTCGACCAGGCGAGCGACATAGCTTTCACGCACCACTTCCGGATCGACGATTTCAATACCTGCGCCCAGCTCAACGCCCTGAGATGCCGCGACGCGGTTGATTTCATCCGGGTTGCCCAGCAGAACGCAAGTGGCGATGCCGCGTTCAGCGCAGATTGCCGCCGCTTTGACGGTACGCGGTTCGTCGCCTTCCGGCAGCACTACGCGTTTACCGGCTTTACGCGCCAGCTCAGTCAGTTGGTAGCGGAACGCCGGCGGAGAGAGACGACGGCTACGCTCGGAAGTGGCGGTCAGCGACTCGATCCACTCAGCGTTAACGTAGTTCGCGACGTATTCCTGAACTTTCTCGATGCGCTCATGGTCATCAACCGGGACTTCCAGATTGAAGCTTTGCAGGCTCAGCGAAGTCTGCCAGGTGTTGGTGTTCACCATAAAGACCGGCAGACCGGTGGCGAATGCGCGTTCGCACAGTTTAGAAATGCGTGCGTCCATTTCATAGCCGCCGGTCAGCAACAGGGCGCCGATTTCTACGCCGTTCATCGCGGCCAGGCAAGCTGCGACCAGTACGTCCGGACGGTCAGCGGAGGTCACTAACAACGAGCCTGCGCGGAAATGTTCCAGCATATGCGGAATACTACGCGCGCAGAAAGTGACGGATTTAACTCGGCGGGTTTTGATATCGCCTTCGTTAATGATGGTGGCGTTCAGGTGACGCGCCATATCGATAGCGCGGGTCGCAATCAGGTCGAAGCTCCACGGCACCGCGCCCAGAACCGGCAGCGGGCTGGATTCCTGCAGTTTAGCAGGATCGATTTTGATCACCTGCGCTTTGGAAGAGTCGTCAAAAATCTCCGACAGATCCGGGCGAGTACGGCCTTGTTCATCAACCGGCGCATTCAGTTTGTTGATGATAACGCCGGTGATGTTGGTGTTTTTCGCGCCGCCGAAGCTGCTGCGCGTCAGTTCGATACGTTCGTTCAGCTGTTCTGGCGTGTCGGTCCCCTGAGACATGACAAAAACGATTTCCGCATTCAGCGTTTTCGCGATTTCATAGTTCAGAGACTGAGCGAACTGATGTTTACGGGTCGGAACCAGACCTTCAACCAGCACCACTTCCGCGTCTTTGGTATTCGCATGGTAGTTCGCGATGATCTCTTCCATCAGCACGTCTTTCTGGTTGCTGGAAAGCAGAGATTCAACGTGGCTCATCTTCAGCGGTTCAGCCGCCGGCAGGGTAGAGTTCGCGCGAACGATAGTGGTGGTCTGGTCAGGCGCATCGCCGCCAGCGCGAGGCTGGGCGATAGGCTTAAAGACGCTCAGACGAACGCCTTTGCGTTCCATAGCACGGATGACGCCGAGGCTGACGCTGGTCAGGCCGACGCTGGTTCCGGTAGGGATCAGCATAATAATACGGGACACGGTTTATCCTCTTTCGTTACCGTCTTTTGGGGACGGGTTACAAAACAGCACCGCCAGCGAGGCTGGCGGTGTGAAATCAGGCAGTCAGACGGCTCGCGTCCTGCGCGATAACCAGTTCTTCGTTGGTTGGGATCACCACCGCCGGACGGGTACCTTCTTTGTTGATGAAACCAGATTTGCCGAAGCGGGCCGCCAGGTTACGTTCGTGGTCGACTTCAAAGCCCAGTACGCCCAGTTTACCCAGAGACAGTTCGCGAACCATCGCGGCGTTTTCACCGATACCGCCGGTGAACACGACTGCATCCAGACGACCGTCCATCAGAGCGGTGTAAGAACCGATGTATTTCGCCAGGCGGTGGCAGTAAACGTCCATCGCACGTTTAGCGTCTTCTTTGGTGGCGTAGTTGTCTTCAACATAACGGCAGTCGCTGGTCACTTCAGTCAGACCCAGCAGACCGGACTCTTTGGTCAGCATTTTGTTGATCTGATCCACGCTCATGCCCAGAGTGTCGTGCAGGTGGAAGATAATCGCAGGGTCGATATCGCCGGAACGGGTACCCATGACCAGGCCTTCCAGCGGGGTCAGACCCATGGAGGTATCCACGCATTTACCGTTACGGATAGCGGAAACAGAACCGCCGTTGCCCAGGTGGCAGGTGATAATGTTCAGTTCTTCTACCGGCTTGTTCAGCATTTTTGCCGCTTCCTGAGTTACATAGAAGTGGCTGGTGCCGTGTGCGCCATAGCGACGAACGCCGTGTTCTTTATACAGGCTGTACGGCAGGGCATACAGGTAAGATTCTTCCGGCATGGTCTGATGGAAGGCGGTGTCGAATACTGCAACGTTTTTATCTTTCAGCTGCGGGAAAGATTTCAGCGCTTCGGCGATACCAATCAGGTGAGCCGGGTTATGCAGCGGTGCGAAAGAGGCGGAATCTTTGATGCCCTGAATGACGGACTCATCAATGACTACGGAGCTGGTATACTTCTCGCCGCCGTGTACGATACGGTGACCAATTGCAGTTAACTGCGCAGACAGTTCTGGTTTTTGTGCCAGAATAGTGTTAACGATAAAGTTCAGCGCTTCACTGTGAGCGGCGCCTGCACCTAAAGCCGCTTCTTGTTTACTGCCGTCCATTTTCCATTTGATGCGTGCTTCTGGCAGATGGAAACATTCGGCTAAACCAGAAAGGTATTCATCACCATTAACTGCATCAATAATTGCAAATTTCAGTGAAGAACTACCGCAGTTCAGAACCAGTACTAACTTACTCGACATGGAAGTACCTATTTATGATACGTGGCTAAAAAAACGTCAGTGAGCCATAGAGCGTAGCGCATGATAGCCCTGACATTTATGATTAACATCATGCGCAGGAGTTTTTTTGGGCATGATGGAAGAAATACCTTTGAGTCTATGCCATTTTGCGTATTTTTCAGCCAATGGCATACTATGTGTAATATTGACGACTCAATGATTTTAAACTACCGGCCTTTGACAGGCCGACACAGGATACCTGATAGTGGGTATCGAAGACAAAATGTTTTGAACGTTGTCCCTCGCAGTTGTTGTTTTGCACAAATTTTTTAAATTTTATATGTGAAGTTGAGGTAGGCCATGTCGACACCGGATAATCGCTCCGTAAATTTTTTTAGCTTATTTCGCCGGGGGCAGCACTACGCGAAGACGTGGCCGATGGAAAAACGGTTGGCGCCCGTTTTCGTCGAAAACCGCGTCATTCGTATGACGCGCTATGCCATACGATTTATGCCGCCTGTCGCCGTTTTTACATTATGCTGGCAGATAGCGCTGGGCGGTCAGTTAGGTCCGGCCGTGGCGACCGCCCTGTTCGCCCTGAGCTTGCCTATGCAGGGATTATGGTGGTTAGGGAAACGTTCTGTGACGCCATTGCCGCCTTCAATCCTTAACTGGTTTTACGAAGTTCGCGGTAAATTGCAGGAGGCTGGACAAGCGCTGGCGCCGGTAGAAGGAAAGCCGGATTACCAGGCATTAGCTGACACGCTTAAGCGCGCCTTCAAACAACTGGATAAAACTTTCCTGGATGATTTGTAATTGACCCCGGATTACGCATATAAAAGAAGGCATACCAATGCCTTCTTTTTTTCATCGCTATAGCGTGATACAGGAGTTCAAAATGGAAATGACCAACGCGCAACGTCTGATTTTGTCTAACCAGTACAAAATGATGACGATGCTCGATCCCACCAACGCCGAGCGTTACCGTCGCTTACAAACAATTATTGAACGCGGCTACGGCCTGCAGATGCGCGAGCTGGATCGCGAGTTTGGCGAGCTGACGGAAGAGACCTGTCGTACCATCATCGATATTATGGAGATGTACCATGCGCTGCACGTCTCCTGGACCAACCTCAAAGATACGCAAGCCATCGACGAACGTCGCGTCACCTTCCTGGGGTTTGACGCCGCGACGGAAGCGCGTTACCTCGGCTATGTCCGTTTTATGGTGAATATAGAAGGACGCTACACTCACTTTGACGCCGGGACGCACGGCTTTAATGCCCAGACGCCGATGTGGGAAAAATACCAGCGGATGTTGAATGTCTGGCATGCCTGCCCGCGTCAGTACCACCTGAGCGCGAATGAAATCAATCAAATCATTAATGCCTGAGGAGGCTCGCGTGCAGTGTAAAGGTTTTCTGTTTGATCTGGATGGAACGTTGGTTGACTCATTACCTGCCGTCGAACGCGCGTGGTGTAGCTGGGCCGATCGTTTTAACCTTGCTCATGATGAGGTGCTGGGCTTTATTCATGGCAAACAGGCGATCACCTCGTTGCGGCATTTTATGGCGGGTAAATCGGAGGCGGAAATTGCCGCTGAGTTTACGCGCCTGGAGCAAATAGAAGCCACTGAAACCGCAGGGATCACCGCGTTGCCGGGGACAGTCGATTTACTCAATCACCTGAATAAAGCGGGCATTCCGTGGGCTATCGTCACCTCCGGTTCAATGCCGGTCGCGCGTGCGCGCCATCAGGTCGCGGGCCTTCCAGCGCCAGAGGTGTTTGTCACCGCCGAACGAGTCAAACGCGGCAAACCGGAGCCGGATGCGTATTTGCTGGGCGCACAACTGCTTGGCCTGGCCCCTCAGGAGTGCGTCGTAGTAGAAGATGCCCCGGCTGGCGTGCTGTCCGGGCTGGCTGCGGGCTGCCACGTCATTGCGGTCAATGCGCCGGCCGACACGCCGCGTCTGGCGGATGTTGATTTTGCGTTGGATAGCCTGACGCAATTATCGGTCGCTAAACAACCAAACGGCGATGTGGTGGTGTTAAGAAAGACCTGATCATGATATCGCCCCGCTTTGGCGGGGCATATTTATGGCAGAATCGCGTTATCTTCTCATCTGACAAGGATATGTTGTGAACGGTGAATTGATTTGGGTTCTCTCTTTACTGGCGATTGCCGTCGTGTTGTTTGCGACGGGCAAAGTACGTATGGATGCGGTGGCTTTATTCGTCATTGTTGCTTTTGTCCTTAGCGGTACCTTGACCCTTCCGGAAGCCTTCTCCGGCTTTAGCGATCCGAATGTCATTCTTATCGCCGCCTTATTTATTATTGGCGACGGCCTCGTGCGCACCGGCGTTGCGACGGTGGTCGGTACCTGGCTGGTTAAAATGGCGGGCAGCAGTGAAATCAAAATGCTGGTTTTACTGATGATCACCGTCGCCGGACTTGGCGCTTTCATGAGTTCAACCGGCGTGGTGGCGATCTTTATCCCCGTTGTTCTTAGCGTTTCTATGCATATGCAAACCTCGCCTTCGCGCCTGATGATGCCGCTGAGTTTTGCCGGGCTTATCAGCGGAATGATGACGCTGGTGGCGACGCCGCCGAACCTGGTGGTTAACAGTGAACTGCTGCGTGAAGGCCTGCACGGGTTCAACTTTTTTAGCGTGACGCCGCTGGGGATAGTGGTGTTGGCGCTCGGCATTGTTTATATGCTGGTGATGCGCTTCATGCTAAAAGGCGATGCGCCCGGACAACAGGCCGGTAAGCGGCGCACTTTCCGCGATCTTATCCGCGAGTACCGTCTGACGGGGCGCGCTCGCCGTCTGGCGATTCGCCCCGGTTCGCCAATGGTGGGACAGCGGCTGGACGACCTTAAACTGCGCGAACGTTACGGCGCCAATGTCATCGGCGTTGAACGCTGGCGGCGCTTTCGGCGGGTTATCGTCAATGTGAACGGCGTATCGGAGTTTCGCGCTCGCGACGTTCTGCTGATTGATATGTCGGCGGCGGAGGTTGACCTCAGAGAGTTCTGCGCCGAGCAACTGCTGGAACCGATGGTATTGCGTGGAGAATATTTTTCCGATCAGGCGTTGGATGTCGGGATGGCGGAAATTTCGCTTATTCCGGAGTCTGAACTGATTGGCAAGTCGGTGCGTGAAATCGCTTTCCGTACACGTTACGGGCTGAATGTGGTCGGCCTGAAACGCGACGGCGTCGCGCTGGAAGGGTCGCTGGCCGATGAGCCGTTATTGATGGGCGATATCATTCTGGTCGTGGGGAACTGGAAGTTAATCAGCCTGCTGGGGCAAAAAGGCCGCGACTTTGTGGTGCTGAATATGCCGGTCGAGGTCAGCGAAGCCTCTCCTGCGCACAGCCAGGCGCCGCACGCCATTTTCTGCCTGGTATTGATGGTGGCGCTGATGTTGACCGATGAAATTCCCAACCCGATCGCGGCGATTATCGCCTGCCTGCTGATGGGAAAATTTCGCTGTATTGATGCTGAAAGCGCATATAAAGCGATCCACTGGCCGAGCATTATCTTGATTGTGGGTATGATGCCGTTTGCGCAGGCGTTGCAAAAAACCGGCGGCGTCTCTCTGGTCGTGCAAGGGTTAATGAATATCGGCGGCGGCTATGGGCCGTATATGATGCTGGGATGCCTGTTCGTGCTGTGCGCCGTCATAGGACTGTTCATTTCTAACACGGCAACGGCGGTGCTGATGGCGCCGATTGCGCTGGCGGCGGCGAAATCGATGGGGGTGTCGCCCTATCCGTTTGCGATGGCGGTGGCGATGGCGGCATCCGCCGCCTTTATGACGCCGGTTTCATCGCCGGTCAATACTCTGGTTCTGGGGCCGGGAAACTATAGCTTTAGCGATTTTGTGAAGCTTGGCGTGCCGTTCACGCTTATTGTGATGGCGGTTTGTATTGTGATGATTCCGATGTTGTTTCCGTTTTAACCCAGGCTGGAAAAGGCCTGATGGCGCTGCGCTTATCAGGCCTACGGATATCACGCTACGTCCAGGCCGGATAAGACGTTGACGTCGCCATCCGGCACAACCGTTTAAAGCGGTGAATCCTGGCTTATCTCGTCAAGAGAGAGATGGAAACTTGGTACGAACACCGCCATAAAATAGTCCATCTCCTGGCTGCGACGTAATTCCAGCGTTTTTTCCAGCCGCGTTTTTGCCAGGCCAAACTCATTGTTTCCCGCTGAGAGCTCCTCCAGGCATTTCAGGTAGGCGCAAAGCGCATCGGCCTGTTTTACGATTGCCTGTTCTTCTTCGCTCCAGGCATTCTCATCAATAAGCGGTGCGAAAATATCGCGTAATTCATCCGGCGCCATATCAACCAGCTTTTGCTGGGCGATTTTTTCGATCGCTTTATATTCCTGGGCTATCTGGGAATTAAAATATTTTACCGGCGTCGGCAGATCGCCGGTCAGTACTTCCGAGGCATCATGATACATCGCCAGAAGCGCGATGCGTTCAGCATTGAGCTGACCGCCAAATTTACGGTTTTTTATCGCCGCCAACGCATGGGCGACCATCGCCACCTGCAGACTATGTTCGGAGACGTTTTCTGTACGCACGTTACGCATCAGCGGCCAGCGGTTAATCAACTTCATGCGGGAGAGATGGGCGAAAAAATGGCTCTGCTTCATAGATTACCTTTTGTTTTCACTGCGGCAGACTTCATTGTGCGGGGAGGGGGATGAAGATGCAATTCAGGCTACCGAAGTAGCCTGAATTTAAGATTATTGATGGTAACCTGAGAGGAAACGCCCAAAGCGGTTGATGGCCATCTCCAGGTCATCTTCACGCGGTAGCGTCACAATGCGGAAGTGATCCGGCCACGGCCAGTTAAAGGCGGTACCTTGCACCAGCAGCACCTTTTCCTGTAGCAGGAAGTCCAGCACCATCTTCTGGTCGTCGTGAATATTAAAACGTTTAGCGTCGATCCTGGGGAACATGTACAACGCGCCGCGCGGTTTTACGCAGGAAACGCCGGGAATATCGTTAATCAACTCCCAGGCGCGGTTACGCTGTTCATACAGTCGACCGCCCGGCAGAATAAATTCGCTAATGCTTTGATAGCCGCCGAGCGCGGTCTGAATAGCATGTTGCGCCGGGACGTTGGCGCACAGGCGCATTGAGGCTAACATCTCCAGCCCTTCAATATAGCCCTTCGCATGTTTTTTCGGCCCGTTCAGCACCATCCAGCCCTGGCGGAAGCCGGCGACGCGATAGGTTTTAGACAACCCATTAAAGGTGATGGTCAGCAGATCAGGTGCCAGTGCGGCGATAGAGTGATGCTCGGCATCGTCATAGAGAATCTTGTCATAAATTTCATCGGCGAAGATGATGAGATTATGCTCGCGCGCAATGTTGACAATTTCCATCAACAATTCTTTAGAATAGACGGCGCCAGTAGGGTTGTTTGGATTAATAATGACAATACCACGCGTACGTGGGGTGATTTTGGCGCGGATATCGTCAAGGTCCGGGAACCAGTCGGAAGATTCATCGCAAAGATAATGTACCGCCTTGCCGCTGGAGAGCGATACCGCTGCTGTCCATAACGGATAATCGGGCGCGGGAACCAGCATTTCATCGCCACTGTTAAGCAACGCCTGCATCGCCTGAACGATCAGCTCGGAAACGCCGTTACCGATATAGATATCTTCCACGGTTACATCGCGCATTCCACGGGCCTGATAATGCTGCATAATCGCTTTACGGGCGGAATAAAGCCCTTTCGAGTCGCAATATCCTTGCGCCGTCGGCAAATTACGAATGACATCGACCAGAATTTCGTCCGGCGCTTCGAATCCGAAGGGGGCGGGGTTGCCGATATTCAGTTTAAGAACTTTATTACCTTCTTCCTCAAGGCGTTTCGCTTCTTTCAGAACGGGGCCACGAATGTCATAACAGACATTTTCGAGTTTGCTGGATTTTTCAATGGGGGACATGAATCTTGACCTTTTAGCTGTTATTGCCACTCCCTGCCGTGGAAGTCAGCACGAAACAATGTACTCCCACGACGGTGAGTTTTGAAGAGTGAACAGAAGAAGATTTTGTTTATTTTTAACGCGCTTTCGTACTGTTTAAAACTTCATAAAATCATTTGGTTAGATGCATTTTCTATTTTTGTCTTTATGTATAGTGTTTTGTTCTGTGTGATTGCTGGTAATGTGGTTTTTTATGTTGTCAGAAATTATCTGTTTTATGAGAGATAAGCATTCATCATTAGTGTCGCGCTGGCTATTTCGGAAATACTGAGTATTAAAGGTAAAATGAGAAGGTTAGACCTTTCCGGCGGCGGGGGGTGTGAAACTATTGTTAAGTATAATTAATGAATGGTAGAAATCTTAATTAATTATTATTTAATATTTAAAAAGCATTTACTAAAGTCGTAATAATATCTTTCTGGTCCGATTAGTATAACATATCCCAGGTTAAGATTATTCGTAATAATACTTATAAATATAGCGGTTTTAGGTTAAGATAATGATCCGAAACGGGGGCGTAGTCTGCGTTGTCTGCTAATTATCATGACGCGATTTTATACATAACCTATTGTTCAATATATTGTTTTTGTATCTGTGCGTCTCGGTAAACTATTTGACGCTGTTACAAGATTTACACGTCCATCATTAGCAGAAATCTGTAGACGCCTAAAGGTATGACACATTCTCTTTGATATATCCCGATCAGTTGCATTTGGTATTATATCAGTAAGTAAGAGAAGTGTTTTGGTCGTATTTTCAATTACATTCTAACATTTACCTGGGTAACCAGGCGGTACTGCGAAGGATGCACATTACAAATGGAATTGCTTGTTTCTGAATGCACAGCATTAACCAGGTCAGCCCGATATGACCCGCCAGTAAGTGAAAAATTATGATAAATGCAAATCGTCCGATAATTAACCTCGATCTCGATCTGCTGAGAACGTTCGTGGCCGTTGCCGATCTGAACACCTTCGCCGCGGCGGCGGCGGCGGTATGTCGTACTCAGTCTGCGGTCAGTCAGCAAATGCAGCGTCTTGAGCAACTCGTGGGAAAGGAATTGTTCGCCCGCCATGGTCGTAACAAGCTTTTGACCGAACACGGTATCCAGCTTCTGGGGTACGCCAGAAAAATCCTGCGTTTTAATGATGAGGCGTGTTCATCATTAATGTTCAGTAATCTTCAGGGAGTGTTAACAATTGGCGCTTCTGATGAATCAGCTGATACTATCCTGCCTTTTTTGCTTAGCCGAATCAGCTCGGTTTATCCGAAACTCGCGCTTGATGTACGGGTAAAACGCAACGCCTATATGGTGGACATGGTTAAATCGCAGGAAGTAGATTTGGTGGTGACGACTAACCAACCTCATTCGCTGGACTGTCTGAATTTGCGGACCTCGCCCACCCATTGGTATTGTGCGGCTGAGTATGTTTTGCAAAGGGGAGAGCCCGTACCATTGGTCCTGCTGGACGATCCCAGCCCATTCCGCGATATGGTGCTGGAGACGCTAAATGCAGCGGGTATTCCCTGGCGGCTGGCCTATGTGGCGTCTACTTTACCGGCGGTACGCGCGGCCGTTAAAGCCGGTCTTGGCGTAACGGCTCGACCTGTCGAAATGATGAGTCCCGACCTTCGCGTGCTGGGCGCCGCAGACGGATTACCGCCTTTGCCGGATACGGAATATCTGTTGTGCCGCGATCCCAATAGCCAGAACGAGCTGGCGATGGTGATTTTCCATGCGATGGAAAGCTATCAAAACCCATGGCATTACAACCAGTTTTCTGCAGAGGGCGGAGATGATCCGCTGATGGTGGAAGGGGGTTTTGAGTAGCTCGCAGGCAAAAGGCGCTAAGTCGTAAATGTAAAAAAGAGCCGCTGGCGATGAAAAAACGCTCAGTGGCTCTTTTTTTGTGCCCATCTGTACGCGCTTAACCGCACAAATTGTAAAAGTTGCGGTAAATCAGCCAGTAGCAATTCGCAGGTTAATGTGGGTAAAAAATAACCAGAACATCCATTTTATGAATTTGCATGTTAAAAAACTAGAGAAATTGTTGCTGTTTTAGGGGGTGAATTAACAAAAGCGTGTCACAGATCAAGAAAATACTCCCATTTAGGGGGAGGCATCTTCACAAATTCCTGTCAAAATAGGTGTGTGTTATTTCTTTTGCTTCACAACGGACACGATTCAACAACATAAAATCCCCCCTGGCCGAAGAGTCATTTTCTCCAGGATGGCACTTAATGTTAATGGTGATGAATTGATGTAAATTAATGTGAAGGAACTTTTGTTAAAGTTGACAAAAGGTTATAGAAAGGAGTAAAAAACCACATCAATTAGCTGTTTTTATCATTTTCTACAGTAATTGTAGGGTTTTTTTTATTCCTCCCCATGAATCGATGTGGCGCCCATCTGCCGTAAAGAGCAGAGAAACTGGCGCTACTTTTGATGAGTAAGCAATGAGTATGTCAACATCCACTGAAGTCATCGCTCATCACTGGGCATTCGCTATCTTTCTTATCGTTGCCATTGGCCTGTGCTGCCTGATGCTGGTAGGCGGTTGGTTTTTGGGCGGTCGCGCACGCGCGAGGCACAAGAACGTTCCGTTTGAATCAGGTATCGACTCGGTCGGCACCGCCCGCTTACGCCTGTCTGCCAAGTTTTACCTGGTAGCCATGTTCTTCGTTATCTTCGACGTTGAAGCGCTGTATCTGTTCGCATGGTCAACTTCTATCCGCGAAAGCGGCTGGGTTGGCTTTGTGGAAGCTGCAATTTTTATTTTTGTGTTACTGGCTGGTCTGGTTTATCTGGCGCGTATTGGCGCGTTGGACTGGACGCCCGCGCGTTCACGCCGCGAGCGTATGAACCCGGAAACGAACAGTATCGCTAATCGTCAACGCTAACCGCGAGGCATTAAGATGGATTATACGCTCACCCGCATAGATCCTAACGGTGAGAATGACCGTTACCCCCTGCAAAAACAGGAGATCGTAACCGACCCCCTGGAGCAGGAAGTTAACAAAAACGTGTTCATGGGCAAACTGCATGACATGGTTAACTGGGGCCGTAAAAACTCAATTTGGCCCTACAACTTCGGCCTTTCTTGCTGCTATGTAGAGATGGTGACCTCTTTTACCGCAGTGCATGACGTTGCCCGTTTCGGCGCGGAAGTGCTGCGTGCGTCGCCACGTCAGGCTGACCTGATGGTGGTGGCCGGTACCTGCTTTACCAAAATGGCCCCGGTTATTCAGCGTCTGTATGACCAAATGCTGGAGCCAAAATGGGTCATTTCTATGGGCGCCTGCGCCAACTCCGGCGGCATGTACGATATTTATTCGGTAGTGCAGGGCGTTGATAAGTTCATCCCGGTGGATGTGTATATCCCTGGCTGTCCGCCGCGTCCGGAAGCGTATATGCAGGCGTTGATGCTGCTGCAAGAATCGATTGGCAAAGAGCGCCGTCCGCTCTCATGGGTGGTGGGCGATCAGGGCGTGTATCGCGCCAATATGCAGCCAGAACGCGAACGTAAACGCGGCGAGCGTATTGCCGTCACGAACCTGCGTACCCCGGACGAGATTTAATTTGCGCCTGTCGGCAGCAGCACTTCACTTCGCTAACCACTATTTTAATAGCGCGAAGCACTGCCGACCACCACGGACCATTTGCAATGGTGAACAATATGACCGACTTAACCGCGCAAGACGCTGCATGGAGTACCCGCGATCATCTTGATGATCCGGTTATCGGCGAACTGCGCAACCGTTTTGGGCCGGATGCCTTTACCGTTCAGGCGACCCGCACCGGTATCCCCGTTGTTTGGGTCAAGCGTGAACAACTACTGGAGGTTGGCGATTTCTTAAAGAAACTGCCGAAACCTTACGTCATGCTGTTTGACTTACACGGCATGGATGAACGCCTGCGTACGCACCGTGACGGGTTACCCGCCGCGGATTTTTCCGTTTTCTACCACCTGATTTCCATTGAGCGTAATCGCGATATCATGCTCAAGGTGGCGTTGTCTGAAAACGACCTGCGCGTGCCGACCTTCACTAAACTTTTCCCTAACGCCAACTGGTACGAGCGTGAGACCTGGGAGATGTTTGGTATTGATATCGAAGGCCACCCGCACCTGACGCGCATCATGATGCCGCAAACCTGGGAAGGCCATCCGCTGCGTAAAGATTATCCGGCGCGCGCGACCGAATTCGACCCGTTTGAGCTGACCAAAGCCAAGCAGGATCTGGAGATGGAAGCGCTGACCTTTAAGCCGGAAGACTGGGGGATGAAGCGCGGGACTGACAACGAGGACTTTATGTTCCTCAACCTCGGCCCGAACCACCCGTCTGCGCACGGTGCGTTTCGTATTATCCTGCAACTTGACGGTGAAGAAATCGTCGACTGCGTGCCGGATATCGGCTATCACCACCGCGGCGCCGAAAAAATGGGCGAGCGCCAGTCCTGGCATAGCTACATTCCCTATACCGACCGTATCGAATACCTCGGTGGTTGCGTCAATGAAATGCCGTACGTGCTGGCGGTAGAAAAGTTGGCAGGGATCACCGTCCCGGATCGGGTGAACGTCATCCGCGTGATGCTCTCCGAACTGTTCCGCATTAACAGTCATCTGCTGTACATCTCGACCTTTATTCAGGACGTCGGCGCGATGACGCCGGTCTTCTTTGCCTTTACCGACCGGCAGAAAATTTATGACCTGGTGGAAGCCATTACCGGTTTCCGTATGCACCCGGCCTGGTTCCGTATCGGCGGCGTCGCGCACGACTTGCCGCGCGGTTGGGATCGCCTGCTGCGAGAGTTCCTTGAGTGGATGCCGAAGCGTCTGGATTCTTACGAGAAAGCCGCGCTGCGTAACACCATTCTGAAAGGGCGTTCGCAGGGCGTTGCCGCTTACGGCGCGAAAGAGGCGCTGGAGTGGGGCACCACCGGCGCAGGGCTGCGCGCGACCGGGATCGACTTCGACGTACGTAAATGGCGTCCATACTCTGGCTACGAAAACTTTGACTTTGAAGTGCCGGTGGGCGGCGGCGTTTCCGACTGCTATACCCGCGTGATGCTGAAAGTGGAAGAGCTGCGCCAGAGTCTGCGCATTCTTCAGCAGTGCCTCGATAACATGCCGGAAGGCCCGTTCAAAGCGGATCACCCGCTGACCACGCCGCCGCCGAAAGAGCGCACGCTGCAACATATCGAAACCCTGATCACCCACTTCCTGCAGGTCTCCTGGGGCCCGGTGATGCCGGCGCAGGAGTCCTTCCAGATGGTGGAAGCGACGAAGGGGATTAACAGTTACTACCTGACCAGCGACGGCAGCACTATGAGCTACCGTACCCGCGTGCGCACGCCGAGCTTTGCGCACCTGCAGCAGATTCCCTCGGCGATCCGCGGTAGCCTGGTCTCCGACCTGATTGTCTATCTGGGTAGTATCGATTTTGTTATGTCAGATGTGGACCGCTAATTATGCACGAGAATCAACAACCACAAACCGAGGCTTTTGAGCTGAGTGCGGCAGAGCGTGAAGCGATAGAGCACGAGAAGCACCACTACGAAGACCCGCGTGCGGCGTCCATTGAAGCGCTGAAAATCGTTCAAAAGCAGCGTGGCTGGGTGCCGGACGGCGCGATCTACGCTATTGCCGATGTGCTGGGTATTCCGGCGAGCGACGTCGAAGGCGTCGCCACATTCTACAGCCAGATCTTCCGTCAGCCGGTCGGTCGCCACGTGATTCGCTACTGCGACAGCGTGGTGTGCCATATCACCGGCTATCAGGGGATTCAGGCCGCGCTGGAAAAAAATCTCAACATCAAACCGGGGCAGACGACCTTTGATGGTCGCTTTACGCTGCTGCCGACCTGCTGCCTGGGGAATTGCGATAAAGGGCCGAACATGATGATTGATGAGGATACTCACAGCCATCTGACCCCGGAAGCCATTCCTGAACTACTGGAGCGGTATAAATGAAAAACGTTATCCGTACTCCCGAAACCCATCCGCTGACCTGGCGTCTGCGCGATGACAAACAGCCGGTCTGGCTGGATGAATATCGTAGCAAAAACGGCTACGAAGGCGCGCGTAAGGCGCTGACCGGCCTGTCTCCGGATGAAATCGTCAGCCAGGTAAAAGACGCCGGTCTGAAAGGGCGCGGCGGCGCGGGCTTTTCCACCGGTCTCAAGTGGAGCCTGATGCCGAAAGATGAATCCATGAACATCCGTTACCTGCTGTGTAACGCCGATGAAATGGAACCGGGCACCTATAAAGACCGTCTGCTGATGGAACAGCTGCCGCACCTGCTGGTGGAAGGCATGCTGATCTCCGCGTTCGCGCTGAAAGCGTATCGTGGTTACATCTTCCTGCGCGGCGAATATATCGAAGCGGCTGTACATCTGCGCCGTGCGATTGCCGAAGCAACCGAGGCCGGGCTGCTTGGCAAAAATATCATGGGCACCGGGTTCGACTTTGAACTGTTTGTCCACACCGGGGCAGGGCGTTACATCTGTGGTGAAGAAACGGCGCTGATTAACTCCCTCGAAGGCCGCCGCGCGAACCCGCGCTCCAAGCCGCCTTTCCCGGCGACCTCCGGCGTATGGGGCAAGCCGACCTGTGTGAATAACGTCGAAACGTTGTGTAACGTCCCGGCAATCCTCGCCAACGGCGTGGAGTGGTACCAGAACATCTCGAAAAGCAAAGATGCGGGTACCAAGCTGATGGGCTTCTCGGGCCGCGTGAAGAATCCGGGCCTGTGGGAATTACCGTTCGGCACCACCGCGCGCGAGATCCTCGAAGACTACGCGGGCGGTATGCGCGATGGCCTGAAATTCAAAGCCTGGCAGCCGGGCGGGGCGGGAACCGACTTCCTGACCGAGGCGCATCTTGACCTGCCGATGGAGTTCGAAAGCATCGGTAAAGCAGGCAGCCGTCTGGGCACCGCGCTGGCGATGGCGGTAGACCACGAAATCGGCATGGTATCGCTGGTGCGTAACCTGGAAGAGTTCTTTGCCCGCGAATCCTGTGGCTGGTGTACGCCATGCCGCGACGGGCTGCCGTGGAGCGTGAAAATTCTGCGCGCGCTGGAGCGTGGCGAAGGCCAGCCGGGGGATATCGAGACACTTGAGCAACTGTGTCGTTTCCTCGGACCGGGTAAAACCTTCTGCGCGCATGCGCCGGGCGCGGTTGAGCCACTGCAAAGCGCAATTAAGTATTTCCGCGAAGAATTCGAAGCTGGCATCAAGCAGCCGTTCAGCAATACCCATTTAATCAATGGTATTCAGCCGAACCTGCTCAAAGAGCGCTGGTGAGTTAACGATTTTTAATTTGGAAGCATGCTAATGGCTACGATTCATGTAGACGGCAAAGAATACGAGGTCAACGGCGCGGACAACCTGCTACAGGCATGTCTGTCCCTCGGCCTTGATATTCCGTATTTTTGCTGGCACCCGGCGCTGGGAAGCGTCGGTGCTTGCCGCCAGTGTGCGGTGAAGCAATACCAAAACGCGGAAGATACGCGTGGTCGCCTGGTGATGTCCTGTATGACGCCAGCCACCGACGGTACCTTTATCTCTATTGACGACGAAGAAGCGAAACAGTTCCGTGAAAGCGTGGTGGAGTGGCTGATGACTAACCACCCGCACGACTGTCCGGTCTGTGAAGAGGGCGGTAACTGCCATCTTCAGGATATGACCGTGATGACGGGTCACAGTTTCCGTCGCTATCGTTTCACCAAACGTACCCACCGCAACCAGGATCTGGGGCCGTTCATCTCTCACGAAATGAACCGTTGCATCGCCTGCTACCGTTGTGTGCGTTACTACAAAGATTATGCCGACGGCACCGATCTGGGCGTCTATGGCGCGCATGACAACGTCTACTTCGGGCGTCCGGAAGACGGTACGCTGGAAAGCGAATTCTCCGGTAACCTGGTCGAGATTTGCCCGACCGGCGTCTTCACCGATAAAACGCACTCCGAGCGTTACAACCGTAAATGGGACATGCAGTTTGCGCCGAGCATCTGCCAGCAGTGTTCCATCGGCTGTAACATCAGCCCGGGCGAGCGCTATGGCGAATTACGCCGTATCGAAAACCGTTACAACGGTACCGTTAACCACTACTTCCTCTGCGACCGCGGTCGTTTCGGCTATGGCTATGTGAACCTGAAAGACCGTCCGCGTCAGCCGGTTCAGCGCCGCGGCGATGACTTTATTACTCTCAACGCCGAGCAGGCGATGCAGGGCGCGGCGGATATTCTGCGCCAGTCGAAGAAAGTGATCGGTATCGGTTCGCCACGCGCCAGCATTGAGAGCAACTTTGCGCTGCGTGAGCTGGTTGGTGCGGAAAACTTCTACACCGGTATCGCGCGCGGCGAGCAGGAGCGTCTGCAACTGGCGCTGAAGGTGCTGCGTGAAGGCGGAATTTACACCCCGGCGCTGCGGGAAATCGAATCTTATGACGCGGTACTGGTCTTGGGTGAGGATGTCACTCAGACCGGCGCGCGCGTTGCGCTGGCGGTACGTCAGGCGGTGAAGGGTAAAGCGCGTGAAATGGCGGCGGCGCAGAAAGTGGCCGACTGGCAGATTGCGGCCATCCTTAACATCGGCCAGCGTGCCAAACATCCGCTGTTCGTGACCAACGTGGACGACACCCGTCTGGATGATATCGCCGCCTGGACCTATCGCGCGCCGGTGGAAGATCAGGCGCGCCTGGGCTTTGCGATTGCTCATGCGCTGGACAATACAGCACCTGCGGTTGACGGTATCGACAGCGACTTACAAAACAAAATTGATGTCATTGTGCAGGCGTTGGCCGGCGCGAAAAAACCGCTGATTATCTCCGGCACTAACGCCGGTAGCAGTGAGGTGATTCAGGCGGCCGCCAACGTGGCGAAAGCGCTGAAAGGCCGTGGCGCCGACGTCGGTATTACTATGATTGCTCGTTCCGTGAACAGCATGGGGCTGGGTATGATGGGCGGCGGTTCGCTTGATGATGCGTTGGGCGAGCTGGAAACCGGCAGTGCGGACGCGGTGGTGGTGCTGGAAAACGATCTCCACCGTCATGCAAGCGCTACGCGCGTGAACGCTGCGCTCGCCAAAGCGCCGCTGGTGATGGTGGTTGACCATCAGCGCACGGCGATTATGGAAAACGCGCATCTGGTGCTTTCCGCGGCAAGCTTCGCCGAAAGCGATGGTACGGTCATCAACAACGAAGGCCGCGCGCAGCGCTTCTTCCAGGTTTATGATCCGGCCTACTACGATAACAAGACGATTATGCTGGAAAGCTGGCGCTGGCTGCATTCACTGCACAGCACCGTCGAAAACCGCGAAGTGGACTGGACTCAGCTTGACCACGTGATCGACGCGGTCATTGCCGCCATGCCGCAATTTGCCGGTATTAAAGACGCCGCGCCGGATGCGACCTTCCGCATTCGTGGGCAGAAGCTGGCGCGCGAACCGCATCGTTACAGCGGTCGTACCGCAATGCGCGCCAATATCAGCGTGCACGAACCACGTCAGCCGCAGGATAAAGACACCATGTTCGCCTTCTCAATGGAAGGGAATAACCAACCGACTGCCCCGCGATCTGAAATTCCGTTCGCCTGGGCGCCGGGCTGGAACTCCCCGCAGGCGTGGAACAAATTCCAGGATGAAGTGGGCGGCAAACTGCGTCACGGCGATCCGGGCGTGCGTTTGATTGAAGCGACTGAGGGCGGTCTGGATTATTTCACTACCGTGCCGGCAAGCTTCCAGGCGCAGGACGGTCAGTGGCGTATTGCGCCGTATTACCACCTGTTTGGCAGCGACGAATTGTCTCAGCGTTCTCCGGTCTTCCAGAGCCGTATGCCGCAGCCGTATATCAAACTTAACCCGGCGGATGCCGCGAAGTTGGGTGTCAATGCCGGGACGCGCGTCTCCTTTAGCTACGATGGCAATACGGTGACGCTGCCGGTTGAAATCTCTGAAGGGTTAGCGGCAGGGCAGGTAGGGCTGCCGATGGGTATGCCTGGCATCGCGCCGGTTCTGGCTGGCGCGCGTCTTGAGGATCTGCGGGAGGCGCAACAATGAGTTGGATTACACCGGATCTGATTGAGATCCTGCTGAGCATTCTCAAAGCGGTGGTGATTCTGCTGGTGGTCGTCACCTGCGGGGCCTTCATGAGCTTTGGCGAACGTCGTCTGCTGGGTCTGTTCCAGAACCGTTATGGACCAAACCGCGTTGGCTGGGGCGGCTCGCTCCAGCTGGTCGCGGACATGATCAAGATGTTCTTTAAAGAAGACTGGATCCCGAAATTCTCGGATCGCGTCATCTTTACCCTGGCGCCGATGATCGCGTTTACTTCGCTGCTGCTCTCCTTCGCCATTGTGCCGGTTAGCCCTAACTGGGTGGTGGCCGATTTAAACATCGGGATTTTGTTCTTCCTGATGATGGCCGGTCTGGCGGTTTACGCGGTGCTGTTCGCCGGTTGGTCGAGCAACAACAAATACTCGCTGCTCGGCGCGATGCGCGCGTCTGCCCAGACGGTGAGCTACGAAGTGTTCCTTGGTCTTTCCCTGATGGGCGTGGTGGCGCAGGCCGGTTCATTTAATATGACCGATATCGTCAATAACCAGGCGCATCTGTGGAACGTGATTCCGCAATTCTTTGGGTTTGTTACTTTCGCCATCGCGGGCGTAGCGGTCTGTCACCGTCACCCGTTTGACCAGCCGGAAGCCGAGCAGGAACTGGCGGACGGTTACCACATCGAATATTCCGGGATGAAATTCGGTCTGTTCTTTGTGGGGGAGTACATCGGCATCGTCACCGTTTCCGCGCTGATGGTAACGTTGTTCTTCGGTGGCTGGCATGGCCCGTTCTTACCGCCATTCGTCTGGTTCGCGCTGAAAACCGCGTTCTTCATGATGATGTTCATTTTGATTCGTGCGTCGTTACCGCGTCCGCGTTATGACCAGGTAATGTCCTTCGGCTGGAAAGTTTGCCTGCCGCTGACGCTCATCAACTTGCTGGTAACGGCGGCTGTCATTCTGTGGCAGGCGCAATAAGGGACACAAAGACCATGACCTTAAAAGAATTATTAGTAGGTTTCGGCACTCAGGTACGCAGTATCTGGATGATCGGCCTGCATGCGTTCGCCAAACGCGAAACGCGGATGTATCCGGAAGAGCCGGTCTATTTACCGCCCCGTTACCGTGGCCGTATCGTGCTCACGCGCGACCCGGACGGTGAAGAGCGCTGCGTTGCCTGTAACCTGTGTGCGGTAGCCTGTCCGGTAGGCTGTATCTCTCTGCAAAAAGCGGAGACCAAAGATGGCCGCTGGTATCCGGAATTTTTCCGCATTAACTTCTCACGCTGCATCTTCTGCGGCCTGTGCGAAGAAGCGTGCCCGACCACGGCGATTCAGTTGACCCCGGACTTCGAACTGGGCGAATACAAACGTCAGGATCTGGTGTACGAAAAAGAGGATCTGCTGATTTCCGGTCCGGGCAAATACCCGGAATATAACTTCTACCGGATGGCGGGTATGGCAATCGACGGCAAAGATAAAGGCGAAGCAGAGAACGAAGCCAAGCCTATCGACGTCAAGAGCCTGTTACCGTAAGGAGAGGGCAATGGAATTCGCTTTTTATATCTGTGGCCTGATAGCCATCCTCGCGACCCTGCGAGTGATCACCCATACCAATCCGGTACACGCGCTGTTGTATCTGGTGATATCGCTACTGGCGATTTCCGGGGTGTTCTTTTCGCTGGGCGCTTATTTTGCCGGTGCGCTGGAAATTATCGTCTACGCAGGCGCCATCATGGTGCTGTTTGTGTTCGTGGTGATGATGCTCAACCTCGGCGGCAGCGAAATCGAACAGGAACGCCAGTGGCTGAAGCCGCAGGTGTGGATTGGTCCGGCGGTTTTGTCGGCCATTATGCTGGCGGTCATTGTGTACGCCATTCTGGGCGTTAACGACCAGGGCATCGACGGCACGCCGATTAGCGCGAAAGCGGTGGGCATCACGCTGTTCGGGCCTTATGTTCTGGCGGTCGAACTGGCGTCTATGCTGCTGCTGGCAGGCCTGGTGGTGGCGTTCCACGTCGGTCGTGAAGAGCGTGCGGGCGAAGTGCTAAGCAACCGCGCCGATGACCGCGCGAAAAGAAAAACGGAGGAGCGCGCATGATCCCCTTAACACACGGACTGATCCTCGCTGCGATTTTATTCGTCCTGGGTTTAACTGGTCTGGTTATCCGCCGCAATCTGCTGTTTATGCTGATCGGGCTGGAAATCATGATTAACGCCTCCGCGCTGGCCTTTGTGGTCGCCGGGAGCTACTGGGGCCAGACCGATGGTCAGGTGATGTACATTCTCGCCATCAGCCTTGCGGCTGCGGAAGCGAGTATTGGACTTGCGCTGTTGCTGCAACTCCATCGCCGTCGCCAGAACCTGAACATCGATTCAGTAAGTGAGATGCGTGGATGAACATGCTTGCCTTAACCATTATTCTGCCATTGATTGGCTTTGTACTGCTGGCGTTCTCTCGCGGACGCTGGTCGGAAAATCTCTCCGCGACCATTGGCGTGGGCTCCGTTGGTCTGGCGGCGTTGGTGACAGCGTTTGTCGGGATGGATTTCTTCGCCAACGGCAAACAGGCGTTCAGCCAGCCGCTGTGGGCGTGGATGTCGGTCGGTAACTTCAACATCGGTTTTAACCTGGTGCTGGACGGCCTGTCGCTGACCATGCTCTCTGTGGTCACCGGCGTCGGCTTCCTGATCCACATGTTCGCGTCCTGGTACATGCGTGGAGAAGAGGGTTACTCCCGCTTCTTCGCTTATACCAACCTGTTTATCGCCAGCATGGTTGTTCTGGTGCTGTCCGATAACCTGCTGTTGATGTACCTCGGCTGGGAAGGCGTGGGCCTGTGCTCTTATCTGTTGATCGGCTTCTATTACAGCGATCCGAAGAATGGCGCAGCGGCAATGAAAGCCTTCGTGGTGACCCGTGTCGGTGACGTATTCCTCGCCTTCGCGCTGTTCATCCTCTACAACGAACTGGGCACGCTGAACTTCCGCGAAATGGTCGAGCTGGCGCCAGCGCACTTTGCTGACGGCAACAACATGCTGATGTGGGCGACGCTGATGCTGCTGGGCGGCGCGGTCGGTAAATCTGCGCAGCTACCGTTGCAGACCTGGCTTGCCGACGCGATGGCCGGTCCGACGCCGGTCTCCGCGCTGATCCACGCCGCGACGATGGTTACCGCCGGTGTCTACCTGATCGCTCGTACCCATGGTCTGTTCCTGATGACCCCGGAAATTCTGCATCTGGTGGGCATTATCGGGGCGATTACGCTGGTCATGGCGGGTTTCGCCGCGCTGGTGCAGACCGACATCAAACGCGTGCTGGCCTATTCCACCATGAGCCAGATTGGCTACATGTTCCTGGCGCTGGGCGTACAGGCGTGGGATGCAGCGATTTTCCACCTGATGACGCACGCCTTCTTTAAAGCGCTGCTGTTCCTGGCCTCCGGCTCGGTGATTCTGGCCTGTCATCACGAACAGAACATCTTTAAGATGGGCGGTCTGCGTAAGTCCATTCCGCTGGTGTATGCCTGCTTCCTGGTGGGGGGCGCGGCGCTGTCGGCGCTGCCGCTGGTCACTGCCGGCTTCTTCAGTAAGGATGAGATCCTGGCTGGCGCGATGGCGAACGGCCATATCAATCTGATGGTGGCGGGTCTGGTCGGCGCGTTCATGACCTCGCTGTACACCTTCCGGATGATTTTCATCGTATTCCACGGGAAAGAACAAATTCATGCTCATGCAGGGAAGGGGATTACCCATCATCTGCCGCTGATTGTCCTGATGATCCTGTCTACCTTTGTTGGCGCGCTGATTGTACCGCCATTGCAGGGGGTGCTGCCGCAGACAACTGAACTGGCGCATGGTCGCGTCATGACGCTGGAAATTACCTCTGGCGTAGTGGCGATTGCCGGCATCCTGATTGCCGCATGGCTGTGGCTGGGTAAACGCACGCTGGTGACGTCGATCGCCAACAGCGCGCCGGGCCGTCTGCTGGGGACCTGGTGGTATAACGCCTGGGGCTTTGACTGGCTGTACGACAAAGTATTCGTCAAGCCATTCCTCGGTATCGCCTGGCTGCTGAAGCGCGACCCGCTTAATGCGTTGATGAACATTCCGGCTATCCTTTCCCGTTTTGCAGGCAAAGGCCTGGTACTAAGCGAGAACGGTTATTTGCGCTGGTATGTGGCATCCATGAGCATCGGCGCGGTTGTGGTGCTGGCGCTGTTGATGGTACTGCGTTGATCGTAAAGTGAATTTTATCCAAATTCGTTGAAAATCAGGCCTCTGTCAGAGGCCTTAAAAAGGAATAAAAATCGCCATGTTACTACCCTGGCTAATATTGATTCCCTTTATCGGCGGCTTTCTGTGCTGGCAGACCGAACGCTTTGGCGTGAAGGTGCCGCGTTGGATAGCGCTGATTACCATGGGGCTGACGCTGGCGCTCGGTCTGCAATTGTGGTTGCAGGGCGGCTACTCACTGACGCAATCCGCCGGTATTCCGCAGTGGCAATCTGAATTTGTCCTGCCGTGGATCCCGCGTTTTGGCATCTCTATCCATCTGGCGCTCGACGGACTGTCGCTGCTAATGGTGGTGCTGACCGGCCTGCTCGGCGTTCTGGCGGTGCTTTGCTCCTGGCGAGAAATCGAAAAATATCAGGGCTTCTTCCACCTGAACCTGATGTGGATCTTAGGCGGCGTTATCGGCGTGTTCCTGGCCATCGACATGTTCCTGTTCTTCTTCTTCTGGGAAATGATGCTGGTGCCGATGTACTTCCTGATAGCGCTGTGGGGCCACAAAGCTTCTGACGGGAAAACGCGTATCACGGCGGCGACCAAGTTCTTCATCTACACCCAGGCGAGTGGTCTGGTGATGTTGATTGCCATCCTGGCGCTGGTCTTTGTGCACTATAAAGCGACCGGCGTGTGGACCTTCAACTATGAAGAGCTGCTGAACACGCCGATGTCCCACGGTGTGGAATATCTGCTGATGCTGGGCTTCTTCATCGCCTTCGCGGTGAAAATGCCGGTGGTGCCGCTGCATGGCTGGCTGCCGGATGCGCACTCCCAGGCGCCGACCGCCGGTTCCGTCGACCTGGCCGGTATCTTGCTGAAAACCGCCGCTTACGGTCTGCTGCGTTTCTCCCTGCCATTGTTCCCGAACGCGTCGGCGGAGTTTGCGCCTATCGCCATGTGGCTGGGCGTTATCGGCATTTTCTACGGCGCGTGGATGGCCTTTACCCAATACGACATCAAACGGCTGATTGCCTATACCTCCGTTTCCCACATGGGCTTCGTGCTGATCGCTATCTACACCGGCAGTCAGCTGGCGTACCAGGGCGCGGTGATTCAGATGATTGCGCATGGTTTGTCCGCAGCCGGTCTGTTCATTCTGTGTGGCCAGTTATACGAACGTCTGCATACGCGTGACATGCGTATGATGGGCGGCCTGTGGGGCAAAATGAAATGGTTGCCTGCGCTGTCCATGTTCTTTGCGGTGGCGACGCTCGGTATGCCGGGCACCGGTAACTTTGTCGGCGAATTTATGATTCTGTTCGGCAGCTACCAGGTGGTGCCGATGATTACCGTGATCTCCACCTTTGGGCTGGTATTCGCCTCTGTATACTCGCTGGCGATGCTGCATCGCGCTTACTTCGGTAAAGCGAAGAGCCAGATTGCCAGCCAGGAACTGCCAGGGATGTCGCTGCGCGAGCTGTTTATCATTCTGTTGCTGGTGGTGCTTCTGGTACTGCTTGGCTTCTATCCGCAGCCGATTCTGGATACCTCGCATTCTGCGATGAGCAACATCCAGCAGTGGTTTGTTAATTCCGTTACTACTACAAGGCCGTAAATCGCCATGACAATAACTCCACAACACCTGATTGCGCTGCTACCGCTGCTGATCGTCGGCTTGACGGTGGTGGTTGTGATGCTCTCCATTGCGTGGCGACGCAATCACTTCCTCAATGCCACGCTGTCGGTCATTGGGCTTAACGCTGCTCTGGTTTCGCTTTGGTTTGTCGGCCAGGCCGGGGCAATGGACGTCACGCCGCTGATGCGCGTTGACGGCTTTGCGATGCTCTACACCGGGCTGGTGCTGCTGGCGAGCCTCGCCACCTGTACCTTTGCCTACCCGTGGCTGGAAGGCTATAACGATAACCAGGAAGAGTTCTACCTGCTGGTGTTAATCGCCAGCCTGGGCGGAATTCTGCTGGCGAACGCTAACCATCTGGCGGCGCTGTTCCTTGGTATTGAACTGATCTCGCTGCCGCTGTTCGGCCTGATTGGTTATGCTTTCCGCCAGAAACGCTCGCTGGAAGCCAGTATCAAATACACCATCCTCTCCGCCGCCGCCTCGTCTTTCCTGCTGTTCGGGATGGCGCTGGTCTATGCGCAGTCCGGCAACCTGTCTTTCGAAGCGCTCGGTAAGAGCCTCGGCGATGGTATGCTGCACGAGCCGTTGCTGCTGGCGGGCTTTGGCCTGATGATTGTCGGTCTGGGCTTTAAACTTTCTCTGGTGCCGTTCCACCTGTGGACGCCAGACGTTTACCAGGGCGCGCCTGCGCCGGTTTCCACCTTCCTGGCGACGGCGAGCAAAATCGCTATCTTCGGCGTGGTGATGCGTCTGTTCCTCTATGCGCCGGTAGGCGACAGCGAAGCGGTACGCGTGGTGCTGGGCATTATCGCCTTTGCCTCTATCATCTTCGGTAACCTGATGGCGCTGAGCCAGACCAACATCAAACGTCTGCTCGGTTACTCTTCTATTTCTCACCTCGGCTATCTGCTGGTAGCGCTGATTGCCCTGCAGAGCGGCGAGATGTCGATGGAAGCGGTAGGCGTTTACCTGGCCGGTTATCTGTTCAGCAGCCTCGGCGCGTTTGGCGTGGTCAGCCTGATGTCCAGCCCGTTCCGCGGCCCGGATGCGGATTCTCTGTACTCTTACCGTGGTCTGTTCTGGCACCGTCCGGTTCTTGCCGCAGTGATGACGGTGATGATGCTGTCGCTGGCAGGTATCCCGATGACGCTGGGCTTTATCGGCAAATTCTACGTGCTGGCGGTCGGCGTTCAGGCCAGCTTGTGGTGGCTGGTCGCCGCCGTGGTAGTGGGTTCCGCGATTGGTTTGTACTACTACCTGCGCGTTGCGGTGAGTCTCTACCTGCACGCGCCGCAGCAACCGGGACGCGACGCGCCGACAAACTGGCAGTACAGCGCAGGCGGTATCGTGGTGCTGATCTCCGCGTTGCTGGTGTTGGTACTGGGCGTCTGGCCGCAGCCGCTGATTAGCCTTGTGCAACTGGCGATGCCGCTGATGTAATGCCGCGTTGATGATGTCAATAACCGCCGATTTATCGGCGGTTGAGACTGATGACCAACACCGGAGCCTCTAAATGTTGGATTGCATCCAACTTATGAAAACCTGTGACGCATAGAGACCATAGACTCGTTGGGTGAGGCGTAGCCGAAACCCAACACTTTTCCAACGAACACAGAACCAGATGCCGGATAAGGCGTAGCCGCCATCCGGCATCAACGTTGTATTCCCCTTTGTCAGCCATCCGACAGAGCCGCCAGGCGCTATTATATTCACACCTCCTCTATATTCCCCCTGAATAATAGATCGAAGCGATAAAATTCAAAACCAGTCGGCTTTGTTAATATAATTCGCAGTAATGTTATTTTAATTTATTTAATTTACATGAATCCAAGCGGTAGAATTACTAATTATTACCGCAACCTCTAAGTGCATATAATCGTTAAATAAATTTATTTACACACCATGTCATGCTAATGTTCATTTATAAAATTTAATAAAATGACAAATTCCGATTTATTATGTCGTAAACGTTACTCCGATATAGCCGGGTTTTGTGCTGCTCCACGGAGGTAAACAAAAAGGACAAAAAGAAAATAAGGACATAGTAAGTGAACAAAACCTACAATATTATATGGAACGCCGCCCGCGGCATGTATATTGTCACCTCCGAACTGGCGCGCAGCGGTAGCCGCGCTATCGTCAGCGTCAGCGCCTCGTGCGCGGTAACTCTGCTGGTGATGGATGCTGCCCCCGCCGTCGCAGAGGAAACGCGAGTTTCCATTCCCTCCCAGACCACCACCTACACCCTGTCAGGCGCTACGCCGTTCGTCGTGGAAACGGGCAATACCGTCGCCACCGACATAGCGACCAGCGCCGCCATCGTCGGCGATAACAGCAACGACTGGGATCTGCTGATTGAAAGCGGCGCTGTCGTGGGGAGCAGTCTGACCGACAGCCAGGCGATGAACCTGGATTCGTCAACGGGCGCCACCAGCGTACATAACCAGGGGACGATCACCGGTTCCAACGAGGATGGAACGATAATGCTTCAAAATGGCGGCAGCGTGATCAACGACGCCCGGATCGAAAACAACGCAACGTATGAGCATGATCCTCAGGATATCCCCCAGGAATATGCCGGCGTTTATATGCTCAATGGCGGCAGTTACGTCAGCAGCGAAAGCGGGGTGCTGGAAGGCGTTTCCGGGGTGATCGTCCAGAGCGGCGAGGCCCACATCACCAACGGCGGGATGATTAACTCCGATGGCTCCTGGCGCTCTTATGGCGTCGAGTTTCGCGACGGTACTTACGGTACGATTGTCAATACCGGCACCATTATCACCACGGCCAGCGATGGTTCAGGCAAGATCGAGGATGCGGCGATTTATGTCCACACCCTGAATGATATGGCGGTGAGTGGTTCTGTTTCTGTTGATAATAGCGGCCTTATGCAGTCTGATTTTATTACCGTTGCGCTCTATTACGGCTCTCATTTTGAAGTGGTCAACCGTGTCGGCGGGGTGATCACTGCGGGAAACAGCAGCCTCGTCGGCATCAAGTCCACCGCCATGGAACTTAAAGTGGGCGTCGACAACCTCGTCACCAATGACGGCACGATTTCCGCATATGGCACCGCCAATACTTACGGCATCCATTATGGCGAAAGTACCTCCGGCGGCGTTATCACCAATACCGGCTCCATTACCACCACGGGCGGCGGCGCGGGAGACGCCAGCGTCTATGTCCACGGCAACGGCGACGGCACCGTCGTCAACAACAGCGGAACCATGAGTTCCACCGTCTATGGTGTCTATCTCGACTCGGCACGTTCCAAAGGCCATACGCTCAATAACCAGGCTGGGGGCGTAATCTCGGCCAACACGGCGGTGGCGGTTAATGGCAACGGCAATACCATCACCAACCAGGGGAAGATGACCGGCGTAAGCGACGGCCTCCTTATCAGCGGCAATAACAATATCGTCACCACCTCAGGCGGTGAAATTTCAGGCAAAAATGGTATCCGCGTCAGTAAAGGCAGCGGCAACCAGATCACGGCCAAAAGTGGAAGTAAGATCACCACCACCAGCACCGGCATCAGTATCGCTGGCGGCAATAACCAGATAACGACCGAAAGCGGAAGCGCTATCGTCGCCAAAGACAACGGCATTCTGATTAACAGCGGCGCCAACAACGTCACCAATGGCGGCAGCATCACGGCGACCGGCTCCAGTATCTCTTACGGCATCCAGTACAATAGCGGCGCCAGCGGCACTATCACCAACACCGGCACCATTACCACAACGGGTAAAGGCGCCGGGGACGCGAGCGTCTATGCCCACGGCGGCGCCGTCACGATTAACAACAGCGGCACGATGGACTCCTCGGTATTCGGCGTCTACGTCACCACGGGCCACACGCTCAATAACCTGGCCGGCGGCTCCATCTCGGCAAATACCGCCGTTCAGTTCCACGGCAACAATAATAAGCTCGCCAATGCGGGAGCAATCCTGGGCGACACCAATGGCGTAACCATTAACGGCTCCGGCAACACCCTGACCAGTCAGGGGAAAATAACCGGCGGAATCAACGCCATTCTCATCAACAGCGGCAGCAAGAACAACACCCTCACCCTCAATACCGGTACGGAGATATCCGGCAGCATTACCGACGACAACAACAGCGCCAGCGCCAACAATAATCTGATTCTGGACGGAGAGGGTTCGCTGGGCAGCAGCATCAGCGGCCTGAACAGCGTGACCAGCAGCGGCGACTGGACGCTGTCGGGCGCGACGATGAACCTCTCGGGAACAACCAACAGCGCGCTTTGGGTAAAATCCGGCACGCTGATAGTGAACGGCGCGATGACCGCCAAAGGCGCGACCGTCGATAGCGGCACGACGTTACAGATTGGCAACGGAGGCACGCTGGGCGCGTTTAACGGCGACATCGTTGATAATGGCACGCTGACGTTTAACCGCAGCGATGCTGCCGCCTACGGCAGCGTCATCAGCGGCAGCGGCAACGTGGTAAAACAGGGCGGCGGCGAGCTGACGCTCAGTAACAACAACAGCTACAGCGGCGGCACCACCATAGCAGAGGGAACGCTGACTGCCACCGCTGGCGGCGCGCTGGGCAGCGGCAATATCGACAACCGCGCTTATCTCAAACTGGACGCGGCAAGCGCCAGCGATCCCTTTATCGTCGCGGATCTCACCACCCACAGCGGCGCCACCGTTGAAATCGGCGCGGGCAGCACGCTACAGGCCAATACCCTGACCCAGCAGGACGGCAGCACGCTGACGGCCGATTTGACGGAGACCAGCGGCCCCGCCATCCGCGCAAAAAACGTGAATCTGGACGGTACGCTGAATGTCGCCTCGCCCGCCAGTCAGGAGCCGATACGCAGCACCGACGATCTGATCTCCCTGGCGCTTATCGAATCGGACAACGCCATTAGCGGCGATTTTGACGACATCACTATCAACGGCAACGCCATGAACCCGGACGCGTTCATTACCGTCGTGGGGCAGAAAAACGTCAATGACACACACTATGATCTGGTCGAGACGTTGACGTGGTATGCCGATCGCGACAACGCCGCCATCGACGCCCACGGCACCTTCAACCTGGCGGATGCCGACGACAGCTTTACGGTCAACACGGTGCTGGAAAATGTTGACGCCAACAGCGGCTGGAACGGCCAGTCGCTTACCAAAACCGGCGCAGGCACGCTGATCCTGAATGCGGAAAACACCTATACCGGCGGCACCACCATCAGCGACGGCACGCTGATTGCCAACAACGTTGAGGCGCTGGGTACCGGCAACGTCACCGACAACGCCACGCTGGAGTTGAACACCGGCGGTGACTTTAACAACAACATCAGCGGCAGCGGCCAGGTGGTGAAATCCGGCGATAAGACGCTCACACTCTCCGGCGCCAATTCTTATACCGGCGGCACCACCATCAGCGGCGGCACGCTGGTCGCCAGCAACGTTGACGCGCTGGGCAGTGGCGACGTTACCGACAACGCCACGCTGGAGCTGAACACCGGCGGTGATTTTGACAACGCCATCGGCGGTACGGGCAGCGTGGTGAAATCCGGCGATAAAACGCTCACACTCTCCGGCGCCAATTCTTATACCGGCGGCACCACCATCAGCGGCGGCACGCTGGTCGCCAGCAACGTTG
>NZ_JAMMZV010000005.1:69400-70960 GCF_051811585.1 Salmonella sp. NW177 | reverse complement strand
ACGTGAGGCGTTGGGCAGCGGCGACGTTACCGACAACGCCACGCTGGAGCTGAACACCGGCGGTGACTTTACCAACAACATTGGCGGTACGGGCAGCGTGGTGAAATCCGGCGACAAGACGCTCACGCTCTCCGGAACCAATTCTTACACCGGCGGCACCACCATCAGCGGCGGCACGCTGGTCGCCAACAACGTTGAGGCGCTGGGGACTGGCGACGTCACCAACAACGCCACGCTGGAGTTGAACACCGGGGGCGATTTTGACAACGCCATCAGCGGCAGCGGCCAGGTGGTGAAATCCGGTGACAAGACGCTCACGCTCTCAGGCGCCAACAGCTACAGCGGCGCTACCACCATCAGCGGCGGCACGCTGATTGCCACTCACGTCAACGCGCTGGGTACGGGCGCTATCGACAACCGCGCCAGCCTGTTGCTGGACGCCAGCGGCCAGTTTACGGTAACGGATCTCACCACCGAAAGCGGCGGCAACACCGAAATCGGCGCAGGCAGCACGCTACAGGCGACCACGCTGACGCAAAAAAGCGATAGCACGCTGACCATCAACCTGAACAGCAACACCGTCGATCCTGTTATCCACGCCGCTTCTCAGGTCTCGCTGGCCGGTACGCTGGACATCACCGGCGTCGGCGATGTGCTGGACAGCGATCCCGCCAGCACGGACGATCTGGATACCTTCACCCTGATCGCGTCAGACAAAACCATTGCGGGCGATTTCGAAAAGCTTACCGTCGCCGGAATGGACGCCGATCTGGCCGACTTTATCACCGTCGATGGCCGCATTGATGACACGGGCAAGCAGTACGAACTGACCACCGTCCTGACATGGTATGCCGACCGCGACGACGCCGTCACCGATGCCCACGGCACGTTTAACCTGACCAATGCCGACGGCAGTTTTGCGGTCAACACGGTGCTGGAAAACGTTGACGCCACGCTCGATCCCGCCAGCGCCACCGGCTGGGACGGCACATCGCTGATCAAACAGGGCGCAGGCACGCTGATCCTGAATGCGGAAAACACCTATACCGGCGGCACCACCATCAGCGACGGCACGCTGGTCGCCACTAACGTTGACGCGCTGGGCAGCGGCGACGTCACCGACGACGCCACGCTGGAGCTGAACACCGGCGGCACGTTCGACAACGCCATCAGCGGCAGCGGCCAGGTGGTGAAATCCGGCGACGAGACGCTCACGCTTTCCGGCACCAATACTTATTCCGGCGGCACCCTTATCAGCGGCGGCACGCTGGTTGCCAGCAACGTTGAGGCTCTGGGGACTGGCGACGTCACCGACAACGCCGTGCTGGAACTGAACACTGGCGGCGATTTTGACAACGCCATCAGCGGCAGCGGGCAGGTGGAAAAATCCGGCGACGGCACGCTCACGCTTTCCGGCAGCAATACTTATACCGGTGGCACCACCATCAACGACGGCACGCTGATTGCCACTAGCGTTGATGCGCTGGGAAGTGGCGACGTCACCGACAACGCCACGCTGGCGCTGAACACCGGCGGCACGTTCGACAACACCATCAGCGG
>NZ_JAMMZV010000005.1:69065-69304 GCF_051811585.1 Salmonella sp. NW177 | reverse complement strand
CACGCTGGAACTGAACACCGGCGGTGACTTTACCAACAACATCAGCGGCAGCGGGCAAGTGGTGAAATCCGGCGACGACACGCTCACCCTCTCCGGCACCAATTCTTACACCGGTGGCACCACCATTAGCGGCGGCACGCTGGTTGCCACTAACGTTGAGGCGCTGGGCACCGGCGATGTTACCAACAACGCCACGCTGGAGCTGAACACCGGCGGTGACTTTACCAACAACATCAGCG
>NZ_JAMMZV010000005.1:0-68968 GCF_051811585.1 Salmonella sp. NW177 | reverse complement strand
GCGGCAGCGGCCAGGTGGTGAAATCCGGCGACGAGACGCTCACACTCTCCGGCGCCAATTCTTACACCGGCGGCACCCTTATCAGCAGCGGCACGCTGGTCGCCAACGATGTAAACGCGCTGGGCACCGGTGACGTCACCGATAACGCCGTGCTGGAACTGAACACCGGCGGTGATTTTGACAACGCCATCAGCGGCAGCGGCCAGGTGGTGAAATCCGGCGACGAGACGCTCACACTCTCCGGCGCCAATTCTTACACCGGCGGCACCCTCATCAGCGGCGGCACGCTAGTCGCCACTAGCGTTGAGGCGCTGGGAAGTGGCGACGTCACCGACAACGCCGTGCTGGAACTGAACACCGGCGGCACGTTCGACAACGCCATCAGCGGCAGCGGCCAGGTGGTAAAATCCGGCGATAAGACGCTCACGCTTTCCGGCGCCAATTCTTACACTGGCGGCACCACCATCAGCGGCGGTACGCTGGTCGCCAGTAACGTCAACGCGCTGGGCAGCGGCGATATCGACAATTACGCCAGCCTGCAACTGAACGCCAGCGGCCAGTTCGTTACGGCAAATCTCACCACTCACGATAACGCCACTACCGCAATTGGCGCAGGCAGCGCATTGCGGGGAAATACGTTAACGCAGGAGGCGAACAGCACCCTGGCCGTACACCTGACCGACAGCAACAGCGGCGCCATTGTCACCGCCGACCACGCCAACCTGGGCGGTACGCTGGATATTACCGGCATCGGCAACGTGGCGAAATCCTGGACCCGCGACGCGTACGCCTACACGCTGATTGACACGGACAGCGCCATCAATAGCGATTTTGCGCAATTCACCGTAGCCGGTATGGACGCCAAACAGGTGGATTTTCTCACCGTCGATGGGCGCGTGAACGCCGCCGACGACACCCGCTATGACGTAACCGCCTCGTTGTCCTGGTATGCCGACAGCGACAACGCCGCCACCAACGCCCACGGCACCTTCACCCTGAGCGAGCAAGGTCACAGCTTCACGCTGAACACCGCGCTGACGGACGTTGACGCCACGCTCAATCCCGACAGCGCCACCTACTGGGACGGCAAATCGCTCATCAAACGGGGCGCTGGCACGCTGATCCTGGGGGCGCAAAACACCTACAGCGGCGACACCGACGTGCAGGAGGGCGCGCTATGGCTGGCCGAAACGGCGACTATCGGCTCTGCGGGGAGCGCGCAGGCGGTTAATATCGCCGCGAACGCCGCCTTTGGCGGCCATAACGCCACGGTGAACGGCCATGTTAACAACCAGGGCAGCCTGTACTTTGTCGATACGTTCACCGTCAACGGCGATGTCGTCAACAGCAGCGCGATGATAAGCGGCAGCGACCAGCCCAACAATACGCTGACGATCGCGGGAAACTATACCGGCAACGACGGTCATCTCTATCTCAATACCCAACTGGGCGATGACAGCTCGCCCACCGATAAACTGATCGTCACCGGCGACACCGCCGGCAGCACCACGCTGCATATCACCAACGTCAATGGCCTGGGCGCACAAACAGTTAACGGTATTGAAGTTATTGAGGTG
Source organism: Salmonella sp. NW177 (assembly GCF_051811585.1). Taxonomy (NCBI): domain Bacteria; kingdom Pseudomonadati; phylum Pseudomonadota; class Gammaproteobacteria; order Enterobacterales; family Enterobacteriaceae; genus Salmonella; species Salmonella sp. NW177. The sequence continues at coordinate 67,391 of NZ_JAMMZV010000005.1, read as the reverse complement.
GGCGGTCAGTCCGACGGTGATTTTAGGCTCTACAAAGGGCATGTTGATATTAACGCCTGGACCTACACGCTGAAACAAGACGGCGGCGACTGGTACTTGCGCTCCGAGTCTGATGACGTGCCGGACGACGGCGGTGAGGTTACTCCGCCTGACGATGGTGGCGAGGTCACTCCGCCTGACGATGGCGGCGAGGTCACTCCGCCTGACGACGGCGGCGAGGTCACTCCGCCGGACGACGGCGGCGAGGTCACTCCGCCTGACGACGGCGGCGATATCACTCCGCCTGACGATGACGGCGATATCACTCCGCCTGACGGCGGCGACGTCACGCCCGTGGCGCCGCAGTACCGCGCCGACATTGGCGTTTATCTCGGCAACCAGTGGATGGCGCGCAACCTGCAAATGCAGACCCTCTACGACCGGGAAGGCAGCCAGTACCGTTCCGCCGACGGCAGCATCTGGATGCGTTTTAAGGCCGGTAAAGCCGAATCGCAGGCGGTTAACGGCAATGTAGATATCGACAGCGACTACTCGCAGTTCCAGCTCGGCGGCGACATCCTGACCTGGAGCGACGGCGCGCAGAGCGTCACCGTTGGCCTGATGGGCAGCTACATCAACGCTAACACCGACAGCACCGGCAACCGGGGGGCGGACGGCAGCCAGTTCTCCGCCAACGGTAGCGTGGACGGCTACAATCTCGGCCTCTACGCCACCTGGTTTGCCGATGCGCAAAGTCATCGCGGGGCTTACATCGATAGCTGGTATCAGTACGGCGTTTACAACAACAGCGTGGATAACGACGGACTCAGCGCCAGCCGTTACGACTCCGCCGCGCACGCCGTCTCGCTGGAAACGGGTTATCGTTATGATATTGCGTTAAGCAACCGCAACACGGTCAGCCTGACACCGCAGGCGCAGGTCACCTGGCAGCGCTACAGCGCCGACACGGTTATTGACGATGGCGGTACCCGCATCAGCGGCCAGAACGATGATAGCTGGACGACGCGCTTAGGCATGCGTGTGGACGGTAAACTGTACAAAGAGAGCGGCAGGATCCAGCCGTTTATGGAGGTCAACTGGCTGCACGCCAGCGACAATGCCTCGGCCACCTTTGGCGACACGAAGGTATCGCAGGATTTGCCGAACGACCGCGTGGAAGTGAAAGTGGGGATTCAGGCAAACGTCAGCGAACGGCTAAGCGTCTACGCCCAGGCCGCCGGTCAGAAGGGAAAGAACGACTACGGCGACGCCAGCTTTAGCCTGAACATGCGCTATAACTGGTAGGTTGCTGACCAGGCATAGTACAACATTTATGCCGGATGGCGGCTACGCCTTATCCGGCCTGCAGGGTTATCAATATGTGATAATTCGTAGGCCTGATAAGCGAAGCGCCATCAGGCGTTGGGTGAGGCATAGGTTGGGTAGAGCGCAACGCAACATTCGGTATCCGGTTCCGCAAGCAGGCAGTGGAACAACTCTCCCAACTGTTTTCGTGACCCGTTTCCCGGATAAATGTTTATTCATCGACTTCAATGGGAAAAATTTGATCTGAAGCGTATTTCTGTCAGCGTTTTTCAGGGTGTCCGATCGCGCTCAGTTCATTATTTCGTGTGACGGCGGCATATAATCTCTTTCCATCAATAACGTGAGTGTCGGCACGGCTTAATGGATTGCTGTTTGGTGGGTTGTAAAAGGAAGTATCGGCGAGGACACAGTGCAGATAGTCCCCCATCTTATATATTCAATTTTGGTAAATCGGTCACCTGTAAATAGTGTTCTTCACGCAGAATCTGTGGGTCGAACGGCAGCAACTGATTAAACCGTTCATCTTAAACGTAAATATTATTTGCCTCAAAAATATAATTATCTTTTTTATTATGGGTGGTTATTAACGCAGATAATACCATTTTCTACTTTCGTCATGCTGATAATAAAAGTAAAGCGGAATATAATGCAGGACATCTGCAGAGAATTACCCGAATATAATTGAAAAGGAATTTGTATGCTTAATGGAAAAACATTAATGCTGTTGTTGGGTGGGGTTGTTCTCTCGGGCTGTGGGCCGGAGCCCTCCGACCCACAGGGAAATAATCCGGCTGAGTTAAAACAGGAGCAGGCTATCCAGAAAGAAAATAGCGCTCAGGCCGGGGATGACACTGTCCAGAAAAGACAAGCCGAGGCCGCCCAACAGGCTGCGAAAAAAGCAGCCGAATATAAAGCGAAAGCTGAAGCCAAAGCCCTGGCAGATGCCAAAGCGGGATCTCTGGCAACAGCCGAAGCACCGCAACATGAAATGCGGACACGTGCCGCGGCATCAAAAGCGTTCGCTGCACAAGGCGGTAATGTAATGGGGACCGCGCGTTACGAACACTACGATGAAAATCCGATTAAACAGGTAAGTCAGGCGCCGCTCGCCACGTTTAGTCTGGATGTAGACACTGGCAGCTACGCTAACGTGCGGCGCTTTCTGAATCAGGGACAACTGCCGCCGCCGGAAGCCGTGCGGGTAGAAGAGATGCTCAACTATTTTCCCGCGCCTCAGCCCGTTGCGGATAAGCAGGATAACACTAAACCCATTGCGGCCTGTATACCGATGCCATTTGCGGTTAAATACGAACTGGCTCCCTCGCCGTGGAACGCGCAGCGTACGCTATTAAAAGTTGATGTTCAGGCCCAGGACATGCAGACCAGAGATCTGCCACCTGCCAACCTGGTTTTTCTCATTGATACTTCCGGCTCTATGCAGCCAGCGGAACGCCTGCCGCTGATCCAGTCGGCGCTAAAACTGCTGGTGAACGATCTGCGTGCGCAGGATAACATTACGATTGTGACCTACGCGGGCGGCACTCACGTTGCGCTGGCGTCTACAGCGGGAAATAACACAACCGCGATTAAAGCGGCAATTGATAATCTGGATGCTTACGGGAGTACCGGTGGTGAAGCGGGATTACGACTAGCCTACGAGCAGGCCGAAAAAGGGTTTATCAAAGGCGGCGTTAACCGCATTTTGTTGACCACTGACGGTGATTTTAACCTCGGTATTACCGATCCCAAAGACATCGAAGCGCTGGTAAAAAAAGAGCGCGAGAAAGGTATTACTTTATCTACGCTGGGCGTCGGCGATGACAATTTCAACGAAGCCATGATGGTGAGAATTGCTGATGTGGGTAACGGTAATTACAGCTACATCGACTCCCTCTCCGAGGCGCAAAAAGTCCTCAAAGATGAGATGCATCAAACGCTGGTCACCGTTGCCAAAGATGTAAAATCGCAAATCGAATTTAATCCGCAGTGGGTGACTGAGTACCGGCAGATTGGTTATGAAAAACGCCAACTGCGCGACGAGGATTTCAATAACGATAAGGTTGATGCGGGTGATATCGGCGCGGGTAAACACGTCACGCTATTCTTTGAACTGACGCTTAACGGGCAGAAAGCCTCGGTGGATAAACTGCGCTACGCTCAGGACAAAGCCGCCTCAAAGCCAACAAAATCAAGCGAGCTGGCGTGGATCAAATTGCGCTGGAAAGCGCCGCAGGGCAGCGAAAGTACATTAGCCGAGTTCCCGGTCGTTATGGGAAAAATGCCGATCTTTGCTGACGCCTCTGAAGATTTTCGTTTCCGCGCGGCGGTAGCGGCTTTCGGGCAAAAACTGCGTGGCTCAGAAACGCTGGCAGATACAACCTGGCCGCAAATTATTAAATGGGGTGAACAGGCGCGCGGGGAAGATAAACAAGGCTATCACGCGGAGTTTATTAAACTGGTAAAACTGGCGGAAGGCTTGTCTCACTAAGCGTCAGGGGATGCCTGTACTGTAGGCATCCCCTGTTACGTCAGGCGCTTTTGCGGCTGATCAGTGGTCCCTGGCTGTTTGTTGCTGCGCGCTCCAGCACTTCCTGAATGACCGAAGAGAGTTCGTTAATCTCAAACTTGGCCACGTAGCCGTCGGCCTTCACCTTACGTATATGATCTTCGTTGGCGCTGCCGGAAAGGGAAGAGTGAATAACGACCGGGATCTTTTTCAGCCGTTCATCGGTTTTAATTTTACGCGTTAACGTAAAGCCATCCATCTCCGGCATCTCAAGATCTGTCAGGACCAGCGCGATTTTCTCGCTAATTGGCTTACCTTCGGCCTCCGCTTCCTGCGCCAGTTGCTGGATTCTCTCCCATGCATCCTTGCCGGTCACATGCATCTGATGCGGAATTCCCATCGCATTCAGCCCTTTTTCCAGCATCGCGCGGGCGACTTTGGAGTCTTCCGCCACAATGGCTACCGCGCCTGGGGTAATATAAAATTTATTGGTCTTCAGATTGGTGGCGCGCAGATCGTGGCTGGAGGGGACAATATCATAAAGGATCTGCTCAACGTCGAGCACCAGCGCCAGGTTGTTGGTTTCTTTGTTGTCATCCAGGCAGGCAATACTGGTGATGTAGCGACCGTTGACGGCTTTCTCGGCGGTATGCACCTGTTGCCAGTCAAGACGCATAATATTTTCCACCGACTCGACGGCAAATGCCTGTACGCTGCGCGCATATTCGGTGATCAGCAAAATATTCAGCCCGGTTTCCGGCTTGCAGCCCGCTACCGCTGGCAAATCAATCACCGGAATGACCTGATCCCGAATATTGACCATGCCCAATAGCGGCGCTTTCATGCCTGCCGGGCGCGTAAAGGCGGGCATTGGTACGATTTCGCGCAGCTTAAATACATTGATGCCGAACAGCTCTGACTTCTGTTCATGCAGCGATGTACCAAGACGGAATAACAGCAGTTCAAAACGGTTGGACAGGGTTAAATTGGCCCTGTCATCAATATCTTTCTGAAAATTGTCCATCCTAACCTCATTATGAAAGCCTGCCTTTTTTAGTGTTATCGGCAATGAGGACAAAAAATGGAGCGCTAAACCGGGAAAACAGAAAAATCGTAAGCCAGCTCCGTCGCCGGGAAAATAGCGCGGCATTCCGCCAGTAAGCGCTGACAGCCTTTATCGTCATAGCGTGAGCTAATATGGGTCATGATCAGCCGACCGACGGCAGCTTCCCGCGCCAGCGTCGCGGTTTGACGGGTGGAGCTGTGTCCGCGAGCGTTGGCTTTCTCCTCCATTGACGCATCCAGCGTGGTTTCATGGACCATCACATCCACGCCTTGCGCCAGCGCGAGGGCGGCCTCGCAGGGCGCGGTATCGCCGAAAATCGCCACTGATTTCCCGGCCACGGCGGGAGCAAGGTAGTCGGCGCCATTGATCTGCCTTCCATCGACAAGCGTGACGGTTTTTCCTGCCTTCAACGCCTGAAACAGCGGGCCGGGCGTAACGCCTGCGGCTTTTAACGCCCTGGCATTCAGCGCGCCAGGCTTGTCATGTTCAACAACGCGATATCCGTAGCACTCCAGTGGATGCTCCAGCCTGAACGCGGTCACTTTACGCAGACCGTCGTCAAGAATATCGCCTGCGCTAATTTCTTCAATTTGCAACGGAAAATCGGTCCATGAACCGCTAAGGCGCAGTGTGGTTGCAATAAACTCACGCACGCCTTGAGGCCCGTATACGGTTAGCGGATGAGGATTCCCCGCCATCGACCGGCTGCATAGCAGACCCGGCAGGCCAAACAAATGATCGCCGTGAAGATGGCTGATAAAAATGCGCTCAAGCTTACCGGGATGAAACGCGGTATTAAGCATTTGATGCTGTGTCCCTTCGCCGCAATCAAAAAGCCATACTCCCGGCTGCGTTGGATGTTGCAGATGTAATAAAATTGCCGTTACATTGCGTGAGCGCGTGGGAACGCCTGCGGACGTACCTAAAAAAATTAATTCCATCTTGTCCATACACGTTTGGTTATCGTTTAACCCAAGATTACCACAACACAGGAGCGCATCATGATTGACTGGCAGGATCTCCACCATAGCGAACTTACCGTTCCTCAACTTTACGCGCTACTCAAATTGCGCTGCGCGGTCTTTGTGGTAGAACAGCGCTGTCCTTACCTGGATGTGGATGGCGATGATTTAGTCGGCGACAATCGGCATATTCTGGGCTGGCATCAGGATGAGCTGGTGGCGTATGCGAGGATTCTGAAAAGCGATAATGAATCAGACCCGGTTGTCATTGGCCGGGTGATCGTCAGCGATGCCTGGCGAGGGGCGAAACTGGGCCAGCAATTAATGGCGAAAACGCTGGAATCTTGTGGGCGGCACTGGCCGGATAAGCCGCTATATCTGGGGGCGCAGGCGCATCTGCAACCTTTTTATGCGCGGTTTGGTTTTATTCCCGTCACCGATGTTTATGACGAAGATGGCATTCCGCACCGGGGAATGGCGCGGGAGGTTCATCAGGCATAAACCGAAACCGTTGACTATAGTTAGGAGCAGGTGTTAACACAACGGAGAATGAGAATGTCATATCAATTTGGTGAATCACGTGTTGATGATGATCTGACTTTGCTCAGCGAAACGCTGGAAGAGATTTTACGTTCCTCAGGCGATCCCGCCGATCAAAAATACATTGAGCTGAAAGCCCGCGCGGAACAAGCGCTGGAAGAGGTGAAAAACCGCGTAAGCCATGCGTCGGATAGCTATTATTACCGGGCAAAGCAGGCCGTTTATAAAGCGGATGACTACGTTCATGAAAAACCCTGGCAGGGTATTGGCGTAGGCGCGGCGGTAGGACTGGTACTTGGACTGCTGCTGGCGCGGCGCTAAATCCCCCCACTGAACAGAATTGCAACCCTCCCTAAATGAGGTACTGCTTTTTTAGGGCAGTACCCCGTATAATGTGGGGTTTTTAACAGGGAGGGTCCGCGTGCATTCTATTACTACTGCGCTGGAAAATCTGACGCGTCAGCTATCGCAAGAGATACCGGCGACGCCAGGGCTTTGCGTTTTCGATGCGCCTTTCCCTTTAAACGATGCCTTCGATGCATTGAGCTGGCTGGCCAGCCAGTCATCCTTTCCGCAATTCTACTGGCAACAGCGTAATGGCGACGAAGAAGCTGCCGTTCTCGGGGCAATCACCGTCTTTTCATCGCTCGATCTGGCGCAACGGTTTTTACGTCAGCACGCGCAGCCTGACCTGCGTATTTGGGGGCTGAATGCGTTCGAGCCGAAAGAGGGCTACTTATTGCTGCCGCGGCTGGAGTGGCGACGTAGCGGGGGTACGGCGACCTTACGCTTACATCTGCACAGTGACGTTTCGCTACGCGATGATGCGCGCCAGGCGAAAGCGTTTCTCGCTTCTCTGGTCGGCATTAAGCCTGTTCCGGCGCTGCGCCTTTCGCTCACGAGCGAACAACACTGGCCGGACAAAGACGGTTGGGTGAAGCTGATTCAGCAGGCCACCCACACCATTGCGCAAGAGGCGTTTGATAAAGTTGTGCTGGCGCGGGCCACCGACTTACAATTCTCCCGTCCGGTCAATGCCGCCGCGATGATGGCGTCCAGTCGTCGTTTAAATCTCAACTGCTACCACTTTTTTATGGCTTTTTCCGCCGATACCGCCTTTTTGGGATCATCGCCGGAGCGGCTCTGGCGGCGGCGTGAAACGGCGCTGCGTACCGAAGCGCTGGCCGGGACGGTGGCGAACCATCCGGATAACCATAAAGCCTGGCAGCTTGGCGAATGGTTAATGAAAGACGATAAAAACCAGCGAGAAAATATGCTGGTTGTCGAAGACATCTGCCAGCGACTGCAAAACTGCACCCACTCGCTGGATGTGCTGCCGCCGCAGGTGCTCAGACTGCGCAAGGTACAGCATTTGCGCCGCTGTATCTGGACGGCGCTTAATCAGGCGGACGACACGCTCTGCCTGCACCAGTTACAGCCTACCGCAGCGGTCGCCGGGATCCCTCGTGAACCCGCGCGTTGTTTTATAGAACAACATGAGCCGTTCGAACGTGAATGGTATGCCGGGTCGGCAGGCTATCTCTCCACGCGGCAAAGTGAGTTTTGCGTGACGTTACGTTCAGCCAAAGTGACGGCCAATGTGGTGCGATTGTATGCCGGCGCGGGAATCGTCCGCGGCTCCGATCCGGAACAGGAATGGCAGGAAATAGATAATAAAGCGGCCGGGTTACGTACCTTATTGCAGATGGATGCGTAATGAGTCACATATTCCCGACCCATATCAATAATCCATTTTTGCAGCTCTTTATACTTAGTCCCAATGATTGATACCGGACAAACTCATGTCAGTAAGTGCATTTAACCGGCGCTGGGCGGCGGTCATCCTGGAAGCCTTAACCCGTCATGGCGTCAGGCATGTTTGTATCGCCCCTGGTTCCCGTTCCACGCCGCTCACGTTGGCGGCGGCAGAGAATCCTGCTTTTATTCACCATACGCACTTTGATGAGCGTGGGCTTGGTCATCTGGCGTTAGGGCTGGCGAAAGTCAGCCAGCAGCCGGTTGCCGTTATTGTCACTTCAGGTACCGCCGTGGCGAACCTCTATCCGGCGTTGATTGAGGCGGGGCTGACGGGCGAGAAGCTCATTTTACTTACCGCCGATCGCCCGCCAGAGCTGATTGACTGCGGCGCCAACCAGGCGATCCGTCAGGCGGGGATGTTTGCCTCGCACCCCTCCCAAACTCTGTCGTTGCCGCGTCCCACGCAGGATATTCCGGCGCGCTGGCTGGTGTCGACCATCGACAATGCGCTCGCCATGCTTCATGCGGGCGCGCTGCACATTAACTGTCCTTTTGCCGAACCTCTGTATGGCGATATGAATGATACCGGTCTGGTCTGGCAGCAGCGTCTCGGCGACTGGTGGCAGGATGAAAAACCCTGGCTGCGCGAAGCGCGTCGACTGGCAAGCGACAAACAGCGCGACTGGTTCTTCTGGCGACAAAAACGCGGCGTTGTCGTCGCCGGGCGTATGAGCGCGGAAGAAGGCAAAAAAGTGGCGCAGTGGGCGCAAACTCTGGGATGGCCATTAATTGGCGACGTATTGTCGCAAACCGGGCAGCCGCTGCCGTGCGCCGACCTGTGGCTCGGCAACGCCAAAGCGGTTACCGAACTGCAGCAGGCGCAGATTGTCGTCCAGCTTGGCAGTAGCCTTACCGGAAAACGCTTACTGCAATGGCAGGCAACCTGCGAGCCGGAAGAGTATTGGGTAATCGACAATATTGAAGGTCGTCTGGACCCGGCGCACCATCGTGGACGCAGACTGGTAGCGAAAATCGCCGACTGGCTGGAGATGCATCCGGCGGAAAAACGTAAACCGTGGTGTGTAGAGATCCCGCGTCTGGCGGAACTGGCGTGGCAACGGGTGGTCGCGCAGCGAGACACCTTTGGCGAAGCGCAGCTGGCGCACCGTATCCGCGACTATCTGCCGGAGCAGGGGCAATTGTTCGTGGGCAATAGTCTGGTGGTACGTCTGATCGACGCGCTGTCACAGTTGCCGGCCGGCTATCCGGTATACAGCAATCGCGGGGCAAGCGGCATTGACGGCCTGCTTTCCACGGCGGCGGGCGTGCAGCGCGCCAGCGCCAAATCGACGCTGGCTATCGTCGGCGATTTATCCGCGCTGTACGATCTTAACGCGCTGGCGTTACTACGTCAGGTATCCGCGCCGTTTGTGTTGATTGTGGTCAACAATAACGGCGGGCAGATCTTTTCCCTGCTGCCGACGCCGCAAAGCAAACGTGAGCGCTTTTATTTGATGCCGCAAAACGTCCATTTTGACCATGCGGCCGCCATGTTTAACCTGCGCTATCATCGCCCGGAAAACTGGGAAGAACTTGAATCTGCGCTGGCTGGCGCGTGGCGAACCCCGGCGACAACGGTGATTGAGCTGGTGGTAAACGATACGGACGGCGCGCAGACGCTGCAGCAACTTTTGGCTCAGGTAAGCCATCTATGATGTTGCACGCGCAGCACATGCCCGGACAGCCTGGGGCGCCCTCGCTGGTTTTCCTGCACGGTTTTTCTGGCGATTGCCGTGAATGGCAGCCGGTTGGCGAACAGTTTCACGGCTGTTCGCGGCTTTATATTGACTTACCGGGACATGGCGGATCTACGGCTATTCCGGTCGACGGATTTGCCGATGTCATCAGATTACTGCGCGCTACGTTAATTAGTTACAACATACTAAAGTTTTGGTTGGTGGGATACTCTCTTGGCGGCCGGGTGGCGATGATGGCAGCCTGCCAGGGAATACCAGGCCTGTGCGGCCTGGTGGTCGAAGGCGGTCATCCGGGGCTGCAAAATGAACAGGCGCGCGCTGAAAGACGGTTGTCCGACGGGCGCTGGGCAGAGCGTTTTCGTCGTGAACCCCTGACTGAGGTTTTTCACGACTGGTATCAGCAGCCGGTGTTCGCCTCGCTGACGGCGCAGCAAAGGCAGGCGCTGACGGCGCTGCGTAGCCAGAATAACGGCGAAACGCTGGCTGCGATGCTGGAGGCGACATCGCTTGCCGCCCAGCCGGATTTACGCGAGGCGCTCAACGCGCTGGCATTTCCGTTTTATTATTTATGTGGCGAACGCGACAGCAAATTCCGCGCCCTGGCGCAGGAAGTGGCGGCGACATGCCATGTTATTCGTAACGCCGGACACAACGCGCATCGGGAAAACCCCGCTGGCGTGGTAGACAGTCTGGCTCAGATTCTGCGTCTCTGACTAAAGGACACACTATGATCTATCCTGATGAAACAATGCTTTACGCACCGGTAGAATGGCACGACTGCTCGGAGGGTTACACCGACATTCGTTATGAAAAATCCACCGACGGTATTGCAAAAATCACCATTAATCGTCCGCAGGTGCGCAATGCATTTCGTCCGTTGACCGTCAAAGAGATGATTCAGGCGCTGGCGGATGCCCGTTACGACGACAGCGTGGGCGTGATTATTCTGACCGGCGAAGGCGATAAAGCGTTTTGCGCGGGCGGCGACCAGAAGGTGCGCGGCGATTACGGCGGTTATCAGGATGACTCCGGCGTGCATCACCTGAACGTGCTGGATTTCCAGCGCCAGATTCGCACCTGTCCAAAACCGGTTGTCGCGATGGTCGCGGGATATTCCATCGGCGGTGGTCATGTGCTGCACATGATGTGTGACCTGACCATCGCGGCGGAAAACGCCATCTTCGGCCAGACTGGTCCGAAAGTTGGCTCCTTTGACGGCGGCTGGGGCGCTTCGTATATGGCGCGTATCGTTGGTCAGAAGAAAGCGCGTGAAATCTGGTTCCTGTGCCGCCAGTACGATGCGCAACAGGCGCTGGATATGGGGCTGGTTAACACCGTCGTTCCGCTGGCGGATCTGGAAAAAGAGACCGTGCGCTGGTGCCGCGAAATGTTGCAAAACAGTCCGATGGCGCTGCGTTGCCTGAAAGCGGCGCTGAATGCCGATTGTGACGGTCAGGCCGGGCTGCAGGAGCTGGCGGGCAACGCTACCATGCTGTTCTACATGACCGAAGAAGGGCAGGAAGGCCGTAACGCCTTTAACCAGAAGCGTCAGCCTGACTTCAGCAAATTCAAACGGAACCCATAATGCGTAGCGCGCAGGTATACCGCTGGCAGATCCCCATGGACGCGGGGGTGGTTCTGCGCGACAGGCGGTTAAAAACTCGCGACGGGCTGTATGTTTGTCTGCGTGACGGCGAGCGTGAGGGATGGGGAGAGATCTCTCCGCTGCCGGGCTTCAGTCAGGAAACGTGGGAGGAGGCGCAGACGGCGTTACTAACATGGGTGAACGACTGGCTTCAGGGGAGCGAGGGATTACCCGAGATGCCTTCGGTCGCGTTTGGCGCAAGCTGCGCGCTGGCGGAACTGACAGGCGTATTGCCGGAGGCGGCGGACTATCGCGCCGCGCCGTTATGCACTGGCGATCCTGACGATTTGGTGCTGCGGCTTGCCGATATGCCCGGCGAGAAAATCGCTAAGGTCAAAGTGGGTCTCTATGAAGCGGTACGCGACGGCATGGTGGTTAATTTGCTGCTGGAGGCGATCCCGGATCTGCATCTGCGTCTGGATGCGAATCGCGCCTGGACGCCGCTAAAAGCCCAACAGTTCGCAAAGTATGTTAATCCAGACTACCGCGCTCGTATCGCCTTTCTCGAAGAACCATGTAAGACGCGGGATGATTCCCGCGCCTTTGCCCGTGAAACCGGCATCGCGATTGCCTGGGACGAAAGTCTGCGCGAAGCGGATTTCACCTTTGAAGCCGAAGAGGGCGTCAAGGCTGTGGTTATCAAACCTACGCTGACCGGATCGCTTGATAAAGTGCATGAGCAAGTCGCTGCCGCCCATGCGTTGGGACTGACGGCGGTCATCAGCTCTTCAATCGAGTCCAGCCTCGGCCTGACGCAACTGGCGCGGATTGCCGCCTGGTTGACGCCGGGAACGCTGCCCGGACTGGATACCTTGCATCTGATGCAGGCGCAACAGATTCGTCCCTGGCCCGGTAGCGCGTTGCCTTGTCTGAAGCGTGATGAGCTGGAACGACTGTTATGACATTCACGGACTGGCCGTGGCGCCACTGGCGTCAGGTTCGCAGCCAGGCGCCCGCTCTGCGCCTGAACGATGAAGTGCTAAGCTGGCACGCCCTCTGTGAGCGTATTGATGCGCTGGCGGGCGGGTTTGCCGCGCAGGGCGTACGCGAGGGCGACGGTGTCCTGCTGCGCGCCGGGAATCAGCCGCGCACTCTGTTGGCATGGCTTGCGCTGATGCAGTGCGGCGCGCGGGTTCTGCCCGTCAATCCGCAGTTGCCCCAGACGTTGCTGGAGGCGCTGGTGCCGAAGTTAACGCTGCGTTTTGCGCTGACACTGGAAGGCGAAAACGTATTTTCCGGGTTAACCGCGTTGCAGATACAAAAGAGCACAGCGGCGTATGCCGTGGCCTGGCAACCGCAGCGTCTGGTTTCCATGACGCTGACATCGGGTTCCACAGGATTGCCAAAAGCGGCCGTACATACGTGCCAGGCGCATCTTGCCAGCGCGCAGGGGGTGCTTTCGCTAATGCCGTTTGGCTCGCAGGATGACTGGCTGCTATCGCTGCCGCTGTTTCATGTATCCGGGCAGGGTATTATGTGGCGTTGGCTCTTCGCCGGGGCGCGCATGACGGTACGCGATAAGCAACCGCTGGAGCAGATGCTGGCAGGGTGTACTCATGCTTCGCTGGTGCCGACGCAGCTATGGCGGCTGCTGGCGAATCGGGCGGCGGTGACGCTGAAAGCCGTTTTGCTCGGCGGCGCGGTGATTCCGGTTGAACTCACCGACCAGGCCAGCAAACAAGGAATTCGCTGCTGGTGCGGGTATGGGCTCACGGAGTTCGCGTCTACGGTATGCGCCAAAGAGGCCGATGGTTCGGATGATGTGGGCGCGCCGCTTCCCGGCAGAGAGATCAGAATCGTCGATAATGAAGTCTGGCTGCGCGCCGCCAGTATGGCGGAAGGTTACTGGCGTGATGGCAAACTGATCCCGCTGGTTAATGACGAGGGTTGGTTTGCCACGCGCGATCGCGGCGAGCTGAACCACGGCAGGCTAACCATCGCCGGGCGGCTGGACAACCTGTTCTTTAGCGGCGGCGAAGGCATTCAGCCGGAGGAAGTCGAACGCGTTATTAACGCGCATCCGCTGGTGCAACAAGCCTTCGTCGTGCCGGTAGAAGATAAAGAGTTTGGCCATCGTCCCGTTGCGGTTGTGGAGTATGCATCGCAGGCCGGAGACGTGAACCTCGCTGAATGGGTCCGCGATAAGTTGGCGCGTTTTCAGCAGCCGGTTCGCTGGTTGACGCTGCCGTCAGAACTGAAAAACGGAGGGATTAAAATATCTCGCCGTGCGCTCCAGCAGTGGGTGTGTGAGAACTGTAAAAATTAATGTTAGGTTAATATACAACCATTCCATCGCTATTGCCGTTTTGTTTATCCGTTGATGTGTAACGTGTTATGAACAATAAGCGTGAAACGGGGGCGCTATGGAATGGTTGGTTAAGAAATCGCATTATGTCAAAAAGAGGGCGTGCCATGTTCTGGTGCTGTGCGATAGCGGCGGTTCGCTAAAAATGATCGCCGAGGCGAATTCCATGATATTACTGAGTCCTGGCGATATCCTGTCGCCTTTACAGGATGCGCAGTATTGTATTAATCGGGAAAAACACCAGACCTTAAAAATCGTTGATGCACGCTGTTATTCCTGCGACGAATGGCAGAGGTTGACGCGCAAGCCTTCATGATCTGGCGGGCAGAAAAATCAGCATTACCCCCGCCATAATACACAATACGCCGAGCATCGCTTTTAGGCTGAAAGCGCCTTGCAAACCGGGTAACAGCATTGAGGCTACCCAGACAAGCACATAGCTGAGACTCAGCAGCGCATAGGCTTTGCTGAGCGCGAGCGTGTGTAATGTTTTATGCCAGCAGAAGACGGAAACCAGATACCCCGCCAAACCGGCGAATAGCGCCAGGGTCGCGGCATTAAATGCGCCCAGTCCGGAAATAAACGCCAGCGGATGCGCTATCGATGGCAGCCGCATCATGGCGAATCCTAAACTCAACTGGGCGAGGGAGGCAATCGCAACGCTTATCAGTCCCCACATTACGCCCATTATGCCGCACTCCCCAGAATGATAATGCCGCTGATAATCAATGCGACGCCCAACCAGTGGCGGGGCGGAACCTGTTCATGCCAGATTTTCCATGCCGCCAACGTGACCCAGACAAAATTCAGACTCAACATCGGGTAAGCAATTCCCACCGGCAGGGTTTGTAGCACCAGCAGCCACAGCACCATCGCTGCGCCCATGCATATTAGTGCCAGGCCCAGCCACAGCATCAGGTGACGGCGGCGTCCGCCCGCCGTCAATGGCCGTGTCGCTTGCTTCTGGCAGAGCTGACCGCCAACGCTGAGCAGACTGGCAAGCACCAGAACGACGCCGATCATTTAGGCCGATACTGAATTAACACCAGACGCCCCTGATAATCAATATTGTCCGCAGGGGGAAGGGAAAGAGCGCTGATGTCTTCATCTTTGGCTATTGAAAGTACTAGCGTAATAATGCCCTCCTGACGATGCTGGTTGAGCCAGGCGTTAAAATCGTCGGCTTTAACGAATTTATCCTGTACATCAGGATAGCTAAGACCATACCTGAGTTCGCCCGCGTGCCCGTAGAGCATAATATCGTCTCGTTTCAGACTCCAGGCCAGACCGGCGGCGACGCCCACGCTGTCGGCAAGAATATAGCGGCTTGATGCCAAAGGCGCCTGGGTCATTTCGACAAAAAACTGTGGCTGTTTGGACTCCATCACCCTGTCGGGGACGGAAAAGCCGAACAGCAGCGCCAGTCCCAGCGGACAAAACGCGGGTAATAGGTATTTTGGGCTATGACAGAGGCTATACCAGCCCACAAACGCCCAAACAGTAAAGACGCCCCAGACGCAAAACACTTTATAGGTTTCGATATGCGTCCACACCGGCGATTTCAGCGGGCCCCATGAGGAGACGACAAACGCCGCGACGATCCCGACTAACCCGAACACCAGGTTGATCCCGCCGTTGACACGTAGCGCGGCGACGCCTTCTTTTACGTTATGCAGGACGAAGCGCGCCATGAGTATCGCTATCGGTGCGAAACAGGAAAGAACATAGGTGGGCAGTTTCCCTTTCGCAATACTGAAAAAGAGAAGCGGCATGATCGTCCATCCGAGCAAATAGAATGCGCCGTTTCGCTCGCGCCAGCCCAGTTTAAGCGCGCCAGGCAGTAACCCCAGCCACGGTAAACTTCCCGCGAGCAGTACCGGCAGATAGTACCAGAAAGGGGCTTTATGCTGGGCATCGCTCATGGCGAATCGCTGGATATGCTCCACCCAGAAAAAGTAATGCCAGAAATCGGCTTCGCGTCGCGCAATGGCGATCGCCCAGGGAAGGACAACCACAAAGCAGCTCAAGACCGCCAGCCAGCCGTAAAGCAAAAAGTCCTTCCAGCGTTTCTGGACAATAACCCACGGCAGCACGCTCACCACCGGTACGGCCAGGGCGAGGAAGCCTTTAGTTAATACACCCAGACCGCAGGTTGCGCCCAGTAGCAAAAACATCCCAATCTTGCCCGTTCGGGTCGTGGCCTGCATCCCCTGCCAGAAACAACACATCCCGGCCGTAAGCCAAAGGGCGATCATCGGGTCGAGTACCGCATACGTCCCGATACTGTAAACGGCAAAGAGGGAGAGAAAGATAACGGAGGCGAGCAACGCGGTACGTTTATCCCGCCATAAGCGGAACGTCAGCCATGCTACCAGCGCTGCGGCCAGCAATGTCGTTAAAATAGCGCCAGCCCGCACGCCAAAATTGGTAGCGCCAAAAAGCCACTGACCCAGACTGTTTATCCAGTAACCGGCTATCGGTTTTTCAAAATAACGTAATCCCAGAAAATGCGGCACGATCCAGTCGCCAGACGCCAGCATCTCCCGACTTATTTCGGCATAGCGCGTTTCATCCGGCTGCCAGAGCAGGCGGCTATTGACAGGAATAACATAGTAGAGCGCGATAAATGCGGCGAAAGCCAGATAATAGCGTATCGATTTCATCATGAGGCGCTCGCGGCCTGTTGGCACCCCAGCCAACCTTCACGGCCAGGGATGTGTCCACGTACAATTTGCCCCAACGGCAGAGACTCAGGCGATGCCGGCAGCAGTTCGCCCAGAGGGCAAAAGGTGATCCCCGCGTCGCGTGCACGAACGAGCAAATCTTCAAACAGCGGCTGATGGACAATACCTTCGACTTCCGCATGGATGGTATATACCGGCGTGCCTTTGTCCTGCAACATACGGGAGATAATCCAGGTATTGAACGACTGCGCCTGAACGGCGGGGCCGATAACCTCATCCCACGTGGGTAAGGTGACCGGGATTTGTGGCGTCCCGGTCTGGCCCGGCATCAGTAGCGGACGGAATAAGGTGGTTCCACGGCAATCGCTGTTATACCGCAGGTTGAACGACTCTTTCGCACGAACAACGCGCCCATCCGCTCGCCAGCCGGCCGCGGCTGAGCAGGTGACGGGTTTTCCGATAATGGCCTCAAGCGCCGTTATGCCGCGCGCGATACCTTCTTCAAGCTGGCGGATACTCCAGTGGCCGCTGTGAGTCTGCCACGCATGGTGATCCCAGGCATGTAGTCCCGTCTCATGGTATGTTGCCGTTTCACGAATAATCCCGGCATTGGCGTTGCCGATATTTTTTCCCGGCCAGGCGGTACCGGCCAGCAGGATATCCCAGCCGTAGAGCGAGGCGGCGTTTGAACGTAGCATTTTCCATAAAAATCGCGGTTTTATCAGACGCCAAAGATGACGTCCCATATTGTCCGGCCCGACGCTGAAGAAAAAGCTGGCCTGAACGCCGTGGCGATGCAATGACGCCAGCAGCCGGGGAACACCTTCACGCGTTCCTCGCAAGGTATCAACATCAATGCGTAAACCGACTTTCGTCATGATGCGCGTTCCGCGACATCTACGCTGCGCAGGAAGAAGTCCAGCGTTTCTTCAACCGTATCACGCATCGCAATAGACGGTTCCCAGCCCAGACAGCGCCTGGCATTGTCGATACTGGGTTTCCGGTGTGCGACATCCTGATAACCCTTGCCGTAATAACTACGGCTTTCGACGACCTGGAAACCGGCAAACGGTGGGAAATGGCAGCGCAGCGGATGCTTATCAAAACTGTCGAGCAACAGCGTCGCCAGTTCCTGAATACTGGCTTCGTTGTCAGGATTGCCGATATTAATGATTTTGCCATCGCATCGATCGCCATCATTCACAATAATGCGGAATAATGCTTCGATCCCGTCACGAATATCGGTGAAACAGCGCTTCTGCTGACCACCGTCGATAAGCTTGATCGGCGTCCCTTCTACCAGGTTCAGAATCAACTGCGTTATCGCGCGTGAACTGCCGATACGCGCCGCGTTCAGGCTATCCAGCCGCGGCCCCATCCAGTTAAAGGGACGGAAAAGCGTGAAGCGCAATCCCTCTTTTTCGCCATAAGCCCAAATCACCCGGTCGAGAAGCTGTTTGGAAACGGAGTAAATCCAGCGCGGCTTATTCACCGGCCCGACGATCAGATTCGATTTGTCTTCGTCAAAAGAGGCGTCCGTACACATGCCGTACACTTCAGAGGTAGACGGGAAAACCACGCGTTTACGGTATTTCACGCAATAACGGATAATCCGCAGATTTTCTTCAAAATCAAGTTCAAAGACGCGCAGCGGGTTGCGGGTGTATTCAATCGGGGTAGCAATTGCTACCAGCGGCAGTACGACATCGCATTTTTTGACATGATATTCGATCCATTCTGAGTGGATGCTGATATCTCCCTCCACGAAATGAAATCGAGGGTGGAGCAGGAATCGGCTAATGGCGTTGCTGCCGATATCCATACCGTAGACCTCGTAATTCTCTTCATTCAGTAACCGTTCGGTCAAATGATTGCCGATAAAACCGTTGACGCCGAGGATGAGAACGCGAATGCGACGTTTACCGCTGGTCGCTGGTGGACGGTTCAAACGCGCGCCCGCCACCAGACCAAGCGTCTGTGCAAGCTGCGAGCCTTGTACAGTAATACCGTCTCCGGCCTGGCCGGTAATAATCTCCAGCGCGCCATCGGCGCAGGCGATCCGCAGCGGAGAGACCGAAATTACCGAGCCGGGAAGCGCGCCCTGCGCATCCGGACAAATTCGGGAAGACCAGATAGTGAATTTTTGCGAGCCGTTATAGCTGAACGCGCCGGGCCAGGGGGCGGCTACCGCCCGCACCAGGTTATGCACCGTGGAAACCGGTTTGTGCCAGTCGATAAGGCCATCTTCCGGCCTGCGGCGACCATAATATGTAGCGTCAGACTCACGCTGGGGAACAGAAGGTATATCGCCGCATTTCATGGTGGGCAGGATGCTATTAAGCAACTGGCGCGCGGCCTGACATAGCTTATGATGCAGGGTAAGCGCAACATCGTCCTGCGCAATAGCAACGCGTTGACTGGCGACAATCTCTCCGGCGTCGGCACGTTTGACCATACGATGCAGCGTTACGCCCGTTTCGCTTTCGCCGTTAACCAGAACCCAGTTTAGCGGCGCACGGCCACGATAGGCAGGCAATAGAGAACCGTGCAGATTGAACGCGCCAGCCGGGGCGAGGTGCAGAATTTCTTCGCTTAACAGGTTGCGGTAATAGAACGAAAAAATAATATCCGGCGCAAGCTCAGCGATGCGGTCGACCCAGATAGGATGGTTTACGTTATCCGGCGCATAAACCGGAATCCCTAATTCTGCCGCCAGCCGGGAGACGGAGCCAAAAAAGGTGTTTTCCGCAGGATTGTCGGCATGAGTAAAAATCGCGGCAATCTCATACCCGGCATCCAGTACGGCCTGCACGCCCTGACATCCCATATCGTGATAGGCAAAAATAACGGCTTTCATTGGTGACTTTCCTCAGTAAACGGCGTGCTTTCCGGGTAGATAACTTGTTGAACAAAATAGCGGGGGCGGGCGCGGACATCGTTATAAATGCGACCGATGTATTCGCCCAGCAGTCCCATACCGATGAATTGCGCGCCGATGAAGGTAAACAGGACGGCAAAGAGCATAAATACGCCTTCCGCCGCCCACTGCGGCCCCAGCGCCAGGCGAAGTACAATAAGCAATACCGACAGGCTAAACCCGCCGATGGCGATAACGCTGCCCAGCAGACTCAACAGGCGCAGCGGCGTCGTCGTCAGGCAGGTCACCAGGTCATACATCAGGTTAATGAGACGCATAAAACTGTATTTAGAGTCGCCAAATTCACGTTCAGCGTGATGCACCGGGATCTCGGTAGCCCGACGAGCGAAAATGTTGGCCAGAATAGGGATAAAGGTGCTGCGTTCATGGCAGCGCAACATAGTATCGATAATAGGGCGGCGATAGGCGCGTAACATGCAGCCGTAATCGCCCATCGCTTTGCCCGTTGTGCGCTGGATCAGCAGATTAATGATTTTTGACGCCGATTTGCGAAACAGGCTGTCCTGTCGGTTCTGGCGCACGGTGCCTACCACATCGAACCCTTCATCGGCTTTCGCCACCAGGCGCGGGATCTCTTCCGGCGGGTTTTGCAGATCGGCATCCAGCGTAATGATAAGATCGCCGCTTACATGGCTAAACCCCGCCATAATCGCTGCATGTTGACCGTAGTTACGGTTGAGTAAAATAGAGATGATATGGCTATCGGCCTCCTGGGACGCCTTAACCATCAGCTCCGCCGAGCTATCGCTGCTACCATCATCTATCAATAAAATCTCCCACGCTTTGCCCAGGCTCTCGCAGGCGGTGGTGGTGCGTCTTATCAATTCCGGCAGGCTTTCCTGTTCGTTATAGACAGGAATAACCACCGAGACTTTTTTTATGGGGGCGGCGTCAAACATGCTTATTGTCCTGCTATCTGATGAAGGGCGGTAATGACTCGATCAAAGTCACTCTCGGTCATGTCCGGGAAGAGCGGCAGTGAGCAGATCCGCTCGCTGTTCCACTCGGTGTCAGGCAGCGTGAGCGTTGGGAAACGTTCGCGATAATATTTTTGCGTATGCGCGGCGCGGAAATGCAGTCCTGTGCCGATGCCTTTCGTTTTCAGCGATGCCATCAGAGCATCCCGGGTAATACCGCAGCGGGCTTCATCGACCCGGATAATGAATAAATGCCAGGCGTGAATATGTTCCCACGACGGAAGGCTCAGAGGCTGAAAAGGCAGGTCTGCCATTGCCTGGTGGTACTGCGCTGCGATGGCGGCGCGGCGAGCGTTAAGCGCATCCAGTTTCTGTAACTGAGCAAGCGCGATAGCGGCGTTGAGGTCGGGCAAATTATATTTGTAGCCCGGCGCCAGGACTTCCGCTTGTGGCGCGCGTCCTCCGCTCTGTCGATCCCAGGCATCAACGCCAAGCCCGTGAAACTTGAGACTGCGCAGTTTATCGGCGAATTGCGGGTTATCCGTGACGACGATACCGCCTTCAGCGCAGGTAATGTTCTTAATGGCGTGGAAGGAGAAAATCGCGGTGCCCCGGGCGCCAATGTGGCGACCTTTGTAGCTGGTTCCTGTCGCGTGCGCCGCGTCTTCAATCACTGGAATGCCATAACGCTCGCCAAGAGCGTAAATAGCGTCCAGATCGGCGGGCGCGCCAGCGTAGTGGACGGGAATAATTGCTTTGGTTTGTGGCGTAATCGCGGCTTCGATATGTTCAGGCGTGACCATCAGCGTATCGCGATCGACATCGACCATGACGGGGTTCGCGCCGAGTAAAACGATCATATTTAGCGTAGAAACCCACGTCATTGACGGTGTAATGACCTCGTCGCCTTCACCAATGCCCAGCGCCATCAACGCGATGTGCATACCGGCAGTGGCTGAACTGACGGCAACGGCATATTGATTGCCTGTTAGCCGACAAAACGCCGCTTCCAGTTCCTGATTTTTCGGGCCAGTTGTTATCCAACCTGAGTCCAGTACGGTCTTAACGGCAGCAAGCTCTTCCGCGCCCATCGCCGGACGGGAGAAAGGCAAAAAGTCCGACATCATTTTTCCTTCAGCCATTGAAAGCCGCTTTTCAAATATTTCGGCAATAGAAAAGGGCTTATTTTTTAACGCATTTAGCTGAACCCTACTGGATGAATATTAAATTAACATTAAGAAATTAAGGTGAAGTAAAAAGATAATTTTTAACGGGATTATGCTTTGCTTTCGCCGAAAGTTTAAGGCATTTTATGCATGCCCAAAAGCTGTTTTTATGTTTCTGGCCTGGTCTTCCGTTGCGGAATTTCATTTTAATCGTATTGCTATTAAGTTAGCTGCACTGTCTGCCTGAGAGGTTAATGTGCTGGCATTTACCCTACGCTTTATTAAAAACAAACGCTATCTCGCGACTCTGGCGGGGGCGTTGGTTATTATCGCCGGGTTGACCTCACAACATGCCTGGAGTGGTAACGGTCTACCGCAGATTAACGGTAAAGCGCTGGCGGCGCTGGCGAAGCAGCATCCGGTAGTCGTGTTATTCCGCCATGCCGAGCGGTGCGATCGTTCCGATAATACCTGCCTGTCAGACAGCACGGGGATTACGGTCAACGGTGCGCAAGATGCCAGAGCGCTGGGTAAAGCCTTCAGTGCCGATATACAAAATTACAATCTCTATTCCAGTAATACGGTGCGCACCATCCAGTCGGCAACCTGGTTTTCTGCGGGCAGGTCGCTTACGGTGGATAAAAAAATGATGGATTGCGGCAGCGGTATTTATGCTTCAATCAATACGTTACTGAAAAAGTCGCAGAATAAAAATATAGTCATTTTTACCCATAATCATTGTTTGACGTATATTGCAAAAAATAAGCGCGGCGTAAAGTTTGATCCGGACTATCTTAATGCGCTCGTTATGCATGCGGAAAACGGAAAACTCTTTTTAGATGGTGAATTTGTTCCCGGCTAGCCGCATGTTAAAAGCGTAAAGACAGCCTGAAGCGGCTGTCGTCATTATAATAACCCTTTCAATGCTAATGTGTGGCGTGTCGCTACATTCAAATCATACAGCGCCAGTTCTTCTGGCTTGACCCAGGCGTAGTCCTGAAATTCGTCGTTAATACATATATCGCGATTAGCGGAAACACAGTCGAAGATGAGATAAATCATATAAATCTCTTTTTGTCTGCCATCAGCGTAGGTTTTAACGCGGATATCGTCGCGGAAGGTCCACGGCGTAATATCGCTCAGAATTAGTTGTTCGCCGAGTTCCTCCCGAATCTCCCGACGCAGCGCCTCTTCAATGCGTTCGCCCGGCTCGACCCCGCCGCCCGACAGCGCCCACTGACCGGGAAAGACGCCGCGGTTGTCGGCCATTTTGCACAGCAGATAACAGCCATCATTTTGAATTAATGGGCAAACTATAGTTCGTTGACGCATAAGTCGCTTCCTTAAACCACCAGGTCGTCAGCTTAACAAATCATTCTGCGAAATTCTTTGTGAAAAATGGAAGCGATAACGCAGACTGCGTTTTTTGTTAATTTTGTTGATGCAGGCGTCGCCATGTGATGGCGCAATGATGCGGCATGGCGAAAGTAGTATTTCGTTACAATATGTTTTTGGAATGGTTTTTTAGTGCATTGATTCCTCAGCGTCTGGCAGTACAATTCTGCCGTTTTGGGGAGTTTTTCTTTATGTGCTTGCTGGAAAGGGTAAAAATGAAAAAAAGCATATTATTAGGTTTTGCCGGAATGCTGTTCGTTTCTGCATCGGCGCAGGCCATCAGTATTAGCGGCCAGGCGGGCGAAGATTACACCAACATTGGCGTGGGTTTTGGTACGGAATCGACGGGACTGGCGCTAAGCGGCAACTGGATGCACAACGATGATGATGGCGACGCTGCGGGCGTGGGTCTGGGGCTGAACATTCCGGTGGGACCGCTGCTGGCGACGGTCGGCGGTAAAGGTATTTATACCAATCCGAAAGACAGCGATGAAGGCTATGCGGCGGCTGTCGGCGGTGGGCTACAATGGAAAATCGGCAACAGCTTCCGTCTGTTCGGCGAGTATTATTATTCACCAGATTCGCTGTCCAGCGGTATCGACAGTTATGAAGAAGCGAATGCAGGCGCGCGTTTCACCATTATGCGCCCGCTGAGCATTGAAGCCGGTTATCGTTACCTGAACCTGGCGGGTAAAGACGGCAACCGCGATAATGCGATTGCTGACGGCCCTTATGTTGGCGTAAACGCCAGCTTTT
The DNA here is from genome assembly GCF_051811585.1 of Salmonella sp. NW177. Taxonomy (NCBI): domain Bacteria; kingdom Pseudomonadati; phylum Pseudomonadota; class Gammaproteobacteria; order Enterobacterales; family Enterobacteriaceae; genus Salmonella; species Salmonella sp. NW177. The sequence continues at coordinate 43,691 of NZ_JAMMZV010000005.1, read as the reverse complement.
GATGCTAACGGCGCGGCAATCGTCGCGCCATATTCCCCCTTTTCCCGTCATTCTTCTTTCCACGTCCTATTCCTCTTTGCGTTATAGTGTTTTCATCATAAGAGCAGGAGAACACAATGCTAAATGTGGAAATGCTATCCACCGGGGATGAGGTGTTGCACGGACAAATCGTTGACACCAATGCCGCCTGGCTGGCTGATTTTTTCTTTCATCAGGGCGTTCCGTTATCACGGCGAAATACGGTAGGCGATAATCTGGACAGTCTGGTCGCTATCTTGCGTGAACGCAGTCAACATGCTGATGTTTTGATTGTTAATGGCGGGTTAGGGCCGACCAGCGATGATTTAAGCGCGCTCGCCGCGGCAACGGCAAAAGGCGAAGGATTAGTACTGCACCAGGCGTGGCTGACCGAAATGGAACGTTACTTTCAGCAGCGTGGTCGCGTGATGGCGCCGAGCAACCGTAAACAGGCGGAACTGCCTGCCAGCGCGGAGTTTATTAATAATCCGGTCGGCACTGCCTGTGGATTTGCGCTCCAGCTCAACCGCTGCCTGATGTTTTTCACCCCCGGCGTACCGTCGGAATTTAAGGTTATGGTGGAGAAGGAAATCTTACCGCGGTTACGCGCGCGTTTTTCGCTGCCGGAGCCGCCGCTTTGCCTGCGGTTAACGACTTTTGGACGTTCAGAAAGTGACCTCGCGCAGCGTCTCGATTCACTGCTGTTGCCGCCCGGCGTGACGATGGGGTATCGCTCATCAATGCCGATCATTGAACTGAAATTGACCGGCCCGGCGACGCAACGGGAGGCGATGCTGGCGTTATGGCCAGAGGTCAAACGGGTCGCCGGACAGAACCTGATTTTTGAAGGTACGGAAAACCTGCCGGCGCAAATAGCCCGCCGCCTGCAGGAAAGGCAGTTGAGTCTGACGTTGAGCGAGCAATACACCAGCGGCTTACTGGCGCTACAGCTTTCCCGCGCCGGGGCGCCTGTTCTTGCCAGCGAAGTCGTTCCTTCTCAGGAAGAGACGCTGGCGCAAACGGCACACTGGACGACAGAACGGCGCAGCAATCATTATGCCGGTCTGGCGCTGGCCGTGTCGGGGCTGGAAAACGAACATCTTAATTTCGCGCTGGCGACGCCGGATGGCACGTATGCCTTACGTGTGCGTTTTAGCGCCAATCGGTATAGTCTGGCAATACGTCAGGAGGTCTGCGCGATGATGGCGCTAAATATGCTGCGCCGCTGGCTTAATGGCGAGGACATTACCAGCGAGCATGGCTGGATAGACGTGGTTGAATCATTGACGGCATAGAACTTTTAGTGGGAAGGTCTGGCCTTCCCACCCTTATATACTTATAAATTCTTCGCAGAGCATCATTTCAGGATAAGAGCCTAATGGGATAGGCTCTAAGTACTCACCATTACTGGAGACTGTATTCATATATTTGTCGCCGGGTTTGGGTGTTAAATAGTGTTTTTTCCTCTACTGGAAGCGTTAAGAAATTTTCCGCAAATTCTCGTAGTGTGGTAACAGGATCGTTTTGTCCGGCATTCGATAAGAGTTGAATTGCATGGTAACAAAATAGACCACAGCCGTTGGGTACATCATTTTGTAAATTAGTTTCAATAAAATCAATATTTTCGTTTTCTGATATGCCTGCAATTTTTGCTGCTTCTATAATCTCTTGCTTAGTATTTTCATTTAAATCATGATAACTGTTAAATATGAGACATTTTATTTTTTCTGCAAGTTTATAAAATAAACAGAGAAGCCAGTGATCTCCTGTATTTATCAGAAAGATTTCATTTTCACATAATCCTGATTGAGCAATCTTTTCAAGTAGCTGAGTGCTTAATATATTTTCTTTGGTGGTAGGATGAATAAGCCCAATGGGATAGTTTACCGAGAGAAAAGGTGATTCTTGAACCAGACCTTGCGTTGCAGCTGCCAGCTCATCTGACGACATCATTCGCACACCACACCAAAGATTTTCAACTCCAACCTGTTCTTTATCTGTCTGAGCGAACTGGTCGCCCATAATTTTATGTGCTATTTCTATTTTTTTAGAAAGGTCGGTTGTCGCGGAACCGGCCATATAAAGTAATCTGGAAGGGGCATGTAGCTTTTTCCACTCAGTATTATTTTTTGTTATATCGTTATTGGCGATTTGATGTAATACAAGGCAAGCCTGATTGATTTTTTTATCTATATCTGGTGAGCCCGATACTTTTCCGCTAAAGAGATCAAAAAGAAATTTCTCAACTCTATGTCCCAGCTCATCGTTGCGTAACGCAAGATTGCATAACAGATCAATACAATTCTGATCACCGTTCTCTACTGCGCTAAACAACAACGCAAGCGTCTCATCGCTCACCTCTTCTGCATATAAGCTGTAAAATTGCGGTATGCTCAATCGGTAAAGTGAATTTACACATATATTCATTTTGCTCTGTTTCCTGGTAGGTGAAAGTAGCGAATATGATGTAATGTATAATTATTTGTAAAAATATTATTATTAGTGAAGGATATATTAAATCAGGCATAGACCTGATTTTCTTATTATTCACATAACTCTCAATTATTATTGGGGATATTCAGTTATCCCCCTCTTTAAAGGGGGCTGGTAACGCGTCGATACAAGAGATATTGCTCTATAAACAGTAACGTCGTTATCTGTCATGACCCCGTGGGTTAGCGGTCATGGTTGACCAAATAGGGCAGGTTATTGCAAAGAGACATCCGCGTTTATACCCAAAATAATCCGTAGCCAACACATAAGCAACTTGAAGTATGAAGGGTATATGTCTGATGGAAAATCGGCCCTGGTGAGTAGGGTAATGGCGCCGGAGGGGCTCCGGCGCTTTTTACTTAGCCGAGCGCCTGGGCGAGTAGCGTAATGGGGTGTTCGCAGCGTTTGCTTGTAGACATCTCAATTTGCCACTTACAGGTTTCACAATCGGTGACGACAATGTCGGCGCCGCTCTCTTCAATCTGGCGGAACAGCGGCGCGCCGATGGACTGTGATGTCGGATAGTTTTCCTTTTTAAATCCATACGTACCGGCAATGCCGCAGCACTGTGAATCAAGTACCGTCAATTCAAGCCCCGGAATTTGCCGCAACAGTTCAAGCGTGTAAAGCGTCCAGCCCATTTTTTCCATATGACACGGCGTATGGTAGACCACTTTCAGCGGCAAAGGATTAAGCGGCAGCGTTTTCCCGGCATCCAGTTTGCGCCATAGCCAGCGGGTGGCCAGCTCGATATGTTCGCGCAGCCCGGCGTTGTCCACGTCCAGCACTTCAGGATATTCATCGCGCAACGCAAACGTACAGGTGGATGACGTGGCGATGACCGGAATACCTTTGACGGCAATCGCCTCGCGTAGCGACTCCACATTGCTGATAGCCTGTTTGCGAGCTTTATCCGTAAAACCGTTAGCGATCAGCGGTACGCCGCAACACTTCTCTTTACTCAGTAACTGTACGCCGGTACCCATTGCGTTCAGCACCTTAATCAGATCTTTTCCGAGCTGCGGATGGTTGTAATTCACAAAACAGCCATGGAAAAAGGCGACCTGATCTTTGTATTTAGCCTGCTGCGCCGCCACGCTACGATACCAGCGGCGGAAGGTGCCGAAAGAGTATTTTGGTAAGGTGCGGCGATGATCGATTTTGAGCGCGTAATCAAGCAACTGGCGCACTGGCTTTAATGCGGTGGCGGTATTGACCACCGGCGCGAACGGCGTTGAAACGCTGCCCATCAGATCGGTATGGCTGAGAATAAAGTTACGCAATGACGGGCGCGTCGTATCGTATTTCGCGCGGGCGCGCTGGATGATATCGCCAATCTTCACGTCCGACGGACAGGCGACCTCACACCGTTTGCAGTTAATGCAATATTTCAGCGCCTCATCATACAGCGCGCCGTCTTTCAGACGCAGGCGTTCGCCATCCGGTCCGGCCTGTTTAGGGCCAGGGTAGCCTGGATTAACGCGGCTGACCGGGCACGCGGTGGTGCACACCGTACATTTAATACAACTTTCAAAACGTGTGTCGCTCATTGCTGTTCTCCTGCACGCTCAGCGATATGGTGCGCGGCCTGGAGGGCGCTGACTGCGCAGACGCCGCCGCCGCATCCCTCAGCTATAGGATCGAATCCCGCCAGCACAGAACCTATTGCATACAGATTTTCTACCGTGTTGCCCGCAAGGGAGGGGCGGAAAGCGTCATCCGTCACGACGCCAAACTGCTGCCAGGGCTGTGGGTCGAAGAAATGTTGTTGATACCATTCGGCGCGGGTGGCCGTTTGCTGTACGTCGAGCCCTAAAATAGGTTCGCGGATCCCTTCGCGCTCGGCAACCAGACCGCTACTAAAGAAGCTACCGCTGGCAAGTACGGCAAAACGTGGGCGCAGTGGGATATCGGCATGGTTGCGGGTCCATATTTCGCTCACGGTACCGCGACGGCAGGTGACTTTCTTCACTTCATCGCCCGGCATCCAGATGCCGCCCTGACGGACAAACTGGCGCTGGAGCTGATTGTGCAGACGAATACCGAGCACCGATGGCGGCAGCGTCGGCAGCAGCGTAAGCGCGCAGGGCAGACGTTCGTTAAGCCAGCGCCACAGCGTATCGTTCGCCAGCCCGAAACAGGCGGGCATGATGATCATGTCGCAGTTTGTCGCTATTGGCGACAGCGCGTCGTACAGCAGTGGCCATTTTTCTTCGTTATCAAGTAGACGCGCAATATTGACCGCGCGAAATTCCGTCGGGTTATCACGCAGTACGTCCAGTTCCGGAAGGTCGATTTCTGCGGTTTCCACGTTGAGGTCGCGTTGGCGCAGCGACGCTGCCGCAAGGTGCGCCTGGAAATCCAGTAATCCGCTAACGCCGACGACGCAAATTCGCTGTGCGGATAACGGCCAGACCGGTACTTCCGGCGAGCTAAGCCAGGTTGAACGCAATGTGCCAAGCGGCGTGATACGCTGGTGCGCCTGCTGTACGTCGCCGTATAACTGCGCGCCGCTGGCGTTAAGTAGCGTTTGTGCCTGTTGCGCCAGCGTAAGGACTTTTTGCGCGCCTAAACGCGAATAAGGATGTTCAGGCGCCTGGCGGCGCAGCGCATCAAGCCCGGCGGTAATGTCGGTCACCGGTTGGCCGTCGGGCAGGGCGCTGAGTAGATCCAGCGAGCCGGAGGAAAAATGCAGCGCGCTTTGTCCGCGGGTGACGATGGCGCAGCGTAATCCATGCTGCTGGAGTTGCAGTCCGCACAGCAAACCGGCGAGACCGCCGCCCATAATAACCGTATCAAATTTCATCCTGGTGCTCCTTCTCCAGACCGCATAATCCCTGATAAACCCAGCGCGTGAATTCGCTTTCGCGCAGCGCGTCTCCCCAGGCGACAGGTTGTACGCCTTTCCAGCGCTCATTCAGAAATTCAGAGAGTTGCGTAATAGATTGCGCCGCGGTCGTCACATTAAAACGCTGCAATAGCCCGGCCGCGCGGCAGGCGCACAGCTCGCCCTGGCAAGTGCCCATCCCTACGCGGGTGCGACGGCGCAGATCCAGCAGGCTATTCACGGTTAAGTTTTCGACGGCATACTGCACTTCCCCCGCCGTGACGGCCTCGCATTCACAGACCAGGCTACGGTGTTGGCGGCCTTCGCTCAGCCACCCCGGCGTGCGATCGCCATGCCGATAAACCGCCGATCCGCGTAGCGGCGCGGGAAGCGAGATAATGCGTTTCAGCGTATGTTCCGTAGACTCTTTTGAGCCAGGCAACGGCGTATCCGCCGTGATGCAGGGGCGAGTATTACCCAACTTGCGGCACACGGCATCGGTCGCCCATTCCGCCATCAGGCGGTAAGTCATTAGCTTCCCGCCGGTAATGGTAATAAAGCCTTCAAGCCCGTCGCGTTCGGCGTGGTCGAACAACACAATACCGCGGCTGACGTTACGACCGCTGGGATCGTCATCGCTGGCCACCAGCGGGCGGACGCCGGAATACGCGCGCAGAATACGCGTCTTCGCCATGACAGGGGCCAGTTTTTCCCCTTCACGCAGCAGGATATCGACTTCATCTGCGGTGACGCGGTTGCTGTCTATCTCATTGTAATCAATATGGGTAGAGGTGGTGCCGATCAGTGAAATCGTATCGCCAGGTACCAGAATGTCGGCATCCGATGGTTTCCGGCAGCGGTTAATGACATGCTGGTTGATCCGATGGTCCATGATCAACAGCGAGCCTTTCGCCGGGAACATGCGAATACTCAGGTCGGCGTATTCGGCGATCCGTTGCCCCCAGATACCTGCCGCATTGACTACCACCGGCGCGTGAAGCGTCTGGGTTTCGCCAGTGAGATGGTTGCGCACATGGACGCCGCAGACCGTTGCGCCTTCACGAATGAGCCCGGTCACTTCATGCGCCGTTAACACGATTGCGCCATGTTCTCTGGCATCCAGCATATTGGCGGCGGTAAGGCGGAAAGGGTCCACGGTGCCATCCGGCACTTTTACCGCACCGATGAGCGCAGGGTTAACGGAAGGTTCGATGATGCGAGCCTGCTGCGGATCGATGGCTTCAGCGCGAATGCCCGCCGCTTCACAGGCGCGAATAAAGGTGGCCTGAAACGCAAGATCATCTTCCGGCAACGTAATAAACAGACCATCCGTCGGTTCGACGCAATGGCGGGCGATCCGTTTTAAAATCTGGTTTTCACTAATGCACTCGCGCGCGGATTCCGCGTCGGTAACCGCATAACGAGCGCCGCTGTGCAGCAGCCCGTGGTTACGCCCGGTCGCGCCGGTCGCTATATCATGCCGCTCCACCAGAATGACACGTAAACCGCGCAGCGCGCAGTCGCGGGCGATCCCTGCGCCTGTTGCTCCACCGCCAATGATAATCACGTCACTTGCTTGCGAGTCGCGAGTTTTCATTGTTTTTCCTCACAGTTCGTTTTTTATCATTTAGCCATACAAATCATATGGAATGTTTGATTTCGCGCATAATCGCTCACTATTCGAAAATGAAACGTGATTTCGTGCGCCTTTCTGAACATTAGTCATAAATCTGTAACAATATGTGCTGTAATTCACATTAACGTGACGTATCTTTACTTAACATCGCGGCCACACTGGGAGCAGCGGGGTTGTTTGAACGAACTGCGGTGTTTACCTCTAAATAAAATACGGGCCACGGAGGCTACAATATGTTGAGTATTTTTAAACCAGCGCCGCATAAAGCGCGCTTGCCAGCGGCGGAGATTGATCCGACCTATCGCCGATTACGCTGGCAGATTTTCCTGGGGATATTCTTTGGCTATGCCGCGTATTATCTGGTGCGCAAGAACTTTGCCCTCGCGATGCCCTACCTGGTAGAACAGGGTTTTTCACGCGGCGATCTGGGCTTTGCGCTGTCCGGGATTTCCATCGCTTATGGTTTTTCGAAATTTATAATGGGTTCGGTGTCCGATCGCTCGAATCCGCGCGTTTTCCTGCCGGCAGGGTTGATTCTGGCCGCAGCAGTCATGTTGTTTATGGGCTTTGTACCGTGGGCGACATCCAGCATCGCCGTGATGTTTGTACTGTTGTTCCTTTGCGGCTGGTTCCAGGGGATGGGGTGGCCGCCGTGCGGACGTACGATGGTTCACTGGTGGTCGCAGAAAGAGCGCGGCGGCATTGTGTCGGTCTGGAACTGTGCGCATAACGTCGGCGGCGGAATCCCGCCACTGCTGTTCCTGCTGGGGATGGCGTGGTTTAACGACTGGAAAGCGGCGCTCTATATGCCAGCCTTTGGCGCGATTGTGGTGGCGCTGTTCGCTTTCGCAATGATGCGCGATACGCCGCAATCCTGCGGTCTGCCGCCTATCGAAGAGTATAAAAACGACTATCCGGACGACTACAACGAAAAAGCGGAAGAAGAGCTGACTGCGAAGCAGATCTTCATGCAGTACGTACTGCCAAACAAACTGTTGTGGTACATCGCTATCGCCAACGTGTTTGTTTATCTGCTGCGCTACGGCATCCTCGACTGGTCGCCGACCTACCTGAAAGAAGTGAAGCATTTCGCACTGGATAAATCCTCCTGGGCCTACTTCCTGTATGAATACGCGGGTATTCCGGGCACGCTGCTGTGTGGCTGGATGTCGGATAAAGTCTTCCGCGGCAACCGTGGCGCGACCGGCGTGTTCTTTATGACCCTGGTGACTATCGCGACCATCGTTTACTGGATGAACCCGGCAGGAAACCCGAACGTTGATATGGCTTGTATGATTATCATCGGCTTCCTGATCTACGGCCCGGTAATGTTGATCGGTCTGCACGCGCTGGAACTGGCGCCGAAAAAAGCGGCGGGTACGGCGGCGGGCTTTACCGGTCTGTTTGGTTACCTGGGCGGTTCTGTCGCTGCAAGCGCCATTGTGGGTTATACCGTTGACTTCTTCGGTTGGGATGGCGGCTTTATGGTGATGATTGGCGGCAGCATTCTGGCGGTAATCCTGCTGGTGGTCGTGATGATTGGTGAAAAACGCCATCATGATGAGCTGCAGTTAAAACGCAACGGAGGCTAATAACATGAAAACCACACTGAAAAACCTTAGCGTGGCGTTAATGTTGGCAGGAATGACCATCGGAAGCGGCGCCGTGGCGGCTGAAAAAGTCGTTATCGCCCACCGTGGCGCCAGCGGTTATCTGCCGGAGCATACGCTACCGGCGAAAGCGATGGCGTATGCGCAAGGGGCAGATTATCTGGAACAGGATTTAGTGATGACAAAGGACGACCATCTGGTCGTCCTCCATGACCACTACCTTGACCGGGTGACTGACGTCGCTGACCGTTTTCCGGACCGGGCGCGTAAAGATGGGCGCTATTACGCTATCGATTTTACGCTGGATGAAATTAAATCCCTGAAGTTTACCGAAGGGTTTGATATTGAAAACGGCAAAAAAGTACAAACTTATCCGGGCCGTTTCCCGATGGGAAAATCTGATTTCCGCATTCATACCTTTGAAGAGGAAATTGAATTCGTTCAGGGATTAAATCACTCTACCGGTAAAAATATCGGTATTTATCCGGAAATTAAAGCGCCGTGGTTCCATCATCAGGAAGGGAAAGATATTGCCGCGAAAACGCTGGAAGTGCTGAAGAAGTATGGTTACACCGGCAAGCAGGACAATGTCTATTTGCAGTGTTTTGATGTCGCTGAGCTGAAACGTATTAAGAACGAACTGGAACCCAAAATGGGGATGGATCTCAATCTGGTTCAACTTATTGCGTATACCGACTGGAATGAAACACAGCAGAAACAGCCGGACGGTCGTTGGGTAAATTACAACTACGACTGGATGTTTAAGCCGGGCGCTATGAAGCAGGTGGCGGAATATGCGGACGGTATTGGTCCGGATTACCATATGCTGGTCGCGGAAGGCTCAACGAAAGGGAATATCAAACTGACTGGAATGGTGCAAGACGCGCATCAGAATAAGATGGTAGTGCATCCTTACACTGTGCGTGCCGATCAATTGCCGGACTATGCCACAGACGTCAATCAGTTGTACGACATCCTGTATAACAAGGCGGGCGTCGACGGGCTGTTCACTGACTTCCCGGATAAGGCGGTCATGTTCCTGCAAAAAAATGACTAAAGGTTTGCCATAGTCGAAGTGACGCGCCGGATGATGGCATAAACGCCTCGTCCGGCCTGGCGCAACGTTTGCCAGCGTAAGTCTGGTAAACGCAATGCCATCAGGCGGGGTTGTTTTATAGCAACCCCTCATCGGTCAGTGTTTCCATACATTTTTGTAATAAAAATAGCGGACTTCCTTCTACCGGCGGTTCTTTTGCTAACAGGGAAATTTGTCGATAAAAGGTGGGTTCCAGCGCCACGGAGCATAATTTTCCTGTCGTGGCTTTTAAGGTTAATTCTGGCAATAAGGCGATACCTAATCCCTGGCGAATAAAATTCAGCGCAGTATCGGGATGGTTAAATTCATATTTAAATATCGGCTCAATACCCTTTTCTTTAAACAACGCCATAATGCTTAATTCATAACGACCTTTACTGACAATAAGTGGTTCGTCCATCAGTTCTTCGACCGTTACTGTACTATTGGCCGCCAGGGGATGATTTTCAGGCACCACTACGGTGAATTTATCCCGGTAAATGGGGACGCAATACATACCGTTGACCGGAAAAGGAACGAAACCGGCATCAATACTTCCGTCCTGCAGCGAATCAATAATAGCCGTACTGTTCTCTTCATAAGGGATAATTTTTACATTTGGATGATGGCTTTCAAAATAGCGAATGACGCCGGGTAAAATGCAGGCGCAGGCGCTGGGAAAACAGCCAATCCGTAGCGTACGGGCCGGGTTCTTTTTTTCTTGTTCGGCAATCTCTTTTACCGCGTTGACGTCGCGCTGGATCGCGCGTAAGTGCCTGACGATGCGGCTACCGGCGGCGGTAAGCTCAATCTCTTTACGACGCTCACGAATCAATATGTCAATGCCGAGCTCCTCCTCAAGCGCGGAGATGGCCTGGCTGACGGCGGATTGCGTCATGTATAGCCGTTTGCTGGCTTCGGTAAATCCGCCGTACTCCAGTACGGCAAGCAGGGCGTGGATTTGGGTTAGCGTCATTAGTAAAACCTAATCAATATAATTAAAACGATTAATTTTTCTAATAGAGTGCACTTGTTTATACTGCGATTCTATCGAATACATCACATTTTGACGCACCTGATAGGTGTTCAGTTGAGCTGAGCGTTGCCTGCGTGCGCCATCTGAGCGGGTCGTTAAGAATGAAAGAAAAATTATGGACGAAGGATTTTTGGGCAATCACCATAGTCAGTTTTATTATCTTTTTTGTTTTTTATGTACTGCTAACTTTATTACCCATTTATATTGCTGATCGCCTGCATGCTTCTGCAGATAAGGCCGGGCTGTTAGTGACATGTTTCCTGGCCGCGGCAATTGTTATTCGGCCATTTGCCGGACAGTGGGTGGGAAAATATTCGAATAAAAAGATTCTGGTGCTCTCTTCTCTGGCTTTTTTGGTGATTACCGCGCTGTATCCGGTTTGCCATTCTATCGAGTCGCTGCTCTTTATCCGCGTACTTCATGGGATTACGTTTGGTGTTATTACCACGGTAAAAGGAACTATTTCAGCGCGGTTAATTCCGGCCTCCCGACGTGGAGAGGGCATCAGCTTTTTCTCTTTAGCGATGGGCCTTGCGATGGTCGTAGGACCGTGGATCGGTTTGAATATGGCCCGCTGGAACGCGTTCACTGCCGCATTCTGGCTTTGTTCCGCTGTAGCGGCGTTAGGGATTGTACTTTCCCTGATTGTGACGGTCCCTCCGGTAATTCGTCATGCCGATGGTTCGAAACCGAATCTGGGTTTTGCCGCGATGTTTGACCGCGCCGCCTTGCCTTTTGCGCTGGTCACCTTTTTTATGACTTTTTCCTATGCCGGCGTGTCGGCTTTCCTGGCGCTGTATGCGCGTGAGCTGGATTTAATGGCGGCGGCCAGTAATTTCCTGCTGTGCTACGCGATTTTCCTGATGATATGCCGTACCTTCACCGGGAATATTTGTGATAAAAAAGGGCCGAAATACGTTGTTTTCCCATGTCTGTTGGCTTTTACCATCGGTCTGGTGGCGCTGGGCTACACCAATGGCAGCATCATGATGATTATTTCCGGCGGTCTCATCGGTATCGGCTACGGTTCGGTCACGCCGGTTTTCCAGACGCAAATTATCAGCTCGGTTGAACCGCATAAAATCGGCGTGGCGAATTCACTGTTCTTTAACGCGATGGACGCCGGAATGGCGATTGGCGCCTTTATCATGGGAATGATGGTTGAGTCGGTTGGCTATCGTATGATTTATGTCGCTGGCGCGGTGCTGGTGGTACTCGCTGGCGCACTGTATGCCGTGCAGATGAAAAAACGTGGCGTGATGCCTTTGGTTTCCACCAGCGAGTTGCACTGAGTTACATCTCGATTTCGATATCGCCTTTTGCCCTGCAGCAGCAGGGCAAAATCTCTCCCGGCTGGATAAACGCTAAAGGTTCCGTAATCCAGTCAACCTGACCGGCAACCAGCCGGGTACGACAGGAGCCGCAATAACCTTCGCGGCACTGATACTCCACCTCAACGTTATGCGATTCCAGCGCGGCCAGCAGAGAAGGGTGTTCATCCTGGCACAGCAGCTGTGTGCCAGTGATACGCAGCGTGACGCGTCCCATCAGAGCTGGAAATTACTCAGATCGTCGGTATCGACTTCCGAATCGATTTGTCCGACCAGATAAGAACTAACTTCCACTTCCTGTGGTGCAACCTGAACGTTATCGGACACCAGCCAGGTATTGATCCACGGGATTGGGTTGGAGCGGGTCTGGAACGGCAGATCCAGCCCCACCGCCTGCATACGAATATTCGTAATATATTCAACGTATTGACACAGAATGTCTTTATTCAGGCCGATCATCGAACCGTCGCGGAACAGATAGTCCGCCCACTCTTTTTCCTGCTGCGCCGCCTGCACGAACAGGTCATAACATTCCTGTTTACACTCTTCGGCGATTTCCGCCATCTCCGGGTCGTCCACGCCGCTACGCAACAGGTTCAGCATATGTTGCGTGCCGGTCAGATGCAGAGCTTCGTCACGGGCGATCAGACGGATAATTTTGGCGTTGCCTTCCATCAGTTCACGCTCGGCAAATGCGAAAGAGCAGGCGAAGCTGACGTAGAAGCGAATGGCTTCCAGCGCGTTCACGCTCATCAGGCACAGATACAGTTTTTTCTTCAGATCACGCAGATTCACGACAACCGTTTTGCCATTAACGGTATGGGTGCCTTCACCGAGCAGATGCCAGTAGCTGGTCATCTCAATAAGTTCGTCGTAGTAGGCGGAGATCCCTTCGGCGCGCTTCTGAATTTGCTCATTGGTCACGATATCGTCAAACACGACCGCCGGATCGTTGACGATGTTACGAATAATATGGGTGTAGGATCGTGAGTGAATCGTCTCAGAAAACGCCCAGGTCTCTACCCACGTCTCCAGCTCCGGGATGGAAATGAGCGGCAGCAGGGCGACGTTCGGGCTACGTCCCTGAATGGAATCCAGCAGCGTCTGGTATTTGAGGTTGCTGATGAAGATATGTTTTTCGTGCTCCGGCAACGCCTGATAATCGATACGATCGCGGGAGACGTCGACCTCTTCCGGACGCCAGAAGAAAGAGAGCTGTTTTTCGATCAGTTTTTCGAAGATGTCATATTTCTGCTGGTCATAGCGTGCAACGTTGACCGGCTGGCCAAAGAACATGGGTTCCTTGAGCTGATCGTTTTTCGTCTGTGAAAAAGTGGTGTATGCCATTGAAGTGAATCCTTTATGGGATGAGCGCCGGATGGCGGCGCAAGCGCCTTATCCGGCCTACAAACCGTACAATCGTAGGCCGGGTAAGCATAGCGCTACCCGGCACTATTCATCAGATCTTACAAGCGCCGCTTTCGCAGCCATCGTCCTGAATAGAAGGCGCCAAATCGTCCTGCGCATCTTCCGCGCCGTCGCGGGTATTTTGATAGTACAGAGTTTTCACGCCAAACTTATACGCGGTGAGCAAATCTTTCAGCAGTTGCTGCATCGGCACTTTTCCTGACGGGAAACGTGACGGATCGTAGTTGGTATTGGCGGAAATCGACTGATCGATAAACTTCTGCATGATACCCACCAGTTGCAGATAACCGTCGTTGTTCGGCATCTCCCACAACAGTTCGTAAGCGTCTTTCAGATGCTCATAATCCGGCACGACCTGACGCAAAATACCGTCTTTCGAGGCCTTGATGCTGACGTAGCCGCGCGGCGGCTCAATGCCGTTGGTGGCGTTGGAGATCTGGGACGACGTTTCCGACGGCATTAGCGCCGATAGCGTGGAGTTACGCAGACCGTGGGTTTTGATCGACTCACGCAGCTGTTGCCAGTCGTAGTGCAGCGGTTCGTTGACGATCGCATCCAGATCTTTTTTGTAGGTGTCGATCGGCAAAATGCCTTTTGCATAGGTGGTTTCGTTGAACCATGGGCAGGCGCCTTGCTCTTTCGCCAGTTCGTTGGACGCTTTAAGCAGATAGTACTGAATGGCTTCGAAGGTTTTATGCGTCAGATTATTGGCGCTGCCGTCGGAATAACGTTTACCGTTTTTCGCCAGCCAGTAGGCGAAGTTAATCACGCCAATGCCCAGCGTACGACGGCCCATTGCGCCGCGTTTGGCAGCCGGAATCGGGTAATCCTGATAATCGAGCAGAGCATCCAAAGCGCGTACTGCCAGAATAGCCAGTTCTTCCAGCTCGTCCAGAGTTTTAATGGCGCCCAGGTTGAACGCAGACAACGTACACAACGCAATTTCGCCGTTTTCATCGTTGACATCGTTCAGCGGTTTGGTCGGCAGGGCAATCTCCAGACACAGGTTAGACTGGCGTACCGGGGCGACAACCGGATCGAACGGACTGTGAGTATTGCAGTGGTCAACGTTCTGGATATAGATACGACCGGTAGAGGCGCGTTCCTGCATCATCAGCGAGAACAGTTCGACCGCTTTCACACGCTGTTTGCGGATGCTGTCGTCGTTTTCATATTTCACGTACAGGCGTTCGAATTCGTCCTGGTCGGCGAAGAACGCATCGTATAGCCCGGGTACATCGGACGGACTGAACAGCGTAATGTCGCCGCCCTTCAGCAGGCGGGTATACATCAGTTTGTTGATCTGTACGCCGTAATCCATGTGACGTACGCGGTTGCCTTCCACGCCGCGGTTGTTTTTCAGCACCAGCAGGCTTTCCACTTCCAGGTGCCACATCGGATAGAACAGTGTCGCCGCGCCGCCGCGCACGCCGCCCTGCGAGCAGGATTTCACCGCCGTCTGGAAGTGCTTGTAGAACGGGATGCAGCCGGTGTGGAAGGCTTCGCCGCCACGAATCGGGCTGCCCAGCGCACGAATGCGGCCAGCGTTGATACCGATACCGGCGCGCTGAGAAACGTATTTCACAATCGCGCTGGAGGTGGCGTTGATGGAATCCAGACTGTCGCCACACTCGATCAGTACGCAGGAGCTGAACTGACGGGTTGGGGTACGCACACCGGACATGATGGGCGTCGGCAGCGAGATTTTGAACGTAGAGACCGCATCGTAAAAACGTTTTACATAGTCAAGACGCGTTTCACGCGGGTAGTTCGAGAACAGGCAGGCCGCTACCAGAATGTAGAGGAACTGTGCGCTTTCATAGATTTCGCCGGTCACGCGGTTTTGCACCAGATATTTCCCTTCCAGCTGCTTAACGGCAGCGTAGGAGAAGGTCATATCGCGATCGTGAACGATAAACGAATCCATCTGCTTGAACTCTTCTTCCGTGTAGTCTTCCAGCAGATGATTGTCGTATTTGCCAAGCTCAACCATTTTTACCACATGGTGGTAAAGTGCGGGCGGCTCAAACTGGCCGAAGGCTTTCTTACGCAGGTGGAAAATCGCCAGACGCGCAGCCAGGTATTGATAATCCGGCGCATCGCGAGAGATCAGGTCTGCGGCGGCCTTAATGATAGTTTCATGGATATCGGAGGTCTTAATCCCATCATAAAACTGAATATGCGAGCGTAGCTCGACCTGAGAAACCGATACGTTATTCAGTCCTTCTGCCGCCCAATCAAGCACGCGATGAATTTTGTCGAGATTGATGCGCTCAGTACGGCCGTCACGCTTTGTCACCAGCAGACTCTGATTCATGTGGTTTTCTACCTGTTTACCTGTCCGTGAAAGAAAAATATCCCCCCGCTTATCCACAACGCCACGTTGTGACTAACTCTGTGGATAAATACTATATATAGGGGGTAATCGATAAGTGAAACGCTATATGGTGAGTATTCTAGTAGGGATTCTTTTGAGTACAAGAGTTGATTTTGGCGTTAAATTGCGGTTGCAAAAGCGTAAGAATCGCTAAATGCGCGTCTGATAAGGCCTGGAGAGGATGTCAACAATTCATAAAAAAAAATCAAAATTTGATCGAATGCTGATTTCTTCATCGAAGAGAAAGGTTGCGCCCGATGATCTAACGCAACCCTTATAGGAAAATTCTTTGATGTCAGGCTTTTTTAGCGCGGGTATGCAACATGTAGTTAACGTCTACTCCGGGACCGAGTTTGAAAGTATTGGTTATCGGGTTGTAGTGCAGCCCGGTGATATGTTGCTCTTTCAGGACGGTTTCATCTACCCAGCTTAACAGTTCAGCAGGCTTAATGAATTTCTTCACGTCGTGCGTGCCTTTTGGCACCATGCGCAGAATATACTCAGCGCCGACGACCGCCATCAGCCAGGATTTTCCATTGCGGTTCAACGTTGAGAAGAACACCTCGCCGCCGGGTTTAACCAGTTGGGCGCAGGCGTGGACGACCGATTGCGGATCGGGAACATGCTCCAGCATTTCCATACAGGTGACGACGTCGTATTGCTGGGCGTGTTTTGCCGCATGTTCCTCAACCGTCTCCTGCACGTACTCTACCTCGATGCCGCTTTCCAGCGCATGCAGTTTGGCGACCTGCAAAGGCTCAAAGCCCATATCCAGCCCGGTGACGGTTGCGCCTTCGCGTGCCATACTTTCCGCCAGAATGCCGCCGCCACAGCCGACGTCGAGTACCTTTTTACCAAACAGGCCGCCTGAGCGCTCAGTAATGTAGCCAAGGCGTAGAGGGTTGATGCGATGCAATGGCTTGAATTCGCCCTCCAGATCCCACCAGCGCGACGCGACGGCTTCGAATTTGGCGATTTCATTATGGTCAACGTTGTGAGCTACCGACGGTTTTTCAGTGTTCATGAGTACATGAGATTCCGCTATTGATCTATCGGGGCAGTATAGCAGGTGCAAAGTCGCTGCGTTATATCTACTGCCGTCTTTATTACGCTTTCAGCGCAAGAAGTTTTCTTGCGCGTTCTGTAAAACCGCTACCGATGTGGTGCGTGATAAAATTACAGACGCCCTCGACGTTGTTGTTTTTTAACATATCCAAAATAGTGGCATGTCCACGGTTAGAGCTGGTGATATATTCAGCGGTAAAATCCAGTCTGTAGCGAATTGCCAATAAACGTGCTGAGATCAACAGGTGTGCTTGTGAAATGTATTTATTATCGGCATATTTCACAAAAACATAATGAAAATCATGATCCAGTTTGAGGTAAGCTTGCGTATCTCGCTCTGCATTAATTTTTGCTGACTTCGATAAAATATTGCTTAATTCGACTATGACATTGTTAGCATTTTTCTCCATCGCTTCACGAATTGCACCCTGTTCAAGGATAACCCTCATTTTGATGAGATCATTGATATCCTCGTCGGTGACAGAAAAAACAAATGTCCCACTGCGGGGAATGATGTTGACTAAGTTTTCATTATAGCTCAGCCAAATAAAAGCTTCACGAATTGGTGTTTTACTTACCATCAGAATATTTGATAGTTCATTTTCACTGATCGCTTGCCCAAGATCGAAATCGCCATGGATAATCATCTCCCTTATTTTCTCTTTAATCACCTGGGTGATAGATTTGGGTATTTCAATTGATATGTGACTAAAATCACGCTTTAATCTATTTTTCATTTTCTTCTCCTCCATGGTTAAACCCGGCTCCATTGTAATTAATTTATTCAAAATTAACGGATCTAATATATCAGATATAAGAAAATTTACATACTTTATTGTTATTATTGTATATTTCATTAAGTTTGCTTGCTGATATATCAGATATGACACATTAGCTTTTGAATTGTATTGTTTTTTACGTAACATCGATTCCGGTCAATACCCTTATTCATTGAATCATAAAAGGTGATGCAAAATGAGTAGTCCACAAGAAAATTTATACGATGCAATTCGTATTGTAAAAAGGAAAATCATTCCTTTGGCTTTTATTCTTTACTTTTTTAACTATATGGATCGTGTCAATATTGGGTTTGCTGCATTACGCATGAATGAATCTCTCGGTATTACGCCTGAGGATTTCGCTAATATTTCTTCTATATTCTTCATATCATATTTAATCTTTCAAATTCCGAGTAGCATTGGCTTGCAAAAGCTTGGTGCAAGAAAATGGATTAGTTCCATTATTATCGGCTGGGGAGCGGTAACAGGGCTGATTTTTTTTGCTAAAGATACTCAACATATTTTGCTGGCTCGCATTTTTTTGGGGGTATTTGAAGCTGGCTTTTTCCCGGGCATGGTTTATTATCTTGCATGCTGGTTCCCGGCTCGTGAACGCGGAAAAGTCAATAGTTTCTTCATGTTATCTATTGCTGTTGCATCGGTATTGGCTGCGCCGATGTCTGGTTGGATCATCGAGCATTTGAATACCCCGGATTATGAAGGCTGGCGCTGGCTTTTTGCTATTGAAGGTATCCCTACCGTATTCCTTGGCATCCTGACATTTTATTTACTGCCTGACAGTCCAGAAAAGGCTAAATGGCTTACGCCACAGCAGATATCGGCCTTAGTTAATAAATTACGCACTGACAATGAAACCGCAGCTGCATTAAATAAAAATACCAACTCATCCTTTCTTTCCGTAATCAAAAATCCAGTTTTGCTTCAGCTTTCTTTCGCCTACATGTTGATTCAGGCGGCTGCTCTGGCGGCAAACTACTGGTTGCCGGGGTTGGTGAAGGGATTTTCAGCTGATTTTACGGATACTGACGTTGGTTTAATCATGAGTATTCCGTTTATTTTCGCTATGTTCAGCATGCCCTGGTGGGGCTGGCATTCCGATAAAAAGAATGAACGAAAATGGCATGCTGCATTACCCATGTTTCTGGCAGGCTGTGGTTTTCTGATGATTGCTCTTGTCCCCTCAATGTCGTTGAGAATGCTGGGGCTAACGTTCTATGGTGTTGGGATCCTCAGCTATTACGGACCTTACTGGGCGCTGCCTTCTGCATTATTGTCGCCGTCAGGGTTGGCTATCAGCATTGCGTTTATTAACTCATGTTCAAGTCTTGGTGGATTCCTGATTAATAAATCACTGGGATTCGTTTCTACTCATTATGGTGCGACAGGAATATTTATTGTAGAGGCAATACTTTGCTTCGCTGCGGTAGCCGTTCTGGCGTTAATGAAAATTGATGTGAAAAAAGAAAAAAGCCAACAAACAAATGTTGTATCACGAACCTGATAAATGGAGAAATTATGAAAATTACGTCTATTGAAGTTTTTGACTGTGAATTAAAAAAAAGAGATCAAACGATGTCCTCCTATAATCCAGTACTTATCCGGGTGAATACCGACTCAGGATTAAGTGGTATTGGCGAAGTAGGACTGGCCTATGGCGCAGGCGCTAAAGCTGGCGTAGGGATCATCAGAGATCTGGCGCCATTGATTGTGGGTGAAGATCCACTAAATATCGAAAAAATTTGGGAGTTCTTTTTCAGAAAGACTTTTTGGGGGATGGGGGGCGGGAACGTTTTTTATGCCGGAATGAGCGCTATTGATATTGCTCTTTGGGATATCAAAGGTAAATATTTAGGTGTACCTGTTTATCAGCTCCTTGGCGGGAAAACTAATGAAAAATTAAGAACCTATGCTAGTCAGTTACAATTTGGTTGGGGGGATAAACGCCAGATATTAGTGACACCTGAGGAATATGCTGAGGCGGCGCGTGCGGCTCTTGACGATGGATATGATGCGATTAAAGTGGATCCACTCGAAATCGATCGTAATGGCGATGACTGTGTTTTTCAGAATAAAAATCGTAACTATTCAGGATTGTTACTGGCCGATCAATTAAAAATGGGGGAAGCGCGAATTGCCGCTATGCGTGAAGCAATGGGGGATGATGCTGATATTATCGTGGAAATCCATTCTCTTCTCGGTACAAACTCAGCTATTCAATTTGCGAAGGCGATAGAAAAGTATCGTATCTTTCTTTATGAAGAACCGATTCATCCATTAAATTCTGATAATATGCAGAAAGTTTCCCGTTCAACAACGATTCCAATCGCCACTGGCGAGCGTTCCTACACAAGATGGGGATACAGGGAATTACTGGAGAAGCAGTCTATTGCCGTAGCGCAACCTGATTTGTGTCTCTGCGGCGGAATTACCGAAGGAAAGAAAATCTGTGACTATGCTAATATTTATGACACCACTGTACAGGTGCATGTTTGCGGCGGTCCTGTTTCCACGGTAGCCGCGCTGCATATGGAAACAGCAATTCCCAACTTTATTATTCATGAGCATCATACCAATGCGATGAAAGCATCTATTCGGGAACTTTGTACCCACGATTATCAGCCGGAAAATGGCTATTATGTCGCGCCGGAACAGCCCGGATTGGGTCAGGAATTAAACGATGAGGTAGTGAAAGAATACCTGGCCTATGTGATTAAATAGCATCTGGTGATACTGATTATGGTTTATGCCTCCCGGCATATCCCCTAAATAATTCGAGTTGCAGGATAAAATGGTTAACCGTCTTGAACAGCGCTTGCGCTAACCCCGACGGGGCGAGGCCCAGGGATGGGCCGAGTAACTTGCCGCCAACGCACATGAAACTTGAAGTATGACGGGTATACACGGGAGGTATTGATTTTCCAGCCTCTTCCTGGCCAGGCCCCGATCTCCCCTGTGTCGCCTCTGAAGCCGATCGCCGATAAACGCCGAGACCACGCTTATAAATGAAGAGAGCATGCGGCACCCGAATAAAGCATTGTCTGGCTGCATTCCGTTTACCAGTACGTGGGCGAATGTGTTATAATTTGCGACCTTTGAATCCGGGATACAGTAGAGGGATAGCGGTTAGATGAGCGACCTTGCGAGAGAAATTACACCGGTCAACATTGAGGAAGAGCTGAAGAGCTCCTATCTGGATTATGCGATGTCGGTCATTGTTGGCCGTGCGCTGCCGGATGTCCGAGATGGCCTGAAGCCGGTACACCGTCGCGTACTTTACGCCATGAACGTATTGGGCAATGACTGGAACAAAGCCTATAAAAAATCTGCCCGTGTCGTTGGTGACGTAATCGGTAAATACCATCCCCACGGCGATTCCGCAGTGTATGACACCATCGTTCGTATGGCGCAGCCATTCTCGCTGCGTTACATGCTGGTGGATGGTCAGGGTAACTTCGGTTCTATTGACGGCGACTCCGCGGCGGCAATGCGTTATACGGAGATCCGTCTGGCGAAAATCGCCCACGAACTGATGGCCGATCTCGAAAAAGAGACGGTGGATTTCGTGGATAACTATGACGGTACGGAAAAAATTCCGGACGTCATGCCGACCAAAATTCCGAATCTGCTGGTGAACGGTTCTTCCGGTATCGCAGTAGGTATGGCGACGAATATCCCGCCGCACAACCTGACGGAAGTGATTAACGGCTGCCTGGCGTATATCGACAACGAAGACATCAGCATTGAAGGGCTGATGGAACATATTCCGGGTCCGGACTTCCCGACCGCCGCGATCATCAACGGTCGTCGTGGTATCGAAGAAGCCTACCGTACTGGTCGTGGCAAAGTGTACATTCGCGCCCGCGCGGAAGTTGAAGCTGACGCCAAAACGGGCCGTGAAACCATCATCGTCCATGAAATTCCCTATCAGGTGAACAAAGCGCGCCTGATCGAGAAAATCGCCGAGCTGGTGAAAGATAAACGCGTGGAAGGCATCAGCGCGCTGCGTGACGAATCCGATAAAGACGGGATGCGCATCGTGATTGAAGTGAAACGCGATGCGGTGGGCGAGGTGGTGCTTAATAATCTCTACTCCCAGACCCAGCTACAGGTTTCCTTCGGTATTAACATGGTGGCGCTGCATCACGGCCAGCCGAAGATCATGAACCTGAAAGACATCATTTCAGCGTTCGTGCGCCACCGCCGTGAAGTGGTGACGCGTCGTACTATTTTTGAACTGCGTAAAGCCCGTGACCGCGCGCATATCCTTGAAGCTCTGGCGATTGCGCTGGCCAACATCGACCCGATTATCGAACTGATTCGCCGCGCGCCAACGCCGGCGGAAGCAAAAGCGGCGCTGATTTCGCGTCCGTGGGATCTGGGCAACGTTGCTGCGATGCTGGAGCGCGCTGGTGATGACGCTGCGCGTCCGGAATGGCTGGAGCCAGAATTTGGCGTGCGTGACGGTCAGTATTACCTGACTGAGCAGCAGGCGCAGGCGATTCTGGATCTGCGGTTGCAGAAACTGACCGGCCTGGAGCATGAAAAACTGCTCGACGAATACAAAGAGTTGCTGGAGCAGATTGCTGAACTGCTGCACATTCTGGGCAGCGCCGATCGCCTGATGGAAGTGATCCGTGAAGAGATGGAGTTAATTCGCGATCAGTTCGGCGATGAGCGTCGTACCGAAATCACCGCCAACAGCGCCGATATTAATATCGAAGATCTGATTAGCCAGGAAGATGTTGTCGTGACGCTGTCTCACCAGGGTTACGTCAAGTATCAACCGCTGACGGATTACGAAGCGCAACGTCGTGGTGGGAAAGGTAAATCTGCCGCGCGTATTAAAGAAGAAGACTTTATCGACCGCCTGCTGGTGGCCAACACCCATGACACCATCCTCTGCTTCTCCAGCCGGGGCCGTCTGTACTGGATGAAGGTCTATCAGTTGCCGGAAGCCAGTCGTGGCGCGCGCGGTCGTCCGATCGTCAATCTACTGCCGCTGGAAGCCA
Organism: Salmonella sp. NW177; assembly: GCF_051811585.1. Classification (NCBI taxonomy): domain Bacteria; kingdom Pseudomonadati; phylum Pseudomonadota; class Gammaproteobacteria; order Enterobacterales; family Enterobacteriaceae; genus Salmonella; species Salmonella sp. NW177. Next base: position 20,986 of record NZ_JAMMZV010000005.1, on the reverse strand, counting down.
ACGAACGTATCACCGCGATTCTGCCGGTTCGTGAGTACGAAGAAGGCGTCAACGTCTTTATGGCGACCGCCAGCGGTACCGTGAAGAAAACGGCGCTGACCGAATTCAGCCGTCCGCGTTCCGCCGGTATTATCGCGGTGAACCTCAACGACGGCGACGAGCTGATTGGCGTTGACCTGACTTCTGGCTCTGACGAAGTCATGCTGTTCTCGGCCGCGGGTAAAGTGGTGCGCTTCAAAGAAGACGCCGTCCGTGCGATGGGGCGTACCGCGACCGGTGTGCGCGGTATTAAGCTGGCGGGAGACGATAAAGTCGTCTCTCTGATCATCCCACGCGGCGAAGGCGCTATTCTGACCGTAACGCAAAACGGCTACGGGAAGCGTACCGCAGCGGACGAGTACCCGACCAAGTCTCGTGCGACGCAGGGCGTTATCTCTATCAAAGTGACCGAGCGCAACGGTTCCGTTGTCGGTGCGGTACAGGTAGACGATTGCGACCAGATCATGATGATCACGGATGCCGGTACTCTGGTGCGTACCCGTGTGTCCGAGATCAGCGTAGTGGGACGTAATACCCAGGGCGTTATCCTTATCCGCACGGCGGAAGATGAAAACGTGGTGGGTCTGCAACGCGTTGCTGAACCGGTAGATGACGAAGAACTCGACGCTATCGACGGCAGCGTGGCGGAAGGGGATGAGGATATCGCCCCGGAAGCGGAAAGCGATGACGACGTTGCGGATGACGCTGACGAGTAATGTTATTGCTGTGCGAGGGCCGGATATCCGGCCCTTTTTCTTTGCCGTTGCGGGCTACGTCATTTACCGCTACCTTAGTCACACTCTATTTACATCCTGAGGCGGAGCTTCGCCCCTTTGAAATACCTTGCTTCCTTTCGAACTACGCTGAAAGTCTCGCGCTACTTATTCAGAGCGTTAGCGTTACTCATTTGGCTCTTAATCGCCTTTGTTTCGGTGTTTTACATCGTCAATGCCCTGCACCAGCGGGAGTCTGAAATTCGTCAGGAGTTCAACCTTAGCTCCGATCAGGCGCAGCGTTTTATCCAGCGCACATCGGACGTGATGAAAGAGCTCAAATATATCGCCGAGAACCGTTTAACGGCGGAAAACGGCGTCATGTCGTCGCGTGCGCGTGATGACAAAATGGTGGTGCCGGACTTTGAACCGCTATTCGCCGACTCAGACTGTGCGGCGATGGGCTCCGCCTGGCGCGGTTCGCTGGAGTCGCTGGCATGGTTTATGCGTTACTGGCGCGACAACTTTTCAGCGGCGTATGATCTTAACCGCGTTTTCCTGATTGGCAGCGATAACCTCTGTATGGCGAATTTCGGCCTGCGTGAAATGCCCGTGGAGCGCGATGATGCGTTAAAAGCGTTACATGAGCGGATTATGAAATACCGCAACGCGCCGCAGGAAGAAAGTGGGAATAACCTTTTCTGGATAAGCCAGGGCGCGCGTCAGGGCGTGGGCTACTTTTATGCGCTGACGCCGGTGTATCTGGCCAATCGTCTGCAGGCGCTGCTGGGCGTCGAGCAGTCCATCCGTATGGAAAATTTTTTCACGCCCGGCAGTTTGCCGATGGGCGTCACTATTATTGATGAGAACGGCCATTCGCTGATTTCGTTGACCGGTCCTGACGGCAATATTAAAGCGGAGCCGCGCTGGATGCAGGAGCGCTCCTGGTTTGGTTATACGCCAGGTTTTCGCGAACTGGTACTCAAAAAAAGCCTGCCGCCATCCTCGCTCAGTATTGTCTATTCTGTGCCTGTAGATTTAGTCCTGGAGCGTATTCGTATTCTTATCCTGAATGCTATCCTGCTAAACGTGCTGGTGGGCGCAGGGCTGTTTACGCTTGCGCGGATGTATGAGCGGCGAATTTTCATTCCGGCGGAGAGCGATGCTCAGCGCCTGGAAGAACATGAACAGTTCAACCGTAAAATCGTCGCCTCCGCGCCGGTGGGGATCTGTATTCTGCGCACTATTGATGGTGTCAATATTCTGAGTAACGAACTGGCGCACACCTACCTGAACATGCTCACGCATGAAGACAGACAGCGCCTGACGCAAATCATTTGCGGCCAGCAGGTCAACTTTGTTGATGTATTGACCAGCAATAATACCAATTTGCAAATTAGCTTCGTCCATTCCCGCTATCGCAATGAAAACGTCGCGATTTGCGTGTTGGTAGATGTGAGTACGCGCGTCAAAATGGAAGAGTCGCTGCAGGAGATGGCGCAGGCGGCGGAGCAGGCAAGCCAGTCTAAATCCATGTTCCTTGCAACGGTCAGCCATGAATTGCGCACACCGCTGTACGGTATCATTGGCAATCTCGATCTGCTGCAAACCAAAGAGCTGCCAAAAGGCGTGGATCGTCTGGTCACGGCGATGAATAACTCCTCCAGTCTGTTGCTGAAAATTATCAGCGACATTCTCGACTTCTCGAAAATTGAGTCGGAACAGCTAAAGATTGAGCCGCGCGAATTTTCACCGCGAGAGGTGATGAACCATATCACCGCCAATTATCTGCCGCTGGTGGTGCGTAAGCAGCTCGGCCTGTATTGTTTTATTGAGCCTGACGTGCCGGTATCGCTGAACGGCGACCCGATGCGTTTACAGCAGGTCATTTCAAACCTGTTGAGCAACGCCATTAAGTTTACCGATATTGGCTGCATCGTGCTGCATGTGCGCTGTGATGGGGATTATCTCAGCATTCGCGTGCGGGATACCGGCGTCGGTATTCCGGCAAAAGAGGTGGTTCGCCTGTTCGATCCCTTCTTCCAGGTGGGAACCGGCGTACAGCGTAACTTTCAGGGGACCGGTCTGGGGCTGGCGATTTGCGAAAAATTGATCAGCATGATGGACGGCGATATTTCCGTCGATTCGGAGCCGGGCATGGGAAGCCAGTTTACGCTGCGCATCCCGCTTTATGGCGCGCAATACCCTGTGAAAAAGAGCGTGGAAGGACTCGCCGGAACCTGCTGTTGGCTGGCGGTGCGCAATACTTCTTTGTGCCAGTTTATTGAGACCAGTCTGGCGCGTAGCGGCGTTCATACGCAGCGTTATGAAGGGCAAGAACCCGCCGCAGACGATATTTTGATTGTCGATGACGCGCTGGAGCATACCTGGCAGGGGAGGGCGGCGGTCGTCTTTTGCCGCCGTCATATCGGGATTCCGTTGGAAAGAGCGCCTGGCGAGTGGGTGCATAGTGTGGCGTCGGTACATGAGTTGCCCGCACTGTTGGCGCGTATCTATAGTATTGAGCTGGATAGTGAAGCGCTTTCCAGCGCATTGCCGACGACGGATAAAACCGCAGATTCAAATGACGATATGATGATTCTGGTCGTTGACGATCATCCGATCAATCGCCGTCTGCTGGCCGATCAATTGGGATCGCTGGGATATCAGTGTAAGACAGCCAATGATGGCGTGGACGCTCTGAATGTGCTGAGTAAAAATGCTATCGATATTGTTCTGAGCGATGTGAACATGCCGAACATGGACGGCTATCGCCTGACGCAGCGTATCCGTCAGCTTGGGCTGACGCTGCCGGTCGTCGGCGTGACGGCGAACGCGCTGGCGGAAGAGAAACAACGTTGCCTGGAGTCCGGTATGGACAGCTGTTTGTCGAAACCTGTGACGCTGGATGTGTTGAAACAGACGCTGGCGGTGTATGCCGAGCGGGTACGTAAAACGCGGGCATAAAAAATGCCGGATGGCGGCGTCGCCTGATCCGGCCTGTAAAAGATGAGTCGACTGGTAGGCCTGATAAGCGTAGCGCCATCAGGCTGGGTAACATAAAAGTGATTTATTCTTTGTCTGTCGGACTCAGGGTGACGGAAGAGAGATAGTTGAGCAGCGCGATATCATTCTCTACGCCCAGTTTCATCATCGCCGATTTCTTCTGGCTGCTGATGGTCTTAATGCTGCGGTTGAGCTTCTTGGCGATTTCGGTGACCAGGAAACCCTCGGCGAACAGGCGTAATACTTCGCTCTCTTTTGGCGACAGGCGCTTATCGCCGTAACCGCCTGCGCTGATTTTCTCCAGCAGACGAGAAACGCTTTCCGGGGTGAATTTTTTGCCTTTTTGCAGCGCGGCCAGCGCCTTAGGCAGATCGGTTGGCGCACCCTGCTTGAGTACGATCCCTTCAATATCAAGATCCAACACGGCGCTCAGGATCGCCGGATTGTTGTTCATGGTCAGAACGATAATAGACAGGCTCGGAAAATGACGCTTGATGTACTTGATCAAGGTGATCCCATCGCCGTATTTATCTCCCGGCATGGAGAGGTCAGTGATCAACACATGCGCATCTAATTTCGGCAGGTTGTTGATCAATGCTGTGGAATCTTCAAATTCGCCGACAACATTCACCCACTCGATTTGTTCAAGTGATTTGCGAATACCGAACAGTACAATCGGGTGGTCATCGGCAATAATTACGTTCATATTGTTCATGTATTGGGCTACCTTGCTACAGCAAGCTTTTGACGTAGGCGTCAATGTCGCTGATATATTTTTCTATACCTGGAGCATCTTTCTCACGAATCAGATGTTCCAGCGTTTCACATAACTGCTTGCCGGGTACCAGATTAAGCATGGCAAACACCCCTTTCAGGCGGTGAGCCGTTTGGGCCAGCGCAGCGAAATCGCTGGTTGCCGCCTCAGTATACAACCTCTTAACATCATCCGGTACTGTGTCTACAAATAGCGCATAATAGCCGCTGGCATGAAGCTCGGCATTTTCATCTCCGCCGAGCGGGGAGGCGGGAATCTCTTCCTGCGCCAGCTGCTCTTCGATAAGTTGTAGTACAGCTTCCTGCATAGCATTGCTCATATTAAAGTTGACGCGCAACTGACCCGGGCCAATTTTCCGCACGCCTGACTCATCATCGCTTAAAAGCAAGCCCGAGGCAGTAAGATTAGACGGATTATCCGTTAAAAAGAGATCATATTCTTGACTTATCTGCCTTTCATCCGGCGTGATGCAGGTGGCGCCCCAGTTTTCTAACTGACGCAGCACAATCGCGCGAACCTCGTTGGACGTCACATCGACCATCACGCTCACGTCGTCCAGCAGGCGCTCTTCGACCTGAGTATGCTGATCGTGGGGAAGCATTTTGACATGAACGGTATAGCGCGTGCCCAGCGTTTCTCGCGCTTTAATGTTGAGATGACCGCCCAGTTTGCGCGCCAGTTGATTGCACAGCCAGAAGGTGAGCGGATTCGCTTTGCCGTAACGATCGCCCTGCGTTTCATTCATATACGGGAAATGCAGATTATCAATCTCGTTTAACGTTACACCTTCGCCCGTATCCAGAATACGGAAAGTCAGACGTTCCGCGATAGATTCATCCTGCTCGACTTCAAGCGTAATTTTACCTATAGCGGTCGTTGTGACGGCATACTGAATCAACAGCAGCAAAATCCGGCGCAGGGCGTCGCGATCGCCCCAGCGTTCATCGTTGCCGCTAAGATGGTTATTAATCAGCAGTTGCAGCCCTTTACGCTTAATGGCGGGCAGCACTTCCGGCACGACTTCGTCAATAAGATCCTGCAGGGAGAACAGTGTTGCTTCGCTTTTCCATGCGTCATTTTCCAGCATATTCGCCAGTTGGATTTCATCGATCATACGTACCAATACATCCGCCTGATCCGCCAGTTTCAGGCTTTCCGGCGTGGTGACTGCCGCGGCGTTAACCGCCAGTTGGCGTACGGGCTCTTTAAGCGTGTTGCTGATATTTTGCATAAAGGCGGCGCGGCCCTGCTGATTCTTCTCATACAAACGCTGCGCCTGTTTAAGCTTCTTATTCACCAGCACTTCCCGGTCCTGATCGCGAATAATAAAGATCTGCGTGCGGGGAGCGATCTGGCTGCGAAACAGACGGATCTCATACAGTTCGTTATTAATTGTCGCCTGAATCACGCCCTGATGCTGTTCCGCCATGCTGGTAATATTTTGCAGGTTAAGATGCGGCAACAGATGATCGGCGATTTTATTGCTGATCACGGTGCGGTTGCCTTCCTGATCGTAGACCAGCAGACCCAGCGGCAGCAGAGAAACGATCTCTTCATTAATGGCGCGTAAGACGCGAAGCTCGTTATTCGCCGCGTTGCCGGATGTCGATTCCGTCGTCCGTCCCGGCTGATGACGGAACGTGGCGTAGCCAAATAACGCCAACGCCAGCAGCCCGATGTTCAGCAGTAAAGGCAGCAAAATATTTTGCAGCGTATCAAGCAAAAGCGTACCGAACGGTACCTGCCAGATCAGGCGCATTCCGGTAGAGTTAAGCGCTGAGGAGATCTCAATTTTTGAACCGTTAAAGCTAATCGTGACGCTATCAGGCGCTTCCTTTTCACTGCTTCGCCCCGTCGCCTGGGTTGCGTCAGGCTCTATCCGAAAACTGTCCAGCGGCATTCCCGGCGGGATTAAATCATTAATGGGCAGATCAAACGCCACCACGGTTGCCAGATGTCCTGGCTGATTGAAGGTCGTGCGCAGCGTAAAATAGTGACCGTTTTGCCAGGCCAGTTTTCGCAATGAGGAGAAACTTTCGCGCTCATCCAGCGCATTCGCCTGCTGCAACATCTCTGCCCGGCGGGAATCGACGATATTGCCAATAGTGGACTCTTTAAAGCCGGAAGAGAGATCTTTCAACGGTAGGGTAGAGATAAGAATCAGGCTGTTATCCTGTCCGTTGAGGTAATACATTGACCACGGCACGTTTTCCGCGCCCCACAGCGTATCCAGATAAGTTGACATACGCTGCGTCATTTCCAGCGTGGCGCTGTCATGGGAACCGAAAATCAGCGCTTCAGTTTTACGTCGCGGCTTTTCAAGATAATACACATCCTGCTTCAGACGCGTTTCCTGAAGTCCTTCACCTGTCGATGGCGTAGTGGTCGCGGCGATGTTGTCATAAATTTGCCAGGTAACATACCGCCAGGTATCCACGCGTTTATGAATAGCGTGGGTGATATCGACAATTTGATAGCTTTTGTCTTTCAACCAGGCGTTGACGGCGCTCTGTACCATAACGCCCATCGTTACCAGCAGCACAATGATCAGCAATAAGAAGAAACGGGTAATGCTTCCCGGTAGAAGGGAGAATCGGGTAGAGACCGTTGTGTCAGACTGACTCATTTATGTTTACGACCTGTAAAAGCAACGCTGAAGGTGAAGGGCAGTATAAAGGGTAATGAATGAATTTCCAGACTCTTACGTCATGCCGGGCAACTTAACACGCGCTCCGTCGGCGGGACGGGAAAAGCGTACAACCTTCGCAAAACGGTACAAATATAAAGACTACTTATAAATGTTTAGCACTAAATATCAAGAAATTATTTGCTAATGTCTTACGAACGGTCGAGCAGGGGAGTGTAGTGAATAACCGTGATAGTTTTAGGCAGGTAGCATAAATCAGCCGGGTGTGTCTGAAAAAGGCTAAAAAAAACCGAATGCGAAGCATCCGGTTGAAATAGGGGTAAACAGACATTCAGAAGTGAATGACGGTAATAAATAAAGTTAATGATGATAGCGGTCACTATTTTAGTTGCGAATGAAGATTCTGTTTTATCATTCAGTGCTATGAATTTCATCAATTTAACCCGTTGATTTTAAAAGTTTCGTGAATATATTTTGTCTATTTGTGCTTATTTTTACTTGATTTTTGCTTTAAAAAAGTTCCGTAAAATTCATATTTTGAAACATCTATGTAGATAACTGTAACATCTTAAAAGTTTTAGTATCATATTCGTGTTGGATTATTCTGTATTTTTGCGGAGAATGGACTTGCCGACTGGTTAATGAGGGTTAACCAGTAAGCAGTGGCATAAAAAAGCAATAAAGGCATATAACAGAGGGTTAATAACATGAAAGTTAAAGTACTGTCCCTCCTGGTACCAGCTCTGCTGGTGGCGGGCGCAGCGAATGCGGCTGAAATTTATAATAAAGACGGCAACAAATTAGACCTGTTTGGTAAAGTTGATGGCCTGCACTACTTCTCTGACGACAAAGGCAGCGACGGCGACCAGACCTACATGCGTATCGGCTTCAAAGGCGAAACGCAGGTTAACGATCAGCTGACCGGTTATGGCCAGTGGGAATATCAGATTCAGGGCAACCAGACTGAAGGCAGCAACGACTCCTGGACGCGTGTGGCGTTTGCGGGTCTGAAATTCGCTGACGCAGGTTCCTTCGATTATGGTCGTAACTACGGCGTAACCTATGATGTGACCTCCTGGACCGATGTTCTGCCGGAGTTCGGCGGCGACACCTACGGCGCTGACAACTTTATGCAGCAGCGTGGTAACGGCTATGCCACTTACCGTAACACCGACTTCTTCGGCCTGGTGGATGGCCTGGACTTCGCGTTGCAGTATCAGGGCAAAAACGGCAGCGTGAGCGGTGAAAACACCAACGGTCGCAGCCTGCTGAACCAGAACGGTGACGGTTACGGCGGATCGCTGACTTATGCAATCGGCGAAGGCTTCTCTGTCGGTGGCGCTATCACCACGTCTAAACGTACTGCCGATCAGAACAACACCGCTGACGAACACCTGTATGGTAACGGCGATCGCGCTACGGTCTACACCGGCGGCCTGAAATACGATGCGAACAACATCTATCTGGCAGCGCAGTATTCTCAGACCTATAACGCAACCCGTTTTGGTACCTCTAACGGCAACAATAAGTCCACCTCTTACGGTTTTGCCAACAAAGCGCAGAACTTTGAAGTGGTTGCTCAGTACCAGTTCGACTTTGGTCTGCGTCCGTCTGTGGCTTACCTGCAGTCTAAAGGTAAGGACATCAGCAACGGCTACGGCGCCAGCTATGGCGACCAGGACATCGTAAAATATGTTGATGTCGGCGCGACTTACTACTTCAACAAAAACATGTCCACCTATGTTGATTACAAAATCAACCTGCTGGATAAAAACGACTTTACCCGCGATGCGGGCATCAACACCGACGACATCGTAGCGCTGGGTCTGGTTTACCAGTTCTAATCAGCAAAAGATGTTGCTAAAGGGCCTGCGGGCCCTTTTTTCATGCCTTATTCCGGCGTACAAATACGACGTTTTGATATACGCTTGCGTCCATTCGAATGAGGATAAACAGCGATGAAAATGACTTTTTGCCGGGCCGTGTGTCTGGCGGCGGCTTTTTTACTTATGGGCTGCGATGAGGCTCCCGAAACGACAACAGCGTCACCTGCCGCTCAGGTGCTGGAAGGTAAAACGATGGGGACCCTCTGGCGGGTGAGCGTGGTTGGTATCGATGCGAAACGCGCCGCAGAGTTACAGACTAAAATCCAGACTCAGCTTGATGCTGATGATTGGTTGCTTTCTACCTATAAAAATGACTCCGCGTTGATGCGTTTTAACCATTCACGCAGCCTTGCGCCCTGGCCGGTCAGCGAAGCCATGGCGGATATCGTGACCTCGGCGCTGCGTATTGGCGCGAAGACGGATGGCGCGATGGATATCACCGTGGGCCCGCTGGTCAATCTGTGGGGGTTTGGGCCGGATCGGCAGCCGCTGCATATCCCAACACCAGCACAAATCGATGCGGCAAAAGCGAAAACAGGCCTGCAACATTTGCAGGTTATCGACAGGGCTGGACATCAGTTTTTGCAAAAAGATCTGCCGGATCTTTATGTTGATCTCTCCACGGTCGGGGAGGGCTATGCGGCGGATCATCTGGCGCGTCTGATGGAGCAGGAGGGCATTGCGCGTTATCTGGTCTCGGTGGGCGGCGCATTAAGCAGTCGCGGGATGAATGCGCAAGGGCTGCCGTGGCGCGTCGCGATTCAGAAGCCGACCGACCGGGAAAACGCGGTGCAGGCGATTGTGGATATCAACGGGCATGGCATCAGCACCTCCGGCAGCTACCGTAACTATTATGAGCTGGATGGCAAGCGTGTCTCGCACGTTATCGATCCGCAAACGGGGCGCCCCATTGAACACAACCTGGTATCGGTTACGGTTATCGCGCCAACTGCGCTGGAAGCGGACGGCTGGGACACCGGCCTGATGGTGCTCGGTACACAAAAGGCGCAAGAGGTCGTGCGGCGGGAAGGGCTGGCGGTATTTATGATCATGAAAGAAGGTGAAGGCTTTAAAACCTGGATGTCGCCGCAGTTCAAAACGTTCCTGGTGAGCGATAAGAATTAAAACGCAAGATTACGGGTTTTTGTGGGCGGATTTACGGACACACTGCATGTAAGCAAGCACTATGCTTAATGAAGGAGTCTATGATGAAAAAAGCGTTACTTACCGATGATGAATGCTGGCTGCGGGTGCAGGCGCGCGATGCCAGCGCGGATGGGCGTTTCGTTTTTGCGGTGCGAACCACCGGCGTTTTTTGCCGCCCTTCTTGTCGCTCGAAGCGGGCGTTACGTAAAAATGTTCGCTTTTTTGCCAACGCGCAGCAGGCGCTGGACGCCGGTTTTCGCCCCTGCAAGCGCTGTCAGCCGGATAATGCGCGCGCGCAGCAACGGCGGTTGGATAAGATTGCCTGCGCCTGCCGTTTGCTTGAGCAGGAGACGCCGGTAACGCTGGCGTCTCTGGCGCAGGCGGTGGCGATGAGTCCGTTTCATCTGCACCGTTTGTTTAAAGCGAGCACCGGTATGACGCCGAAAGGGTGGCAGCAGGCGTGGCGCGCCCGGCGGCTGCGTGAGGCGTTGGCGAAAGGAGAGCCGATCACGGCGGCTATTTATCGCGCCGGCTTCCCGGATAGCAGTAGCTACTACCGTCATGCCGACCAGACGCTGGGCATGACGGCAAAACAGTTTCGCAAAGGCGGCGATAATGTCTCCGTTCGCTATGCGCTGACGGACTGGGTTTACGGACGGTGCCTGGTGGCGGAGAGCGAGCGGGGGATTTGCGCGATTCTCCCCGGTGATAGCGACGACGCGCTACTGGCTGAATTACACACCCTGTTCCCGGCGGCCCGCCACGAACCTGCTGACGCGCTTTTTCAGCAACGGGTGCGGCAGGTTGTCGCGGCTATCAACACACGCGATGTGCTGCTCTCGTTGCCGCTGGATATCCAGGGAACCGCGTTTCAACAGCAGGTCTGGCAGGCGTTATGCGCAATTCCCTGCGGCGAAACCGTAAGCTATCAACAGCTTGCCGCGACTATCGGCAAACCCACGGCGGTACGCGCGGTCGCCAGCGCGTGCGGCGCGAATAAACTGGCGATGGTGATCCCGTGTCATCGGGTCGTGCGTCGCGATGGCGCGCTCTCCGGTTATCGTTGGGGCGTGCGTCGAAAAGCGCAGCTATTAAAGCGAGAAGCGCAAAAAGAGGAGTAGCAATGCTGGATCTATTTGCTGATGAAGCGCCCTGGCAAGAGCCCCTGGCGCCTGGCGCGGTGGTGTTGCGCCGCTTTGCGTTTCGCGCGGCGCAGTCGCTATTAGACGATATCGGGTTTGTCGCCAGTCAGTCTCCGTTTCGTCAGATGGTGACGCCGGGCGGCTACACCATGTCGGTGGCGATGACCAACTGCGGCGCGTTAGGGTGGACCACCGATCGTCACGGTTATTGTTATGCCGTGTGCGATCCGTTGACCGATAAACCCTGGCCTGCGCTGCCGTTATCGTTTGCCAGCGTATGTCGTCAGGCGGCAATCGCGGCAGGGTATGCGAGCTTCCAACCGGACGCCTGCCTGATCAATCGCTACGCGCCCGGCGCAAAACTGTCGCTGCATCAGGATAAAGACGAGCCGGATCTGCGCGCGCCTATCGTCTCAGTTTCGTTGGGGGTGCCGGCGGTTTTTCAGTTTGGCGGCCTGCGTCGCAGCGATCCGCTCCAGCGGATCTTACTGGAGCATGGCGATATCGTGGTCTGGGGCGGCGAGTCCCGTCTGTTTTATCATGGTATCCAGCCGCTTAAAGCGGGCTTTCATCCCATGACCGGTGAATTTCGTTACAATCTCACCTTCCGTCAGGCGGCTGAAAAAGAATAAAAATAAGAATTATTATTGCTGTGCAGGTGGAGTTAGTTAAACTGCGGGCTGTTATTATCGGTCCGGGTTGTATGCATGGAACTTCTTATTCTTGTCTGGCGGCAGTACCGCTGGCCATTTATTAGCGTGATGGCGCTGAGCCTCGCCAGCGCGGCGCTGGGGATTGGCCTGATCGCGTTTATCAATCAGCGCCTGATTGAAACGGTGGACACCACCGTCATGGTGCTGCCGGAATTTCTCGGTCTGCTCCTGTTGCTAATGGTCGTCACATTAGGTTCCCAACTGGCGCTCACCACTCTGGGACACCATTTCGTTTACCGCCTGCGCAGCGAATTTATCAAGCGCATTCTGGATACGCACGTTGAACGCATTGAGCAACTGGGCAGCGCCTCTTTACTGGCCGGTCTGACCAGCGATATTCGCAATATTACTATCGCCTTTGTGCGTCTGCCTGAGCTGGTGCAGGGCATTATCCTCACCGTCGGCTCGGCGGCGTATCTGGCGATGCTATCGACAAAAATGCTGCTGGTTACGGCTATCTGGATGGCGGTCACTATCTGGGGCGGATTTGTGCTGGTGGCGCGGGTTTACCAGCATATGGCGACCCTGCGCGAGACCGAAGATAAGCTGTACAACGACTATCAGACGGTGCTGGAAGGACGCAAAGAGCTGACGCTAAACCGCGAGCGTGCGGAGCAGATTTTTCAGCAATGCTATATCCCGGACGCCAAAGAGTACCGTCATCACATTATCCGTGCCGATACTTTTCATCTGAGCGCCGTCAACTGGTCGAATATCATGATGCTGGGGGCGATAGGCCTGGTCTTCTGGATGGCGAATAGTCTCGGCTGGGCGGATACCAACGTCGCGGCGACCTATTCACTGACGTTGCTGTTCCTGCGCACGCCGCTGCTGTCTGCGGTGGGGGCGTTGCCAACGCTACTGACCGCCCAGGTGGCGTTTAATAAACTGAATAAATTCGCGCTCGCCCCGTATAAGCCTGATTTTCCACAGCCGAAAGCCTTTCCCGACTGGAAGACGCTGGAGCTGCGCAACGTGGTTTTTCACTATCAGGATAACGCGTTTTCCGTGGGGCCCATCAACCTGACGATTCACCGCGGCGAACTGCTGTTTTTAATTGGCGGCAACGGTAGCGGGAAATCGACGCTGGCCATGTTATTGACCGGATTATACCAGCCGCAATCGGGAACGATTTTACTTGATGGTCAACCTATTGCCGCCGGACAGCCGGAAGATTATCGCAAACTGTTTTCTGCGGTGTTCACCGATGTGTGGTTATTCGACCGCCTGCTGGGGCCGCAGGGGAAACCCGCCAATCCCGCTCTGGTCGAAAAGTGGCTTGAGCACCTGAAAATGACGCACAAGCTGGAGCTAAACGACGGGCGCATTTTGAATCTTAAACTGTCGAAAGGGCAAAAAAAGCGCATTGCGCTGCTGCTGGCGCTGGCGGAAGAGCGCGATATTATTTTGCTGGATGAGTGGGCCGCCGATCAGGACCCGCATTTCCGCCGGGAATTTTATCAGGTACTGTTGCCGTTAATGCAGGAAATGGGCAAAACCATTTTCGCCATCAGCCATGATGATCACTATTTTATTCACGCCGATCGTCTGCTTGAAATGCGTAACGGACAGCTAACCGAACTCACCGGCGACGAACGTGATGCCGCCTCGCGTGATGCGGTTGCGCGTACTGCGTAATGGCCGGATGAACCGCCTGATGGCAGCCCTACGTCCGCACGCGGGTAGGCCTGATAAGATGCCACGCGTCGCCACCAGGCATCGGGTTATTTCTTGCGGCGGGCGAGCGGATTTCCAGACGTGTTTTGAAAAGAACCCCGGAGCGCTGCGTGAGCCGGCGTGTTCAGATGCCCGGTAAGTGTGACCGGGCAGCGTAACGTTATCGCGTGACGGCGTTCTGTACGTTAGCGTCCGCTTTCCAGATGCGGTATTTCACGTCCACATTCGCCGGGGTATACACCACGATCGGCAGCTTGCTGTTGTAGCGCAGCATCCCGTCTTCACCCAGCCAGGCGGTGACGAATTTTTGCTCTTTCTTACCTTCAGGGCAGGCCATCATGGTTGATACCGGAGAGGTGACGTTATCAAAGACATAATAGTCATAGCCCCAGCCTTCCAGCGTTTTTGTTTCCAGCGTGCCGCCGAGGCGATGCTGGTTACAATCCACATTCAGCGTTTGGCCAATCAACAGTTCCACTTTGAGGGTAGATTCATCCTGCTGAGGGGTAAGGGTTATCACTTGCCGCTTCATTCCTTTTTCCGCCTGCGGATAGGGGGCGATTTTCTCCAGCGGCTGGGCGGTATCGCTATTGTTAGCCCAGGCAGAGGCGCTGGCGAGGGCGGCGAAGACGACGGCAGGGACAAACATCTTCATTTGATTGTTCACAGTATTTCCTTTCTGCTGTTTTCGGTATGCACGGACAACAGATTAACACATTCATATTATCTATTAATCTGTATTTACTCATATTTTCAAGATTATTAATAAAATAGCGTCTTTTTATATAGTGGAATATTCCGATATTGATAATGTAAATGAAATTATCAGCTATTAGTGGTTTTCGTTATATAGATGGCTATATAACTCATTGAAATGTGAGAAAAAGCACGTTTACGGGTCTTTACCCGGCACTCTTTTGATCCGGCAACAGCATTTACCTCTATCGGGGTATGCATCTCTTACACATCCTGAAATATCTTATTTACAAAAACAACTACTCATAAATTGTACGGTTTTTATTGGTATTCACTCCCTATGGAAGCGTGTCGTTATGGAAGGGCGATATCATGGTTGATTTATCCCGTCGAAGCATGTTGACCGGCAGTTGGCGCAACGCCAGCAATGGGATTCTTCCGCCGTGGGCCAGAGAAACAACCTATTTTCTCGCACATTGTCTGCGTTGCGACGCCTGCATCCAGGCGTGTGAGGCCGACATCCTGCAGCGAGGGACGGGGGGATATCCGAGCGTAGATTTCAAACGGGGCGAGTGCAGCTTTTGTTATGCCTGCGCGCAGGCCTGTACTGAATCGCTTTTTCTTCCGCGCCACACCAGGGCCTGGGATCTGATTTTTACGCTCACGGAAAACTGCCTCGCCAGGCAATCGGTTGAGTGCCATCGCTGCCAGGACAGTTGTGAACCTATGGCCATTACCTTTCGTCCCACGCTATCCGGCATTTACCAGCCGCAGCTTGACTCGCAGGCCTGTAACGGATGCGGGGCGTGTGTGGCTATCTGTCCCGTGTCAGCCATCAAAGCGGAGAACCACCATGCGCACTAACTGGCAGGTCTGTAGCCTGGTCGTGCAGGCCAAAAGTCAGAACATCGCCGCCATTGGCACACAGTTGAACACGTTGCCGGGTTGCGAAGTCGCGTTAAGCGACGTTGAAAGCGGGCAACTGATCGTGGTGGCGGAAGCAGATCAGAGTGAAACGCTGATGCAAACAATTGAGTCAGTACGCAATGTCGAGGGCGTACTGGCGGTGTCGCTGGTTTATCACCAGCAGGATGAGCAAGGTGAGGAAACACCATGAAACTCAGTCGTCGTAGCTTTATGAAAGCTAACGCCGTTGCGGCCGCTGCGGCGGCTGCCGGTCTGAGCGTGCCGGGCGTCGCCCGCGCCGTTGTCGGGCAGCAGGAAGCCATCAAATGGGATAAAGCGCCGTGCCGTTTTTGCGGAACGGGTTGCGGTGTGTTGGTGGGAACGCAGCAGGGCCGTGTGGTCGCCTGCCAGGGCGACCCCGACGCGCCGGTCAACCGTGGTCTGAACTGCATTAAAGGCTACTTCCTGCCCAAAATCATGTACGGTAAAGATCGTCTGACGCAGCCGATGCTGCGCATGAAAGACGGCAGCTATCACAAAGACGGCGAGTTTACGCCGGTGAGCTGGGAACAGGCCTTCGATGTGATGGAAGAGAAGTTTAAAACCTCCCTGAAAGAGAAAGGACCAGAAGCGATCGGCATGTTTGGGTCGGGTCAATGGACCATCTGGGAAGGCTATGCCGCCGCGAAACTGTTCAAGGCTGGTTTCCGCTCTAACAACATTGACCCGAACGCGCGTCACTGCATGGCCTCGGCGGTGGTGGGCTTTATGCGTACCTTTGGCATGGATGAACCGATGGGCTGCTACGACGATATTGAGCAGGCCGATGCGTTTGTGCTGTGGGGTTCCAACATGGCGGAGATGCACCCGATTTTATGGTCGCGCATCACTAACCGCCGTTTGTCCGACCCGAATGTGAAAGTCGCTGTCCTCTCCACCTTCCAGCACCGTAGCTTTGAGCTGGCGGACAACGGTATTGTCTTTACCCCGCAAAGCGATCTGGTGATCCTTAACTATATCGCGAATTACATTATTCAGAACAACGCGGTAAATCAGGATTTCTTCACAAAGCATGTGAATCTGCGTAAAGGGGCGACGGATATCGGCTACGGCTTACGCCCGACGCACCCGCTGGAAAAAGCGGCGAAGAATCCGGGCTCCGATGCTTCCGAGCCGATGAGCTTCGACGAGTATAAAGCCTTCGTGGCGGAATATACGTTGGACAAGACTGCTGAAATGACCGGCGTGCCGAAAGATCAACTGGAACAGTTGGCGCAGCTCTACGCCGATCCGAATAAGCGCGTGATCTCTTACTGGACGATGGGTTTTAACCAGCATACCCGCGGCGTGTGGGCGAATAACCTGGTTTACAACCTCCATCTGCTGACCGGAAAAATCTCCCAGCCTGGCTGCGGTCCTTTCTCGCTGACCGGCCAGCCTTCCGCCTGCGGTACGGCGCGTGAAGTGGGAACCTTCTCACACCGTCTACCCGCCGACATGGTCGTGACGAACGAAAAACACCGTGATATCTGCGAAAAACACTGGCAGATCCCCGCTGGCACTATTCCGGCAAAAGTGGGTTTACACGCGGTGGCGCAGGATCGCGCGTTGAAAGACGGCAAGCTGAACGTCTACTGGGTAATGTGTAATAACAATATGCAGGCCGGGCCGAACATCAATGAAGATCGGATGCCGGGCTGGCGCGATCCGCGTAACTTTATCATTGTCTCCGATCCTTACCCGACGGTGAGCGCGCTGTCTGCGGATCTGATCCTGCCGACCGCCATGTGGGTTGAGAAAGAAGGCGCTTACGGCAACGCCGAACGCCGCACGCAGTTCTGGCGTCAGCAAATTAAAGCGCCGGGCGAAGCTAAATCCGACCTCTGGCAACTGGTGCAGTTCTCCCGTCGTTTTAAAACCGAGGAGGTCTGGCCGGAGGCGTTGCTGGCCCAGAAGCCGGAGCTGCGCGGTAAAACGCTGTATGACGTTCTGTTCGCCACGCCGGCGGTCAGCAAATTCCCGCTGAGCGAGCTGAAAGAGGATCAGTTAAACGATGAGTCTCGTGAGCTGGGCTTCTATCTGCAAAAAGGACTGTTTGAAGAATACGCCTGGTTTGGACGTGGCCACGGGCACGATCTGGCGCCGTTCGACGATTACCACAACGCGCGCGGTCTGCGCTGGCCGGTCGTCGAAGGCAAAGAGACGCAATGGCGTTACAGCGAAGGCAACGACCCGTATGTAAAAGCGGGGGAAGGGTACAAATTCTACGGTAAACCGGATGGCAAAGCGGTGATCTTCGCGCTGCCATTTGAACCTGCGGCGGAGTCGCCGGACAACGAGTACGATCTGTGGCTTTCCACCGGTCGCGTGCTGGAACACTGGCATACCGGCAGTATGACGCGCCGCGTGCCTGAATTGCATCGCGCCTTCCCGGAAGCGGTGGTCTTTATTCACCCGCTGGATGCGAAAGCGCGCGATCTGCGTCGTGGGGATAAGGTTAAAGTGTCGTCCCGCCGCGGCGAAGTGATTTCGATTGTCGAAACGCGTGGACGTAACCGTCCGCCGCAGGGACTGGTGTATATGCCGTTCTTCGATGCCGCTCAGCTAGTGAACAACCTGACGCTGGATGCGACGGACCCGCTCTCTAAAGAGACGGACTTCAAGAAGTGCGCCGTTAAGCTGGCGAAGGTGTAACGCGTTATGTCCCGTACAGCGAAACCCCAAAATGGCCGCCGCCGCTTCCTGCGTGATGTTGTGCGCACTGCGGGCGGGCTGGCGGCGGTTGGCGTGGCGCTGGGCTTGCAACAGCAAACCGCGCGCGCATCGGGCGTGCGGCTGCGTCCGCCTGGCGCGCTGAATGAAAATGTCTTCGCCAGCGCCTGTGTGCGCTGCGGGCAGTGCGTTCAGGCGTGTCCATACGACACGCTAAAACTGGCGACGCTGGCCTCCGGGCTATCGGCAGGCACGCCCTATTTCGTCGCTCGCGACATCCCCTGCGAAATGTGTGAAGACATTCCGTGCGCCAAAGTCTGCCCCAGCGGGGCGCTGAATAAAGATATCGCCTCCATTGATGACTCGCGCATGGGGCTGGCGGTGCTGCTGGATCAGGAAAACTGCCTCAACTTTCAGGGGCTGCGCTGCGACGTTTGTTACCGCGAATGCCCGAAAATCGATGAGGCCATCACGCTGGAGCTGGATCGCAACATGCGCACCGGCAAACATGCGCGCTTTCTGCCCACCGTACACAGCGACGCCTGTACCGGCTGCGGCAAATGCGAAAAAGTCTGCGTACTGGAGCAACCAGCGATAAAAGTGTTGCCGTTGTCATTGGCGAAAGGGGTGTTAGGACACCATTACCGCTTCGGCTGGCTGGAGGGGAAAGATGGCAAATCGTAAACGCGACGCCGGGCGAGAAGCGCGGGCGAAAAAAGGCTGGTGGCGTAGCCACCGCTGGCTGGTGTTACGCCGTATCAGCCAGTTTATGGTGCTGGGGATGTTTCTCAGCGGCCCGTGGCTGGGCTTTTGGGTTTTGCATGGCAACTACAGCAGTAGTTTGCTGTTCGATACCCTCCCGTTGACCGATCCGCTGATTACCCTGGAAAGTCTCGCCAGTGGACATCTTCCCGCTACCGTGGCGCTGACGGGAGCAGTGATTATCGCTGTGCTGTATGCGCTGGCGGGAAAGCGATTATTTTGCAGTTGGGTTTGCCCGCTAAACCCCGTTACCGATTTGGCTAACTGGATGCGCAGGAAATTTGACCTGAACCAGTCTGCGACGATTCCACGCCATATACGGTACGTCCTTCTGGTGGTGGTGTTAATCGGTTCGGCGTTGACCGGCACGCTGCTGTGGGAATGGATTAATCCCGTGTCGCTGTTAGGTCGTAGTCTGATTATGGGATTTAGTAGCGGCGCGTTGCTGATTATTGCTTTGTTTTTATTTGATTTATTAGTCGTTGAGCACGGCTGGTGCGGTCATATTTGCCCGATGGGCGCGCTGTATGGCGTGCTGGGCAGTAAAGGCGTAGTGACCGTGACGGCCAAAAAACGTGAGAAATGTAATCGCTGTATGGATTGTTTTCATGTTTGCCCGGAACCGCATGTGCTACGTGCGCCGGTGCTGGATGAGCAAAGCCCGGCGCAGGTCACTCACCGCGACTGCATGACCTGCGGTCGCTGCGTGGATGTCTGTTCTGAGGATGTTTTTACAATAACGATACACAACATCATTCGGGATGCATCGCGGCGGTAAGCGAGGAAATCCCCGGGAGCATAGATAACGATGTGACTGGGATTTTCGAGCGCAGCCAACAAAGAGGCAGCTCGAAGGATGAAGTGTAAATGCGATGGAGTTCGGGAGCGAAACAATGAAAAGCCATGACCTGATGAAAGCGCTGTGTCAATGGATGGCCACGCTTGCCCTGGTGGTAAGTGGTGCGGTTTGGGCGGCAAACGGAGTGGATCTGAGCCAGTCGCCGGAAGTATCCGGGACGCAGGAAGGGGCGATTCGTATGCCGAAAGAGCAGGAACGTATGCCGCTAAATTACGTCAACCAGCCGCCGATGATCCCGCACAGCGTCGAGGGCTACCAGGTGACGACCAATACCAACCGCTGTCTGCAATGCCACGGCGTGGAAAGTTATCGTACGACGGGCGCGCCGCGTATCAGTCCGACGCACTTTATGGACAGCGACGGTAAAGTGTCGGGCAACGTCGCGCCGCGTCGTTATTTCTGCCTGCAGTGCCACGTACCGCAGTCTGATACCGCGCCGATTATCGACAATACCTTTACCCCCTCGCAAGGTTACGGGAAATAAGAGGTCATTATGGAAAATTCTAACCGTAAACCCGGCTGGATAAAGCGCGTCTGGCGATGGTGGCGCAGCCCCAGCCGCCTGGCGTTGGGGACGCTGCTGTTAATCGGTTTTATCGGCGGCATCATCTTCTGGGGCGGCTTCAATACCGGAATGGAAAAGGCTAACACCGAAGAGTTTTGTATTAGCTGCCATGAAATGCGCAACACGGTGTATGAAGAGTATATGGAAACCGTCCACTACAACAACCGTAGTGGCGTTCGCGCCACCTGTCCTGACTGCCATGTGCCGCATGAGTGGGGGCCGAAGATGATCCGTAAGATCAAAGCCAGTAAAGAGCTGTACGCGAAGGTATTTGGGCTGATAGATACACCGCAGAAATTTGAAGCTCATCGCCTGACAATGGCACAAAATGAGTGGCGGCGCATGAAAAACAACAACTCGCAGGAATGCCGTAACTGCCACAATTTCGACTTTATGGATCTGACCGCGCAAAAAGGCGTCGCGGCGAAAATGCACGATCAGGCGGTAAAAGATGGACAGACCTGTATCGATTGCCACAAAGGGATCGCGCATAAACTGCCGGATATGCGTGATGTTAAACCAGGTTTCTGACAGGACGTTGATGAGTGGGAATGCTTGAAGCCAGAGATCTGTACTGCGAGCGGGACGAGAGGACGCTGTTTCGCGGGCTGTCGTTCACCGTGGAGGCCGGGGAGTGGGTGCAGGTCACCGGCGGCAACGGCGCGGGAAAAACCACCCTGCTGCGCCTGCTGACCGGGCTGGCGCGCCCGGACGGCGGCGAGGTGTACTGGCAGGGCGAGCC
>NZ_JAMMZV010000004.1:0-428715 GCF_051811585.1 Salmonella sp. NW177 | reverse complement strand
CGGCGGGCGGTGATAGAGCGCAGTATCCGGCTGGCGCAGGAGAAATAAGACCCTGACGGCCCGGTGGCGTGGCGCCATCGGGCCTGGCTATCCCAATGATACGCTAAAGCCTGAAAGTAAAGCCCGTGTGAAGTATGATGGCGAGCATCGTCTCTTATCAGGACATCCCATGAAACAAATCACCTTTACGCCGCGCCATCACCAGCTTACCAACACCAATACCTGGACACCTGACAGCCAGTGGCTGGTCTTTGATGTACGGCCTTCAGGCGCGTCATTTACGGGCAAGACTATTGAGCGTGTCAATGTGCATACCGGCGACGTGGAGGTGATCTATCGCGCCGTGCAGGGCGCGCATGTCGGTGTGGTGACGGTGCATCCTGCCGACAATCACTATGTGTTTATTCATGGCCCTGAAAACCCTGATGAGACGTGGCATTACGATTTCCACCACCGCCGGGGCGTTATTGCAACGCCGGGGGGCGTGACTAACCTCGATGCGATGGATATTACTGCGCCGTATACTCCCGGCGCGCTGCGCGGCGGCAGCCACGTCCATGTGTTTAGCCCGAACGGCGAGCTGGTGAGTTTTACCTATAATGACCACGTTCTGCATGAGCGAGATCCGGCGCTGGATCTACGTAATGTCGGCGTGGCCGTGCCGTATGGGCCGGTTACGGTGCCGGTTCAGCATGCGCGCGAATACAGCGGTAGCTACTGGTGCGTACTGGTTAGCCGCACGACGCCTGCGCCGAGACCTGGCAGCGATGACATTAACCGCGCCTATGAAGAGGGCTGGGTGGGCAACCGCCAGATCGCCTTTATTGGCGATACGCTGTCGCTGACGGGCCAAAAAGTCCCGGAGCTGTTTATTGTCGATTTACCGTGTCATGAAAACGGCTGGAAACAGGCAGGCGACACGCCGCTGACGGGAACCGAATCAACGATGCCATCGCCGCCGTTGGGCGTAGTTCAGCGGCGTCTTACCTTCACTCACCAGCGTGTTTATCCTGGACTCACTAACGAACCACGCCACTGGGTCCGCAGTAATCCGCAGGCGACGGCGATCGCCTTTTTGATGCGGGACGATAACGGCGTAGCGCAACTGTGGCTGATATCGCCGCAGGGAGGCGAGCCCCGGCAGTTAACGCATCATGCGACCGGCGTACAGTCAGCGTTTAACTGGCATCCGTCGGGTAAATGGCTGGGACTGGTGCTGGAAAACCGGATTGCCTGCTGCGACGCACAAAGTGGGAGGATCGACTTCTTAACCGCCAGGCACGACAACCCGCCGTCTGCGGACGCCGTCGTTTTTTCACCGGATGGGCGACACGTCGCATGGATGGAAGAGGTGAAAGGGTTCCGTCAGCTATGGGTGACAGAAACCGGGCGATAAATCAGGGAGGAGGCATCTTCGCCGGGGGGATGACGGCATTGGTCATTTTCGTCTCCTCCTCGCTTTTCTCTACGCGCGATCTTACCGAACTGTCTTTGCGGAAGATGTCCCACGGCAGAAGGATCGTATCCATCACGGCGGTAAACGGCATATCCAGGATGGCCAACGATTTTGTGCCCCAGTTTGTCTCATCGTTACCGATCATCGTAGCGCTGGCGCGCGTGCCAGGATAAGTGCCTTCTTTACCGCCGGTGTGCGACATGACGCTTGAACAACCGCTTAATAAAAGCATCCCATTCCATATTATCAGCGTTAACCACACGTTTTTTATCATCACTCATTCATCTGTTGGTTGTCGTTATTTGCATGATGAGTTATAGCGATCCGTTGCTAAAAATAACATCACCAGTACGTGGCACTGTGGCGGTAATCGCACTTTAACAATCAGTGCTGTCCCAACCAGTCTATGCAATAGCCAATAAACTGCAAAAAAAAGTCGGATTAAAATACTTGAAAAGTACGTATTCAGACCCATTTATAAGACGTAGTGAATAGAAGGGCACGCCTGATGGGTGTTCTGGCAATCCTGGCCTGTCCATGATGGAAGGTCTGACATTCTCGCTGATTTCAGGAGTTTATGATTATGCGTAACTTTGATTTATCCCCGCTGTACCGTTCTGCCATTGGTTTTGACCGTCTGTTTAACCTGCTTGAAAATAACCAAAGCCAAAGTAATGGCGGCTACCCTCCGTACAACGTTGAGCTGGTAGACGAAAACCACTACCGCATCGCCATTGCCGTTGCCGGTTTCGCGGAAAGCGAACTGGAGATTACCGCCCAGGATAATTTACTGGTGGTAAAAGGCGCTCATGCGGACGAGCAGAAAGAACGTACTTACCTGTATCAGGGCATTGCCGAGCGTAACTTTGAACGTAAGTTCCAGTTAGCGGAGAACATTCACGTTCGCGGCGCAAACCTGGTCAACGGGCTGCTGTATATCGAACTGGAGCGCGTGATTCCGGAAGCGAACAAACCGCGCCGTATCGAAATTAACTGATTCCGTCGGGTCGCGTTGCGCGGCCTGTCATCCCATGCTCGCCGTCAGGGAGCATATTCGCACGTAAAGTGTGAAGGTAAAAACTCGCTTCTTAGAAGGAGAAATGATTATGCGTAACTACGATTTATCCCCACTGCTGCGTCAATGGATCGGTTTTGACAAGCTGGCCAATGCGCTGCAAAACAGCGGCGAAAGCCAGAGCTTCCCGCCCTATAACATCGAAAAAAGCGACGATAACCATTATCGCATCACCTTAGCGTTAGCCGGTTTCCGTCAGGAAGATCTGGATATTCAACTGGAAGGCACGCGCCTGACGGTGAAAGGTACGCCGGAACAGCCGGAAAACGAGCCCAAATGGTTACATCAGGGCCTGGTCATGCAGCCTTTTAGCCTGAGCTTTACGCTGGCTGAGAATATGGAAGTTTCCGGCGCGACGTTTACCAACGGCCTGCTGCATATTGATTTAACCCGTAACGAGCCGGAAACCATTGCGCCGCAGCGTATCGCCATTAACGAACGCTCCGCATTAAATAGCTAATAAGCTCCTTGCCTTGCCCCGCCAGAGATGGCGGGGCTTTTTTGTGCCACGAAAAAGGGTAAGACGCTGCCGAAGTCAGGACGTCTGGGCGGTTTTGTAACATGAGAATGTGCGCCATGCTGTATATATGCCTTAACGGTTCAGTCATAATCCCTATAAATTGAAATGTTACTCACAGGGAAGAAAAGATGAGTGATATCGCATTGACGGTCAGCGTTCTGGCGTTGGTGGCGGTTGTCGGTTTATGGATCGGCAACATTAAAGTGCGCGGTGTCGGCTTTGGTATTGGCGGCGTTCTGTTCGGCGGTATTATCGTCGGCCACTTCGTCGATCAGGCTGGGGTGACGCTGAGCGGCGATATGCTGCACTTTATCCAGGAATTCGGCCTGATCCTTTTTGTTTATACCATCGGCATACAGGTGGGGCCGGGGTTTTTCGCCTCGCTGCGCGTTTCCGGGCTGCGTCTCAATCTGTTTGCTGTTCTGATTGTGATTATGGGCGGGTTGGTCACCGCGATTCTGCATAAAATTTTCGCTATTCCGCTGCCGGTGGTGCTGGGGATTTTCTCCGGCGCAGTCACCAATACGCCTGCGTTAGGGGCGGGTCAGCAAATCCTGCGCGATCTGGGAACGCCAGTGGATCTGGTGGATCAGATGGGGATGAGCTATGCGATGGCGTATCCGTTTGGCATCTGCGGTATTTTGCTCACCATGTGGCTGATGCGGCTGATTTTTCGCGTTAACGTCGAGGCGGAGGCGCAGAAGCACGAATCCTCTCTCGCTAACGGCCATTCATTAATTCAAACAATGAATATCCGTGTCGAGAATCCGAACCTCAATAATATGGCTATCCAGGATGTGCCGATCCTGAACAGCGATAAAATCATTTGCTCACGCCTGAAACGCGACGACACGCTGATGGTGCCGTCGCCGGGGACGATTATCCAGGCAGGCGACCTGCTGCACCTCGTCGGCCAATCTACCGACCTGCATAACGCGCAACTGGTGATCGGCAAGGAAGTGGACACCTCGTTGTCGACGCGCGGCACGGATTTACGTGTCGAGCGTGTGGTCGTCACCAACGAAAAAGTGCTCGGCAAACGTATCCGCGATTTGCACTTTAAAGAGCGTTATGACGTGGTTATCTCCCGTCTTAACCGCGCGGGCGTTGAGCTGGTCGCCAGCAGCGACGCCAGCCTGCAGTTTGGCGACATTCTCAATCTGGTGGGGCGTCCTGCCTCGATTGATGCGGTAGCCAATGTGGTCGGCAACGCGCAGCAAAAACTCCAGCAGGTGCAGATGCTGCCGGTGTTTATCGGCATCGGATTAGGGGTTCTGCTTGGGTCAATCCCGTTGTTTGTGCCGGGATTCCCGGTCGCGTTAAAACTGGGGCTGGCTGGCGGGCCGCTGATCATGGCGCTAATTTTGGGGCGTATCGGCAGCATCGGTAAGCTGTACTGGTTTATGCCGCCGAGCGCCAACCTCGCGCTGCGTGAGTTAGGCATCGTTTTGTTTCTGGCGGTCGTTGGGCTGAAATCCGGCGGCGATTTTGTCGATACGCTGACGCAGGGCGAAGGATTAAGCTGGATTGGCTACGGTATTTTCATCACCGCTATTCCGCTGATTACCGTCGGTTTGCTGGCGCGGATTTTTGCCAAAATGAACTATCTGACGCTGTGCGGGATGCTGGCCGGTTCGATGACCGATCCGCCAGCGCTGGCATTTGCCAACAATCTTCATGCCACCAGCGGCGCGGCGGCGCTCTCTTACGCGACCGTCTATCCGTTAGTGATGTTCCTGCGTATTATCACGCCACAACTGCTGGCGGTGATTTTTTGGGGAATGGGTTAGCGCCTGATGGCGCGTTGCTTATCCAGCCTACGCACTGTGTTAAATCCAGGCTGGATAACGCGCGCCGCACCGGCCACACTTCTGCTCTTCTTCTTATCTCTTTCCTCAATGAACGCGCTAATCAGCGTAATGCCAACGAGCATAATTCCATTTTATTTCAGTTGGTTATCAATCTTCATCGCCTTTTTTTTCGTCGCGACGGGTAGTTTTTCAGCTTTTAATTCGGCAATAATGCCTTTCCTGGCGGTGGCGTTGAAAAAGGTCGCAACTGAAATGAAAAATAGCGGGAATGAGCGCGGTTGCGCCGAAACGCGTCACCAGTGAACTACAGTTATTTTGCAATAAGATTCCCTTGCTGCGGGATAATGTGAAGCATATCAGCAACAACGTGAGTGGTATTCTGAAAACGAACGGGAATACATAAGAACGTAAAAGGAGTCGTCATGAAGATTTCCCGCCTCGGAGAAGCGCCGGATTATCGCTTCTCGCTGGCAAATGAGCGTACCTTTCTGGCGTGGATTCGCACCTCGCTGGGATTTCTGGCGGCAGGCGTCGGTCTTGATCAGCTCGCCCCGGATTTTGCCACGCCGGTGATCCGTGAACTGCTGGCGCTACTGTTGTGTCTGTTTGCGGGCGGCCTGGCGATTTATGGCTATCTACGCTGGTTACGTAATGAAAAAGCGATGCGCCTGAAAGAGGATTTGCCTTATACCCATAGCCTGTTGATCATCAGCGTCATTTTGATGATTGTCGCGGTGATAGTGATGGGGCTGGTACTGTATGCCGGATAGTCGTAAAGCCCGTCGGCAGAACGATCCGGGACTGCAACCGGAGCGTACGTCGCTGGCCTGGTTTCGCACGCTGCTGGGATACGGGGCGTTAATGGCGTTAGCCGTCAGGCACCACTGGCATCAGGCGGGGTTCTTGTTCTGGGTGTCAATCAGCGTTCTGGCGATAGTGGCGGTGATTCTTTGGCGTTATACCCTGAGTCGTAATTTGATGGATGTCGCGCATAGCGATTTTTCCGAAACTCATGTCGTGCGTGACAAATTTTTGATCTCCCTCGCGGTGTTGTCGCTCGCAATCCTGTTTGCTGTTACCCATATTCGCCAACTTATTGCATTTATCGGGAATTTTATATGACAGGACGTCAGGACATTGTCGTGAGTGATGACCAGATTCAGGTCGTCGTAAATCGCCAGAATAGCCAGCGCCCTCAGCAACTGTACCGTAACTTACAACGGCTCGGCATTCGCAATGTCCATTTTATCCCATTGTTGGAACATGACCGGAACGGAATGTTGACCGAGGATTCATTGTGTTCAGCAGACTGGGGGCGGTTTTTAAATAGCGTATTTGATATTTGGGTACGTGAAGATATTCAGCGTATCTC
Source organism: Salmonella sp. NW177 (assembly GCF_051811585.1). Taxonomy (NCBI): domain Bacteria; kingdom Pseudomonadati; phylum Pseudomonadota; class Gammaproteobacteria; order Enterobacterales; family Enterobacteriaceae; genus Salmonella; species Salmonella sp. NW177. The sequence goes on along the minus strand of NZ_JAMMZV010000004.1, from coordinate 422,481 downwards.
GGTCCGCCTTTTTGATGAGACGCTACAGCAGTGGTGCGGCGGCAGGAATGGCGCTGAAGCGCCGGACAAGGCGCCGCTAAGCGCTGAATGTCAGAAGTGCTCTTTATTACGATTTTGCGGCGGCGGATGCCCTGAGCATCGGGATAGCCAGGGGAAAAATCAGCTTTGCGAGGGCTACCAGACCTTTTTTAACTACTCCTCGCCGCATATGCGGGTGATGCGGGATTTACTGAAGCAGCATCGCTCGCCGGAGGAGTTGATGGCGATGCTGCGTTAACGTCACAGGCCTGATAAGCGTAGCGCCATCAGGCGATGGCGTGCCGGATGGCGCAGCCGTCTTTCCGGCACTGAGCGAGTATTAGCGTCCTTTCGCCAGGTATTGTTCCATTTCATCCTCCGGCACCATGCCGCCCCCGGTTGCCCATACCAGATGCGTCGCGTTGCCGAGCTGCGTCTGACTGAATCCATGCCTTTGCTGATACGCGACGGAGGCGCAAATGCGCTGTGGCCCGGCCATCCCCGCCAGAGCTGATGGCTCCAGTCGAATTCCTTCCTCCTGCGCCAGCCAGCCCAGCATGTCATACATTGTTTGATCGTCTAAGGTATAGAGGCCGTCAAGCAGACGCTCCATTGCCCGACCAACAAAGCCCGAAGCGCGACCTACCGCCAGGCCGTCAGCCGCCGTCAGGTTATCAATACCGATATCTTGTACTGAGATGGCATCGTGCAGACCGGTATAAACGCCGAGTAACATGCAGGGTGAATGGGTCGGTTCGGCAAAGAAACAGTGGACGTTGTCGCCAAACGCCAGTTTCAGGCCAAAGGCGACGCCGCCAGGGCCGCCGCCAACGCCGCACGGTAGATAGACAAACAGTGGGTGACTGGCGTCAACGACGCGTCCCTGCTGCGCGAATTGCGCTTTCAGACGCTGACCCGCTACCGCATAGCCCAGAAATAGCGTGCGGGAGTTTTCATCATCGATAAAGAAACAGTTTGGATCGGATTGCGCTGCTTTACGGCCCTGCTCAACCGCCACGCCGTAATCATCTTCGTATTCTACGACCGTCACGCCGTGGCTACGCAGCTTCGCTTTTTTCCAGGCGCGGGCGTCGGCAGACATATGTACCGTCACTTTAAAACCGATGCAGGCGCTCATGATACCGATCGATAGCCCCAGATTGCCGGTTGAACCGACGGCGATACTGTACTGGCTGAAGAATTGTTTAAATTCCGGCGAAAGCAACACGCTATAGTCATCGTCGGTGGTTAACAGACCCGCCTCCAGCGCCAGTTTTTCCGCGTGCGTTAGCACCTCGTAGATGCCGCCGCGCGCTTTAATGGAACCAGAGATTGCCAGGTGACTGTCTTTTTTTAACAGCATTTCACCGTCGATCGTTTGCCCATACTCTTTTTCCAGCCGCTTTTGCATGGCCGGAATAGCGACCACGTCAGATTCGATCATGCCGCCAGCGGCAGCGGTTTGCGGAAACGCTTTCGCCAGATACGGCGCAAAGCGCGCCAGACGGTCATGGGCGGCGTTTACGTCCTGCTCCGTCAGGCCGACATACGGTAGACCTTGTGCAAGAGAGGTGGCGCCCGGGTTAAACCAGGTGGTTTCTTTGAGGGCGACCAGATCCTCGACCAAAGGATACCGGGCGATGAGCTTTTGTATGTTTTCCATAGTACGTCTCTTTACGATCAGATGATAAAGGAAAGCAGGAATGTGCCAGCCAGTGCAACGACCGATGCGATAAACGTGGCCGTCGTATAGTATTTAAACGTTTCATTCAGCGTAGCGCCGCAATACTGCTTGACCAGCCAGAACAGGGAATCGGTCACGATCGTGCAGCCAATGGCGCCGGAACCAATGGCAATCGCAATGATCTCAGGGCTGACGTCAGGATAGAGCGGCAGCATGGGCGCAACAATCGCGGTGGCGCCCATCATGGCTACCGTCGCAGAGCCGACCGCCGCGTGCAGAATCAGCGCTACCAGCCATGCCAGCAGAATCGGGTGCATATGCATATTTGAGAGGATCACCGCCAGCGTGTCCGCCAGCCCGCTACTTTTGAGAATGGCGTTGAACGCGCCGCCCGCGCCGATAATCAGCAGGATGTTCGCAATGGCGCCAAAGCCGTTTTCGGTGTGGGTAAGTAGCGCGCTCATACCCATATGCTGGCGCAGACCGAGTATGTAATACGCCACAAAGACAGCGATAAACATTGCGGTGATCGGATTACCGATAAACTCCAGCAGCGTATACAACGTGCCGTCTTTCGCCATATTCAGTTCAGCGACGGTTTTCACCAGCATCAGGCCAATCGGCAGCAGAACGGTAAACAGCGTTGCGCCCAGCGACGGCAGGGTGTTTTCGGCGCGCACTTCAAGATCCGCAAACTCTGTCGGTACGGGCTTGAACGGCAGACGATTACCCAGAAACTTTAAGAACAGCGGGCCGCCGACCAATGAGGCCATCAGCCCGACCAGCAGACCGTAGACAATCACCGAGCCGATATCCGCCCCCAGTTTATTTGCGACAAACAGCGCAGCCGGATGCGGCGGTACCACGCAATGGACGGCCATCAGCGCGGTACACAGCGGAATGGCCAGCTTCAGCAGCGAGGTATGGGTCTTTTTAGCGATAGAAAACGCCAGTGGGATGAGCAACACGACGCCCACTTCCACGAACAACGTGATACCGCAAATCAGCCCCACCAGTACCATGATCACGTCAGCAGAGAGCCAGCGGCAGCGCTGGAGCGTAAGCCCGATGCGTTCCGCCGCGCCGGAAACCTCCATCATTTTGCCGAGGATGGTGCCAAGACCGATAACGGCGGCCAGAAAACCGAGCGTACCGCCTATTCCGTTTTCTATCGCCGTGACCATCTCCAGCGGCCCCATGCCCATCATCGCGCCGACAAAGAAACTGGCGAGCAGTAACGCCAGGAAGGGGTGGAATTTAAACTTCACGATGGTCAATACGATTAACACGATGCTGATCAGCAGCGTGCTCACTACCCAGATTTGAGCGTGCATATCTCACCTACCCTGTGATTAATCTGTTCTTATTGGACAGAAAAACAGCACCCCCTGACAAACGATATAATTTGCCATTCACATGATGTAAATTGAATCAACTATGTGATTTCCATCTAATATTGCTTTTATTTTGCGATATGGTTCATTTTGCTTCATCTATGTGCGGATTTTTTCAGCGTGTTTTTTTACACTTCGGGAAATTAAAAGATGACTGAGGTTGCCATGGAACCCCTTCGCGATACCCGAAACCGCTTACTCAACGGCTGGCAGTTATCCAAACTCTATACTTTTGAAGTCGCGGCCAGACACCAGTCCTTTGCTCTGGCGGCAGATGAGCTGTCGTTAAGCCCAAGTGCGGTAAGCCATCGTATCAATCAACTGGAAGCCGAGTTGGGAATCCAGCTATTTGTCCGCTCTCACCGTAAAGTGGAGCTTACCCATGAAGGCAAACGGGTATTCTGGGCGCTGAAATCGTCGCTGGATACGTTGAATCAGGAAATTCTCGATATCAAAAATCAGGAACTGTCCGGCACGCTGACCGTGTATTCCCGTCCCTCTATCGCCCAGTGTTGGCTGGTGCCCGCGCTGGGGGACTTTACCCGTCGCTATCCGTCAATTTCTCTCACTATGCTGACCGGCAACGATAACGTTAACCTACAGCGTGCCGGCATTGACCTGGCTATCTATTTTGACGATGCGCCGTCGGCGCAGCTCACGCACCATTTTTTAATGGATGAGGCGATTTTGCCCGTTTGCAGCCCGGATTATGCCCGTCGTTTCGCCTTGCAGGACAACCTGAATAACCTGCGGCACTGTACGCTCTTACACGACAGACAGGCGTGGAGTAACGATTCTGGCACCGATGAGTGGCACAGTTGGGCGCAGCATTTTGCGGTAAATTTGCCGGATTCATCCGGCATTGGCTTCGATCGTTCTGATTTAGCGGTAATTGCCGCGATGAACCACATTGGCGTGGCGATGGGACGTAAACGGCTGGTGCAAAAGCGTCTCGACAGCGGAGAACTGATTGCGCCTTTTGGTGACATGAGGCTGAAATGTCATCAGCATTATTATGTCACCACTCTGCCTGGCAGGCAGTGGCCGAAAATCGAGGCATTTATTCGCTGGTTGCAGGAACAGGTGTGAAGATTTATTACGCTTTGTCGCTACACCTGCCGGGAGTGAATATGCTAAATACGTGCTATCACCGTGGTAAAAATTTTAGGGGGCGTCGTGTTTAAACCGCTTATTGCCTCTCTCATGCTGACCAGCGCGGTCGTCTATGCGAAACCGATGCCTTTGACGGCGGCGCGCTATGCGCAGCAGCTTGGCGTTGGGATGGATGTTGACTGGGCGCGAACGGAACGGGGTATCCGCGAGTTTGATCCGCTGGTCGTGCGGGATTTTAAGGCAAAAGGGTTAACGCATGTCCGTATTCGTGTGGCAGGCGCGCCGACGGAAGCGCGCCTCATCCATTTGCGTAAGCTGGTAGAAGCCTGCGAATACTATGGCGTCATACCCATTATTGCCTATCAGGCGGATGCGTATAAAACCGATCCCAGCGCCAGCCATGAAAAGGAGCTGATCAACTGGTGGAGCGTGGTCGCGCGCTATTTTGGTCAGACATCCCCGCTTCTGGGGTTCGATCTCATTTATGAGCCTGCCGACAAACTCAATCATAATATGGCGTCGCTGAATCGCGTATATGACAAAACCATCCGCCTGATTCACGCCATTGATCCACAGCGGATGATTTTCGTTGCCCCCCGCATGCGCGCCGCGCCGGAGGATTTGTCGGCGCTTAAACTGCCGGCGCAAAGCCAGAACTATGTACTGGCGGAGTGGCACATCTTCCCGTGGGGCCCCCTGAAAAGCGGCGGTAAATATCCGTGGACATCAGGCACGGCGGCGGAAAAAGCGGCGATTCGGGCACGGATCAACGCTGCGGTTCGCTGGCAGCATAAGACTGGCCATGCAAGCTGGGTGGGCGGATGGGCGCCGGGAGAGTCGATAAAAATGACGCCGGTCGCTTCACAGTTCGCGTTTGCCCGTTTTATGGCCTGCGAGCTGAAAAAAGCGCATATTCCGTATGCGATAAACGCGGACACTCAGTTTTATGACGGCGAAGAAGGGGCGTGGCGTCCGGCGCAAGAGCCCCTGCTCAATGCGATGATCGCGCCGGAGTGTGAAACGCCCGGCAAAAAGCCGGGCGAGGGGAACGTTAAACCGTCTGTCCCTGATGCGATATCCGTGACGCCAGCGGCAGCCAGCACGCCAGGATCAGCAATCCCATAAGGGTCATCAACAGTCCCAGGCTGCCCTGACCGGTTTGCGGCAGCATTGCCGAAAGCCACGCCAGTACGCCGGAACCAATATTTTGCAGCCCGCCGACCAGCGCGCCAGCGGTGCCTGCGAGGAACGGAAACGGCTCCATCGCGCCGCTGGTGGCCAGTGGAAATAACATCCCGGCACCGAAGAAAAACAGCGCTGCGGGGATGAGTAGCGTCCAGACGTTCATCACGCCAAACCAGCCGGGAATCCACATCATAAGACCTGCCAGCAGACAGCAAATAACTGACTGCCACATCAGGGTTGAGAAGCGTTTATTCGGGCGTCCGGCAAACCAGGCGCCGAAGAACGCCGCCGGAATCGGCAGAATAAACAGAATGCTTACCACCATACTGCTGAGACCTAATACTGCCCCCATCAGCACGCCGGAACAGGCTTCAAAGACCGCAATGCCAGCCAGCCCGCCGATTAGCATCAGCAGATAACAGTTAAATGCGCCGTTGCCAAACAGCGTTTTATAGCTGGCGATCAGCCGTGTGCGCGGCGCGCCGGCGGGGCGGGTTTCCGGCATCCAGCGCGCCATGCTGAAGGTGACGCCAGCGCAAAGCACCAGCAGGAAAGCGTAACACGCGCGCCAGTTCCACAGGGTGTCCAGCAGACCGCCAATCAGCGGCGCTAACAGCGGGCTGACCAGAATCCCCATATTTAACAGGCTATTGGCATGACGAAGCTGCGTTCCTTCATACAGATCGCGCGGGAGCGTTCTCGCCATTACTCCGCCAACGCCGGTTCCCATCCCTTGCATGGCGCTGGCGGCAATCAACACCGTCAAACTATGCGTGGTCATGGCGATCAGGGTCGCTACCATAAAAATAGACATGCCGACGAGGATTACCGGGCGGCGCCCAACCCGGTCGGAAAGCGGGCCGTAAAACAGTTGCGAGACGCCGTAGGTCAGGAGGTAAGCAGCCATTACGCTCTGGACGGCGCCTTCCCGGACGTTTAGCGCTTGCGCCATATCGGCGATGGCGGGAATATAAATGGTTTGCGCCATCTGCCCTACGGCCACCAGTAACACCAACATCAACAACAAATTGACGTTTCTCTGCCTTTTCATTTCGCTGATTACTTTTCAAAAAAAGAAAAAATAAGAATAACTTGCTGCGCATTCCCATAAATGCGAGAGGAATCTATCACACCAGAAAAAGAAGGCCAGACAGCAACCAGCAATGGCAGACGAAGGAACGGCAGGATATGTAAACAAAAGCGGCAACAAATGTTGCCGAGAATGTGTTACGTCTGCGGCTGTCATTGGGCGATCATGACAGACGGAGTAAAATCGCCCCGAGGGCAATCCCGCCCGCCGCCACCAGACGTAGCCCGGCCACTTTCTCTTTAAGCAACAGCCAGGCTATCAGCGCGCCGAATAAAATCGACGTCTCACGCAGCGCGGCGACCACCGCCAGCGGCGCCTGGGTCATGGCCCATAGCGCCAGCCCATAAGATCCCATAGTGCCAATCCCGCCCAAAATGCCTTTTTTCCACTGTTGCGCCAGATAACGCGACGCTTCCCGCCGCCGCGCAATCATCGCCCAGGTTAACAGGCAGGCGCCGTTGAGAAAAAATGACCATAGCGTATAGCCCAGCGCCGTTTCGGAGAGTCTTACGCCGGTCCCGTCCACCAGCGTATATCCGGCAATAAAACAGGCGTTAGTTAATGCCAGCACGACACCACGTTGAGAGCTGGCGCGGCCATTACAGGCCATCCCAAGTATCGCCATGCAGATCACTGCGATGCCGACCCAGGCCATCGACGACAGGCTGTCGCCAAGAAACAGAACGCTAATGAGCGCCACCAGCAGCGGCGCGGTGCCGCGCATAAGAGGATAGGTCTGGCTCATGTCCGAGACCTGATAGGTTTTCGCCACCAGGACGGTATACACCACCTGGAGCGCGGTAGAGGCCGCTAAAAAAGGGATACTGGCGTGAGCTGGCTGCGGCGAGAAGGGCAAAAGGATCAATGCCATGACCGCCGCAGAACCGCTGACGCCGATCGCGGCGTAGAGCTTATCGTTTCCCGCTTTGACAATGGCGTTCCAGCTGGCATGTAGCAGCGCGGCGAACAGCAAAATGCAGAAAACGGAAAGGGTCATAGCGTCAGGCGTCGTTGAGGGTGTCATAAAAACGTAACATACCCGGGAAGCGAAAGACCAGCGGATAAGGTGAAAGGGGAGCGGTTGCCCGCTCCCCTTCGGTGCGGCTTGAATCTGAATTACTTAAGGTATTTCAGAACAGCATCAAGCAGTTGCAGTGCTGCAACAATGAGTTTCAGGATAAGAATGGTGATATCCACTACGCTCATACGCGTCTCCTGTGGTTAAGGAGCACTGCCAGCCGACGTACCTTTCCGCTGCCTGTTGCCAGCTGTTGCGCACGCGATCCCTTTTGCGAGGAATAGTGTGCGTGTTGACATAACACAGTGTGCTCACGAGGGGGTTAAGGCGCTGACGGCACCACCCGTTTCAGCCAGGACTTCGTTGCGCCGGTTTACGATGCGGCCCCCGCATAACACATTGTGTCAAAGACATTATAGTTAAGCACTGTATAAATTAACAGTAATTTATAGACAGAACGGAGCTTCTGATCCATACTCAAATTCATCAAAATTCGCGCCGAAATTGCGCGTTCTGCACAGAACGCGTATACTTCTGCTGTTGACATAACACAGTGTGCTTCGCGGCTACCATCCGCATTACGCTGTAAGAACCTCGCTTCGGCGAGGTTTTTTGTTTTCCGGCATTGTGAAACGCGTAATCATCAATCCCGGCGATTACCAGAGGGCGCTACGCTTATCACGCCTATACCCCAGGTGCGTAAATTCGTAGAAAAATGTGATCGATGACGCATTTTTGTGCAGATGAAAATTTTTCCGTTGTCATGCTGAAAGCGCTGTGCTTGTATAAAACGTGTTAATAACAAACAGACAAGGCCCCTAATGAACCCTTCCATGCTGAACGCGACCCTACTAACAACTGCGCCATCTCGCGCAGTGGTCGTCGTGCGTGTGGTGGTGGTCGTCGGCAATGCGCCGTAGGGTCCGGAACACACACGATTCCAAAACCCCGCCGGCGCAAACCGGGCGGGGTTTTTTGTTTAAGACACCTTCCCGGAACGTCGGCTCAGAATAAAAGGAATGGAGCATGGCAAGTTCGGGCACAACATCTACACCTCAGCGCTTTACGGGCGCGGAATTTATTGTTCATTTTCTGGAGCGCCAGGGGATTCGTATCGTCACTGGCATTCCCGGCGGTTCGATCCTCCCCGTTTACGACGCGTTAAGCCAAAGCACGCAAATCCGTCATATTCTGGCGCGCCACGAACAAGGCGCGGGGTTTATTGCGCAGGGGATGGCGCGAACGGAGGGTAAACCTGCTGTTTGTATGGCCTGTAGCGGGCCGGGCGCGACCAATCTGGTCACGGCCATTGCCGATGCGCGCCTGGATTCCATTCCGTTAATCTGCATTACCGGGCAGGTTCCGGCGTCCATGATCGGTACTGACGCGTTTCAGGAAGTGGATACTTACGGTATCTCTATCCCCATCACCAAGCACAACTATCTGGTCAGAAATATCAACGAGCTGCCTCAGGTGATGAGCGATGCTTTTCGTCTGGCGCAGTCGGGGCGTCCCGGCCCGGTGTGGATAGACGTTCCTAAAGATGTGCAGACGGCGACAATTGAGCTGGATGCGTTGCCGTCGCCGGCGGAAAAATCACCCCCGCCGGAGTTTAGCGCGGAGAGTATCCGCGAGGCCGCCGCAATGATTAACGCGGCGAAGCGTCCGGTGCTGTATCTGGGCGGCGGCGTGATCAATGCGCCGACACGCGTGCGCGAACTCGCGGAAAAAGCGCAACTGCCGACGACAATGACCTTAATGGCGCTGGGAATGCTGCCTAAGGCGCATCCGCTGTCGTTAGGAATGCTGGGGATGCACGGCGCGCGCAGTACCAATTTTATTCTGCAAGAGGCCGATTTACTGATTGTCCTGGGCGCGCGTTTTGATGACCGGGCGATTGGCAAAACGGAGCAGTTTTGTCCGAACGCCAAAATCATCCATGTGGATATCGATCGCGCCGAGTTAGGCAAAATTAAGCAGCCGCATGTGGCTATTCAGGCGGATGTCGATGATGTACTGGCACAGTTAATTCCCCATATCGAGGCACAGCCGCGGGAAGCATGGCATCAGTTGGTGGCGGACTTGCAGCAAGAATTCCCTTGCAGTATTCCCCAGGAAAATAACCCGCTTAGTCACTATGGGCTGATTAACGCAGTCGCCGCCTGTGTGGACGACAACGCGATTATTACCACTGACGTAGGTCAGCATCAGATGTGGACCGCGCAGGCTTATCCGCTCAACCGTCCGCGTCAGTGGCTGACTTCCGGCGGGCTGGGCACCATGGGGTTTGGTCTGCCCGCGGCGATTGGCGCGGCGCTGGCGAATCCGGGCAACAAGGTGCTGTGTTTTTCCGGTGACGGTAGTTTGATGATGAATATTCAGGAGATGGCTACCGCCAGTGAAAACCAGTTGGATGTGAAAATTATCCTGATGAATAACGACGCGCTGGGATTGGTACATCAGCAACAGAGTCTGTTCTATAAACAGGGCGTTTTTGCGGCAACCTATCCGGGAAGCATCAACTTTATGCAGATTGCCGCCGGGTTTGGTCTGGATACCTGTGATTTGAATAACGAAGCCGATCCGCAGGCGGCGTTGCAGGCTATCATTCGTCGTCCTGGACCGGCGTTGATCCATGTGCGCATTGATGCAGAAGAAAAAGTGTATCCGATGGTGCCGCCGGGCGCGGCAAATACAGAGATGGTGGGGGAATAAGCCATGCAGAAACAATCACATGATAACGTTATTCTGGAGCTGACCGTTCGCAACCATCCTGGCGTGATGACCCACGTCTGCGGGCTGTTCGCCCGACGCGCTTTCAACGTTGAGGGTATTCTCTGTTTACCGATTCAGGGCAGCGATCAGAGCCGCATCTGGCTTCTGGTCAATGACGATCAGCGGCTTGAACAGATGATCAGTCAGATCGATAAACTGGAAGACGTGGCGAAGGTGGTACGAAACCAGTCCGATCCCACCATGTTCAATAAAATTGCCGTCTTTTTTGAGTAAGTTATTCACTTTCCGAATCAGGCGTGATGACTTTGACGGAACCATTCCGACAGTGAGCGGCATAATCTGTCGGTAATGGGCGATCGCTAATCAGGACATCAAAGGCAGAAAGCGGACCAATGCTGGCAGGCGCGACCTCATCAAACAGGGCGTGACGCGCCAGCAAAATTTTGCGCAGACCGCGTTCCATCGCTTTACGTTTGGCGGCAAGATCATCCGGGTTAAACCAGCTCACGCCAAAATGTTCATGTACGCCGCTGGCGGAAATAAACACTTTGCGCGGATTGAGCGAATCCAGCGCCGAAGGATTATTGGCATCATAAAAGGCATCGCTCTTGGCCCGATAGGTGCCGCCGCACAGAATCGCCGTGGCATTAGGCTTTTCATTCAGCGCGATAAATACCCGATGCGAGTAGCAAATCCCGGTAAAGGTAATATCATCCGGTATCATGCTGATAACTAATGGCATTTCCGGACCGTTATCAAAAAAAACCAGATCGTTTTCACGCACCAGGCCGGCGGCCAGGATCGCAACGGGAAGGTCGTCCCGATGATGCGTCTTTTTCGCCGGCAGCGGCATATTGGTTGAAGACGCAGGCTTATTTACCATGACGATATAGCCGCCGAGCAGCGTCAGCGGTAAAGGGTCATCATCCTGGCTGAGATCGCGGCGAATGGTCATCACCGAAACTTCCAGCATCCGCGCGGCGTCTTTCAGATGGATTCGATCGGTCTTTTTCAGTAACTCCATCAAGCGTCGGATACGTTCTTTTTGCTTGGTCTCCATTCACCCTCTCCGCAAATCATGTTGTTATGTTCCATCAGTAACATTTATGTGTTTCTGAGAACATTACAGTGTGGCACTACTATACGTCCGGCTGTCAGGAAATAAAAGTGGGTTTATTCGCGTTTTATAACAATAAATAGTTAATTTTCAGTAAATTGTAACCCTAAAAATGATTTGTTCCGCCAGGGATTGTTCACGCAGTAAATGGCAAAATGATCCTCTAATCGCGATCATAGTCACAAATGATACGGAAGTAACATGATAATGTTATTTTAATATCATTGTCGTGTGACGATTTCTGAGAGGGAGTAAAATGGATATCGCGGTTATTGGCTCTAACATGGTGGACCTTATCACCTACACCAACCAGATGCCTAAAGAAGGGGAAACTCTGGAAGCGCCGGCGTTTAAAATCGGCTGCGGCGGAAAAGGGGCGAACCAGGCCGTGGCGGCCGCTAAGCTCAATTCAAAAGTATTGATGTTGACCAAAGTGGGCGACGATATTTTTGCCGACAACACCATTCGTAATCTCGAATCCTGGGGGATCAATACGACGTATGTAGAAAAAGTACCGTGTACCAGCAGCGGCGTAGCGCCGATTTTCGTCAACGCCAACTCCAGCAACAGCATTCTGATCATCAAAGGCGCTAACAAGTTTCTCTCGCCGGAAGATATCGATCGCGCGGCGGAAGATTTAAAAAAATGCCAGCTTATTGTTCTGCAACTGGAAGTTCAGCTTGAAACGGTTTATCACGCAATAGAATTTGGCAAGAAACATGGGATTGAAGTGTTATTAAACCCTGCGCCAGCATTACGGGAATTAGATATGTCTTATGCCTGTAAATGCGATTTCTTTGTACCCAATGAAACCGAGCTGGAAATATTAACCGGTATGCCAGTGGATACCTATGACCATATTCGCGCAGCGGCACGTTCGCTGGTGGATAAAGGGCTGAACAATATTATCGTCACCATGGGTGAGAAAGGCGCGCTGTGGATGACGCGTGACCAGGAAGTCCATGTTCCGGCGTTTAGAGTGAACGCTGTCGATACCAGTGGCGCGGGCGATGCCTTTATCGGCTGTTTCGCGCATTACTACGTCCAGAGCGGGGATGTGGAAGCCGCCATGAAAAAAGCCGTCCTCTTTGCCGCTTTCAGCGTCACCGGGAAAGGCACCCAATCCTCTTATCCAAGTATTGAGCAATTTAATGAGTATCTTTCGTTGAACGAATAACAATCACCCTGCACTGTTAAAGGTAGCACTATGAACGATAAAAACATCGTTCAGATGCCCGACGGGTATCTGAATAAGACACCTCTGTTCCAGTTTATTTTGTTATCCTGTTTATTCCCATTATGGGGATGCGCAGCCGCGTTAAATGATATTCTGATTACGCAATTTAAAAGTGTATTTTCGCTGAGCAACTTTGCTTCGGCATTAGTACAAAGCGCCTTTTATGGCGGTTATTTTTTAATTGCTATTCCGGCCTCGCTGGTCATTAAAAAAACCAGTTATAAAGTGGCGATACTTATCGGCCTGACGCTATACATTGTCGGCTGTACGCTCTTTTTCCCGGCGTCGCACATGGCGACCTACACCATGTTCCTCGCGGCGATTTTCGCCATTGCGATTGGCCTGAGTTTCCTGGAAACGGCGGCGAATACCTACAGTTCGATGATCGGGCCGAAAGCCTACGCCACGCTGCGGCTGAATATCAGTCAGACCTTTTATCCGATCGGCGCGGCGGCAGGCATTTTATTGGGTAAATATCTGGTCTTTTCCGAAGGGGAAAGCCTGGAAAAACAGATGGCGGGCATGAATGCCGAGCAAGTCCACAACTTCAAGGTGCTGATGCTGGAAAACACTCTGGAACCCTATAAGTACATGATTATGGTCCTGGTAGTGGTGATGGTACTGTTCCTGCTGACGCGTTTCCCGACCTGTAAAGTCGCGCAAACCGCGAGTCATAAACGTCCCTCGGCGCTGGATACGTTACGCTATCTCGCCAGCAACGCCCGTTTCCGTCGCGGTATTGTGGCGCAGTTCCTGTATGTGGGAATGCAGGTGGCGGTCTGGTCGTTCACTATCCGTCTGGCGCTGGAGTTAGGCGATATCAATGAGCGCGATGCCTCAACCTTTATGGTCTACAGCTTCGCCTGCTTTTTTATCGGCAAGTTTATCGCCAATATTCTGATGACACGCTTTAACCCGGAAAAAGTCCTGATCCTTTACTCTGTGATCGGCGCGCTGTTCCTGGCCTATGTGGCGCTGGCGCCCAGCTTTAGCGCGGTATACGTGGCGGTGCTGGTCAGTGTTCTGTTTGGCCCCTGCTGGGCGACCATTTATGCCGGAACGCTCGATACCGTCGATAACGAGCATACCGAAATGGCGGGGGCGGTGATCGTGATGGCGATTGTCGGCGCGGCGGTGGTTCCCGCGATTCAGGGCTACGTGGCGGACATGTTCCACTCGCTACAGCTCTCATTCCTGGTTTCCATGCTGTGCTTTGTTTACGTTGGCGTTTACTTCTGGCGCGAAAGCAAAGTGCGCGGCAACCTGGCTGAAGTCGCCGCGTCCTGAGGAGATCAACCATGACAACACGTATTACATTATGGCGGGAGCTTTTTAGCGAGCAGCCGCGTATCTTGCTGGAAAATGATGATTTTACGGTTACGGCGTTTCGTTACGCCAGCGGCGTGGAAGGACTGAAAATACAAAACAGCCGCGGTCATCTGGTGATTCTGCCCTGGATGGGGCAGATGATTTGGGACGCGCAGTTTGACGGTCATGACCTGACTATGCGCAACATGTTCCGCCAGCCGAAGCCGGCAGCGGAAGTGGTGGCAACGTATGGTTGCTTTGCTTTCCATTCCGGACTATTGGCGAATGGCTGCCCGTCGCCGGAAGATACACATCCACTGCACGGCGAGATGCCCTGCGCTGCCATGGACGACGCCTGGCTGGAGTTAGAGGGCGACAGTCTGCGCGTGACCGGGCGCTACGAGTATGTGATGGGGTTCGGTCATCATTATCAGGCGCAACCTGCGGTGGTAATGCGTAAAGCAAGCGCGCTGTTTGATATTCAGATGACAGTGACTAACCTGGCTTCAGTCGCCATGCCGCTACAGTACATGTGCCACATGAACTATGCCTATGTGCCGAACGCCACGTTCCGCCAGAATATCCCGGATACCGCGCTGAAGCTACGCGAGTCGGTGCCGGCGCATGTCAAACCCACGGCGCAGTGGCTGGCGTTTAATCAACGACTTTTGCAGGGTGAAGCCTCGCTGGCAACGCTCAACGCGCCTGGCTTTTACGACCCGGAAATCGTGTTCTTCGCCGATGAACTGGACAGGTACACGGATACCCCGGAATTCAGTATGATCGCCCCGGATGGCACCACGTTCGTGACACGTTTCGCCAGTGCGGAGCTGAATTACGTGACCCGCTGGATTCTTTATAACGGCGATCAGCAGGTTGCCGCCTTTGCCCTGCCCGCGACCTGTCGGCCTGAAGGTTTTCTCGCGGCGCAACGAAATGGAACCTTGCTTCAACTGGAACCGCAGCAAACCCGGACGTTCACCGTCACGACAGGCATTGTCTGACCGCTCAAGGCTTGAACAGCCGCGCGCTTATCGTTAAGGTAAGCGCGTTTTTTTTATCCATCAGGACAGAATCCATGATCACCGTTGCCCTTATCGACGACCACCTTATCGTCCGCTCCGGCTTTGCACAGCTACTGGGGCTGGAACCTGATTTGCAGGTGGTCGCTGAGTTTGGTTCCGGGCGCGAAGCGTTGGCAGGCTTGCCGGGGCGCGGCGTACAGGTGTGTATCTGCGATATCTCGATGCCGGATATTTCCGGACTGGAGCTGCTAAGCCAACTGCCAAAAGGGATGGCGACGATCATGCTCTC
This sequence comes from Salmonella sp. NW177, assembly GCF_051811585.1. Classification (NCBI taxonomy): domain Bacteria; kingdom Pseudomonadati; phylum Pseudomonadota; class Gammaproteobacteria; order Enterobacterales; family Enterobacteriaceae; genus Salmonella; species Salmonella sp. NW177. Next base: position 407,267 of record NZ_JAMMZV010000004.1, on the reverse strand, counting down.
GGTTCACGATAGCCCGGCGCTGGTGGAACAGGCGTTGAACGCCGGCGCGCGCGGTTTTCTCTCTAAACGCTGTAGTCCGGATGAGCTGATCGCCGCGGTGCATACGGTGGCGACGGGCGGCTGCTATTTGACCCCCGATATTGCCGTGAAACTGGCGGCGGGTCGGCAAGATCCGCTAACCAAACGCGAGCGTCAGGTGGCGGAAAAACTCGCCCAGGGTATGGCGGTAAAAGAGATTGCCGCCGAGCTGGGGCTGTCGCCAAAAACGGTGCATGTCCATCGCGCGAATCTGCTGGAAAAATTAGGCGTCAGCAATGACGTTGAACTGGCGCATCGCATGTTTGACGGTTGGTAATGAACACCTTTTTTTCCCGTTTAATCACCGTTGTTGCCTGTTTTTTTATTTTCTCCGCCGCGTGGTTCTGCCTGTGGAGCATCAGCCTGCATCTGGTAGAGCGCCCGGAGCTGGCGGCGCTGCTCTTTCCCTTCGGCCTGCGCCTGGGACTTATGCTGCAATGTCCGCGCGGATACTGGCCAGTATTGCTGGGCGCGGAGTGGCTGCTGGTGTACTGGTTAGCGCAGGAAGTTGCGCTGGCCCATCTGCCGCTTTTGATGATCGGTAGTGTGTTGACGCTACTGCCCGTGGCGCTAACCTCACGTTACCGCCATCAGCGCGACTGGCGCACGTTATTGCTTCAGGGCGCGGCCCTCACCGCCGCGGCGCTACTGCAATCCCTGCCCTGGCTGGGGCAGGGGGAAGCGGCATGGAACGCGCTACTGCTGACCCTCACGGGTGGTCTGACGCTGGCCCCCATCTGCCTGGTTTTCTGGCACTATCTCACCAGCACTACCTGGCTGCCGCTGGGACCATCGCTGGTATCGCAGCCGGTAAACTGGCGCGGGCGGCATCTGATCTGGTATCTGCTGCTGTTTATCGTCAGTCTGTGGCTGCAACTGGGTTTACCTGCTGAACTTTCGCGCTTTACGCCGTTCTGCCTGGCGTTGCCGATTATCGCGCTCGCCTGGCATTATGGCTGGCAGGGCGCGCTCATTGCCACACTGATGAACGCTATCGCGCTGATCGCCAGCCAGACCTGGCACGATCATCCCGTCGATTTATTACTTTCGCTGTTGGCGCAAAGCCTGACCGGGCTACTGCTTGGCGCGGGCATTCAGCGTCTGCGCGAGCTGAACCAGTCGTTGCAAAAGGAGCTGGCGCGCAACCATCGGCTGGCGGAGCGTCTTCTGGAGACCGAAGAGAGCGTGCGGCGCGATGTTGCGCGTGAGCTGCACGATGACATCGGGCAGACCATCACCGCGATTCGTACCCAGGCGGGCATTGTGCAACGACTGGCGGCGGATAACGGCGGCGTGAAGCAGAGCGGGCAACTTATCGAGCAGCTTTCGCTGGGTGTGTATGACGCCGTGCGTCGCCTGCTGGGGCGCTTGCGCCCGCGCCAGTTAGACGACTTAACGCTGGCGCAGGCCATCCGTTCGCTGCTGCGCGAAATGGAGCTGGAAAGCCGCGGTATTGTCAGTCACCTCGACTGGCGAATTGACGAAACGGCGCTGAGTGAAAGTCAGCGCGTGACGCTGTTTCGCGTCTGTCAGGAAGGGCTGAATAACATCGTAAAACATGCCAATGCCAGCGCGGTGACGCTCCAGGGCTGGCAGCAGGATGAGCGGCTGATGTTGGTGATTGAGGATGACGGCAGCGGCCTGCCGCCGGGCTCTCACCAGCAGGGCTTCGGCCTGACCGGAATGCGCGAACGCGTGTCGGCGCTCGGCGGGACGCTAACCATCTCTTGTACCCACGGTACGCGGGTGAGCGTCTCGTTGCCCCAGCGTTACGTTTAAGGAAGGATAATGCTTTCGTTTTTAAAAGCCCCGGCCAACGCGCCGCTCATCACCGATAAGCACGAGGTTGACGCCCGCTATCGCTACTGGCGGCGGCATATCCTGATCACCATTTGGTTGGGTTACGCGCTGTTCTATTTCACCCGTAAAAGCTTTAACGCCGCCGCGCCGGAAATCCTTGCCAGCGGCATTCTGTCCCGCAGCGATATCGGCCTGCTGGCGACGCTGTTTTACATCACCTACGGGGTGTCGAAATTTGTCTCCGGCATCGTTAGCGATCGCTCTAACGCTCGCTATTTTATGGGCATCGGGCTGATTGCGACCGGCGTAGTGAATATTCTGTTCGGCTTCTCGACCTCGCTGTGGGCCTTTGCTCTGCTATGGGCGCTGAACGCCTTTTTCCAGGGGTTTGGATCGCCGGTTTGCGCCCGTTTGCTGACTGCCTGGTACTCGCGTACCGAGCGCGGCGGCTGGTGGGCGTTATGGAATACCGCGCACAATGTCGGCGGGGCGCTGATCCCTCTCGTCATGGCCGCTGTCGCCCTGCATTATGGCTGGCGCGTCGGAATGATGGTGGCCGGATTGCTTGCCATCGGGGTGGGCATGGTCCTCTGCTGGCGGCTGCGCGACCGTCCGCAGGCGATTGGTTTACCGCCGGTAGGCGACTGGCGGCACGATGCGCTGGAGGTAGCCCAACAGCAAGAGGGTGCGGGGCTAAGTCGCAAAGAAATCCTCGCTAAATATGTGCTGTTGAATCCCTATATCTGGCTGCTTTCGTTGTGTTATGTCTTAGTGTACGTGGTGCGCGCGGCGATCAACGACTGGGGCAACCTGTATATGTCCGAGACGCTGGGCGTGGATTTGGTCACGGCCAACACGGCAGTATCGATGTTTGAGCTGGGTGGATTTATCGGCGCGCTGGTGGCGGGCTGGGGCTCGGACAAACTCTTCAACGGTAACCGCGGACCGATGAATTTAATCTTCGCTGCCGGGATTTTGCTCTCTGTGGGTTCGCTGTGGCTGATGCCGTTCGCCAGCTACGTCATGCAGGCGGCCTGTTTCTTCACCACCGGTTTCTTTGTCTTCGGCCCGCAGATGCTCATTGGCATGGCGGCGGCGGAGTGCTCGCATAAAGAGGCGGCGGGCGCGGCCACCGGCTTTGTCGGCCTGTTCGCCTATCTCGGCGCGTCGCTTTCCGGCTGGCCGTTAGCGAAAGTGCTGGAGATCTGGCACTGGACCGGTTTTTTTGCGGTCATCGCCATCGCGGCGGGGATCTCCGCGCTATTGCTGTTGCCATTTCTGAACGCTCAGGCCCCGCGCGAGACCAGCGAAGCGTGATGCACCTCACCTTTTTGCGCTGAATGGGGCAAAACTAAGAAATTTTCCCGGTTTTGCCTGGACGCTGTCGCAGGCCACTTTTCCTGTGGATTTTTACAATGCCTGCCATTCGCAGGTATAAAAATTAGCTCAGGAGTAATCCATGCTGGCCTTCTTAAACCAGGTGCGCAAGCCGACCCTGGATCTGCCGCTCGATGTGCGGCGTAAAATGTGGTTCAAGCCGTTCATGCAGTCCTATCTGGTGGTTTTTATCGGCTACCTGACCATGTACCTGATCCGCAAAAACTTTAACATCGCGCAGAACGACATGATCTCTACCTACGGGTTGAGCATGACCGAGCTGGGGATGATTGGCCTGGGCTTTTCGATCACCTACGGCGTGGGGAAAACGCTGGTTTCCTACTACGCTGACGGTAAAAATACCAAGCAGTTTCTACCGTTTATGTTGATCCTCTCCGCTATCTGTATGCTCGGCTTCAGCGCCAGCATGGGCGCGGGGTCAACCAGTCTGTTTCTGATGATCGCTTTCTATGCCCTGAGCGGTTTCTTCCAGAGTACTGGCGGATCGTGCAGCTACTCGACCATCACCAAATGGACTCCGCGTCGTAAACGCGGCACCTTTCTCGGCTTCTGGAATATCTCCCACAACCTCGGCGGCGCGGGCGCGGCAGGCGTGGCGCTGTTCGGCGCCAACTACCTTTTCGACGGTCACGTCATCGGCATGTTTATCTTCCCGTCGATTATCGCGCTGATTGTTGGCTTTATCGGTCTGCGTTTTGGCAGCGACTCCCCAGAGTCTTACGGTCTGGGCAAAGCTGAAGAACTGTTCGGCGAAGAGATCAGCGAAGAGGACAAAGAGACTGAAGAAAACGAAATGACCAAGTGGCAGATCTTTGTTGAATATGTGTTGAAAAACAAAGTGATCTGGCTGCTGTGCTTCTCCAATATCTTCCTGTATGTGGTACGTATTGGTATCGACCAGTGGTCAACCGTCTACGCCTTCCAGGAACTGAAACTTTCTAAAGAGGTGGCGATTCAGGGCTTTACCTTGTTTGAAGTGGGCGCGCTGGTCGGTACGTTGCTGTGGGGCTGGCTCTCTGACCTGGCGAACGGTCGTCGTGCGCTAGTAGCCTGTGTGGCGCTGGCGTTAATCATCGCCACCCTCGGCGTCTACCAGCACGCCAGCAACCAGTATGTCTATCTGGCCTCGCTGTTCGCGCTCGGTTTCCTGGTGTTTGGGCCGCAGCTGTTAATTGGCGTGGCGGCTGTCGGTTTCGTACCGAAAAAAGCCATCGGCGCTGCGGACGGTATCAAGGGAACCTTCGCTTATCTTATCGGCGATAGCTTTGCCAAGCTGGGTCTGGGCATGATTGCCGACGGCACCCCCGTTTTTGGTCTGACCGGCTGGGCGGGCACCTTCGCCGCGCTGGACGCCGCCGCGATCGGCTGTATCTGCCTGATGGCGATGGTCGCCGTGATGGAAGAGCGCAAAATCCGCCGTGAGAAAAAAATTCAGCAAGTCAATATCGCTTAAATGTGTGCATTTGGTAACGTTTTGCCCGGCTTAACGCCGGGCTTTTTTATGCCTTGCGTTCGTTAGACAGGACATCCGGCGTCTGGCGTAAATGAAGACAGGCGTTAATAAATCACATCCTGACAGGCCAGAACGTCGACAGTTATAAATTTACCGTTATGATGGGCATCCTGTTTGGTGACGGATGTGCGCATGATTTGGTTGATTCTGGCCACGTTTGTGGTGGTGTTTATTGTGGGTTTTCGGGTGCTGACATCGGATACCCGCCGGGCGATTCGCCGCCTGAGCGAACGGCTGAATATTGATGTAGTGCCGATAGAATCGATGATTGATCAGATGGGTAAAACAGCGGGCGGTGAATTTTTACAGTATCTGCATCGCCCTGATGAGTCGCATTTGCAAAATGCCGCTCAGGTGTTACTTATCTGGCAAATGGTGATTGTCGATGGCGGCGATCAGAATTTGCAGCGGTGGCATCGCTTGCTACAAAAAGCGCGTTTAGCCGCGCCGATCACCGATACACAGGTACGGCTGGCGCTGGGCTTTTTGCGCGAAATGGAACCCGATATGCAGGAGATCAACGCGTTTCAACTGCGCTATAACGCCTTTTTTCAGCCGGAAGAGGGTGTCCACTGGCTGCATTGATACTCTTCACTATCTCGTTAACAAAAGACGAGATGAATGAGGCTGGCAAGGGCGGAGAGCCACGATTAACGGTCGGATAGCGCGATTCATCGTTAACTAAATAAAGCGTAGCCGCCATCGTATTTGCTAAGGGTGAACCACAGAAGTAACGCACCGAATAACCGCTAACGACGCCAAAACGTCAGAGACTTATAGCTCATCATTTCCGTGACATATATCACGGAAATGTGATCTTGTTTTGAACACTAAAACTGTGACTCCTTGCCATACCTCCTGTCTCAAAATTTCTTATCATAAACTCGAAGTTGTACATGATTATCTATAGACAACTCTAAATGTTTAAGCGCGCACCATGAAAACATTGTAGTGGCACACTGAATTTGCCCACCCCCAGACATCCGACTTAGCCTTAACAGACCATCGGTAAAACCCTCATACCAGCACCTTTAGCCCGTGTTTTTGGACAACATTAAGTAGTTTCAGTGAGATCCCGCTGGGACGCTTGGCGCCGCTTTCCCACTTTTGAACCGTTGATACGCTGGTATTCAGGTACCGAGCGAAAACCGGCTGGCTAACGTTGAGTTCTTCTCGTAACGCTTTTATTTCAAGTGGCTGCAGGTCTTTGATGCTGCTTAAGCAGGTCGTGTCAAAACTGCGCATTGTCTCCGGGGGAATGGCATCCACGCTAAATAATCCAGATGCCGCGCTATGAATCGCTTCAAAGGCAGGGCTTTTGAATTTAGTTTTTGCTGACATGGCGCACCTCTATCAGTTCTTTGTTATTAATGAGTGCCGTTATCTGATCTTCGGTCAGGCAAGCATAGTGTTTTGCTAACTCACGGAAACCCGCGAGTTCGCGATAGCTAATGTTGGCCATATCCTGTTTGGCATACAGGAAGGTGTAAAACCAATGTTCGCCTCCCTTTGCCAACACGATTGCGCGATCGCGGTTTTGATTGAGACGTTTTTTATAAACTCCGCCGCCGAGATTATCTGCTTTTCCTTGCAGTACGGCGTTGATGGCCTCGCTTAACTCGTCGTCTTTTATCGTGTGGGACTTCGCTTCTCTGTTAAACCACCTGGTTTTGAAGATTCGCATCAGGTTGACATCCTGTAATCTAAAGTATAGCACCAGGTGATACACTATGTCTTACCTTTTGGTTTTGCACGCAGCGAGAGAAGATAATTCTCAACGCTCGACCAGCCTCGCAAAATGCAGCGTAACAATGTCAGTTGCTAAAACGTTAATCAGATCACATTTTGTAATGTTACACTGCATGAATTTTCCGCACTAAAACGACGCAGGTGACCACAATGAATGAAAATATCGCAGAAAAATTCCGCGCTGATGGGGTTGCCAGGCCTAACTGGTCAGCCGTTTTTGCCGTGGCGTTTTGTGTCGCCTGCCTGATTACCGTTGAGTTTTTGCCCGTTAGTCTGTTGACGCCGATGGCGCAGGCTCTGGGGATCTCCGAGGGCGTCGCCGGTCAGTCGGTCACCGTTACGGCGTTTGTCGCGATGTTTTCCAGCCTGTTCATTACCCAGATTATTCAGGCGACCGACAGGCGTTATATCGTTATTCTGTTCGCCGTTTTGCTGACGGCTTCTTGTCTGATGGTCTCCTTTGCCAGCAGCTTTACGCTGCTGTTGCTGGGCCGCGCCTGTCTTGGGTTGGCGCTGGGCGGATTCTGGGCGATGTCGGCGTCGCTGACCATGCGACTGGTTCCCGCGCGTACCGTGCCGAAAGCGCTGTCGGTGATTTTTGGCGCGGTTTCCATCGCGTTAGTGATCGCCGCGCCGCTGGGCAGTTTTTTGGGCGGTATTATTGGCTGGCGTAATGTCTTTAACGCCGCTGCGGTGATGGGCGTACTGTGCGTCATCTGGGTGGTGAAATCACTGCCGTCGCTGCCGGGCGAACCTTCTCACCAGAAACAGAATATGTTTAGCCTGTTGCAACGCCCTGGCGTGATGGCCGGGATGATCGCCATCTTTATGTCTTTTGCCGGGCAGTTCGCTTTCTTTACCTATATTCGCCCGGTCTATATGAATCTGGCGGGCTTTGACGTTGATGGTCTGACGCTGGTGTTGCTCAGTTTTGGTATTGCCAGCTTCGTTGGCACTTCTTTCTCATCTTATGTCCTGAAACGTTCGGTAAAACTGGCGCTGGCCGGTGCGCCGCTGCTACTGGCGCTGAGCGCGCTGACGCTCATTGTGTGGGGAAGCGACAAAACCGTGGCGGCGGCAATAGCGATTATCTGGGGACTGGCGTTTGCGCTGGTGCCGGTGGGATGGTCAACGTGGATCACTCGTTCCCTTGCCGATCAGGCGGAAAAAGCCGGTTCCATCCAGGTCGCGGTGATTCAACTGGCAAATACCTGTGGCGCGGCGGTGGGCGGTTATGCGCTCGACAATTTCGGGCTGCTTTCGCCGCTGGCGCTTTCCGGCGGACTGATGCTGTTGACGGCATTAGTCGTGGCGGCGAAAGTCCGTATTACGCCAATGAGTTGATATTGCTGCCATTTGTAGGCCGGATACGACGTTAGTCGTTATCCGGCAATAATAAATGCTTAATCAAAACCGTTATGCTCTGCGGTGGCGGCAAACCATTCTCCGCTTTTTTTCACCGTGCGCGTTTGGGTGGCTAAATCCAGTTGTACAAAACCATAGCGATTTTTATAGCCGTTCAGCCATGACCAGTTATCGATAAAGGTCCACATGTGGTAGCCAAGGCAGTGACAGCCCTCGCTAATGCCTTTATGCAGCCATTTAAGATGCTCAGAAATAAAGTCAATCCGGTAATCATCGTGAATTTGTCCCGCTTGCACAAAACGCTGCTCGTTCTCAACGCCCATCCCGTTTTCGGAGATAAAACAGCGCGGATTGCCGTAATTATCCCGCAGGTTGGTGATGATGTCGTAAATTCCTGGCGCGTAAATTTCCCAGCCGCGGTAAGGGTTCATCTTGCGCCCCGGCATGTCGTAATAGTCAAATAACCACTCCGGCATAAACGGCGCTTGCGGATTCACCGCCGTATCACGGCATTTCACGCGGCGCGGCTGATAATAGTTAATCCCCAGTAAATCGATTTTGCCGTCGGCAATAAGCTGACGGTCGCCTGGCTGACAGGCAGGCAGCTGGTCATAGGTTTTCAGCAGCGCCACCAAGTCCGCCGGGTATTCTCCCTTTAATACCGGGTCAAGAAAACTGCGGTTGAATAACAGATCCGCATGATGCGCGGCTTGCACATCGGCGGGATGCTGCGAGCGTGGGTAGGACGGCGTCAGATTCAGCACTACGCCGATTTCACCGTCGTAGCGCCCGGCGCGCCAGGCGCGCACGGCGGTCGAGTGCGCCAGCACGGTATGGTACGCCACGGTGGCCGCACGTTTAAAATCCACCACATTGGGATAGTGGAAGTCGTACAAATAGCCGCCTTCCACCGGCACAATCGGCTCATTAAAGGTAAACCAGTGCTTCACGCGGTCGCCAAACAAGGTAAAACACGTTTGCGCGTACCGACCAAACGCCTCTACGACGTCGCGATTTTCCCAGCCGCCTTTCTCCTGCATGACCATCGGCATATCAAAATGGAACAGCGTAATAAACGGCGTGATGCCCTGCGCCAGTAGCTCGTCGATGACGTGATTGTAGAAGCTCACCGCTTGTGGATTCACCTCGCCTACACCGTCTGGAATGAGCCGCGCCCAGCTTAGTGAGGTGCGAAAACTGTTGTGTTTTAACTGTTTCAGTAGCGCGATGTCTTGCTTCCAGTGGCGATAGAACGTTGAGGTTTCCGCTGGACCGATGCCCTGATGAAAACGACCCGGCTGGCGCTCGAACCACACATCCCACGTGGTCTGGCTTTTACCGCCATTCAGACTATCCCCTTCGGTTTGCAACGCTGAGCAGGCGCTGCCCCACCAGAAGTTATCGGGAAAACGGTATCGCATTGTCGTACTCCTTGATCGCGTAAATTCGCTCCAGAATACGCGTTTTTAGCGAACAGAAACCGGTTACAGTCCGCATTTTCGCGACCAAAAAGCGGAAAAGCGGTGCTACATCTCCGGGCATTCCACCTTACCGAGAGCCTGCCAGTAGTTATGCTGATTGTTGCGCTCTATCGCGATCATCGCCTCCCGAATATGCTGCTGGTTCCCCTCGCTCGCCATGATTTTTTTCTCCCAGGCTTCATCGGTTAGCGTGCCTTTGGGCGTACACATTTTGCGCAAATCCTTTAAAATCGTATTTTTTTCATGCGCCGACTGGAGTGAGCTAAACGGAGAGTCGGCATACGTGACGCCCGGTAGCGCGACAAGTGTGGCAATAAGCAGAAGCGTTTTTCGTTTCATAAACGGTATCCTTATCGGTTTGCACTTTTTCAAGAGTAAGTGTAGACCGCGCGACGCTCACTCATCGGGGCGTGCTATCCGTTGGCGTTGAAGTCAGGCAAAAGTGGGAAGGCGGTTTCTCGCTGCGCCTTCACTTTCTTGCGTGGCAGAATAGTGTATGTTCTGACTACTCTTTTATTTCGTAAGCGGTAGTGTAATGAGACGTATTGAGATCGTACTGGGAGAGCTGGAACGGCTGACGCGCGGGCTATGCCTTGCCGATTTGGCGCAGGAGACGGCGTTTACGGCGGAGGCGATAGGTTTCAATCTTGGGCTGGCGCGTAACTCCGTCAGCAAAGATCTCAATCAGTTATGGAATGACGGCCTGGCAATCAAAAGCCGTGGCCGCCCGGTCTATTTTCTGCATCGCCAGGCGCTGGAAATGTTGCTGGGACGACAGCTGGAAGAGTCTGAACGCGAGGTGCGGTCGGTGGCGGATGTGCTGCCGCATGAAGAGCATTATGCGCCCGACGATCCGTTTACCAGCCTGATTGGTTACGATCGCAGCCTGCGCGATGCGGTAGAAAAAGGCCGTGCGGCGGTGCTCTATCCGCACGGTTTACACGTTCTGCTTACCGGACCGTCCGGCGTCGGTAAAACCTTTTTTGCGGAACTGATGCACCGTTTCGCCTGTGAACAGGCGAGCGGCGCTATCCCGCCGCTGGTCTACTTTAACTGCGCGGAATACGCCCATAACCCGGAACTGCTCTCCTCGCATCTGTTTGGTCATCGGCAGGGGGCGTTTACCGGCGCGAATGAACATAAAACAGGCCTCGTGGAGCAGGCGGACGGTGGTTATCTGCTGCTGGACGAGGTGCACCGTCTGTCTTATGAAGGGCAGGAAAAGCTGTTCTCTATTCTGGATAAAGGCGAGTACCGTCCGCTTGGCGTGAGCAGCCAGCCGCGATCAATTTCGGTACGCCTGATTTGCGCCACTACCGAGCCGGTCGGGTCGGCGCTGTTACGTACTTTCCAGCGGCGTATTCAGGTATGCATTGATTTGCCGGGCATTCGCCAGCGCTCCGTTGAAGAACAGATCGAACTGATCGTGGGGTTCTTACAGCGGGAAAGCCGCAAAATAGAACGCACGGTCAGCATTGATAAACCGTTGTTGCTCTGGTTGCTGAATAAACCCCTGGAAGGCAATATTGGCCAGCTAAAAAGCGATATTCAGTTTCTTTGCGCTCAGGCGTGGGCATCGGGAATGACCGAGCACAACGACACGCTACAGCTGGATAAACGGCTGGCGGAGATGTCGGTTAACCCGACGCCGGAACAGCGTCTATTGGTGGATACTCTGTTTGACGGTAAAGCGCGGCTAAATATAGACGCGCGCACGCTGCCCGCATTGAAGACGTCGCTGGCGACCGGGGCGGAAATTGAAGAGAGCGACCTCTTTTACAGCTTCCTGACGCGCGAATATGTTAATTTGCGCAACAGTAACGTCCCCCCGGCGGAGACGCTGGCGATCCTGAAAAATAAACTCAGCTCGATTTTTGAATACGGTCTCTACAGCCGCGACAGCGTGGCGCATCCGCCGCGCTATGGCGACCAGATTGAAGAGCGCGTGACGCTGCTGATTGGCTGCGTAGAGCAGGTGTTGGGCTTTTCGCTGCCGGAAAATCTGGTTAACCCACTGCGTAAACACTTCCTGGCGCTGATAGGCTACGTGCAGCGCGGCCTGATCCCGCAGCTTTACTCTTCCAGTTTGATCCTGGATCGCTGCAAAGACGAATATGACAACGCCACGCTGCTGTGTCGGAAAATCAACGAACTGCTGCATATTCAGTGTCCGGCGACGGAAGTGGTCTGGCTATGCCTGTTCCTGAAAGAGTGCCGCCATTATCGTCAGCGTATCGATGCCAGCCCCGACTGCGGGGTCATTTTGATCGCCCACGGCGCGACCACCGCCACCAGCCAGGCGCAATATGTCAACCGCGTGCTGGAGCGCGAGCTGTTCAGCGCCATCGACATGCCGTTTGAACAGTCGGTGCATGACACGCTGGAAACGCTGACCCAAATGATTCAAACCCGCCAATATCGGCGGCTTATCCTGTTGGTGGACATCGGTTCATTAATCCATTTCGGCAGTACGATCAGTAAGTTATTCCAGATAGATGTTTTGCTCATGCCGAACATCACGCTGACCAGTCTGCTGGAAGTCGGGCTGGATTTAAGCTATGAAACCAGCGACTTACCACAGTTGGCGGCGCTCCTGCAGAGTAAAAATATCCCCTGCCAGCTTTGTACGCCGCAGCAGGAGAACGGCGGCAAAGTGCTGGTCATCTCCTGTATTACCGGCATGGGAACGGCGGAAAAAATCAAAAAGGTGCTGGAGGAGAGCTTTGGCGAGCTGATGTCGCAGGACACCAGGATGGTGATCCTTGATTATAACGAGGTACGTAGTCTGGAGCGCGTTCAGCAGGCATTGAATGCCAGCGAGCGGCTGGCGGGGATTGTCGGCACTTTCCAGCCGGGGTTGCCGGATATTCCGTTTATTTCGCTGGAAGAGCTTTTCTCCGAACAAGGGCCGGAACTGGTGTTGAGCCTGTTAACGCCCGATCTGTCCAACGCTGAACGCCGTCTGGAGATGGAGCGCAGCGCCATGCGCTTTATCAGCGCGCTAACGATGGAGAGCATCATCAACCATATTTCTGTGCTTAACCCGCAGCGTATTCTGAAAGAGATGGAGGGCGTTTTTAACCATCTGACGTCTTCGCTTTCCCTGAAACCAAGCCGCCAGGTGACACTGCGCTTCCTGATCCACTGCTGCTGTATGGTAGAGCGTATTGTGATTAACCGTAAACCGTTACAGATGGCGCTGGAACGTCAGCCGAATCTGGACGCGCGCGCGTTTAGTGTCATCAAATCCGCTTTTCTGCCGATCGAAGACGCCTACGCCATCCGTTTATCGGATGCGGAATATTTTTATATCTACGAACTGCTCTATAGCTAATCCTTTTACTGGCGGGGCTTCGCGCCTCGCCAGACCTTTCTTCTTCCTCGCGTGACACAAATTCTGGCACAACCTTTGCTCTTCTGATGATGCGTTATGCCGGATAGCGGCGTAAACGCCTTATCCGGCCTACCGGGAGTGTCCTGTAGGTCCGGTAAGCGCAGTGCCACCGGGCAATATATGCCGGTGTTCTCATGTAATTGCGCCAGGAGGCCATTTTGACTACCACACAACCGTTGCCCCACATCCTGCTGCTGACGCATGGCGGCTGGGGACAACCGCTTTGCAACAGCCTGCGTATGGTCACGGGCGAAATTAAAGGCGTGACGGAAATCGCGCTAATGCCTGTCGATACGCTGGGCGAGTTTTATCAACGCGTCGAGGCCGTGGTGAAAACGCTGCCGGAAGGCTCGCTGATCCTGACGGATTTTGTCGGCGGCACGACGTCCAACGTCGCGGCGCGGCTAAGCGCCGATTATCCGGTGGCGGTGATTGCCGGACTGAATGCGTCGCTACTGCTGGAAGCGCTGGACAGGCGCGAACAAGGGATGCTAACCGCCTGCGTGGACGAGTTAGTTGAGGCCGGGCGCAGTAGCTGCCTGGATGTGGTCGCCCATGTACGTCAGCTACAACAATCACTCTAAGGAAAACATCATGGCCAATATCGTTTTATGCCGCATCGACAGCCGTCTCATTCATGGGCAGGTTGTCACGAAGTGGGTCGGACAATCTCAGGCGAACCGGATAGCCGTTGTGAGTGATGAACTGGATGCCGATCCGTTTATGAAAAATATCTACCTGATGGCGGCGCCGCCAAATATCAAAGTGGATTGCTTCGGCAACCAGAGTTTTGCCGCTGCATGGAAAGAAAATCAGCTTGGCGACGGTAACGTGCTGGTGCTTTTTCCCTCACTGGCGGCGGTGCAGGACGCCATACAACTGGGCTTTGACGTCACCCGCATTCAGGTTGGCGGTCTCGGCGGCGGGCCAAACCGCAAAGCGGTTTTTCAGAATATTACGCTGGATGAAAAAGACGTCGGCATTCTTAACGACCTGAAAAACCGTGGCGTTCAGGTATTTTTCCAGACCATTCCGGAAGATAAGCCGCAGCCGCTCGACGATATCCTGAAAAAATTCTAACCCTTTAATAGACACAAAATCATTCTGGATGCATCGAGGCGGCAACTGAGTGAATCCCCTGGAGCTTACTAAAGTAAGTGACTGGGGTGAGCGAAGGCAGCCAACAAAGAGGCAGCCTGAAGAATGAAGTGTATAGGATAACACTATGGATACCTTACTCTTTGCAAGCCTGATGGGGTTGTATTACTGGTTTGCCCGTTTACGCCTCGGCTACACCTTCTCCGCGATGCTGTTACAACCGGTGGTGATCGCGGTATTTGTCGGGCTTTTGCTTGGCAATATGCAGACCGCGATGATCATCGGCGCAGGGATGCAGCTCGTTTATTTGGGCGTGACCTCAACGCCGGGCGGCAACGTGCCGTCGGACCCGGCGCTGGCGGCCTGTATCTCCATTCCTATCGCGGTGAAGGCCGGTATGGACCCAAACCTGGCGATCGCGCTGGCAATCCCGTTTGGCGTGATTGGCGTGTTTCTCGATCAGCTGAGGCGCACGCTGAACGCCGCCTGGGTGCATATGGCGGATAAACACGCGGAAACGGCAAACATGGCGGGCATCATGCGTTGCGCCTTTCTTTACCCGGCATTGCTGGGGCTGGTGCTGCGCTTCCCGGTGGTCTTTGCCGCTAACTACTTTGGCCAGGATGTGGTGGAAAGTTTCCTTAAACTGATGCCGCACTGGTTAACCCACTCCTTTGAAATCATGGGCGGCATTCTGCCGGCGCTGGGCTTTGCCATCACCATTATGGTGATCGGTAAAAAGAGCCTGTTGCCGTGGTTTATCGGCGGGTTCTTCGCGGTGTTATACCTCAAGGTCGACATCATGGCGATGGCCATCTTCGGCACCTGTGTCGCCTTCCTGATTAAAGGCCTGGCGAAAAATGAAGGAGCAGCATGATGAGCAGTGACGTAATGCAACATGAACTGGTTGAGCGTGCGCGGGAAAGCGGGGCGCTGACCAAAGCAGATATCACCAAAGCCTGGTTTATCTACTGGCTGGGCGCCGAGGTTTCCAGCTCCTATGAGCGCTTACAAAGCCTGATTTTCTGCGCCTCGATGACGCCGATCATCAAAAAACTTTACCCACAAAAAGAGGAGCAGGTAGAAGCGCTAAAACGCCACCTTAACTTCTTTAACTCCGAGCAGACCTTCGGCGCGGTGATTCAGGGCATCTCTATTGCCATGGAAGAACAAAAAACGCGCGGCGAGCCGATTAACGACTCGTCTATCACCGGCATTAAAACTGGCCTGATGGGGCCGCTTGCCGGGATGGGCGACTCGATTATCTGGGCGGCGGTGATGCCGCTGTTGATAGCGATCTTCATTCCGTTCGCGGCAAATGGCAGCGCGATGGGCGGTATTATCCCGCTGATTCTCTACCCGGCGATCACCCTGGCGATCAGCTACGGCATGGTCCACAAGGGATATACGCTGGGGCGTGATTCGATTATCGGCCTGCTGCAAGGGGGGCGAATCAAAGAACTGATCTACGGGGCCAACGTGCTGGGTTTGATCATGATGGGCGCGCTTTCCGCCAGCTACGTCAAAATCACCACGCCGTTAAAAATTAGCGCTTTGAAAGGATCTGAAGTGGTGGTTCAGCAGATCCTCGACTCTATCGCGCCGGGCTTACTGCCACTGGCGGCGGTATTCGCCATCTACTTCTATCTGGTAAAAAAAGGGCCGCGCTACACCACCATTTTGCTGTCGATTGTCGCACTGAGCATAGTCTGTTCGTTGTTAGGAGTGCTGTAAATCATGACGCCGAATATCTATCAACAACTGGGGTTGAAAAAGGTCATTAACGCCTGCGGCAAAATGACCATTCTGGGCGTCTCAAGCGTCGCGCCGGAGGTCATGCAGGCCACCGCGCGCGCGGCTTCCGCTTTCGTCGAGATTGATGCGCTGGTGGAAAAAACCGGCGAACTGGTATCGCGCTATACGGGTGCTGAAGATAGCTATATCACCTCGTGCGCCTCGGCGGGTATTGCCATTGCCGTCGCTGCCGCTATCACCCACGGCGATCGGGCGCGCGTCGCCCTGATGCCGGACAGTACCGGTATGGCCAATGAGGTAGTGATGCTGCGCGGGCATAATGTGGACTACGGCGCGCCAGTCGCCAGCGCCATTCGTCTTGGCGGCGGGCGCATAGTGGAAGTGGGGGCGAGCAATCTGGCGGCCCGCTGGCAACTGGAAAGCGCCATTAACGAAAAGACCGCCGCGCTACTGTATGTGAAATCACACCATTGCGTACAGAAAGGCATGTTGAGCATTGACGATTTTGTACAGGTGGCGCAGGCCAACCACCTGCCGTTGATTGTCGATGCCGCGGCGGAAGAGGATTTGCGCGGCTGGGTGGCGAGCGGCGCGGATATGGTTATCTATAGCGGCGCGAAAGCCTTTAATGCGCCAACCTCCGGCTTTATCACTGGTAAGAAAACGTGGATTGCCGCCTGCAAAGCGCAGCACCAGGGGATTGCCAGGGCAATGAAAATCGGCAAGGAAAACATGGTTGGGCTGGTGTATGCGCTGGAGAATTACCACCAGGGCCAGACGACCGTGACCGCAGCACAGTTACAGCCGGTCGCGGAAGCGATTTCCGCCATCCATGGGCTTTATGCCGATATCGAACAGGATGAGGCCGGGCGTGCAATCTGGCGTATTCGTGTGCGGGTGAACGCATCTGAATTGGGGCTGAATGCGCAGGACGTCGAAGCGCAGTTGCGCGGCGGCGAGATAGCGATTTACGCCCGCAAATATCAGCTTCATCAGGGGGTTTTTAGCCTCGATCCACGCACGGTAGCCGAAGGGGAAATGGCATTGATTGTGGCGCGACTCAGGGAGATTGCAGAACATGCAGCAGATTAATTTTTATCGTCAGCGGGTAGCGATTAACGTGCTGGCAAAGGATATCGCCAACGCGAAGGCTATCTATGAAGCCGCCGAAGGCCATGCGGTCATTGGCGTACTTTCCGCGCAGTTCGCTACGGTAGAAGAGGGCGTGCCGGAGGTGAAACGCTGGATGGCGGAGGTGCCGTCTATCTCAGTGGGTCTGGGCGCAGGCGACCCGGCGCAGTACTACAAAGCGGCGATGATTGCCGCCCATACTCACCCGGCCCATGTCAACCAGACCTTTACCGGCAGCGGCTTCGCAGCGGGCGCACTGGCGGCGACAGGCGGCGAGCAAACACATATTAACGCCCTGGTCAGCCCGACGGGAACGCCTGGCGAGGTGGTGATTTCTACCGGCGTCAGCAGCAGCCAGGGAACGCCAGCCCGCGTTTCCTGTGAAGCGGCGGTACGCATGATGCAGGATATGGGCGCACATGCGGCGAAGTTTTTCCCGATGGGCGGCGAAAAGTCGTTACCGGAACTCTATGCGCTGGCGACAACCGCCGCCCGCCACGGCATGACGCTCATCGAGCCGACCGGCGGTATCTCACTGGATAATTTCGGTATTATCCTGCAAACCTGCCTGGAAGCAGGCGTGCCGCGCGTCATGCCGCATGTTTACAGCTCGATTATCGATCCGCAAACCGGCAATACGCGCCCCGAAGACGTCATTCGGTTGATGGAGATAGTCAAAGCGCTGGTGTGAGATTTATCGCCGAAGAGCGCTACGTTTACCTGGCCTACAGATGACGTGTATTTGTAGGCCCGGTTAGCGTTACGCTATTGGGCGATAATGCGTAGCAGGCTGGGCAAAAATGTACGTATTGCAGCCATCAGTGATTCCCTTTCGAGCCTCCTCGCGGGGTTAAATTTTCCTGAATGCTGTCTGTATTTTTGGCGAGTACAGTGGCGTCATCTTATTCCTCAGGTGACGGATCGCCATGAAAAAAAGCCCCACGTCCACGCCTCATGATGCGGTATTCAAAACGTTTTTACGCCATCCGGATACCGCGCGGGATTTTCTCAATATTCATCTTCCCCATTCGCTAAGAATACGTTGCGATCTGACGACGTTGAAATTGGCGCCGGACAGTTTTATCGAGAAAAATTTACGCGCGTTTTATTCCGATGTCCTTTGGTCACTAAAAACGTGTGAAGGCGACGGTTATATCTATGTCGTTATAGAGCATCAGAGTACGCCGGACGCGCATATGGCGTTCCGGTTAATGCGTTACGCGACTGCCGCGATGCAGCGCCATCTGGATGCTGGTCATAAAACGTTACCGCTGGTGATTCCCATGCTGTTTTACCATGGCGCGAAAAGCCCGTATCCCTTTTCGCTGTGCTGGCTGGATGAGTTTGACGATCCTGCACTGGCGCGTCAGCTTTATGCGACGGCATTTCCACTGGTAGACATTACGGTGGTGCCGGATAACGAGATTATGCAGCATCGACGTATCGCGATGCTGGAGCTGGTACAAAAGCATATACGTCAACGCGACCTGATGGGATTGGTCGAGCGCTTAGCGGTACTTCTGATTACGGGAAACGCTAATGAC
This sequence comes from Salmonella sp. NW177, assembly GCF_051811585.1. Lineage (NCBI taxonomy): Bacteria > Pseudomonadati > Pseudomonadota > Gammaproteobacteria > Enterobacterales > Enterobacteriaceae > Salmonella > Salmonella sp. NW177. The sequence goes on along the minus strand of NZ_JAMMZV010000004.1, from coordinate 388,961 downwards.
AGTCAGCTAAAAGCGCTGTTTAATTATTTGCTAATACAGCATGGCAGCACGCCTCGTTTTGGCAAGTTTATCCGCGAGGTGGCGCGTCGTGTTCCCCAACACAAGGAGAGATTAATGACGATCGTAGACAGAATACGTGAATCGGGGCGCAGAAAAGGTAAGCGTGAAGGCGTGCAACAAGGCATACAGCAAGGTATACATCAAGGTAAGCAGGAGGAAGCCTTGCGTATTGCGCATACGATGCTGGAACAGGGGATCGATCGGCAGATGGTGCTGATGATTACCGGGCTTTCTGACGAAGAGATTAAGGCAAAGCGCCATTAAACTTTTCCCTCTTCCGCCCGGTCATCGTGATTATCAACGGCGTTAAGCGGCCCGCGCGCGTCGACGGGAATCGAGGGAGATCAGAATCACTGACGAGAGAATGAGCAGCGTGCCCAGCCAGTCCGGCAAGGTAAAACTAATCCCCAACAGCAGCAGCGACAGCAGGGCGCTGCTTAACGGTTCCGCGCAGCTTAAAATGCTGGCTTTGGGGCCACCAATCAGTTGCGCGCCTTTCAAATACAGGCTGAACGTCAGAGACGTACCGATCACCACAAGGTAGAAAAAGGCCAGAATCAGGCTGCCGCTCACCGCAAAGTGCGTTCCTTCTTTAGCGTAGAAGGGCAGCAGAATAAGGCCGCCAAAGGACATACTCCAGCCGACCACTGGCAGTGTGCCGTATTGGGCGATTAGCCTGGAAGGCCAGGTCGTATAAAAGGCGGCGGCAAATGCGGAGGCGATACCCCAGAACAGCGCGCCTGAAGAGATCGACAGCGATGTTGGATTGCCGTGAGTCACCAGTAAAAAGGTGCCGATAAGCGATGTAAGAATGGCGGTTAAGACCAGAATGCCTGGTCGTGTTCTTCGCGCTAATGCAAACCACGCGACAATAATGGTCGGCGATAAAAATTGCAGCACTGTCGCGGTGGCGGCATTGGATTTTTCTATCGTGAGCAGGAAGGTTAGCTGAACGGTGAGCGCGCCCACCACGGAGAAAACCAGCAGACTCAGTGCATCTTTGCAGTTTTTAAGAATTGAAAATATCTTATCGCCGTGCATAAAGGAGAAGGTCACCAGTATCAGCCCGGCGAATAACAAACGTATCATCGTCAGGAACTGTGACGACATACGGCTTTGCTCCATGATGTACTGCGCGCAAACGCCTGAACTCCCCCACAATACGGCGGCAATCAGGACGTTTAGCATCCCTTTTCTGGTGGAACCCATTTTTTCCTCGTCATGTTGTTTTATTTTTTTACGTGCAGGCATCATAACAGAGCTATCGCCAGCATTAAGCAGGAATTTATTGTTTAATGATTTCAGACGAGCCTGTTATTGACATAATATTGTCATTTTTTTGTCATAGGAAAATATCAAACAAACTTAAACAAATCGTCACTATCCCCGCCTTTGCACTTTACAGAACATATTGACTGACTATAATAAGCGCAAATTCATGCAGGAGTAATATGTTGGACAGTCACTTTTACGTAAATCATCTGGCAAGTTAACGCACGCTATTCCTGCGCTGCTTGCCGAACCGGTGGGCAGCAATCTCCCCTTGTGACGATTGTCATCCCAATAATGTTACAACACGCGCATTGTCGCGAGGTAATCGTCATGTTCATGTTTAAACACGCTTTATTTCCTCCGCCGTTAACACGACGCTAATTGCCTCAGGGCAGAAATTTGTCGTGTGCTAAATATAGCACGTACTTATTCTTCCAGAAAAAATGGAGGAACGTATGTTAATGTTTCCTTATATTTTGAATTTACTGGCCGCTATGCTGTTGGGCGCGCTGATTGGCGCGGAAAGACAATGGCGTCAACGTATGGCGGGATTACGCACTAATGCGCTGGTGGCGACAGGCGCCGCCGTTTTTATTCTGAGCTCCATGACGACATCGCCAGACAGCCCCGGGAGAATTGCGGCGCAGATTGTCTCTGGTATTGGCTTTCTGGGGGCGGGTGTCATCATGCGCGAAGGGATGAATGTGCGCGGACTGAACACTGCGGCAACGCTATGGTGTTCGGCGGGCATCGGCGTGTTATGCGGCTTAGGGCAGTTCAAAAATGCGCTGGCGGCGACGATCATTATTCTTTGCGCCAATATTTTATTGCGTGAAGCGGCGCAGCGTATAAATCAACTCCCGATATCCGCTGAGGAAGAAAAACGTTATATCCTGAAAGTAACCTGTAATAAAGAAGATGAGAGCGCGGTTCGTCAGTGGTTACTGAATATCGTAAAAGAGGCCGCGATCTGTTTACAAGGGTTAGGTTCGGTCCCCGCTCAGGAACAGGGCTATAAAGAAATTCGTGCCGAGCTCGTGGGTCATGCTGATTATCGTAAAACGCGAGAACTGATTATATCCAGAATAGGTGATAACGATAATATCACCGCAATTCACTGGAGTATTGATAGTCAATAATAGTTTTTTATTCAATTTCAACATTACGCCAGGCGTATAAGGAGGGAATGATGGATATTCCCGAGTCGATAAAATAAAACCCACTCAAAATAGTGAGTAAGCAATAACCTTTTTTATGCATAGATAATTCTCCCGGGGCATTCACCTTCAAATCGTGAGTTTGCTATTCCCCGGGCGTGATATGCAGGAAACACTACACCTTAATTTTGGGGATTCATCATGACTGACATGAACATTGAAAACCGGAAACTCAATCGCCCGGCGTCAGAAAATGATAAGCAGCATAAAAAAGTATTTCCGATCGAAGCGGAAGCTTTTCATAGCCCGGAGGAGACACTGGTGCGGCTGAACAGCCATCGTCAGGGCCTCACGATAGAAGAGGCCAGCGAACGGTTGAAAGTGTATGGGCGCAATGAAGTGGCGCATGAGCAAGTTCCTCCGGTGCTGGTTCAGCTTCTGCAGGCATTCAATAACCCGTTTATTTACGTTCTGATGGCACTGGCAGGGGTTAGTTTCATCACGGATTACTGGCTCCCGTTACGCCGTGGCGAAGAGACCGATCTCACCGGCGTGCTGATTATTCTGACGATGGTCAGTTTGAGCGGGTTATTGCGTTTCTGGCAGGAGTTTCGCACTAACAGAGCAGCACAGGCGCTGAAAAAGATGGTGCGCACCACCGCCACGGTGTTGCGTCGTGGGCCGGGCAATATAGGCGCGGTGCAGGAAGAGATTCCCATTGAAGAACTGGTGCCGGGCGATGTGGTTTTTCTGGCCGCAGGCGATCTGGTGCCCGCCGACGTCCGTCTGCTGGCGTCGCGCGATCTCTTTATCAGCCAGTCAATTCTTAGTGGTGAATCATTACCCGTAGAAAAATACGATGTTATGGCTGATGTGGCAGGTAAAGACAGCGAGCAATTGCCTGACAAAGATAAGAGCCTGTTAGATTTGGGCAATATCTGTCTGATGGGAACCAATGTAACCAGCGGCAGAGCGCAAGCGGTCGTGGTCGCGACGGGAAGCCGTACCTGGTTCGGCTCGCTGGCGAAATCCATTGTGGGTACGCGTACCCAGACGGCTTTCGATCGCGGAGTCAACAGCGTGAGCTGGCTGTTGATACGCTTTATGCTGATCATGGTGCCGGTTGTCCTGCTGATCAATGGTTTCAGTAAGGGAGACTGGGTAGAGGCTTCGCTGTTCGCGCTGGCGGTTGCGGTGGGGTTGACGCCGGAAATGTTGCCCATGATTGTCAGTTCCAACCTGGCAAAAGGCGCGATTGCGATGTCGCGGCGCAAAGTGATCGTCAAGCGCCTGAACGCTATTCAAAACTTCGGCGCGATGGATGTGCTGTGTACAGATAAAACTGGCACCTTAACCCAGGACAATATTTTTCTGGAGCATCATCTGGATGTGAGCGGTGTAAAAAGCAGCCGGGTATTGATGCTGGCCTGGCTGAATAGTAGCAGCCAGAGCGGCGCCCGGAATGTGATGGATCGCGCCATACTGCGTTTTGGCGAGGGGCGAATCGCACCATCGACAAAAGCGCGCTTCATTAAACGCGATGAACTGCCATTCGACTTTGTACGTCGCCGGGTATCGGTCCTGGTGGAGGATACGCAGCATGGAGACAGATGCCTGATCTGCAAAGGCGCTGTTGAAGAGATGATGATGGTAGCCACCCATCTTCGCGAAGGCGATCGTGTGGTGGCGCTGACGGAAACACGCCGCGAGCTGCTGCTGGCGAAAACCGAAGATTACAATGCGCAGGGATTCCGTGTATTGCTGATAGCGACACGTAAGCTGGATGGTTCCGGGAACAATCCGACATTAAGTGTGGAGGATGAGACCGAACTTACCATTGAAGGGATGCTCACTTTTCTCGATCCGCCGAAAGAGAGCGCCGGAAAAGCGATTGCCGCGTTGCGGGATAACGGCGTGGCGGTCAAAGTCCTCACCGGCGATAATCCGGTTGTGACGGCGCGTATCTGTCTGGAAGTGGGTATTGATACGCACGATATCCTGACCGGAACCCAGGTTGAGGCGATGTCAGATGCCGAACTGGCGTCTGAGGTGGAGAAACGCGCAGTATTCGCCCGGCTGACGCCGTTACAAAAAACGCGTATTTTGCAAGCGCTACAGAAAAATGGTCATACCGTTGGTTTTCTTGGAGATGGGATCAACGACGCGCCCGCGCTTCGTGATGCGGATGTGGGAATTTCCGTCGATAGCGCCGCCGATATTGCTAAAGAGTCATCAGATATTATTCTGCTGGAAAAAGATCTCATGGTGCTTGAGGAAGGCGTTATCAAAGGGCGGGAAACCTTTGGCAATATCATTAAATACCTGAATATGACCGCCAGCTCTAATTTCGGCAATGTTTTTTCGGTACTGGTAGCCAGCGCGTTTATTCCGTTTCTGCCGATGCTGGCGATTCATCTGTTGATCCAGAATTTGATGTACGATATTTCGCAGTTGTCGTTGCCGTGGGACAAAATGGATAAAGAGTTCCTGCGTAAGCCGCGGAAATGGGACGCGAAAAATATTGGCCGTTTTATGCTATGGATTGGCCCAACGTCTTCTATTTTCGATATCACAACCTTTGCGTTGATGTGGTACGTCTTTGCAGCTAATAACGTAGAGGCGCAGGCGCTCTTTCAGTCCGGCTGGTTTATTGAGGGTCTGCTCTCGCAGACACTGGTCGTGCATATGCTAAGGACGCAGAAAATACCGTTTATCCAAAGTCGGGCGACGTTGCCGGTATTATTGACGACCGGCTTGATTATGGCGATAGGCATTTATATTCCATTCTCACCTCTGGGCGCGATGGTTGGACTGGAGCCGCTGCCACTGAGCTACTTCCCGTGGTTGGTGGCGACATTATTGAGCTACTGTCTGGTGGCGCAAGGCATGAAACGCTTTTATATCAAACGCTTTGGCCAGTGGTTTTAATGATGTTTGAGGATCGCCCAGATGAATCGCTCACCCGATAAAATCATCGCGCTGATATTTTTACTGATTAGCCTGTTGGTGTTGTGTTTAGCCCTCTGGCAAATCGTTTTATAACGAGGTGACGCCATGCAAAAAAGAGGGTTGGACAAAATTTTTTATCAGGTTGTCCTGATAGCAATCATCCTGATTTTACTGACTATCTGGATACGATAAGCTGCTGTTGGCGAGCCCCGCTTAAAATAAGAATCGATGTAGTTGTTCTTTTTATGGCGGGGCGCTATTTTCATGGTATCCCACATCAGAAGGGCAATATCATGAATAATCGTCGTGGTTTAACCGCCGTCCTGGCGACGTTGATTACGTTTTCCCTGAGCGCTACGCCTGTGCTGGCGAATCCGGGAAATGGCAATGGCGGCGGACATGGTAATAACGCGGCTAATCAGGGTAATAACGGTAACGGACATAAAGGAAATGCCGGGCAAAAAACGGAACACCGTAAAAATGGCGGCAAACCGGATCACGTCGAGTCGGACATTAGCTACGCTGTCGCCAGGCAACTGGCAGTGAATTTAGGGCTGACGGGTTATCAGTCTTTACCTCCGGGGATTGCGAAAAATCTGGCGAGAGGAAAACCGCTGCCGCCGGGAATCGCTAAAAAAACGGTGCCGGCGTCTATGCTGGGACAATTACCTTATTATCCGGGCTATGAGTGGAAAATCGTTGGGGATAATCTGGTGCTGATCGCGCTCAGTACCGCGGTGGTCACGGCGATTATTAATGGCGTATTTGATTAAGAGCCTATCCCACCAGGCGTTATTGGCGTAGCCAGTTTGGACACGGACAGCGCGCAAAAACCGGAGCGTACACGTAGTACGTGAGGTTTGACTCGCTACGCTCGCCCTTCGGGCCGCCGCAAGCGGCGTTCAAAACGCTAACGCGTTTTGGCGAGCACTGCCCAGGACCAAAATGGCAAGTAAAATAGCCCCATTAAATGGGGCTATTTAGCCGCTTCAGGGCGTTATTTATGCGCGCTGAGAATCCAGCTGTTCATTATTTTTTACTACTTCCTGCGCTTTGGTATAACTTTCAATCAGTAGCTGATAGGCCGGGAATATTTTGGTATATACATCCGCCCATTCTGCGGCATCTTCCCTATTCCAGGTACGTTGCAGCTCAGAGGCTACCGCCGCGGTATCCATTGGTACTACGCCCGCCTGCACCACGCGGGCCATCGTAATTTCCTGCGCCATTTTACTGTACGTACCGGAGGCATCAATTACCGCAAATACCTTGTAACCTTCCGCGACGGCGCTGATGGCTGGAAAAGCCATGCAGACACTGGTAATAGTACCGGCGATGATCAGCGTTTTACGGCCTGTCGCTTTTACCGCTTGTACAAAATCGGCATTATCCCAGGCATTAATTTCCCCTTTACGCGCGACATATTGCGCGTGTGGCGCATTCGCATGGATTTCCGGAATCAGCGGACCATTCGGTCCCTGTGGTACGGATGCGGTAGTAATGACCGGCATATTGCATAAGGTAGCGATCTTAGCCAGCGCCGCGGCGCGCGCGCGTAATTCCGGCATCGGCATGTCGCCGACGGTCTGAAACAGGCCACTTTGGTGGTCAATCAGCAGCATTACTGCGTCGTTAGCATCAATGGCAGGGCGTTGACCGTTAAAATTCGCGGGTGTAGACATAATTCATTCCTTGTTGTTGCCTTTCACTGATAGTCACTATCAGTGTTAAAGTCATTAATCGCCGGGGCGATTTCCGTTTTTAAGCTGATGACAGTAATCCGTTGCCGATTCTGGATTACCCTGTTGAGTTCTTTCTGAAGGAATATTCATCGGCATCACCTTCAGTCGATTTACTTTCACGCGAATTTGTTATCACAACAATATTCATATTATGAATAAATGTTTCTATTTTACATGTCGGAGAGGATTATTGATTGAAAAAACAGGCTATATCCCTACAAATTGTTTCTGATAGATAGTTTTAAACTTATTTAGTATAAGTTTGAAATATATCAATTAAGAGTTAACTTATTTATATTTAAATAACATAAAGCACAGCTTAAATATTAAGTGGGAAGCGTGCTTTTATTAAGTATGGCTACTGTAACTCTTAATAAATTGGAAACTATCCCTACATAACGAGTGCTGCTTTTTTGGATATTACAAGTCATTATAGAGAACACGTTCAATAAAACCCTCTCTTTCATATGATATAGATTGTCAGGATATATTTTCTCATGATTTATCTATGAGATATTAAAGCGTAGCGGCACAGTAAATTTGGCCACCTGATTAAAGGTGATATTCTCACCTCAATACAAAACAGGAGACTTAACGAACAAGAAAACCAAACGTACTTTCACTCCTGAGTCTGCTATAATGAGAAAAGCGGTGTCTACGCTTACCTGTTAATGTCTTATGCCTCTCGCTCTTCTATATGATCGGTATGTGCAGGGGACAATCCATGTCCTGCTACGCAGCCACAGCATCAGACTATACTCAGTGGTGTCTATTAACCCTCTCCAACTACGTTATGTTTTGGCATGGTAACAATGCGATGTTATGGATAATTAACGATAATATTGAATTTAATCCAGAAATGAATCGCCTGGCGTCATTATCGAGGCCAGATCTCAACATTATTCTGACAACGCCCGCCAGCCGCTGCTTGCGCCTTCTGCTGGAAAACGCCCCCTCCGTCGTCTCACAACAAACATTCTTTCAAAAAGTGTGGGAAGAAGACGGCATGGTGGTGTCGGCAAATACGCTTTATCAGAATATCTCCATTATTCGCCGCGGATTACGTACCGTTGGCGAAAATGAAGATACGCTGATAATCACGGTTCCGCGTAGAGGCTTTCAGATTGAGCCTGGTGTGAGCCTCATGACTATCCGCAAAGACTTCGCTCAGGCAATAGAAAAAAAGGGTGAGACGCCGCCGCGTATGTCAGGGCGTTGGTTTAAACATTATGTACCTGTACTTTGGATGACCGGGACATTTGCTGTCGGTATTTTGCTTGGCACTATCAGCTGGCAAACCGTTCCCGATAAGGATTTTTACGATCGCTACACGCTGGTTGAAACAACTCAGGGCTGTCATTTTTTCTCGCGGAATGAAGATATCGAAAGCGGTAGCCGCTTTGCAAGCTATAAGTCAATGATTCTAAAAACCGGTATGGATTGTCAGAAATACCCATGGGTCTATTTCCCTTCCAGCAGTCGCACCCCAGCGGTTACGGCATTGATTTGTCAGCAACCTTATAAAACGCGCGGTGATACAGGCTGCGTGACGCTTTTTTTCCGCGGGGTGACACATGGGTAAAAAGGCACTGATGTTAGCCTGCCTGACGTTACTGTTTCTGGGAGTAGGGCTTGGACATCTTTTTCATTTGTATACGGAAAAGAACCGGGATCCAGAGAAATGTACGGCGCCTGTGATTGTGTTTTATAACAATACTCAGGCTAACCTGACGCTGGACTTTATGTATTCGCTGAAAAAACGTACTGGGGTGGTTTCCATCAGCGGAACGTATTACGTCGATAATAAAATGAGCGGCGTGATCCGCCGTGATGTTTCCTATGTATGGAGTGAAAATAAAGACAGCACCCATTTTATATCGACGGATATCAACAAAGTCACGCGTGACGAAACACTGTCCGATGCGGTTATCGAGACGGTTTTACCCGATTTTTATGTCTATCCAGGGAAAAGTATCAGTTACACCATCCTGACTCAGGGCCATCGTGGCTTTATGTTCACCATCGGGAAACGCCCGATATTTTTCTGTACACATTAAGCGGTTTTGGAGCCGTTCATGGAACGTATCAGCCAAATGAAAGCGCTTCCGGGTAAAAGCCGCTGAAGATCAGCGGCTCTGTTGTTACCTGAATCAAAAACTGTATTTAACCCCCAGTAGGCCTTGGGTATTACTATAGCCCTGGTCACCTACCTGTTGCGCCACGTTACCCCATACGTTCAGGCGCGGGGTAACTTGTCCTTCAATACCTACTTTCAGTTCTCCAATATTCTTCGTACCACGCATATCGCTGCTGACATCGTCCATCTTCACGCTGGCAGGCTGCGTATTATGGATCCAGTTCGCCTCCACGAACGGCTGGAACTCTCGAGATTTATTGTCATCAATAGCATTGTGGCCGTTAATATAGGCTTTTACGCCCATGCGGGTTAGCAGATTACCGGCGGTATCATCCTTGACGAGGGTACCATTGGCTTCGCGATTGTCGTCAGCCTGCACGCCCATCCATACCACCTGCGCTTTGGGCTGCAACCAGTAGCTTTGATGCGCGCTTTCACCTAACCTGAAGCTGTAACCGGCTTCAACCGAGGCGGTAATTCCTTTGGATTTATATTTCTCAGCGGCCTGATCCTGACCCATGACCTTGTTATCAAACCAGTTGTACAGCATCCAGGTATCCACATAAGCCCCAGACCGATCGATATTGTTAGCATACCAGGTGCCGTAAAGGCCGACGCTGTAACCGGTGACTTGACCACGGGAATGATAGTCACTCACGGAAGACTGCGTGCGGTTCTGGCTGTTGGCATAACCTGCCATTGCACCAATATGCCAACGGTCAAGACCGTCAGTGCTCCACTGTGCCAGATCGCCTCCCAGTTGTAACACATAGCTATTGATGCGGGTTTTTAGCTGCCCGCTGCCATCGTTGAAGCGAGTATGGGCGCCGACGTTACGCATCCACAGGCTGGTGACCTTCTTCTCACCCGTCAGCATGTCGGTGTACTGGGTTTCACCCAGACGGTCATGGAGACGCGTCATGAACAGCGTATTTGCCGCATAGTTGTTGGCAAGATAGCTGCCCACTTCCGGACGGAACTGATGTTCTGTTATCGGCGGTGTGTCAGATTGCCCTATGTCAGGAATTGTCGGATCAGGGATGACCGGGTCTACTGGCTCAGGGTCTACTGGATCAGGGTCCACCGGATCGGGAATCACAGGGTCAGGGATAACCGGGTCTACTGGATCAGGGTCCACCGGATCGGGAACGACAGGGTCAGGGATAACAGGGTCTACCGGATCGGGAATAATCGGTTCGTCCGGCTCAATGTAGCTGGTCAGATACCAGTTTTTACCTTTCTGCACCACGTTGTAGTCATAGGCTCCGGCAACAATACGGCTTGCTTTTTCGAAAGTACCGTTGGAATTGCCAGCAACGTTAACAATTTCAATACCTTCAATGGTTTGCGCCCCGGATCCTCCAATATTATTTACTGCAACAAATGTGTTGCCTGAAGTATTGCCGAGAACCTGCAGCCTGTCCGTTTCGGAATCATCATCGTTGAGCACAGTATTAAAGACCAGCTTACCGCCGTTGCCTACATAATCTTCATTGATGGTGAGCGTTTGCCATGGCTCGCCATCTTCATGGCTGAAGTTAATGGTTGCGCCACTATTCAGCGTCAGGTCAGTGAGCGTTGAGCTGCTGGTCATATTCCAGGTCGCATCGCTCATTTGTACAGAGATAACGCCTGTGCCCGCCGTAGCGCTGGTGATGTACGACGCCCCGTCCCATCGCGAGTTGTCCGTCATATTGAGTTTAATCGTACTGTTCTGCTGCGGTAGCGTACCGCTGGCAGCGGTGGCGCCAGCAGCACGAATATCACCGTCGATGACGAAACGACCTCCTGAAGAACCGTCAACAATGCCGCCAGTCTCCGTGCTGATGGCGTAACTTTCGCTACTGTTATCGCCCGCCATAGTAATAGCCGCACCGCCTGCCAGATTAATGGCGCCTCGGGAGAGGGCGTATAAACCGGCAGGGGCTTTACTATAGGATGCAGCCTTACTGGCGCTGTTAACGCTAATAGTGGCATTCTCTCCCAAATTAACGGTAGCGTTAGTTGCATATACCGCGTGTGCGCTGGCACCGTTCACCGTAATAGTAGCGTTGTTGCCAAGCTCGGTTCTGGAGGAGGATGCTGCGTAAATCCCCGTAGAGGATGCGCCGGAGGTTTCGATGGTTGCATCGTCACCCAGACGAATCAACGAACCGCTTTGTCCGGTACGCAGCCCCTCCGAACTGTCGCCGGTAGTAACAATATGTGCACGATTGCCGACGACAATCGTATTTTTGGCACGTGACGCATCCCTCATGGCGTTGGCTGTAATTCCACGTCCCTGGCTACCGGTAGTTTTGATATACAGATCGTCGCCGACGTAAATATTGGCCGATCCGGTCCAACCCTGGCCCAGTGAGTTATATCCGGCGTTAATACCGTCACCATCCTGACCATCCACGTAGATGCGGGTGCGGTCACCGGTAATAATAAACACCGGGTTATCCGGAGTATTCGCGCCGTGAGTACGGATGCCATCGACGTCTCTACCATTATTCGCGGCATTCGCCGACTGCGTCCGAATGGTCAGGTCGTTGCCAAAAATCACGCCCGGACTTCCCGTCCCGCTGTTTTGAATAACCGTGACAGTGTGTTCAAACGCCTCCGCGCCCGGCCCATTAAGCGTGAGGCCATTGCCATAAACCGGGATGGTACCGGTGTTCCACTGATAAACGTAGTTGGGCATGGTACCGACTTTGGTGAAACCGGTACTGGCCTGAGCGGGAATAATGGCCTGTAATTCCGGCGGCAACTGGCTGACCAGCCCACTGGATGGCAGACCATCAACGTCAACCCAGGCCGCCTGGGAGGGAAATACCATAGAGGCTAACGCTGCTGATACCGCTATGGCGATGAATGAGTAATTTTGGGGAGTTGGCATTCTGCCTCCTGCATTATGGCGTAAAGCGTCTTCCACATCGCAATAATATGGAAATAATAAAAATGGAAACGGATCTATAAAATATTTGATATTATTTTATGAATGCTATGCCCTAGCTTATTTTCAAGCCGCAGCTTATGCACATAAAGTTTCTTAATATCAATATTGTCAATATTTACAATCTGCTGAATACTTATTCCTGATACAAAGCGCTTCAGTAATATAAATTCCGTATAGTTAAGCGTTCGTCCACGTTTACTGTTGGCAAGCCGACCGGTAAACAAGCGGTGCATCTTTTGCTGTTGCACAATATCATCGTCATCGGAATAAATAATTCCTTGTATTTTATTGCTTTTCAAAATCCAGTAATTGGCCAGCGGAGTTAAACTTCTGTCAGAAATCAGGACAATATGCATACCACTGTTTGCCAGACTGTCAGCCCATTGTAAATCGGTAAATCGTCGAAGATTCGGGAAAGAAAAATCAACAAAGATAAAACCGCTGGATAAATGGTTGTGTCTATCAAGCAATAACTTTTCAATAAACCCTTTTTTCAGGAAAGCATTACCATCTGGCCAGATGGAAAATGCCGCATTATGACAGTATTGCACCCGTACTGCGCTGTCAGGGAATAATTGACAGGATAAATCGCAACTAATGCAATGGACAATTTGTGAAGGCTTTCTCATCATCCTGAACGACTCCCGTCGATGTTTCTATTAATATTTCATTGGTAAATAAATGTGTCAATCCAGATAATATACCGTGCTACGGCTGTCAAAAGTCGCGAATTATTGTCAGTGTCATAAACTCCTGGAAAGACCTAAAATACAGCTTTAAGGAACCATGACAGATCCGACAGTCGTAATACATCATTTCGGATTTGTATTTCACCCATTGGGATTTTTATACATAATCTCCAATATCATAAAAAATCTTAAAACAGCACTATTTGCTAAATCATGAGAGTGATAAATAACGGTTATCAATATCATCTGTCTGCTGCCTTCGTCACTATCGGGGTGATGTGATGAAATATAAAAGTAATTCCTGTAAACCTGTAATGAATTCTTATTATTAAAACCTAATTTAAGATTTTTTCTTTTATTGCATTGTTATTCAATGACTTAATGGTGACATTTGTGCTCTCATCAACTTCTTATATACAAATTTAAGACTATTTTATAGAGACACATGTAAACTTTAAGAGGGTGTAATGCTAATGCCATGAGAAAATCTTGTAACTTAACGCCGGGAGTTATACCTTGCCAATAAGTTGATCTAACTTAATTCTGATCGTGACGGTCTGAGCAACCGACAGACTTATCGGTCGAAGCAACTTCAGCTTCTGGCTTCTCTTTTCAATTGCTCATCTGATGAAAACTCTTTCCCGGAGCACATTAGTGAGAAACAGGATGTGGTCAAACCTAATGTCCATAGATGTCGTCAGTTACTTCACAAATATCCGCCTCCTGGCAGATATCTTTAACCGCTCGTCCAGCTTCGACCAACTTAATTACGGCGATGTTCTGATGCTCAGTGAGACGGGCTTTACGCATAGAGATTCCTTCGTCAGCAGATCGATGACGTGATCTCTAAATGTGAATAGCACGATTATGTGGAGTAATATGAGCACATGGTATAAGAATGTATACGGATATTTTACTGCTGAAATATAATAATGGGAGGGGTTATGAATAAACAGGACGTATGGGAGAGAAAGGGTATAAAGATAAAATGCTTGCAGTATCTAATAGATAACAATGAAAAATCAGGTAATTGAGAAACTATTCAGTGTTTAGGTTGATGTGATATTAAGTCATTCAGCCGCTACAGCGCATTATCAGGATAATTTCGTCTGGATAAAACGGAGGAGGGAATCGCCACAGGTTTAACAGACACCGCTGAGTCATTTAAGATGACTTAAAGAGAGGAGCCCATGAGCGGTAAATGTTATCCCGAAGCGTTTAAAATTAAAGCGGTAAAACAGATTATTGAGCGCGGCCATTCTGTTTCCAGCGTCGCAACACGTCTTGATATTACTACCCATAGTCTTTACGCCTGGATAAAGCCGCCACATTCACGACGGCATCATGTTGACCTGAATCTGACGGGGCATACAGGCAGTTCTGGCTGGAATCGGGCTGTGTTTATGGTTATCGCAAGATCTGTCTCGATCTGCTGGATATCGGGAACAATGCGGTGTAAACAAAGTCTGGTGGTTGATGCAACGTGTGGAGATAAAGGCTCAGGTCGGATACCGAAGTCCACGGGCGCGTGGCGATTCATTTTATTGAGGTCAGAAGAGGCTAATTGGCGGATCACAGGAGTCGTGTTTGATGTTTAACTTATTGATTTAAAATTGATTTTTTGTGTTTGATAAATGAGTGACCCCCATAAGCACCCCCAAATGATTTTGCTTGTAGGGAGCGGAGGCATTCAGAGCTACTTTTTGGCCTCTTTTTCCACTGTAGCAAAGCGGTAATATCCTTCTCGCTTCCGGCTGCTTTTAAGAGGCGCAGTTGTTCGGTAAAAACGAACAACTGAAGTTTCGTATATTCAGTTTGCCAACATCTGATGATGTCCTTCCTGCTGAACCTGTAAGTTAGACTTACAGGTTGCATAATAGCCTGTTGAGAGTTCTTGGCTGCACTGATTATGCCAGAAACTCATAATCTACTCAGGTTATCTTGCAGGTAGCGCCCCCGGAAAGTGCTTCGCCACGATATCATTCATCTTCTCCACCAGATCCAAGCGCTTAAAAGTAATATGCCCACTACCTTTTTGAAAGTAGCGGATGGTGAACATATCGTCTTCAAAGACCTGCTCACGCGGATTATCTCGCACAAAGTCCATAAACCGGATAGAGACATCATGCCGGTTGTCGGGAATGGTCTTCCCGTCAAGCAGGTACAGCATCCGTTCCAGATCGGCGAGCTGATCGCGTCGCCAGCCCCAGTTCAGGCTGTAGCCCCATCGGTCGTGCTTTACCAGGCCGTTAACGATGATCCGCTTACCGAAGCAGCAGGGATTATTGGTTTTATAGTCCCAGCTTAGCCCTTTAAATACATTGATAATCCCACGTTCGAAAACATCCTGTTTATTGTGGTGGAGTTGTTCAAAGGTGCTCAGGATGTTGGCTTCGCTGATGGCCGGAAGATCTCCTCCTTCGAGATTTTTAGCCCACTGGCTGCGGGCTTCAGCGTCCATTAAGGTCAACATCCCGGACTTCAGCATCAGATCGCGCCAAATGCTGCGGTCAATATTACGGGTGATCACCGGCATCGCTTTATCAACCGGTTGCATCAACCAGCAGTCAAAGGAATGGCCCTGTCGCATCGCCCAATGCTCCGCTACATCACCACCGATGCTGGAGGTAAGCCGCGAGATGTCATCAAGTTTATGAATCAGGATTTCTATCAGGCTCAGCGCAGCGTCGCGCCCTGTGACGATACGTTCAATACTAGTTGAGCAAATTAGCTCATTATGGTCAGTTAAGACTTCAGCTTCTGTTTGCATATTTTTGGTCCATATAAAAGCAAACGCGCCTGCCGGGAGTGGCAGGCGCATTATGCGGTGAAATAAAGGTGAATAAATATTGAGGGTGTAAATCAGGAAGGCGGCTCGCAATAAATCATGCTGTCGCCCTGAATCTGGAATGGGATGGTGCTGTTACATCAATTCGGGAGCGTAATCCTGTAATACCTGCTCTGCTTCTTGCTGAAAGAACTGGCGTGTAAAGCTGAAGAACTCATGCAGTTTATGGTCTGGTGTCGGAACCAGATCAAGCTGGAGTAATTGTTGCAGATCCCAGCCTTTCTCAATATGTTCCTCAAAAAGCTGTTCCAGCTCTTCCCAATGATTACGGCGTTCCGTTTGAAGGAATCCGCTGTTCAGGTTCAGGTGATCAATGGTGTACTGTGCGTACTCAGCTTCCTGCTCAGTTAAATCTATTGAAGGAACCACATGCCCATTAGATAAATAGGCAAAATAACGAGAACAGTCAGGGAGGTGGCAATGAATAAACTTTGCCATATCCACAGATTTATTCTTTCCCTGTGCATGACCACCGAACGCGTTGATGCCAAGCTGGGGCAAACCATTCTCAGAGTCTAACGCGCTGGCGGCGAGATTTTGATAATCGAAGGTTCGCCCTGGCTGCTGGCTTTTATTTTCGACGTGTTCAATGTGATAGCCGAGGCCACGCAAATCAGCACGGATTTCGCTGTAACAGCAAAGATGATATTGCTCATTGAGCAGAAGCGTCATTAAATCTGCTTTGTCTCGTCTAAAGTTTCGCCAGCGACGGGTCGATTGATCCGAATCTTGTGGTGGATTTTCATTTGCAGTGAGTAAGGCATCTGTCCCCCGGCGAGTTTTGATCACATGCCTCATTGTGCCTTCCCTTTCAGCAGGTTCTGCCGGGCAATGCTGCGCTGTAAGCGTTGGAGTTGCGGATGTTGATCACCCAGCGCCACCTGCAATGCAGCCATCAGTTGCTGTGTTTCTGGCTCGTCATATTTCCCCTGATCCACCCATGCCGTCAGCTTTTGCAGATCGGCCTTTTCCTTAACCGGAGGCTGCGGATCGACACCCATCACACTTTGCAGCACGTCGTTACTCGGCTCGCCGTAGGTCGCTCCGAGCGGCATCAACGCTTTCCCGTTGCCATTCTCATCCTGCTCAAGCAGACGAATGGATTCGCGTTTTACCGTACTGAGCACCTGCGGGCTATGGGTCGTAACAATAAACTGGATCTGCGGAAATGCGCTGCGCAAAGACTGGATAATTTGCTGCTGCCAGGCTGGGTGCAGGAACATATCAACTTCATCGATCAGCACAATTCCCTGGATTTTTAAGGCGGCTTCATCGCGTAAATGCGGGTTGAGTTTGACACAGCGAAACGCGATATCCGCTACCATCGCAACCGCATTACGCAAGCCGTCGCTGAGCTGGGATAAGGGGATCTTGCCGTGTTGCGGATGGCTCATAACCAGTTGCTGGTTATGGCTGGAGCTGTATTCCAGATCGCGCCAGCCAGTTACTTCCTGCGTCAGACAGTTAATGGCCTGCTGGATAGCTTGAATGGCATCTCTCATACTGTCGTCGCGCAAGCCTTCGACCAAATCCACACTTTTATTTTGCCTGCCCGCCTCAATCAGTTTGTATTGAAACTCAAGGTGACTGCGCCACAACCAGCTATACCACTGTTCAAACTGCTTATAATTCGATGTAGCAGAAAGGCAATCGTCGTAACCGGACAGGCGTGAAAATGCGCTGTTATCCAGGCGTTGTTCTGCCATCTGTGGTTCATAGCGCTCCTGATACCATAATCTTGCCGTGCCAAGATAAAGCATGAGCGGAAGATCAACTGGCTGTTTATGCTCCTCATCTCGAACCAGTTTCTGAAGCTCTTCACCCCAACGGGTAAGCTGCGCCGCCGTCTTATCTTCATGCGGCGGCTGCTCTCCTCGCTTGTCGAGCATCCAGGTTGCCGTTTTTCCGCTTTCCCATTCCCCGGTAGCCGTAATCATGGCCGGAGATGACATTTCCATGTTCAGCGCTTTGGCGCGGAAAACCAGACGTACATCTTCAGTACGGATCGCCAGCGATTTATCCTTCACGTAGAGGCTGGCATCAAAACCACGAATAAAGGGAAACAGCGCCAGGCGTACCGCATCCAGCACTGTGGTCTTGCCCGCGCCGTTCGGTGCAACCAGAATCGTAATGTGCTCATCAAAAGTAATATCGAGCCGTCTGAAGCAACGAAAGTTAAGCAGTGAAAGTTTGTCGATTCTCATTACACCAGCCTCACCTGTTTTTATGTTTTAGTATAATAACATCTCTTGTCTGCAATATTGCCCGCTTTAAGCGGGCAACGGTTACGCCTTTTATCATAGAGTGAATCTGCCATCAGGCTGATTACCATTGTGTTTTTTGCAACGTGTTAACAACCCCGTTGCTTTCCGCGCCCGCAGAATATCGACAGCCCGGAGATAGGGTGATTGTTCCTGCCAGCTAAATCCCTTGCGATCGATACGAACAAGTCCGTACTTTTCCACCAGAAAGTTAACGGCATCGGCAAGCGCAACGCCTGCGTTGATATGTTCCTGAATAACAATATCGTCGCAGAATGGCGTGTCGTTAAGTTCAAGGCCGTAGTGGCGTTGCAGCAGGTACGACAGCAGTTTTTGCCAGGCTTCGACGGGCGACAGGCGTGACGAGGCCGCTGCCGGTGAAGGCAGTGATAAAACGTTTTGCATGGGAATGTCCTTGTTTATTCGGCTGGGTAGATAGTGAGGTAAACGTAGCCGTGACTACCGTTGGTGTCGGCTTCGCAGGTCAGGCCATTGAGGATGGTGCTGTAGCGGCGCGACTGGTGCGGATCGAGCGCCCCGCTTTTCAGCGCCGATTCCAGTTGCTTCACAAACTGCGGAAAGGTGATATCCAGCGAGTGTAGTTGTTCCGCAGTGAAATCACCGCGAAGGCTGGCGCGGTCGGGCAGAAAATGCAGGCGACAACCTTCCTGCACTAACCGAGCGCCAAACGAGGGCGTGATATCGCTCCGCAGGCCCCAGACAGGCGCGGAGGGTTGGTTTTGGGGCATTGTGGTTTTCCTTAAGAAGGGGGATTAACAAAGCGTCATCGCCTGGCGCTTGCTGATGATTTTCACAGCCAGCCCCGTTCGGCAAAGGACAGGATATCCCGGTGGCCGACGATGAAGTGGTCGAGAACGCGGATATCGACCAGCTCCAGCGTGTTCACCAACCGTGTGGTAATTAGTCGATCGGCCTGACTGGGTTCGGCATCCCCGGACGGGTGATTATGAGCCAGCACCACTGCCGCAGCGTTATGGCGCATGGCGGCGCGCAGGACTTCCCGTGGATGAACTTCCGTATGGCTGACACCACCGGTGAACAGCGTCTCATGCGCCAGTAACTGGTGTTGATTATTCAGAAACAGCACCATAAATACCTCCCGCTCCAGCGGCGAAAGTTGCAGACGCAGCCAGTCGCGAACGGATGCTGCGGAAGTAAAAATCACGCCAGGCTGGCGCAGGTGTTTATCCAGCAGATTCACGGCCCTTCTGATAGTGCGCTGTGCATACGGCGTTAAGGCAGGTGGCGCATCGGGCGCGGATGCCGGTATCAGTGATATTACAGTATTCATTTGTCCTCCTCTTCAGCTCAGCGCCTGCTGCATTTGTTCAGCCAGCACCCACAGGGCGCGATTAAGTTTGATATCGCCGTCGATACCTTTAATGGCGCGGGTGTGACTGCGTTTACCCTGTGCCGATCGACCATTCAGCCCGCCTTTCATCAGGTTCTCCTGCACCCGCTGGAAAGTGGTCCACAAGTCATCCTTCTTGTCCTCCCAGCGGCGGGCGCTCAGCACCTGCGCTTCGGTGACAGGGTGATGCTCTTCTCCATAGCGGTACGCCAGCGCGGCGCGAGCGTAGGCGTTCTGGTTCTCCGGTGAAAGCGTGACAGCCTGCATCGTCTCTTTGCCCTATTCAATGCGGTCGAACACGCCGAGCACTTCATATGCCCCCTCAATCACCTGCCCGACGACATCACCTTTATGCGGAACGCGGATGTCGCCAAAGGACTGACTGCACACCAGACCGTTGCTGCATACCTGACGGTACATCCCCGGCATCATGCGGTAGCTGCTGGTGCCATCGTGACTGTTAAGCAGCACAATCTCCTGCACCTCCTTTTGGGTGATTTGCCCGGTGCGACGCAGGCGCAGCATGTGTTTTGTATACTCGCGGCGATCCGGGTCGCGCACGCGGGCCTGACAGGCGAAAAACGGCTCGAAGCCTTCTCGTTGCAGGCTTTCCAGCACGGTGATGGTCGGAATATAGGTATAACGCGTACTGCGCGAGGTGTGCTTGTCGTCGCCAAAGACGCCGGGAACGACGCGCATCAGTTCATCGTGGGTCAGCGGGCGATCGCGGCGAATAGACGTCGCCGCACCGTAAAGCGTGGATAATCGGGTCATGATAAATACTCCTGAAGGTATAAAGATAAAAAAGCCCCTGTGCTATTAGCGACAGGGGCCGGGGAAGCGTGATAACAGAAGGGGTTAGTGCTGATTTTTTTGTTTTGCTTTCGACCAGGAAGGCCGGTTGCCGCCGGAGAACGATTTCTGTGCCGACCAGTAACCAATAGGGAACTGCTTCACCAGCGACCCGTTGATAAGAATATCGACCGATGAATACTGGCCGTGGCTGATACTGCCCTCCTGGATGTAGGCATCGGCGCTACAGGTGCCGGTATCATACCGGTGCCACGACGCTGAACTCCGGTCAGCGACATAAAAGTCACCAAAAGCGCAGCCGGTTGCCGAACGACGGTTCAGCACCGCAACGTACCACTTTGAATTTCCCACAATCGCACAGGCGCTGTTCTGTCCGCCACAGGCCTGCCAGAGCGTCGTGCCGTTATTGCTGAACGTCCAGATGGTATTGGCTGGCGGCGCATCCGGTGATGCAGGCACGGAAGCGGGTGCAGCGGCAACCGGTGCAGTACCGGCTTCACCGGGGCCGGTTTTTATCTCACCGTCCGTCAGGATACTGGCCTCTTCGTTATCAGGTTTACCTACCCAGACCCCTTTACCATCGAAATAGTACCCTAGTAACTGATGACTATCAGGTTGATACAGGAAGTTGAAATAGTGATAGCCGCAGTTCCCTGCTTCGCACACCATACTCTTCAGCCAGGTCTTGCCCCCAATCTGTACGGGTGACAACGGATCTTCCGGCCCGGCCAGTTTGCCCGAGGGACCAATCAGGTTTGCCATTCCCGCCGCGCTTAAATTGCTTTCAATATCGTGGGTATAAACCGGATCGGATTTATAAAGGTCGGTTGGATATGGGCAACTGTCGTCCGTGCAGTTCAGTGCATCTACGGCGGTTTTTGCCGCACCCGCAGCCCATGCCCCGGCGCTTGCCGCCATCAGCGATGCGACCAATAACCCTTGTGTGATTCTGTTTTTCATCTTCACTTTGTTTATTTCCTTTAATAAAAACGGGGCCGTAAAAGGCCCCGGACAACGCAGACAATTATCTTTCACCGCGATCGCGCAGGATCTTGCGGGCAAGCCGCCTTTCAATCTCCCCCACCCTGCGGCTATCGGCGATCTGCTCCAGTTGTGAGCTGCTTTTCCCTTCCAGTTGATCGTGCGTTTCCTTCATGTCCCGGACGGTGTTCAGCCCCTCTTTTGCCGCGCTGAGCACGAGGCGACCCGCTGTATCCCAGAATCCCATGACATCGCTCCCTGAATCAGTAACCGTTATTTTTTCCCCACTCACAGCCGCAGTCACGGCACATCCAGCCGTCGCCCCATGGAATGATATCGTCCGATGAACCGCAGTCCGGGCAGCGACGCCCGGCATGACAGAGGCGAAGCGTGATTTTCTGGATTTTCATGATGTACTCCTTTTCGTTCAGATAAACCGGCAGTGAACTCCATCCGGTGGTGTTGTGCTGAATCATCAGCATTTATTCGTCGGCACCGTTCGGGAACGGACCGGATTTAAAGGTGGCGAGCAGATCCCGGATAAACCGGTAATGCGGTAAGGCATTAATAAAGTTGGGATGACGGGTAAGACGGCTGATGGTTTCATTACGTGTATAGGTGTCCGCCAGCACCGCCACATTCTGGATCTCAGCCAGTGGGAACACGGCAATGTCATTCCATAACTCGCCCGTCAGATACCAGTTGCGATCAAGACAGATAAGACGGTAAGGCGCGAGGCACTCGCAGCGCTGCCCTTCCGCCAGCAGGGAGATACGGTTACGCCGGTTAATCGCGGTGACGAGATGGCTGAAAATCCCGGTAAATGAACCCGCAGTCAGTGCCACCGGGGGCCAGATGCAGCAGGGGCTATGTTCAGTTTCATCCAGCAGCGCACCTGCCAGACGAAGATCCAGCCCCGGAAACAGCGCTTCCATATCGCTTTGCCGGGCAAGTGTCAGTCCGCTTCTTTCACGTTGACCTGCACTGTCGGCAGTCACCAGGCGGCAATGACCGTCGTTATATTCCAGATCCAATCCGGTCAGGCGTTCGCGGAGATCCCGGCGCAGGGTACGAACGGAAACACCAAACTCTTCTGCAAGGTGGCGCATATTGAGATTCTCCCCGGCAAACAGACGGCGAATGATTTGCGTCAGCCTGTCGGCAAGCCGTTCATGACGGCGTTCAGTCTGAGGCATAAAAGGCTCCGTTTTAATGCCATGAAAAATATGTGGTTATGATAAAGAGGGGCGCGGACAGGGTATGGACACGGCGAAAAATATTTTTCCCGGTGGCCCGATCCCCGTCACTACGGGTGCTGGTGGACAAAACTGATGGTTTTTACATCACTTTCTGGCGAGCCAGGCGGACAGGGTATGTCCACATGACGCCCGAGAGTGATGGGGCAGCACTCCGGCGATCCGTGACGAACCAGAGTGAAAGCATGAAAATAAAGCCCGGCCCTGTCGCGGGAAGCGACAGGGCTACAGCAGGAAAAGCGAGGTTAAACCGTACAACGCGGAATGATGCCTGGGGCAAGAGCCAGAAAATATTTAATCATTGAATGTCAGCAGACAGTCATGGCAGAGATACTCATCAAGCACCTCACCATCCAGGCTCCCGCCAGTCATTGCGCCCAGCGCAGTGCCACTTCCCATTCCGACGAGGAAGCCAATCACGCCTCCGGCGATCGTTCCAATGCCGGGAATAATGGAGCCTGCCGCTGCGCCGATCGTGGCACCCTCCGCACCGGCAACGCCGCCTGCGATGGCACCAAGACCACCACCAACTTTTCGGCCAATGTTTCGTTTCTGCGTATTCGTAGAACCACAATGAGGACAGATCATTTTTATCTCCTGAGACAGTTAAAAGAAAACTCGCCGGAAGGTGATTCACAGCGGGTTATTGGGTGTTGTCATGGGGATAATATCTATCTGAATATTTTTTAAGTGTCAGTAATAATTTTGATAAACAGGATGCCCGAATTGCGGATTAGTTAGCCGCAACCCGGATAATAATTCATGAACATTATATTAGTATTGTTTCTCAGGACTATTTTCGCTCTGAGCTTTATAAGGTTTTATCTTCTGTGATCTGGCAATGATTATTTTCTCTGTTTTAAGTCTCTCAATATCATCTTTTGCATGAGCTCTTCTTTTCACTCCAAGGATGAATACATTGCCAGCAAAGATTGTAATGGGTAACCAGTAAATATAGTTTAAAGGTGTATGTGTTTTTTTGCCTTTGATGAGTCCGGGTAGTGAACCGCTGCCAAATTCTGTTATCGGAATGGTTTCTATCGAATGATAGTCGAGATAAAAATGATCTTTTGAGTCGATATTTTTTGAGATATCAATTAATGTCACAGCATAACTGGCACTGTATCGCGAATCACCACCGTACCGGTGTAGCTCAGTGGTATTTAACCTTACAGCCAAAATTTTTATATTTTTGTTGCTTTCAGTTTTATCGACATTTTTAGCCAGCAATGTAGCCTTCTCTGACTCTTTCACCACATACCATGATTTTATTCCAGTAGCATTTTCTCCATTCTTTTTCGATGTGTTTTTTGATTCACCATAATCATTATTGAAAAGATGAGAGCATTTCGTCTTTAATTCAATCTCTAGGTTACCAACTTCATCTGCTTCGTTTTCCCCCAATACGCCATCAATATCGACTTTTAGCCATGTTTCGCCACAGTAAGGCATTTCTGGTATTTGGTTAACGTACAGAGAGGAATACCAGATATTCCCAACTTTTTGTGAAATAACCTTTTCGTCGGGTAGAGGTATTTCCTGATTTGAAGACTGTCCTTTCTTCTCAATAGCAAATTCAAGAAGGTCACAGATAAGACTGGAGCGTGATTTATGCTTATGTCCAGCAGCATACTTATCCAACAATTCACGCGTTTCTCTTCGCATGCTCAATGAACATGTTTTGGTTTTTTCTGCCATTTATCATTCCTTATCAACAGACATTGACTGAAGCAACACCATGCTAGGAATGGGTTGCTTCAGCACGATATGCCTTCAAGCATACCCCAGAAAACCCCCAAAATAAAACTTATTGAGATTTATTTAAAATCATTCAAAAACAATGGATTATGAAAATATCAATATGGAATATTGATAATACCTTAAACCATAATACTGACATCGTTATCTGGCGCATGGGAAGGGGGGCATCGGAAAACGATCACTGCCCGAAATCAACATCCAGCCAGGCTATGAGCAGCCTCTTCCTGGTTCAGGATGAACAACACTCAGACTAAAAATTACGTTAAGCATGATTACTTTGAAGGCCCCTGTCCGATACCTTGGGGCTAACGCATAGACATTAATCATTGCACAATACACCCCAGCTAACTTCGGAGTGAAAATAAGAGGAAATACTATTCTTTAGCTGCGGCGCAACAGGGTTTATCCATTTGGCTTAATGACGGTTTGTTAATATATATATTACAGTCACCTGAGATAATGCATTACCTCTTGGATATCCTTATATCAGGATAATAGTTACCAGATAGATGCACTTCCCTTAACAGGAACTCTATCAGGTACCATTCATACATCTCATCAGAGATACATCCGTTAAAACACACGCCATAAGTCCGCTTACGTAATAAGAATACTCATTCATCGATAATGATGAATGGTTTCTGTTATTCATCCTCCCATTCCATGGAAATATAACATGCTTAACAATATCTGTCTTGATATGACCCATTCACCATTCAATACACACTATATTGTCAGAATGATATCCGTTATCGATAACGCTCTTGCTCAATATCCCAGAACAACAGCAATACGGATAGATTTACATCTTCCTGAATACAGAGATATTGGCGACAGTATTCTCTGTATGCCAAATCTGGATCCGGGACTGATGTCCAGAATGATGGAATCATTAAACGAGAAAGTAGAGGTCTATTGCAAGCGGAAAAGTAAACAATGGGGTAGAACATGCTCATGCAAAGTTCGTTACATATGGGTTCGTGAAATAGGGAACGAAAATAAACCTCACTATCATGCGGTAATATTCGTGAACAATGATGTATTCAATAGTCTGGGAAGCTATAAAGAAAATAGCACAGGATTGGCCTCGTTAATTCACCAGGCCTGGCTTAGTGCACTAAGAATAGATCAAGGGTTGAATACATCAGGACTGGTTCAGATCCCTAAAAACCCCATTTACTATCTTGATAAAGGTAACAGTAACGGAATGTTCCAGGATACCTACAACAAGCTGACATTTCGGTTGAGTTATATGGCAAAAGAAAGCACAAAAAGTTATAGCGCAAATACGCGCTCTTTTGGTTGCAGCCAGAAATGAAAAATTAACCATCCACCGACCGTTAACTTCCCGTTCGGTTGAAATATTCCGGGGTACAACAGCAGAACTGTGCCTGCCCGATGGGTAGGCGAGTTTCGCTGTCGATCAGTTCCCCACTTTTTTACGTACTCCCCCCATCCTTTGAGGAGAACAGGCGCAAACCATTTATCGCATTGCCTTTCTCCCGTAATCAATCATTCAGAGGGAGAACCCGATTATGACAACCACCACAACAGCGTCATTGATTCGTGCAGAAGATCCACTCATCGATATGGTCTTTATCACCCACTACACCGGGATGTCCGACAAGTGGTTCTACAAGCTGATGAAAGACGGTAAGTTCCCCAAACCCATCAAGCTGGGCCGCGCTTCCCGCTGGTATCGCAGCGAAGTAGAAACGTGGTTAGAGAACTACATCAACAAATCTCGTCAGTAGGCTTTCCATTTCCTGCACCATTTTTCCCTGTAGCCTGCCGGACAAGCTACCTGCTGCGGCTGTCTGCTTTACAAGGTATCGATCGATGAAAGAAACCACGGCCCGTCATGATGTACTGCTCAACACCTATCAGCGCTGGCTGAGCGATCTGACCAGTATTGCCATCAAAAATGGCATGTGCCACCCGAACGTCCAGTCCAGCCACGGTCTTACACTCTCAGCACTGTATTTCCCGGAGGCTGGAGCCGTCACTGCGGTGGTGCCGCAAAGCCTGTACCGGATGATTTATGGCAAAACGCGGCCAGACCCACTGAGCATTCAGCGTGATTTTCTAATCAGCCTCGACATCAACACGGAACTGTTGTTCACCCATGCCGGGCTGGAAGGGGGTTTATTGAGTGAATGCGTCAGGCTGAAACAAAACCACCTTGCCAGCAAACTGCGCCATCTTCTGACGCGGGTCAGGTCGCGTGAGCTTCGCCAGAAGCTTATCTGGCTGTGCTGGTACGATTTGATGATGGGGGCTCCGGTAGACGACTGGCTGGATATGCTGGCGCTGGCGGACGATGTACAAATTACCACCTGGCTGATACACCGGCAGGAGGAGAATACGGTACTGACGGCGCTGATGGATGAGTACGTCGTGTTTATGCACTACTGATCCGCCTCATCAAAGCCATTCCTCCCGTGAGCATCTGAACCATCCCGCAAATCATTCGCTGCATTATCTGATTTCAATCTGACCCTGGCACACCGGCGATCCGGCACTTTGCGGTGGTTGCCGCCTGCCTGCTAACTAACGTAAGGAAAAAACAATGAACACATTACTCAACCACTATCAGACCTGCCTGAACGATTTCACGCGCCCGGCCATTATTCATGGTCAGTGCCAACCCGAAATTATCAGCTGGCATAAACTGGCGATGGTGCCCTGCACACTTCCCGGTGGTGAGCTTGCCGGGCTGGTGATCCCTGAACGCCTCCAGCACGTTCTCAGTCTCCCGACAACAGCACCAATAACAGCGGCGCAGGACATCAACACAGGCCTGATGTCGTTACTGCTGCCGGGTGTGCTGCTTAGCGAATGCGAGCGGCTGGGGATGCGTCGTCTCAGCAATAAACTTGTGTCTTTGTTTCAACAGTTCAATTCGCCGGGAGTGAAGGAATGCCTGACGCTGCTATGTTGGTCAGAACTGGCAACAAGTATTAATCACGATGAATGGAATGAACTGCACCGACTGCAAGCTGAGGCTTTAATGCGATGGCTTGACGAAAAGCTACAGACACTCTGGGAGTTGCAGCCGCAGATAGAAGACTACGTCGCTTTGAATAACTAATGAAAGGGCGTCGCACCAAGTGAGTGACGCCCACTCACATTAACGAGCCCGCTGTTTTATTGGCTCAAAAAATATATCCCAGAGATGCTCAGCCATACCTTCATTGGTGAGCAATGCTTCCCTTGATGAACCCGCGCCAAAGACGCCCATTAATGGACGAAAACCAAGGAGCTGGTCGTTATCACCAATAGTTAAGCTTTCATTGTAAGCATTGCCAATTGTACCATCCTGGCTATAAACGATATCGCCCATCCCCATGTTGCGACCGCTGGCCCGCCAGATTGCACATTGACCGACTTTACTCCCACCCATGTAGATCGCGCAGGTAAAGGCGTCTGCGTCACGCTTATGAAAATCGACTTCTAACCCGGCATGGCGTTTTTTGAGTTCAGCCAGCGATCCTTCAAAATAACGGGCGACATATTCAAAACCATCACGGCAGGCACGATCTTTATCAAGGTCGGTAAAACGTTTTGGCAGCGAAAGATTGCTGGAACGTGGCGTAAAAACGGTATCCGTTGCCTGAAACATTGGGTTTGCTGGCGCAGGAGAAGAAGCATAAGCACTCTGCTGTGGTTTCTTCGCTTCCAAATTGGCAATAGCGCGGGAAACGGCATCGACAACCTGAACGTAGCCTTCATCATGGCTGGCAAATTTATCAATTGGCTTACCGTCTACCGTTGCCGCCAGAATACGGCCAAACGGTAACATCTTCCACGCACATTCTCTCAAAATCACCGGAATGACCATCGCCTCGCCCCGGCTATGCCGTTCCAGAGCGTTGGTCATTTCTACCTGATAGCAATAATCAGAAGCGATAAAATCACTGCTAATCAACAACAGGATGATATCTGCCTGGGAAAAGTAGAGATCTATTTGGTTCTCAAACTCTTGCCCTGGAATGATGCGACGATCATGCCATGTGGTGATCTTGCCCATGCGCTTCAGGGGTGAAAGATGCTTCTCAAGCTCATTGCGCAGCGCTTCGTCTGCGTGGGAATAGGAAAAAACGAGAGTGGTCATAGCGCGTAAGATGCTCCGGTAGGGAAATGAAAAATAACGTTATTTTGCGCCGATAAGTGTAAAAGAGTAATCCCCCTTTGCCACAAGGTATTGATGCGGAAATCATCCCTTCATCTTGGTATCGCTCTGACGTCAGGGTATGATCTCTGACAATTTCCCCGATTTTACCCAACCTGGACATCGAACCAGGCACAGATGATTTTTTGAGGTTTTGATGGACAACGCTGAACAGCAATTTCTGAACGATCTGGATACTAAGTTCTGGAAAGCCGCAGACAAGCTACGCGCCAATATGGACGCGGCCAACTACAAGCATGTGGTGCTGGGGCTTATTTTTCTGAAGTATGTTTCAGATGCCTTTGACGCCCGTCAGAAGGAACTGAGAGGGCTGTTTGAAGACAAGTCCAACCCGGACAACATTTACGCACTTTCTCGTGGTGATTACGACACGGAAGAGGCGTACCAGCAGGCGATCGCAGAAGAACTGGAAGTTCAGGACTATTACACCGAGAAAAACGTTTTCTGGGTGCCAAAGCTAGCTCGCTGGGAAACGCTCAAAACCAACGCAGCTCTGCCTGTAGGGACGGTTCTGGGGAAAGACGATAGCGGCAAAGATATTGTCATGACGTCAGTATCGAAGCTGATTGATATCGCTCTGGATACTATCGAAAACAGCAACCCGAAACTGAAAAACATCCTTAATCGTATCGGGCACTATCAGCTTGGCAATGACCTGTTAATCAGCCTGATTAACGTCTTCTCCGATACCAGTTTCAGCGAACCTAAATACAATGGCGTGAAGCTCAATTTGAAGAGCAAAGATATTCTCGGTCACGTTTACGAATACTTCCTTGGTCAGTTTGCGCTGGCGGAAGGCAAACAGGGCGGCCAGTATTACACGCCGAAAAGCATCGTTACGCTGATTGTTGAAATGCTCCAGCCCTACAATGGCCGTGTTTATGATCCAGCGATGGGTTCCGGTGGCTTCTTCGTTTCCAGCGATCGCTTTATCGAAGCACACGCTGATGAAAAGCATTACAACGCCGCCGAGCAAAAGCGCAATATCTCCGTTTACGGTCAGGAATCCAACCCGACTACCTGGCGTCTGGCTGCGATGAATATGGTGATTCGCGGTATCGATTTTAACTTCGGTAAACAGAACGCCGATACGTTCCTGAACGATCAGCACCCGGATTTACGTGCCGATTTTGTTATGGCGAATCCGCCATTCAACATGAAGGAGTGGTGGAGCAAAACGCTGGAAGAGGATGTTCGCTGGAAATACGGCACCCCGCCGCAAGGTAACGCCAACTTTGCCTGGATGCAGCATATGCTCCACCATCTGGCCCCGAAAGGTTCAATGGCGCTGCTGCTGGCGAACGGTTCGATGAGTTCCAATACCAACAGTGAAGGTGAAATTCGTCGGGCGATTATTGAGGCGGATCTGGTGGAATGTATGGTAGCGCTGCCGGGTCAACTGTTTACCAACACCCAAATCCCTGCCTGTATCTGGCTGCTGACCAAAGATAAATCCGGTTGTAACGGCAAAGCGCACCGTAAAGGTGAAGTGTTGTTTATTGACGCTCGCCAGATTGGCTTCATGAAAGAGCGCGTATTGCGTGACTTTTCGACAGATGATATCAAAAAGATTGCCGATACTTTTCATGCCTGGCAAACGGATAAAGATTATGAAGATGAAGCCGGTTTCTGCTTTGCTGCCACACTGGACGATATAAAGAAAAATGATTATGTTCTGACTCCGGGGCGTTATGTTGGTGCTGCTGAGCAAAAAGAAGATGATGAATCGTTTGCAGATAAGATGTCGCGTTTAACAACCCAGCTTAAAGAACAACTATTGGAAGGTGTGGAACTGGAGAAGAAGATTAAAACTAATCTGGAAGGGTTGGGATATGAGCTTTAGTTTCTATAAAACAAAAATTGGTGAACAAGTTATTTTGCAGAGAGGCTTCGACATCACCAAAAAAGATCAAGTGGAAGGAAATATCCCTGTTGTTTCTTCTGGAGGTATATCCAGCTATCACAATGAAGCAAAAATTTCAGGTCCTGGAGTCGTATTGGGACGAAAAGGAAGTCTTGGTACAGTATTCTATATTGATGGTCCCTATTGGCCGCATGATACAACTCTCTGGGTTAAAGACTTTAAAAATAACAACCCAATTTTCGTTTATTATTTCTTTAAAAATATTAGTCAGTTATTGAAAGATATGGATGTTGGTGCAGCAAATCCGGCATTGAATCGCAATCATGTTCATCCACTTGAAGTTTTTTGGGCGGACAGGAAAATTCAGGATCACATCGCTGGTATTTTAGCTTCACTAGATGCAAAAATTAATAATAATACGAAAATAAATCAAACCCTCGAACAAATAGCACAAGCCCTGTTCAAAAGCTGGTTTGTTGATTTTGAACCGGTAAAAGCCAAAATTACAGCGCTGGAAGTTGGTGGTTCTCAGGAAGAAGCGACGCTTGCCGCTATGGCGACGATTTCCGGGAAACGTACTGATGCGCTGGTAATTTTTGAGCGTGAACACCCTGAGCAATATGCGGAGTTAAAAGCCACGGCAGAACTGTTTCCGTCTGCAATGCAGAGTAGTGAGATGGGGGCGATTCCGGCTGGATGGAGGACAGATATCGTTGATAGTATTGTCAACCGATTAAAAGTTAAAAATACTTTTCCGCCTGATTGTATTAAGCAATTTGGAAAGCATCCAGTACTCGAACAAGGGGCAAAAGTTTATCAGGGTTACCACGATGAAGAACCTTCATTTAACGCATCGTTGCAAAGCCCTATGTTCATTTTTGGTGATCACACCTGTGTTATGCATTTGTCTATTGTGCCATTTGATATTTCTAAAAACACATTAGTCTTGGAAGGTAAGGGATTTAATACTTATTGGACCTTTTTTGCCTTAAAAGGCAAGCAGAAATTTCAAGAGTATAAAAGACATTGGTCGGACTTAAAAGTTAAGCAAGTTATTATCCCTGATGGGGCTAATGGTTTGTTGTTGACAAATTTCTTTGCAAGTAAATGCGAGAGTTTATTCGGGTTATTGGAACAGAATAGAAAACAAAACATGATATTACAAAACATCCGCGACACCCTCCTACCCAAACTTCTCTCAGGCGAAATCACCCTGCCAGAAGTGGAGCAGGCGGTAAGCGAGGTGGAGAATGTATAAAGTCGATACTCCTACCAACAGCCTGCACTCTCTACAGAAAGTCTCATTTAGCGGCCTCGGATTCACCGAACGCTACCATTTGCAGGAATGGTTGGCGAAGCATCCGCAGGCGTTGACCCGCAGCAGCGATGACGAACTACTTATCATTCAGAAAGAGTTTGCCGGGTTTGATGACACCAAAGAGCGGCCTGATCTACTGGCGATCGATAAAGACGGTAATCTGGTGATCATCGAGAACAAACTGGATGATTCCGGGCGTGATGTCGTCTGGCAGGCGTTGAAATACGCGGGTTACTGCGCGAACCTGCGCAAAGAACATATTGTTGAGATCTTCCAGCGTTACCTCGATCAGAACGATCCAGAAGAAACCCGCCCTGCCTCTGACGTGCTGGCGGAATTCCTCGAACATGAAAGTCTGGATGAAGTACAAATCAACCAGAGTCGTTCCCAGCGCGTGATGATGGTCGCGGCGAATTTCCGCAAAGAAGTCACCAATACCGCGCTCTGGCTGATGCAGTTCAATATTCGTATACAGTGCTTTAAGGTCACGCCTTATCGCTATAGGAACGATGTATTCATCGATATCCGTCAGGTTATTCCCACGCCGGAAGCCGAATCCTACATGATCGGTATGGCGCAGAAGGAAGCGGAAGAACAGTCAACCAGCGGTGAGCTGAAACATAGCCAACGCCTGCGCAAGGCCTTTTGGACGCAGATGCTGGAGAAATTCCATGCCAGTGACTGTACGCTGTATAACAACATCAGCCCCTCTATGGATCACTGGTTATGTGCAGGCTCCGGCATAAGTGGTATGCCATATAGCCTAATATTCAGCAAGAAGGAAATCCGCGTAGAATTATGGATTTCGCGAGCATCAGCGGATATTAACACCATGGCGTTGCAGTGGCTGGAACAACACCGGGCATCTGTCGAAGCGGTATTTGGCAATCCGCTGGAGTGGCTGGCGCTGCCCGGTAAAAAAGCCTGTCGTATTCAATGCCGCCAAAAAATAGATGGCTTCCAGCAGGAAAACTGGCCGCAAATGATCGACTGGCTGGTGGAACATATGACTCGTTTTGAAAATGCGCTTTCGCCGTATCTGCCACAGCTTAACCAGTTGATCAAGCAGACCTTTAACGGGCATGATGAAGCTGAAATTACTACTGAAGAAGCCGAACACGTTTAACACAGGACGTTACCGATGCTGACTGAAGACGACTTAGAACAGCTTTGCCTGGGCTGGTTTGCCGAACAAGGCTGGGAAATTCATCACGGGCCGGATATTGCCCCTGATGGCAGTAACCCGCAACGCGCCAGCTATCATGATGTGTTCCTGACGCCCGTGTTAACCTCCTGTCTGCAAAAAATCAACCCGCATCTACCCGCTGACGTCTTCGAACAGGTTATCTCCCGTATTACTCGCGCTGAAAGCCCTGATCTGATTGCCAGTAACAAAGCCTTTCATCACTGGCTGCTGGAAGGGGTACCGGTTCAGTACCGCTGCGACGAAGAACTTATCCACGATCACGCTCTGCTGGTGGATTTTAACCAGCCGCAAAACAACCGTTTTATGGTAGTCAATCAGGTGACCATCAGTGGAACGAAACAGCCGCGTCGGCCGGATATCATCTGCTTTATTAACGGACTGCCGCTGGCGGTGGTGGAACTGAAAAGCCCCATCGACGACAAAGTAGATATCTGGGATGCCTACCATCAGCTACAGACCTATAAAGATGAAATCCGCGATCTGTTTATCAGCAATGAAGCGCTGATTGTCAGCGATGGCTATCTGGCGCGTGTGGGCTCTCTGACGGCCACGGAAGAACGTTTTATGCCGTGGAAGACCATCAGTAATGAAAATGACAAGCCGTTGCTGGAATGGCAACTGGAGACCATGGTACGGGGGTTCTTTAACCGGGAACTGCTGCTCGACTATATCCGTTACTTCGTCCTGTTCGAGAGCAACGATGAAAGGCTGATTAAAAAAATAGCCGGTTATCACCAGTTCCACGCGGTACGTGAAGCCGTGCAGGCGACGATCGTCGCTTCTACCGGTAAGCAACTGGCTCTGCACAGCAACATCCAACCAGGCAGTAAGAAAGCAGGTGTGGTCTGGCATACGCAGGGTTCCGGTAAAAGCATCTCCATGTGTTGCTACGTCGGCAAATTGTTGCAACAGCCGGAGATGGGCAACCCGACGATTGTGGTTGTAACCGATCGTAACGATCTGGACGGTCAGCTTTATGGCACCTTCTGCCAGGCGCAGGAACTGCTCAAACAGATGCCAGTGCAGGCTGATGATCGCGAGGCATTGCGTGAACTGCTTGCAACCCGCGATGCTGGCGGCATTATCTTTACCACTGTGCAGAAGTTCTCCCCGGAGGAAGGGGAAAACGCCCATCCGGTTCTCAATGGGCGCAGTAATATCGTCGTTATTTCCGATGAAGCGCACCGCAGCCAGTACGGTATGAAAGCCAATCTGGACCGGGAAACGGGTATCTATAAATACGGTTACGCTAAACATATGCGCGACGCGCTGCCTAACGCCTCGTTTCTCGGGTTTACCGGAACGCCAGTTTCGGAAGAGGATCGAGATACCCGCGCTGTATTTGGCGATTACGTTTCGATTTATGATATTCAGGATGCCGTGGACGATGGCGCAACTGTGCCTATTCACTATGAATCCCGGCTGGCGAAACTCGATCTTAATCATGAAGAACTGGCGGCACTGTCCGATCAGGTTGATGAACTGATTGAAGACGATGAACTGGACCAGCGTGAAAAAACCAAAGGTGAATGGAGCCGTCTGGAGAAACTGGTTGGGGCTAAACCTCGTCTCCAACAGGTTGCTGCCGATCTTATTTCTCACTTTGAGAAGCGCAATACCGTAATGGATGGCAAGGCGATGATTGTCGCGATGAGCCGTGAAATCTGCGTCCATCTTTACGATGAAATTATCGCGCTACGTCCAGAGTGGCACGATGACGATCCTGAAAAAGGGCAAATCAAGATCGTAATGACCGGTACAGCATCCGATAAGGCCATGCTGCAACCGCATGTCTACAACAAGCGAACTAAAAAACGACTAGAGTCACGTTTCAAGAATGTGAACGATCCGCTGAAGCTGGTGATTGTGCGCGATATGTGGCTGACCGGCTTTGACGCCCCTTGCTGTCACACCATGTATATCGACAAGCCAATGCGCGGACATAACCTGATGCAGGCCATTGCCCGAGTCAACCGGGTATTCAAAGATAAACCCGGCGGATTAGTGGTGGATTACATCGGTATCGCCAATGAACTGAAACTGGCGCTGAAAACCTATACAGATGCAAACGGCAAAGGTGATGCGACTATTAACGCTGAAGAAGCGCTGGCAATCATGCTGGAAAAGCTGGACATCATCCACGGTATGTTTGCCAAAACGGCAACATCAGCGGGTTTTGATTACACCGGCTTTGAAGCGCATGCACAGAAGGTGTTGGTGCCGGTTGCAAACTACGTGCTCGGCCTTGAAGACGGCAAGAAGCGTTTTCTTGATAACGTACTGGCAATTACCAAAGCCTGGTCGCTTTGTTGTACGCTGGATGCGGCGCAGCCTTATAAACTGGAGATTGCTTTCTTGTCTGCGGTAAAAGCTGCTATCAGCAAATTCACCAGTGTGGACAAAAAAATAAGTCAGGCTGAGAAGAACTCCGCGCTGAAACAGATTCTGGATAATGCCGTTATTGCTAACGGCGTGGATGATATTTTCACGCTGGCCGGACTGGATAAACCCAATATCGGCTTACTTTCTGATGAGTTTTTGCAGGAAGTCCGTGATATGCCGTATCGCAACCTGGCGGTGGAGTTGCTGGAAAAACTGATTAATGATGGTATCCAGTCCCGCACTAAAAATAACGTAGTACAGGAGAAGAAGTATTCTGAACGTCTTCAGGCGGTGTTGATTAAATACAACAACCGGGCTATTGAAACGGCGCAGGTGATTGAAGAGCTGATCCAGATGGCGAAGGATTTTCAGTCCGCAATGGCGCGTGATGATGCTCTTGGCCTGAATCCTGACGAGATCGCCTTCTACGACGCCCTGGCAGAAAATGAAAGTGCTGTCAGGGAGTTAGGTGATGAAGTGCTTAAAAAGTTGGCGATAGAAGTGACGCTGAAACTACGGCAATCAACTACCGTTGACTGGCAGGTGCGCGAGAGTGTGCGTGCCAGATTGCGTATCCTGGTTCGCCAGACTCTGCGTCGTTATAAGTATCCGCCCGATAAAACACCAGGGGCGGTGGAGTTAATTTTAAAACAAGCGGAAGTTATTTCGAATCATTGGACGATGTGACTTTTAGGCTAGCTGTACCAACTGCCAGCCATATCTAAATTATCATCAGTTAAAAGGCACAATTGTGAGTAAATATAGCGAAATACAGCATCAATTAGATGAAGTAAGCCCAATACCGAAAGGAATACCTAAAATATATCTTTTAGGTGATACGGGGGCTGGAAAGACGACTTTTATTCGAAAAATATTAGGAACTGAAAACAGTAAATTTCCCACTACCAGACAACTTAGAACAACAGTTGCACCAACTGAATATGTAATATGTAAATCAACTAATTATGAATTAACTGTGTTATTAAAACCTTTTGATGAAATTAATGGATATGTCAGAGAAATTTTAAAAGAAGCATTAGAGAAATCACTGCTGGTTGAGGTTGTTGTAATGTCGCGTAACAGCCCTGATACGGGTATCCGCGTTCTGAATACTATCCGCTATGACAGGCTCGATATCACTCGCTCTGCCTTTACGGCAGGTGAAACTGTCGCCGATTACCTGGATGCTTTTGATGTGGATCTGTTTTTAACAACCAATGTTGAAGATGAGCAAAAGGTGATTGATTCCCGATTCTGCGCCGCTGCAATCCTGAAAGATCCGCCTTCTGACGCATCTGATATTCCGGAAGGGCAAGTGCGCATTGCTTTTGATGGTGATGCAGTGCTTTTCTCTGATGAAAGTGAGTTAGTTTATAAAACTCAAGGGATGGCCGCTTTTCACGCCCCGGAGGATGCGCAGCAAGATATCCCGATGGCTGAAGGGCCTTATGCCACTTTGCTAAAAAAATAGCCATCTTTACTGCCAGATGGCTATTTATTGATTTATGCTGTCTTCCTAAATGTCCCCTCTACCACACCCCCGCCTTTCCCCAGTTCACCAATGTAATCCGCATACCACTGCATCATCTCCCGACGCCCATCCAGATATTGAGCGTGGTTATACGTGCCACGAATCGCATTCTTATCAATATGGGCAAGTTGAGTTTCAATCCACGCTGAGTTAAAGCCCTGCTCATGCAGGATGGTACTCATCGTGTGGCGGAAGCCATGCCCCGTTAGTCTGCCTTTGTACCCCAATAACTCAATAACCTGATTGATGCTTTCCTTGCTGATAGGCTTGCGAGGATCGTTCCTGCCGATAAAAACTAGCGGGTGATGCCCTGAGATCGGTTCAAGTTGCTTAAACAGGGCAATGACCTGCTCTGAGAGCGGCACAATGTGAGGCCGTTTCATCTTCATTACCTCTGCCGGAATCTCCCACAATTTTGCCTCAAAATCGATATCCTCCCAGCGTGCGAAACGCAGTTCTTGCGTACGCACACCGGTTAACATAATGATCTGAGTCGCTGTTTTCGTGATAACGCTGCCGGTATAGCCCGCCAGATCGTTAAGGAAGTGGGGAAGTTCATTAGCAGTAAGGAAGGGGAAATGTACTTTTTTCGGCGTAGCTAATGCGCTGGCAAGGTCGGGAGCGGGGTTGTAGTCGGCCCTACCTGTGACAATTGCATAGCGGAACACCTCGCCACAGCGCTGGCGGACTTTGCGCATTTTCTCCAGCGCTCCACGTTTCTCCATCTTACGCAGTGCTTCCAGTAGTTCCATTGGTTTGATTTCGGCTATAGGACGTTTGCCGATGTAGGGGAAGATATCTTTTTCAAAGGTATCGATGATTTCATCACGATAGCGTAATGACCAGCGATCGGCTTTGGTTTGATGCCACTCGCGAGCAACGGCTTCGAAAGTGTTTTTCAAACTCATTTGCTGGGCCACTTTCTCTTCTTTCTTTACTTCACCCGGATCGCCTCCAGCAGCGAGAATTTTTCTGGCTTCGCTGCGTTTTTCGCGCGCGTCGGCCAGTGAAACATCGGGGTAGACGCCAATGGACAGCATCTTTTCTTTACCGGCGAAGCGGTACTTCATTCGCCAGTATTTGGAACCATTAGCGTTAATCAGCAGATACATACCGCCGCCATCAGCCAGCTTATAGGGCTTTTCTTTTGGCTTCGCGGTTTTCACTTTAACATCGGTTAGCGCCATGACATCCTCCGGCTTTTGATGAATCCATCCTCCTGGGGGGATTTCCGCTAGTAATCGACCTGATACCCTCAATGCACCCCTTGTATAACAAAGATATCTTTAAAACCCATTGTTATATCTCACATTTTTACCATTATGGGGGTGCTGATATTTTAAGAGGGAAATGGCACCCCCTAATACACCCCCAAAAACAACTTGATGTGGGTTGAAGTCGGTTGACTTGAGGATACAAGGAACGCCTGATATATAAGGGATTAAACGGGGGTTTGTTGACGTCGGGAGAGTTCAGAAGAGGCAAATTGGCGGAAGATCACAGGAGTCGAACCTGCCCGGGACCGCTGGCGGCCCCAACTGGATTTGAAGTCCAGCCGCCTCACCGGAGACGACGATCTTCCGCGCCTCGATTGCTACATGGAGGCGCGCGCATTATAGCTACTTCCTGACGTTTCCACATCCCCTCCCGTGCTTTTTTAACTTCCCTTTCCTTCTGCCATGATCGGTTTCATATAAACCCCCATAAAATCCATTAGTTACATTTCATCACACTTTTTGGCGCTACCCTGATCACAGAAAACAAGAATCGTAATTTGATAACCAAATAACGGAATATTCACGCTCGCAGGGAAGGTTTACAAAAACTGTAACCGGTATCAGTGAGCGTTGTAAGCGTTAAGGATGCGTAATGAAAAGTGAGATTCTCTCCGTTAAGGAGAAGATTGGCTATGGTATGGGCGATGCCGCGAGCCACATCATCTTTGATAACGTCATGTTATATATGATGTTCTTCTATACCGATATTTTCGGCATTCCCGCTGGTTTTGTTGGCACCATGTTTTTACTGGCGCGTGCGCTTGATGCCATCTCCGACCCTTGCATGGGCCTGCTGGCCGACCGCACCCGCTCTCGCTGGGGCAAATTCCGACCCTGGGTGCTGTTTGGCGCGTTGCCGTTTGGTATCGTTTGTGTGCTGGCTTATAGCACGCCGGATCTCAGTCTGAACGGCAAAATGATTTATGCCGCCATCACCTACACGTTGCTCACCCTTCTGTATACTGTGGTCAACATCCCTTACTGCGCGTTGGGGGGTGTAATAACCAATGACCCAACGCAGCGTATCTCCCTGCAATCCTGGCGCTTTGTGCTGGCAATGGCGGGCGGAATGCTTTCTACCGTACTGATGATGCCTCTGGTGAAACTGATTGGCGGCGAGAATAAGGCGCTGGGCTTCCAGGGGGGTATCGCGGCGCTCTCGGTGGTGGCGTTCCTGATGCTGGCGTTCTGTTTCTTTACCACCAAAGAGCGCGTTGAAGCGCCTGCCACCCATACCTCCATGCGTGAAGACCTGCGTGATATCTGGCACAACGACCAGTGGCGCATAGTCGGCATGCTCACCATCCTGAATATTCTGGCGGTATGCGTGCGCGGCGGGGCGATGATGTATTACGTCACCTGGATATTGGGCAAACCGGGCGTGTTTGTCGCCTTCCTCACCACCTATTGCGTCGGCAACCTGATTGGCTCGGCGCTGGCAAAACCGTTGACCGACTGGAAATGCAAAGTGAGCGTTTTCTGGTGGACCAATGCTTTACTCGCAGTAATCAGCGTGGCGATGTTCTTCGTACCGATGCACGCCACGATCGCTATGTTCGTCTTTATCTTTGTGATTGGCGTATTGCACCAGTTAGTCACGCCTATCCAGTGGGTGATGATGTCTGACACCGTCGACTACGGCGAATGGTGTAACGGCAAACGCCTGACGGGGATCAGTTTTGCCGGCACGTTGTTTGTGCTGAAACTGGGTCTTGCCCTCGGCGGGGCGCTGATTGGCTGGATGCTGGCAGGCGGCGGTTACGACGCGGCGGCGAAAACGCAAAACAGCGCCACGATCAGCATCATCATCGCTCTGTTCACTATCGTCCCGGCCATCTGTTATCTGCTGAGCGCCGCGATCGCTAAACGCTACTACACCCTGAAAAGCCCGTTCCTGAAAACCATTCTGGAACAACTGGCGCAGGGCGCACACCGCAACGAACAAGAATTTACCCATAAAGAATTGCAAAACTAAAGGAACAGACTATGAAAATTAGCGACGGAAACTGGCTGATCCAGCCTGGCCTTAATTTGATTCACCCGGTTCAGGTGTTCGACGTTGAACAGCACGGGAATGAGATGGTGATCTATGCCGCGCCGCGTGATGTCCGCGAACGAACCTGGCAACTGGATACCCCGTTGTTTACCCTACGCTTTTTCTCGCCGCAGGAAGGAGTGATAGGTGTACGGATGGAACACTTCCAGGGCGCTTTGGATAACGGCCCACATTATCCGCTCAATGTCTTGCAAGATATCAACGTGGAGATGCGGAACAACGCCGAATTTGCCGAACTCAAGAGCGGCAGCCTGAGCGTGCGCGTCACCAAAGGCGAGCTCTGGTCTCTGGATTTTCTGCGCAACGGTGTACGTATCACCGGTAGCCAGTTGAAAAATAACGGCTATGTGCAGGACACCAACAGCGGGCGCAACTACATGTTCGAGCGTCTGGATCTCGGCGTGGGCGAAACCGTCTACGGGCTTGGCGAGCGTTTTACCGCACTGGTGCGCAACGGTCAGACGGTGGAGACCTGGAACCGCGACGGCGGCACCAGCACCGAGCAATCGTACAAGAATATCCCGTTCTATATCACCAACCGTGGCTACGGTGTGCTGGTAAACCATCCGCAGTGCGTGTCGTTTGAAATTGGCTCCGAGAAAGTCTCCAAAGTCCAGTTCAGCGTCGAGAGCGAGTATCTGGAATACTTCGTCATCGACGGCCCGACCCCGAAAGACGTGCTGAACCGCTATACCCAATTTACGGGTCGTCCGGCGCTGCCGCCTGCCTGGTCGTTTGGCCTGTGGCTGACCACCTCATTCACCACCAACTACGACGAAGCGACCGTTAACAGTTTTATCGACGGTATGGCCGAGCGCAATCTGCCGCTGCACGTCTTCCACTTCGACTGTTTCTGGATGAAAGCTTTTCAGTGGTGCGATTTTGAATGGGACCCGGTGACTTTCCCCGATCCGAAAGGGATGATTCGCCGCCTGAAAGCGAAAGGGCTGAAAGTCTGCGTGTGGATTAACCCCTACATCGGCCAGAAATCCCCGGTCTTCCAGGAGCTGAAAGAGAAAGGATATTTGCTAAAACGCCCGGACGGCTCCTTGTGGCAGTGGGATAAATGGCAGCCGGGACTGGCGATTTACGACTTCACCAACCCGCAAGCCTGCGAATGGTATGCCGACAAGCTGAAGGGCCTGGTGGAGATGGGAGTGGACTGCTTCAAAACTGACTTCGGTGAACGCATTCCAACGGATGTGCAGTGGTTTGATGGTTCTGATCCACAGAAAATGCACAACCATTATGCCTACATCTACAACGAACTGGTGTGGAACGTGCTGAAAGAGACCGTCGGCGTTGAAGAGGCGGTGCTGTTCGCCCGTTCCGCCTCGGTGGGCGCGCAACAGTTCCCGGTGCACTGGGGCGGCGACTGCTACGCCAACTACGAATCGATGGCGGAAAGCCTGCGCGGCGGGCTGTCCATCGGCCTGTCAGGGTTTGGCTTCTGGAGCCATGATATTGGCGGATTCGAGAATACCGCGCCGGCGCATGTCTACAAGCGTTGGTGCGCATTCGGCTTGCTTTCCAGCCACAGCCGCCTGCACGGTAGCAAATCCTACCGGGTTCCGTGGGCCTATGACGACGAGTCCTGTGACGTGGTGCGCTTCTTCACCGAACAGAAGTGCCGGATGATGCCATATCTGTATCGGGAAGCGGCGCGTGCCAACGAAGCCGGTACGCCCATGATGCGGGCGATGATGCTGGAGTTCCCGGACGATCCGGCGTGTGATTATCTTGATCGCCAGTACATGCTGGGAGATGCGGTCATGGTAGCGCCGGTATTTAGTGAAGCGGGCGACGTGGAGTTCTACCTGCCAGAAGGCCGCTGGACGCACCTGTGGCGCAACGATGAAGTGCAGGGCAGCCGCTGGCATAAACAGCAGCATGACTTCCTGAGCCTGCCAGTGTACGTGCGTGACAATACACTACTGGCGCTGGGCAACAATAGCCAGAAGCCCGATTACGCCTGGCATGAGGGTACGGCCTTCCAGTTATTCCATCTGGATGACGGCTGCGAAGCGGTCTGCGAAGTCCCTGCTACGGATGGTTCGACTATCTTTACGCTGCAGGCGAAACGCACAGGCAATACCATTACGGTGAGCGGCGAAGGCGAGGCGCGCAACTGGACGCTGTGTCTGCGTAATATTACGCAGATTAGCGGTACCAAATGCGGTTCATATGCGGAAAGTGAACTGGGTGTAGTGATCACCCCGCAGGGAAATGAAGTGGTGATTACGCTTTAAATCTGAATCGCCGGATGGCGCCGTGAGCTGCGCTTATCCGGCCTACAAATGAGCAAGAACCGTAAGCCCGGTAAGCGCCATCGCCACCGGGCAAGCCCTCAATTACAGCGTTGGCTCCGTTGACGTAACTTCACCGCCGGACACCACGCCCGCTTGCATCGTCTGTGTTATCTGCTGCTTTTGTGCGTTGACCGCGTGTAATTGCCCGTTTACCGTCGGTTTCAACGGCGCATCGGCCTGAATATTGCCGCTGGCCGTGAGCTGAATATTGCCATCGCCAGCAATCGGTAATGCCGGCCAGCCCCACTGCTGTAGCACATCCATTGGTACGCCGCGTCCGTTCAGGCTGATTTGCGTCTGACGCTGCGGCAGTTGCGATACGCTGGCAGTGGCTTCCAGTATCCCTTTTCCAGTAAACGCGCTCAGATCGCTGATGTTGACCGTGCTGGCATTAGCCGTCAACGACAGCGACGGGCGGCGCACGTCCACACGGTTAAAGGTTGCCGCTGCGGCGTTGAGGGTCGCATTGCCGCTCCA
Source organism: Salmonella sp. NW177 (assembly GCF_051811585.1). Taxonomy (NCBI): domain Bacteria; kingdom Pseudomonadati; phylum Pseudomonadota; class Gammaproteobacteria; order Enterobacterales; family Enterobacteriaceae; genus Salmonella; species Salmonella sp. NW177. The sequence continues at coordinate 346,109 of NZ_JAMMZV010000004.1, read as the reverse complement.
GACGCCCCATTGATGATGTTGTACCAGCTCCAGGTTTGCGCCGTAGCCGTCCAGGGCGGTGATTTGCCACGGGAAGGCCGGGTCGATATCGATCACCAGATTGCGGCTGGCGCTGAATTTTTTCAGCGTCAGGCTGTTCAACCAGTCGGGCAGCGGCTTCATCCATAACTGCTTCCAGTTTTCCGGCAGCGTATACTCCAGCCCGGCGATAGCGGTATCGTCCAGAATAAGCGCTTTGCCTTCGCGTAACCAGGCGCCGGAGGTTCTGACCATACCGCCTTCCCAGCGGGTGGTGAACTGGCGTAGCGCAACGCCCTGTGGTGAAAATTCGGCGTTCAGGATTGGATCGAGCAAGTGCAGTGAGCCGTAAATAAACTCGCTGGCGTTCATCGATAATTTACCTTCCTGACTTTGCCAGTCTTCTTTGCGCAGAGTCAGATTGCGCAAACTCAGGTCAAGATCGGTGACAGCCCAGTCTGGTCCTTGCAGGCTGGAGTCCGTCACTTCAAGACGACCAATCTGCAAAGATGGAACCGTAGTAAGCGGCGCGAAAAACTCGCTCAGGGATTTATCGCTTTGTAACCGAATATCATTCAGCCGCAGATTTTCAACGACCCAACTACCGTCAGCGTTACGCCGGGCGACGCCGGTTAACGCTCCGCGCGCCATATCGGCGCCAACGGTGTTTAACATCACCTGATCATGGTCGATACTGCCTTCAATAAGCACATTCGTGGCGGGAACGTCGTTTAACGTCAGCGAACCGGCGCTCAGTTGGATCTGGGCTTTATTGCCTAATACCCGACCGGCTTCGGGGCGCCAGGGCATAACGCCGCCGTTAACGCGCTGGGCGCTCAACCGCCATTCGCTGCCGGGACTATTGAGCGCCATATTGCGAAGTTGCAGGCGGTCGGCCTCAAACGGGAAAGGGGCGGTTTGCACTGAAATATTCAGCGTGCCGTCCTGTAACAGAATCGTGTCGACATGCAGCGGCGCGGTTAACTGGCGAATGCTCAGACCGATATCTACGGTTTTCGCGACCAGGGTTGCAGGCTGACCATCACGACCAAAGGTCACATTCTCCAGTAAAAGATGGGATGGGGCGGAAAAACGATGATCCATCACGTCGAATGTGAGGTGATAACCGCTGTTCTCTGATACCCAGTTGCTGACATGATCTGCGCCCCAGCGCGTTTGCAGCAGAAAATAAAAGCCGAAAATCACCACTAAACAGGCGATCAGCACGTAGAGAAGCAACCTCCCAATCAATTTCATGGTCTTCCATCCCGTGAAATGCACATAGGGGATTTATGCACGATTTGCGTGCAATCCTCAAGACAGGAATGGTGAAAGAGCGTTACAGCAGCGGCGAATCGTGTCGCCGCCGCAGGGTTTTTACGGTTTTTCCGGCGGGAGAATCAGGTTCAACACGATAGCCGTGATGCCGCCAGCGGCAATTCCGGATGAGAGCAGATTTTTCACCCATTCCGGCGCGAACTGCAGGATCTGCGGCTGTTGCGAAACGCCAAGACCCACGGCCAGCGACAGGGCGATAATCAGAATCGCGCGGCGGTTCAGCGGCTCACGCGAGACAATACGTACCCCGGAGGCGGCAATGGTGCCGAACATCACCAACGTGGCGCCGCCGAGCACCGGTTCCGGGATATGCTGCACAAAACCGCTTACCGCCGGGAACAGGCCGAGCACAATCAGCATCAGCGCGACGACAAATCCCACATAGCGACTGGCGACGCCGGTCAACTGAATTACGCCGTTGTTCTGACCGAAACAGGAATTCGGGAACGTATTAAATACCGCTGAAACAAATGAGTTCAGGCCGTTAGCCAGTACGCCGCCCTTTAGCCGTTTCATGTACAAGGGGCCGGATACCGGCTGCTCGGAGACATCAGAGGTGGCGGTGATGTCGCCGATGGTCTCCAGCGACGTAATCATAAAGACCAGCATCAACGGCAGTAACAGGTTCCAGTCAATGCCCAGACCATAATACAGCGGGGTCGGCACCATCAGGATGTCCTGTGAGACCGGCGCGTTATTCTCAGGCAACATGCCCATAAACCAGGCCAAAAGATAGCCAGCCGCCATGGCAATAACTAAAGAAGCCACGCGCAGGTAGGGATTACGCTGCCGATTCAGCAGGATAATAATGGCCAGGACGACGCCGGCCAGCAGCAGGTTTTTCGGTGCGCCAAAGGTGTTGTCGCTCATTGCGGCATAGCCGCCGCCGATGGAGGTTAGCCCCACCTGAATCAGCGACAGGCCAATAATCATCACCACGACGCCGGAGACTAACGGCGTGATAATCCGGCGCGCCAGATGTAGAATGCGAGAAAGCACCATCTCGGTGCAGCTTGCCAGCATCAGCGTGCCGAACAGCGCCGCCATCATCGTCGGGACATCCGCGCCGCCGGTTTTCAGCGCGGTACCGCCCATAATCAGCGGGGCGACAAAGTTAAAACTGGTTCCCTGGATGGATAACAGCCCCGATCCTACCGGCCCCCACGCTTTGATTTGAATAATAGAGGCTACGCCGGAGGCGAACAGCGACATGCTGATAATGTGCTGCGTATCCTGCGCCGGTAAACCCAACGCCTGGCAGATTAACAGCGCTGGCGTGATTACCGCAACAAACATGGCCAGCAGATGCTGACAAGCGGCAAAAAGGGTTTGAGGGAGCGGCGGGCGATCTTCAAGACGGTAAATTAATTCGCTGTTTTGCGTCTGCGCAACCGGTTGCGCATCTGCCGGCTCGATGGCGTTAACGGACATCAGGGACATTCTCGTGGTGGAAAAGCGGTGATTTTATCTGACCAGATGGTAAAAGCAAACGATTGCGAGCGAATATTCTTAATATTTAAAAAAGATAAATGCACCTTTTTATATAACTTTTTGCCTTTTTCTGCTTAAAATCCATGCCGAAGACTCGCAAAGAGCTAAAAAACTGACTCAGGAAATGATTTGTGCGCACATGTCACAGCGCACTACAGGAGCTTTAAATGTTTGAACTCGATACCTTATCGACCCTTGTCGCCGCCACGCTGGTGCTGCTACTGGGTCGCAAGCTGGTCCAGTCTGTCTCCTTACTGAAGAAATATACGATTCCGGAGCCGGTGGCGGGGGGGTTACTGGTCGCGGTTGCTCTGCTGGTACTGAAAAAAAGCGTCGGTTGGGAGGTCAACTTTGATATGACCCTGCGCGATCCGTTGATGCTGGCGTTTTTCGCGACGATCGGCCTTAACGCCAACCTTGCCAGCCTGCGCAAGGGGGGACGCGTTGTTGGCGTCTTCCTGGTCGTCGTGGTCGGATTACTGCTGATGCAGAATGCCATCGGTATCGGCATGGCGAGTCTGTTGGGGCTGGACCCGTTAATGGGGCTGATTGCCGGGTCAATTACGCTGTCCGGCGGACACGGTACCGGCGCGGCGTGGAGTAAACTGTTTGTCGAACGTTATGGTTTTGCCAATGCCACCGAAGTTGCGATGGCATGTGCAACCTTTGGCCTGGTGCTGGGCGGGTTGATTGGCGGCCCGGTAGCGCGTTATCTGGTGAAACACTCCACCACGCCGGATGGAATGCCTGACGATCAGGCCGTGCCGACAGCCTTTGAAAAGCCGGATGTGGGTCGTATGATCACCTCTCTGGTGCTAATCGAAACTATCGCCCTGATTGCTATCTGTCTGACCGTGGGCAAAATCGTAGCGCAGCTACTGGCGGGAACGGTGCTTGAACTGCCGGTCTTCGTTTGTGTGCTATTTGTTGGGGTGATCCTCAGTAATGGCCTGGCGCTGGTGGGTTTTTATCGCGTATTTGAGCGTGCTGTTTCGGTGCTGGGGAACGTGAGTTTGTCACTGTTCCTGGCAATGGCGCTGATGAGCCTGAAGCTGTGGGAACTGGCGTCGCTGGCGCTGCCGATGCTGGCGATTCTGGTGGTACAGACCATCTTCATGGCGCTGTACGCGATCTTCGTCACCTGGCGCATGATGGGGAAAAACTACGATGCGGCGGTGCTGGCGGCGGGTCACTGCGGTTTTGGCCTGGGCGCAACGCCGACCGCCATTGCTAATATGCAGGCGATTACCGACCGTTTTGGCCCCTCACATATGGCGTTCCTGGTGGTGCCGATGGTCGGCGCGTTCTTTATCGATATCGTCAATGCGCTGGTGATTAAGCTGTACCTGATGTTACCGATTTTCGCGCAATAAGGGTTTGTACGGCGGCATTAAAGCCGCCGTGCTCACTAGGCGTTGGAATAACGTTCGGTTTCCGGCATCCAGCGCTCAATCAGCGCTTGTGCCTGCTGCGGATAACGTTCGTGAATATGACGGGCAATACGCTGAACTTCGGGGATCATGGCTTGATCGCGCAGCAAATCAGCTACTTTAAATTCGGCGTTACCCGTCTGGCGCGTGCCCAGTAATTCCCCCGGGCCGCGAATCTCTAAATCTTTTTGTGCAATCACAAAGCCGTCGTTGCTGTCGCGCAATACCTGTAAACGCTTCTGCGCCGTTTTCGACAGCGGCGATTTATAGAGCAGCACGCAGTGCGATGCGACCGCGCCACGGCCAACGCGCCCTCTGAGCTGGTGTAACTGCGCCAGGCCCAGTCGCTCCGGGTTTTCAATAATCATCAGGCTGGCGTTAGGAACATCGACCCCCACCTCAATCACCGTAGTGGCGACCAGCAGATGCAGTTCACCCTGCTTAAAGGCCTGCATCACCGCCTGTTTTTCGGCGGGCTTCATGCGGCCGTGTACCAGGCCGATATTCAACTCCGGTAACGCCAGTTTGAGCTCCTCCCAGGTGGCTTCCGCCGCCTGCGCTTCCAGCAGGTCTGACTCTTCAATCAGTGTACAGACCCAGTAAGCCTGACGGCCTTCGGTTGTGCAGGCGTTGCGCACACGATCAATGATTTCATGGCGACGGGTATCCGGAATCGCAACGGTAGTGACAGGGGTACGGCCCGGCGGTAGCTCGTCAATCACCGAGGTATCGAGATCGGCGTAGGCAGTCATCGCCAGGGTGCGCGGAATGGGCGTTGCGGTCATAATCAACTGATGCGGATGAAAGCCCTGCTGCTGGCCTTTTTCCCACAATGCCAGCCGCTGGTGGACGCCAAAGCGGTGCTGCTCATCGATAATAACCAGCGCCAGGCCGTTGAACTGCACCTGTTCCTGAAAGATAGCGTGGGTGCCGACAATCATCTGCACCTGACCGCTGGCAATAGCCTCTTGCTGCGCCTGACGCGCTTTACCTTTTTGCTTACCGGCCAGCCAACCCACTTCAACGCCCAACGGTTCGAACCAGTTGCGGAAATTATTTGCGTGCTGTTCAGCCAGCAATTCGGTCGGCGCCATCAGCGCCACCTGCTTACCATGAGCGATGGCGCGTAGCGCCGCCAGGGCGGCAACCAGCGTTTTCCCTGAACCGACGTCGCCCTGAACCAGACGCATCATCGGCACATCCAGCGCCATATCACGTTCGATCTCTGCCACCACCCGCGCCTGCGCGCTGGTGGGTTTAAACGGCAACGACGCCAGCAGCTTGTCTTTCAATATGTTGTTGGTACTTAGCGGCTGAGCGTGGTAGCGCTGCGCGCCTGCGCGAAGCGCCAGCATACTGAGGTTATGCGCCAGTAGCTCTTCAAGAATAAGCCGCCGCTGCGCCGGGTGTTTGCCGGTTTCTAAATCGGCGAGCTGGAGTGTCGGCGGCGGGCGATGCAAGGTACGTAGCGCCTCCGGCAGGCTCATCATACCCTGCGCCAGTTCCGGCGGCAGTAGTTCGGCAATGGCGCAGGTGTCGAGCAACTCCAGCGCCTGATCGGTAAGCTTGCGCAGTGTCGCTTGCTTCACGCCCTCGGTGGTCGGATAGACGGGGGTGAGCGTTTCCTGAAGTTCCGGCGTGCTGAGATCGCCCTGCAGGCGATATTCCGGATGGATCATCTCTGCGCCATACTTGCCGCGCTTCGCTTCCCCGTAGGCCAGCACACGTCGTCCCGTCGCCAGGCTGTTTTTCATCGCCGCGTTAAAATTGAAAAAGCGCATGGTAAGAATGCCGGAACCGTCGCTAATCTGGCAGGTCATCATCCGACGACCGCCGAAAGTGATATTGCAGTTCAGCACTTCACCTTCAACGGTGGCGTAGATGCCAGGCAGCAGTTCGCCAATAGGGTAGAGATGGGTACGGTCTTCGTAACGCAGAGGGAGGTGGAGCAGGAGGTCCTGCACGGTATGCAGGCCAATTTTCGCCAGTTTACTGCTTTGCGCTGCGCCGATGCCTGTCAGGGAATTGAGCGGAACAGCGTCTAACAAGCGGCCTGACATGGTGATTACCCTGCCGCCTGCATCGTCGCCCACCAGTCAGCATCGGCGTCGATTTCGCCCTGCTGATTGACGCGAGGATAAGGCAGACCTTTACGTTTAGCGACTTTCGCCAGCACCGGATAACCACCCTCAAACAGCAGGCGCTGCTGTTCATCTTCCGGCAACATGCTATTTTCACGCAGATACATGCCCGCGTTCTGTCGCTGGCGCTGGGCTTCATAAAGAATGAGCGCGGAGGCGACGGAAACATTCAGCGACTGTACCATACCGATCATCGGAATGATGATATCCCGATCCGCCAGGTCTAATGCTTCCTGCGTAATACCGGTTTTCTCCTGACCCATCAGAATACAGGTCGGGCGCGTGTAATCAATCTCGCGAAAGTCTACGGCCTTATCAGAAAGATGGGTTGCCAGAATCTGCATTCCCCGTCCTTTCAAATGGGCTACCGCATCGCCAATGGTACGGTGAGTTTTCACCTGTACCCAACTGTTGCTGCCCGCCGCCGCGGAAGCCATGGTGCGCATCCGGCTACCTGGCCAGATAGCATGGACTTCATGGACGCCAACGGCATCTGCGGTACGAATGATTGCAGAAACGTTATGAGGTTTGTGGACTTGCTCCATGCAGACCGTGAGATCAGGCTGACGCCTGGCGAGCATTTCGCATATACGCGCATAACGTTTTGGATTCATAGCGCTAGTTTCGGTTACGGGTGACTTTAATAACGTCTGGCATCACGCGAATTTTGCGCATGATATTCGCCAGATGTACGCGATCGCGTGCGGTAAGGCGAATAAAGGTACTATAGACGCGACCATCTTTCTCTTCAGTATTCAGGCTTTGAATATTGGAGGTGGTGGTATTAATCGCCGCCGTCAGGTTAGCCAGCGCGCCCTGATGGTTAAACATTTCCACCTTGATTTCGGTAATGAATTCCTGCTCCGTCTCTTTGTCCCATTCGACCGCCATAAATTTCTCTGGCTCTTTCTGGTATCCACGGATATTACGGCAGGATTCATGGTGGATCACCAGTCCTTTACCTGGGCTTACGTGAGCGATGATCGGGTCGCCTGGGATCGGACGACAACACTTCGCAAAGGTGATAAGCACGCCATCCGCGCCTTTAATCGGCAGGTGGCCGTGATTCGATTGCGCAACGGTCGGCACCACGGCTTCGCCTTGCTGCAGATTTTTCGCGACCACTACGCTCATCGCGTTGCCGAGACCGATTTCCGCCAGCAGATCGTCAAGCGTTGCCAGCTTCATACGATCCAATTCGCGCTGAATATTTTCCTGCGGAATTTCCGCCAGCTTACGACTACCGCCTAAGGCATGGTTAAGCAGACGACGGCCCAGGCTTACGGAGTCATCACGTTTGAGGTTTTTCAGCAACTGACGAATTTTAGCGCGCGCTTTAGAGCTGACGACAAAGTTCAGCCAAGCGGCGTTGGGACGCGCGCCCGGCGCGGTAATAATTTCGACGGTCTGACCGCTGCTAAGCGGCTGCGACAGCGGATAAGGCTGGCGGTCAACACGCGCGCCGACGCAGGCGTGGCCGATGTCGGTATGCACTGCATAGGCAAAATCCACCGGCGTAGCGCCAGCGGGCAGTTCGACAATGCGTCCTTCCGGGGTGAAAACGTAAATCTCATCCGGGAAGAGATCGGATTTTACGCTTTCGATAAATTCAAACGAACTACCGGCGCTCTGTTGTAGCTCCAGCAGGCTCTGCATCCAGCGCTGGGCGCGGATCTGCGCCGTGGTGCTGGTCTCACCGTGTTCTTTATACGCCCAGTGCGCCGCGACCCCCATTTCCGCCATCTGATCCATATCTTCGGTACGGATCTGGACTTCAACAGGAACGCCGTGCGGGCCGATCATCGAGGTGTGCAAAGACTGATAGCCGTTCGCTTTGGGAATGGCAATATAGTCTTTCACCCGTCCCGGACGCGGCTTATAGAGACTGTGCATCTGGCCGAGTACGCGATAGCAGGTATCGGAGTCATGAACGATGACGCGGAACGCGTAAATGTCCATGATCGAGTGAAAACGCTGCTCTTTGAGCACCATTTTACAGTAGATCGAGTAAAGATGTTTTTCGCGACCGCTAACGCGACACGGAATTCCCGCCTCTTGCAAGCGTCCTTCGATTTCAGAGAGGATTTTTTGGATCATCTCTTTACGGTTGCCGCGCGCCGCTTTTACCACTTCTTTAATGACGCGGTAACGATTGGGATACAGCGCTTCAAAACCCAGCTCTTCCAGCTCGGTCTTGATGTGATGGATACCTAAACGGTGTGCCAGCGGGCTGTAAATTTCGAGGGTTTCACGGGCAATACGACGACGTTTATCCGGGCGTAACGAGCCCAGCGTGCGCATGTTATGGGTACGGTCAGCAAGTTTGATGAGAATGACGCGGATATCCTGCACCATCGCCATAATCATTTTGCGGAAGTTTTCGGCCTGCGCCTCTTTCTTATCGCGGAACTTGAGCTTATCAAGTTTCGATACCCCCTCTACCAGCTCGGCAACGCTTTTACCGAAAAGCTGTTCCATGTCCTGATAGGTGGCGGGGGTATCTTCAATCACGTCATGCAGCAGAGCGGCCATCAGCGTTTCGTAGTCGAGTTTCATCTCGGCCAGAATACAGGCCACCGCTACCGGGTGCGTGATATAGGGTTCACCGCTTGAACGTGTCTGGCCCTCGTGAGCGTCACGTGCAACGAGATACGCCTGCCGAAGACGCTTAATCTGGTCTTCCGGCAGGTAGTTTTGAATCAGTTGATTCAGGCTTTCAAACAGATACAAGGGCGACCCGCTTTGTGATTAACGACGACCTTCAGCAATAGCGGTAACGGCTTGTAATTCAGCGGCTTCCTGCTCTTGCTGTTCCTGGCGCTCGCGGACGTCGAGAATCTGGTTGTTAATCAGACCTTCTTCGATTTCGCGCAGCGCGATAACGGTAGTTTTATCGTTTTCTTCCGGTACCAGCGGATCCTTTCCGCCTACCTGCATCTGACGAGCGCGACGCGCGGCGACCAGTACCAGGTCAAAACGGTTACCAATTTTCTCTACAGCGTCCTGAACAGTTACGCGTGCCATACTTAAAATGCTCCACAGGTGAAGAAATGACTGGGCATGATACTGAAAGTGGGTTCAGTCTGCCAACAATTTGCTGATTAAAGCGTCATGACGCTGCTTTTGGCGGCTCATACGCAGACGTTCAGCGCGAATGATGGTTTTCAAGTCGCTTAACGCGGTATCAAAGTCGTCATTCACAATAAGATAATCATATTCGGCGTAATGGCTCATTTCTGCAACCGCTTGCGCCATTCGTTTGGCAATGACTTCTTCGCTATCTTGCCCGCGGCCGCGTAAACGGCGATCCAATTCGATCTTTGATGGCGGCAAAATAAAAATGCTGCGTGCTTGCGGCATCTTTTCGCGAATTTGCTGGGCGCCCTGCCAGTCGATATCCAGAAAAACATCAACGCCGGTTGCCAGCACTTGCTCAATGGTTTCGCGCGAAGTGCCGTAGTAATTGCCAAACACTTCCGCGTGCTCCAGAAACGCCTCCCTGCCAATCATGGTTTTAAACTCATCATGATTTACAAAGAAATAGTGCTCACCGTGCACTTCACCCGGACGCGGCGCGCGCGTGGTATGTGAAACGGAAACCTGAGTGTCATACAACGGTTGGGTTTTTAATAAAGCCTGAATCAGGCTGGATTTACCCGCGCCACTGGGGGCAGAAACAATATAAAGCGTACCTTGAGCCATGAGTATCTTACGTCTGTGATTATCGAAATAGAGCCTTGATACGGGCTTATTATACACATCGCCGTTATGCGACGTAGTCTTTGTCACACTTTTTGCGCCAGATTATTGCATTTTGCGTCCCTTTTTCCGCTTTTATCGCGTCGTTGCAGCAACCCACCAAAAAATCTGGAAAGCGGCTCGGATGATGCATTTTTACCTGTCGGTTTTTATTCACTAAAGCGCTATACCTGCCGGGCAATGTGCGCAGGAGGTTGTGATGAGATTATGGAAAAGTATGGCGTGGGGAATTTTATTGTGGCATTCGCAGAGTGGGGCGCTTTGCCCGGCCTGGCCGCCAGCAAGGGCCGCTGAAGAAATCGCCCGTTTACAGCAACAGCTCGCTGACTGGAATGACATCTACTGGAAACAAGGGGTTAGCGCGGTTGACGATAGTGTGTACGACCAACTCAGCGCAAGGCTGGTTCAGTGGCAACGCTGTGTTGGTCAGGATGTTTCATCTACTCCGGTTTCACCGCCGTTAAACGGTACAACAATGCACCCTGTTGCGCACACGGGCGTACGTAAACTCGCGGACCGACAGGCGGTAGAACAGTGGATGCGCGGGCGCAGCGAGCTTTGGGTACAGCCAAAAGTGGATGGCGTAGCGGTAACGCTGGTTTATCAAAACGGTAAACTGACCAGGGCTATTAGCCGGGGTAACGGACTACAAGGCGAGGACTGGACGCCAAAAATTCGCCTGATCCCCTCTATACCGCAGACAACACAAGGCGCGCTTGCTAACGCGGTGTTGCAGGGCGAAATCTTTCTACAGCGCGAGGGGCATATCCAGCAACGGATGGGCGGGATGAATGCGCGCTCGAAAGTCGCAGGAATGTTAATGCGCCAGGATAACGCCTCCGCGCTAAATTCGTTGGGTATTTTTATTTGGGCGTGGCCGGATGGTCCGGCAAATATGCCCGAAAGATTAAGCCAACTTGCTAAGGCTGGATTCAGTCTGACGAAGAAATATTCCCTGGCGGTAAGAAATGCCAGCGAGGTCGAGCGGGCGCGCCAGTCATGGCTGACGTCAGCGTTGCCCTTTGTGACGGATGGCGTAGTGATACGCATGGCTAAAGAGCCCGCGGCACAATACTGGCGACCCGGGCAGGGCGACTGGCTGGTAGCATGGAAATATCCGCCAGTAGCGCAGGTCGCGCAAGTGAGCGCTATTCAGTTCTCGGTGGGGAAAAGCGGCAAAATTACCGTAGTAGCGTCGCTTGTCCCCGTTATATTGGATGATAAGCGGGTTCAACGGGTCAATATCGGCTCTGTGAAACGTTGGGAAGCGTGGGATATCGCGCCGGGCGATCAGATCCTGGTGAGTCTGGCGGGGCAAGGCATTCCCCGGCTTGATGAGGTCGTCTGGCGGAGTCGTGAGCGGAGTAAGCCTGTACCGCCTGATAGCCATTTCAACTCGCTGACCTGCTTTTACGCGTCGGCAACGTGTCAGGAACAGTTTATCTCCAGGCTGGTATGGCTGGGGTCACGGTCGGCGTTGGGTCTGGACGGAATGGGTGAAGCCAGCTGGCGGGCCTTGCATCAGACGCATCGCTTTGAGCATATCTTCTCCTGGCTTACCCTGACGTCAGCGCAAATAGCCAACACGCCAGGCTTTGCTAAAGGAAAAAGCGAGCAGATATGGCGGCAATTTAACCTGGCGCGCCGGCAGCCGTTTACCCGCTGGATCATGGCGATGGATATCCCCTTAACGCAGGCCGCATTACAGGCCAGCGGCGATCGCTCATGGGAGCAGTTATTAATGCGAACAGAGCAATACTGGCGGCAGTTGCCAGCGACGGGCGAGCGTCGTGCCGGGAGAGTTATCGACTGGCGGGATAATCCGCAGATCACAACGCTGAGCAGATGGCTGGCTGCTCAGCATATTCCCGGATTTGGGTCTTAGTGCCCTTCATGGCGGTAATAAAATACCGGCAGGCCAAGTTTAAGACGTAGCGCTAATAACCTTGCTGTAAAGCCAAACAGTAGCGTAGAGATAACGACGACATCCGGATTCATGACGTAATGTTGCAGCGCAATATAGAGCACCGCTGAGGCGAACGAAATGCCGGCATATAGCTCTTTTTGAAACACCAGAGGAATGCGTTTGCAGAACATATCGCGGAGCACGCCGCCAAAGACGCCGGTAGTGACGGCGGCTACCACGGCGATAATTGGCCCTTCGCCCATATCAAGGGCTATCTGAGCGCCAATAATAGAGAAAACCACCAACCCCAGCGCGTCAAGTACCAGGAAAAGCTTGCGTAAATAGGGCATGACGGGGGCAACAATGGTGGTCAATACAGCGGCAGTCGCCACAATAATGACATATTCGGGATGCTTCACCCAACCCAGCGGATAGTGACCGAGCAGAATGTCGCGAACCGAGCCTCCACCAATGGCGGTGGCGGTAGCAATAATAATTACGCCGAATGTATCCATGCGACGACGACCCGCAGCGAGTGCGCCCGTCATGGCCTCGGCAGTGATGCCAATTAAATAAAGAACGTGCAACAGCATGATTTCCCCCTAATTTACTGGGGGCGAAGATTAACGATTTGTGCGCTGTATCACGATTGAGATTTTCTAAGGCATTACACGATTAATAAATTTTAGTAATGATTTTAAATTTATGATTAATAATTATTTATTATAAATATCAATAAATTGAACATCATTTCTGTGGTTTATTTTATGTGAGGTTTTTCTGTTTTGACTTAGATAAATTACCTGAACGGCGCCCTGGACGCGCCGCCGGTGAATCATTTCATTATGGCTGCTGTGCGGTAAGTTGTGTGATGAAGCGCTGACGCGAGCGTTCCACATACTGTTGCAACCCATTGGAATCAAAGAATGCGTGTGTATCGCCGTTGCGAAGTTGCTGTCGTTTCTCCAGTAGCCCGAAGCGGTCACCTTTGTTGGCAATAAAGATATCAACATGCTGGGCGGCCAGTGTCTTAAAGCTACTCTGAATATCAGTAACCAGGTCAGGGTAATTTTTGTTGTTAATCAGCAGATAGTCAGGTGTGGCGAGACTATCTGCGTAAATTAGCGTCTTGCCGTTGCGGAGCGTTACGCGCCAGGAAGTTGAGCCGGGCAGATGTCCAGGCGTGAATAGTGCTGTCACGGTTATCCCTCCGAGGCTGATGCTTTCCTGGTTGTGGATAATTTTATCAGTGGTGACGGGCGGGAAGGGGAGCGCATCGCCAAGCGCAAAATCCTCTCGTCCACCCCTCGCCATCTGATCGGCGTTGGGTTGGCTGGCGACCAATTGTGCGCCGCTCCACGCTTTCAAACGTGCCATGCCCCCCGCTTGATCCAGCCGCGCATGGCTATTCAACAGATAGCGCACGTCTGTGAGGCGGAATCCTGCCGCTTCAATATTCGCTTTAATTTGCGGTGCGCTTTCATCCAACCCCGCATCAATAAGAATATGCCCTGCCGGAGTGGTCAGCAGAATAGAAGAGAGATTTTTCGTGCCGACATACCACACGCCTTCTGTGATTTGAAACGGCTTTATAGGCTTAGCCCACGCTTTAAACAGTGATAACGGAGGCGCGGGTGATAACGGTTGTGAAGGATCTAATGCCGCCATGGCAGGAAGTGCTGATGTTGAAAATATACATACAAAGAATAATGCATAGCGATTCATAATGTTCTCCTGATTGAAGCGCCCGCAGTATACCTGGCAGTAATTTAGCCAGGTTCAATAAGAGAGACGTTTAATGAACTTGCTGCAAATGGATATGAACCTGTTAAAAGTACTCTATGTGCTGCTGGAGACGAGCTCTACGGGGAAAACGGCGCAAAAGCTGGCTTTGTCGCCTTCTGCGGTAAGTCATGCGCTAATGAGATTGCGCGATGCGCTAAACGATCCGTTGTTTCGACGGGAAGGGAACCGCCAGATTGCTACGCCTTATGCGCAGGCGCTGCGTGACAAATTGGCGCCTGTGTTTGTTTCGCTTAATGAGGGGCTGTTTGGCGATAAAGAGAACGGCTCCCGTTGTTTTCGGGTGGTACTTCCTCCCGCATTGAACGCGCTGCTTACGCCCGTTCTCGCAGAGAAAGGTCATCTTCATCAGGCGGTGATCGAGTGCCTTCCTTTTGCCCGCCGACCCTGGCGTGATGAACTGTTGGATAGCTCGGTTGATTTGGTGCTGGCAATTGGCGACCATCAAAAGCAGGTCAGCGCTCTGCATTACGAGCGGGTGGGGACTACGCGTTTGATCGCGGTTTATGGCGCGCCATTGCGTTCACGTCTGGAGAATGCCACAGCGTTGAATTTTGCTGATCTACAGCATTATCAACACATTTACTGTTTGCCGTGGACAAAAGAGAACAACGAACTGGACAGGCAGCAGGCTCGTGCCGGGTTTGAACGTCCGCTGGCGTTTGTTTGTCATGATTACAGTCAACTGGCGCCTGCTGTCCAGTCGGCGCCGCTAATGGCGATTGTACCGCGCCCCTGGTATGAAAATTTATCCGATAAGCGCGGTCTTTTTGTCCTGCCGCTTGCCGGGGAGCAGGCGGAAGGCGCTATTTTTATGCAGTATCGGGCTTCAACGGTAGAGTGGAAGCGACGCCTTATCGACGCTATTCGCCGGAAATTAAAAACGTACTACCGATAAACGCGAGAGCCCGCATAAGGCGGGCTCTGTGACATATTGAGCGCCAGAATTTGGATCTGAATGTTGAGTATTGGTGATAATGCTTTGATTTTGTTAATTTTCTACTACTCCACATTTTCACTATGTACACATTTATGTACACAGAAAACAGACGCTATACCGAAAATGCCGCTTAGTTGAGCAACGCAGCGTGACTACTGCTCCCAAACTGTACGTTTATCGAACAGCTCTATCTCGTGCTCTGCAATGAGTCTATCGATCTTACAAGGCAAACATGAGCATTGCATAGCTTCCATCATGTAACGTTTCATCTCAGCGATGCTGGGAGCGTCAGGTAGCGTGTGAAGATAGTCTCTAGCCAGTAGCTCATATCCTAAATCATTTGAGTATACCCTGAGTCGCTCGAAGGGATTTCTCATTTCTAAAAGATTGGTGAGCTTCAAAGCATTCTTTTTTTATTTTTGGGTTTAGCATTTGGCCTATATCGGGCCTCAATACGTAAGAAGTGCTGATGTTCATCAAAATTGATGTTTATGAACTTCGACCTTTCACTATAAATAAGTTTCCCTCCTCCGTAAGCATTTGTAAGTATCCCGCATAATCGTGCCATTCACATTTAGAGATCCTCCGGCATAATCAATCTGCCAACAAAGGAGATCGCTATGCGTAAAGCCCGTTTTACTGAGCATCAGATCATTGCCGTAATTAAATCGGTTGAAGCCGGACGAACCGTTAAAGATGTCTGCCGGGAGGCCGGTATATCTGAAGCCACCTGGTACAACTGGAAGTCCAGATACGGCGGCATGGAGGCTTCTGATATTAAAAAGATCAAGGATCTTGAGGACGAGAATCGGCGTCTCAAACAGATGTTTGCCGACCTGAGCCTTGAGAACCGTGCGCTGAAAGACATTATCGAAAAAAAGCTTTAAAACCAGCCTTTAAGCGTGAGCTGGTCACTCATCTGATAACGACATTTGGACTCAGTATCCGTCAGGCCTGCCGGAGTCTGAACCTGAGCAGAACGGTTTACCATTACCATCCGGATACCACGCGTGACGAACCCGTTATTGTCGCGTTGCAGGCAGTGGCAGAGCGATACCCACGGTACGGTTTTCCAAAACTTTTCCAGGTTCTGCGGCGGCAGGGATACCCGTGGAATCACAAAAGGATCCATCGTATTTATTGTCTGCTGAAGCTGAATTTTCGCCGTAAAGGCAAACAACGGTTGCCGGTGCGTAATCCCTCGCCACTGGCCACACCGGAAGCGCTTAACCAGAGCTGGTCTGTCGATTTTATGCATGATGCTCTGGTCTGTGGCCGTCGTTTTCGCACGTTCAATGTCGTTGATGACTTTAACCGTGAGGCATTGTCGATTGAAATCGATCTGAATCTACCAGCTTTGCGCGTGGTCCGTGTACTCGACAGGAGCGCGGCAAATCGCGACTATCCGGTTATGCTACGCATGGATAATGGTCCGGAATTTATCTCACTTGCACTGGCTGAATGGGCAGAGCAACATGCAGTAAAACTGAAATTTATTCAGCCGGGTAAGCCGACGCAGAACGCTTTTATTGAGCGCTTTAACCGAACATACCGTACAGAAATACTCGATTTTTATCTGTTCAGAACGCTGAATGAAGTGCGGGAAATCCCGGAAAGATGGGTGTCAGAATATAACTGTGAACGCCCTCATGAATCACTGAACAATATGACGCCGGAGGAATATCGGCAACACAATCATTTGGCCGGGATCTCAAAAAATGCCTGGAACTAAAACGGGTCTATTTACAACCATCAAGCGCCTGTGTAGCGGTGATTAGCGAATTGAAAGATGGCTCTGTTAATGTGATGACGCGTAGTTGCGAGAATTATTGTGGTGTTTCTGCTGTCGGTTGAATGGATGGGAATTATAGGGAGCGATAATTTCATAGGCAGGTGTCATTTTAGTTAATGACACCTGCCTATTTTAAACATGATTATGTGTGTTTAATTTGTGGGATTTTTTGATATAAGAGCGATTAGAATAATGTACAGTAGATAAATAGCTAGCTAACCCATCGTGAGGTGGTATGGTATTATTCTTTTCACGAGCCCATCCATCATATGTTCGTACCTCAATAAATGGGTTTGATAATCCTTTTTGAGTCCAACGTTCCTTCCTTCTACTATTATTTAATTCAGAATCTCTTCCATAAATTAGAATTCCTCTTACAGCAAAAAATGATAGCAAGTCGTTGTGAGACTTTAGTGGGATTAGGATATCCCGAAACGTTCCTTGGTTTCTATAACACCAACCGAGCCAATCTTCCACTTGCCCGTATGCGTGATTAAAACTTTGAGTAAATGAATTGTCTTGATTAAATATCGATTTAGAAGGCTTTTCGATCTCAATAATATAGACATATGTTGGTCCAGAGCGAGGATTTACCCATGTAAAGTCTGTAACAAAATCCACACCTAATGGAAGTTTAGCTATCAAAGTATTCGATAACGCATAGGCAGTACCTATGATTGAAGCTGGATGTTTTTCGAAAAAGTTCTGTACTGTAGCTTCTTCGGGATTGGTATCAATTAGTTTAATTAGTTCATTCATCTTAACATCCATGATTATTATTGATTACGTTAATTTTTCAGATTTATATATTACGAAGTTATGTGTTTGGAGGCATCAAGACGTAAAACCAACCAGGTAATCTATGTCTGACCAGCTTTTATATTTATCCTAAATTTCATAACGAAAAGATGAAGAGTTTTGCCTAAACTCCAGTCAACCATTCCATCGGAACCAATTTAATGCCATCACGCCACTCCGGTAATCCAACAACACCATCAATTTCGCCCCAAACTTCACGAGGAGCATGATCCAAAACGATTAATTGAAGTTTACCTTTTTCCTTGATTACCACATTCCCCATTGCTTTAAATGCCCGTCTAACAGCTTCAACGTCTTCATCACGAAGTTTTGGCTCATCCTCATTAGCAATATTTGGAAGCTGAGTAGTTTTAGGGAAATAGACCTGACTTGGTTGGTCAAGTATAAGAAAACTAGGAACTGGATTATTTTTTTGGCTTAAATAAAATTGATGGAGTGAAAGCAATATTGCCAAATGGTAGGAGAGCCAATTTGACCCACTTCCTATCTCCGAAAGATAATCATCACGCTCATCTCCCAACACCTTTATTGTTAGATCATTAATTTCTAAAGAAATAGGTGCGCTTGGGTCTTCTACATCTAGGCCCTGAAGAATATTACCTGCTTGAGCATTAATCACTCTTAATGCTTGGTTTTTACGCAATTCGACATCTTTTTCACGTAACTCTTTTTCCAAGGTCTGTACCATTTCTTTAAGTTTCCTTACTTCTTCAACAAGTTCACTGTCGCTACCTAGTTTTCTATGTAACTCTAGCGCAGATTCGACATTACCGATAAAACGCTCAGCACGCCTAGTAGAAAACTGCTGCTCACGAGCTTCCTTCGATCTGCTCGTTAAGGTTCGCTTACGTGACTGTATGGCTCTTAAACGTTCAGTAGCGTTAGCCACTTCAGTAGTTACACGTTGTAGCTCTCTATCAAATGCGGCT
The DNA here is from genome assembly GCF_051811585.1 of Salmonella sp. NW177. Taxonomy (NCBI): domain Bacteria; kingdom Pseudomonadati; phylum Pseudomonadota; class Gammaproteobacteria; order Enterobacterales; family Enterobacteriaceae; genus Salmonella; species Salmonella sp. NW177. The sequence continues at coordinate 327,743 of NZ_JAMMZV010000004.1, read as the reverse complement.
GGAACTTCCTTATGGGCATCAGCCCCCACCGCAGCCTCAACATCTGACAGACGTTGGACAAGAGCCTGTAGTTTTTGCTTAGCAGAATCCGTATGACTACCACACATAGGGCAATCCGACTCATCATTCGTATTAGATAATAGCCAGCCAGAAATTTTAAGCCGATCTCGTTGCATTAATAGGGCATTTTCATACTGATGCATTCCAACTCGTAGACGATTCATTTCTTCAAGACGGTGACGCATTGTAGTCAATTCACGAGAAACTAATCGCTCTTCACTTTCAAGAGTATTTAATTCACTCAAAGCATCTGAAATAGTTGATACTGTTACCTTCAACGTTAGATCGGTTCGCGAAATGACTTCTTCAAGCTGGCTAATCATCTGCTTTCGGGATAACTGTTCCTGTGGTTTAGGAACCAAGCCAAGTTCTTGGGCCTCACTATACTTAGATTTTAAATCAGCAAGCCATTGTGCTGATACATCCTGGGCATCTTTAAGCTCTCGCTCTTTGCGGCGTAAAAATAGGCGGATTCTATTCAACTCGAATTGTTTAGCCATTAATTCAGATGTTATTGCGCCAAGTACATAGGGAAAAATCTTCCGCAATTTTTCTCTATGCTCATAGGTATTGGTTTTGAAAAATAAAACATCTGGGTTGGCGACAACGTTTTGCGGCTGGAATGTGAAAGCAGCTAAATCACGAAAAGCTGGGCGACCATCAAACCCTGAATTTTCATCACCACCTGAAAAGTCAAGGTTAGAGAGGTTTGCCAAATCATCAAGCATTCTCTTGACTGCAATAACATTAGTATTTTTTTCCAAGCGAATAGGGATTGACGTAATATTTTCAGCCTCTAGCACAAACATATCAGTGGTGCTACGTTGGTTTCCCGGTTCTTTTCGCGCCAACAGTTTTTCACCTTGCTCTGTTGCCACGACGATTCCAAACCATTCACAATATTTACGAATTGTTTTTACTGGAATTGAACAGGTATTGGCGCCCAAACAATAATCGATGATAGGGATAACTGCCGATTTCCCAGTGCGTGAGGCACCACTGATAACATTAACTTTGCCGAGTTCAAAACGAATGGTATGAGGCTTAAAGTTTTTATTTCGCGGCCAGAGTATGATGCCTCGAATCTGAAAATACATTAGAGTTTCACCTTTAAAGTTGTCACAACTTCATGAATCGAGAGTTCGCCAAACCAAGAGCCCAGTTTTTCTGCCAAATCCATGAGTGTCTTTACCTCATCCGATAATCCCCTCGCCTTTGTTTTCGATAAAGGGATTACATCACTCCCATCTTGCAATTTGAGTAGATCGCTTGCGACAGCAAGCTCAATTGATCGTAGGCTAAGCTGTCGCCAACGGATTGAACGTTCATGAATTTGAAACAGTAAATCTTGCTTTGATACCGATGAATCGCCAAACTTTGCAGCAAAAGCTCGCAGCCCTGAACTTTTATAGGTACGCTTAACAAACTCAGAAGTCTCTTGATGCAGAATTATAGGAAGTACCAGAAAGAGAAATGGAAGAGGAGGGGGCGCGCTTACTCGATTAGTTTTGACATAACCACAACAAAACCGCCATACAAGAGCAGCACCTAATGCAGGATTCTGAATATTTTGAGCTTCTCTTGCCAACATTTATGCGACCTTCTTATTCTTCAACTGCGTCGTATAGTTTGGATGCCATCCTACAGCTAAGCTATCAGCTAAAATATGATAGCAACCGGGAATAAAATGGCTTGGTGGAGACATAGCCTGAAGTGGGATATTAAACTGCATACATTCAAAGTAAAGTAGCTTCCCTTGATCTTGTTCGGACTTTTCACTGTGTGTTAAACCACAGATTCTCTGTTTATTCTTCCATGTTCTCTGTAGCGCAGTATCCAAATCATCAAATGAGGTTTCGTCAACTTCTCCCCGCGCAGCCCAATCAGTTCGGTCGAATGAGGCCATTAAATAGTCACTTATGGCTCCAAGTATTTCTTCATAAGGCAGGCCGATGATCTCTAATTGTTGGACAAATTTATCAGGAAGATACTCCTGAGCCTTCTCTTTTACTGGGGCCTGAGCACGGCTAGAAAGAACCATCTGGCGATCTATTTTCTGAACATATGCTTTATACCAAGTGTAAAAATCATCACGGGCAATGACAGCAGGTTTTTCTGCCTCTAGAAGCATATCGATGTGGCGTTTCACTTTTCCGCAAAGATAATTAGTGATATCGCTAACCTTTGAAGGCGAGACAGGATGGCTTCGCACACATGCTTCAAGATCTGCTTGTGGACTACCACTACCAAGTGTCAGTTGAAAGTTGCAAATAAGTCGTTGTAGAAGGTTTTGGTCTGCGGTAAAGACTTTTTCGACGTATTTGGAAATTTCTTTCGAGATGCCATCCTTCAAAGTGAAGTGTGGTGAATCTCCCCATAATTCTGTTCGGGCATGGGTAATGGCTTCTTGGGCATCCTCTGGTGTTTTAGCCTCATTAAACTTTTTAACAATACTTCCTTCAACTGGACGCGATACATATAGCTCAAAAATGGCTTTTTCCACTTCGAAGTCTGGAGATGTAGCAAGGTCAATCCAATTAGAAAGTGTTTTCCATAATGATTTTGCACGGTCAGCTGCAGGATTAGCTGTAAGAGCGCTTTTACTTTGAATGAATTTGATATCACCAGAATTATTCTCTTGGGCAACGTCATCAAGTACCTCCAAACTGCAAAGACTACCCTCAGGCGCTTGAAGCAACAAATGAGTGAGTAGTGTAAATTGAAGGCTGTACCCTAACGCTTGACCAGGAACCTCAGTTTTACGCTTGGGCTTAGATTGACCATTCGTTTTTGAAATTGCCATATGGTTCCATCCAAAATAGAAGGTGCTGTTTCACCCTTTTGGGCATATTACAAGAAGATAATGGTGAAAATCTAGACTATCATCCAGAATTCTGTTCAAGTTCACATTCGAAACCATTATTTTGAAATACCTAGTCTTTTTAACGAAAAGCTGGGACTGTCTCCTTTTATGCTCAAACTATAGGGCAGGATCGTCTACCGGGGTGGGGTCAGTCCACTCATCTCATTGCTGTGTACATAAAATGCGTGTCATAAATGCCAGTATGTACATGTCTATGTACACACGAAACGCACGCTGTAGTGATACGACATGAGACTATATAAAACAAAAAAGGCCATGATTTAAAATGGCCTTTTTATCCTGACGAGATTTAGTGAGACTACGCTAGATCGCGTGAAACGTTACTCAATATTCTGGATTTGCTCGCGCATTTGCTCGATCAACACTTTTAATTCAATAGCGGAGTTAGTTACATCAGCGTTGATGGATTTGGAGGCCAGGGTGTTCGACTCACGGTTAAATTCTTGCATCATGAAGTCCAGACGGCGACCTACCGCCTCTTTTTTCTTCAGAATGTTGTAAGTCTCTTTGACGTGCGCTTCCAGACGATCCAGCTCTTCCGCCACATCAATGCGTTGCGCCATCATCACCAGCTCTTGCTCCAGACGGTTGTTTTCCAACTGAACCTGAGCATCTTCCAGCTTCGCGACCAGGCGTTCACGCTGCCATTGCAGGATTTCCGGCATATGCGCGCGGACTTTCGCTACTTCGGCGCTGACGCCTTCCAGACGTTGTTCAATCAGCGCTTTCAGCGCCTGGCCTTCCGTTTCGCGCGCGACGATAAAGTCATCCAGCGTACCGTCCAGTGCGGCTAAAATTTCTGCGGCAATCGCGTCCAGATCCTGCTCTTGCGCCGCCATGACACTTGGCCAGCGCAAAATATCAACCGGATTGATTTCCCCTTCGTCGCTCTGCATTTTGACCCAGTTTGCGGCGCTAACTAATTGTTTCGCGAGCTTTTCATTCAGAATAAGCTCGCCTTGCGCGCTGGCATCGGGTTCAAAACGCAGCATACATTCGACTTTGCCGCGCGTCAGGCGTGTACGAATGCGTTCGCGCACGACGGGTTCAAGACTACGGAACTGTTCCGGCAGACGAAAGTAAGTTTCCAGATAACGCTGGTTTACCGAGCGCATTTCCCAGGTCGCGCTACCCCATTCACCCTTGATTTCACGCCGGGCGTAGGCGGTCATACTGCGGATCATAGATGTTCCCGTTTTTAAAGGAGAGATGAGGGGATTATAGCTATCCATGCCTTGTCAGGATAGGAATAACCATCGGAAGTCCGTATAATGCGCAGCCACATTCGTTTTAAGCCGGAGATCTCAATATGCGTCCAGCAGGCCGTAGCGCTAATCAGGTGCGTCCCGTAACCCTGACCCGTAACTATACAAAACACGCTGAAGGCTCGGTACTGGTCGAATTTGGAGATACCAAAGTGTTGTGCACCGCCTCCATTGAAGAAGGCGTTCCACGTTTTCTGAAAGGGCAAGGCCAGGGGTGGATCACCGCAGAGTATGGCATGTTGCCTCGCGCTACCCATACCCGTAACGCGCGCGAAGCGGCAAAGGGTAAGCAGGGCGGCCGTACTATGGAAATTCAGCGTTTGATCGCGCGTGCGCTGCGTGCGGCGGTCGATCTGAAAACGCTCGGCGAATTTACCATTACGCTGGACTGCGATGTAATCCAGGCCGATGGCGGTACGCGTACAGCGTCTATTACCGGTGCCTGCGTGGCGTTGGCGGATGCGCTGAATAAATTGGTTGCCAACGGTAAGCTGAAAACCAATCCGATGAAAGGCATGGTGGCGGCGGTTTCCGTAGGCATCGTTAACGGCGAAGCGATCTGCGATCTGGAATATGTTGAAGATTCCGCCGCAGAAACCGACATGAACGTCGTGATGACTGAAGACGGCCGTATTATTGAAGTACAGGGTACCGCGGAAGGCGAGCCGTTCAGCCATGAAGAACTTCTCACTTTGTTGGCGCTGGCCCGAGGGGGAATTGAATCCATTGTGGCGACGCAGAAGGCGGCGTTAGAAAATTGATTTTAAGGCGACTGAAAAGTCGCCTTTTTTTTGTCCGTAAATTTCGTAAATGATGAAAGTAAGAAAAGGAGCGAATCCATGAAACCGTATCAGCGCCAGTTTATTGAGTTTGCGCTTAACAAGCAGGTACTAAAGTTTGGCGAGTTTACGCTGAAATCCGGGCGCAAAAGCCCCTATTTCTTCAACGCCGGGCTGTTTAATACCGGGCGCGACCTGGCGTTGTTAGGCCGTTTTTATGCCGAAGCGCTGGTGGATTCCGGTATTGAATTTGATCTGCTGTTTGGCCCCGCGTACAAAGGTATTCCGATCGCGACGACGACGGCGGTTGCGCTGGCGGAACATCACGATAAAGACCTGCCGTACTGCTTTAACCGCAAAGAGGCAAAAGATCATGGCGAAGGCGGGTGTCTGGTGGGCAGCGCGCTACAGGGCCGCGTGATGCTGGTGGATGACGTGATTACCGCAGGTACGGCGATTCGCGAGTCGATGGAGATTATTCAGGCGCACGGGGCTACGCTGGCTGGCGTACTGATTTCGCTGGATCGTCAGGAACGTGGCCGCGGCGAGATTTCCGCGATTCAGGAAGTGGAGCGCGACTATGGTTGTAAGGTTATCTCCATCATTACGCTGAAAGACCTGATTGCCTATCTGGAAGAAAAACCTGATATGGCTGAGCATCTGGCGGCTGTGCGAGCATACCGGGAAGAATTTGGCGTGTAAGCGAATTGCCCGGTGGCGCTTTACCGGGCTTATGTTTCTGTCGCCTGGATAAGGCGTGAGCCACTATCCAGTCAGCGTTACTGTAGCTGAGCGGCAATGAGCGGCCAGCGGGCGTCGAAATCGTCCGTTGGGCGGTATTTAAATTCGCTACGCACGAACCGTGAAAGCATCCCTTCACAGAAGGCTAACAGCTGGCTTGCCAGCAGATTTTCATCCGTCGTGTAGCCTTCGCCTTCACGCATTCTTTTTTCTCGTAGCACCTGGCGGAGCTGCGCTTCGATGCGTTCAAAAAGCTGATTAATGCGCCCCTGCAGGCGATCCTGTTCAAACATCAGCGCATGCCCGGTAAGAATGCGCGTCAGGCCAGGGTTGCGTTCGCCAAAACCCAGAATCAGCAACACAATCAGGCGCAAACGCGTGCTGGTGTTTTTTTCATCTTTTAAAATCAGATTGATACGGGTAATCAGACTATCTTCGATAAACTCAATCAGGCTATCGAACATGCGGGTCTTGCTGGGAAAATGGCGGTATAGCGCCGCTTCGGAAACGCCGACCGAGGCCGCCAGTTTTGCCGTCGTGATGCGTTGGCTTCCATCGCTGGATTCAAGCATCAGCGCCAGTGACTGAAGTATTTCTTCGCGACGATTCCTTTTCGCAGTTTGTTTTTCTGCCATGTTACAAAATACCCCTGAAAATAAGCACTTGCCAGGCGAGCACCCACGCTATAACCGCAAACTCAGCGCTTGCGGCAGTATTATGACGTTATGGGGATGCGTAAAATTTACTTACGGCCAGAATGACCGAAGCCGCCCTCGCCACGTTCGGTGGCGTCAAATGCTTCCACCAGATTAAATTCGGCCTGAACGACCGGAACAAACACCATTTGCGCGATACGTTCGCCCGGTTCAATGGTAAAACTGTCCTGACCACGGTTCCAGATCGAAACCATCAGTTGCCCCTGATAATCGGAATCAATCAGCCCGACCAGGTTGCCCAGCACGATACCATGTTTATGGCCCAGGCCCGAACGCGGCAACATGACTGCCGCCAGTGATGGATCGGCGATATGAATGGCCAGTCCGGTAGGCACCAACGTCGTTGCGCCAGGCGCCAGTTCTACGGCGTCGTCGAGACAGGCGCGCAGGTCAAGCCCGGCAGAACCAGAAGTAGCATAAGTCGGCAGCGGAAACTGCTGACCAACACGCGGGTCCAGAATCTTAACGTCGATTTTTTTCATCATAACGGGTCACGATCTCGTCGAGTAATAATTGGCCCAGGAGTTCTTTTCGCTCAAGCGGTAAGACTTTATCTCCATCCTGCCAGAAAAGGTGTAAAGCGTTTTTATCGCTATTAAATCCCTGATTTGAAAGAGAAACATCATTTGCACAAATCAGGTCAAGGTTCTTACGGATACGTTTTTGCCGGGCGTATTCTTCCACATTATTCGTTTCCGCGGCAAACCCAACAACGTAGGGGCGATTGTCACTGAGTGCGGCCACCCCGGCGACAATGTCCGGGTTTTTGACCATTTTTATTAGTAATTCATCACCTTGCGCCGCCTGTTTTTTGATTTTTTCACTGGCGATAGTCTCTGCGCGATAGTCAGCCACGGCGGCGCAGCTAATGAAAATGTGCTGCTGTTGAACGGCGGCCTGAACAGCGGCTTCCATGTCCAGCGCGGTTATGACATCAACCCGTTTTACAAAAGGCGGCGTCGGTAACGAAACGGGACCGGAGACCAGCGTGACATTTGCGCCGCGACGCGCGGCCGCCGCCGCAATAGCGAAGCCCATTTTACCTGAGCTGTGGTTGGAAATATAACGCACCGGGTCGAGCGGTTCGCGCGTCGGGCCTGCCGTAATCATGATATTAAGATGTCGCAGATCGTTGACGGCAGCGATTTGCGCGGCGGCCTTATCAACGATAACTAATGGGTCCAGCATTCGGCCTGGGCCTACGTCGCCGCACGCCTGACTGCCGCTATCCGGCCCCCAAATGAACAGGCCGCGAGAGGCGAGCACCTCCAGATTATGTTGCGTGGCGGCAGCGCGGTACATCTGTTGGTTCATGGCCGGAAGCACGGCCACCGGGGCTGGCGTCGCCAGGCAAATGGTGGAGACTAAATCATTAGCCATACCCGATGCTACACGGGCGATCAGGTCGGCGGTCGCGGGGGCAAGAATCACCAGGTCGGCCCATTTCCCCAACTCGATATGCCCCATCGCGGCTTCAGCGGCAGGGTCAAGCAGACTGTCGGATACGGGATAGCCCGACACTGCCTGTAAGCTCAGGGGGGTAATAAAGGCTTTTGCCGCCTCGGTCATTGCCACGCGCACGTCAGCGCCGCGCTCACGTAAACGGCGCACCAGTTCCGGCGTTTTATACGCAGCGATACCGCCGCTAACGCCGAGAACAATTTTTTTACCGGCCAGGCTCATCATGTCTTTCCTGTTGGGTGACTTTGAAAGGCGGCTATTTTATCACAATCTCTACGGCGTCGTGTCTTTGCCTGCGCTCCACTTTGCGAGGCGCTACGCAAGAACAAAATCGGGGCGTCGATCTCTCCCAAAGGCTATGCCACTATGCCGCTTCCTTAAAAAAGGAGGTGCGCGTATGGATACGTTGGACGAATTATTACCGCGTGAAAAAATGCTCAGATCCGGTATTGCTTCCCTCAGCGACGTGGAACTGCTGGCGCTTTTTTTACGTACCGGCACGCCGGGAAAAGATGTTATGACGTTGGCAAAAGAGATATTGCAGCACTTTGGGTCGCTGTATGGCCTGCTGTCGGCGGACTTTGCGCAGTTTCGCGGCGTAAACGGCATCGGCCTGGCGAAATTCGCGCAGTTGAAAGGCATTGCTGAGCTGGCAAGGCGCTATTACAGCGTGCGCATGAATGAGGAAAGTGCGTTGCTGAGTCCGGAAATGACGCGGGAATTTCTGCAAAGCCAACTGACGGGCGAAGAGCGTGAGATCTTTCTGGTGATCTTCCTTGATGCCCAGCACCGGGTGCTTCAGCACAGCCGCCTGTTTTCCGGCACGCTTAACCACGTAGAAGTGCATCCGCGTGAGATTGTTCGGGAAGCGATTAAACTCAATGCTTCAGCGGTCATTCTGGCGCATAACCACCCTTCAGGCTGCGCAGAGCCAAGTAAAGCAGATAAACTTATCACTGAGCGCGTGATAAAGTGTTGCCAGTTTATGGATATCCGGGTGCTCGATCACCTGATAATTGGGCGCGGAGAGTACGTTTCTTTTGCCGAACGCGGCTGGATTTAAGATTCTTTGCGCGATCCATCGGGATCTTTGTCTGTTCGGGACTTGAGCATATCGCCGGGTCAGCGTATACTACGCCACCTTTGAGAATCTCGGGTTTGGCATTTGGGCCTGGCAATCGAGAGTTCAATAGAACTGCGCGATGACCAGGCTGTAAAGCCTGACGAGGCGCCGATACCCCATACGAAGCTCGAGCTAATTTGATTTTTGGAGAATAGACATGTCCCGAGTCTGCCAAGTTACTGGCAAGCGTCCGGTGACCGGTAACAACCGTTCCCACGCACTGAACGCGACTAAACGCCGTTTCCTGCCTAACCTGCACTCTCACCGTTTCTGGGTTGAGAGCGAGAAGCGTTTTGTCACCCTGCGTGTATCTGCTAAAGGTATGCGTATCATCGATAAAAAAGGCATCGAAACAGTTCTGTCTGAACTGCGTGCCCGTGGCGAAAAGTACTAAGTACTAAGAGGAAATAAATCATGGCTAAAGGTATTCGTGAGAAAATCAAGCTGGTTTCTTCTGCTGGTACTGGTCACTTCTATACCACTACGAAGAACAAACGTACTAAACCGGAAAAACTGGAACTGAAAAAATTCGATCCAGTTGTCCGTCAGCACGTGATCTACAAAGAAGCGAAAATCAAATAATTCTCGCTTTGATGTAACAAAAACCTCGCTTCGGCGGGGTTTTTTGTTTTCTGGCCGTCCCCATATTAATGAGACCTGCCACACAGCCGGAGACGTTATGCCTGAATTACCCGAAGTTGAAACCAGCCGCCGGGGTATTGAACCCCATTTAGTTGGCGCTACTATCCTGCACGCCCATATCCGTAACGGCCGTCTGCGCTGGCCGGTTTCAGACGAAATTTATCGTCTGAGCGATACACCCGTCCTTAGCGTTCAGCGTCGTGCTAAATATTTACTGCTGGAGCTGCCTGACGGCTGGATAATTATTCACCTGGGGATGTCGGGAAGCTTGCGGATACTGTCGGAAGCGCTGCCGGCGGAAAAGCACGACCATGTCGATTTGGTGATGAGCAATGGCAAAATTCTACGTTATACCGATCCTCGCCGCTTTGGCGCCTGGTTATGGACCAAAGAGCTGGAAGGGCATAACGTACTGGCGCATCTGGGACCGGAGCCGCTAAGCGATGAGTTTAATGGCGAATATTTGCGGCAGAAATGCGCGAAGAAGAAGACGGCGATTAAACCCTGGCTGATGGATAACAAGCTGGTGGTCGGCGTGGGGAATATCTACGCCAGCGAGTCGCTGTTTGCCGCTGGTATTCACCCTGACCGCCTGGCGTCGTCACTCTCGACAGAGGAGTGCGACCTGCTGGCACGGGTGATTAAAGCCGTTTTGCTGCGCTCTATTGAACAAGGCGGGACAACGCTGAAGGATTTTCTGCAAAGCGATGGGAAACCGGGCTATTTTGCGCAGGAGTTGCAGGTGTACGGGCGCAAAGGCGAGCCGTGTTGGGTATGCGGTACGCCGATAGTCGCAACGAAACACGCACAGCGTGCGACGTTCTATTGCCGTCACTGTCAGAAGTAAAACGCCAGGCCCGGCAGGGAAGGAAACTTATTTCAACTTATCCATTAGCGCCTGATGCACATTGTCCGGCAGAAAGTGGGTCACATCGCCCTGATGGCGTGCCACTTCTTTGACCAGCGACGATGAAATAAACGACCACTCTTTGGACGGCATCAGGAAAACGCTTTCCAGTTGCGGCATCAGATGGCGATTCATATGCGCCAACTGCATTTCATATTCAAAATCCGCCACCGCGCGCAGACCACGAATCAGGATATTCGCCTGTCTGTCGCGGGCGAAATTGGCCATCAGGTCGCTAAAGCCCACCACCTCTACGTTACCCAAGTGTGCGGTCGCTTTTTGCGCCAGCGCCACACGCTCCTCCAGGGGGAACATGGGTTTCTTGCCGGGGCTGGCGGCGATGGCCAGAATGACATGGTCGAACATCTGCGTTGCGCGCGTCACAATATCGAGATGACCGTTAGTAATCGGATCAAACGTACCTGGATAAATCGCCCGTTTTTGCATGACAGTCCTCAATGCGTTTTCGGTGGCAGATAAGGTTCCAGCAGTTGCAGCAGACGCTGGAGCGCGCCCTGATTTTGATACAGCACTTCAACTGCGTGACGTCCGTAGAAATTACGATAATCAGCGTCGGTCAGTAAAGAGGAAACTTCTTTTGCCAGCGTAGCCGCATCGGTAATCGTGATAAGTCCGCTCGCCTGATCCAGACGGGCGCAAATATCTTTAAAGTTAAAGGTATGCGGACCCATCAGTACCGGAATCGCATGAGCGGCGGCCTCCAGCGGGTTGTGACCGCCGCGTTCAACCAGCGAACCACCAACAAAGGCGAGATCGGCAATGCCATAGAGCAACATTAATTCGCCCATGGTATCGCCTACCACGACCTGGGTGCTGGCGGACGGCACTTCGCCCGAAGAGCGAGTGATGTAGCTTAACCCTGCCTGACGCACAAGATTGATAGCATCCGGGAAACGCTCCGGATGGCGGGGCACCAGAATCAGTAATAAATTCGGGAATTGATGTAATAACGCCTGGTGAGCGGCGATAACGATACTCTCTTCGCCATCGTGGGTGCTGGTGGCAATCCAGACCGGACGGTGCGGCGCCCACTGGCGGCGTAGCGTAACGGCTTTAGCCGCCAACTGCGGCGTAACTGAAATATCAAATTTCAGACTGCCGGTGACCGTGACCTGATTGTTCTTCGCGCCCAATGCCACAAAGCGTTCGCCATCTTCTTCGTTTTGCGCGGCAATCAGGGTGATACGGCGCAGGAGCGTACGGACAAACTTGCCAAGCTTCGCATAACCCGCGGCGGAGCGGGCGGAAAGCCGCGCATTAGCGATAACCAGCGGAATATGACGTTTGTGCAGCGCAGCAATCAGATTTGGCCAGAGCTCAGTCTCCATGATCAATACCAGCTTAGGATCAATCTCATTGAGGAAACGATTGAGCGCATCGGGCAAATCATAAGGCAAGTAAACGTGCTGAACATCGTTGCCAAAGGCGGACTGGACGCGCTCCGAGCCGGTCGGCGTCATGGTCGTTACGGTAATAGGCAGATCGGGATAGCGATGACGTAGAGCGCGGACCAATGGGATGGCCGCCAGAGTTTCGCCCACCGAGACGGAATGCAGCATGATTCCGCCCGGTTTCAACGGACGGCGGTAGAATCCGTAGCGTTCACCCCAGCGTTTACGATAGGCCGGCGCTTTACGTCCACGCACCCAAAGCCGTATCCAGATCAGAGGCTGAATAAGGTAGAGAAGAGCGGTGTAAAGCAATTCGAGCATAGTAAATAGCTGACTTATGGATGTGCTGGGGATTCTATGTATTTAGCCTGGGCTTTACCATTACTTTTCCCATTTTTGCGCCAAATTGGCTCAGAAGCGAGGATTCCAGGCGCTGAACCCCATTATTTTTGCATTTTTACGCAATCCATTGAAATTTGCCGCCCTTGTCGCCCCAGACAATGGGAATGACCATTCACAAGAGAGGGATAAATTATTATCTCTTTGAATTTATAATTAAAAAAATGATTGTGTATAAAAATTATTCGTATCGGATTGCTGCGAAAGAAGTGTTACACTAGCGCATCTAAAATGAGTGCGGTATTAGCCATCGGGTTGCTGTGAAGCCTGGGGCGGTAGCGTGCTTTTTTCTGCTTATTTATCCGGACAATTTCAACCAAAGAGTCGCTTGTGGAAAAGCCATTTCGAAGAATTCTGATTATAAAAATGCGTTTTCATGGAGACATGTTACTTACCACCCCTGTCATCAGTACGCTGAAGCAGAATTATCCCGATGCAAAAATCGATGTGCTTCTTTACCAGAACACCATACCGATATTGTCGGAAAATCCGGAGATTAATGCACTCTACGGCATCAGTAACAAAGGCGCAGGAACAAAAGAGAAGATCAAAAACGCGCTATCGCTAATCAAAAAATTGCGTGCTAACTCGTATGATCTGGTCGTCAACCTCACCGATCAGTGGAGCGTGGCGCTTATTGTGCGTTTTTTAAACGCAAAAATAAAAATCTCGCAGGATTTCGGTAATCGTCAGTCTGCTTTATGGAAAAAGAGCTTTACGCATTTAGTACCTTATGCGGGAGAACATGCTGTTGAGCGCACATTATCCGCGCTAAAGCCGTTAGCGCTAAAACAGTATGTCACGGAAACCACCATGAGCTATCGCCCGGAACATTGGGAAAACATGCGACAACAGCTCAAACAACTTGGTGTGACCCGACAATATGTTGTTATTCAGCCTACGGCACGGCAGCTATTTAAGTGCTGGGATAATGATAAATTCTCGCAGGTTATTGATGCCGTGCAGCGCCGCGGTTATCAAGTTGTACTGACGTCAGGCCCGGCCGCAGACGAGATGGCCTGCGTGGATGCTATTGCACGCGGCTGTGAAACAAAACCGGTTACTGGTCTGGCGGGTAAAACTCGCTTTCCTGAATTGGGCGCGTTGATTGACCATGCGGATCTCTTTATCGGCGTTGATTCGGCCCCTGGTCATATTGCCGCAGCAGTCAAAACGCCGGTCATTTGCCTTTTCGGCGCGACGGATCATGTGTTCTGGCGTCCCTGGACCGACGACATCATTCAGTTTTGGGCAGGCAATTATCAGCCGATGCCTGAACGGCATGAGCTTGATCGTAATAAAAAATACCTTTCCGTGATTCCGGCTGAAGATGTTATCGCCGCGACGGAAAAAATGCTGCCGCATGAGGCACGCGCCATAGATTTGGACAGCCTGCTATGAGAGTTGCCTTTTGCTTATATAAGTATTTTCCTTTTGGCGGTCTGCAGCGTGATTTTATGCGCATTGCCCAAACCGTGGCGGCGCGAGGTCATCAGGTTCGTGTTTATACTCAGTCATGGGAAGGGGAATGCCCGGATAACTTTGAATTAATCCGCGTGCCGGTTAAATCCCGGACGAACCACGGTCGTAACGCAGAATATTATGCCTGGGTGCAACACCATTTGCGCGACCACCCTGTCGATCGGGTGGTTGGATTCAATAAGATGCCGGGCCTTGATGTGTATTACGCCGCAGACGTGTGTTACGCCGAAAAAGTCGCACAGGAAAAAGGTTTTTTCTATCGCCTGACATCACGCTATCGGCATTATGCTGCTTTTGAACGCGCCACGTTTGAACACGGCAAGCCGACGCAACTATTAATGCTGACGAATAAGCAGATTGCTGACTTCCAAAAACATTATCAGACTGAAGCGGAGCGTTTCCATATTCTTCCTCCGGGGATTTACCCGGACAGAAAATATAGCCAACAGATCCCGAACAGTCGTCAAATTTATCGTCAGAAAAATGGTATCTCAGAACAGCAAAAATTACTGTTGCAAGTAGGGTCTGACTTTACCCGTAAAGGTGTGGATCGCTCTATTGAAGCGCTGGCATCGCTACCCGAATCTTTACGGCAAAATACGGTGCTCTATGTTGTCGGGCAGGATAAGCCGAAGAAGTTTGCAGCACTGGCTGAAAGAAGCGGCGTCGGCACGAATGTGCATTTTTTCTCCGGACGTAATGATATCGCGGAGTTAATGGCGGCAGCCGACCTTTTACTGCATCCAGCCTATCAGGAAGCTGCAGGTATTGTTTTGCTGGAAGCCATTACTGCTGGTTTGCCGGTGCTGACAACTGCGGTGTGCGGTTATGCACATTATATTGTGGATGCCAACTGTGGCGAAGCGATGACTGAACCATTCCGTCAGGATTCGCTAAATGAGGTTTTACTCAAAGCGCTGACACAGCCTTCCTTACGCAACGCCTGGGCTGAAAATGCGCGGTATTATGCTGATACCCAGGATTTATACAGCTTACCGGAGAAGGCCGCAGATATTATTACAGGTGATTTAGATGGTTGAGCTGAAAGCGCCGTTAACCACACTATGGCGCGGTAAAGATGCTTTTGAGGAAGTGAAAACGTTACAGGGCGAAGTGTTCAGAGAGCTGGAGACGCGTCGAACATTGCGGTTTGAGCTGGACGGCAAAAGTTACTTCCTGAAGTGGCATAAAGGCACTTCGCTGAAAGAAATTGTGAAGAACCTGATTTCGTTACGTATGCCTGTTCTGGGCGCTGACAGAGAATGGCACGCCATTCATCGTCTACATGAGCTGGGCGTTGATACGATGCACGGCGTTGGTTTTGGTGAAAAAGGCGTAAACCCGCTAACCAGAACATCATTTATTATCACCGAAGATTTAACGCCCACCATTAGCCTTGAAGACTACTGTGCTGACTGGGCTGTTAATCCACCGGACGCGCAGGTGAAGTGGATGATCATTAAGCGTGTTGCGACTATGGTACGTAAAATGCACGCCGGGGGAATTAATCATCGCGACTGTTATATTTGCCACTTTCTTCTGCATTTACCTTTCACTGGTCGCGAAGAGGATTTAAAAATCTCCGTAATCGACCTGCATCGCGCGCAGATACGTCAGCACGTTCCCCTTCGCTGGCGTGACAAAGATTTAATTGGGCTTTATTTTTCTTCAATGAATATTGGCCTGACTCAGCGAGATATATTCCGGTTTATGCGTGAGTATTTCTCTCTCCCCCTGCGAGAGATTTTGCAAAAAGAATCGGGGTTGATTCATCAGGCAGATGTTAAAGCCGCTCGAATTAAAGAAAGAACAATAAGAAAAAATCTGTAATTATAATAATTATGCACTCAGTGAGTAATTTATGAGTGAGACAAGGATAGACAGAATGTCTGACATTAAAAGTTATATTTCAAACCAAAAAAACATAATTCAACATGATGATTTTTTTGGAAGAAGACTGGACATTGCTCTTTGCTTTGATCATGGTTTTATAATGCCAGCAGGTGTGGCAATATATTCCATTATCGAAAATAATAAAGATATTGACTACGCCTTAAAGCAAAAGAGAGATGTCAGGTAAAAATTACTCTATAGGGTTATATTACTATTTTTGCTATTTAATATCTAAAGTCTTTAGATTAAGGTTTTAACTCTGGGGTATATATGAAAATAGCTTTTATTGGCGAAGCGGTATCCGGTTTTGGAGGGATGGAAACCGTTATTAGCAACGTTATCTATACGTTTGAAAATAGCTCTCCGAAAATCAACTGTGAAATGTTTTTCTTTTGTCGTAATGACAAAATGGATAAAGCATGGCTAAAAGAGATTAAATATGCGCAATCATTCTCAAATATAAAATTAAGTTTCCTTCGTCGAGCTAAGCATGTTTATAATTTTAGTCAGTGGCTGAAAGAAACGTCACCAGATATTGTGATATGTATTGATGTCATCTCATGTCTTTATGCCAATAAAGCACGAAAGAAAAGTGGTAAACAGTTTACTATTTTCTCGTGGCCGCATTTTTCGCTCGACCATAAAAAACATGCAGAATGTATAACGTACGCGGATTATCATCTGGCCATCAGTAGTGGTATTAAAGAACAGATGATGGCACGGGGTATCTCAGCGCAAGATATTAGCGTCGTTTATAATCCTGTCTCTATTAAAACAATCATTGTGCCGCCGCCTGAGCGCGATAAACCCGCTGTATTTCTCTATGTAGGGCGTCTTAAATTTGAAGGGCAGAAAAGAGTTAAAGATTTATTTGATGGCTTAGCTCGTACGACAGGTGAATGGCAGTTACATATTATTGGTGATGGCTCAGATTTTGAAAAGTGCCAGGCCTATAGTCGGGAGCTTGGTATTGAGCAGCGTGTGATCTGGTATGGTTGGCAAAGCGCGCCGTGGCAAGTCGTACAGCAAAAAATAAAAAATGTCACCGCGTTACTACTTACCTCTGCGTTTGAGGGATTTCCCATGACCCTGCTGGAAGCAATGTCATATGGAATTCCATGTATTAGTTCTGATTGTATGTCTGGCCCGCGCGATATGATTAAACCCGGTTTGAATGGTGAGCTTTACACCCCGGGGGCTATAGATGATTTTGTAGGACACCTTAATCGTGTTATTTCTGGTGAGGTAAAATATCAGCATGATATTATTCCCGGCACGATTGAGAGATTTTACGATGTGCTATATTTTAAAAATTTTAATAATGCGATATTCTCGAAATTACAAAAGTGATCACTATGAGCAGAAAATATTTTGAAGAAGAAGTCATTCAACAGACTTTAGATTATAACTATGCACAACATAGTGATGCTGCTAAATTTAATATAGCTTATGGGATTGATAAAAACTTTCTTTTTGGCTGTGGTGTCTCTATTGCATCGGTTCTCCTCGCTAACCCAGAGAAGGCGTTAGCTTTCCATGTTTTTACCGATTTCTTTGGCTCTGAAGACCAGCAGCGATTTGAGGCATTAGCAAAACAGTACGCTACGCAGATTGTTGTTTACCTAATCGACTGTGAGCGCTTAAAATCGCTACCCAGTACCAAAAACTGGACCTATGCAACGTACTTTAGATTCATTATCGCCGATTATTTTTCAGATAAAACAGATAGAGTACTTTATCTGGATGCAGATATTGCATGTAAGGGGAGTATTCAGGAACTTATTGATCTTAATTTCGCTGAAAATGAGATTGCGGCTGTCGTTGCTGAAGGCGAGTTGGAATGGTGGACTAAGCGCTCGGTTAGCCTGGCAACGCCTGGGCTGGTTTCTGGCTATTTTAATGCCGGTTTTATTTTAATTAACATACCTCTTTGGACCGCAGAAAATATCTCTAAGAAAGCGATTGAAATGCTAAAAGATCCAGAGGTAGTACAGCGCATAACGCACCTTGATCAGGATGTATTAAATATATTGTTAGTGAATAAAGCGCGTTTTGTTGATAAAAAATTTAATACACAATTTAGTCTTAACTATGAATTAAAAGATTCAGTTATTAATCCAGTCGATGCTGAGACTGTATTTGTTCATTATATCGGACCAACGAAGCCCTGGCATAGTTGGGGGGCTTACCCTGTGTCACAATATTTTTTACAGGCTAAGAGCAACTCACCATGGTCTCATTGTGCACTTTTAAATCCAGTCACTAGCCATCAGTTACGTTATGCGGCAAAGCATATGTTTAATCAGAAGCATTATACTTCGGGTATAAATTATTATATAGCCTACTTTAAACGTAAACTTCTTGAATAAAACCCATAGGTGATGTGATGGATTCATTTCCTGAGATAGAAATAGCTGAATATAAAGTTTTTGATGAAAGTAATAATAATGATGATAACGTATTGAACATTTCTTATGGTGTTGATGAAAACTATCTTGATGGTGTGGGGGTATCAATCGCTTCAGTTGTATTAAACAATAATATCCCGCTCGCTTTTCACATTATTTGTGACTCATACTCTCCGTGTTTTGTAAAATATATAGAGCGTTTAGCCGTACAGCATCACATAAAAATTTCTCTTTATCTTATTAAAGTAGAAAGCCTTGAGGTATTGCCTCAAACTAAAGTATGGTCGAGAGCAATGTATTTTCGTTTATTTGCTTTCGATTATCTCAGCAAGAAGGTAAACACCTTACTTTATTTGGATGCCGATGTTGTATGCAAAGGATCTTTGCAAGATCTTCTACAGCTTGATTTGACAGAGAAGATTGCTGCGGTCGTAAAAGATGTTGATTCCATCCAGAATAAGGTAAATGAGAGATTAAGCGCTTTTAATTTACAAGGTGGTTATTTTAACTCCGGCGTGGTTTTTGTTAACCTGAAATTATGGAAAGAGAATGCCTTAACCAAAAAGGCATTTTTACTTTTGGCAGGTAAAGAGGCTGACTCTTTTAAATATCCCGATCAGGATGTTTTGAATATTCTCCTACAGGATAAAGTCATTTTTCTACCGCGACCGTATAATACCATTTATACTATTAAAAGTGAGTTGAAAGATAAGTCACATAAAAAATATAGAAATATAATTAATGATAATACTATTTTAATTCATTATACGGGCGCTACAAAACCATGGCATGCCTGGGCAAATTATCCTTCAGTTATCTATTATAAAAATGCACGACTGAACTCGCCCTGGAAAGATTCTCCTGCAAAAGATGCGCGTACCATAGTTGAATTTAAGAAGCGATATAAACATCTTCTTGTGCAGGGGCATTATTTTAAAGGCCTTCTGGCTGGAAGCGCATATCTTTATCGTAAACTTTTCCACAAATAATTTCCCTCCCTAAATCTCCATTATGATTATTGAAAAAAAGATTAAAAACTATACCGTCTTTGTCAAAAAAGACGGTGAAAAATACATTGAGATATTCAAAGATTTTCTATCTTATAATCATCAGGTTATTAAAGTCTTCCGTAATATAGAAGATACAAAAGTTGTATTGATTAATACAGACTACGGAAAATATATTCTCAAAGTATTTAGTCCAAAAGTAAAAAATACTGAACGCTTTTTCAAATCGTTAGTAAAAGGAGATTACTACGAAAAGCTTTTTCATCAGACAGATCGTGTGCGGCGTGAAGGGTTTGCGGCGCTTAATGATTTTTACCTGCTGGCGGAAATTAAAACATTACGCTATGTAAAAACATACGTGATGATAATTGAGTATATTGAAGGTATTGAACTTGTTGATATGCCAGAAATTTCTGACGAGGTGAGAGGGAAAATCAAACAGTCGATATATTCTCTGCATCAGCATGGTATGGTTTCGGGCGATCCCCATAAAGGTAACTTTATCCTGCAAGGCAATGAGATCAGGATTATCGATTTGTCCGGAAAAAGACCTTCCAGACAACGAAAAGCAAAGGATCGTATTGATTTAGAAAGACATTATGGTATCAAAAATAATGTGAGAGATATCGGATTTTACTTATTGATTTATAAGAAAAAACTTCGAAATTTCTTGCGTCGTATTAAGGGTAAGGAAAAGCGCTGATCAATGTAGCACGTTTGGTTTAATTTAAGGGGCTGACTGACTTTTATTTGCTGCAGCGTTATGACATACTTGAGAGAATTTGAGATGTAATATTAGTTATTGAATATAACATTTATTTATAGGTTGCATGATAAACATACGAGTTTTTTATGGGCAGCGTTAACTTCATAACTCACGCCGATGTTCTGCAACTTATTGCGAAAAGAACGGCTGAAGATTGTATTATTTTTCTTTCTGGTCCTACGTCCAGAAAGACGCCGCTGTCCTTGTTACGAATGAAAGATGTCATTGCAGTCAATGGTTCTGTTCAATATTTGCTAAACAATAACGTCAAGCCATTTTTGTACCTTCTGACGGATGTTCGCTTCCTCCATCGCCGGCGCGAAGATTTTTATAACTTTAGCCGTAACAGTCAGTTTACTATCGTCAATCTTGATGTGTACGAACAGGCTTCAGTGGATGATCAAAAATATATTGAAGAAAACTGTTTAATTATTCGCTCCTTTTATCGCCGAGAAAAAGGGGGCTTTTTAAAGAAAATTAAATTTAATATCCTCAAGCGGGTTCATAAAGCATTACTTATTTCAGTTCCTCTTTCGAAAAGAGGGCGACTGGCTGGATTTTGCAAGGATATCAGCATCGGGTATTGCTCTTGCCATACTATTGCTTATACCGCTATTCAGGTTGCCTATTCCCTCAAGTATGGTCGTATTATATGTTCTGGGCTTGACTTAACAGGAAGTTGCCCACGTTTCTATGACGAATCTACCAGCCCTATGCCATCTGAACTTAGTAAAGACCTGTTTAAAATACTGCCATTTTTTACT
The DNA here is from genome assembly GCF_051811585.1 of Salmonella sp. NW177. Taxonomy (NCBI): domain Bacteria; kingdom Pseudomonadati; phylum Pseudomonadota; class Gammaproteobacteria; order Enterobacterales; family Enterobacteriaceae; genus Salmonella; species Salmonella sp. NW177. The sequence goes on along the minus strand of NZ_JAMMZV010000004.1, from coordinate 307,034 downwards.
TTTATGAGAAAAAATGTGAGTGATTTAAATATCTTTAATTTATCAGATGATACTGCAATTCATTACGATATTATTCCATATATTACAGCCTCGGAACTTGAGGATGAAATATATTACGATAAAATTGTCTAGATACTAGATAAATCATTATTTTGCGTTGCTTCGGCACGCATTTCTTTTTGTATAACATTTCTTTTTCTATAAAGTTAACTATTCTGGATTATAGCTATTATGATTAAAAAAATCATATTTACTGTTACTCCTATATTTTCAATTCCTCCTCGTGGTGCGGCTGCGGTAGAAACCTGGATTTACCAGGTTGCAAAACGACTATCAATACCGAGTGCTATTGCTTGTATAAAGAATGCTGGCTATCCTGAATATAATAAAATAAACGATAACTGTGATATTCATTACATTGGGTTTAGTAAAGTTTATAAGCGTCTTTTTCAGAAATGGACTCGTCTCGACCCATTACCCTATTCCCAGCGCATCCTTAATATTAGAGATAAAGTGACTACCCAGGAAGATAGCGTCATTGTTATTCATAATAGTATGAAACTGTATCGGCAGATCAGAGAGCGCAATCCGAATGCAAAACTGGTTATGCACATGCATAACGCATTTGAACCAGAACTTCCTGATAACGATGCAAAAATTATCGTACCCAGTCAGTTTCTTAAAGCGTTTTATGAAGAAAGGTTGCCCGCCGCTGCTGTTAGTATTGTGCCTAATGGTTTTTGTGCTGAGACTTATAAAAGAAACCCACAAAATAACCTCCGTCAGCAATTAAATATTGCGGAAGATGCCACCGTTCTCTTATATGCCGGGAGAATTTCGCCTGATAAAGGCATCCTGTTGCTTTTGCAGGCGTTCAAAAAATTACGTACCTTAAAAAGTAATATTAAACTTGTCGTTGTTGGCGACCCTTATGCAAGCCGCAAGGGTGAAAAAGCTGAGTATCAAAAGAAAGTACTGGACGCCGCAAAAGAGATTGGAACGGATTGTATTATGGCTGGGGGGCAATCTCCCGACCAGATGCATAACTTCTATCATATAGCCGATCTGGTTATTGTGCCATCTCAGGTTGAAGAAGCATTTTGCATGGTAGCTGTAGAAGCGATGGCAGCAGGAAAAGCGGTTCTTGCCAGCAAAAAAGGGGGGATTAGCGAATTTGTGTTAGATGGCATAACGGGCTATCACCTCGCAGAACCTATGTCGAGCGACAGTATAATTAATGATATTAACCGTGCGCTTGCTGATAAGGAACGCCACCAGATTGCCGAAAAAGCAAAATCCCTGGTGTTTTCAAAATACAGTTGGGAAAATGTAGCGCAGCGTTTCGAGGAACAAATGAAAAGCTGGTTTGATAAGTGATTGAGTCCGGACGATGGAAAACGCGCTGATACCGTAATAAGTATCAGCGCGTTTTTTTATCTATTTCTTAGCGCCAGCAGAAAACCGGTAATGATACCAATTTGAGCAATATCGACCTGTTCAAAATTGCCACGAACGATATAAAAACCGACGAAAGATAAAAATAGCAAGAGATGAGCATTGTAGGGGCTTATCTCTACTTTCCTGAAGGTAGAGCTGGCTGTTTCCCTGATGATAGCGCCATATAAATAGGCCAGGCTCGCCAGACCCAATATGCCTGCACTAAACCAGATGTACAGAATGGTATTATGCGGACCGATAGATTCTTTAAAGGTCCACGTTGGATAATCGACAACGCGTTTATTATAAACACCATCATACACATCATTACCATAGCCGTAGCCCTTGATCGGGTTTTCCTGAATTAGTATCCACGCGGTGCCCTGGGTTCCGTTAGTATAACGATATGAGCTATCTGTCTGCTGTAATTTATAAAGTAAATGTTCTGGGTCTGGTTTGTTATTATGTTGAGTGATAACCAAAGCGCCGATAATGGCTAATAAAATGGCACCAACTCCTATTAACTTCCATTGGCGGTTCAGTATTGCCCACAGAACACCTACTATGAGCACCGCCAACCATGCCCCTCGCGATAGGGTTCCCAGGATAAAGAAAAGGTAGATAGCGCTAAGCACCAAAAAAACCAACTTAATTGCATTTTTTCTAAACAGCCAAATATTCAATAATGCTGGAAATAAGAAAACCATGGAATCGGACATATGTCGATGCGCATAGCTTATGAATGGCATAATCCCTTTATTATAGTCCTCGATATACAGAATACTCTCTGCAAGGCAGCGAAGCCCTAAACTTGTTAAAAAGGAGAAAAGTACTATTTTCGCAACCGTTTCTTTTGTTTCATCTTTTAATAGTACGGGAATTAATAAAGTATATAATAAGAAACCCTCCAGTACCGTATTTTCAAATTCCTTGAAACTTCCTTTCATATCTGGCGATATGAGTATGGAATAAACAAGGATTAATGATAATACTGCTACGCTATAAAATACGCTATTTTTGAAAAGAGGGGGGAAACTTTTCGGTGAGCGTGAGACCTGATAAATCGCGGTGATAATCATAAGTATGATTATCAAATGTTTATAACGCGTAATACCATCCAGAAAATACGTAGCAACAAAAAGAAAAACCAGCGCTTTATTCCAGATCGGTTTCCATTTCTCTTTATTTAACGTTAATGATGTGGTTAGCATCTTTTCTCCACAATAGGTTTGGGATGAGACAGAGTCTCTTTAATGAATCTTTCCAAATACGCTTGTGGCATCTAAATTCGCCAGGTTCTGTTCTGGTGAGCAGCATGCCATTTGGTTCTTCCCATAACCTCCAATTAACCCAGGGTCCGTTGGGCCATATAGCGTAATATTCGGTCTGTCGAGCGCGGCGGTGAGATGGCTCAGGCCGGTATCAACCGATACGACAAATTTTGCGCCAGCCAGCACTCTGGCGACCTCCTCCAGGCTCATGCGCGGTAACACATCCACATAGTCAAAGCCTTCGGCCAGTCGTTTAGCACGGGCCTCCTCATGAGGCGCGCCCCAGGGAAGTTTTATCCGTAATCCGGTGTTGCCCACCATACCGATAAGCTCGCGCCAGTTTGCTTCCGGCCAGTGTTTATCATCGCGGGTCGTGGCATGTAAAAACACCGCATACGGATCGCTGACCGCCTGCTGGCAATGCAGAAAATGTTTTGCGATGGCATAATCGCCCTGCGACTGCGGTTTATCGTATCCCAGGCTTTTGGCGAACAGCTCGCGCGTCCGTTCAACCGCATGTTGTTGCTTTGCGATATGGTGTTTACGGTTATAGAACAGGCTGGCCAGCGGTTCGCGGGCGGTACTCCAGTCCATACCGTGCTTTATCCCATGCGCCAGACGCGTCACCAGCGCCGCGCTTTTTACCAGCCCCTGCGCATCAATCACAGCGTCGTATTGGTATGCGCATACCGCCCGATGAAAGGCTGTGCGTTCCGCTTTAATGGGCGCGGAAAACCAGGCTTTGCGCCAACGGCGAATAGCGACGGGAATCACGCGATCGACAGCACTGTGCCAGGACGGAATTTGCGCAAACCCTTCTTCGACAACCCAATCAAATTGAATCCCCGGAATCGCCTGTTGCGCGTCGGTAAGCGCAGGCAGGGTATGTAATACGTCGCCCATCGATGATGTTTTAACGATCAAAACCCGCATTAAACGCCCTCTTCCGACAACAGCGAATGAAGCTCTTCCAGAACCCGCTGCGGCGTGATATCGATCAGGCTCTGGTGATAGCCTTGCGCCGTATCGCCTTTACGCACTTTGTGATAACCCGTAATGAGACGAATCACCCGGGCCTTATGAGACAGCGGTGGCGTGAAATCCGGGCTACTTGGGCCATACAAGGCGACCAGCGGGCGGTCGAGCGCCGCCGCGACGTGCATCAGCCCGGAATCGTTGGTGACGATGGCTTTACAGGCGGCTATCAGAATGACGGCCTGTTCCAGCTGGGTTTCCCCCGCCAGGTTGCGACACCATGCCTGCTGCTCGCTATTCAGCGCCGCCAGGATCTCATTTCCGGCTTCATGGTCTTTTGCCGAGCCAAACAGTACGACCTGATACCCTTCGTTAATGAGCTGTTTTGCCAGTTCGGCGTAGTGATAGTGCGGCCAACGTTTTGCCGGGCCAAATTCCGCGCCGGGGCAAAAGCCGATCAGAGGACGTTCAGAAGATAGTGAAAAGTCGCTGCACATCAGCGACTTTTCACCCTCGCTAACCTGGAGCTGTGGCCAGAGTAGCGGCTGCGGCAGATCTTTCGCCGTGCGCATCACGCCCTTGTCATAGGCCAGCGCCACGTAGCGCTCTACCATCAGTGGCCAGGCGTCTTTATCAAGGACGCGCGCATCGTTCAGCAGGCCATAGCGCATTTCGCCGCGCCAGCCGGTACGGTGCGGGATATTGGCAAAGAAAGGAATCAGCGCCGATTTAAACGAATTTGGCAGCACCCAGGCGCGATCGTAGCGCTTCTCTCGCAGGCTATGGCCCAATCTGCGGCGCTCGCCGATTTCCAGCGAGCCGTGGCCCAGCGGCATGGGTATCGCCTCGTTAACTTCCGGCATACGCGATAACAACGGACGGCACCAGGCTGGCGCCATCACGTCGATTATCGCCTGGGGATAGCGCGCTTTAAGCGTGCGATAGAGACTTTGCGACATCATCATGTCGCCCACCCAGGACGGGCCAATGACCAAAATTTTCATACTTACGCGTCGCGGTTCAGCCAGGCCATATACTCCGTGACGCCTTCGGCGACGGTCTTAAAGGGTTTGTCGTAGCCCGCGTTGCGTAGATTGGTTAAATCCGCCTGCGTAAACGCCTGATAGCGACCTTTCAGCTTATCCGGGAACGGAATGTATTCAATGCTGCCTTTTTTATGGTATGCCAGCGTCGCGTCGGCGACGGCCTGGAAAGATTCCGCACGGCCTGTGCCCAGGTTAAAGATGCCGGACTTGCCGCTTTCCAGGAACCACAGGTTAACGGCGGCCACATCGCCCACGTAAACGAAGTCGCGCTTGAAGTTTTCGCTGCCTTCAAACAGTTTCGGGCTTTCGCCGTTGTTTAACTGTGTATTCAGATGAAATGCCACGCTTGCCATGCTGCCTTTATGGCCTTCACGTGGTCCATAGACGTTGAAATAGCGGAAACCGACAATCTGCGAGTTCGCTTCTGGCAGGATCTGGCGCACATATTCATCAAACAGGAATTTAGAATAGCCATAAACGTTAAGCGGTTTTTCGTATTCGCGCGATTCGATGAAATCAGACGTGCGACCGCCATAGGTGGCGGCAGAAGAGGCGTAGAGGAACGGGATTTCGCGCTCAAGACAATAGTGCAGCAGCTCTTTGGAGTATTGATAGTTATTATCCATCATATACTTGCCGTCCCACTCGGTGGTGGAAGAGCAGGCGCCTTCATGGAAAATAGCTTCGATATCGCCGAGCTCTTCTCCGGACATAATCTGGATCAGGAAATCTTCCTTATCCATATAGTCAGCAATGTTCAGATCCACCAGGTTTACAAACTTGGTGCCGTCTTTCAGGTTATCCACCACCAGAATATCGGTGATACCTTTATCATTCAGGGCCTTAACGATATTGCTGCCGATAAAGCCCGCGCCGCCGGTAACGATGATCATAACTGTAACCTTTGAATTATGGTGTCAGAGACTGTCTCAGACATGAATGCTCTTATCATAACACTATTCATCCATTCACTGATAACCCGTGAGGATACGCGTGATTTATGCTGCATTTTAAAGAAGTGATGACGCGTCATCTCGTATCAACGTATCGCTTTGGGTAATATGTGCTGAAATTTGCCCAGTCTGGAGAATCGCAATGCGTGGGGATTTTTACAAACAGTTAACCAACGATCTGGAAACCGCCCGAGCGGAAGGATTGTTTAAAGAAGAGCGCATTATTACGTCTGCGCAGCAGGCGGATATCACCGTGGCGGATGGAAGCCACGTTATTAACTTTTGCGCCAATAACTATCTCGGGCTGGCGAATCACCCTGAGCTGATTAATGCCGCAAAAGCGGGCATGGACAGCCACGGTTTCGGTATGGCGTCCGTGCGTTTTATCTGCGGCACCCAGGACAGCCACAAAGCGCTGGAGCAAAAGCTGGCAAGCTTCCTCGGCATGGAAGATGCGATTCTGTATTCCTCCTGTTTCGATGCTAACGGCGGCTTGTTTGAGACGTTGCTGGGCGCGGAAGACGCTATTATTTCCGACGCGCTGAATCACGCGTCTATCATTGACGGCGTGCGTTTGTGTAAAGCGAAGCGCTATCGCTATGCCAACAACGATATGGCAGAGCTGGAAGCGCGGCTGAAAGAGGCGCGTGAGGCCGGCGCGCGTCATGTCCTGATCGCCACCGACGGCGTGTTCTCAATGGATGGCGTCATCGCCAATCTGAAAGGCGTCTGTGATCTGGCCGATAAATACGATGCGCTGGTGATGGTTGATGATTCTCACGCGGTAGGCTTTGTCGGCGAAAACGGTCGCGGTTCCCATGAATACTGCGACGTAATGGGCCGCGTAGATATTATTACCGGTACGCTGGGCAAAGCGTTAGGCGGCGCATCCGGCGGCTATACCGCGGCGCGTAAAGAGGTCGTTGAGTGGTTGCGTCAGCGTTCCCGCCCATATCTGTTCTCCAACTCCCTGGCGCCGGCGATCGTGGCGGCTTCTATTAAAGTGTTAGAGATGGTGGAAGCGGGCGCAGAACTGCGCGATCGCTTGTGGGCGAACGCCCGGCAGTTCCGTGAGCAGATGTCTGCCGCGGGATTTACGCTGGCAGGCGCGGATCACGCCATCATCCCGGTAATGCTGGGAGATGCGGTTGTCGCGCAGAAATTTGCCCGCGAACTGCAAAAAGAGGGCATTTACGTTACCGGTTTCTTCTATCCGGTCGTACCAAAAGGTCAGGCGCGTATTCGTACCCAGATGTCTGCGGCGCATACGCCTGAGCAAATTACGCGTGCGGTAGACGCGTTCACGCGTATTGGTAAACAACTGGGCGTGATTGCCTGAGGATGTAAGATGAAAGCGTTATCCAAACTGAAAGCGGAAGAGGGCATCTGGATGACCGACGTTCCGGAACCGGAAGTCGGCCATAACGATTTGCTGATTAAAATCCGTAAAACAGCCATCTGCGGTACTGACGTTCACATCTATAACTGGGATGACTGGTCGCAAAAAACCATCCCGGTTCCGATGGTCGTGGGGCATGAATATGTCGGCGAAGTGGTCGGCATCGGTCAGGAAGTGAAAGGCTTTAAAATCGGCGATCGCGTCTCCGGCGAAGGTCATATCACCTGCGGTCATTGCCGCAACTGCCGTGGCGGTCATACTCACCTGTGTCGCAACACCACCGGCGTGGGTGTCAATCGTCCCGGCTGCTTCGCGGAATACCTGGTCATCCCGGCGTTCAATGCGTTTAAAATCCCGGATAACATTTCTGATGATTTAGCCTCTATTTTCGACCCGTTTGGTAATGCGGTGCATACGGCGCTGTCTTTCGATCTGGTCGGCGAAGATGTACTGGTATCGGGGGCGGGGCCAATCGGTGTAATGGCCGCCGCAGTGGCGAAACATGTCGGCGCGCGTCATGTGGTGATTACTGACGTCAATGAATACCGTCTGGAGCTGGCGCGTAAAATGGGCGTCACCCGCGCGGTCAACGTCGCGAAAGAGAGCCTGAACGACGTCATGGCGGAGCTGGGAATGACCGAAGGGTTCGATGTGGGTCTGGAGATGTCCGGCGCGCCGCCGGCGTTTCGTACCATGCTGGACACCATGAATCACGGCGGTCGTATTGCGATGCTGGGGATTCCGCCATCAGATATGTCTATCGACTGGACAAAAGTTATCTTTAAGGGCTTGTTCATTAAAGGTATTTATGGTCGTGAGATGTTCGAAACGTGGTACAAAATGGCGGCGCTGATCCAGTCCGGTCTGGATCTGTCACCGATTATCACCCATCGTTTCTCTATTGATGATTTCCAGAAAGGTTTTGATGCCATGCGTTCAGGCCAGTCAGGAAAAGTTATTCTGAGCTGGGATTAATATGTATAGAGACCCGATGATATTTATCGGGTCTGATATACGTTTCATCGTAAAAGGTTGGTGTCATTCGCCAACCTTTTTTGTTAGGGAAAATCTGGAAAGCCGTAAAGAATTGTCATAGACATCAAGCATTCGTAATTGCGCTTTACTCTTATTTTACTCGCTAACGTCACGCTCTACTCTGAGTTTTGTGCTTGCTTTTTACTGTAAAAATTAATTATGGCGGCTTAATAGTTTCTTAATAGAGCCACAGTATAAAGGCAGGGTAAATTAAGGTTTTTCTGGTAATCGTTATGAAAAATAGTAAAACCAAAGTGAGTATCATTGTCCCGTTATATAATGCGGGAGCGGATTTTAATGCTTGCATGGCGTCGTTAATCGCGCAAACGTGGTCGGCGCTGGAAATTATTATTGTGAATGATGGATCGACGGATCATTCCGTTGAGATAGCAAAACATTACGCGGAACATTACCCGCATGTTCGACTGCTTCATCAGGCCAATGCTGGCGCATCTGTCGCCCGTAATCTTGGCCTGCAAGCAGCGACCGGCGATTATGTCGCCTTTGTCGATGCAGATGACCTGGTCTACCCGAAGATGTATGAAACGCTGATGACCATGGCGCTTAACGATGATCTGGACGTTGCGCAGTGCAACGCGGACTGGTGCGTCCGAAAAACCGGGCACGCCTGGCAATCTATTCCGACCGATCGTCTGCGTTCCACCGGGGTATTAAGCGGACCGGATTGGTTGCGTATGGCGTTGGCCTCGCGACGCTGGACGCATGTTGTCTGGATGGGCGTTTATCGACGTGCGTTAATTACCGATAACAATATTACTTTCGTTCCCGGACTACATCATCAGGACATATTATGGTCGACGGAAGTTATGTTTAATGCCACGCGCGTACGTTATACCGAACAATCATTATATAAATATTTCCTGCATGATAATTCGGTAAGCCGTTTGCAAAGACAAGGCAATAAAAATCTTAATTATCAGCGGCATTATATTAAAATTACGCGCTTATTAGAAAAGCTCAATCGTGATTATGCCCGGCGTATTCCGATTTACCCGGAGTTTCGCCAGCAAATTACCTGGGAAGCGTTACGCGTTTGTCATGCGGTACGTAAAGAGCCTGATATTTTGACCCGCCAGCGTATGATTGCCGAAATTTTTACTTCTGGCATGTATAGACGGATGATGGCTAACGTCCGCAGCGCGAAAGCGGCTTATCAGACGCTGCTCTGGTCTTTCCGGCTGTGGCAATGGCGCGACAAAACCTTGTCGCACCGTCGTATGGCCCGTAAGGCGCTCAATCTGTCTTAGCGCTCACGTTTTTAGGCGCGGCGATTTTCCCCCAGCCTTGCCACTGGTGCTGAAACCAGACAACCACGGAACTTTGCGTAATGCTCTCGCCGATGACGCTGAAAAAGCGCGTAGCGTAGACCGGTTGCAGCGGTTTTTTCGGCTTGCACATCTTCACGCCGCGAAAGGGATTGCGCGGCGCGTCAATTTTCTGCGGCGTCACACCCGGTCGGGACGTATCTACCTGCGGTTCGTTGAGCAGGCTGCCTGGGCGTACCAGGGTGATATCCGCCGGCAGGCGATAAACCATCTGTTGCAGCACGCGAACCGTTGCGGGATGCGGATGTCCAATCGCGATAGCGGAACCGTTGCGACGGGCCAGTTCGATAGCGCGATTAAACTGACGGCGGATATCCGCCTCGTTTTGCGTATCGTCGAGGAACACTTTACGCTTGATCACTTTCACACCCGTACCGGATGCCGCGCGCATCGCCTGGCTATTGCCAATCGTCATGCTGTCGAGAAAATAGAGATTGTAATGTTCCAGCGCCTGCATAACTTTTTGCATACCGAACAGGCTGGAAGTCATTGCGCTGCCCATGTGGTTATTAAGCCCGACGGCATACGGTACGTTGTTTACCGCCTCGCGGATAATGCGCTCGATCTCATCGCTGCTCATATCTGGTCGCAGCGTATCCTTCTCCAGCGGCTGTTTGCTTAGCGGCGCCATCGGCAGATGGATTAACACTTCATGCCCGCTATTGTGCGCTTTAGTTGCCATTTCGCGCGCGTGCGGCGCGTTGGGCAGTACGGCGACGGAGATGTTTGGCGGCAGCGCCAGAACCTGGTTTTCCGTATGCGGGCGATAGCCAAAATCATCAATCACGATGGCGAGCTTGCCAGCGAAAACGGGATGTGCAAACGCCAGCAAAGTGGCCAGCGTGAGAATGGAGCGACGAAACTGAGGCAAAACTTATCTTCCCAACCACGGCTGTGGATTGACGGCCTGACCCTGGCGACGAATTTCGAAATAAAGCGAGGGTCTGCCCTGACCGCCGCTACTGCCCACAAGGGCGATAGGTTGTCCGGCGCGCACCTGCGCGCCTACGCTGACCAGCGCGCTCTGGTTATAGCCGTAAAGGCTCATATCGCCTTTACCATGCTCCACGACCACCACCAGGCCATAGCCTTGCAGCCAGTCCGCCAGAATCACCCTGCCGTCGGCGATGGCTTTGACCTCGGTGCCTTCCGACGCGCCGATCACCATCCCCTTCCAACGTAGCTCACCCTGCAGCCGTTCGCCATAGCGATGCAATATCGGGCCGCGTACCGGCCAGTATGCCTGACCGCGAGGCGCGCCCAGACCGCCGGTGCGGGACATTAGCGAACGCTCGCTTTCCGTCGGCTTATAGGTGCTGCCTTTACGCGAGGCTTCCTGCTGCTTATCGCGTACCGCCTGCGCTTCGCGGGCTTCACGCTCCGCTCGCGCTTTGGCCGCCGCTTCCGCCCGCGCGATACTGTTGCGTAGGCGTGATTCGTTGGCGCGCAGTTCGCTTAACTGTTGCTGGCCTTGCTGAATAGATGACTCCAGTCCGGCAAGCGTTTTCTTACGTTCATTACGCGCCTGCTCCAGCTTCGCCTGCTGGGCGCGCTGCTCATACAGCAACGTTTGTTGTTGGCTTTGCTTCTCTTCCAGCTCGGCTTTTTGCGTGGCGACCTGTTCGCGAGTCTGTTTCAGTTCGGCGATAGTCTCCTGGCGCGCCTGGTTCAGATAGCCGAAGTAGGCCTGCAGGCGTTGCCCACGCTGGCTTTCTTCTCCGCTAAGAATAAGCTGAATGCCGGTGTGTTCGCCCTGGCGGAAAGCGGCGTCCAACTGTGCGGCGAGATTACGCTCCTGGCTGGCTTTTTGCTGCTCCAGTTTGGCAATTGAGGCGTTCATCTCATCAATTTGCGCGTTTAACTGATCCAGAGTGCTTTGCGTTTCGCGCAACTTACGTGCTGCGGCCGAGATGGCCTCTTCCTGGGCTTTCAGTTGTGCCAGGAGGCTGGCGCGTTGTTGTTGCTGCTGGCGTACGTCGCGTTCTTTCGCGGCGATATCGGCCTGAATAGATTTGAGTTGATCGCGGTCATCCGCGTGGGCGGAAAAGGCGCACAACAATACGCCAGCGCTAAGTACGCTGGCGTAGAACAAAGGCCTGACTGAAAACGTTCTTGGTTTCACGGCCTGTTGAATGGTGTTAATCGCCTTTCCCCTCATGGGGAGGGATTATTCCACGATGAACAGCGGCTTACCAGTCATCTCTTGCGGGATTTCCATCCCCATCAGCGACAGCATGGTAGGCGCAATGTCTGAAAGTTTGCCGCCTTCGACCGCCTTCACGTTTTTCTCGCCGACATAAATCAGCGGCACCGGCAGGTTGGTGTGGGCGGTATGCGCCTGACCGGTCGCCGGATCGCGCATCTGCTCCGCGTTGCCGTGGTCCGCGGTAATCAACAGTTGTCCACCAACGGACTCAACCGCTTTTGTTACCTGTTCAATGCAGTTATCCAACGCTTCCACCGCTTTGATGGCGGCTTCCATCACGCCGGTATGACCGACCATATCGCCGTTTGGATAGTTACAAATGATGGTGTCGTATTTACCGCTTTCGATCGCCGCGACCAATTTTTCAGTCAATTCTGCAGAGCTCATTTCCGGTTGCAGGTCATAAGTGGCCACTTTCGGGGAGTTGATCAGAATGCGCTCTTCACCAGCAAACGGTTCTTCTACGCCGCCGTTAAAGAAAAAGGTTACGTGCGCATATTTTTCCGTTTCGGAAATACGCAGCTGAGTTTTGTCGTTTTTCGCCATCCATTCGCCAAAGGTATTCGCCAGCGACGCTGGTGGGTAGGCAACGGCAGTTTTGATGTCGGCGGCGTATTCGGTCAGCATCACGAAGTTCAGATTAACCACTTTCTTACGCGCAAAGCCGTCGAAATCAGCGTTAACGAAAGCGCGGGTAATTTCGCGCGCGCGGTCAGCGCGGAAGTTCATGAAAATCAGCGTGTCGCCGTCTTCCATCGCCGCATCAGCCTGGCCCTCGGCGCGGATAACGGTCGCTTTGACAAACTCATCGTTTTCATCACGAGCGTAAGCGGCCTGCAGGCCAGCCACAGCGGTATCCGCCTGGAATTCGCCCTGGGCCAGGGTCATCAGATCATACGCTTTTTCCACGCGATCCCAACGGTTGTCGCGGTCCATAGCGTAGTAACGACCGACGATAGACGCCACGCGGCCTTTGCCCAGCGCGGCGAATTTGTCTTCGAATTTTTTCAGCGAGGCTTCAGCGCTGCGCGGCGGCGTGTCGCGACCGTCGAGGAAGGCGTGCAGATAGATTTTTTCTGCGCCGCGCTCTGCGGCCAGCTCCACCATCGCCATAATGTGATCTTCGTGGCTGTGGACGCCGCCCGCGGACAGCAGACCCATAATATGAACCGCTTTACCGGCGTTTTTCGCCTGGTCTACCGCATTGGTCAGGACTGGGTTAGCAAAGAAAGTACGTTCTTTAATTTCAACGTCCAGACGCGTCAGGTCCTGATAAACGATGCGGCCTGCGCCCAGGTTAACGTGGCCCACTTCGGAGTTGCCCATCTGGCGGTCAGGCAGACCCACTTCCAGACCGGATGCGTCGATCAGGGTATGCGGACGTTTTGCCCACAGAGCATCCATCACCGGGGTTTTGGCGTTTAAGATAGCGTTATCCTGCTGTTCTTCACGGTAGCCGTAGCCATCCAGAATCACCAGTACCATAGGTTTTTTAGAAACCGACATTGCGACAACCTCATACTCAATAGACAAAATAATTGCGTAATTTTACTACAGCTGAATCGATAAAATAGCCTCAGAAGATCAAAGAAAGGGATCGCGCTGGCGTGAGAAGGCAAGTAATAGCGTGATTTTTTTTCGTAGCGCCCCGCAAAAATGCATTCCAGTGCACGCTCTGGCTGTATTTGCGCCACTGCACAGGTATACTCCTTTCCTGGTTTTTTAATCACTACGTCGGGAGTTGTTACCCCCCATGCAAGAAATTATGCAATTTGTTGGCCGTCATCCCATACTGAGTATCGCCTGGATTGCGTTACTGGTGGCGGTTTTATTTACCACGTTCAAAGGTCTGACTTCAAAAGTTAAGGTGATTACACGCGGCGAAGCCACGCGCCTTATCAACAAAGAGGACGCCGTTGTTGTGGATTTACGTCAACGTGACGATTTCCGTAAAGGCCATATCGCTGGCGCGACCAATTTGCTGCCGAGCGAAATCAAAGCCAACAATGTTGGCGAACTGGAAAAGCACAAAGACAAGCCGATTATCGTGGTCGACGGTTCTGGTATGCAGTGCCAGGAATCCGCTAACGCGCTGACAAAAGCCGGCTTTGAAAAGGTCTTTGTGTTGAAAGAAGGCGTAGCAGGCTGGAGCGGCGAGAATCTGCCTCTGGTGCGCGGTAAGTGATTACCCGTCGTTTTCATGACGCAAGGGGAATGACTTGCCCTTGCGTCGACATGAAATCCATCGGGTAAAAAACAGGAGCGAAGTCATGGCCAATATTGAAATCTACACCAAAGCAACCTGTCCGTTTTGCCATCGTGCAAAGGCGCTGTTAAACAGCAAGGGCGTGAGTTTCCAGGAAATTGCGATTGACGGCGACGCCGTGAAGCGTGAAGAGATGATCAAACGTAGTGGCCGAACGACGGTTCCGCAAATTTTTATTGATGCACAGCACATTGGCGGTTGTGACGACTTGTATGCGCTGGATGCGCGTGGTGGACTGGATCCGCTGTTGCGTTAAGGCGTACTCAAGTATTTAAGGACAACACTAAAGGGTTTTACACATGTCAGAACAAAATAACACTGAAATGGCTTTCCAGATCCAACGTATCTATACCAAGGATGTTTCTTTCGAAGCGCCAAACGCACCGCATGTTTTCCAGAAAGATTGGCAGCCAGAGGTTAAACTGGATCTTGATACGGCATCTTCCCAACTGGCGGATGACGTTTATGAAGTTGTGCTGCGTGTTACCGTAACGGCTTCCCTGGGGGAAGAAACCGCGTTCCTGTGCGAAGTTCAGCAGGCCGGTATTTTCTCCATCAGCGGTATTGAAGGTACTCAGATGGCGCATTGCCTGGGTGCATACTGCCCGAACATTCTGTTCCCGTATGCTCGCGAGTGCATCACCAGCCTGGTTTCACGCGGTACGTTCCCGCAACTGAACCTTGCGCCGGTCAACTTTGATGCGCTGTTCATGAACTATTTGCAGCAGCAGGCTGGCGAAGGTACTGAAGAACATCAGGATGCCTGATGAACCAAAGTAATGCGTCAATGACAGTCATCGGTGCCGGCTCGTACGGCACCGCTCTTGCCATCACTCTGGCGAGAAACGGCCACCAGGTTGTCCTGTGGGGCCACGACCCAAAACATATCGCGACCCTGGAGCACGATCGCTGCAACGTCGCGTTCCTTCCCGATGTGCCTTTTCCCGATACGTTACACCTGGAAAGCGACTTAGCAACCGCGCTGGCGGCCAGTCGTAACATTCTGGTGGTGGTGCCAAGCCATGTTTTCAGCGACGTGCTGCGGCAGATTAAACCGCTGATGCGTCCGGATGCGCGTCTGGTATGGGCGACCAAAGGCCTGGAAGCGGAAACGGGGCGCCTGTTGCAGGATGTCGCTCGCGAGGCGTTAGGCGATCAAATCCCGCTGGCGGTGATTTCCGGCCCGACGTTCGCTAAAGAGCTGGCGGCGGGTTTGCCGACGGCAATCTCGCTGGCCTCAACCGATGAGACCTTTGCCGACGATCTCCAGCAACTGTTGCACTGCGGAAAAAGTTTTCGCGTCTATATCAATGGGGATTTTATCGGCGTGCAGCTTGGCGGCGCGGTGAAAAACGTGATTGCGATTGGCGCGGGGATGTCTGACGGCATCGGCTTCGGCGCGAACGCCCGCACGGCGCTAATCACGCGTGGACTGACCGAAATGTCGCGGCTTGGCGCAGCGCTTGGCGCCGATCCCGCCACCTTTATGGGGATGGCGGGCTTAGGCGATCTGGTGCTGACCTGTACCGACAACCAGTCGCGCAACCGTCGTTTTGGCATGATGCTTGGCCAGGGCATGGACGTTAAAGGCGCGCAGGATAAGATTGGCCAGGTGGTCGAAGGCTATCGCAATACGAAAGAAGTTCGTGAATTGGCGCACCGTTTTGGTGTTGAAATGCCAATAACCGAGGAAATTTATCAAGTATTGTATTGCGGAAAAAACGCGCGCGAGGCAGCATTAACGTTATTAGGTCGCGCCCGCAAGGAAGAGCTGAGTCGCCACTAGCCGTAAGGAACTGTTTGCATAAACGACCCAACCCGCACAGAACGGGTTGGTCGTTTTCTGCCCGTCTGGAGTAAGCCATGCCGTGTGAAGAACTGGAAATCGTCTGGAAGAATATTAAAGCTGAAGCCCGCGCTTTAGCTGACTGTGAGCCTATGTTGGCCAGTTTTTATCACGCCACGCTACTCAAGCATGAAAATCTGGGCAGTGCGCTGAGCTATATGCTGGCAAATAAACTGGCTTCGCCCATCATGCCCGCTATCGCTATCCGTGAAGTAGTTGAAGAAGCCTATGCCGCCGACCCGGAAATGATCGCGTCGGCAGCCTGCGATATTCAGGCCGTGCGCACTCGCGATCCGGCGGTGGATAAATACTCCACGCCGCTGTTATATCTGAAAGGCTTTCATGCGCTACAGGCCTACCGCATTGGTCACTGGTTGTGGAATAAAGGTCGCCGCGCGCTGGCTATCTTCCTGCAAAATCAGGTTTCGGTCTCGTTTCAGGTGGATATTCACCCGGCAGCGAAAATTGGCCGCGGGATTATGCTCGACCATGCCACCGGTATTGTGGTGGGGGAGACGGCGGTTATTGAGGATGATGTGTCGATCCTGCAATCCGTCACCCTGGGCGGTACCGGGAAAACGAGCGGCGATCGCCATCCTAAAATCCGCGAAGGCGTGATGATTGGCGCGGGCGCGAAAATTCTCGGCAATATCGAGGTGGGGCGCGGCGCGAAAATTGGCGCAGGTTCCGTTGTTTTACAGCCTGTCCCGCCGCACACTACCGCCGCAGGCGTTCCGGCGCGTATTGTCGGCAAGCCGGGCAGCGATAAGCCGTCGATGGATATGGACCAGCATTTCAACGGGCTACACCATACGTTTGAGTATGGCGACGGCATCTGAATTGCGCGGTACAACTAAAAAACGCTGTTCCGATGGAGTGCAATCCCGGAACAGCGGAGCGAAGAATTCGCAATGTGGACAATCAGGCTGCGGATGATGTCAGCGTGATGCGATCCAGCGGGCCGACGATAAACAGATATGAAATGAGACCAATAAGTCCCATTGAGCCAACGTATAAAATGGCAAAGTCGAACGACTGAGTATTGGCAAGAATCACGCCGATGACCAGTGGCGTAACGATGCTTGCCATATTGCCGCACATGTTAAATACACCGCCGGCAATACCCAGAACTTCCTTCGGCGAGGTGTCGCTGAGTACGCACCAGCCCAGGTTACCAAACCCTTTGGCAAAAAAGGCCAGACTCATCGCCGCAATGACCACAAATTCTGAAGAGGTGTAGTTGGCGATCACAATTACGCAAGAGAGCAACATACCGCAGATAACAGGCAGTTTCCGCGCGACGGTAAGGCTATAGCCGCGTTTGAGTAGCCAGTCGGAGAACACGCCGCCGAGCAGGCCGCCAATAAAACCGGCAATGGCTGGAATACTGGCCACAAAACCGACTTTCAGAATCGACATGCCTTTCGCCTGGTACAGGTAGGTCGGGAACCAGGTCAGGAAGAACCAGGTGATAGAGGTAACGCAGAATTGCCCGATGTAAACACCGATCATCATCCGGTTAACACAGACGGTTTTAATCTGCGCGAACGTTATTTTCTGCGGCTCCTTTTTACAGCCCAGAGAGGGCTCGCCACCACCGCTACGAATATAGTCAATTTCCGCTTGATTAACTTTTGGGTGGTGCATCGGATCTTTGACTTTCATTAACCAGAATATACCGAGCATCACACCAATAGCGCCAATATAATAGAAGACAAAATGCCAGCTTAAATTATGCAGAATGATCGTCATTAGCGGGGTGATAATGCCCAGCGAGATATATTGCGCAGCCTGATAAACTGAAGTAACGAAACCTCGTTCATTATTGGGAAACCATTGTACGCTTAAACGACTGTTCGCCGGAAAGGCAGGCGCTTCAATCGCGCCCATCAGCAGACGTAGAATAACCAGTACAATTAATGGGCTGCCATACAGATAGATCGTTCCCTGAAACATGGTTACTAACGACCAGCCAATCAATGCGCAACCGTAAACCAGTCGTGAACCGTAGCGGTCTAATAGCCAACCACCGGGTAGTTGCATAATGACATAGGCGATACCAAATGAGGAGAAGGCCAGGCCCATCGCTTCCGGATCAAAACCTAATTCTTTACTCATTATTGGGGCAACTACGGATAGAGTTGCGCGATCCGCATAATTAAATACGGTAGCAAGAAATAAAAATATAAGAATGGTATGACGCACTTTTGTGCGCTTTATTATTGTGTTCATTATCTACTCCTCAGATAAGGGCAGAATGCATCCTGTAAGGTAAGAGAGGCGGGACGGATTCCCGCCAGTCGGGTTAAGGGCGTTTGCCAAATTCACATGTTAATTGTGTCCAGCGGCGCGCTTGTTCACTGAGCGTAAAACCCAGACCATGACGATCGGAAATCCACATGCGGCCATCGCGCAGCTCAAGTTGCTCGTTGAATAATGGGTTCAGCCACTCGAAATGTTCCAGCCACGGCTCCAGGGGATACGCTGCGGAAAGGTGCAGATGTACTTCCATCGCAAAGTGCGGCGCCAGCTTACGCCCGTGTTTCGCCGCCAGATCCATAATCTTCAGGAACGGAGAGATACCGCCGACACGCGGCGCATCTGGCTGAACGAAATCGCTGGCATTGCCCAGAATCAACTGCTCGTGTTCCCGGAAACTGGTCAGCATTTCCCCGGTGGCGATAGGCGTATCCAGCGCGGCAGCAAGCTGGGCATGGCCTTCGATGTCGTAAGCATCTAATGGTTCTTCAATCCAGATAAGGTTGAACTGTTCCATTTTACGCCCCATGCGGATAGCCGTTTCGCGATCCCACTGCTGGTTAGCGTCAACCATTAACGGGAACTCATCCCCAAGCGCTTCACGTACTGCGGTTAAGCGGCGAATATCCTCAGCGCAGTTGGGTTGTCCGACTTTCAACTTAATACCGCCAATGCCATTTTCGCGGGAAATCACCACATTTTTCAGCACTTGATCGAGCGGTGTATGCAAGAACCCCCCTGAGGTGTTGTAACACTGAACGGAGTCGCGGTGCGCGCCCAACAGTTTTGCCAGTGGCAGACCGGCACGTTTAGCCTTCATATCCCATAAGGCGATATCGATAGGGGAGATAGCCTGTACCGCCATCCCGCTACGCCCCACCGAGGCTCCGGCCCACAGCAGCTTGGTGTATATTTTGTCGATATCATTGGGGTCTTCGCCCAGTAGATTGTCGGCTATCTCTTTGGCGTGAGCATAAATACCCTGGCCGCCAGCACGTTTGGAGTAGCTAAAACCAACGCCCTCAAAGCCATCGCGACTGCGGATTTCGGCAATGATGATTGCCACTTCGGTCAAAGGTTTCTGGCGACCGGTCAGTACCTTCGCGTCACTTACTGGCGTCGCCAGCGGTAGAAAAGCCAGTGATAGCTTCACCCATTCGATACGATCGCCGGTTTCTGCCGCGGTTCTGGTATTCGCCGCTTTTGCATACGTTACGGCGTCGGAATTCGCGCTTAAAGCCATTTTTTTTCTCCTGATAATCACAAAATGATTGCGCTAACATTTTTATTATTAAGCGAACGCAGGATCCAGAAAGTTGATGTTGATTTGAACATTTGATCACATATGTCGTATAAAAAGCAGGATTTATTGCAAAATGGATCACGATCCAAAAATATCTGGGGAAATGCATAATACAAAATGATGGCGCTATCATTTTGTAATGACTGAGCTTGATAAGCTACTGTATTTACGGCCTTTCCTGATGCGAAGCTGGCAATAGCCGCAGGCATGATGAATAATGCGCGGATAAATCAGCCAATCTTTGCAGGGGCATCAGACGTGAAGAGAACCAAATCACCTCGTGCGCCGACGCTGGAAGATGTAGCACGTAGCGCCGGGCTGTCTCCGATGACAGTCAGCCGGGCATTGAATTCGCCACAACTGGTTCGCCCCAAAACGGTTGAGAAAGTCATGCAGGCGGTTCGCGTCACAGGCTACATACCCAACGCGTTAGCCGGTGGTCTGGCGTCGCGACGGAGTAAATTAATCGCTGTCGTCGTGCCGCAAATTAACAACAACATGTTTGTCGATACCATCCAGTCGCTGAGCGATGAACTGGCCCGACGCGGATATCACATATTGCTGTGCGTGGCGGGATATACCGAACAAACGGAAGCGGAGTTGGTGGCGACACTGCTTTCCCGCCGCCCCGATGGCGTGGTGCTTACCGGGATCCATCACACGATAGAACTGAAAAAGGTCATCCTGAACGCGGCTATTCCGGTGGTGGAAATTTGGGACTTAACGCCCACGCCGCTTGATATGCTGGTCGGTTTTTCCCATGAAAAAGTCGGGCAGGCGACGGGGGAGTATCTTTTGAGTAAGGGCTATCGTCGTCCCGGCTTGTTGTGGACCGCCGATCGCCGAGCCGCGCAACGTAAGCAGGGGTTATGTAGTGTTCTTCAACGCCACGCGATTCATGCCGTACCGCAGGTAGATGTCCCCCTTCCGGCATCGCTTTCGCTGGGGCGCAGCGGTTTAAGCCAGCTTTTTGACGAAGGGACGTTTGATGTCATTGTTTGCAGTTCTGATACCCTGGCACAGGGGGCGATGATGGAGGCGGAAAGCCGTGGTATGCGCATTCCGCATGATTTAGCGGTTATTGGTTTTGGCGACCTTGATTTTGCCGCCAGCAATCGACCATCAATTACTACCGTAAGCGTTGACAGACGCGCCATTGGCCAGCGCGCCGCTACGCTGTTGGCCGATCGTATTGAACAGAAACCGTGCGCAGAAGCTATTGTGGATATTGGCTTTCATTTGATTGAGCGAGAGTCCGCATAAACGGGAACATGCCATCGGGATCGGCCAGGCCGGATCAGGCGTTAGCCGCCATCCGGCATTGAATATATTACGACCGCAATACCGCGCCGGGATATCCTAACTGGCGCCACGCTTCATACACCACCACCGACACCGCATTCGACAGGTTCATGCTACGGCTATCCGGCATCATCGGAATGCGAATCTTCTGCTCTTTAGGCAACGCATCGAGAATGCTGGCGGGCAGGCCGCGCGTTTCCGGGCCAAACATCAAATAATCGCCATCCTGATAGCTTACGGCGCTATGGGCGGGCGTGCCCTTTGTCGTCAACGCAAACAGGCGCTGCGGGTTTTCGGCGGCGACAAAGGCGGCATAATCGTGATGGCGCTGAACCGCGGCGAATTCGTGATAGTCCAGCCCTGCGCGGCGTAAGCGCTTATCATCCCAGGTAAACCCCATCGGTTCGATGATGTGCAGACGAAAGCCGGTATTGGCGCAAAGACGAATGATGTTGCCGGTATTCGGCGGGATTTCTGGTTCGAAGAGTACGATGTTAAGCATGATGCCCCCTTAAATGCGGGGGGCAGAATAGCAGAAATTTACCGGGCTCTCACGCGCCAGGCGTTCAGGCGGCATCGCCTTTGCTCATTGGCGCCAGCGCGGCGGGCAAACTTTTCCCCAGTTCCTGCACCAGTGAATCGCCACTGATTTCGCTAATGGATTTCGCGCCGGTCAGGGTCATGGCGACTTTCATCTCTTTCTCGATCAGGTCCAGCAGGTTGGCGACCCCCGCTTTTCCTGCCGTCGCCAGCGCGTAGAGATAGGCCCGACCCAGCAGTACGGTATCGGCCCCCAACGCAATCATACGCACGACATCCAGCCCGTTACGAATCCCGCTATCCGCCAGAATGGCGATATCGCCTTTCACCGCATCGGCAATGGCGGGCAGGGCGCGGGCGGAAGAGAGCACGCCATCGAGCTGGCGGCCGCCGTGATTCGACACCACGATACCGTCAGCGCCGAAACGTACCGCATCGCGGGCATCTTCTGGATCGAGGATCCCTTTGATCACCATTGGGCCGTCCCAGAATTCGCGTATCCACTCCAGATCTTTCCAGGAGATGGACGGATCGAAGTTATTTGCCAGCCAGCCGATATAGTCCTCAAGGCCGGTCGGTTTACCCAGATAGGCGGAAATATTGCCTAAATCATGCGGGCGACCGTTCAGGCCGACATCCCACGCCCATTTAGGGTGCATCACCGCCTGCCAGTAACGGCGCATGGCCGCGTTTGGGCCGCTCATCCCGGAGTGGGCGTCACGGTAGCGCGCGCCCGGCGTCGGCATATCCACGGTAAAGACCAGCGTGGAGCAGCCCGCCGCTTTCGCACGTTCAAGCGCGTTGCGCATAAAGCCCCGGTCACGCAGTACATAAAGCTGGAACCACATCGGGCGCTTAATGGTTGGTGCAACTTCTTCTATCGGACAGACGGAGACGGTGGAAAGGGTGAACGGAATGCCCTTTGCGTCTGCGGCGGCGGCGGCCTGTACTTCGCCGCGACGGGCGTACATGCCGCACAGACCTACCGGCGCTAATGCCACCGGCATCGACAACGTTTCGTTAAACAGGGTCGTTTCCAGGCTTAAATCGGACATATTTTTCAGCACGCGCTGGCGCAGAGCGACTTGCGACAGGTCTTCCACATTTCGGCGCAGGGTATATTCCGCATACGCGCCGCCGTCGATGTAGTGGAAGAGGAAAGGAGGCAACGTGCGCTGAGCTGCGGCGCGATAATCGCTGGCTGCTGAAATAATCATGATTTATTCTCCCTGGTCATCTCATTATGGTCGCCAGGCAGGCGGGTAATACGCGCCTGGCGGGCCTGGTCTTCATCAAATCGTTTAATCGTGGTGTGGACAAAACTGAGGTGCGCCATCATCGCTTTACGCGCGCCCTCGGCGTTACCGTCCAGAATGGCGTCCATCACCGCCTGGTGTTGTTCCGTCAGCTTTGAGAATACGGGCGGAACGAGATACATACGCTGGCGACTCTGTTTGACGGAGGATTGCAGGACGTCGAAGAAACCGCGCATGGTTTGCAACAGCACCACATTGTGCGAGGCTTCCGCGATCGCCAGATGAAAGCGCACGTCGGCCTGGGAGGCGAGATCCGGGTCTTCGCTGAGCGTCGCATCAAAGCAGAGTCTGATTTTCTCTTTGTCGGCAACGGTGGCACGCATGGCGGCGTGCCAGGCCGTACTGGCTTCAATGGCGTGGCGGGCTTCCAGAATGTCGAAACTGTAGTCCGGATCGTCCGCCAGCAGGGTTTTCAGCGGTTGTACGATATTCTGTTCAGACCAGGTTTCGTGCTGCCAGCGGACAAATGTCCCGCCGCCGCGACGGCTCACCAGCACGCCTTCGCTGACCAGCTTCGCCAGCGCTTCGCGTAAAGAGTTGCGTGATACGCCAAGCTGTAGAGCCAACTGGCGCTCGGCGGGCAATTTCATGCCCGCTTCCAGGTTTTGTTCTTCAATCAGCGCCCGCACGCGAGAGGCAATCTCGTCTGACAGGCGTTTTGGCATCACAATCACGGAATCATCCAGGTTAAAACATAGGCCTGAAGCGTAGTGATCACGCCCACCATACAGGTGAAGATCAGGCTGTGTTTGACGGTAAAACGGAACAGATCGGACTCTTTTCCTACCAGTCCCACCGCCGCGCAGGCGATGGCGATAGACTGCGGCGAGATCATCTTCCCGGTTACGCCTCCAGTGGTATTCGCCGCCACCATCAGCACATCAGAGACGCCGATTTGCTGCGCCGCGGTAGCCTGTAGAGAGGCAAACAGCGCGTTAGATGAGGTATCCGAGCCGGTCAGGAAGACGCCCAGCCAGCCGAGGAACGGCGAGAAGAACGTGAAGGCGCTGCCGGTGTGCGCCAGCGCTAACGCCAGCGTGGAAGAAAGCCCGGAATAGTTCGAGATAAACGCGAACGCCAGTACCATGCCGATGGAGTAAATCGGCAACGCCAGCTCTTTCAGCGTGCTGCCAAAGGTCTGGATTGCGGCTGAGGGTTTCATTTTCAGCCAGACGATAGACAACAGCGCGGCAAACAGGATCGCCGTGCCGGTGGCGGAGAACCAGTCAAATTTATACACCGCCGCGTAAGCGGTCGCTTCGTGTACAACCGGCGGCATACGGGCGACCAGTTTATCGAGATACGGTACCGGAACGTTAATTACCCAGTCATACAGCGCGCCGCCGGGGGCAAACAGCGCTTTGAACGGCGGTATGCTCCAGAGAGTGACCGTGGCGGTCAGGAACAGAAACGGCGACCAGGCGCGAACGATTTGCCCTGTCGTATAGCGGGTACGGGCCAGCGTCTGATCGACCTGTGACGCGCCCATATCGCCGAAGCGGAAGATGCGCACCGGCTGCCAACGTTTGAGGAACAGCGTCAGGCACACCAGAGACACCAGCGAAGAGATAATGTCCGGCAGTTCCGGCCCGATAAAGTTGGAGCTGAGATACTGGGCGATAGCAAACGAACCGCCAGAGACCATCACCGCAGGCCAGGTTTCTTTCACGCCGCGCCAGCCGTCCATAATCGCCATAATCCAGAACAGGACGATAATGGTCAGGAATGGCAACTGGCGGCCTACCATCTGACCGATTTCAAAGCTGTCCAGGCCCGTGACCTGTCCGGCAACCAGAATCGGGATCCCCATCGCGCCAAAGGCGACTGGCGCGGTGTTTACAATCAGGCACAACCCTGCCGCATACAGCGGATTAAAGCCCAGACCCACCAGCAGCGCGGCGGTTATCGCCACCGGCGCGCCGAAACCCGCCGCGCCTTCAAGGAACGCACCGAAGCAGAAGCCGACAATCAGCATTTGCAGACGTTGATCGGGGGTAATTGACAGAATTGACGAGCGAATAATGTCAAACTGCCCGGTCTTGACCGAAATTTTATAGACGAAGACCGCGGCGATGATTATCCAGGCAATCGGCCATAGCCCGTAGAAGAAGCCATACACGACCGATGCCAGCGCGTGATCGACCGGCATTTTATAGAACAGCAGCGCAACGGCGAGCGCGATAACCACCGTCCACGAAGCGGCAACGTAGCCTTTCAGCTTGAGTTTAATCAGGGCGAAAAAGAAGAACAGGATTGGGAGCGATGCGATCAGGCTGGAAAGCCAGATATTACCCGCCGGGTCATAGTTTTGTTGCCAGAGGTTCATTGCAGGTCTCCTGAGAACCACACGCATAATGGGATGAATCTTTGCTCATCTCGTTGGGGTCACATTATGTGTAAAAGTGGTCCTGCCAATATTGTTGTGTATGGATAATGACAACAAATAGTTAACCAGATGTTATTTATTGGCAACGGTATTGTAGAGTTAATTTAGTGAAATGTGAGTAGGCTGTGGTAACGGGCTAAAATTGGTAGGGCCAATTGAGGGGAGAGGACAGCAAAGGGAAGTGAAAAGGCAATGGCATTATGCCATTGCCTTTGATGTCGGGAGTGTTGTTACTTCATTACCACTGGAAGCCCGCGCCAATGGCCGCAGAGTAATCGCCCTGGCTGTTGCTGGTTCCTTGCAATTTATACACCCAGCCCCCGCTTTCACTTACCATGGAGACCCCAATGGCGACGGCACTTTCACCATTAAACGTACCGCCAGCAATCGAGGTCATGTTGGCGCCCGGGGCGTAGGCTTGTGGCAGACCGGCCATCGCCATCGCTGAAGCGATACCGCCGCTCATCTTGTTTTCTACACCTTTGATTTTGCTGTTCATTTCACCCATTTTCTGGTCGGTATAGGTGTTTGCTTCTTCGACGCTGCGTTTCAATTGCGCATAGTTAACCGCATCCGTATCATTCACCGCCGCTGAAACATTGCCGATCCGAGTGGTACCGCCACTCCCGTCTCCCAGGTTGAGCACGCTATAGTTAACCGAGCCATCTGCATTGGTTTCATAACGCACGGAGCCTGCTTCTGAGGCTTTCAGTTGCGCCACATTAACCGCGTCAGTGTTGTTCACCCCTGCGGCAACGTTGGTAATACGGCGTTGTTGAGTAGAAGAGCCGACAGACACAGTATTAGCTTCATCTGCGACGGAATTTGTGCCTAACGCCACGCTGTTTTCAGCGGCAGCAATAGAGCCAGAGCCAATCGCGACGCTGTCCGCACCCTGGGCATTTGCATCTACGCCATCGGTGTTGGTCTTGAAGTACTTGGTGCTACCGGTAGTGACGATATCGCCAATACCGTTTTCAATATTGGTGACGCGAGTATCAAGACTACTCACCTGCGTGTTCAGGTTATTGATGCTTTCGGTATTCGCGGCAACACGGCTGTCGGTGACTTTCAATTGACCAACGTTAACGGCATCGGTATCTGCCGAACCCGCCGCGACGTTAGTGATCTGACGTTGACCGTCTTCACTGCCGACAGAGAACTCACCGACAGAGTTCTGCGGTGTGTCCATGTTGTAGGCGGTGTAGTCAGTCTGTGCGCCGCGAGTGGTCTGAGAACCATTACCCATTGCAATACTGTTTGCATGGTAGGCGCGTGCGTTAGAACCGATAGCAATACCGTTGATGGCATCAGCCATCACCAGTGTATTCAGACCAATACCAATACCTGCATCAGCATTGACGATGGTCTTCGCACCCATTGCCAGTGAGTCAGTTCCGACAGCCAGTGAATCTTCTTCCGTTGAGTTTGCGTGGTAGTACTTGGTCGGTGTAGTAGTGACCGCACCAATGGCATTTTGTAACTGACGAACTGTTACCGCATCTTGCGCTTCAGAGCCGTCCGCAACGTTGGTAATTTGACGATAGCTTTCTCCATCCGTCCCCAATGACAACGCGCCCAGCAACTTTCTGTCTGTTGTATTGTAGCCAATGACAACGCCATCGCTTGTTACGCTCGTTTCTCGTATACCGGTTGTAATAGCGCGGTTAGAGGTGGAGCCACTGCCCAAAGCGATACTGCCATCAATGCTACTGCTGCTGTTTTGGCCAAGAGCCAGACTGCCAGCGCCAGAGGCGACGGCGTCGTAACCTACTGCCGTTGCGCCGTTACCCGTTGCGTATGCATCCTGGCCTTCAAGCCCGTTATCATTCGTACGGATGTATTTCACGCCGGTACCATTTTCCGTGATATAGGTTTCGCTGGTATCGCCGGCTAGTTGGCTAATAGATTCATTATACTGAGAAATCAGCATGTTAGTTTCATAGAGCTGAGAGCCATTAACGGCGTCAGTACTGTCACTGGCGATTTCACCTGCTGCTACATTGGTTATCTTATTGGTACCGCTGGTACCGTGGCTGGCGCTGAACGCGCCTTCTTCGTCATCCCAGCTCAGTGCATCGGTACCAAGATTGGTGATGGACGTATTGATATCCGCGATAGCAGAGGTGTTTTGATCCACCTTCTGGTTGGTTTCATACAACTGTGAGCCGTTTACCGCGTCTGTACTGTCCTCAGAAAGCGCCCCGGCGGCGACATTGGTTATTTTACTGGTGCTTCCACCGTGGTTTGCGCTGAAAGCGCCGATGTCTTCGTCCCATAACAGAGCGTTATCAGTGAGGCCGGTAATGGACGTATTAATGTCGGAGACAGAAGTATTCAGGTTCTCAATCGCGGTGCTGTTCTGAGTGATGTTAGTGGTATTGGCGGCGATATCGGTCGTGTTCTGATCCACTTTTTCATTGGTTTCGAACAGCTGCGATCCGTTAACCGCGTCGGTACTTTCTTCAGACAGCTCTCCGGCAGCAACGTTGGTGATTTTGTTTGTCGTACTACTTCCGTGGCTGGCAGAGAACGAACTCGTTGTCTCATTCCAGCTCAGGTTGTCAGAGCTAAGATTGGTGATGGACGTATTAATATCTGCGATAGCAGAGGTGTTTTGATCCACCTTCTGGTTGGTTTCATACAACTGGGAGCCGTTCACTGCGTCTGTACTGTCCTCAGAAAGGTCCCCGGCGGCGACATTGATGATTTTACTGGCGCTTCCGTTGCGGTTAGCGCTGAATGCGCCAGAGGTCGCATCCCAAAGCAGGGCATCATCGGTGAGCGTGGTGACGGAGTCGCTCAGACTGTTGATACTGGTGGTGTTGGTGGCGATATCAGTGGTGTTCTGAGTGATGCTGGTCGTATTAGCGGCGATATCGGTTGTGTTCTGAGACACATTTTCGTTGGTGGCAAACAGCTGAGAGCCGTTAACGGCGTCGGTGCTGTCAGCGGCCAGGGTACCCGCCGCCAGATTGGTGATTTTACTGTCGCTTCCGTTGTGCTTAGCGCTGAATGCGCCAGTGTCAGCATCCCAAAGCAGGGCATCATCGGTAAGGCCGGTGATGGAATCGCTCAGATTGTTGATATTGGTAGTGTTGGTGGCAATATCAGTGGTGTTCTGATTGATGCTGGTCGTATTGGCGGCGATATCGGTTGTGTTCTGGTTAATGCTGTCGGTATTAGCGGTAATATCGGCAGTGTTTTGGTTGATGCTGTCGGTATTGGTGGCGATATCAGCAGTGTTCTTATCCACTTTCTCATTTGTATCAAACAACTGAGAGCCGTTAACGGCGTCGGTGCTGTCTGCGGCCAGGGTACCCGCCGCCAGATTGGTTAACTTGCTGTCGCTTCCGTTGTGCTTAGCGCTGAATGCGCCAGAGGCTGCATCCCACAACAGGGCATCGTCGGTGAGCGTGGTGACGGAGTCGCTCAGGCTGTTGATATTGGTGGTGTTGGTGGCGATATCGGTTGTGTTTTGGTTAATGCTGTCGGTATTGGCAGCAATATCAGTGGTGTTCTGCGTCACATTGGCGTTGGTTGCAAATAGCTGAGAGCCGTTAACGGCGTCGGTGCTGCTTTCTGATATGGCTCCGTTACCAACGTTGACAATTTTGCGCTTTAGGGCATCACTCCCTACAGAAACTACGTTTTCTTCGGTCGCTGTAGAATTGCTCCCTATCGCGACGGAATTTTTTGCAGAGGTTACCGCCCCACTACCGAAGGCAATGCCATTTGCCGCATCTGACGTTACGGATGTATTGTAACCGAAAGCCATGCTATCCAGAGATGCGGCATTCGCCCCTAATCCTACCGTCAGGCTTCTTTCTGCTGATGATACGGTATCGCGTCCAAGCGCTATTGCATTTTTCCCTGAGGCATTTGCATTTGTTCCCAGTGCGATGGCGTAAAGATTTGAGGCAACTGCGTTTGTACCTACTGCCATAGAGTATTTAGCCGTAGAAGTGGTATGTGCACCTGCCCCTAGCGCCACTGAGCCTATACTCTCAGCAAGGCTATATCCGCCCAACGCAGTGCTGGAAGCCCCAGATGCCTTACTATAGTAACCTATTGCAATACCGGCACCCGCTACATATCCTTTGGACGGATCTTCTGCGACCTTTTCTTTAGTTGTTATTGTTGAATCAGCTTCGGCGCCTTCGCCAATGGCTATCCATCCATTCTCAGTGCCGATCCCTTTCCCTGTATCGTTCCCAGCATTGGCCAGTGCGTCCGCAGAAACCATAATGCTGCTAAGACTGATGAGTGCGGAAACCGCCAGCTTTCTGCGGCCGCTTTTTTTGCCGCGGCTTTTTGCGGTTTCGCTGGTGACAACAAATGTTCCCGTAGCGGCATTCCAGAGGACTCTAAATATTCTGTTCATGAATAAGTGCTTTCCTTTTCTAAAATAATTGTATCAATGGCTATTATTTTTTTGGCTTCTTTTTCGTATCATTAATAGGCTGTATGCTGTCGAATATGACATTCTCCATGTTAATACCTATTTTTAGATACTTAAGATTATTGGGCGATACGCCTTTTAATGTTAGCGTGACGTTTGTCCATGCTCCCGGTAAGAGTTCGATTGTCGAATCCATTTTTGTGTTGAGCAGGAGTTGTCGCCATCGAGGCAGATCTTTTGCCTCGGAAGGTTTTTTCGTACCCCATGTCATATTAAACGCAAGGTTTGATACGGGAATGCTGAGTAAGTTAACTAAATCAAGATGAATAACACTTCCATTATCTATTGGCTCAATAGATAGAATACGCCCGGCTAATCCGATATTGCCGTTGTTAATAATAAAATAGTGCGTTTGTGATGGGTCCAGTTCTGTATAGTCGAATAGCCGTTGTTTGCGTTCAACGCGGCCAACGACTTCGGCGACCTTTTGAGTCGTGTTGATAAGCGTAGCTTGTTGTTTTTCTAGCAAATTCATCTTTGCTTCTTGTTCTTTTTGTTGTTTTTCTAACAGGTTTATCTTTGTTTCTTGTTCTTTTTGTTGTTTTTTCAGCTCTTCAACAAGGTGTTTATCTGCAAAGTAGTCACAACCAGATAAAAAGAATGTGAATCCCAACGCAAGCAGGGGGATAAATTTTCCATTTTTGTGCATATAAAATATCCTTGTTAATAATTTATATAATATAAATAGTTAACCTGTTATTTATACAGCTAACTTATCATTTTGCGAGCATTGCCAATAGCCATTAATATATGGTTATAATTAAAACATTCATTGTTTCTATAGAAATGCGCAAATACCCGACGTTGTTTATCAATTACTCATAGCAATGCTTTATAAAAATATAATTATAATGTTTATGTATGGGGATTTTTTTCAGGGATGATAATGTTATTTAATTTTGCGGGTCAATCATATTCTGCGGGATATAAGAAAAGAGGATGAAAAAAATTCATTGTATAAATACAAACAGGCATGATAGTGGAATTTTTCATCCTGAAAAAGCAGGGGCTACCGTTAAAAATGAACTTGTATATAAGCGGTGTAAATACTTCCAGGAAAAATTCGGAATATAGCCCGATGCTCTCAAGACACCCTCCGTACAACGGGTGTCCTGAGAGCCTGTGATGCGGAAGGTTTAGAACTCGCTCTTCGCGAAGCCTGTCATCTCTTTGAGCCCCATTTCCCGGCCCAGCGCCGTCATCGGGTGCACCACGATCAGGCCGCGTACGCTTTTTTTGAGTTTGCCCATATCGGCCTGCTCTTTTTTAGTGATCGCGCGGCGAAACGGCAGGTTCATCAGCTTCTGCGCTTCTTTACTCAGTTTCTGGCTGTGTACTTCGCGCAGACGGATAATTTCTGCTTCCAGCGTCTCTTTTTCTTTTTCCAGCTCCGCGTATTTATCGGCGGATTCAACCAGAGAGAGACCTGCCTGCTGGTGGCGAATAGCGTCAAGACGATCGCTCAGGCGTTTAATTTCGTTTTTTTCGACTTCTTTCATGGGATAGCTTCTGATAGAAATGGGATAGATACCTTATAGTATGCGCGCAGTGAGTGATTCTTCACAACTCATGACGTAAAGATAATCAATTATGGCAAGTATTACACTGCTCACTATTTAATTATCTCGTTGAGAATAAAATCCTTTTTGTCGAAAGAAAAGATGAAGCGCCCTTTTGTCGGCAAGAAAAGCGATTAAGCACATTTTCCTCAATGACAACGCTAAATTGATCCTAAACTCAAATAAGCGACCGCGGGAGTCAGACGCGGGTCCCACATGGAGGATCTATCATGGCAAAAATAGGTGAGAACGTACCACTTCTTATTGATAAAGCCGTCGATTTTATGGCGTCCAGCCAGGCGTTCCGTGAATACCTGAATAAAACGCCGCCGCGTGATTATGTTCCTTCCGAAGTGCCGTCGGAGAGCGCGCCCATTTATTTGCAGCGTCTGGAATATTACCGACGGCTGTACCGACCAAAAGAAGAAGAAAGAGGTTAACGGCGGGATTTACTTTTGAAAGGCCTTTTTTAAGCTGATTTTAGAAATCAGCTCGGTCAGAGAGAGGACCATCGTCGAACGCACCGCCTGCTGGTAGCGCTGAATTTGCATGGCGTATAGCGCCGCGTCGGACGTATCAAAATGCGGCGGCGGCGGTAGCGCCATGACGCAGTGCAGTTCGCCAAACGGCCCGAGGATTTCATCGTCGGTAAAGGCGTACTCATTGCCGTCGTGATTCAGCTCTTCGCGCAGCGCCATTAACAGCTCCGCATCTTCATATTCGGTGCGGCTGAGTACGCCCAGACCATAGATAAGTTTCAGACGTACCGAAAGATCGCCCAGCGGCCCGTCGCCGTCCAGCAACGGTTCCACAGCGTATTTCACGGCATAGTCGTCTTTGCGAAACACCTGGAGCACCAGAATATTCACCGCCTCGGTCAATAACTCGACGGCGGTAATCAGGAAGCTCCGTACGGTTTTGCCAGCATTCAGACGCTCAAGCACACGATTTTCAAAGGCCTGGGTTTGTTCCATTATTGCCTGCATATCTGACAATCTGTTATTTGGGCGCAGGCTAACCTGCGCCGGATTCTGCGTCATTTGGTCGCGTTATATGCGTTAACCGCCTCCGCCACCACATCGCTATTGGCATCCAGCCCGGAAATTTGCGCCAGCGCGGCCTGCGGGCCTTCTTCGGTAATCAGAGCCGCTAACTCCTGCGCCTGCGGATCTTCATCACTACGGAAATGCATCGCCGCCGCGATCCCTTTGACCAGATTCACATGCGGCAGACCATATTCCAGGGTGCCAAGCAGCGGTTTGATCAGACGGTCGCCCGCGCTGAGTTTGCGTAGCGGCTGACGACCTACGCGTTCGACGTCATCTTTCAGATACGGGTTTTCAAAACGACCGAGGATTTTCTGAATGTATGCCGCATGTTTGTCGGCATCAAAACCGTAGCGTTTGATCAGCACCGCGCCGCTTTCTTCCATCGCGCCTTTCACCACCGCACGAATACTCTCATCGAGAATGGCGTCGCGAATGGTTTGATGACCGGCTAATTTGCCGAGGTACGCGGTTATAGCATGACCTGTGTTCAGCGTGAAGAGTTTACGTTCGACAAATGCCATCAGGTTATCCGTTAACTCCATCCCCGGAATGTTTGGCAACGCGCCTTTAAACTGGGTTTTATCGACAATCCACTCGCTGAACGTTTCTACCGTCACTTCCAGCGGATCGTTGGTCGCAGAAGCAGATGGCGGCACAATACGGTCAACGGCGGAATCGACAAAGCCAACATGTTCTTCTACCCATGCTTTGGCGTCTTCCGGTAGGGCATTCATCACATGGCCTTTCAACTGCGTTGTGCCGCGCACCATATTTTCACAGGCGATGATATTCAGCGGGGCATCCACGCCCTGCGCCTTACGTTTTACCAGCCCTTTAGCGATGGCCGGAGCGATACGCTCAAGCACAACCGGACCCACGGCAGTAGTGATTAAATCAACGTGGGCAATCAGGTCGACAACATCATCGCCGATGCTGCTGACAGCGTTGACGCCGGAAACGGTATCCACCTGCTCATTTTCACCCACAACATGAACCTGATAGCTATGACGGGCATTCAGGGCATCGAGTACGACCTGGTTTACATCCGCAAACGTCAGTTGTATCCCCGCGTCAGCCAGCAGTTTGCCGATAAAGCCACGACCGATATTACCTGCGCCAAAATGTAATGCTTTCATAGTATTAACCTTCATTAATGTTTTTACCCGAGAGGGCTGGGGTGAGGGACTGCATAGATTTCCCCTCAACCTAACCCTCTCCACAAGGGAGAGGATATCGCCTTCATATTTCGAACTGCAGATGCGTTGGCTCTCCTCGCTCACCCCAGTCACGTACTTATGTACGCTCCTGGGGATTCACTGCGTTGCCGCCTTCCTGCAGCTCGAACTATTTTGGGGATACTTAACTGTTAAGCTTTTTTACCTGCCAGCAGTTCCAGCACTTCATCCACGCTGGTGGTGTGCGCCAGACGCTCGATCACGGATTCATCATCCAGCGCGTTGGTCAGGCTGGTGATGACCTGGATGTGCTCATTATTACGAGCGGCGATACCAATGACCAGACGGGCAATATCGTCTTCTTCTTCACCGAAGCGTACGCCTTCCGGATACTGGCAGAACACCACGCCGGTTTTCAGCACGCGATCTTTCGCTTCCACCGTGCCGTGCGGTACTGCGATGGATTCACCGAGGTAAGTCGGCGTCAGCTTTTCGCGGTCCAGCATCGCCTCGACGTATTCCGGCTCAACATAGCCGCCTTTCACCAGTTGTTCACCGGCAAAGCGAATCGCCTCTTCTTTGTTAGCGGCTTTACGGCCCAGGAAGATATTCTCCGCACCCAGTTTGAACAGGTTGTTATCACCCTCCTCAAAGCTGTCTTTCAGATGGTCGCGTACTTTCTCTTCATTAGTATTGTGGCGCTGTGCGGCAACCAGACGTTCGGTCAGGCTGGTGTACAGGCCGCTATCCAGGAAGTTGGTCAGCGAAATATGCTGCGCCTGCGGTACCTGACGCATCGCGCGCTCGGTAAGGTCACGGTGAGTAATGACCAGATCCACATCCGGCGGCAGATTGTTAATGGCGCTGTTGGTGACGGAAATCTGGCTCAGGCCTGCATCCTGTACTTTCTTACGCAGTACCCCTGCGCCCATCGCGCTGGAACCCATACCGGCATCGCAAGCCACGATGATTTTACGCACATGGCTCAGGTCGTTGGTCACGTCGCCAGCCGCCAGCGGAGAGGCGCCTTTAGATTCCGCTTTCATGTCATGCATACGACGGGTGGCCGCTTCAATGTCATCTTCTTCTTTCACTTTGCTGGTTTTCAGCAGAATTGCAGAAACCACGAAGGAGACCGCCATTGCCGCCACGATGGCAGCGATGTTAGCGAAGTAAGCGCCTTTTGGCGTCATCGCCAGTACGGCCAGAATGGAGCCAGGAGAAGCCGGAGAAACCAGACCGCCGTTCAGGATGGTCAGGGTGAATACGCCAGTCATACCGCCAAGGATAACGGCCAGGATCAGACGTGGGTTCATCAGCACGTACGGGAAGTAGATCTCATGGATACCGCCCAGGAAGTGGATAATTGCCGCGCCGCCCGCAGACTGTTTAGCGCTGCCGCGACCGAAGAACATGTACGCCAGCAGGACGCCCATCCCTGGACCCGGGTTAGCTTCAATCAGGAAGAAGATGGATTTACCCATCTCATGGGACTGCTGGATACCCAGCGGTGAGAAGATGCCGTGGTTAATCGCGTTATTGAGGAACAGGATTTTCGCCGGTTCAACAAAAATGGACGCCAGCGGCAGCATATCGTGCGCCACCATGAAGTTAACGCCCGCCGCCAGAATTTTGGACAGGACTTCAACCGCCGGACCAATACCGAGGAACGCCAGGATGGCGAGGATCATACCGATAATGCCAGCGGAGAAGTTGTTCACCAGCATCTCAAAACCGGATTTGATCTTACCGTCTACCCAACTGTCGAATTTCTTAATGCAGTAGCCGCCTAATGGACCGGCGATCATCGAGCCGAGGAACATCGGCATATCCGCGCCGACAATAACGCCCATGGTAGTGATAGCGCCCACTACGCCGCCGCGTTCGCCGCCAACCAGACGACCGCCGGTATAACCGATGAGCAGCGGCAGCAGGTAGGTGATCATCGGACCAACCAGTTTCGCCAGCGTTTCGTTAGGCAACCACCCTGTTGGAATAAATAATGCGGTGATAATACCCCACGCGATAAACGCGCCGATATTAGGCATCACCATATTGCTGAGGAATCGACCAAAGCTTTGCACTTTGATCTTAATATCGGATGACATAAAAACACCCCTTCTTATGTTGCTGTCGCGCAGGCTGAAAGCCCGAGGTTTGTTAATGTAGCGGCAGAGGTAGCCGGACCCTGTAGTGTAGATACTGCGCAATCTGGCACTGAATCGTTCAACTGTCCAGACAGGGACAATTTATGTGATTTGTGTCACATAAATATAGGGGGTAGAGAGGTAATTGATGTGATATTGATCACAAAGTGGCTGTGTAAAAAAACAACGAATCTAATTTTTAGCCCTTAAAAGACCATTTTATGTGAGATATTTCACATTTTTATTTTGGTGCTTTGTTGAATTTTTGTGATCCTCTTCACAAGAAATTTTAAGCCCGGGTAACGTCAATACGATCCGGCAAACATTTTGTCGCGAGCCCTCTCACGTTATGTCATTCAGCAACCTCCTTTTGTGTCTCTTTTCGTCTTATTTGAGCCATACTATGATTTTTACTGGTTGGCAAAAAGGACACGGCATGAAACTCATCGGTAGCTACACCAGCCCTTTTGTGCGCAAAATCTCTGTTCTGCTGCTCGAAAAAGGCATTACCTTCGAATTTATTAATGAACTACCCTACGAGGCGGATAACGGCGTGGCGCAATACAACCCTCTGGGTAAGGTGCCAGCGCTGGTGACGGAGAAAGGGGAGTACTGGTTCGATTCGCCGATCATCGCGGAATATATTGAGCTGCTGGATATCGCGCCAGCGATGGTCCCGCGTGACCCGATGGCAGCGCTTAAAGTTCGCCAGCTTGAAGCGTTGGCTGACGGCATTATGGATGCAGCGTTGGTTTCTGTACGCGAACAGGCGCGTCCGGCGGCGCAACAATCGGAAACGGAACTGTTGCGCCAGCGGGAAAAAATCAACCGCAGCCTGGATATGCTCGAAAGTTATCTGAGCGACGGGACGCTAAAAACGGATACGGTCAATCTGGCGACTATCGCGATTGCCTGTGCGGTAGGCTATCTCAACTTCCGCCGGGTCGCGCCCGGCTGGTGTGTTAGCCGCCCCCACCTGGTCAAACTGGTCGAAACGCTTTTTCAACGCGAAAGCTTTGCCCGCACCGAAGCGCCAAAGGCTTGACGCGCATTATGTCCGCCTGAGCAAACTCACGTTACAATCCCCCTTATGTCGATATCCCTCTCCCGCCAGGAGAGGGCCACCAACAGCCAGGCATTTTCATGACAAGCGAAACGCGTACACTCTACAGCCAGCTTCCTGCTATCGATCGCTTATTGCACGATAGCGCTTTTCTTTCTCTGCGCGATCGGTATGGCCATACCCAGGTGGTTGATCTGCTTAGGCGGATGCTTGACGACGCGCGCGACGTCATACGGAATACGCAAACGCTTCCCGACTGGTACGCAGACTGGGCGCAAGAGGCGAAACTCCGGCTGGAAAATGCGGCGCAAAGCGCGCTGCGCCCGGTGATTAACCTGACGGGGACGGTGCTGCACACCAACCTTGGCCGCGCATTGCAGGCGCAAGAAGCGATTGAGGCGGTAACGCAGGCGATGCGCGCGCCGGTGACGCTGGAATACGATTTAGATGGCGCCGGGCGGGGGCATCGCGACCGGGCGCTGGCGACGCTGTTATGCCGAATCACCGGGGCGGAGGACGCCTGTATCGTCAATAACAATGCGGCGGCGGTATTGCTGATGCTGGCGGCGACAGCCAGCGGCAAAGAGGTGGTGGTTTCGCGTGGTGAGCTGGTCGAAATCGGCGGCGCGTTTCGTATTCCGGATGTTATGCGCCAGGCGGGCTGTACGCTGCATGAAGTAGGCACCACCAACCGGACGCACGCGAAAGATTACCGTCAGGCGGTAAATGAAAATACCGGGCTGTTGATGAAGGTACATACCAGTAATTACAGCATTGAGGGCTTTACCAAAACGGTAGAGGAAGCGGAACTGGCGGAAATCGGGCGAGAGCTGGATATTCCGGTGGTGGCGGATCTGGGCAGCGGTTCGCTGGTGGATTTAAGTCAATATGGCTTACCCAAAGAGCCGATGCCGCAGCAGCTCATTGCCGCAGGCGTCAGCCTGGTAAGCTTCTCCGGCGATAAGTTGCTGGGCGGGCCGCAGGCCGGGATCATCGTCGGCAAAAAAGCGATGATTGCCCAACTGCAAAGCCATCCGCTGAAACGCGCCCTGCGTGCGGATAAAATGACGCTGGCGGCGCTGGAGGCAACGTTACGTCTGTATCTGCACCCGGAAGCGTTGGCGGAGAAATTACCCACCCTGCGTCTGTTAACCCGCAGCGAAGCGTCGATTCGCGAACAAGCGCAGCGGTTACAGGCGCGGCTGGCGGCACGTTACGGCGATGAATTTGCGCTGGAGGTTAAACCCTGCCTGTCGCAAATCGGCAGCGGTTCATTACCGGTAGACCGCCTTCCCAGCGCCGCCATGACCTTTACCCCGCACGATGGGCGCGGTAGTCGGCTGGAGGCGCTGGCGGCCCGCTGGCGCATGCTGCCTGTACCGGTCATTGGCCGAATTTATGATGGCCGTTTATGGCTGGATATGCGCTGTCTTGAAGACGAAAGCCGGTTTATGGAGATGATGCTGAAATGATTATTGCAACTGCCGGACACGTAGACCACGGTAAAACGACGTTGCTCCAGGCGATTACCGGAGTCAATGCCGATCGCCTGCCGGAAGAGAAAAAACGCGGGATGACTATCGATCTGGGTTACGCCTATTGGCCGCAGCCGGATGGTCGTGTGCTGGGCTTTATCGATGTGCCTGGGCATGAAAAATTCCTTTCTAACATGCTGGCGGGCGTAGGCGGTATCGATCACGCTTTGCTGGTGGTCGCCTGTGATGACGGCGTCATGGCGCAAACGCGCGAGCATTTACAGATCCTGCAACTGACGGGTAATCTCCAGCTCACCGTAGCGCTGACCAAAGCCGATCGCGTGGACGAGGCGCGTATCGGTGAAGTACGTGAAGAGGTACTGGCGGCGCTCGACAACTATGGCTTCGCCGATACCGTTGTATTTGTCACCGCTGCCAATGAAGGGCGCGGTATTGCAGAACTTCGCGCTCATTTACAGCAGCTTCCTGCACGTTTACACGCCGCGCAGCATCGCTTCCGTCTGGCTATCGACCGTGCGTTTACGGTGAAAGGGGCGGGACTGGTGGTGACCGGAACGGCGTTGAGCGGAGAGGTAAACGTGGGCGATACGCTATGGTTGACCGGCGTTAATACGCCGATGCGCGTACGAAGTCTACACGCGCAAAATCAGCCCACCGACCATGCGTATGCCGGGCAACGTATTGCGCTCAATATTGCGGGCGATGCGGAGAAGGAGCAGCTTAACCGCGGCGACTGGCTGCTTTCCGATGCGCCGGTGGGGGAAGCTTTTTCCCGGGTGATCGTTTCTCTGGCGCTTCATGCGCCGCTTTCCCAATGGCAGCCGCTACATATTCACCATGCCGCCAGCCATGTGACCGGTCGCGTCTCTTTGCTGGAAGGCGGGCTGGCCGAGCTGATCTTTGATACGCCGT
Organism: Salmonella sp. NW177; assembly: GCF_051811585.1. Taxonomy (NCBI): domain Bacteria; kingdom Pseudomonadati; phylum Pseudomonadota; class Gammaproteobacteria; order Enterobacterales; family Enterobacteriaceae; genus Salmonella; species Salmonella sp. NW177. The sequence goes on along the minus strand of NZ_JAMMZV010000004.1, from coordinate 268,285 downwards.
TGTGGCTGGCCGATAATGACAGACTGGTGCTGCGTGATATTTCCGCACGTGCCACCCTTGCCGGCGCACGCGTGGTGACGCTTAAGGCGCCGCGTCGCGGTAAACGTAAGCCAGATTATTTGCACTGGCTTTCAACGCTTGCTGCCGCGCAGGACGATAGCGCGGCGTTGGCCATTCATCTGGAACGCGGCGCCGTCAACCTGCCGGATTTCGGTTGGGCGCGTCAGCTTAATCCTCTCGGTATGCGTCAGCTTATTGAGCAACATGGTTTTATCCAGGCCGGAGACAATCTGTTAAGCGCGCCCGTCGCCGCCCGCTGGCAGCGTAAGATTCTTGATACGCTGGCGACCTACCACGAACAGCACCGCGATGAACCGGGGCCGGGACGCGAGCGTTTACGTCGCATGGCCCTGCCAATGGAGGATGAAGCGCTGGTCCTGATGCTGATCGAGCGGATGCGCGACGACGGCCTGATTCATAGCCATCACGGTTGGTTGCATCTGCCGGATCATAAAGCGGGATTTAGCGATGAGCAGCAGGCCGTCTGGCAAAAAGTTGAACCGCTATTTGGCGATGAGCCCTGGTGGGTACGCGATCTGGCGAAAGAGACCGGAACGGAAGAACAATTGATGCGGCTGGTGCTGCGGCAGGCGGCGCAGCAAGGCATCATTACCGCGATCGTAAAAGATCGGTACTATCGTAACGATCGGATTGTCGCTTTCGCCAATATGATCCGCGAGCTGGATCAAGAGAGAGGATCAACGTGTGCGGCGGATTTTCGCGACAGGCTGAATGTAGGGCGGAAGCTGGCCATTCAGATCCTTGAATATTTTGACCGGATTGGATTTACACGACGTCGTGGGAATGATCATTTATTACGTGATGCGTTATTATTTCCGCAAAAAGAATGAAATGGTTAAATTAAATAACAAATGAAGCAATACAATTATTGCGTTGCTTTATAAAAAGCACATCAGGAAATGAACCAGATGTGCTTTTTATTTTTCTGGCTTCTTAAAATAGCCAGCGTGAACCTGTTATCAGGATAATTTCACCCGTATTCTTTGCGCCTTATTCAGGCGACTCACGATGAGATTGTGGAAATTTGATGTAACGCCTTTGCCCGGTGGCGCGGACGCTTACCGGGCCTGCGTAGACGATGCAGGCCGGATAAGGCGTAACACGTTAGCTTCGATCGAGCTTTTGCTGCGCCAGCCAGACGGCGCCCAGCCTGCCCGCCTGATTTCCCAGTTGGCAGGGCTGAATCGGCACCTGGAGCGCCTCCCACATTTCAAACGTTTCAAGATGCCGCGTCAGGAGCGGGTAGAGCTTTTCCTGTTCGCTTATTCCTCCGCCGATCAGCACCACGCCCGGATCAAACATAGAGATCACGCTGTAAACGCCGCGTGAAAGATAACGCGCCCAGTCATTGACCGCCTCACGCAGATGAACATCGGTCGCCATTCGTTCGAAGATCACATCCGCAGGCGGCATCTCTTCGGCAGGCAGCGCCAGCGCCTGGCGGCACGACGCCATTAATCCGCTGGTTGACGCGATTTTATGCATACTTTCGCCATTATTCCCGACCGGCATGACGCCGAATTCACCGGCGTGGAAATGTGCGCCGCGATACAGTTCTCGTCCGACGATAATACCGCCGCCAATGCCGGTTCCAATGGTGATACAGACCATGTTTTCATAATGCTGCCCGGCGCCTCGCCACATTTCGCCCAGCGCCGCGCAGTTCGCGTCGTTCTCCACGACCAGCGGCAGATCGGTCAGCCCGCTGAACAACTCCATCAGGTTGACGTCATCCAGGTAAGCCAGCGCGCCCGCTTTTGCCGCATGACCGTTATGGGGATTAATATGGCCGGGGAAACTGACCCCGATTGCCGCAATGTCATAGTCCTGTTGACAACGCGCCACCACATCCTGCCATTTGCGGGTAAACGTGGAGGCGTCCTCTGGCGTATCGAATTGATAATGGGTTAATTCTTCGCCGTCACTGTTAATCACGCCATATTTGACGTGAGTTCCTCCCACATCAATGCCGATATATTGCTGCATAGTGTTCTCCGTACGTTAAACAGGCACCTGTTTAGTATGGCTAAAACCAGACGGAGAAACGTAAAGGAAAGTAATTCGTGATTGCTGTCGTAAAGCGGGAAACCATTGGCGAAAAATTCACCAGTACCGTCTACCCTTGTGGAGTACCTTTACAATAAGGAGTTGGTCATGACGAACAATCCCCCTTCAACACGTATTCAGCCAGGTGAATACGGGTACCCACTGAAGTTAAAAGCCCGCTATGACAATTTTATTGGCGGTGACTGGGTTGCGCCCGCCGACGGCGAATATTATCAAAACCTGACGCCAGTGACCGGCCAGCCGCTATGTGAAGTCGCTTCCTCCGGTAAAAAAGATATCGATTTAGCGCTCGACGCCGCGCATAAGGCGAAAGATAAGTGGGCGCATACGTCAGTACAAGACCGTGCCGCTATCTTGTTTAAGATCGCCGATCGGATGGAACAAAACCTCGAACTGTTGGCGACAGCGGAAACCTGGGATAACGGTAAACCGATTCGTGAAACCAGCGCCGCCGACGTACCGCTGGCGATTGATCATTTCCGCTATTTCGCCTCCTGTATACGTGCGCAGGAGGGCGGGATCAGCGAAGTTGATAGCGAAACCGTGGCCTACCATTTTCACGAACCGCTTGGCGTCGTGGGGCAGATAATCCCGTGGAACTTTCCGTTGTTGATGGCAAGCTGGAAAATGGCGCCAGCGCTGGCGGCGGGTAACTGCGTGGTGCTTAAACCGGCACGCCTGACGCCGCTTTCCGTTCTGCTGTTAATGGAAGTCATTGGCGATCTGTTACCGCCGGGCGTCGTCAACGTCGTGAACGGCGCGGGCGGCGAGATCGGTGAATATCTGGCGACCTCGAAACGTATCGCGAAGGTGGCGTTTACCGGTTCGACGGAAGTGGGTCAACAGATCATGCAGTACGCCACGCAGAATATTATTCCGGTGACGCTGGAGTTAGGCGGTAAATCGCCAAATATCTTCTTTGCCGACGTGATGGATGAGGAAGATGCGTTCTTTGATAAAGCGCTGGAGGGATTTGCCCTGTTTGCCTTTAACCAGGGCGAGGTGTGTACCTGTCCAAGCCGTGCGCTGGTCCAGGAGTCCATCTATGAGCGCTTTATGGAGCGCGCTATTCGCCGGGTAGAGAGCATTCGCAGCGGGAACCCGCTAGATAGCGGTACACAGATGGGGGCGCAGGTCTCCCACGGCCAGCTTGAGACTATCCTCAATTATATCGATATCGGTAAAAAAGAGGGGGCCGATATTCTGACCGGTGGGCGACGCAAGGAGCTGGATGGCGAACTTAAAGAGGGCTATTACCTTGAGCCTACTATCCTGTTTGGTAAGAACAATATGCGCGTCTTTCAGGAGGAGATCTTTGGCCCGGTGCTGGCGGTAACCACCTTTAAAACCATGGAGGAGGCGCTGGAAATCGCTAACGATACCCAATACGGCCTGGGCGCTGGCGTCTGGAGCCGTAATGGATCGCTGGCGTATAAAATGGGGCGCGGGATCCAGGCCGGGCGCGTATGGACCAACTGCTATCACGCCTATCCGGCACATGCGGCGTTCGGCGGCTATAAGCAGTCGGGCATCGGGCGCGAAACGCATAAGATGATGCTGGAACACTACCAGCAAACCAAGTGCCTGCTGGTGAGCTATTCCGATAAGCCGCTGGGGCTGTTCTGACGCAAGAGGTAATGCCCGATGGCGCTGCGCTTATCGGGCCTACCGCATTGATATCAGCCTGGTGGTAATGCCCGATGGCGCTGCGCTTATCGGGCCTACCGCATTGATATCAGCCTGGTGGTAATGCCCGATGGCACTTCGCTTATCGGGCCTACCGCGTTGATATTAGCCTGGTGGTAATGTCTGATGGCGCTGCGCTTATCAGGCCTACAAAAATTCATCGCAATATACTGATATTGCAAATCTTGTAGGCCGGATAAGGCGCAGCCGCCATCCGGCACAGTATTACCGTTCGTTAACCCAAATCCGCATTTCGCCCTCGCCACGGTTGGCCCAGCTAAACCACGGAATGAACGTTAGCGTCTGCGGCTGGCGCGATGACGGCGCGTTATCGTAGTGCCACAACGCCTGATGCTGCGCATCTGGGGCGCTTTGCTTCTCGCCTTCAGCCTGAATCAGCATCTTATGCGCAAAAAGCCCTTTGCCCTCAAAGACCCGGAACTCACTCTCTTTCGGTAGCCACAGATTATGCAGTTCTTCGCCGTTATCGGCCTGCTCAAGGCAATAGACCAGCGGCCCGCGCTGAATGGCAACCTTACCGGCGACGTGACGCGCCAGCGGATTGCCATACACGCGGCGAACCGGCATCGGCAGCGTCAGGGTTATCGTATCGCCCTCCTGCCAGGTTCGACGGATATGCAGATAACCTTTGCGAATATCCTGCTCCACTTCCAGCCCGTTGAGCGTCACTTTTGCCTCAGGGCACCAGTCCGGCAGACGTAGCGCCAGCGTGTGACGTACCGGCTGCACAGAGTCGATGGCAATCTTCACCTGCTCATGCCACGGGTAGTTCCCGCTGATTCGCAGTTTGAGCGCGCCATTTTCAACCGGTATTTCCATGCTGTTACCCACGTACATATTGATGTACAGCGCATCCGCACGCGGCGTGTAGATGTAGTGACCAAGGGAGGTGAGCACGCGGGCGATGTTCGGCGGGCAGCAGGCGCAGCCAAACCAGCGCTGGCGGATGGGCTTAACGTGATCGTAAATATGGTTGAATTTTAACGATTTTGGATGCACTTCCAGCGGGTTGACGTAGAAGAAATGCTTGCCATCGAGCGCCATACCGCCGAGGACGGTGTTGTACAGCGCGCGCTCCATCACGTCGGCGTACTGGCTATCGGCTTCCATTTCCAGCATCCGGCGGGCGAACATCATCAGGCCGATTGAAGCGCAACTTTCCGCATAGACCGAATCATTCGGTAAATCGTAATCGCTGCTAAAGGATTCGCCGCTGCTCTGTGAACCGATGCCTCCGGTGATATACAGCTGACGCTGCGCCATATTTTTCCACAGACGCAGGCAGTCCTGGCGTTTGCCTTCATCGTTGCTCAGGCGAGCGAGATGCGCCACGCCAGTCATCAGATAGACAAAACGTACCGCGTGGCCGATTGCCGTCTGCTGCTGTGAAATTGGCAGATGCGCCTGGCTGTAGGCTTTGTCTTTGACCATCCACGCCGGGCCGTAGGTATGCCAGTAAGAGGTTTGGCCGCGTTTTTCGTACTCTTCGTCGTAGAAGTGCGGTTGGGTGCCGCGCTGCCCGATAAAGTAGCTTGCCAGCGTCATATAGCGCGGCTGCTCTGTTACCTCATACAGACGCATCAGCGCCAGCTCAATTTCCGGGTGGCCCGGATAGCCGTGCAGCTGATTTTCGCCAGGGCCGAAAGTGCTGTCGATATGATCGGCCAGGCGACAAACGACGTCTAGCAGCCGACGCTTGCCGGTGGCCTGAAAGAAGGCGACGCCCGCTTCAATCAGATGCCCGGCGCAATAAAGCTCATGGCACTCCGCCAGGTTGCTCCAGCGTTCTTGCGGGGCTTTTGCCGTAAAGTACGTATTGAGATAGCCATCGTCACACTGCGCGGCGGCCACCAGTTCAATCACCTCATCGGCGGTTTTCTCAAGCGCTGGATCGGGCTTCTGGCACAGTGACCAGGCAACCGCTTCCAGCCATTTCGCCACGTCGCTGTCCTGAAAGACCATGCCGTAAAAGTCGCCCGTCTGCTGGCCTGCGGCAATGCGGAAATTTTCAATGGCATGGCTGGGTTCAGCCTCTGGAATACGATCGTTTAACGCATCCCACTGGTAAGGAATAACCACATCGCGAACCAGTTGTTGATACTGTCCGAGGAACGGATCGCTGACCGTCAGTTTATGCAGATCGACTTCCAGTACGTTCATTTCGTGCTCCTTAAGGCTGTAGAGGTCATAGATATTCCTCGCTGACGGGGTATTTTATGGCAGTAATTTTTATTTTCGCGTTATGACCTGATTCATTTTGCCCGGATAGCGGTGAGCGACAAGGCGATAAAAGAGTAAAAAAAGATGACGATTCCGACCCGTATTTAAAAATGTGAGATGGATCGAGTGAAAGGACTATTTTTAGTTAATAATCAAAAGGTAATATGAAATACGGTGCTGAATGAGCGGGAAATGACATATTAATGCTCGAATTATCCATAACATTACCGATTAAAGTCCAAAACGGCGGATTATTTATTTCTCGCGGCATTGGGCGTCATCCTGCCAGGCGTCTGCAATCGTGGGAAATTATATTTGTGGAAAAAGGCTGCCTGAAAATTCAGGAAGAAGAATGTGTTTTCTGTGTCGAAGCCGGGGAAAGCCTGTTGCTTTGGCCGCATCGCCGCCATATTGGCGTTGAGGAGTTTCCCGCCGATCTTAAATTTTACTGGCTCCATTTTGAGGTCAAAGCGCCGGACAGTGACCCGCGCTGGCTGACGCATCTTTCCGTGCCGCAGCATACCCAGGTTGCCGATCCGCAGGCGCTGATTGCGCTTTTTCGCCAGTTTATGAACGAGCAGGAAAAGCACCAGCGCAGCCCGGCGCTGGAGTTCATCGTGCTGCTGATTTTGCAGCAGCTCACTGTTGACGCCCGGCAGAATGAAAACGCCGAGGCCGCTGGCGTGTCGCTGGCCTGGAAAGTGAAGCAGCTGATTCGAACGCACTATCACCTGCCGCTTTCCAGCTCGGTTCTGGCGAAAGAACTGCATTGCAATGTGGATTATCTGGGACGCGTTTATCGGCGGGTATTTCACCTTACGCTAACGGAAGCCATCCACCGCCAGCGGGTGCGCGAGGCGGAAAAGTTGCTGATTAGCGACGCGCGTTCGTTAAAAGAGGTGGCGGAGCGGTGCGGTTTTAATGACGTTGGTTACTTTCGCCAGATCTTCCGCAAGCACACCGGCCTGACGCCTACCGCCTGGAAGCGGCGCTACAGTAAGGAACACGTTAATTCTTGAGTATAATCTTTGGCCCTCTGACAACGCGGTTGCAAACTGAATGCCCGATGGCGCTTTGCTTATCGGGCCTACAAGAGTTCATCACAACGTATTGATATTGCAAATCTTGTAGGTCGGATAAGGCGCAGCCGCCATCTGACACAGGCTGTGGCTGCCGGCATTACTGCCCGTAATAGGCATTCGCGCCGTGTTTACGCAGATAATGTTTATCGAGCAGTTCAGGCTGCATATCCGGTAGCTGCGGGGCCAACTGGCGCGAGAACAGCCCCATATAGGCGCACTCCTCAAGCACCACGGCGTTGTGGACGGCATCGGCGGCATTTTTACCCCAGGCAAACGGGCCGTGCGAATGAACCAATACCGCCGGGATTTGCGCCGGATCGAGACCGCGCTCTTCAAAGGTTTTAATAATCACCTCGCCGGTCTGATACTCGTACTCGCCGTTAATCTCCTCAACGGTCATCAGCCGGGTACAGGGGATCGCGCCATAGAAATAGTCGGCGTGGGTGGTGCCCCAGGCGGGGAGATCGAGCCCGGCCTGCGACCAGATCGTCGCATGGCGGGAATGGGTATGCACGATCCCACCGATCTGCGGATAGCGGCGATAGAGCGCCAAATGGGTCGCGGTATCGGACGACGGTTTTTTGTTGCCTTCAACGACCTTACCGCTGGCGATCTCTACCACCACCATATCGTCGGCGGTCATCACCTCATATTCGACGCCGGAAGGCTTAATGACCATCAGCTTGCGCGTCTCATCGACCGCGCTGACGTTGCCCCAGGTAAAGGTGACCAGCCCGTGCGCCGGGAGGGCCAGGTTGGCCGCCAGCACCTCGGCTTTCAGTTGCTCTAACATGTGAAACCTCCTTCCTGCATCCGTGATTCAATCCAGCGGCGGGCCTGGATAATTTCCAGCACCGGCTCGCTGGCTTTCTCTGTCCACATCTCAATCAGAAATGAACCGCGATAGTTCAGCTCATGCAGCGTTTTGAAGATGCCGACAAAATCAACGCATCCTTCGCCAAACGGCACGTCGCGGAACTGGCCGGGGCTGTCACCGGTTACCGGCAGCGTGTCTTTCAGGTGGATAGCGGCGATACGGTCGATACCCAGCTTCAGTTCGGCGGTCACGTCGTTCCCCCAGGCGCTGAGGTTGCCGACGTCTGGATAAACGGTGAACCACGGTGACGAAAGCATCTCGTCCCACTTTTTCCACTTGCTGATGGAGTTCATAAACGCGGTATCCATGATCTCCACCGCCAGCATCACCTGCGCCGCTGCGGCCTGTTCCACCGCCCACGCCAGCCCTTCGGCGAAACGTTGCTGGGTGCCTTCGTCGTGTTCTTCGTAATAGACGTCGTAACCTGCCAACTGGATGGTGCGGATCCCCAGGTCGCGCGCCAGGCGAATGGCTTTGGTCATGATTTCACGCGCCCGCTCGCGTACCGCTTCGTCGCGGCTGCCAAAAGGGAAGCGACGATGGGCGGAGAGGCACATCGACGGGATGGCGACGCCGCTTTCCAGCATCGCGCTCACCAGCGATGCGCGTTGGGCTGGCGTCCACTCCAGGCGCGAAAGGCGTTCATCCGTTTCATCCACCGACATCTCGACAAAATCAAAACCGCAGCTTTTTGCCAGCACCAGCCGCTCCGGCCAACTGAGGTCTTTCGCCAGCGCTTTCTCGTAAATACCTAATGGATGATTACGCATGCTTTTCTCCCCAAATGGCGTCAATTTGGGCGTGGAATTCGGCTGCGACCTGCGCCGGATGGGCGGCACCCGCCAGCGCACGTCCGGCGATAAATGCCTTAACGTTAATGTTGCGGAACAGCGGCAGATCCGCTGGGGTAATGCCGCCGGTAATTGACAGTTCAAGGCCGATGTCGGACAACGCCTTCATACGCGCCAGGTCCGCTTCTCCCCACTGCTGCCCGCTGGCCTGAGCATCGCGTCCGCGGTGGTAAATCGCCTGGCGAACCCCGACGCGATACCAGTCTCGGGCGTCGTCCAGCGTCCAGTTGCCGAACAGTTCCATTTGAATTTCACCGCCGCAGGATTGCGCGACGGCATGGCCTTTCTCGACCGTGGCGAGCGGCGCAGCGCAGATGATAGTCATCCAGTTAGCGCCAGCGCCAAACGCCTGCTGCGCCAGGGTTTCTCCGGCATCGGCCACTTTCCAGTCGGCGACGATGATTTTTTCCGGGCACTGCGCTCGCAGGGCTTTCACCGCGCTAAGGCCTTCGGTTAAACAAAGGATGGTTCCGGCCTCAACGATATCGACATGATCCTGTAGCAGGGCGACATCGCGCTGGGCTGCTTCCAGGCTGGTGTGGTCGAGCGCCAGTTGCAGTAATGGTCGGCTCATAATGCGTGCTCCTTAATACGGGCGTGATAGCCCTGTAGTGCTTCAATCAAATCCTGGTATTGGCGGTATTTGCGCTGGTAGAGGGCGTGTGCGGTCATGTCCGGCAGCAGCGTGCGCACCGGGTGCTGCAGGTCGCGTTGGGCCTCGCGGAAATCGCGATATACGCCGGTGCCGACGCGGGCTGCCAGCGCCGCGCCGAAGCAGCCGGTCTCCTCCACCTGCGGCAGTTCAATGCGTAAACCGCTGACGTCCGCCAGCATCTGCATCCAGACGTCGGAGTGGGCCGGGCCGCCGGTAACGCGCAGGGCGCAAACGTCGGTAAAGCGTTCACGCATGCGGTTGAGGTGGGTCATATGGCTGAAGACCACGCCTTCATAAATCGCCTGCAGCAAGTGCGCGCGGGTGTGCAGCGCCTGCATGCCGTAAAAACCGCAGGTCATCTCCAGTCCGGCATTGCTGCCGTAGAGAAACGGCAGAAAAAAGAGGTCGCTACCGGCTTTCGGCAGGCTGGCGACCGCCTGGTTGATCTCGTCAAAAGAGAGGTCGTCCCACTGGGCGGTGAACCATTCAAGGTTGCCGGAGGAGGTCGGGCTGGCTTCGTGAACGATATACTGCCCGTCATTGACGTAGCGGCCATAGACGTAAGGGTGGGCCTCATGGTCGCGCAGGCCGTGAGCGATGCCGCTGGTGACGGCCCAGGTACCCATCACCGCATTGAGCGTTGATTCATCCTCAATACCGGCGCAAAGGGCGGTGGAAACCACGTCAAACAGGCCGCCGACGACGGGGGTACCCGCCGCCAGACCGGTGATGGCGGCCGCCTGAGCGGTGATCTCCCCGCATATTTCGGCTGAACCCACCACGGGGGGCAGCGCGCTGTCGATTTCGCTGATGCCCAGCCATTCGGTCAGGCGCGGGTCGTACTGGCCCGTCGCCATGTTGTAGAGGTTGGACTCGGAGATATTGCTCTCTTCGCAGCCCTTCACGCCGGTTAAGCACCAGCGCAGATAGTCATGCGTCATCATGACGCTGCCTATCTGCGCGTAGCGCTGCGGCTCATTCTCTTTTACCCAGCGTAAAAGGGAGACCGGATGCCCGGTCCACAGGGTTTGCCGAGTCAGCGGGTAGAGTTTTTGCGGAACCGCTTCTTTTTGCCAGCGCTGGACAATTTCCATGGCGCGACGATCGGAAGAGAGTATCGCTTTACCTAATGGCCGATCGCTTTTATCTAACAGAAACAGGCCCTTCCCTTGGGCTGAAATACCCAGACCGCGGATTTGTGAACCGTTCACCCCCGTGTGCGCCAGCAGTTTGCTGATGACCGAGGCGCACTGTTGCCACAGCTCGGTCATATCGCGTTCAACCCAGCCTGGCTGCGGGCTTAAAGCGTGCAGCGGCAGGCGTTGCACCGCTACTTCCCGGCCTGCGCCATCGTACAACCCGGCTTTTAGCCAACTCCCACCACAATCTAACCCCAGCCAGTAGTTGCTCATGACTTATTGCACCTCGTCCACGGCTTTCAGGAGATCGGCGCCCTGCGGGTTGTCTTTCAGGAACATATCGCGCACCTGGCTGCCCAGCGCATCGCTGAAGGCTTTACGGTCGATATCGGTCAGGACTTCAACTCCGGCTTCTTTCATGCCATCGATAATTTTTTGCTGATCTTCGGCGACCAGTTTGCGCTGATAGTCACCCGCTTCTTTGGCGGAACTCAGCAGTGCCTCCTGGAACTGCGGGCTTAAAGCGTCGAATTTGGCTTTATTGATCACCAGCAGAAGAGGCGAATAGGCGTGATGAGTGAGGGAGAGGTATTTCTGTACCTCATAGAATTTCGCTGACCACACGACGTTGATAGGGTGTTCCTGGGCATCAATCGTACGGGTTTCGAGGCCGGTATAGACTTCGGAGAATGGCATCGGAATAGGGTTCGCGCCGAAGATTTTAAAGGCCGCGATATTCATTGGGCTGTTGTTAGTGCGGATTTTTAAGCCTTTCAAATCGCCCGGCGTTTTTACCGGCGCGCGGGAGTTGGTGACGTCGCGCCAGCCGTTTTCCCAGTAGGCGAGGACTTTTAACCCTTTTGAATCGAGTGATTTTTTCAGTTCATCGCCGACTTTGCCGTCGAGCGTTTTATGCGCATGCGCGGTATCGCGAAACAGGAAGGGGACATCAAGTAAGTTGAATACAGGGGCCAGGCCGGTGAAATTGTTCGAACCGGACATTTCCATATCAATAGTTCCGCCGCGCACCCCGCTGATCATTGCCTGGGCGTTACCTAATGTGCTGTCAGGAAAGAGTTTTAGCGTTAATTCGCCGTTAGTTTTTTCTTTTAATAGTTCGTTAAATTTTTTCGCGGCAATATGTTGAGAGTCAGTTTGCGGTGTTTCATAACCAAAACGTAAAGATTGCGCCGCCAGAGACGACACGCTGAAAACCGTCAGACCAGCTATCAATAATGAACGAGCAATAACGTGTAATTTCATAATATTATCCTTTAATTAATCCATTTAAGCGGTGTGATAATTAGCTCGGGAATAAAAATAAATAAAACCAGCAGCGACATCAGGACGACAACGTAAGGGAATACGCCTCTTACCGCGTCATCAAATTTCAATTTTGCTACCCCGGAAATAACGTTGAGGACGTTGCCAACGGGCGGTGTGATTAATCCAATAGAGCAGTTAATAATGAACATGACGCCGAAATAAATCGGATCAATATTGGCTTCTTTAACTAATGGCAATAATACAGGGGTAAGAATTAACACCGTTGGCGTTAAATCCATCACCATACCGACGACCATAATTGAGATCATAATGACGATAAATAAGAGTCGCGGAGAGTCGACCAGCGGCTGCAGCAAATCTGACACCATCATGGGTAATTCCGCGATCGTAATCAGCCAGGCGGATACCTGGGCCGCGGCCACCAGAAACATGACGACTGACGTCGTTTTGGCGGCATTGACCAGCACGTGGTAGAGACTGGAAAACGTTAATTCCCGATAGATAACCACGGCGACAAACAGGGCGTAAAAGGCGGCAACCGCCCCTGCCTCCGTTGGCGTGAAAAGTCCGGAACGGAAGCCGCCGATAATAATCACCGGTAAAAACAGCGCCCAGATACCTGAAACCAATGATTGCCAGATTTCACGCGGTGTTGCTTTAGGCTGAGAAGGGAGATTTAATCGCCCGGCCTGCCACCACCAGGTGAGCATAAGCGCCGCGCCCATCATGATGCCCGGTGCGATCCCGGCCATAAACAGCTTGCTGATCGACAAGCCGCTGGAAACGCCGAAGATAATAAAAGGAATCGAGGGGGGAATAATTGGCGCAATGATCCCGCCGGAAGCGATTAACCCAACGGAGCGGTTGATCGGGTAGTTTGCGGAGCGCATCATCGGCACCAGCAGCGCGGCGACCGCAGCGGTATCTGCTACCGCAGAGCCGGAAAGGCTGGCCATAATCATTGCCGCAATAACGCCCACGTAGCCCAGGCCGCCGGGCTTATGGCCGACCAGCTTCATCGGCAGGTCGACAATTCGCTTTGACAGGCCGCCCGCGTTCATGATTTCACCGGCCAAAACAAAAAAGGGAATGGCCAGCAGGGAGAAGCTGTCCGCGCCGTTAACCAGGGTTTGCGCCATAATCTGCACGTCAAACATATCCAGGTATGCCATCAGAGCAGCGCCGCAAAGCAGCAGCGACCAGGCGATGGGTAAACCTATCGCGATCCCGCCGAGCAGGCAGCAGAGAAATATCACCACGGCCATGATTAGGCTCCTTGCTGTGGTTGTTGAAAGGAATCGTTACGCGTTATTAAGTGATAAAGCCGACGCAGCTCGATTAACGCGATAGCAACGCTTGTGGGCAGACAGGCGATATACATCAGGCCGATCGGTAAACCGAGGATTGGCGAGTGATCGCTCCAGTCCTGCAACGCTTTTTGCAGGCTGCCCCAGCCTAATGCGAGGCATAACAATAAAATCAGCGAATGTGTCAGCAGCGAGAGTCGACGCTGATTCGCTGGCGAAAGTTTTTCCACCACAAAAGTAACCTGAACGTGAGCGTTATCCATAAATGCAACGATGGCGCCAATAAACGTCAGCCATACAAATAGATAACGTGATAGTTCATCTACCGACAAAATACTGCTCTCAAAACCGTAACGTAAAATAACATTAATAAATACAATGCAGGAAAGTACGGCAATTAATACCGCAAGTATGCCCTCAAGTACCCGCTTCATAACGACTCCATCAGGTTATAGAAACTTATTTCTTTCGATGCTGAATAGTGGAACTTAATTTCTTATGTTTGGTTTATATTAGGTCGGCGCAACGTTGAGTTGCAGGCCGAGAATTAAGGTGATGATGTTTCATTCAGGTTAGCCGCGTGTGGCCTTTTTCATCATGTTAATACCATCGCGTAATATATTTATGCGGTGATTAATATCGGCGCTGGCATTGATTTCCAATAATTTAATACCGGTAAACTGCAACAGATCGGGAGCTGCGGCGGTAATCAGTTCTTTAACATGTTTCTCCGTCATCAGACTTTGTGGACAGAAAGGTGCAAACGGAGCATGGAGGTCCTGCCATTCGCCGTATTCTCCATCCAGCGTTGTACCGGAGAACATCAGTGCCCCGAGTTTTCCAGCCTGTTTGGCCTGCTGCGTGTGGATCAATGGTAGAGAGGTATCCCGCCCTTCAATAGCCGAGCGCGCCCAGTTAATGCAGACGCTTATGTCATAGTCGGCAATAGTTTCCAGTACGTTTACTAACGGTAAGAATCCTTTGCGCGGTGCGGGGCCGGTCACCGCGTCGCAGTGTTCAAGCACCAGGTCGCAGGACCAGTCCCAGTTGGCAATCTCTTTTAATGAGCGCGCAAAGGCGTCGGTTGCCTGCGCTACGTTCGGATTGCCCGCCAGTGGGGCGGCATGAAGCTCAAGGGCTATGACTTTGCCGGGGGTTTTCGCATTGAGATTATTTATCTTCTGATAAAGATGACGGTAGTATTCCACGCAGGCTTTACGCTGTCCCTCGTCACTGGACGCTAATCCAAAACCGCCGTTTTCGCTACGGCGACGCATGGTTTCCATTATCGCGGTGACCACGATTTGCCAGTTTCCCGGTGTATGGCGCAATAACCACTCGTCGCCGAGCGGGTGAAGATGTTCAAGACAAGGCTGCTCCAGCCCCCGGATATCCGGAGTATCAGAGAGTTGCCGCCAGAATTCCGTCTCTTCCTCTTCACTCTTCTGGTGAAATGAGGGTGCACAAGGGTACGCACCGATAATATAACCGGTATTATTTTTCATTTTGTGCTCCAGTAAACTCTATTTTATAAAACGTCTATGGCGACTTTTACGACTATTTTCCGTATCGGCGTAGCAATGCTTTTATTACAACCTGGACGATGAACATCCTGCGGGAAAAACAGGGCATAACTTCCCGGTATCATTTCAATGAATGATTCATGTTCACTGTCGTGATAAAAAATAATATCGCGCTGTTCTAATAATGATTCGCTGATTTGATTATTACCGGTATCAATGGCAACCCCAATTTTCTCTTCGCCCCATGCCAGAAACTGAATATCCAGATAGCGGCGATGGACTTCCGGACGATTTTCAGCAGCATCGCGGGTGGTCATATCGATAATCTGCGCGAAGATATTTTTGCCGTCGATTTCCACTACGCCGGGTTCCAGCGTGCGAAAGTCCGTATTGCGCAGGAAATCGAGCGCCTGCTCTATGGCCGACGGTAGCCGGCACGGATTAGGCTGCGCAATATGTCCAAAAATCATGATGTGGCTCCTTACAGCGCCTGAATTTTGGCCCAGACGCTGTCGTCAATGGTGATACCGTGACGGCGGTTGTCATCCAGCAATTTGGTAAATTCGTGGCCGGGCAGCCGAATCGCGACGTTGTCGTCGGCGCGTTCAGCGGTGGTGATGAAATCCATAATCCGCTGCAGTTTGGCGTCGCGGGTTGCACCATCGATCAGCTTATCCACTTCTATGGCGATGAAAATCTGCGAAACGCCATATTCATCGCTGTTTTCCTGGGTCACTTCGGCAACGGAAGAGCCGTTGGAAAGCAGGGTGGCAATCATGTCCAGCACAATCGACAGACCAGATCCTTTCCAGTAACCCATTGGTAAAATGCGGCGATTTTTCTCGATCACGCCCGGTTCTTTGGTCAACTGACCGTTATCGTCGAAACCGCCGTCCACCGGCAGTTCGCGGCCCGCCAGACGGTTAACCTCCAGCATGCCGTAAGAGAACATCGACATCGACATATCTACCATCGTGATCGGCGTAGACGGGATGGCGACGATCAGCGGATTGGTACCGATACGGCACTCTTTCGCGCCCCACGGCGGCATGACGGCGATGGAGTTGGTCCAGCAAATGCCGATATAGCCTTTTTCCGCCGCCTGCCAGCCGTAGCTGCCGCCGCGCATCCAGTGGTTAGCATTACGTAACGCCACCAGGCCAATACCATGGTCGGAAGCCAGCTCGATGGCCCGGTCCATCATCTTTTTCGCCGTCAGGTTGCCGATAGCGCGCTGAGCATCCCACTGTTCGATGGCGCCGAGGCTGGTAACTCGCTGCGGTTTAGCATCAGGAATAATGTCGCCGTTATCCAGTTGCTGGATGAAGCGGGGAAAGCGGTTCACGCCGTGGGAATAGACACCGGACTCGGTGGTGCGAGCGAACATTTCCGCGCAGGCGTCGGCGGTATCTTCCGCAATATTCCGCGACCGCAAGACGCGGTAGAAGGCCCCTTTTAACTCTTCGAAAGCTACTTTCATCCCTGTTCTCCTGGTCGATTGTTAGAAATTTTAGTATGTTTTTTTATCGATAAATTTCATAATACGAAATGTAGTTCCAAATATATAGATCAAAAATTGACATGGCAACGCCAGAGAAGGTTTTTAAAAACGATTAAAATCATCGGGTTATGTTTTTTATGCTGATATCGTGAACTGCAACACACTTTGAGCTACCATCTGATCGCCCAAGAAAGGAGAGAGTTTTCTGATGAGCCAGAACAACGATAAAGAGAAGCCTGCGGGGAGTCAGAGCCTGTTTCGTGGCCTGATGTTGATAGAAATTTTGAGTAACTACCCGAACGGTTGCCCACTGGCGCACCTGTCGGAGCTGGCGGGGTTGAACAAGAGTACCGTCCATCGTTTGTTGCAGGGGCTTCAATCCTGCGGATACGTGACGCCAGCGCCGGCGGCCGGAAGCTACCGTCTGACGACAAAGTTTATTGCCGTCGGCCAAAAAGCCCTGTCATCGCTGAATATCATCCACGTTGCGGCACCGCACCTTGAGGCGCTCAACCTGGCTACCGGCGAGACGGTGAATTTTTCCAGCCGTGAAGATGACCACGCTATCCTGATTTATAAGCTGGAACCGACCACCGGTATGCTGCGCACGCGTGCCTACATTGGCCAGCATATGCCGCTGTACTGCTCGGCGATGGGGAAAATTTATATGGCGTTTGGTCAGCCGGATTATGTGGCGTCTTACTGGGAAAGCCATAAAGATCAGATCCAGCCGCTGACTCGCAACACCATTACCGATTTACCAGCAATGTACGATGAGCTGGCGCAAATTCGTGAAACCAGCATGGCGATGGACCGCGAAGAAAATGAACTGGGCGTCTCCTGTATTGCTGTGCCTGTGTTTGATATTCACCATCGAGTGCCTTACGCCATTTCTATTTCACTGTCGACGTCACGGCTAAAACAGATCGGCGAGAAAAATCTGCTCAAACCGTTGCGTGAAACCGCACAGGCTATCTCTAATGAGCTGGGATTTACCGTTCTCGAATAAGACAGCTCGCCAGGTTTTATCAGGCATCTGACAAAATTTGTCCGTTTGCGTAGTGGGATCAAAGCGGCGGGGAATGGCTCTCTGGCATTCTGGCGTTTTAACGCAGGGGGAGAACAATGAACCGGTTTATTATGGCGGATGCGTCGGCGTGTATCGGGTGTCGTACCTGCGAGGTCGCCTGCGTGGTGTCGCACCAGGAACAGCAGAATAGCGCGGCGGTGACGACGGCGGACTTTGTGCCGCGTATCCGGGTGATAAAAGAGGATAGCTTCACCACGGCCACGGTCTGCCATCAGTGTGAGGACGCGCCGTGCGCGAATGTCTGCCCGGTACAGGCGATTCGCCGTGACCGGGGGCATATCTTCGTGACGCCATCGCGCTGCATTGGTTGTAAAAGCTGTATGCTGGCTTGCCCGTTTGGTGCGATGACCGTGGTGGCGTCCGCGTCAGGCGCGCAGGCGATTAAATGCGATCTTTGCTGGCATCGGGAAGCGGGGCCGGCGTGCGTGGAAGCCTGCCCGACCAGTGCGTTACAGTGCGTTGACGCAGCACACGTGCAGCGCCAGCGCCTCTATTCTCAACCTTTCTGAACGTCGTTCCGGCCTGCATGATGGCCGGAATAACCGTCAGCCTTCACGCCAGGCGCGTTCAATCTCTTCTGCCAGAATTTTTACGCCCGCCTCGATTTTATCCGGTTCAGGCACGTAGTTCATCCGCATACACTGGTGTGTGTGCGGCCAGGGTTTATCCAGTCCGGGAAAGAAATAGTGGCCCGGCACCATCAGCACGCCGCGCGCTTTCAAGCGTTGATAGAGTAGCTCGGTGGTAATCGGCAGATCTTTAAACCACAGCCACAAAAATATTGCGCCTTCCGGTTTATGAATCAGGCAGCGTTCTTCGGATAAATAGCGACGAATGATCGCGATCGTCTGTTGAACGCGCTGATAGTAGAAAGGTTTGATAACCGTTTCCGACAGCCGCAGCAGATCGTTACGCTTAATCATTTCGCACATCATCGCCGGACCCATGCCGCCGGGCGCAAGGCTGATAATGCCGTTCATGTTGGCAATGGCGGAAATCGTCTTATCATTGGCGATGATAATCCCGCAGCGGGAACCGGGCAGCCCCAGCTTCGAGAGGCTCATGCATAGGATAATATTGGGGTTCCACAGCGGGCGCGCCTCGCTAAAGATAATGCCCGGAAACGGTACGCCGTAAGCGTTATCAATCACCAGTGGGATGTTGTGCTGATTCGCCAGTCTGTCCAGCTTCATCAGCTCTTCGTCGGTGATAACGTTACCGGTTGGGTTGGTCGGGCGCGAGACGCAAATCATCCCCGTTTCTTCGCCGATGTGCAGATGCTCAAAATCGACGTGATACTTAAACTGGCCTTCCGGCAGCAGCTCAATATTCGGGCGCGCCGAAACGAAGAGGTCGTCTTCCAGACCGGAATCCGCATAGCCGATGTATTCCGGCGCAAGCGGGAATAGTACCTTTTTCGTACTGCCATCGGCGCGACGTCCGGCGAAGAGATTAAATAAGTAGAAAAACGCGCTCTGACTGCCATTTGTCAGCGCAATATTCTGTGGTTCGATATCCCATCCCAGCGTTTCACGTAGCAGTACGGCCAGTGCATTCAGTAGCGCCGTTTTTCCCTGGGGGCCGTCATAATTACAAAGCGCATCAGCGGCTTTGCCGCTTTCTACCATCTCTGTCAGTAGCGTCTGGAAATAATCCTGCATTGCAGGGATGTGTGCCGGGTTACCGCCGCCAAGCATGATGGCGCCTGGCGTGCGTAAGCCGTCGTTGAGATCCTCCATCAGGCGGGTAATGCCTGAATGGCGGGTAAATTTATCGCCGAAAAGTGAAAATGTCATAACGGGTGATCTATCGAACTGTCTGTCAAAGTGGATAACCATAACGCTACAAATGGCGGGGCGCAAATGGGGGTCAGGCGGTAGTGTTGATGTTTTATGCTACAAATTTTTATCAGGTTAGTTTTTTATTTTGAAGGGGCTACCGGTACGCGAGGAGACCGGTAGCGCCACGATTAGCGGCGGCCCGCCCAGACGACCATCACCGTATCGTCGCCGTACTGGCGTACAAAACCGTACCCGTGTTTTAGCGTCAGCGTGGTTTGTTGGCCTGCGCCGATGGCGGGATGTCTGGCGCGGAACTGGCTAATACGCTGCCAGTGCGCGACGGCTGCGGCTGACTTTCCGCTCACGTCCTGCCAGTTCATATCTGAACGGGTGCCTTGCAGCGGGTCGGAGCCGGTGGGGCCGAAGGGACGAGCGGATTCATCGCCGTAAAAGATCTGCACCGCGCCCGGTGAAAGCAGCAGCAGTTCCGCCGCCTTATCACCGCCCTCACGGAAAAGGCGCGTATCATGCGAGGAGAGGTAACTTAATACGTTGAAATCCTGCATTTTATCCGCCATCTGCTGCCAGACTGGCCCCATTTCCGCCAGGCAATCGACCGCTTTCGCCGCCTGCTCCTGATAATCAAAATTGATCATCGCGTCGAAACCATAGCGATAATAATCACTTTTCATGACGCCGTGGCCCCACGCTTCGCCAGTCATCCAGAACGGGCTATTATCCAGCGCTTTGTCCGGATTGGTCTGCTTCCATTCACGTAACGCCGCGCTGGCCTGGGTTTTTAGCTGTTGCCAGGCAGGAAGCTCAACGTTTTTGGCAGTATCGACCCGGAACCCGTCAATGCCGTAATCATGCACCCACTGGCTTAACCAGTGAGTCAGATAATCCCGTGGCGTATAGCCCTCAATGAACTTTGCTTTAGTATCGGGTTTGTTGGCATAGAACGCGGGTAGGCCGGAAGGCGTGGCAGATTCCGTTTTTATATCCGGCAGGAAGGCCAGCGACAGGGTTAAATCGTCAAATCCCGGACTGTCGTAGTCGCCAATATCGGTACGAATCCACTTTTTCCCCCACCATTTTTCCCAGGCGGCGCTGTCGCTGAAGTTGATGTAGTCGTTAAAGCTGTGCCAGCTTTGTCCGGCGGCGGGTCGCCAGTTTGTCCAGCGATCGCCGAGAATTTTTTGCCGTTCCGCGCCGGATAAATAGAGCGCGCCGAACTGATACTCCTGCATATCCGCCAGCGTGGCGTAACCGGCATGATTCATTACTACGTCAAATAAAATACGGATGCCGCGCTGGTGCGCGCCGTCGACCAGCGCGCGGAGATCGGCTTCGCTGCCCATATTGGCATCCAGCGTTGTCCAGTCCTGAGTGTAATAGCCGTGATAGGCGTAATGAGGAAAATCGCCTTTTGTTCCGCCGCCGACCCAGCCGTGGATCTGTTCAAACGGCGAGCTTATCCACAAGGCGTTCACGCCTAATTGCTGTAGATAGTCCAGTTGACTCGTCAACCCGCGCAAATCGCCGCCGTGGAAAGTGCCAATCTCTTGCATACCATCCTTATGGCGACCATAGCTGTGGTCGTTGGTTGGATCGCCATTGCGAAAGCGATCCGTAAGCACAAAATAAACGGTGGCGTTGCGCCAGTTAAAAGGCGCTGATGCATGGGTTTCCGCGCGTTCCAGCAATAAAAGCCCGTGGCTGTCGGCAGGTCGCAGCGTGATTTGCCCGTTTTGGACGGTATCGGTTTGACCACTGTAATAATCGCGTACTACCGTTCCTTCCGGAAAGGTTTGGCGAACATCCAGCGTGAGCGGCGAACCATCCCAGACGGGACACTGGTAGGCGAGCTGCGCGGTGCGTTCAGGTTCAGTTTTTATCGATAACAACAGGGTCGGCGTACCGGAGCGGGTATCTACCGTTATCGTATAGTCGCCATCTTTAAACAGACGCCATTGCGGCGGCGCGCCTTCGCAAGGTTTTAACGACAACATTTGGTTGAGTTTTATGGCGCCGGAGGGCTGCCAGCACTGCTGGTCAATATGGAGCGTTAACGCGCGTGTACCTTTTGTTAATGCAGCATGGCTGGTAAAGCGTCCGGTTTCCTGCGTCGAGAACGTCGGAAAACCGGGTGAGGTCCATGATGAGGCGATCGCGATACCGGGTATCAGCGTCAGAGCGAAGGCGGCAAGTTTCATCACGCTATCCTTTGTGGGCAATATTCATCAGCTTGCCTGGTTTTTAGGCGAATGAACTCCTCCTCAGCAGAGAGTCGCGCAGGAGGAGGCGCGAGGGTGAGCGACGAGGCGCAAAAAAACGCCTCTATTTGCGATAAGCACCACATTTTATTGGCATTATTGCTGCCTGTTATCGTTAATGGTTGACATAGTTTCGGATTAAGACTATTCCCTGAGGTGCTTTTTAAGCCTATTTTTGCTAGAATTTGGGGTTCAAACCTTAACTTCGTGAAAAATAAAAGGTGTTGGAATGTATCAATCCGACCAGGAGACCTAATGATATTGACTCCCATGCGACGATATGGGGCAATGATTCTTATGTTACTCACCATCGCATTTTCGGGTGAGGTGCTGGCAAAGACGCACGCAACACAAACGAGTCAAAAGTCCCACATAACTGAGACAAGTTATAAACAGGTTAGCAGTAAACAAGAGTATTCTCGCAATAGTGCAAAGAGCAGTTCACTTCCTGATTTGCGAAAATACCCTTCCGGAACCCCCAGAAAAAAAGCGTTTCTCCGGACCGTTATGCCTTACATCACCAGCCAAAATGCCGCGATTACCGCGGACCGTAATTGGCTGATCTCAAAACAGTACCAGAACCGCTGGTCGCCGTCTGAGCGCGCGCGTATGAAAGATATCGCGAAGCGCTATAAAGTGAGCTGGTCCGGCAACACGCGTCGTATTCCGTGGAATACGTTGCTGGAGCGCGTCGACATTATCCCAACCAGCATGGTGGCGACGATGGCGGCGGCGGAAAGCGGCTGGGGAACCTCTAAACTGGCGCGTAGCAACAACAACCTGTTCGGCATGAAGTGCACGAAAGGGCGTTGTACCAATACGCCGGGTAAGGTGAAAGGTTACTCGCAATTCGCGTCGGTTGAGGAGTCGGTGAGCGCGTATGTCGCCAACCTGAACACGCATCCGGCTTATTCCTCTTTCCGCAAGTCGCGCGCCCAACTGCGTAAGGCGGATCAGGAAGTCACCGCCACGGCGATGATTCATAAGCTGAAGGGTTACTCTACCCAGGGGTCGCGCTATAACAACTACTTGTTCGCGATGTACCAGGACAACCAGCGTCTGATCGCCGCGCATATGTAATTCTGTGTGCCGGATGGCGCTACGCTATCCGGCTTACAAGGCGTCTGTAGGCTGGATAAACTACAACAACGCTTCACTATGCTGGTCGCGATACTCCTTAGGCGTAGTGACGTACTCCTTTTTAAACACCGAATAGAAATATTGCAGCGACGGGTAGCCGCACATTTGCGAAATTTCGTTTATCGCCAACGTGGTAGAAATCAACAAACTACGCGCTTTTTCCAGCTTTTCGGCGTGGATCAGCGCATGTATCGTCTCGCCAACTTCTTCCTTAAAACGTTTTTCCAGGTTTGAACGTGAAATCCCAACCGCGTCCAGCACCTGCTCGACTTTAATGCCCTTACAGGCATGGTTACGAATAAAGTGCATCGCCTGGATAACCGCCGGATCGGTCAGGGAGCGATAGTCTGTCGAGCGGCGCGCAATGACGCGCACCGGCGGCACCAGAATGCGCTGTAACGGCATCTCTTCGCGCGCCAGCAAACGGTGCAGCAGTTTCGCCGCCTGATAGCCCATTTGCCGCGCCCCCTGCGCGACGGAGGAAAGCGCGACGCGCGACAGGTAACGGGTTAACTCTTCGTTATCAATACCGATAACGCAAAGTTTTTCCGGCACCGGAATATGCAGGTGTTCACAGGCCTGCAATACGTGACGGGCGCGGGCATCCGTTACGGCAATGATGCCGGTTTGCGGCGGCAGCGTCTGAAGCCAGTCGGCGAGGCGATTTTGCGCGTGCTGCCAGTTTTCCGGCGCGGTTTCCAGTCCCTGATAGACTACGCCGCGGTATTTTTCCTCGGCGACCAGCTGGCGAAAGGCGTATTCCCGTTCCGCTGCCCAATGTTTGCGGCTGGAGTCGGGCAAACCGTAAAACGCGAAGCGGTTAACGCCTTTTTCTTTTAAATGCAGGAAAGCGCTTTCAACGAGCGCATGATTATCGGTGGCGATGTAATGAACGGCGGGATAATTTTCAGCAAGATGGTAAGAACCGCCGACCCCGACAATGGGTACGTCGACATCGGCTAATAATTGCGCGATATCGTCATCATCGTAATCGGCAATAACGCCGTCGCCTAACCACTCTTTAATGTTATCGATACGGGCACGGAAATCTTCCTCAATAAATATATCCCATTCGGATTGCGAGGCTTGTAAATATTCACCCACCCCCTCCACTACCTGACGGTCATAGGCTTTATTCGCGTTAAATAACAGAGTGATGCGGTGACGTTTATCAAACATGAGGATATATCCTGCAAAAGTGAACCTGGACTCATGGATACTATCAAAACGGCTGACATAACGGTCTGGCGAATGATGACAAATTATTTTGCGCCTGAAACGTTATGCGAAATTCATCACAGCAAACGGCGGATGACAATTGTCATTTCTTATCTATATATTACGGTTTTTTGTTTATTTGCCAGGATTCGATCGCGATCGCTTTTTTCTTCTGTGGTTTTCAGCGTTTTTTTGAGAGCCAGAGCACATTTGGGGATTCTCTTAATAGCGGTGTGAAATAACGTAATTGAGCAATAAATCAGGAAATTCCAGTATGACGTTATGTCGTTTACTTGCCGTCTTATCTGATTATGGAGCTCACTATGCAGGCTTATTTTGACCAACTCGATCGTGTTCGCTATGAAGGCCCTCAATCGACTAACCCGCTGGCATTTCGTCATTACAATCCCGACGAGCTGGTTTTAGGTAAACGTATGGAAGATCACCTGCGTTTCGCGGCCTGTTACTGGCATACCTTCTGCTGGAACGGCGCGGATATGTTTGGTGTAGGCGCGTTTAATCGTCCGTGGCAGCAACCGGGCGAAGCGCTGGAGCTGGCGAAACGCAAAGCGGACGTGGCGTTTGAATTTTTCCACAAACTGAATGTGCCTTTTTATTGCTTCCATGACGTGGATGTGTCGCCGGAAGGCGCGTCGTTGAAAGAATATAAAAACAACTTCGCACAGATGGTGGATGTGCTGGCGGCGAAACAGGAGCAGAGCGGCGTAAAACTGCTGTGGGGAACGGCGAACTGCTTTACCAACCCGCGCTATGGCGCAGGCGCCGCCACTAACCCGGATCCGGAAGTCTTTAGCTGGGCAGCGACGCAAGTGGTTACGGCAATGAACGCCACGCATAAACTGGGCGGCGAAAATTACGTCCTGTGGGGCGGGCGCGAAGGTTATGAAACGTTGCTGAATACCGATCTGCGCCAGGAACGCGAACAGATTGGCCGCTTTATGCAAATGGTGGTCGAGCACAAACATAAAATGGGTTTCCAGGGCACGCTGCTGATTGAACCGAAACCGCAGGAACCGACAAAACATCAGTATGATTATGACGTTGCAACGGTCTATGGCTTCCTCAAACAGTTCGGCCTGGAAAAAGAGATCAAAGTGAACATTGAGGCGAACCACGCGACGCTGGCGGGCCATTCGTTCCACCATGAAATCGCGACCGCTATCGCGCTGGGTATTTTTGGCTCCGTTGACGCCAACCGCGGCGATGCGCAACTGGGCTGGGATACCGATCAGTTCCCGATTAGCGTTGAAGAGAACGCGCTGGTGATGTACGAAATCCTGAAAGCGGGCGGATTCACGACGGGCGGTCTCAACTTCGACGCCAAAGTTCGTCGCCAGAGCACCGATAAATACGATCTGTTCTACGGTCATATCGGCGCGATGGATACGATGGCGTTGTCGCTGAAAATCGCCGCGCGTATGGTTGAAGACGGCGAGCTGGATAAACGCGTGGCGAAGCGCTATGCCGGCTGGAATGGCGAGCTGGGGCAGCAGATTCTGAAAGGACAACTCTCCTTAGGCGAACTGGCGCAGTATGCGGAGCAGCATAATCTGGCGCCAGTACATCAAAGCGGTCATCAGGAGCTGTTAGAAAATCTGGTTAACCGTTATCTGTTTGATAAATAACCCTATCTACCGGGCGACTCCGCGTTAGCCCGGCCTGTAGTCGTGATTAGCCCGGTAAGCGTAGCGCTGCCGGGCGCTTTCAGTAAAGGAACCCATACTATGTATATCGGGATCGATCTTGGTACATCGGGTGTAAAAGCTATCCTGTTGAATGAGCAGGGCGATGTGCTGGCTACGCATACTGAAAAACTGACCGTATCGCGTCCGCATCCCTTATGGTCGGAACAGGAACCAGAGCAGTGGTGGCAGGTGACGGATCGTGCGGTTAAAGGTTTAGGTCGGCAACAGTCGTTAAGTGGCGTCCGGGCGTTGGGCATCGCCGGACAAATGCATGGCGCGACATTGCTTGATAGCCGTCAGCAGGTTCTGCGACCAGCGATTTTATGGAATGACGGACGCTGTAGCGAAGAGTGCGCCTGGCTGGAAAAACAGGTGCCGCAGTCGCGTGCGATAACCGGTAATCTGATGATGCCCGGTTTTACCGCGCCCAAATTAGTCTGGGTGCAGCGCCACGAACCGGATATTTTCCGCCAGATAGACAAAGTTCTGCTGCCGAAAGATTTTCTGCGGCTGCGAATGACGGGCGTCTTTGCCAGCGATATGTCGGATGCAGCGGGAACGATGTGGCTGGACGTGAAAAAGCGCGACTGGAGCGACGTTATGCTCAACGCCTGTCATTTAACCCGACAGCAGATGCCAGCGTTATTTGAAGGTAGTGACATTACCGGAACGTTGCTGCCAGAGGTAGCCAGCGCATGGGGAATGCCAGCAGTACCTGTGGTGGCGGGCGGCGGCGACAATGCGGCTGGCGCAGTCGGCGTAGGAATGATCGATGCCGGACAGGCGATGCTCTCACTTGGAACATCGGGCGTCTATTTTGCCGTCAGCGACGGCTTTCTGAGTAAACCGGAGAGCGCAGTACACAGTTTTTGCCATGCGCTGCCGGAACGCTGGCATTTAATGTCTGTAATGTTGAGCGCCGCCTCTTGTCTGGACTGGGCGGCTAAACTCACCGGGCAGAAGAACGTCCCGACGCTGATTGCCGCCGCGCAGCTGGCGGATGAGCATACCGATCCGATCTGGTTTTTGCCGTACCTGTCCGGCGAGCGCACGCCGCACAATAATCCGCAGGCAAAAGGCGTTTTCTTTGGTTTAACCCATCAGCATGGCCCGGCGGAACTGGCGCGGGCGGTACTGGAAGGCGTGGGATATGCTCTGGCGGATGGCATGGATGTGGTTCACGCCTGCGGCGTCAAACCCGCCAGCGTGACGCTTATCGGCGGCGGGGCGCGCAGCGAATACTGGCGTCAGATGCTATCTGATATTAGCGGGCTACAGCTTGATTATCGTACTGGCGGCGATGTGGGGCCAGCGCTGGGCGCGGCGCGTCTGGCGCAAATTGCGGTGAATAAACAGACTCCGCTCGCCGATGTATTGCCGCAGTTGCCGCTGGAGCAGGCGCATTATCCTGATGCGCAGCGTCATGCGGCTTATCAACAACGTCGTGAAACCTTCCGTCGACTCTATCAGCAGCTGTTGCCGTTGATGTCATAAGTCAGAATGCCTTTCGGTTTTGGCTGAAAGGCATTTCCCGTAAATATTAATTCTATTGAATTATATAGAAGTAAGTATGTGTGTTTTCTGATTTTTATATTATTGCTGAGCAGGCGCCTTTTTCATCGCTATTTCTTCGCTTAATGTGTCTCACACAACCACAAGGAGAGTGAGATGGACGATCACGTTGCGCGCAGGAAACGGATATTCGGCCTGGGAATGTTAGTTGTCGGTGCAGTGGTATACCTGGTGGGACTGTGGCCAGGCTGTCATACATTAAGCGAAAAGGGATATTTTTTTGCGGCAATCGTCATGTGTGGTTTTCCAGTCTTAATTCGCCAGGAACACACGGGAAATGGCCGCTTGCTTTCTCGTTGCAAATCTTTGCTGTTGCTTGGCATCGGCATGGTCGCGGTCGGCGTATTTAACCTGGCGCTGGCGGGCGCGCTGAAAATACTGTGTCTGGTGGCGCTGGGGGTCAGTATATATGGAACCGATCTTTACGCTTCCTACAGTGATGATGAATGATGGCCGGAGCCATCATTGTCGTTTAGCTAACCCATTTCCGTTTATCGATACGCTGTAACAGCATGGAAAGTAGCAGGCTTCCTGTCACCGTCGCGGCAAAAACCCACACGATGTCTAACGGCGGCCAACGTTTTAACTCCAGACCATTAGTACGTAGCGCATGGATAATCAGCGCGTGGAAACCATAAATACCCAGCGAGTGGCGGGAGATAAGTCCCAGTCCAGGTAACGTCCGCGCATTCAGCTTATTTTTAACTACCGTGAACAGTGAGACGGCGCAAATAAACACCATGGGACCGCAATACAGATACCAGGTATCGGCAAAATTTCCGCGCCAGCGTAATTCATGCAATGTGCCGCGAGAAATAACAAATACCGCGATGATGAACAGGGCAGCGCAGATAAGCGTCAGCGATGACTTTTGCGTCTCCATCATTCCAATGGCGCGGCCCAGGATACCGTAGAGAATGTAGTAGAACGTGTCGCCGTTGATATACAGATTGATGGGCAACCATTCAACGCCGCCAATTTTTTGCGGCACAGTATTTGGGTTAGCAATAATACCAATGATCACCATCAGCATCAGGAGCATTTTGCCGCTCACGTTTTTTACCTGGATTAATGGCGATACCAGGTAGATCACCGCAATCGCAAAGAAAAACCACAGGTGGTAAAACACGGGTTTTTGCAGCGCATTTTTTAGCGAAAGCTCGACGTTGATCGAAGTAAAAAGTGAAATGTAAGCCAGGGCGACAACGCTGTAAAAGATAAGGCAGAGGGCGATACGTAAAAAATGCCGCGGTTGCGCGCAGCGCTCGCCAAAAAAAAGATAGCCTGAAATCATAAAAAACAGGGGAACGCTAACGCGCGAAGCCGAATTCAGGACATTCGCAATATCCCAGTTTAGCGGGCTGACGCTGTGGGCGTTGGTGATGTACCACGTTGTAGTATGGATCATCACTACCATTAAACAGGCGATCCCTCGCAGGTTATCAATCCAGTTAATTTTAGGCTGCATCAGTTCCTCAGCTTCCGTTTGAATAGAGTTCCAGCGCGGTGGCTCACTGGAAAAATCCGACTTTCTACGCTACATCTTGTGATGGCGTAAGGAGATTCGCACAATGTTTCTGTTACCCACAAACCTTAATAATAAGACTGACCAGCAAACCAGACGGTAATAAAAATGATAATGAAGTATTTCTGTACTGTGATGATAGCCATCGCTCTGGTGGGATGCACAGCGACACCGCCACCGACGCAAAAAGCCCAGCAGAGTAAAGTGAGCCCAACACGCACGCTGGATATGGAAGCATTGTGTAAAGCTCAGGCGGCGCAGCGTTACAACACTGGCGCACAGAAAATTGCTGTTACCGGCTTCGAACAGTTTCAGGGGAGCTATGAGATGCGTGGTAATACCTTCCGTAAAGAGAGTTTTGTCTGCTCTTTTGATGCAGATGGGCAGTTTTTACATCTTTCTATGCGGTAAAAGCCGCGCCTGGTGAGGTGTGATGCCGCGAAATCCGGCAATTTTCGCTAAACAAACCGGTTTCATACTGTATATCTCGCATCCAGCGGGTATACTGGCTCCTTCCTTTAAATCCACACGTATCCAGCACGAAATAATATGCAAAAGTTTGATACCAGGACCTTCCAGGGCTTGATCCTGACCTTACAGGATTACTGGGCTCGCCAGGGCTGTACCATTGTTCAACCATTGGACATGGAAGTCGGCGCGGGAACTTCTCATCCAATGACCTGCCTGCGCGCGCTGGGGCCAGAGCCGATGGCGACTGCCTATGTGCAGCCTTCTCGTCGTCCGACCGATGGCCGCTACGGCGAAAACCCGAACCGCTTACAGCACTACTATCAGTTCCAGGTAGTGATTAAGCCGTCTCCGGACAACATTCAGGAGCTGTACCTCGGTTCTCTGAAAGAGCTGGGTATGGACCCGACCATTCACGATATCCGTTTCGTGGAAGATAACTGGGAGAACCCGACGCTGGGCGCCTGGGGACTCGGCTGGGAAGTGTGGCTGAATGGCATGGAAGTGACGCAGTTCACCTACTTCCAGCAGGTCGGCGGCCTGGAGTGCAAGCCGGTGACCGGTGAAATCACCTACGGTCTGGAACGTCTGGCGATGTATATCCAGGGCGTGGACAGCGTTTACGACCTGGTCTGGAGCGATGGCCCGCTGGGTAAAACCACCTACGGCGACGTGTTCCATCAGAACGAAGTGGAGCAGTCCACCTATAACTTTGAATACGCCGATGTGGATTTCTTATTCACCTGCTTCGAGCAGTATGAAAAAGAAGCCCAGCAGCTGCTGGCGCTGGAAAACCCGCTGCCGCTGCCGGCCTACGAGCGTATTCTGAAAGCCGCCCATAGCTTCAACCTGCTGGATGCGCGTAAAGCTATCTCCGTCACCGAGCGTCAGCGCTACATTTTGCGTATTCGCACCCTGACCAAAGCAGTGGCAGAGGCTTATTATGCTTCCCGTGAAGCCCTCGGCTTCCCGATGTGCAACAAAGACAAGTAAGAGGCGGCCATGTCTGAGAAAACTTTTCTGGTGGAAATCGGCACTGAAGAGCTGCCACCAAAAGCACTGCGCAGTTTGGCTGAGTCCTTTGCTGCGAACTTCACTGCGGAGCTGGATAACGCCGGCCTCGCGCACGGTAACGTTGAATGGTTTGCCGCCCCGCGCCGTCTGGCGCTGAAAGTGGCGAATCTTGCTGAATCTCAGCCCGATCGCGAAGTCGAAAAACGTGGTCCGGCGATTGCTCAGGCGTTTGACGCCGAAGGCAAACCGAGCAAAGCGGCAGAAGGCTGGGCGCGCGGCTGCGGGATCACCGTTGATCAGGCCGAGCGTCTGAAGACCGACAAAGGCGAATGGCTGCTGTATCGCGCCCACGTGAAGGGCGAAAGTACCGAAGCGCTGGTGCCGAACATGGTAGCCACCTCGCTGGCGAAACTACCGATCCCGAAACTGATGCGCTGGGGCGCGTCTGACGTCCACTTCGTGCGTCCGGTGCACACCGTGACCCTGCTGCTGGGCGATAAAGTGATTCCGGCGACCATCCTGGGCATTCAGTCTGACCGCGTCATTCGCGGCCATCGCTTTATGGGTGAGCCTGAGTTCACTATCGACAATGCTGACCAGTACCCGCAAATTCTGTTGGAGCGCGGTAAAGTCATTGCGGACTACGAAGCGCGTAAAGCCAAAATCAAAGCGGACGCCGAAGAAGCAGCACGCAAGATTGGCGGTAATGCCGACCTGAGCGAAAGCCTGCTGGAAGAGGTGGCCTCGCTGGTGGAATGGCCGGTGGTATTGACGGCGAAGTTTGAAGAGAAATTCCTCGCCGTGCCTGCCGAAGCGCTGGTGTACACCATGAAGGGCGACCAGAAGTATTTCCCGGTTTATGACAACGCGGGCAAGCTGCTGCCGAACTTTATCTTCGTCGCCAACATCGAGTCGAAAGATCCGACCCAGATTATCTCCGGTAACGAGAAAGTGGTGCGTCCGCGTCTGGCAGATGCTGAATTCTTCTTCAATACCGACCGTAAAAAACGTCTGGAAGACCATCTGCCGCGTCTGCAAACCGTGCTGTTCCAGCAACAGCTGGGCACGCTGCGCGACAAGACCGACCGTATTCAGGCGCTGGCGGGCTGGATTGCCGGTCAGATTGGCGCTGACGTCAACCACGCCACTCGTGCGGGCCTGCTCTCCAAGTGCGACCTGATGACCAACATGGTCTTCGAGTTCACCGACACCCAGGGCGTGATGGGGATGCACTACGCGCGACATGATGGTGAAGCGGAAGATGTGGCCGTGGCGCTGAACGAACAGTATCAGCCGCGCTTTGCCGGTGATGACCTGCCGTCTAACCCGGTGGCCTGCGCGCTGGCGATCGCCGATAAGATGGATACTCTGGCGGGTATCTTCGGTATCGGTCAGCATCCGAAAGGCGACAAAGACCCGTTTGCGCTGCGTCGTGCCGCGCTGGGCGTGCTGCGCATCATTGTTGAGAAGAACCTCAACCTTGATCTGCAAACGCTGACTGAAGAAGCGGCGCGTCTGTATGGCGACAAGCTGACCAATGCCAACGTAGTCGATGATGTGATCGACTTTATGCTGGGTCGTTTCCGCGCCTGGTATCAGGACGAAGGTTACACCGTCGACACTATCCAGGCGGTACTGGCGCGTCGTCCGACCCGTCCGGCAGATTTCGATGCGCGTATGAAAGCGGTATCGCACTTCCGTACCCTGGAAGAAGCCTCTGCGCTGGCGGCGGCGAACAAGCGCGTCTCCAACATCCTGGCGAAAGCCACTGAGCCGCTGAACGATATCGTCCACGCCTCCGTACTGAAAGAAGCGGCGGAAATTGAGTTGGCCAGACATCTGGTTGTGCTGCGTGATAAGCTTCAGCCGTACTTTGCCGATGGTCGTTATCAGGAAGCGTTGATTGAGCTGGCTGCTCTGCGCGCGCCGGTGGATGAATTCTTCGAAAATGTCATGGTTAACGCGGAAGAGAAAGATATCCGTATCAACCGCCTGACGCTGTT
Source organism: Salmonella sp. NW177 (assembly GCF_051811585.1). Taxonomy (NCBI): domain Bacteria; kingdom Pseudomonadati; phylum Pseudomonadota; class Gammaproteobacteria; order Enterobacterales; family Enterobacteriaceae; genus Salmonella; species Salmonella sp. NW177. Next base: position 236,195 of record NZ_JAMMZV010000004.1, on the reverse strand, counting down.
GTCGAAACTACGCGAACTGTTCCTGCAGGTTGCGGATATTTCGTTACTGCAATAAGCGTTCAGTTAAATAAATAAAAACCTGCTTTCGGGCAGGTTTTTTTTATAACGTAAAGAGTGCTAGTCGATTCGCTAATAATTCTGTAACTCATAGACGCGGTTATTTCTATTGATTGGCAAAAAATATTTCAGGAATACATTAACGCTGGCGGTACGGATATTGGCGTTAGAATAGCTGCGGGTGCTTGAGACTGTTTGTCTCAGGTATTCACCAAAAGGCAGACAGAGAAAATCCCCACCTGACTATACCCAAAATAATTCGAGTTGCTTAAAGGCGGCAAGGGAGTGAGTCCCCAGGAGCATAGATAACTATGTGACTGGGGTGAGCGACAAATCTGCCGGGAGCAGATTTGAACGTCGCGTGCGACGGCCCGTCAGGGCGAGGCCCATGGATGGGCCGAGTAATCCGTAGCCAACACATAAGCAACTTGAAGTATGAAGGGTATATAAATCAAAAGTGCACTGCGCCCATTATTGATCTCTTCAATAACGAAGCGATCTCCTGCAGTATTTCAGAATGTCCAACCATGCCGATGATCGATGACATACTCATGAAGGCATTTGCCAGACTTGATGCGGGTACCAATCCGGTTCTTCATTCAGATCAGGGCTGGCAATACCGTCATTGATGGTACCAGTATCAGTTACGAGAGTTTGGCATCATCCAAAGTATGTCCCGCAAAGGCAACTGCCTTGATAATGCCTGTGCAGAATGTTTTTTCGGGACTTTAAAATCAGAAATTTTTTACACCAGTAAATTTAAGGATATTGATGAACTTAAGATAGCTATTGAGGATTACATACGATACTACAATACCCGACGAATTAGCCTTAGATTTAACGGACTCAGCCCGGTTGAATACCGCCTAAAGAGCTATCCAGGCAGAAATTAACAAGGTCTGTACAGGGATGCTATCAGGAAACCTGAACGTCGGTAGATACGCTCACGCAAATGTCTCAGGGCGTGAAGCGGACATTTAAATATTTGTTCCAGTGGCCAAATTTAGTGCACTACTACAGTATCGGTTGACACCTATCCTTTAAATCTGGTCGGCCTATGCATAAACAATCGATTTTTGAAGTCAAGGTTAGGACAGCTCTTCCCGCTTAACCAATGGAACGCTGTAATCAGGTCGAATACTCTTTGAACCCGGCATAGCTCGCATTTCTTGCGGGAAATGCCAGATATTAAAATCCTTATTCGGGAATGTATCGTAATGGAAAAAATCCCAGCCAAGCAGAGCAGCCATACGTTCAAAGGCAAGCTCCTTAGCCACTGATAGTTCTAGCCGAGGATTAAGGTACTTTAAGTACCCAGAATTCACAGCTCCGGTCAGAATGTCGACAACCTGTAATCCAAGATGATGCTTAGAGTCGTGCATCGTCACAGACTTAATCAGCTTCTTCATCCCTGCCCTAGCCAGCATGTTGTTAGCAACAATACCTGTCACTTCATCGTTCTTTTTGTATTTATCAATCTTCTGGTCGATGATCACCTCAACGTCACTCTTAATCTGCTTAGCAACGTTCTTAACGAGCATTGTGTACGTCTGGTAAAAAGCCAACTCCCTGTCCGTCTGCCAGTTGTTGTAAATGTTCTTAACTACAACAATTGAGTGGAAGCAGCACGAGTTCTTGAGCACCATAGCCAGCAGCTCAATGCAGATGTTTGCCTGCCCTGCACTGTTCTTAATCTTGGACCACTTCAACTCACCGACAATCCCGTACTTATCTTTTAATTTCTGGACGCGCTCATTGAAGATGTGTAACGTGTCTTTACGCACACACAGCAAACCAATGCCATAACAGCGGTCACTCCCTGTCGTACCACTCTCATCACCAAAAGCCACGTATTCCATACAAATACCCACATAAAATTAAATGGGTATTTTATGCTCAACCCAAGCGACAGACAATGTTTGTGGGTCTACTCAAGAGCCTTTAGGTATCTAGTGTATCCATACGCTCGCACAATCTACTCACGGCACTTGACGGGCAGGACGAAGGTCTTATATGAGCGAGGAGTAAAAGTTGATATGCAAGCAGCACAGCACTATGTGGCTGTTTATTGTTCTGACGCCACTGGTGGAAGAGATGTTCTTGCCTTCGAAATCAATTTTTCAATTACTTCCAGAGGAATGTTCTCTTCGTAACAGGTCAAAAATAATTCGTGAGTAATATCAGAAAAGAAGATCTCTGCAACTTGCCGTAAAGGAGATGTCTCGCTGACGTATAACTCTAGGTACATGCTATCACGCAATAGGGGTTCTACGCCGGCACCCCAGATTTTTCTGCGGCCTATAAGGGGCCGCTTGGAAAACGAAAGTTATCCCGCGTCAAGCCTGTTTTTTAGGGAGCCAGAATTTTACAAGCTGCTTTGAGCGAGTAACTGTAGTGACCTGCATTTATAAATGCTCAGGCCCGCATTTATCGCGTCATTTTTGCCCACAATACCTGCATCTATCCGGGTGACCAAACCCGGATTAACTACAAATGAACCTACATTCGAACACTTCGACCTGCATTTCATTTTGACGAACCCACTTTATTTGTGACCAGCGGTTGTTCCATTAACTCAGCGGTCATCGTTGTTTCTGGTCTTTGATTCCTGTAATGACTAACTGCACTCAGAGCACCAGCGCCCATCAGCCCCGCTCGCCGACTGGCAAAGTATCCAGAAATCGAACGTTTTGTGGAACCCAACAGCCACGATTTTCAGTTGCAGATATTGCGGGTGGGCGATCAGCTAATCGTAAATGCAGGTCGAACCGATTTCAAATACAGGTCACTACATTTATCCTTACGGCAATTGTTGGCAGGAATAAGTTGGCAAGGTCGATCTCGAAGGGGTGGACTGGAAAAAAAGCTGGTTGAGGTGGATTAAAATGACTATGGAAGTTCACGGGTTTATTATTTCGTCTCCGTTCGTGTTCGTCTGCGATGGTAAGGTTTATCGCAGCCAATCGGGGAAAAACTGGACGGTCATATTTAGCCGTTACGGTACGCAAGCCTGGGGGAATGATACCTATGCTTCCCAGCGCGTTGACCGTGCCTGCCCGCCAAATCGTAACGAAGAAGTTCGTTTGGCTTTCCGTGGCGCAGTTATGCGCCACTTCAAGCTGAACTACACCCAAATTGAGGCGTTCTTCCAGCGTCAGATCGACGAGGGCAAGCAAATCCTGGTTGAAGGAAATTCGGTTAAACGCCATGTGGGTGGCCGTAGCAGCTACAGCACAGGCAGTAGCAGCACGACTGTATCTGCTCCCGCGCCCGCTCCAGTCAAAAAGGAATCCCCCCATCCGGCGCTTAAACATGGTTGCCCAGCGAGTCGCTTGGAAGAATTCCTGGCCTGGGAAAAAGCGCACCTTGGGATTTTGAATCGTGTCAAAATGCCCCAGCGCGTTGCCATGTTCTTGGGAACTTGGGAAGAACCGAAAGCGGTCGAACCTGAACCCGTGGTGGTCGAAGAACCCCAGGCTGAAGAACCGCAAGCCGAACGGTCGCTGGCTGAAGAACGCGAACACAAAGAAGATGTACCGTTCTATGGCCGTCGCCGTCGTGATCAGGGGAAATTCCGTGAAGATGTGATGCTTAACTGCGGTGGCCGTTGCGTCTACACGAATGCCATTGCGGTACGCTGTGAAGCCGCGCACCTTAAAGCCCACGCTCGCAAAGGTGGCGCGAGCTTTAAAAACGGTCTGCTGCTGCGCGCTGATATCCACAAGCTCTTTGACGCGGGACTATGCGCCATCGATCCACACACGCTTAAACTCTGGTTCGCGCCAGACCTGGTAAAAAAAGACGCAGATCTCGCGGCCATTGATGGGATAACGATGCGCAAAACGCTGCTCCCTATCAACAAAGACAATATCGAAGGCCGCTGGGATGCCTTCGTTAAGATCTTGCTGGCATGATTAACTGGTCACAAACGTCCGCTTCTGGCACAAAGCGGACATCAGTATTCAAAAAATGAAAAACGACGACTTGATGTATACCGTTTGCTATACATGGTGGTTGTGCTATTCTTGTAAAGCAAATGCTATACAAAGGGTGTCTCATGAAATCAGATGTTCAACTTAACCTTAGAGCTAAGGAATCGCAGCGGGCGCTCATTGATGCAGCTGCGGAAATCCTTCACAAGTCACGTACAGATTTCATTCTGGAAACGGCCTGCCGGGCTGCCGAGAATGTGATCCTTGACCGCCGTGTATTTAACTTTAACGATGAGCAATATGAGGAGTTCATTAATCTGCTTGATGCACCGGTCGCAGATGATCCCGTTATCGAAAAACTGCTGGCAAGGAAACCTCAGTGGGACGTGTAACAGCACCAGAACCTTTGTCCGCTTTTCATCAGGTAGCTGAGTTCGTCAGCGGTGAAGCTGTGCTTGATGACTGGTTGAAGCAAAAGGGCCTCAAAAACCAGGCTCTCGGAGCGGCCAGAACATTTGTGGTGTGCAAGAAAGACACGAAGCAAGTAGCCGGTTTTTACTCTCTGGCCACCGGTAGCGTCAACCATACAGAAGCGACAGGCAACCTTCGGCGTAACATACCAGATCCCATCCCTGTCATTATACTTGCCCGTCTTGCTGTCGATCTCTCATTCCATGGAAAAGGGCTTGGGGCTGATTTACTTCATGATGCAGTGCTTCGTTGCTATCGGGTTGCCGAGAATATTGGTGTACGTGCAATCATGGTTCATGCACTTACCGAAGAAGCCAAAAATTTCTACATTCACCATGGTTTCAAATCATCACAAACTCAGCAGCGAACATTGTTCCTTAGGCTCCCTCAATAGAATGCAAAGACTGTTATGTTCAAATCGCTATAAGCGATAATTTGATAGAACGTCTAAGGTTAAATTCAGGAAGAATACGACGAACAAAATATTGACGAGACAGGAATCCGCGTGATGCAAGAAAGCAACGGAATGGATAATTCGATTGCGGACAATGTTATTTAGTTATAGCCAGAAACAAAAAAGAGCCCATGTATTAAATGGACTCTTTCGCTGATGCCTCGGTTAATCTGTCCAGGTTTTGGGGTCAGTACAAAGTGAGCCCACCTCTGCCATTCTTGTGGCGTTATGCATTCTCAAGGCACTCTGTTAATTTTATCTTGTTGGCGTTTTATAGGCCCGATAACCCATTATGTTATCGGGCATTTTTTTAACGTAATGGTAATTCCGTCAGACAGGTCTGGCTGTCATCTCTGGTGGCAATGGCATGTGACGCCGTTTTACCGTTGTAGCTTACTTCGAGCGTCCCTTCCATATTGCGCGGTAGCCAAACACCGATAAATCCGTTTCGATAGCTTTGCATCTCTTTTTGTACGATGACAGCGCCTTTACTGTCTGTCACTTTTACAGTGAACGGTTTATTCGGCATTTCTCCCTGACAGCCGGAAAGGCTGTGGTTAAAACAGGGGTGTGTCCGCCATTCATAGGGCGCAAAAGAGAGATAGAATTTGTCGCCTAACGGCAGCGTATAAATCTGCTCTCCGTCAGATAATTTGAGTTCGGTACTGGTAATCGACGCGGAGTAAGGCAAAGGACGGCTCTGCGGCGTCTGATCAATCGTATCCACGATCTGCTCAACCGTTTTTCCCGCCAGCCCATGTTGCGCCAGAAAAGCGGATTCTGCGGATGCCGCAAGCGCGGAGCCGCTGGCGCATAAACCCAAAAGTAATAACCATGATGATTTCGACATAACTTCAATTCCTTGTGAACAATCTCCCTGCCTACTATAGGGGTTCCCCTAAGGGAAAGGTCAAAGGAACACAGGGTAAAGTAATGCAAAGTTATGCTGGGGGAGAGGGGGAATTGGAATAAAAAAAATCCCCGCCATCAGGCAGGGATTCAAAATTCTGAGCTTTTTAAGCTTACAGGCTGGTTACGTTACCAGCTGCCGGGCCTTTAGCGCCGCTTTCGATGGTGAAGGAAACTTTCTGACCTTCGTCCAGAGATTTGTAACCATCGTTCTGAATAGCGGAGAAGTGTACGAACACGTCTTTAGAACCGTCATCAGGAGTAATAAAGCCGAAGCCTTTATCAGCGTTGAACCATTTTACGATACCAGTCATTTTACCGGACATAGTGTATTACCTTTTAAAAAATAAGTGTGCCTTTCGGCGTTATGGCGTGCTTTACAGATTTTTTAAGCGTTAAGGAAATGCGCACTACGAGGGGTATCTAATGGATAACTCTTGAAGGGACTTGCCTTACTAAACTGCTTTAATGGTCTGTACGTCAAACCGTTGAGCACATTAACTCATGTAATGCCGGGCGATGCAACTTTTATTTTACTTTATTTCTCCAGGCCAGTAATCGGGCGGGGAAAACGGTCCTTGCGCAGGACCGTTAAAACAGAAAGGGGTAAAAATTACTCCATCAATTGCTTACTTAAGCGTGGGTTCGCCTGTATCAGGCGCATCAATTTAAGCTCTGCTGGCGTGGGTTTTTCGCGTTTCGATTCCCATTCCTGAACCATGGCAACCGTTACGCCCAGCGCTCTGGCGAATTCATCTGTTTTTAGTCCCGTCCCTCTCCGTAACTGTTCAAATTCGGTAAAAGGATTGGGTTTTTGCGTCAGGGTGATCTTTCGCGTTTCATCTTTAAAAACAATTTGTTCCAGGCTGCTCAGCAGCTCAAACATCGGATCTTTATATTCCATTGAGAACTCCTGTAAATCACACAGCGGGATCGTGAAGTGCATCGAAGCCTCTTAAGAATAGTCGGGAAACTTGCGGGTGGGGGGCGACGCGCCGCCAGGAAGCGCTATCGATTCGTTTCGATGCCTTACGCTACGCGACTTTTAGGACGCTAACAATTTGATCCAGGAAGGTATATCCGTCTTTCAGAAAATAATTGTAAAGATTAAAAAAATATTACATCCCCCGCTGGAAAGCTTTCTTGCCGCGTTTTTTATCGCAGTGTCAGGTCAAAAATTAACAATAAAATAACAAATTAAGCATTGATGCAGATAAACATAATTTTCCGCTACAAGATCGCGTGGAAAGGGTATCCTGCAAGCCTGACCTGGACTATCCTTGTAAGCCGTCAGGCACGCAGGTGTCGTTGTGCGCATTTTTGGGTGAAAGGAGTATTAACAATGGCGACAGGTAAGTCCTGCTCTCGCTGGTTTGCGCCTGTTGTGGCGTTATTAATGGTGTTTAGCCTGAGCGGGTGTTTTGATAAAGAAGGCGATCAGCGCAAAGCGTTTGTCGATTTCCTGCAGAATACAGCAATGCGTAGCGGAGAGCGTTTACCAACGCTGACGGCCGATCAGAAAAAACAGTTTGGTCCGTTCGTGTCTGATTACGCGATACTGTATGGCTACTCGCAGCAGGTAAACCAGGCGATGGATTCCGGTCTGCGCCCGGTGGTCGATAGCGTTAACGCCATCCGCGTTCCGCAGGATTATATGACGCAACGCGAGCCGCTGCGGCAGGCAAATGGTTCGTTAGGCGTGCTGGCGCAACAGTTGCAGAATGCAAAACTGCAGGCTGATGCCGCGCATGGCGCGTTAAAGCAGGCCGATGACCTGAAACCTGTGTTTGATCAGGTCTACAAAAAAGTGGTCACCGTGCCGGCAGATGCTTTGCAGCCGCTGATCCCGGCGGCGCAGATCTTTACGCAGCAGTTGGTACAAGTGGGCGATTATATTGCGCAACAGGGCGAGCAGGTGAGCTTTGTCGCGAACGGCATTCAGTTCCCGACCTCACAGCAGGCCAGCCAATATAATGCGCTGATTGGGCCGTTGGCCTCGCAGCATCAGGCGTTTAATCAGGCCTGGACGGCGGCGGTAAACGCGACCCAGTAATGACAGTCTGCCCGATAAGCGCAAGCCAGCGCTTATCGGGCCTGTAGCGTTATCCCGCCGCCTGCGGGTTGACGCAGTTCTTCTCTATTTTTCCCTGCAGCGCATCAATCAAATTATCCACCGCACAGGCCATCATGTTGTAGCGCGTCTCATGCGTTGCCGAGCCAATATGCGGCACCGCGACGACATTAGGCATGTTCAGCAGGGGCGAATCCACGGATAGCGGTTCATGCTCAAAGACATCCAGACCTGCCGCATATATTTCACCGTTTTGCAGCGCGGCAATCAGCGCGTTTTCATCGACCACCGGACCGCGTCCGGCATTAATAAAAATGGCGGACGATTTCATTCTGGCAAACTGTGTTGCGCCAAACAGATGTCGCGTTTCTGCCGTTAGCGGCAGGATCACGCAGACAAAATCAGCCTCCTGCAACAGCGTATCCAGATCGCAGTAGCGGGCGTTAAACCGGTCTTCCGCCTCCTGATGCCGCCGACGAGCGTGATAGAGAACCGGCATGGTAAACCCAAAGTGCGCTCGCTGCGCCAGCGCCATCCCGATACGCCCCATCCCAACGATACCGAGTGTTTTGTGATGCACATCGACGCCAAACCACGCCGGGCCAATGCTTTCCGTCCATTCACCCGCTTTAACCCGTTCTGCGACGTCCACCACGCGGCGGGCAGTGGTCAGCATCAACGCCATCACTGTATCGGCAACGGTTTCCGTCAAAACGGCAGGCGTGTGCATCAGGACTATTTTGCGGGCAGTAAGGGCGTCCACTTCGACATTATCGTATCCCACCGAGATGGTCGACGCCGCGCGTAGCGCCGGCATTTTTTCCAGCAGCGCGCGGTTAACGGTTTCGCTGGCGCCCAGAAGGCCTTGCGCGCTGGCAAATGCCTGCGCGTGTCGCGCTACCGTTTCCGGATGCAGGTTCGGTACCTGGGTGACGGTAAAATGCGCCTCCAGGCGATGCAGCAAATCATCAGGCAGGGTTTTGTAGAGAATGATGGACGGCTTCATGCGACTCTCCGTAAATCAAAAGGTAAGCGCGGCATGCGCCAACCGGAACAGGCTTATTATTAACCCGTTTAGCCATCATCGACCAGCCAATTTCCCCGCTGTCGGCAGCCGTGTCGTGGTAAATAATGAATGAATACCGAGTAATGCGACGTGTATCCGGTCTGGAGAGGGAATAGTGCAGGCCGGGTAAAGCATACCGCTTTACCCGGTACGGTAGTTTACTGCAATGGACTCAAGGTAATTTCGACGCGGCGGTTTTGCGCCTTACCTTCTGCCGTACTGTTGCTGGCGATCGGGTTCGCCGGACCCATTCCGCTGGTACGGATACGGCTGGCGTCGACGCCCTGGGTGATCAGCGAACTGGCGACGGAGTCAGCACGCTGCTGCGACAGACGCATATTCAGATCGTGGCTACCGGTACTGTCGGTGTAGCCCACCACATTGACGGCGGTCTTGGGATACTCTTTCAGCACCATCGCCACGCCGGTCAGCGTGTTAGCGCCTGCCGGTTTCAGCGTCGCGCTGCTGCTGTCGAAGGTGACATTATTCGGCATATTCAGAATGATATTATCGCCGCTTCGCGTCACGCTAACGCCTGTGCCCCGCATTTTGTCACGCAGTTTCGCTTCCTGTACGTCCATGTAGTAACCCACGCCGCCGCCCAGCGCCGCGCCAGCCGCCGCGCCAATCAGCGCGCCTTTACCGCGATCTTTTTTGGAGGAGGAGAGTGCGCCGATGCCTGCGCCGACCAGCGATCCAATACCCGCACCAATGCCGGATTTACCTGCTTCGCGTTCGCCGGTGTAAGGGTTTGTTGTGCAGCCAGATACTGCCAGGGCGCCGCTCACGATGGCAGCAATCACAAATACACGTTTTTTCATCTTAAATCCTTATCACTTTTTTATTTTTACCACAGCGACCGTGGCGGTTGATTATGACGTCTGCACATGAAGAAAATTCCAGGGAAAACTCTGAAATTTGTAAGTAACATTGATCGGCAAAATAAATAATCCCAATAATTCAGGAGCGAACCTTGACCCACGCACCATCGCGTCATTCGGTATTGACCGCCGCACACTGGGGGCCAGTCCGCGTTGAAACCGACGGAGAACGCATTTTTGCCTCGTATGGCGAACTCCCGACGGCACACCAAAATTCCCTGCAAACCGTTGTGCATGACCAGGTGCACAGTAAAACGCGGGTTCGCTTCCCGATGGTGCGTAAAGGGTTCCTGGCTTCCCCCGATAAGCCGCAAGGCATACGCGGGCAGGATGAGTTTGTTCGCGTAAGTTGGGATGACGCGCTGGATCTGATCCACGCTCAGCACAAACGTATTCGCGAAAGTTATGGGCCATCGTCCATCTTCGCCGGCTCCTACGGTTGGCGTTCGAACGGCGTATTGCATAAAGCGGCTACGCTATTGCAGCGTTACATGGCGCTGGCGGGAGGGTATACCGGCCATCTTGGCGATTATTCCACCGGCGCGGCGCAGGCTATCATGCCTTATGTGGTGGGTGGCAACGAGGTTTACCAGCAGCAGACTAGCTGGCCGGTGGTGCTGGAACACAGCGAGGTGGTGGTGCTCTGGAGCGCGAACCCGCTGAATACTCTGAAAATTGCCTGGAACGCCTCGGATGAACAGGGGCTCGACTATTTTGCGGCGTTGCGACAAAGCGGCAAGCGCCTGATCTGCATCGATCCAATGCGATCGGAAAGCGTCGACTTTTTTGGCGATAAGATGGAGTGGATCGCCCCGCATATGGGCACCGATGTGGCGTTAATGTTGGGGATCGCCCATACGCTGGTGGAAAACGGTTGGCAGGATGAAACGTTCCTTGCCCGTTGCACAACGGGTTATGACCGCTTCGCCGACTATCTTTTGGGCACGACCGACGGTACGGCCAAAACAGCGGAATGGGCGGCGGAAATTTGCGGTGTTTCTGCGGTGAAAATCCGCGAACTGGCGGAAATATTTCATCATAACACCACCATGTTGATGGCCGGTTGGGGAATGCAGCGTCAGCAGTTCGGCGAGCAAAAGCACTGGATGATCGTTACGCTGGCCGCAATGCTGGGGCAAATTGGTACGCCTGGCGGCGGGTTTGGTTTTTCTTATCATTTTGCTAACGGCGGAAACCCGACGCGCCGCGCCGCCGTGTTAGCCTCGATGCAGGGAAGCATCCCTGGCGGGGTCGATGCGGTAGATAAAATACCGGTGGCGCGTATTGTCGAGGCGCTGGAAAACCCCGGTGGGTTTTACCAACACAATGGGATGGATCGCCGCTTCCCGGATATTCGTTTTATCTGGTGGGCGGGCGGCGCGAACTTTACCCATCATCAGGATACCAACCGTCTGATTCGCGCGTGGCAAAAACCGGAACTGGTCGTTATCTCGGAATGTTTCTGGACGGCCGCCGCGAAACACGCGGATATTGTTCTGCCTGCGACCACCAGCTATGAGCGCAACGATTTAACCATGACCGGCGACTATAGCAATCAGCATTTGGCGCCGATGAAGCAGGTCGTGTCGCCCCGGTGGGAGGCGCGGAATGATTTTGACGTTTTTGCTGAACTGAGCGAACGGTGGGAAGCCGGCGGTTACGCTCGGTTCACCGAAGGAAAAAGCGAGCTGGCGTGGCTGGAGACTTTCTACAATATTGCCGCCCAGCGTGGCGCCAGCCAGGGGGTGACGCTGCCGCCGTTTGCCGCATTCTGGCAGGCTAACCGTTTACTGGAAATGCCGGAGAATCCCGCCAACGCGCAGTTTGTGCGCTTTGCGGATTTTCGCCGCGATCCTGATAACCATCCGCTAAAAACGGCCAGCGGCAAAATCGAAATCTATTCTGCGCGCATTGCCAGCTATGGTTACGCGGATTGTCCCGGTCATCCGATGTGGCTGGTGCCGGATGAGTGGCACGGGAACGCCGATGCGGGGCAGGTTCAGCTACTTTCCGCGCATCCGGCGCATCGTCTGCATAGCCAGCTCAACTACAGTTCATTACGGGAGCGGTATGCGGTAGCCGGACGCGAACCGGTGACGATTCATCCGCAGGATGCGACAACGCGCGGAATCGTCGATGGCGATACGGTACGCGTCTGGAATCATCGCGGGCAGGTTCTGGCGGGCGCGGTCGTTACCGACGGAATTCGGCCTGGCGTTATCTGTATTCACGAAGGCGCATGGCCGGACCCTGAACCTACCGCAGGCGGCATATGCAAAAACGGCGCGGTAAACGTCCTGACAAAAGATCTTCCCAGTTCCCGGCTGGGGAACGGTTGTGCGGGCAACACCGCGCTGGTCTGGTTTGAGAAATATACCGGCCCGGCGCTACCGCTTACGGCGTTTGATCCGCCTGCCAACTCATAATCCAGGTGGGGTGGGCGGTATCCTCCTGCCAGGCGCTATCTTCAATACGAAAACCAAGCGCATGGTAGAAGTTTACGGCGGATTGATTTTTCTGGTAAACCTCAAGGCTCAGCAGAGGAAAACGTTGCTGGACATATTCCAGAAGCGCTTTGCCAATGCCGTGTCTTAACGCGTCGGGGGCGACAAACAGCGCCCCGACAAAACGGGCTTCCAGTACGCTGACGAAGCCTTTCAGTTGTCCATTTTCCTCCCATACCCAGGTTTGCGCGGCGGGTAAATAGACGTCGCGTACAATTGCTTCGCTCTCGTGCCAGTAACGTTCTTCGATAAAGGGATGGGCATAAATGGTACTTTTCATCCACAGCGCCAGAATAGACGCCATGTCTTCACTCTGGGATTTGCGAATCATGTTTTTCTCCCGGATGGCAAAAACAGCCGGTAATATGGTCGTTGACCAGTCCGCACGCCTGCATAAAGGAGTAACAGATAGTCGTACCGACAAACTTGAAACCGCGTTTTTTCAATGCCTTAGCAAGCGCATCGGACGCAGGTGTTGAGGTAGGAATCTCATCCAGGCTGGCCGCCTGGGTGATCTGCGGCTGGCCATCAACGAATGACCAGACAAAATCGGCGAAAGACTCGCCGTTTTGCTCCATCGCAAGCCAGGCGCGGGCGTTACTGATAATGGCCTGAATTTTACCGCGATGTCGTATGATGCCCGTGTTCTGCAGCAGGCGTTCAACATCTTCCTCCTGCATAGCTGCGATGCGTACCGGGTCAAACTGATGAAAACAGGCGCGGTAGTTCTCCCTCTTTTTAAGCACGGTGATCCAGGATAAACCGGCCTGTTGACCTTCAAGACAGATCATTTCAAACAGCTTTCTGCTGTCAGTCTCCGGTACGCCCCACTCGTTATCATGATAGGCAATATAAAGGGGGTCCTGGCTGACCCAGTCGCAACGCTGCATAGACTTCCTCGTTATTGTGGTTACCGCGAAAATTTCCTTCAACCCGCCTTGACGGGCTCGCTAAAAGGACAATAGTTAATACAGGGCTGATGCCCGACATCCTTCATTCAATGACAATAATATCGCCGAATTCGGCTCTACTCTGGAGTCGCGTTGATGATTGTAAGAAAACGCCGTGGTCGCCGGACATTGCGTTGTCTGGCGGGCCTTATGGCCTGCTCGTTTTTTATCAATACCACGTATGCCTGGCAACAAGAATATATCGCTGAAGCGGCTCCGGGGCATACGACGGAACGCTATACCTGGGACAGCGATCACCAACCGAATTACAACGACATACTGGCCGAACGTATTCAGTCTACGCAAAATACGGTGGGGCCGGTGCTTAGCCTGGCGGATGAAACCCCGCTTGATGCGACCAGCGGTATCAGTATGGGCTGGAATTTTCCGCTTTCCCGACGTGTGACCACTGGGCCGGTCGCGGCGTTGCATTACGACGGTTCGACGTCATCAATGTATAACGAATATGGCGATAGCGCGACGACATTAGCGCTTACCGATCCGTTATGGCACGCCAGCGTCAGTACGTTAGGCTGGCGGGTAAACTCGCAGTTCGGCGATGTCCGTCCCTGGGCGCAAATCAGCTATAACCAACAGTTTGGGGAAAATATCTGGAAAGCGCAGTCCGGGTTGAGTCGTATGACCGCAGGAAATCAGGCGGGAAACTGGCTGGATGTCACCGTAGGCGCGGACGTGTTACTTAACCCGCACATGGCGGCGTATGCGGCGTTTTCCCAGGCGGAAAATAGCGCTACGGATAGCGATTATTTGTATACCCTGGGGGTGAGCGCCAGGTTTTAACTTAAAAACTACCATCGAAACGCTGTGATAACAGATCTTGTGGCGGAAGTAGGGTGCTAACCTTCTGCGTTATCTTTGCGCTGTTAATCATCTCGCTGGCAGTTTCCACCACTATTCGCCAGCCGCAGCGGGAGAGGGTTAGCGAAGCGTCTGCGTAACACATGCAACACCAGGCGTACAGCGCACCCATTTGGTGCTCTTTATTTTTATTTAGCACAAATACCTAATCAATTGGAGTTAAAAAAACGTCTAATAAATAAGGAATGCATTTAACTTATTTATGAATCAGAAGAAATAATATATTATTTATATTAATTTATTCTTAATAAAAATTTACATTTATGTACGTTACATTTGTAACATATTGATTTCTATTTTTTTTAAGCTTAACTAAAAAATATTTTTATATATACTAATTATAGTATCTAATACCCATCTCTATACACTCCATTTCCTCACAGAATGCAGATAACCCTAAGGATGCGTTCTGTTATCTACCGTCATAAATGGAGTTTTTAATGAAAAAAGTTGTTTTTGCTCTGTCTGCTCTCGCTGTAGTTTCCACTTCTGCTTTCGCTGCTGAATCTGGTGACGGCACCATTAAATTCACCGGTGAAATCGTTGACGCGCCATGCGTCGTTTCTACTGACTCTCAGAACCAGGAAGTTGTGCTGGGTCAGGTTAAGAAAAATATCTTCAAAGCCATTGGCGATAAATCTGTTTCCAAGCCTTTCCAAATCAAACTGGAAGACTGTGACATCACCTCTCAAACCAAAGTTAACGTGAGCTTCGCTGGCGTTGGAGATGCAGACGACGCGACACTGGTTTCTGTTAACACTGAAGCAGGTGCGGCAACTGGCGTGGGCATCGGTATCTACGACAACGCTAACAAGCTTGTTGAAATGAACACCGGTAAATCCACCACTACGCTGGCTGCTGGTCAGACCGTGCTGTACTACACCGCTAACTACGTTGCAACAAAAGATGCTGTAACCACTGGTTACGGTAACGCAGAAGTGGACTTCAACCTGTCCTACGAATAATCGAATTTTCGTTAATACAGTCAATCATAATGGCAACGGAAATCCCGTTGCCATTTTTTCCAGCGGAGGCTCAGGAAGAGAATCATGAACCGCTCACGTTTGATATCTTGCACAGCACTGGTGCTGGCGCTGATTGCTCAAAACAGTTTTGCCGGTGGCGTGGCATTAAGCAGCACGCGTGTTATTTATGACGGTAGTAGAAAGGAAGCTTCTCTTACGGTAAATAATAAAAGCACCACGGATGAATTTCTCATTCAGTCATGGATTGATGATGCTAACGGTAATAAAAAGACGCCCTTTATCATCACTCCACCGTTATTTAAATTAAGCCCGACTAAAAATAACGTTTTACGTATTGTTAATACGACGAGCACGTTACCGCAGGATCGCGAGTCCGTTTATTGGATTAACGTAAAAGCTATTCCTGCCAAAAGTGAAGACGCGGAAGCTAAAAACGTACTGCAGATCGCCGTACGTACCCGCTTAAAACTGTTCTATCGTCCGGCGGGCCTGAAAGGCAATAGCATGGACGGCTGGAACAAACTGCAGTTCACCAGCGCAGGGGCTAACCAGATCAAAGTGGAAAACCCATCTGCCTTTAACCTGACGTTTAATAAATTTTATGCCAACGGCCGTGATATTGAAAAAACGGGAATGGTTCCGGCAAAAGGCTCATTGAATATTGAACTGCCAGCCGGCACCGGCAAGGTAAGCGAAGTTAAATACAACATTATTAATGACTTTGGCACGGCTGGCGACATGTTGACACAGCGCGTTAACTAACACGTTTTAAAGGATTATTACTATGACATGGACGCATCTTCCTCTGGGCAATAAGACCTCGCGTTTCACGCAGTCTGCGCTTGCGCTGATGATAGCGGGTACGCTCCCCGCGTATGCGGGAACATTTAACCCGCGCTTTCTGGAGGATGTGCCGGGTATTGATCAGCACGTTGACCTTTCAATGTATGAATCCAATAAAGCTGAACACCTGCCAGGTAAATACCGCGTCTCGGTGGTGGTCAACGAAAAAAAAATGGAGTCTCGCACCCTGGAGTTTAAGGCAGCGACAGAGGCGCAGCGCGCAAAAATGGGTGAATCCCTGGTGCCGTGCTTAAGCCGCGTGCAGCTTGAAGATATGGGCGTGCGTATTGATAGCTTCCCGGCGCTGAAAATGGCCCCGCCTGAAGCCTGTGTTGCTTTTGACGACATTATTCCCCAGGCCGCCAGCCATTTCGATTTTGCAGACCAGACCCTGATCATGAGCTTCCCGCAGGCTGCGATGAAACAGACAGCGCGCGGTACGGTGCCAGAATCGCAGTGGGACGAAGGGGTGAATGCCCTGCTGGTGGATTATAACTTCTCCGGCAGCAACGCCAGCTATGACGCGCACGACAGTGATACCAACTACAACAGCGACAGCTACTATCTGAACCTGCGCAGCGGTATGAACCTGGGGGCATGGCGGTTACGTAATTATAGTACCTGGACGCGAAACGACGGTAACAACACATGGGATAACATTGGCACATCCCTAAGCCGTGCCATTGTGCCGCTGAAATCACAGCTGACGTTGGGGGATACCTCCACCGCCGGTGATATTTTTGACAGCGTTCAGATGCGCGGGGTGCAGTTAACTTCCGACGAAGAGATGCTGCCTGACAGCCAGCGCGGGTTTGCGCCCGTCATCCGGGGTATTGCCAAAAGTAACGCCGAAGTCACCGTTGAGCAGAACAACTACGTTATTTACCGTACGTTTGTTCAGCCGGGTGCGTTTGAAATTAACGACCTGTATCCAACCTCAAACAGCGGCGACCTGACGGTCACCATTAAAGAATCGGACGGCAGTGAGCAGAAGTTCGTTCAGCCGTTCTCCTCGGTGGCGCTCCTCCAGCGTGAAGGCCATCTCAAGTACAGCCTTTCCGCTGGGGAATACCGTGCCGGGAACTATAACAGCGCCGAGCCGAAATTCGGGCAGCTTGATGCCATGTACGGTCTGCCATATGGCTTTACCGTTTACGGTGGTGCGATCTTCTCTGACGACTATTACTCGCTGGCGGGAGGATTAGGTAAAAACTTCGGCTATATCGGCGCGATCTCCATCGATGTAACCCAGGCAAAAAGCAAGCTGGCAAATGAGGAGAATTCGGAAGGTCAGTCTTATCGTTTCCTCTACTCCAAGAGCTTTAACAGCGGTACCGATTTCCGTCTGCTGGGTTACAAGTATTCGACCAGCGGCTATTACACCTTCCAGGAAGCGACGGATGTGCGCAGCGATGCGGACAGCTCTTATAGCCAGTATCACAAACGTAGTCAGATTCAGGGCAACGTAACGCAGCAACTGGGCGCCTGGGGCTCGGTCTATTTTAACGTCACGCAGCAGGACTACTGGAACGATGAAGGTAAACAGCGTTCGCTGAATGCCGGTTATAACGGCCGTATTGGCCGCGTGAACTACAGCATTGCTTACACCTGGACGAAAAGCCCGGAGTGGGATGAGAGCGATCGTTTACTGTCATTCTCCATGTCGATTCCACTGGGACGCGTGTGGAGTAACTACCACCTCACGACCGATCAGCATGGTCGAACCAACCAGCAGTTAGGGGTGAGCGGCACCGCGCTGGAAGACCACAACCTGAACTATAGCGTGCAGGAAGGCTACGGCAGCAACGGCGTGGGTAACAGCGGCAGCGTGAACCTGGATTACCAGGGCGGCGTGGGTAGCGCCAGCCTGGGTTACAACTACAACCGTGACGGCCAGCAGGTGAACTACGGTTTGCGCGGCGGTGTGATAGCCCATAGCGAAGGCATCACTCTTTCTCAACCTCTGGGTGAATCTATGGCCATTATCTCCGCGCCGGGCGCGCGCGGCGCGCACGTGATCAACAACGGTGGTGTGGAAGTGGACTGGATGGGTAATGCGGTCGTGCCTTATCTCACTCCGTACCGTGAAACGGAAGTCTCACTGCGAAGCGACAGCCTGAACAACCAGGTTGACCTGGATACCGCCTCCGTCAACGTAGTGCCGACGCGCGGCGCGATTGTTCGTGCCCGCTTCGATACCCGAGTGGGCTATCGTGTGCTGATGAACCTGACGCAGGCCAATGGCAAAGCGGTGCCGTTTGGTGCTACCGCCACGCTGCTGGATACCACAAAAGAGTCCAGCAGCATTGTGGGTGAAGACGGTCAGCTTTATATCAGCGGGATGCCGGAGAAAGGTGCCCTTCAGGTGAACTGGGGTAAAGACCAGGCACAGCAATGCCGCGTGGCGTTTACGCTGCCGGAACAACAGGATAATACCGGCGTGGTGATGGCGAATGCCGTCTGCCGGTAACAGGGAAGGAAACGATTATGTTGAAAAAGTTGATGATGTTTGCGGGCCTGCTGGGCGGGTCGGTGCTGTTTTCTGGCCAGGCGCTGGCGGCAGCGGATTGGGGGGCGTGTACGCCTGACGGCGGGACTCATGTTTTTTCGGCCACGCTGAATAAAACCATCACCGATACGTCCAAGAATGCCTCAGGTATGGTTTTCCGTGATTTTTGGTCGTGGGATTTAGGGGGGGATTACGATGCTGTTTGTGAATGTCCAGAGGGGACTGCTACGGCATCGACATATTATAAAGCTACTTCCCCCCTCGCTCCTGGCCACAGCGAAGGCGAACGCCAATATTTTATTATCAATAATAATATCCAGATTTCAGTCGATGTTTGGGTTCAGGGACACTATCAGGATTATAAAACAGCGCCATTTTCTAATTTAGATAATCTGTCCGCCGCCAGAGCAGGCTGCACTGTGGGTGATGTACGGTTTACAACAGGAAGCAAAGGAAAATTATCTCTTTATATTAATCATCCATTTGTCGGTGAACTGCAAATACCGAGTACAAAGATACTGGACTTGTTTGGAACCCACAAAGTAGACGTTTATAATGCCAGTCCGTTGGCATCCGTATATTTAAGTGGGAGCATCATTGTTCCACAGGGCTGTGAGCTCTCCAGCGGCAGCACGCTGGAAATTCCGTTTGGGGAATTTAAGGCCACTGATTTTAAAGATCGCAAAGGACAAGTTGCAAAGAACGCCACGAAATTCACCAAAGAGCTGCAGTTTAAATGCACCAATATTTCCGATGGCGTAAAGATCTTCCTGCGTATTGAGGGAATGCCAAACGCTAATGATTCGAATGCCATCGACATGGGCAACCCGGATATCGGTGCCATCATTGAGGGCGCTAACGGTAAAATTTTGGTGCCAAATGACGCCAGTGTTAATCAGGAGCTGAGCGTATCGGGTCTTGTTGACGACACGCATCGTACCGCCTCAACGACCATTTCGGCTTACCCCATCAGTACCACCGGCAAATTGCCGGCCGCCGGGGATTTCGAGGGAATTGCCACCATGCGTATTGATGTGGAGTAAGCAGGATGAAAAACCTTCATGCTTTGATGCCAGCGTGTTTACTGCTTACCACTTCCGCGATGGCGGCACCGTCGAATATCGGTTCTGCTGGTGATATCCACTTTACCATTACTATTAAGGCGGCTACCTGTGAACTGGAAAACGACAGTATCGACGTCAATATGGAGACTGTGGTGCTTCAGCGCCCGGTAAAAGTGGGTAAAGAGCTGAACCAGAAAAACTTTAGCATCGGCTTAAAAGATTGCGCGTATGCCACAAAGGCCAGCGTTACGATGGACGGTTCTCCAGACCCGACTGACCCCTCGCTTTTTGCCCTGGATAGCGGCGGCGCGACGGGCGTGGCGTTAAAAATTAAAACATCTGGTGGGGAGCAACAATACCCCTCCAGTACCGACTCTACGCCCGTAGAACACACCGTCTGGTTTGATGGTACTAACAAGCTGAACTATATCGCCAGCTATGTGCCTGTTAAGCCGGATGCCACCGTTGGCCCAGCGAATGCGACGGTGAATTTTAGCGTCACATACGAATAATCACTGAGGGCCAGTTCGCTGGCCCTTTTCCATTTTTAGTGATTTTTTGTAAAAATCTTCTCCGATCACACTCTCCGTTGCCACTTTCCCCTCTGCTTGTGGTCTACTTAACCGTGCTTGTAGACTTTCTTACATCTGCGTTAGCCGCATATTTACCTGTTTGATTAAAGAATCGTTGTACAGGTCGTTTTTATCCCGATTCCCAGGGTTTGTTTGCATGAGATACATTAAATCGATGACGCAACAGAAACTTAGTTTCTTGCTTGCGCTCTATATCGGTCTGTTTATGAATTGCGCCGTGTTTTACCGCCGTTTCGGCAGTTATGCGCAAGAATTTACCATTTGGAAAGGCCTCTCCGCAGTTGTCGAACTTGGCGCCACGGTGCTGGTCACTTTCTTCTTACTTCGTCTTCTTTCACTGTTTGGCCGACGCGTCTGGCGTGTGCTGGCCACGCTGGTGGTGCTGTTTTCCGCTGGCGCCAGTTATTACATGACCTTCCTGAACGTGGTGATTGGCTACGGCATTATTGCGTCTGTTATGACCACCGATATCGATCTCTCGAAAGAGGTGGTGGGGCTGCACTTCGTATTGTGGCTAATTGCCGTGAGCGTGCTTCCGCTCATCTTTATCTGGAGTAACCACTGTCGCTACACGTTGTTGCGCCAGCTACGTACGCCGGGGCAGCGTTTTCGCAGCGCCGCTGTAGTGGTACTCGCAGGCGTAATGGTGTGGGCGCCTATCCGCCTGCTGGATGTACAGCAAAAAAAGGTTGAACGGGCGACAGGTATCGACTTACCCAGCTATGGCGGCGTGGTGGCGAACTCCTATCTGCCTTCAAACTGGTTATCTGCGTTAGGGCTGTATGCCTGGGCGCAGGTAGATGAGTCGTCGGACAATAATTCGTTAATAAACCCGGCCAGGAAATTTACCTATGTTGCGCCGAAGGATGGGGATGACACCTACGTCGTTTTCATTATCGGTGAGACGACCCGTTGGGATCACATGGGGATTTTCGGCTACGAGCGTAATACCACGCCGAAGCTGGCGCAGGAAAAAAATCTGGCGGCGTTCCGCGGCTATTCTTGCGATACCGCGACGAAGCTTTCTTTACGCTGTATGTTTGTACGGGAAGGCGGGGCGGATAATAACCCGCAGCGTACGTTAAAAGAGCAGAATGTTTTTGCCGTACTCAAACAGCTCGGATTCAGTTCCGATCTGTACGCCATGCAGAGCGAGATGTGGTTCTATAGCAATACCATGGCGGATAATATCTCCTACCGCGAACAGATCGGCGCCGAGCCGCGTAACCGTGGTAAAACGGTTGATGACATGCTGTTGATTGATGAGATGCAGAACTCGCTTGCCCAGAACCCGGAGGGTAAGCATCTGATTATCCTGCATACTAAGGGGTCGCATTTTAACTATACGCAACGTTATCCGCGCAGCTACGCTCAGTGGAAGCCCGAATGTATTGGGGTCGATAGCGGCTGCACGAAAGCGCAGATGATCAACTCTTACGATAACTCCGTGACCTATGTGGATCACTTTATTACCAGTGTGTTCGATCAGCTGCGTGATAAAAAAGCGATTGTGTTCTACGCGGCTGACCACGGCGAGTCGATTAACGAACGCGAACATTTGCACGGTACGCCGCGCAATATGGCGCCGCCGGAGCAATTCCGTGTTCCGATGCTGGTATGGATGTCGGATAAATATCTTGCCAGTCCGCAACATGCGCAGATGTTCGCTCACCTGAAACAGCAGGCGGAGATCAAAGTGCCGCGTCGTCATGTGGAGCTGTACGATACGATAATGGGCTGCCTGGGGTATACATCGCCGGATGGCGGCATTAACCAGAACAACAACTGGTGCCATATTCCCGATGCGCAGAAAGTCGCCGCGAAGTAGGTTGTCTGCCGACTTTCTCGCCGATTGAATTGTATTTTGCGACTAAGGGATTGACGGGCGTGCGCCTGAGCAGTAAGATGCGCCCGCATTCGGTGATTGGCGCAGCCTGGTAGCGCACTTCGTTCGGGACGAAGGGGTCGGAGGTTCGAATCCTCTATCACCGACCAAATTCAGAAACCCTGCTCAACGAGCAGGGTTTTTTTGTATCTGAAGCCTGACGAGGATGAGAACCTCCGGGGGCAAGAGGTTCGACCCGAGCGAAGCGAGAGAACGTTGCGTCAGCAACGGCCCGCAGGGCGAGCCACGCAGTGGCGAGTCATCCTCTATCACCGACCAAATTCAGAAACCCTGCTCAACGAGCAGGGTTTTTTTGTATCTGAAGCCTGACGAGGATGAGAACCTCCGGGGGCAAGAGGTTCGACTCGAGCGCAGCGAGAGAACGTTGCTTCAGCAACGGCCCGCAGGGCGAGCCATCCTCTATCACCGGCAGGTTGACGCTCTCACCACCAGTTCAGGCATGATCCCGTCGCTGTGGCTGACCTTCTTGCCCGCCAGCAAATCAAATAATAGCGTGATTGCCTGTCGGGCCACCTCATCAAGATGCATATTCACTGCCGTCAGCGGCGGCAGCGATTCGCGCGCGCGGATACCATCATAGCGGGTGACCACGCGCATCCTCTCCGGGATAGCGACTGCCTGTTCCTGAAAAGCGCGTACCGCGCCGCTGGCAAAGGTATCGATCAGCACCAGCACGCCGTCAACGTCGGGATGCGCCTGTAATAGCTGCTGCGCGGCCTGGTAGCCGGCATTTTCACCCTCGCTTTCATTGAGAGAGTAGACGACGGGGTCCTGGCGCCCCGCGCACCAGCGCTGGTAAGCCGCTTCGCTCTCCAGAACTGATGTTCGCCGTGTGTTACCGACAAATAACGCACATTTGCTGGCGCCGGAGGCCTCCAGATGAGCGAGCAGAAGCTGTGCTGTTGCCGCCGAGTGCAGCTCAACCCACGGCACAGGCGTGTCGGTGCCCGGCGTGCGGCCAATGGTGACGCAGGGAATGCCCGCTTGCGCCAGCGCCTGGAGCTGCGGATCGTTCTCCGCCGGCTCAATCAGGATCGCCGCGTCAAAGCTGACGGCATCCAGTGGATTTGCCCCCGGCGGCACCAGAATCAGCGCATGCTGTTTTTCCAGCGCCATCATCGCGGACGTTAACGCCACCTCCATCATAAATCCCAGTCGTGACGCGCCGGAGGCAATCGCCAGCGGCACCGAAGAGAGCAAGGCAATGGTATTGGTTTTGCCGGTTCGTAACTGGCGGGCGCGAATATTCGGCGTGTAGTTGAGCGCAACAATGGCCTCTTCAATACGCCGTCGCGTCTGCGGCTCGACAAAGCGGGTGTTGTGCAATGCATTGGATACCGTCCCTGGCGATACGCCTGCATGGCGGGCAACATCAATCAACTTTGCGCGTTTTTTATTTTGAACAGCCATCTGCTTCCTGACCTGCGAAAATTTGCGCACAGGGTAGCATATTTACCAGACGGTAACGTTTGCTTTTTTTCAGTGAGGATCGTAAAAAACTCTTCATTAAAACGTTTTAATGGGGTATTTTGGCGCAAATTTATTCCTCAGGAGGCGATGTGGCACACTTAACTCAGGATTCGACTTTCACCCTTGGACGCCGTCTGGCGGGCCTTATCTACGCTGATAAGGCGAAGAGCTTTGGCGGCTATACGCTTTTTGCGCCGCAAACCGCCGAAGGGCGGGTTTACCTGGTGGACGAGCAGGGCGAAGTCGCGCATCAGTGGCAGCTTCCGGTTCGCGCCGGGCGTGATGCGGTGCTGCTGCCGAACGGTAATCTGGGTTATAACGGCAGCCACCGCGCTTCAGCGAACCTCTATCCGGCGTGGGATCTCTGGCACGGCGGCGACTTCTACGAAGTGACGCCGGATAACGAAATCGTCTGGCATTACGAAGATATTTACCATCACCACGATGCTCAGTGGCTGGAAAACGGTAACCTGCTGTATACCGCCGCGTCGCCGTTACCTGCCGATATCGCCGCCCGTGTTACCGGCGGCGACCCGCGCCGCGATGCGCCGGACGGCGTGATTCAGAGCGACGTCGTCAAAGAGGTCAATCGCGACGGTGAAGTGGTCTGGGAATGGCGTGCCTGGGAGCATTTGAATCCGGAAGATTTCCCGATTCATGATATTTTCGACCGCCGCCACTGGCCGATGATTAACGGCCTGTCCGTCACCCGTGATGGCCTTGTGCTGATGAGCCTGCGTACCACTTCCGGCGTCATTGCCGTGGATAAAGAGAGCGGGAAGGTTATCTGGCATGCAGGGCCGGAAGTCGTAGCGCAGCAGCACACGCCGGTTGAGATGGAGAACGGGTCGATTCTGGTTTTCGATAACGGCAACCTGCGTCCCGGCGTCACCTCGCCGCATTCCACGGTGCTGGAGTTCGATCCGCAGACCAAAGCGATTACCTGGCAGTATCGCGATATCTTCCCGCCGGCGTTTTTCTCGCCGTATATGGGGAGCGCGCAGCGGTTGGCGAACGGAAACACCTTTATCTGTGAATCGGCGTTTGGCCGCCTGTTTGAAGTCACCCCCGAAGGCGAAACGGTATGGGAATATATCATTCCGTTCTTTAATGAATATCCGGAGCACCTCAGTAAAGGCATTATTCCTGGAAAACAGAACAGCGCCTTCCGTGCGCATCGCTATGCCGCTGATGCCATTAGTTGGTTGAAATAATACAGACCGCCAGCCCGCGCTGGCGGTTATTTTTTTGATGTTTTATGGGAGTTAATCATGCCGCAACCTGGCCTTACTACGCCGGATAACGATGCATTACCCTGGCAAACCACCTTACTTTTGGCGCTTCAGCATGTGCTGGTCGTTGCCGCCACCCCCATTACCTCCGTCTTTCTGATCGCCAAAGCGCTCCACTTTACCGATACGGTGACCGCCTCGGTACTTAGCGCGACCTTTCTGATGTGCGGTCTGGGCGCTATTTTGCAAAGCCTGGGTGTGAAAGGGGTGGGCGCGCGTTTGCCGTTTATTATGGTACCGGGGGGCGCGCCGATTGCGATTTTCGTTGCGATCGCTTTACAGACCAATATCCAGACCGCGATTGGCGCCGTAATTCTGACCTCGCTGTTCTACTTTATCGCGTTGCCGATTTTCCGCCGCTGCCTGCACCATTTTCCTCCCTTTATCATTGGCATCATGCTGCTAATGGTGTCGATTAACCTTATTCGCCTGTACGGCGGGTTGATCATTGGCCAGCCAGGGAGCGCCGACTTCGCTCATCCAACCAGTATCATTTTATCGCTGGGAACTATCCTGATAACGCTGATTTTCGCGCTGGCGTTTAGCGGTATTTTGCGCCAGCTGGCGGTGATGTTCGGCCTTTTAGCGGGAACGTTGCTGGGAATGGCGCTGGGCAGCACCGATTTTAGCGGTGTTAGTCACGGGCCGCTGTTTAGTTTTCCACAGCTTTTGCCGTTCGGCTGGCCGATTTTTGATCTCTCCGCCTCGCTGCCGTTGCTGATTTACGCGGTCATCTCTATGGCTGAAGCAACCGGGCAAACGATTGCGACCGCGGAAATAGTCAATTCCACGCAAAATGTGCAGCAGGCGATTCCACGCACCATTCGTGGTGATGCGGTAATGTCGCTGCTGGGGGGGATTTTTGGCACCTCCTTAATTATCACCTCCGGCGAAAATATTGGGGTGGTACGCACCACTAATGTGAAATCGCGTTTCGTGACTGCGGCTGCCGGAGGATTGTTAATCCTGATTGCCATATTCGCGCCGCTGGTACGTCTGGCGACCTGTCTGCCAGGTTCGGTGGTGTGCGGTACGGCGGTGATTGTCTTCAGCATTATCGGGGTCATCGGCATTGATATGATTGCGCGTGAGCCACTGCATACGCCGGGTAAAACCTACGCGCTGGCGATGGGGCTGGCCATGGGAATGCTACCTATACTGGTACCCGGCCTGTATCAGAATTTCCCGGCGGGCGTACAGATGGTCTTTGGCAACGGCATGGCAGCGGGGACGTTGACGGCGATTCTGGTGAACTCGTTGTTTAACTGGAGCGAAAAGCGCACGCAGGCCAGGGTCAAAAGTTAGTTTTTGTGATCGCGGTAGGCCGCACGACGGCCTACTTATTTACAATTTTGTGACATATTCGATGGTGTTTTTCAATGTCCGGATAACTCTTTTTTGCACACGGCTTATGGATAACCTCAGCATTTTCGCCTGTGCGTTTTAGCGTTAGTGGTATTAATCGCTCAGATAATCAACATATCGAAAGAAATTTTTCAATTAATGTCTAATTGTTAATCACTAACTGTTGCAAAATATTAAGTGAATAACTCTGCCTTTCTGCCTATAGCACAAATTTCCCTGCTGAAAATACCCTTCTGAACTTTTTTTAATCTTTGTTTGTTAATTCTCACCGTTGTTGTAAAAGCTGGTTACCTGTATTGACGTTTTGACATTCTATTGACAGATTGTAGGGAATGAGGGGCATTTTATGGAGAATCCGCACTGCAACTCAGTCGATTATGCGAACGGAATCCCCACCTCTCACTACTGACCTGACCAGGTAAAAAACAAAAAAGGCCGGGCGGTAAAAGCCTTTGCAAAGGGCAAAACAACATACATCACAATTGGAGCAGAAGAATGAGTATTTCCTTGAAGAAGTCAGGGATGCTGAAGCTTGGTTTGAGCCTGGTGGCCATGACCGTTGCAGCAAGCGTGCAGGCCAAAACCCTGGTTTATTGTTCAGAAGGCTCGCCGGAAGGCTTTAACCCACAGCTCTTTACGTCTGGCACCACCTATGATGCCAGTTCCGTACCTATCTATAACCGTCTGGTTGAATTCAAAACCGGCACCACGGAAGTGATCCCGGGTCTTGCTGAGAAGTGGGATATCAGCGAAGACGGTAAAACCTATACGTTCCACCTACGTAAAGGGGTGAAATGGCAATCCAGCAAGGATTTCAAACCCACGCGCGAGCTGAACGCCGATGATGTCGTGTTCTCTTTTGACCGGCAGAAAAACGAGCAGAACCCGTACCATAAAGTGTCTGGCGGCAGCTATGAATACTTTGAAGGCATGGGGCTGCCGGATCTGATTAGCGAAGTGAAGAAGGTAGACGATCACACGGTGCAGTTTGTGCTGACGCGTCCGGAAGCGCCGTTCCTTGCCGATTTAGCCATGGACTTCGCTTCTATTCTTTCCAAAGAATATGCTGACAACATGCTGAAAGCCGGTACGCCGGAAAAAGTGGATCTGAACCCGGTCGGCACTGGCCCATTCCAACTGGTGCAATATCAGAAAGACTCCCGCATTCTCTACAAAGCCTTTGACGGCTACTGGGGCACGAAGCCGCAGATCGACCGCCTGGTCTTCTCCATCACCCCTGACGCCTCTGTGCGTTACGCCAAACTGCAGAAGAACGAATGTCAGGTGATGCCGTATCCGAACCCGGCGGATATTGCGCGCATGAAAGAAGATAAAAACATCAACCTGATGGAGCAGGCCGGTCTGAACGTGGGTTATCTCTCCTATAACGTGCAGAAAAAACCGCTGGATGATGTCAAAGTTCGCCAGGCGTTGACCTATGCCGTGAATAAAGAGGCCATCATCAAAGCCGTTTATCAGGGCGCGGGCGTTGCGGCGAAAAACCTGATCCCGCCGACAATGTGGGGCTACAACGACGATATTAAAGACTACGGCTACGATCCGGAAAAAGCCAAGGCGCTGCTGAAAGAAGCCGGTCTGGAAAAAGGCTTCACCATCGATCTATGGGCGATGCCGGTACAGCGTCCCTATAACCCGAATGCGCGTCGTATGGCGGAAATGATCCAGGCGGACTGGGCGAAGATTGGCGTTCAGGCCAAAATTGTCACCTATGAATGGGGCGAATACCTCAAGCGCGCTAAAGATGGCGAGCACCAGACGGTGATGATGGGCTGGACCGGCGATAATGGCGATCCGGATAACTTCTTCGCCACGCTGTTCAGCTGCGATGCCGCCCAGCAAGGCTCCAACTATTCAAAATGGTGTTATAAGCCGTTTGAAGACCTGATTCAGCCTGCGCGTGCGACCGATGACCACAACAAGCGTATTGAGCTCTATAAACAGGCCCAGGTTGTGATGCATGACCAGGCGCCAGCGCTGATCATCGCTCACTCCACGGTTTATGAGCCAGTACGTAAAGAAGTTAAAGGCTATGTGGTTGATCCATTAGGCAAACATCACTTCGAAAACGTCTCTGTCGAATAATTAAAAGAGCGCTGCGCCCCGGTGCTGTGTAGGCCGGATAAGCGCAGCGCCATCCGGCGTAATGCTTTATCCGCGATGCAGTTTGCGTGGGATAAGATTTGTGAGCAATACAGACTCACGGTTCCAGGCCGTGGGTCATGAGAGAGAATTCGGGTTATGTTGCAGTTCATTCTCCGACGTTTGGGACTCGTTATCCCGACGTTTATCGGTATTACCCTTCTCACCTTTGCCTTTGTCCACATGATCCCCGGCGATCCGGTGATGATCATGGCGGGTGAGCGAGGTATTTCCCCTGAGCGTCATGCTCAACTGCTGGCTGAACTCGGTCTTGATAAACCGATGTGGCAGCAGTACCTCCATTATATCTGGGGGGTGATGCATGGCGATTTAGGCATCTCGCTGAAAAGCCGAATCCCCGTGTGGGACGAGTTCGTACCTCGCTTTAAAGCGACGCTGGAACTTGGCGTCTGCGCCATGATTTTTGCCGTCGCCGTGGGGATTCCGGTGGGCGTGCTGGCCGCAGTGAAGCGCGGTTCTATCTTCGATCACACTGCCGTTGGCCTGGCGCTGACCGGTTACTCTATGCCTATCTTCTGGTGGGGCATGATGCTGATCATGCTGGTCTCCGTCCACTGGAACCTGACGCCGGTTTCCGGGCGCGTGAGCGATATGGTGTTCCTTGATGATACCAATCCGTTGACGGGCTTTATGCTGATCGACACCGCTATCTGGGGCGAAGAGGGTAACTTTATTGATGCGCTGGCGCATATGATCCTGCCTGCGATGGTGCTCGGTACAATCCCGCTGGCCGTCATTGTGCGTATGACCCGTTCGTCGATGCTGGAAGTGCTGGGGGAGGATTACATCCGTACCGCACGCGCCAAAGGGTTGACCAGGATGCGCGTCATTATCGTCCATGCTCTGCGTAACGCCATGCTGCCAGTCGTCACCGTGATCGGCCTGCAGGTCGGGACGCTGCTGGCGGGCGCGATTCTGACAGAAACTATCTTCTCGTGGCCCGGTCTGGGGCGCTGGCTGATCGATGCGCTGCAACGCCGCGATTATCCGGTAGTGCAGGGCGGCGTGTTACTGGTAGCGACGATGATTATTCTCGTCAACCTGCTGGTAGACCTGCTGTACGGCGTGGTGAACCCGCGTATTCGGCATAAGAAGTAAGGGGCCATCATGTCACAGGTTACTGAAAATAATGTTAATGCCGCACCGGCGCCCATGACGCCATTGCGGGAGTTCTGGCACTATTTCAAACGCAATAAAGGCGCGGTCGTCGGGCTGGCGTATGTTCTCATCGTGATCCTGATTGCGGTGTTTGCCAACTTTATTGCGCCGTACAACCCGGCAGAGCAGTTCCGCGATGCGCTGCTGGCGCCGCCGGTCTGGCAGGAAGGCGGCAGTTGGGCGCATATTCTGGGAACGGATGATGTTGGTCGCGATGTCCTCTCGCGCCTGATGTATGGCGCGCGTTTGTCACTGCTGGTCGGCTGTCTGGTGGTCGTCCTGTCGCTGGTAATGGGGATTATTCTCGGCCTGGTCGCGGGCT
Organism: Salmonella sp. NW177; assembly: GCF_051811585.1. NCBI lineage: Bacteria > Pseudomonadati > Pseudomonadota > Gammaproteobacteria > Enterobacterales > Enterobacteriaceae > Salmonella > Salmonella sp. NW177. The sequence goes on along the minus strand of NZ_JAMMZV010000004.1, from coordinate 206,332 downwards.
ACTTCGGCGGTCTGGTCGATAACATCATCATGCGCGTGGTCGATATTATGCTGGCCCTGCCGAGCCTGCTGCTGGCGCTGGTGCTGGTGGCGATCTTCGGCCCCTCCATCGGCAACGCTGCGCTGGCGTTGACGTTTGTGGCGCTGCCGCACTATGTCCGCTTAACCCGCGCGGCGGTTCTGGTAGAGGTGAACCGCGATTATGTGACTGCCTCCCGCGTGGCGGGCGCAGGCGCGATGCGTCAGATGTTCGTCAATATTTTCCCGAACTGCCTTGCGCCGCTGATCGTTCAGGCATCGCTCGGTTTCTCTAACGCCATTCTCGATATGGCCGCCCTCGGCTTTCTTGGCATGGGCGCGCAGCCGCCAACGCCGGAATGGGGCACCATGCTCTCCGACGTGTTGCAGTTCGCGCAAAGCGCCTGGTGGGTCGTGACCTTCCCGGGGCTGGCGATTCTGCTGACGGTACTGGCATTTAACCTGATGGGTGACGGTCTGCGTGACGCGCTCGATCCCAAACTGAAGCAGTAAGAGGTTCGAGATGGCGTTATTAAATGTAGATCAATTATCGGTGCACTTCGGCGACGAAGGCACACCGTTTAAAGCCGTCGACCGCATTAGCTACAGCGTGAAGCAGGGTGAGGTGGTCGGTATTGTCGGCGAGTCTGGTTCCGGCAAATCCGTCAGCTCGCTGGCGATTATGGGGCTTATCGATTACCCAGGCCGCGTGATGGCGGAAAACCTGCTCTTTAACGGACAGGATCTGAAGCGCATTTCCGAGAAGGAACGTCGCAACCTGGTGGGCGCTGAAGTGGCGATGATTTTCCAGGACCCGATGACCAGCCTCAATCCTTGCTATACCGTTGGCTTTCAGATTATGGAAGCCATCAAGGTACATCAGGGCGGGAACAAGAAAACCCGTCGTCAGCGAGCGATTGACCTGTTGAACCAGGTGGGCATTCCCGATCCGGCTTCTCGTCTGGATGTCTATCCGCACCAGCTTTCTGGCGGCATGAGTCAGCGCGTGATGATTGCGATGGCAATAGCCTGTCGACCAAAGCTGTTAATTGCCGATGAACCGACCACGGCGCTGGATGTGACCATTCAGGCGCAAATTATTGAGCTGCTGCTGGAGTTGCAGCAAAAAGAGAACATGGCGCTGGTGCTGATTACCCATGACCTGGCGCTGGTGGCGGAAGCGGCGCACAAAATTATCGTCATGTACGCCGGGCAGGTCGTCGAAACCGGCGCTGCGCAGGATATTTTCCGCGCGCCGCGTCATCCCTACACCCAGGCACTGCTACGCGCGTTACCAGAGTTTGCGCAAGATAAAGCGCGTCTGGCGTCGCTGCCGGGCGTGGTGCCGGGGAAATATGACCGACCGACGGGTTGTCTGCTTAACCCGCGCTGCCCCTACGCCACGGACAGATGTCGTGCGGAAGAACCTGCTCTCAACCAACTGGACGATGGACGTCAGTCAAAATGTCATTACCCACTCGATGATGCCGGGAGGCCCACACTATGAGTACGCATGAGGCCACCTTGCAACAGCCGCTGTTGCGGGCTATCGACCTGAAAAAACACTATCCGGTGAAGAAGGGGATCTTTTCTCCGGAACGGCTGGTAAAAGCGCTGGACGGCGTGTCGTTTAATCTCGAACGCGGTAAAACGCTGGCCGTAGTGGGGGAGTCCGGTTGTGGAAAATCTACACTGGGTCGCCTGCTGACGATGATTGAAACGCCAACCGGCGGCGAGCTTTATTACCAGGGGCAGGATCTGCTCAAACACGATCCGCACGCGCAGAAACTGCGGCGGCAGAAAATTCAGATTGTGTTTCAGAACCCCTACGGTTCCCTGAACCCACGCAAGAAAGTGGGGCAAATTCTGGAAGAGCCGTTGCTGATCAATACCAGCCTGAGTAAAGCGCAGCGTCGTGAAAAAGCGCTGGCGATGATGGCGAAGGTGGGGCTGAAAACCGAGCACTACGACCGCTATCCGCATATGTTCTCCGGCGGCCAGCGTCAGCGTATCGCTATCGCCCGTGGTCTGATGCTTGATCCGGACGTAGTGATTGCCGACGAACCGGTCTCCGCGCTCGACGTGTCGGTGCGCGCCCAAGTGCTGAACCTGATGATGGATTTGCAACAGGATATGGGGCTGTCTTATGTCTTTATCTCGCACGACCTGTCGGTGGTGGAACACATCGCCGATGAAGTAATGGTCATGTACTTAGGCCGCTGCGTGGAGAAAGGGACCAAAGAGCAGATTTTTAACAATCCACGTCATCCCTATACCCAGGCGTTGCTCTCCGCCACGCCGCGGCTGAATCCGGACGATCGCCGTGAGCGGATTAAGCTGACCGGCGAGTTGCCGAGCCCGCTGAACCCGCCGCCGGGCTGCGCCTTCAACGCCCGCTGCAGCCGTCGCTTCGGACCCTGTACGCAGTTACAGCCGCAGCTTAAAGAGTACGACGGCCAGTTGGTGGCCTGCTTTGCCGTCGATCAGGATGAAAACCCGCAGAAGCCGCTGAGTTAATTGCGTTTTATGCCGGATGGCGCCTGCGCCTTATCAAGCCTACACCGTACCTGTAGGCCTGGTAAGCGTAGCGCCACGGGGCATGGCTCTCCGGTACGACTTAGAGCCTATCCCATTAGGGCTATTTTACTTGCCATTTTGGTCCTGGGCAGTGCTCAAAATCCTCACGTACTACGTGTACGCTCCGGTTTTTGCGCGCTGTCCGTGTCCAAACTGGCTGCGCCAATAACGCCTGGTGGGATAGGCTCTTATTCAATCAATTTTAATAACGGCGACAGGCACAACAATATTCCATATAACAGAATAAGCCAGGTTTTCAGGCCGCGTAATTTTTCCAGTTGCGCTACTTTATAAATCAGGAAAAAGGGAATAATACACGCGACAATGCCATAAAGCGGACTGCCTAACTGGAAAAAGACCAATACTGAGACGCGAAACGAAACCCAAATAACCAGAGTCACCACGATAAAGACACAGATTCCAGATGTCAGTAACAGTGGGTTGACGTTTTTGACATCCATAATACGACTCAATACATTCAGCACAATACCTTTAAGCGCTTCGTGAAAACCTAAATAAATACCAAAGAACGCGGTAAGTACGGCAAAAATATTGAGGATGGTAGAGGTAATGTGGATGATATGGCCAGGGATTACCTGAGCTGCCAGTGCAAGGGCGGAAATATTCTGCTCGAACGCTGATACCGCCTCTTCATGGCTAATCGAAAAGGTAAACGAGAACGAGAAAAAGAGAATAATGGCAATCAGCGTAATATAGCTAATGCGATGCGTGCGAATCGCCATCCGGGTGGCCAGCACACGGTCAGGCTCGCGCTTACGATAGGCGATGTTCATTGGGTTTAGCACCTGAATGAAGACCGCAGAAAAGAAGCAAAATGGGATAGTGAGCAGTACGTCGCGAAAGAAAACCGATGCGGCGGGAAAGGCGGAAATATTATCAAGATTCCAGTGTGGGATCATAGCGAAACCGAATATCAGAATGATCCCGACTTTTACCACTACCATCGGGCCGGAAATTTTAAATAATAACTTTTCCCCGCCGGAGGCAATCGCCACCAGCACGGCGAAAATCGCGACTTTATAGATAATAGACTGCGAAAGATCGGCCTCAGTAAGGCCGAAGGTTTTGATATAGGAGGCGCTATCAAACACCACCGACAGGGAATAAATAAACACCCCATGGATAATCATAAGAAAATAGATTACACCGAGAAAAATGCCCCAGTTTTTGCCAAGATAGTGACTGATAATATCCGTATAATCGTCACAGGTTTCGCTTTCAGATAACGTTTTTAGATAAATATCCTGCACAATATAGGTAGCGGGATAGGCGATGATAAAAGCGGTAATAAATACCCAAATCCCCTTGAGACCGATTTGCACTGGCATTAAGACGGTACCGGCGCCGATCGCCATACCGATACACAAGAGCACCCAGCCAAAATCATATTTTGTAAACGGTAATCTCATTGAAAGCGGTGTGGTCGTAGCGTTACTGTTATTTAATGGTAATGTGTCGTCCTGCATAGAGCCCCCTGCCCAAAATATACGCAGCTCTCTCATAAAGAATGCTGCCTATAACCAGGCTATAGTGCCTTGATACCCGATGCGGCAAACCGGTGACAGCGGTTCGCCGAGCAATCGTCAGAATGCTGCTTTTCTGCTGGCGCGTTCAAGGTCATGAATAATATCGTCGGGATCTTCAGGTCCCGCTGAAAGACGGATAAGTTCGTCGGTAATACCTGCTTTTAGCCATTCCTCTGGCGCAACAGGCGAATATGTCATAGACGCAGGATGCTGAACGAGGGTTTCGGTATCACCGGGACTGGCCGCGAGGAGGCATAATTTACAGAATTGAGCGGCTGACTGCCAGCCTCAGAAATGCTGAATGTATTCTGGCAAATAAAAGTAATCGTCTGCGAAGCGTCACGCAGATTGCACGTTAGCGCCGTGCCGGGACGGAGATTTTGCCGTAATATCAGCAGCAAGCCGGGTTTACCCGGTGAGGCGCAATGTTGCGGGGGCTTGATCCCCGGCGGCATAGGTTGCTGGATAGAGAAAACCCCCGCACGTTGACTGGTATAAACCTGGCAACCTGACGGGGGCTAACTTGAACCTCAACGCATCAAGGATAGCCGCGAACGGTTGCCATTGCAACAAGGCGGCTATATGACGCTTACGCAGTTGGGCGTGGCCTTCTGGCACGATCTGGCGGCGCCGATCATTGCTGGCATTATCGCCAGTGTGATCGTCAACTGGCTACGTGACAGGAAGTAACGCTTTTTGAGCGTCTGTCCGCCGTAATGGCAACATGCGCCCGAACCAGGCCGCAGGGGAAACCTTGCGGCCTTTTTCGGTTTACTGCGGGTAAGGCACCCAGTCGCCGCCATTCAGACGAACGTAGGGCTTACCCTGATACTGAATCACCACCGCATTAGCGTTTTCTGAAACCGGCGCGGTTTGCGGCAGATTGCTGGTCAGCTTGTTCCAGTTCACACTGTCTTCGGTAAAGAGCTTACCGTCCACGGCGCGTACGACCAGTTCGGAAATCGCCAGGTAGCTGCTCGGCTGATTAATATCAATCGGCGCGCCCTCATGCGGGGCTTTCATGCCAAAAAATTTCACGCCCGCCGGGACGTTGGTGATGGAGGGGCTGGGAATATCGCGCAGGCCTGAGATCTGCATTCTATCGCCCTTCAGCGCGCCGCCGTGCTCCGGTACGACGACCACCATCACCTTACGCCCGGATTTCTCCAGTTCGGTAAAGAAAGCGTCCAGTTCATCGAACAGTTTCTGCGCGCGGATTTTATAATCCGCCGTTTTGCTGACGCCGGGGAAGTGGTTGCCATCGTGCAGCGGCAGCAGGTTAAAGAAAGTCGCGGAGCGGGAATTGGCTTCACGTTCTTCCCCTGTCAACCAGCGGTTCAGGACCGCCAGATCGTCATATACCGGCGAGCCGTCGAATGACAGCAGGGCGGTTGGCAGGCCGGACTGGTTCATCAGTTCGCTCTGCATACCGCCGTTTTCGCGAACTTCTTTCAGGAAGCCGCCAAATTCACCGTTATGATCCATCATCAGATGCTGAGTAAAGCCCAGTTTCGCCAGATTATCAAACAGATAACATTCATTATCGGCTGGTTGATAAAGTCGGGTATGCGATGGTTGACCGCAGCTGGCGCGCAGCAGACGAATGGCCGCCGGGCCGCTGTAAGACGTACCGGAATTAAAGTGTTTAAACAAAATGTCAAAGTGCGACCATAGCGGATGTGACATCAAGCCTGCCGCTTCGACATCCGACCAGGAGAGCGAACAAATATTGATGACCAATAGGTCGAACGGCTGCGCATCAGGCGGAAGCTGCGCCGGGAACGTCGTTTTCCGCTTTTCTTCCGCGGCATAGAAGGTGTTCAACCAGGCGTTCAGATTCGCGGTCGTCGGCGGCGCGGTTTGCGCAGGCATATCGCCGATGACCGGCTTATCGCCCGCTGTCGCGACGGTAGCGGCCGCATTACCGCCAGTCGTCGTCACCGTATCGGTTGGCTGGCCTGCCGGCCACAGCGTAAAAACCGGGCCGGTTAATGTCAGGACATTCAGCCATACCATGATGGCGACCACAAACACCGTGATCCGAATCCACTGTGATAAAAAAAGCCAGGCAACCAGCAGTACGAAGATGGCGCCGATCATTTGCCAGTTAATAAAACGGGCGATCAGATCGAGCAGATAACCGGAGCTGAATTCCGCCACCTGCGTCCCCTGGCTCATAATGCTTTGCGGGCCGGGTAGCCAGGTATCATGCCAGAACAGCGCGAAGCCGACGGGAATGGCAATCCAGTGGCGCAACCGGTGAAGGCGATACTTTGGTATTGGCATGAGCAGAAACGCCATGAATACCAGATTCAGCAAAGGATGAAAATTCAGATAGCCTGCCCACAGCAGGCCAAACTTGACCAGAAAATAGAAGTTCCAGCCGGAAAGACCGCGCCAGTACTGCCAGAGCGGAGAAGGCATTGAAGGAGTTTGAGTATGCTGAGTCATTTTTTGTCTGCCTTGACTTTCGTAGCGCGGCGCAGAGTTCCGGCTGGTTTTACATAACGAGGTTTGGCAAATAGCAGCCGGGTCGTATCACTGATACGGCGTAGCGAATGACGCGCCAGATACCCCAGCGGAAAGAAAATCAGCGCGCAAAAAAGAATAATTTGCACGATATCGCTGATGGTCATCATGATGCACGCTCCGCGGTGTCGTCGAGCAATCGCAGGGGTTCAGGAATACGACGCCAGATGCGGCCATCGTGTTCGGCATTTATTACCGGGTCGGCGCGTTTTGCCAGCGGTAGCGGCGTTCCCCACAGTTCCGGCGACAATAAGCGCATCTGCACCAGCTCGGCGCTGATTTGTTTATCTTCGAACCAGACCATACGATTAGAGAAAATATCGCCCGTCGGCAAAGGGAAAATATGGTTTAACGCGGTATCCAGATCGTTGACCCGGCAGAATGATAAAAACAGCACCAGACGGTTGCCGCCGATGGTCATAATATCGCCGGTTCGGCTTGGCCGACATAATGTTAACGCCTGCTCAACCCGAATGCCCGGTACCGGGCGCAGCGCGACCAGAACGCCTTTCCCGTCGGCGGGGAGCAGGGTGTTGCTCATCATCGTATGGATGGCATCGCAAAAGGTATCCCACGGCTGAAAACCGCGCAGTTTCAACGGCTGCGTCATCGACAGTAGCGTGGTGATGTCTTCCGGTACGTAACGGCTGAACTGCTGCCCCTGCACGCTTTCAATAAGCGTCAGACAGCGTGAAAGCGGGGCGTTCCAGGGAATGATCATATTCGCGCCGCAGCCCAGCAGCAGGCGCTCATCGGTGGCGCGCAAACTGGCGATATTTTCGCGCACGACAATTTTCAGCGCGCTTCCCCGCTGGCGCCGCAAAGTATGAATGCGACGAGCAAGCGGCTCGATTTGGTTGTTCTGTGTAAGCGAAAAAATAATTGTCGCGGCCTGCGCCGTGCGTGCGTCGTTGAATAGCGCTTCGTTATTGTCGAAAAGCGTCCAGTGTTCCGAGAGCGGCGGCGCGCCTTCAAGGACGGCGACGTGGCTAAGAATGCGTTTTTCGTCGCTACGCGGCTGAATTGCCGTCTCCTCCTGATGGGATAGCGTCCAGCGTTCGTCCTGCTGACACAGCAATAACTGCTGTCGGGCGCTGACGCCTTTTTCGTTACACCAGAAGGCAATATCGAACAAATGTTGGTCGCCCTGAAAACGTAAACTGGCGAGGCCGAAAAGTGAGCGATACTCGCCCATCAACAACGAGGACTGTTTATCGCTATTATTACAAGGGTTAATAACCAACAATGAACAGTGATGAAAACGAGTCCATTTATTCATTTTTTCCAGCCATTTATGCAGGCTTTCTGACGTTATATTCCGCCACGTGTTATTTGCACAAATAAGAATGAAAAAGTAATGCGTCGGGTTAACAGAACAAAGCAAATCGTGGGGCAAAGAGTATAGCCCTTTTTCTGAATCCGGCATGGTAAATAAGCGGATTTTCTCCGGACCGTGAGATTCATCTAATTTGATTACTTTGCCAGGATCGCCTTCCATGCCGATGACGGCGACATTTGCATTCTCCGTTTGTGACGCAATCGTTTGATTCACCAGGCTGATGGCATCTTGCTGGCGATCGGCGTTAACCCACCAGACGCCGCCGGTTGGCATATGGCGCAGTTCATCCCATAATGATGAGATGCCGAGAGAAAATACGGGGTCCACAGTGTCCCTCATGTCACTATTTTAACTGTTTATCAGTTTACTAGCGAAAGCACAGAAATAAACCTAACATTGAAATTAAAACGCATCAGATTTAGCATGTGAATCAATTTGCCCGGCAGGATGCCCTGTAACTCTGCGCTTTGCATTTTTACACATTATAAATGATGTCACGGAAAGATGAAAAATGCGCGTTCTCCCGTATTGACGACGGGGTGTAATGCTGCCAGTGAGAAATATTTAAAAAGGAGCAACCAGAATGTATAACAATGAACCTGGCGCTCAGTCCGATCCAACGTTGGGCTACACTTTTCAAAATGATTTTCTGGCATTAAGCCAGGCGTTTTCACTACCCGAAATAGATTATACCGATATTTCCCAACGCGAACAGTTGGCGGCGGCGATTAAAAGATGGCCACTCCTGGCTGAATTTGCGCAACCACATTCATTAAGGAAGCCATGAATGGCGATTCTGGGACTGCAGGGCGTGCGCGGCGGGGTGGGAACCACATCTCTCACCGCAGCACTCGCCTGGGCGTTACAAATCTTAGGGGAAAATGTCCTGGTGATTGACGCCAGCCCCGATAACCTGCTGCGCATGTCGTTTAACGTCGACTTCGTCCATCAGGGCGGTTGGGCGCGATCGTTGCTGGACGGTCAGGACTGGCGCGATGCCGGATTACGTTATACCTCACAGCTTGATCTACTGCCGTTTGGACAGCTCACCGCGCAAGAGCGGGAAAATCCGCAGGCCTGGCAGGAGACGCTGGGAGAGATCGGAGCGGCTATCCAGGCGCTGAAAGCGAGCGGGCGTTATAGCTGGATTTTACTGGACTTGCCCTACGGCGCGTCACCGCTGACAGGGCAGCTGGTGAGCCTCTGCGACCATACGCTGGCGATAGCCCAGGTTGACGCTAACTGCCATATTCGCCTTCATCAGCAGGCGTTGCCTGCCGGAGCGCATATTCTGATCAATGACTTACGCATTGGCAGTCAGTTACAGGACGATCTGTACCAAGTCTGGCTGCAAAGCCAGCGCCGGTTGCTGCCTATTGTGATCCATCGCGATGAGGCGATGGCGGAGTGCATGGCGTCGAAACAGCCGTTAGGCGAATATCGCAGCGATTCGTTAGCCGCCGAAGAGGTGTTAACGCTGGCGAACTGGTGCCTGCTGCATGATGCGGGCGACAAAACGTCCGCCGGGAGCCTGCGATGAGCGCCCTTTCCCGGTGGCTGCTTATCCCGCCGGTTAGCGCGCGCTTGAGCGAGCGCTATCAGGGTTACCGCCGCCACGGCGCGTCGCCGTTTAGCGCAGCGCTCGGCTGCCTGTGGATGATTCTGGCGTGGATAGTGTTTCCGCTTGAGCATCCGCGCTGGCAGCGTATTCGCGACGGGCATAAAGCGCTTTACCCGCATATTAACGCCGCCCGCCCGCGCCCGCTGGACCCGGCCCGCTACCTCATTCAGACCCTCTGGCTGGTGATGATCTCGTCGACTAAAGAACGTCATGAACCGCGCTGGCGGTCATTTGCGCGCCTGAAGGACGTTCGTGGACGTTACCATCAATGGATGGATACCTTACCGGAACGGGTGCGCCAAAAGACAACGCATCTGGAAAAGGAAAAAGAGCTGGGACATCTTAGCAACGGCGCCCGGCGTTTTATTCTGGGCGTTATCGTGACCTTTTCACTGATACTGGCGCTGATCTGTATTACGCAGCCATTTAACCCGCTATCGCAATTTATCTTTCTGCTGTTGCTGTGGGGCGTTGCGCTGTTGGTACGACGTATGCCGGGACGCTTTTCCGCGCTGATGCTCATCGTGCTGTCGCTAACGGTCTCCTGTCGTTATATCTGGTGGCGCTATACCTCGACACTAAATTGGGACGACCCGGTCAGTCTGGTGTGCGGGCTGATTCTGCTGTTTGCGGAAACCTACGCCTGGATTGTGCTGGTGCTGGGGTACTTCCAGGTGGTGTGGCCGTTAAATCGTCAACCGGTACCGTTGCCGAAAGAGATGTCGCAGTGGCCGACGGTGGATATTTTTGTACCGACCTATAACGAAGACCTTAACGTGGTCAAAAATACCATTTACGCTTCGCTTGGCATTGACTGGCCGAAGGACAAGCTGAATATCTGGATCCTTGATGACGGCGGGCGCGAATCATTTCGTCAGTTTGCCCGACATGTTGGCGTGCATTACATTGCCCGCGCCACGCATGAACACGCCAAAGCCGGCAACATCAACAATGCGCTAAAACACGCGAAAGGCGAGTTTGTGGCGATCTTCGATTGCGACCATGTGCCGACACGCTCGTTTCTGCAAATGACAATGGGCTGGTTCCTGAAAGAAAAACAGCTGGCGATGATGCAGACGCCGCATCATTTCTTCTCCCCGGACCCGTTTGAGCGCAACCTGGGACGTTTTCGTAAAACGCCTAACGAAGGCACGCTGTTTTACGGACTGGTGCAGGACGGTAACGATATGTGGGACGCCACTTTCTTTTGCGGATCGTGCGCGGTGATTCGCCGTAAGCCGCTGGATGAGATTGGCGGTATCGCCGTTGAGACGGTGACGGAAGATGCGCATACATCGCTCCGGCTGCACCGGCGAGGTTATACCTCAGCGTATATGCGCATTCCGCAGGCGGCGGGGCTGGCGACGGAAAGCCTGTCGGCGCATATCGGGCAGCGTATTCGTTGGGCGCGGGACATGGTGCAAATTTTCCGCCTCGATAACCCTCTGTTTGGTAAAGGCTTAAAACTGGCGCAGCGGCTGTGCTACCTCAACGCGATGTTCCATTTCTTGTCCGGCATTCCGCGCCTGATCTTTCTGACCGCGCCGCTGGCTTTTCTGCTGCTGCACGCCTATATCATTTATGCGCCTGCGTTGATGATTGCGCTATTTGTGATACCGCACATGGTCCACGCCAGCCTGACTAACTCGAAGATTCAGGGCAAGTATCGTCACTCTTTCTGGAGTGAAATCTATGAAACGGTACTGGCATGGTATATCGCACCGCCGACTCTGGTCGCGTTGATCAATCCGCACAAAGGGAAATTTAACGTCACGGCGAAAGGCGGGCTGGTGGAAGAGAAGTACGTCGACTGGGTAATCTCGCGTCCGTATATCTTCCTTGTCTTGCTTAACCTGCTCGGCGTGGCGGCGGGCGTATGGCGATACTATTACGGGCCGGAAAATGAAACGCTGACCGTCATCGTTAGCCTGGTGTGGGTCTTCTATAACCTGGTCATTCTCGGCGGCGCGGTTGCGGTTTCGGTAGAGAGTAAACAGGTCAGGCGCGCGCATCGGGTCGAGATTGCCATGCCGGGGGCCATCGCCCGCGAAGATGGACATTTGTTCTCCTGTACCGTACATGACTTCTCCGACGGCGGGTTAGGCATCAAGATCAACGGTCAGGCGCAGGTGCTGGAAGGGCAGAAAGTGAATCTGTTGCTTAAACGCGGGCAGCAGGAATATGTCTTTCCAACGCAGGTGGTGCGCGTAACGGGCAATGAGGTCGGGCTACAACTGATGCCGCTCACCACCAAACAACATATTGATTTTGTGCAGTGTACCTTCGCGCGCGCCGATACGTGGGCGCTTTGGCAAGATAGCTTCCCGGAAGATAAACCGCTGGAAAGCTTGCTGGATATTCTGAAGCTGGGCTTCCGCGGATATCGCCACCTCGCGGAGTTCGCGCCGCCTTCAGTAAAAGTAATTTTCCGATCGTTGACGGCGTTAATTGCCTGGATTGTATCGTTTATTCCGCGTCGCCCGGAGCGGCAAGCGGCGATACAGCCGTCGGATCGGGTTATGGCTCAGGCTCAACAATGATGATAATGCGATGAAAAGAAAATTGTCCTGGATGTGTGCGGCGGTAATAGGATTAAGCGCGTTTCCTGCTTTCATGACGGCGGCGGCGCCTGCTACGCCGCCATTGATAAATGCTGAACCCACCGAGCCTGCGCCGTCGCCCGCAACTGAGGCGCCCGTCGTGGCGCAAACCGCGCCTTCGCGCGAGGTCAAGCTGACCTTTGCGCAAATCGCGCCGCCGCCGGGCAGTATGGCGCTGCGTGGCGTTAACCCTAACGGCGGCATTGAATTTGGTATGCGCAGCGATGAAGTGGCGTCGAAAGCGGTGCTGAATCTGGAATATACGCCCTCGCCGTCGCTCCTGCCGGTTCAGTCGCAGCTCAAGGTTTATCTCAATGATGAACTGATGGGCGTACTGCCGGTGACAAAAGAGCAGTTGGGGAAAAAGACGCTGGCGCAGGTACCTATCAATCCGCTATTTATCACCGACTTTAACCGGGTGCGGCTGGAGTTTGTCGGCCACTATCGCGACGTGTGTGAAAACCCGGCCAGCAGTACTCTGTGGTTAGACATCGGGCGAAATAGCGCCCTGGATCTGACCTATAACATGCTGGCGGTGAATAACGATCTGTCCCACTTCCCGGTGCCGTTTTTTGATCCGCGGGATAACCGTCCGGTGACGTTGCCGATAGTGTTTGCTGATATGCCTGATCTGGCGCAGCAGCAGGCGGCTTCTATTGTCGCGTCCTGGTTTGGCTCGCGGGCGGGCTGGCGCGGTCAGCGCTTCCCGGTGTTGTATAATCACCTGCCGGATCGCAATGCGATCGTGTTCGCCACCAACGATCGACGCCCCGATTTCCTGCGCGATCATCCTGCGGTTAACGCGCCGGTTATCGAGATGATGAGCCATCCGGATAATCCGTATGTGAAGTTGCTGGTCGTGTTTGGCCGTGATGATAAAGACCTGTTGCAGGCGGCAAAAGGTATCGCGCAAGGGAATATTCTCTTCCGTGGTTCCAGCGTGGTGGTCAACGATGTAAAACCGCTGCTGGCGCGCAAACCGTATGATGCGCCGAACTGGGTGCGTACCGATCGCCCGGTCACTTTTGGCGAGCTGAAAACCTATGAAGAGCAGCTCCAGTCGAGTGGGCTGGAGCCGGCGCCCATCAACGTTTCTTTGAATCTGCCGCCGGACCTCTATTTGCTGCGTAGCAACGGTATTGATATGGATCTCAACTACCGTTATACCTCGCCGCCGACCAAAGACAGTTCACGGCTGGACATCAGTCTGAATAACCAGTTCCTGCAAGCCTTTAGTCTTAACAGCACGCAGGAAACTAATCGACTCCTGTTGCGCCTGCCGGTACTTCAGGGACTGCTGGATGGTAAAACGGATGTGTCTATTCCGGCGCTCAAACTGGGGGCGATGAACCAACTACGTTTTGACTTCCGCTACATGAACCCGATGCCGGGCGGGTCGGTGGACAACTGTATTACCTTCCAGCCGGTACCGAATCATGTGGTGATAGGGGATGACTCCACTATCGATTTTTCGAAATATTACCACTTTATCGCGATGCCGGATTTACGCGCGTTCGCCAATGCGGGTTTCCCGTTCAGCCGGATGGCCGACTTGTCTGACACGCTGGCGGTGATGCCGAAGACCCCAACCGAAGCGCAAATGGAAACGCTGCTGAATACGGTCGGCGCCATTGGCGGGCAGACCGGTTTCCCGGCAATTAATCTGACCATCACCGATGATAGCGCTCAGATAGCCGACAAAGACGCCGATCTGCTGATTATTGGCGCTATTCCGGGCAAGCTAAAAGACGATAAGCGTATCGATCTGTTGGTGCAGGCGACACAAAGCTGGGTAAAAACCCCGATGCGGCAGACCGCTTTCCCGTCGATTATGCCGGATGAGGCCGATCGCGCGGCGGATGCGCAGTCCACCGTCACCGCCAGCGGCCCGATGGCGGCGGTGGTGGGCTTCCAGTCGCCGTTTAATGATCAGCGCAGCGTGATTGCTCTACTGGCTGACAGCCCGCGCGGCTACCAGCTACTGAACGACGCCGTGAACGACAGCGGTAAACGCGCCGCGATGTTTGGTTCCGTGGCGGTGATCCGCGAGTCCGGCGTTCACAGTCTGCGCGTTGGCGATATCTATTACGTCGGACATCTGCCGTGGTTTGAGCGGCTGTGGTATGCGCTGGCGAATCACCCTGTGCTGCTGGCGGTACTGGCGGCCCTCAGTGTGGTATTACTGGCGTGGGTATTGTGGCGTCTGCTACGTATTCTCAGTCGCCGTCGTCTCGACCCTGACCATGAGTAACGCATGATGACTATGCTGCGCGGATGGATAACGATGATCGTCATGCTGACGGCAATAAATGCGCAGGCGGCCTGTAGCTGGCCTGCGTGGGAACAGTTCAAGAAAGATTACATTAGTCAGCAGGGACGCGTTATCGATCCGGGCGATGCGCGAAAAATTACCACCTCCGAAGGGCAAAGCTACGCCATGTTCTTTGCCCTGGCAGCGAACGATCGACCGGCGTTCGCGCAACTTTTTAACTGGACGCAAAACAATCTGGCGCAGGGATCGCTGCGTGAACATCTGCCCGCCTGGCTGTGGGGGCAAAAAGATCCCGACACCTGGTCGGTGCTGGACAGCAACTCCGCGTCCGACGGCGATATCTGGATGGCATGGTCGCTGCTGGAGGCCGGTCGTCTGTGGAAAGAGACGCGTTATACCGAGGTGGGCACGGCGTTGCTAAAACGCATCGCCCGCGAAGAGGTCGTGAATGTGCCGGGGCTGGGCTCAATGCTGCTACCTGGCAAAATCGGCTTTGCCGAGGCGAATAGCTGGCGTTTTAACCCAAGCTATCTGCCGCCGCAGTTGGCGCAATACTTTAGCCGTTTTGGCGCGCCGTGGTCGACGTTACGGGAAACCAATTTGCGGCTTTTGCTGGAAACCGCGCCGAAAGGTTTCTCGCCGGACTGGGTGCGTTATGAAAGCAAGCAAGGCTGGCAGTTGAAAGCGGAAAAGACGCTGATCAGTAGCTACGATGCGATTCGCGTCTATTTATGGGCGGGAATGATGCATGATGGCGATCCGCAAAAAGCGCGTTTACTGGCGCGATTTAAACCGATGGCGACGTTAACGATGAAAAACGGCGTTCCACCGGAGAAAGTGGATGTCGTCAGCGGGAATGCGCAAGGGACGGGGCCGGTCGGGTTTTCCGCCGCTTTACTGCCTTTCCTGCAAAATCGCGACGCCCAGGCCGTGCAGCGACAGCGGGTCGCAGACCATTTTCCTGGCAGCGATGCCTATTACAACTATGTGCTGACTCTCTTTGGACAAGGCTGGGATCAGCACCGTTTTCGCTTCACCGTCAAAGGTGAATTATTACCTGACTGGGGCCAGGAATGCGTAAGTTCACGTTAAGTCTCATGCACGCTTTTTTGCCGGCTGGCGGTCGAAACGCCTTACCTGGCAAAAGGGGAGTTTCTCGGGCATTGTTGGGGTTATCGCTTGGTATGGCGCTAACACCGCTTGCCGGCGCAGCGACCTCCGCGCAGCAACAGTTGCTGGAGCAGGTTCGGCTGGGCGAGGCCACACACCGTGAGGACTTAGTCCGTCAGTCGCTCTATCGCCTGGAGCTGATCGACCCCAATGATCCACAGGTTATCGCTGCCCGTTTCCGCTATCTGTTGCGCCAGGGGGATAGCGACGGGGCACAGAAACTACTTGACCGGCTGGCGCAACTGGCGCCGGAGTCGACGGCGTATCAATCTTCCCGCACCGCGATGCTGCTCTCCACGCCGCAAGGACGCCAGTCTTTGCAGGAGGCGCGTTTACTGGCGACGACCGGCCATACTGAACAAGCGATCGCCAGCTACGACAAGCTGTTTAAAGGTTATCCGCCGGAGGGCGAACTGGCGGTCGAATACTGGACGACCGTGGCGAAATTGCCCGCCCGCCGTCACGAAGCGATTAACCAGCTACAGAAAATCAATGCCGTCAGTCCGGGTAATAACGCTCTGCAAAATGCGCTGGCGCAACTGTTGTTCGCCAGCGGGCGGCGCGATGAGGGATTTGCGGTGCTAAAACAGATGGCGAAATCCAGTACGGGACGCAGCGCGGCCTCCGCCATCTGGTACCAGCAGATAAAAGATCTCCCGGTTAGCGACGCCAGCGTAAAAGCGTTGCAAGACTATCTGACGCAGTTTAGCGAAGGCGATAGCGTGTCTGCCGCCCGCGCCCAGCTTAGCGAGCAGCAAAAACAGTTAGCCGATCCGGCGTTCCGCGCGCGCTCGCAGGGCATCGCGGCGGTTAATGCCGGAGAAGGCGGTAAGGCCATTGCGCAATTGCAGCAGGCGGTGAGCGCCCGGCAGGACGACAGCGAGGCGGTCGGCGCGCTGGGGCAGGCATATTCACAGCGTGGCGATCGCGCCCGCGCCGTCGCGCAGTTTGAAAAGGCGCTGGCGATGGCGCCGCACAGCAGCAGCCGCGATAAGTGGGAGAGTCTGCTGAAGGTCAATCGCTACTGGCTGTTAATTCAGCAGGGCGACGCGGCCTTAAAAGCGAATAATCTGGCCCAGGCGGAGCGTTTCTATCAGCAGGCGCGAGCAGTGGATAACACCGACAGCTACGCGGTACTGGGGCTGGGGGATGTGGCGATGGCGCGCAAAGATAATGCCGCCGCCGAACGTTATTATCAGCAGACGCTGCGTATGGATAGCGGTAATACCAATGCTGTACGCGGGCTGGCGAATCTTTATCGCCAGCAGTCGCCGCAAAAAGCCGCCGCGTTTATCGCTTCTCTTTCCGCCAGCCAGCGGCGCAGTATCGACGATATCGAACGCAGTCTGGAAAATGACCGTCTGGCGCAGCAGGCGGAAACGCTGGAAAGCGAGGGCAAATGGGCGCAGGCCGCAGACCTGCACCGTCGTCGGCTGGCATTAGATCCGGGGAGCGTGTGGGTGACGTACCGACTGTCACGCGATCTGTGGCAGGCCGGGCAGCACGCCCAGGCCGATGCGCAAATGCGCTCTCTGGCGCAGCAGAAGCCAAACGATCCGGAACAGGTCTATGCTTATGGGCTTTATCTTTCCGGCAGCGATCGGGACCGGGCGGCGCTGGCGCATCTCAATACCCTGCCGACCAGCCAGTGGAACAGCAATATTCAGGAACTGGCGGGCCGATTGCAAAGTAACCAGGTGCTGGAAAGCGCTAACCGCTTGCGCGATAGCGGCAAAGAACGCGAAGCGGAAGCGTTGTTACGTCAGCAGCCGCCCTCTACGCGCATTGCGTTAACGTTGGCGGACTGGGCGCAGCAGCGTGGCGATAATGCGGCGGCCCGCGCCGCTTATGACGCCGTTCTGGCGCGGGAACCGGGTAATGTCGATGCCATGCTGGGGCGGGTAGAAATCGACATCGCACAGGGCGATAACGCCGCGGCGCGCGCTCAACTGGCGGCGCTGCCTGCGTCGCAAATCACCTCTATTAACATGCAGCGCCGCGTCGCGCTGGCGCAGCTCCAGCTTGGCGATATTACGGCGGCGGCGCGGACCTTTAACCGCATTACGCCGCAGGCAAAAGCACAGCCGCCATCAATGGAAAGCGCGATGGTATTGCGTGACGCCGCCGCTTTTCAGGCGCAAACGGGCGAGCCGCAGCGGGCGCTGGAGACCTACAAAGACGCAATGGTCGCCGCGGCGATTACGCCGGTTCGTCCCCAGGATAACGATACCTTTACCCGCCTGACGCGCAATGATGAAAAAGATGACTGGCTAAAACGCGGCGTGCGTAGCGATGCGGCGGAGCTGTACCGTCAGCAGGATCTCAATGTCACGTTGGCGCACGATTATTGGGGGTCGAGCGGGACTGGCGGCTACTCCGATCTGAAGGCGCATACCACGATGCTTCAGGTGGATGCGCCCTGGTCGGACGGACGGGCGTTCTTTCGTACTGATATGGTGAATATGGATGTTGGCCGTTTCTCTACGGATGCGGACGGAAAATACGATAATAACTGGGGTACCTGTACGCTGGAGAAATGCAGCGGACATCGTAGCCAGGCCGATACGGGCGCGAGCGTGGCGGTCGGCTGGCAGAATGAGACCTGGCGCTGGGATATCGGCACGACGCCGATGGGCTTTAATGTCGTTGATGTGGTCGGCGGCGTCAGCTATAGCGACGATATCGGGCCGTTGGGTTATACCCTGAACGCGCATCGTCGCCCGATCTCCAGCTCACTGCTGGCGTTTGGCGGGCAAAAGGACGCCAGCAGCAATACCGGCACCAAATGGGGCGGCGTGCGGGCCAACGGCGGCGGCGTCAGTCTCAGCTATGATAAAGGCGAAGCAAACGGTGTCTGGGCGTCGCTCAGTGGCGACCAGTTGAGCGGTAAAAATGTGGAAGATAACTGGCGCGTGCGCTGGATGACCGGTTATTACTATAAGGTGATTAACGAGAATAACCGCCGCGTTACCGTCGGGCTGAATAACATGATCTGGCATTACGACAAAGATTTGAGCGGTTATTCACTGGGTCAGGGCGGTTATTATAGCCCGCAGGAATACCTGTCGTTTGCGGTGCCGGTGATGTGGCGGCAGCGTACGGAAAACTGGTCGTGGGAGCTAGGCGGCTCGGTATCCTGGTCGCACTCCCGCAACCGTACCATGCCGCGTTATCCGCTGATGAATTTGATTCCGGCGGATTATCAGGAGGATGCGCGTGACCAGACCAACGGCGGCAGCAGCAGCCAGGGATTTGGCTATACCGCGCGGGCGCTCATTGAACGCCGTGTTACTGCCAACTGGTTTGTGGGTACGGCTGTCGATATTCAGCAGGCGAAAGATTATACCCCCAGTCATCTGCTGCTGTATGTCCGTTATTCCGCGGCGGGCTGGCAGGGGGATATGGATTTACCGCCGCAGCCTCTGGTGCCTTACGCTGACTGGTAATCATTGCGTCAGGCCTACGAATTGACAGGCGTCGTAGGCCTGAGAAGCGCAGCGCCATCAGACGCTATCATTAACCGTTATTCAGAAAAGTCCTTTTCAGATACAGCCTCTCTTAATGCCGCTGCAATCGGGTATACTCAGGCGGCAGTCCGGGATATCCAGGGAGAGTCAATTTGCGCGTCAGCCGCTCGTTAACAATTAAACAGATGGCAATGGTTGCGGCCGTTGTCATGGTGTTTGTTTTTGTCTTTTGCACCGTTTTGTTGTTCCATCTGGTACAGCAGAACCGCTACAACACGGCTACGCAACTGGAAAGTATCGCGCGATCTGTTCGGGAACCTCTTTCTTCCGCGATTCTAAAAGCGGATCTCCCCGGCGCGGAAACCATTCTGGAAAGTATTAAACCTGCGGGCGTGGTGAGTCGCGCCGATGTGGTATTGCCGAATCAGTTCCAGGCGTTGCGTAAGCGCTTCATTCCTGAACGCCCCGTCCCGGTTATGGTGACGCGTCTCTTCGAACTGCCGGTACAAATTTCTTTGCCGGTTTATTCGCTGGAGCGTCCCGCCAATCCGCAACCGCTGGCCTACCTTGTATTGCAGGCGGATTCGTACCGTATGTACAAGTTCGTCATGAGCGCGCTCTCTACGTTAGTGACCATTTACTTACTTTTATCGCTGATCCTGACGGTGGCCATCGCCTGGTGCGTAAACCGCCTGATTGTGCATCCGCTGCGCAAAATCGCCCGCGAGCTGAACGACATTCCGCAGCAGGAGCTGATCGGACATCAGCTGGCGTTGCCGCGTCTGCATCAGGATGATGAAATTGGGATGCTGGTGCGCAGCTATAACCTCAACCAGCAGCTTATGCAGCGTCAACGCGAGGAGCAAACGGACAACGCGATGCGTTTTCCGGTTTCCGAGCTGCCCAATAAAGCCTTTTTAATGGCGCTGCTGGAACAGGTTATCACCCGCCAACAGACCACCGCGCTTATCATCGTGACGTGCGAAACGTTGCGTGACACGGCAGGCGTGCTGCAAGAAACGCAGCGGGAGATTCTATTACTGACGCTGGTTGAGAAGCTGAAGTCGGTGCTGGCGCCGCGCATGGTGCTTACGCAGGTCAGCGGGTATGACTTCGCCATTATCGCCCACGGCGTTAAAGAGCCGTGGCACGCCATTACATTAGGTCAGCAAATACTCACTATCATTAATGAACGACTGCCCATCCAGGGTATTCAACTGCGCCCAAGCTGCAGTATTGGCATTGCGATGTATTATGGCGATCTGACCGCCGAAGAGCTCTATGGTCGCGCCGTCTCCGCCGCGTTTACCGCGCGCCGAAAAGGTAAAAATCAAATCCAGTTCTTTGACCCGGCGCAGATGGAGGCCGCTCAACAGCGCCTTACCGAAGAGAGCGATATCCTTACCGCGCTGGATAACCATCAGTTTGCCATTTGGCTGCAGCCGCAGGTCGAGATGCGCAGCGGCAACGTATTAAGCGCCGAAGCCTTGTTACGTATGCAGCAGCCGGACGGTAGCTGGGAATTACCGGAGGGGCTGATTGAGCGCATTGAATCCTGCGGCCTGATGGTCACGGTGGGCCATTGGGTGCTGGAAGAGTCCTGCCGCCAGCTTGCCGCCTGGCAGGAGCGCGGCGTGACATTGCCGCTCTCCGTCAATCTTTCCGCGTTACAGCTCATGCACCCTGGCATGGTGTCGGAGCTGCTGGAATTGTTAAACCGCTATCGTATTCAACCAGGTACGCTGATTCTTGAGGTCACTGAAAGCCGCCGTATCGACGATCCGCACGCTGCCGTCGCCATCTTACGTCCGTTACGTAATGCTGGCGTGCGTATCGCACTGGATGATTTTGGCATGGGTTACGCGGGGCTGCGCCAGTTACAGCATATGAAGTCGCTACCGGTCGATATCCTTAAAATTGATAAAATGTTTGTCGATGGGTTACCGGATGATCACAGTATGGTGACGGCGATTATCCTGATGGCCCGCAGTCTTAATTTACAATTGATTGCCGAGGGCGTGGAGAACGAGGCGCAACGCGCGTGGCTGGAACAGGCGGGAGTCAACGTCGCGCAAGGCTTCCTGTTTGCTCGGCCCGTTCCCGCGGATATCTTTGAAGAACGGTATCTGTCGCACGAAAATCCTGATTACAAAAGTTAAAAAAGGTCGCGCTTGTGCGAGCCAGCTCAAACTTTTTAACATTTTTGTTTCAATTATGATCCTGGCGCATTTCTGTCATGTTGTGTGGGTGTTATTTTAAGGCCGCAGGTTACTCATAACCTTACAAGACCTGTGGTTTTTACTTCAAGGACACCCTATGAAAACCTCTCTGTTCAAAAGTCTTTATTTTCAGGTCCTGACAGCAATCGCCATTGGTATTCTCCTTGGCCATTACTATCCTGAACTGGGCGCACAAATGAAACCGCTTGGCGACGCGTTCGTTAAGCTCATTAAGATGATCATCGCTCCTGTCATTTTCTGTACTGTCGTGACGGGCATCGCAGGCATGGAAAGCATGAAGGCGGTGGGCCGTACCGGCGCGGTCGCGCTGCTTTACTTTGAAATTGTCAGTACGATTGCGCTGATTATCGGTCTTATCATCGTCAACGTTGTGCAGCCTGGCGCCGGGATGAACGTCGATCCGGCAACGCTGGATGCGCAGGCGGTGGCCGTTTATGCCGCACAAGCCAAGGAGCAGGGCATTATTGCCTTCCTGATGGATGTCATACCGGGCAGCGTGATCGGCGCGTTTGCCAGCGGCAACATTCTGCAGGTCTTACTGTTTGCGGTGTTGTTTGGTTTTGCGCTGCACCGTTTGGGCAGCAAAGGCCAGCTCATTTTCAATGTGATTGAGAGTTTTTCGCAGGTCATTTTCGGCATCATCAATATGATCATGCGCCTGGCGCCGATTGGCGCATTCGGCGCGATGGCCTTCACCATCGGTAAATACGGCGTCGGTTCTCTGGTACAACTGGGGCAGCTCATTATCTGCTTCTATATCACCTGTATTCTCTTCGTGGTGGTGGTGCTGGGGACGATTGCACGGGTAACGGGCTTTAGCATTTTTAAATTTATTCGCTATATCCGGGAAGAATTACTCATTGTGCTTGGCACCTCCTCTTCCGAGTCAGCGTTGCCGCGTATGCTCGATAAGATGGAAAAACTGGGGTGCCGTAAGTCGGTGG
Source organism: Salmonella sp. NW177 (assembly GCF_051811585.1). Classification (NCBI taxonomy): domain Bacteria; kingdom Pseudomonadati; phylum Pseudomonadota; class Gammaproteobacteria; order Enterobacterales; family Enterobacteriaceae; genus Salmonella; species Salmonella sp. NW177. Next base: position 184,009 of record NZ_JAMMZV010000004.1, on the reverse strand, counting down.
TGGGGCTGGTGATCCCGACGGGGTATTCGTTCAACCTCGATGGCACCTCTATCTACCTGACGATGGCGGCGGTGTTTATCGCCCAGGCGACCAACAGCCATATGGATATCTTCCACCAGATCACGCTGCTGGTCGTGCTGCTGCTCTCGTCAAAAGGCGCCGCGGGCGTGACCGGAAGCGGCTTTATCGTGCTGGCGGCCACTATCTCCGCCGTAGGCCATTTACCGGTTGCGGGACTGGCGTTAATCCTCGGTATCGACCGCTTTATGTCCGAAGCGCGCGCGCTGACTAACCTGGTGGGTAACGGCGTGGCGACGGTGGTGGTTGCCAAATGGGTGAAAGAGTTAGATCACCAAAAGCTGGACGATGTGCTTAATAATCGTGCGCCGGATGGCAAAACGCACGAAATTTCCTCCTAATCTCGCCACTTATGCCCGTAGTCCCTTCCAGGACTGCGGGTGTTTGCGCATAATTGACCCCTGCGCCCAAAGCATACAGCATGATGCTTAGGGATTATTTCACTTCTTCCGTGACATTTTTAGGTTCTCGCGGTCTAACACGAAGTGTTTTTACGTCATATTCAGGCATCCCTGCCGGGGCTGTCTTTTTATTACCAGGATTGTTGATCAGGGGTTCACATGCAGGGCACAAAAATTCGACTCTTAGCGGGCAGTCTGTTGATGTTGGCCTCTGCCGGCTATGTGCAGGCAGATGCGCTCCAGCCCGATCCGGCATGGCAACAGGGGACGCTGGCTAATGGGTTACAGTGGCAAGTGTTGGCTACGCCTCAGCGCCCCAGCGATCGTATTGAAGTTCGTCTACAGGTTAATACCGGTTCGCTCACCGAAAGTACGCAACAGAGCGGGTTCAGCCATGCGATTCCCCGTATCGCGCTGACGCAAAGCGGTGGTCTGGATGCCGCACAGGCACGTTCTTTATGGCAGCAAGGGTTTGATCCGAAACGTCCCATGCCGCCCGTTATTGTTTCTTATGATTCCACGCTCTATAACCTCAGTTTACCCAATAACCGTAACGATCTGCTGAAAGAAGCGCTGACCTATCTGGCTAACGTCTCCGGTAAATTAACCATTACGCCAGAGACGGTGAATCATGCGTTAAGCAGCGAAGATATGGTTGCGACGTGGCCAGCAGATACTAAAGAGGGCTGGTGGCGTTATCGGCTGAAAGGGTCAGCGTTATTGGGGCACGATCCCGCGGAACCGTTAAAGCAACCGGTAGACGCAGCCAAAATTCAGGCTTTCTATGAAAAATGGTACACCCCGGATGCCATGACGCTGATTGTTGTCGGCAACATTGATGCGCGCTCCGTCGCCGAGCAGATCAATAAAACGTTCGGTACGCTGAAAGGTAAACGCGAAACGCCCGCCCCGGTGCCGACGCTTTCGCCGCTGCGGGCGGAATCAGTGAGCATTATGACCGATGCGGTGCGCCAGGATCGTCTCTCCATTATGTGGGATACGCCGTGGCAACCGATTCGCGAATCGGCGGCGCTGTTGCGCTACTGGCAGGCGGATCTGGCGCGTGAAGCGCTGTTCTGGCATATCCAGCAAGAGCTGACTAAAAATAACGCGAAAGATATTGGTCTGGGGTTTGACTGCCGGGTTCTGTTTCTGCGCGCGCAGTGCGCCATCAACATTGAATCACCTAATGATAAGCTCAATACCAATTTGAGCCTGGTGGCGAATGAACTGGCGAAAGTACGCGATAAAGGTTTGTCGGAAGAGGAGTTTACTGCTCTGGTGGCGCAGAAAAATCTCGAATTGCAAAAGCTGTTCGCGACCTACGCACGTACCGATACTGACATTTTGACTGGACAGCGTATGCGCTCGCTGCAGAATCAAGTGGTGGATATCGCGCCGGAGCAGTATCAGAAGCTGCGCCAGAATTTCCTCAACAGCCTGACCGTCGATATGCTCAATCAGAATCTACGTCAGCAGCTATCGCAGGAGATGGCATTAATTTTGCTGCAACCGCAAGGCGAGCCGGAATTTAATATGAAGGCGTTAAAGGCGACGTGGGATGAAATCATGGTCCCGACAACTGCCGCCGCTGTTGAAGCAGATGAGGCGCATCCGGAAGTGACGGAGACACCGGCGGCACAGTAAGCTGCCGCCTGCCGGCCCGGTAAGCGCAGCGCCACCGGGCAAGAGCAAATGACTTACTGCGGCATCGCGTCGTGCGGAATAATGGCCCCACGGTACTGAATCACCGTGCTGGCCGTCAGGTGTCCGCGCTTCGCGGCATCCGTCGCGCTGCCGTCCGTCAAACGAACGGCCAGATAACCGGCGCTGAAGGAGTCGCCTGCGGCAGTGGTGTCTATCACTTTCTCTTTCGGCAGTTTGACTGCCGGAACGTCAATGAGCGCCTCGCCCTGAATCGAGACCAGGCAAGAGTCCGCCCCGCGTTTTACCACCACTTCCTGTACGCCTGCCGCATGGGTGCGGGCAATGACCTCTTCCACGGGTTGCTGACCCCATAGCGCGTCTTCATCGTCCAGTGTCAGGAAGGCGATATCAGTACATTCCAGCATCTTTTGATAGACCTGCTGCGTTTCTTCGCGACTTGTCCATAAACGCGGGCGATAGTTATTATCAAAAATGACTTTCCCGCCGTTGGCCCGGCATTCACGCAATAAAGACAGCAGCTTATCACGGCTGGTCGGGCTTAAAATCGCGAGGCTAATGCCGCTCAGGTAGAGATAATCGAAGGTCGCCAGCGCCTTGCAGATAGCCGCTGACTGCTCGCTCTCCAGCCAGAATTTCGCTGCCGCTTCGTTACGCCAGTAGTAGAAGGTACGCTCGCCAGTGTCATCGGTTTCGATGTAATAGAGGCCTGGCAGGCGATTTTCCATCCGCTGCGTTAGCGAGGTATCCACATTTTCATGCTGCCACGCCTCCAGCATCTGTTGGCTGAAACTGTCGGTACCCAGCGCCGTCACATAGTGAACGGCCAGAGCGGCAGAATCGACCTGACGGGCAATATAAACGGAGGTATTCAGCGTGTCGCCGCCGAAGCCGCGCTGAACATCAGCGCCTTTCTGCGACAGCTCAATCATGCATTCGCCAATCACGGCAATCTTTTTAGACATAGTCGTGAACCTGATCTGTAAAAATTAGCGTTAGTGTGCGCTGTGGATGTTTAGTGGTCAATAATATTAAAACATCGGTCCATTATTTTTTTGAGCAAGTGCGTATTTTTGACAAGTTTCGGGGGCTGTTTTTATTTTGCCAGGGACCGAGGGTAAAGTTCTCTGCCTGAACGCCGATAACCTTTGACGAGTCCGGACAGTCACACTCCCATTAACAGGACAACTGAGATGATAAAGCAGGTTATCCAGCAGCTACGCGTTCCTGATGCAGGTATAGAGAATTTGCAGGAACGGCGCTATTGGCTGCAATGCGAGCGTGCCTATACTTACCAGCCGATATACCAGACGGATGGCCGTTTGATGGCGGTTGAACTTCTCACTGTCGTCACCCATCCTGATAACCCTTCCAGACGTATTGCCCCGGATCGTTATTTCGCGGAGTTAGCGGTTCGACACCGCATTGACGTAGTGAAAGAACAACTTCATCAGCTTGAACAAAAAGCGGATTTTTTCACTCGCCATCACTTATTGGCATCAGTCAATGTCGACGGCCCTACGCTGATTGCCATGCGACGACAGCCGGACATTCTGGCAGCGATGGAGCGCTTACCCTGGCTGCGTTTCGAACTGGTGGAACATATTCGTTTGCCGAAAGACTCCTCTTTCGCCTCGATGTGTGAGTTCGGCCCGCTGTGGCTGGATGATTTTGGTACCGGTATGGCCAATTTTTCAGCGCTGAGCGAAGTGCGTTATGACTACATTAAAGTGGCGCGAGAGCTGTTCGTCATGCTGCGTCAGTCCCCGGAGGGACGCAACCTGTTCACTCTGCTGCTGCAACTGATGAACCGCTACTGCCGCGGCGTTATTGTCGAGGGCGTGGAGACGCTGGAAGAGTGGCGTGATGTGCAGCGTTCGCCCGCCTTTGCCGCCCAGGGCTATTTTCTTTCTCGACCCGTGCCGCTGATATCGCTCGAAGAGGTGATTCTGACCCTGTAACGCCAGACTGTTCCCGTAATACGTGGTATTACGAGGCGCGGTCATCCTCCTTTTTCGTCTGGCTGAACTATCTTTAGGACAGGCAAGGGAAGAAGTGAGGAAATAACACATGACTAAAGCAGGCAAAATAACCGCCGCCATCACAGGGACTTTCTTGTTGTTGATCGCCATAGTGATTTTGTTGATCGCAACATTTGACTGGAACCGCCTCAAACCGACCATCAACCAGAAAGTCTCTACCGAATTGAACCGGCCTTTCGCTATTCGCGGCGATTTAGGCGTGGTGTGGGAACGCCAAAAACAGGAGACCGGCTGGCGAAGCTGGGTACCGTGGCCGCATGTTCACGCGGAAGACGTCATTCTCGGCAATCCGCCGGATATTCCGGAAGTCACGATGGTGCATCTGCCACGCGTTGAGGCGACGCTTGCTCCGCTGGCGCTCCTGACCAAAACCGTCTGGCTGCCGTGGATCAAACTGGTGAAACCCGACGCGCGTCTTATTCGCCTGTCTGAGAAAACCAATAACTGGACCTTTAACCTCGCGCAAGACAAGAATACGGACCCCAATGCTAAACCTTCCGCCTGGTCCTTCCGGCTGGATAATATTCTCTTCGACCAGGGGCGAATCGCGATCGATGATAAGGTCAGCAAAGCGGATATCACTATTCTGATCGATCCGTTAGGCAAACCGTTGCCGTTCAGCGAAGTGACGGGAACGAAAGGCAAAGCAGACAAATCCAGCGTGGGCGACTATGTCTTCGGCCTGGAGGCGCAGGGGCGTTATAACGGGGAACCGTTGACCGGTACGGGCAAAATAGGCGGTATGCTGGCGCTACGCAGCGAAAGTACGCCTTTTCCTGTGCAGGCCGATTTCCGCTCTGGCAACACGCGGGTGGCTTTTAGCGGCGTGGTGAACGAGCCGATGAAAATGGGCGGCGTCGATCTGCGGCTTAAATTCTCTGGCGATTCACTGGGCGATTTATATGATTTAACCGGCGTGCTGCTGCCGGATACGCCGCCGTTTGAGACCGATGGGCGACTGGTGGCGAAAATTGACGCCGAAAAGTCATCGGTATTTGATTATCGCGGTTTTAACGGGCGCATTGGCGACAGTGATATCCACGGCTCCCTCACTTATACCACCGGTAAACCGCGCCCTAAACTGGAAGGCGATGTCGAATCGCGCCAGTTACGACTGGCCGATCTTGGGCCGCTGATTGGCGTGGATTCCGGGAAAGACGCTGAGCAGTCGAAACGGTCTGAACAGCGCAAAGGCGAGAAGAATGTTCAGCCGGCGGATAAAGTGTTGCCTTACGATCGCTTTGAAACCGACAAATGGGACGTTATGGACGCCGATGTCCGGTTTAAAGGCCGACGTATTGAGCATGGCGGCAGTCTACCGATTAGCGATCTTTCGACCCATATCATCCTGAAAAACGCCGACTTACGTCTACAGCCGCTGAAGTTTGGTCTGGCAGGCGGCAGTATTGTCTCCAACATCCATCTGGAAGGGGATAAAAAGCCAATGCAGGGGCGGGCGGATATACAGGCGCGTCGGCTGAAGCTTAAAGAACTGATGCCGGATGTGGAGCTGATGCAGAAAACGCTGGGCGAGCTGAACGGCGATGCGGATATTCGCGGGACGGGCAACTCGGTCGCCGCGCTGCTTGGCAACAGTAACGGCAATCTGAAGTTATTGATGAATGATGGATTGATTAGCCGCAACCTGATGGAAATCGTGGGGCTGAACGTCGGCAACTATATTGTCGGGCAGATTTTTGGCGATGACGAAGTGCGGGTTAACTGCGCGGCGGCGAATCTCAATATTACGAACGGTGTGGCGCGACCGCAAATTTTTGCTTTTGATACAGAAAATGCGTTGATTAACGTGACCGGTACGGCGAGCTTCGCCTCTGAACAGCTCGATTTAACCATTGATCCGGAAAGTAAGGGGATTCGTATTATTACGCTGCGATCGCCGCTGTACGTGCGTGGGACATTTAAAAATCCGCAGGCGGGCGTCAAGCCCGGCCCGCTGATTGCGCGCGGCGCGGTTGCGGCAGCGCTGGCGACGTTGGTAACGCCCGCCGCCGCGCTATTGGCGCTCATTTCGCCCTCTGAAGGCGAAGCCAATCAGTGCCGGACGATTTTAACGCAGATGAAGCAGTAACGTGAAACGTAGCGCCGGATGATGCCATCCGGCGCCCTATTACAACGCCTGATGACGCGTCTCATGGGTTAACAGCAGTGCAATCAGCGTCAGCGCCGCCATTGACGCCAGGTAAACCCCTACCGCCGCCAGCCCGTAGTGGCTTTGCAGCCATGCGGCAATATACGGCGCGACGGAAGCGCCCAGAATCGATGACACATTGTAGGAAAACGATGCGCCGGTATAGCGCACTTCCGTCGGAAATAGCTCCGGCAGCAGCGCTCCCATTGGGCCGAAGGTCAGCCCCATCAGGCTCAGGCCTAACAACAGGAACACGAATACCAGCGCTGGATTGCCTGAACCCAGCAGCGGGGTAAAGGCGAACAACGCGAAGAGAATGATGAGCGTGGTAATGATGACCATGCTTTTCCGACGGCCAAATGCGTCCGCCAGCAGGCCGGCGACGGGCACCATCACGCCGAAACCAATCACCGCCATCATCAGCATCCACAGTATTTCATTGCGCGGCAAGCCAAGCCCCACCGGCGCGGCGGCCGTGCTGTAAGTCATGGAATAGACGGTCATGATATAGAACAGCGTGTAGGTCGCCAGCATAATAAACGTGCCGAGAATGGTTACGCGGACATGCTTCGTCAGCAACGTGCCCAGCGGTATTTTTACCTGCTTTTTCGCTGCGGCGACTTTCGCAAACACCGGCGTTTCATGCAGCGACACGCGCACATACAGGCCGATAATCACCAGCACCGCCGAGAAGATAAACGGCACGCGCCAGCCCCAGCTCATAAACTGCTCGTCGGTCAGCAGCCAGGAGAGCAACAGGAAGGTGCCATTGGCAAAAAAGAAGCCGATCGGCGCGCCCAACTGCGGGAAGGAGCCATACAGCGCGCGTTTGCGCGGCGGCGCATTCTCCGTCGCTAATAACGCTGCGCCGCCCCATTCGCCGCCCAGCCCTAGTCCCTGACCGAAACGCGCCAGCGCCAGCAGCAGCGGCGCGAAAATACCTATCGTCGCGTAGCCCGGTAACAGACCGATAATGACCGTGGAGATCCCCATCGTCAGCAGCGAAGCCACCAGCGTGACTTTGCGGCCTACCCGGTCGCCGAAGTGGCCGAATAGCGCAGAGCCAATCGGACGCGCCACAAACGCGATAGCGAAGGTGGCGAGCGATTGTAGCGTTGCCGCAGTGGGATCGCCCTGGGGGAAGAAGATAAGGGGGAACACGATCACCGCAGCGGTGGCGTAAATATAGAAGTCGAAGAACTCAATTGCGGTGCCGATAAGCGAGGCAATAACGACTTTATTGCGTGAGTTTACCGGAACATGTTCCTGCTCATGGTCGAGTGTTGTGGCGGTTGCTTGCATACTATTTTCTTATTTTTAGCGAACGAATAGCCATATTACGCACAGCAAAAGTTATATTTCAATGTGTAACAAAAGCCAAAAATGGTCAAAAAAAGCGCAAAAAGGGGATAATGTTTAAGCCAGCCATTTTGCGTCTATGAAATGCTTCACATAATTTTAGAATTAGTGGATAAAACTGGTTTCTGGTTAAATAAAAGTTAATTACTGGATTTATATGCTGAAACAATGAGATGGGGCGGAAGGACGTGCCTGATTGTACCGCCGGGTACGCTTTGCTTGCCCGGCCCGGGACCACACGCCAGTAGGCCGAATGACGACGCCGTGCGTGCCATTCGGCAGCAAGCCGCAGACTAGCGTTGCGTTTTACCCGGCATTCGCGGGTCGTCCTTGTATTCGGCGGTGGCTATCCAGGCCGCGCAGAATAACGTCAGGCGGGCAAAAAAGTAGAAGAAGGCCATCAGACCGAGTACGGAGCCAAACGCCGCGCCGGAAGGCGATTTCACCAGTGACGGCAGCGTATAAGTCATAATGATTTTAATCACCTCAAAACCGATAGCGGCGATAAATGTCCCGCGAATCAACGCTTTTTTACGGGGACGATGGCGAGGCAGTCGCCAGAAAATCCAGAAGAAAAGCAGATAGTTGGCAAAAATAGAGATGGCCAGACCGATCAAATGCCAGGCCGGTTTTAACCATTCGATGCTGTCGAGGTACAAGGCGGAGATGATCATCTGCTGGGCGGAACCGGCAATGGAAGTAATGGACAGCGTAATGATTAAAGCGATTAATAATCCAATCAGCGAGATAAAATCGCGCAGATATTTGAGCCAGATTTTCTCCTGATCCTGCGGCTTGCGCTCCCAGACGTCCCGTGACTGGGCGCGAATCGCTTCCCGCAGGTTGCCCATCCAGTTAACGCCGGAATAGAGCGCGATACCCAGTCCGACCAGCCCTACCGTGGTACGCTGTTGAACCGCCGTATTAATCGTATTTTTAAGCGTGGACGCCAGCGTAGGATCGCTCACATTCATCAATATCTTGCTGAAAATATCTTCCAGTAGATTAGGGTGCGAGGCGAGGATAAAACCTGCCGCGGCAAAGGACACCATCATTATCGGGATCATCGACAGAAACGAAAAGTAGGTGATAGCCGCGCCAAACTGATTACCCAGTCGATCGTTAAAACGTTCGGTCGCGCGAATGAGGTGGGCCACCATTGGTTGACGCTGAATTTTTTGCACCAGGGAGGTGACGGAATGCAACGCCTGATTTGCCTTTTCGTTTTTTTCCGGGGCGTCATGCGGCTGCGTTTCTATTTTTTGTATCGGGTCGTGCTCCAGTTCCTGAATAGGGCGTTTTACGTCATTTTCCTGCGTCATCAGGTCGGTAGTCCTTCATCATTAATAGAATATGTCAGTATAGCTTCTCCCCGGTGGATGCTGAAAATGCGGCTACTCTGCGGCCTCTTTAATGGTTTCAGTCAGCCATACCATAAACAGGTGTACCCGGCGGGAAAGATTACGGCGATGGGGATAATGCAGCGTCACCGGCAGTGGAGCGGCGCGATATTGCGGTAAAATTTCAATGAGCGTTCCGGCGCGTAACGCCTCCCGTACAGCAATGCGCGGCGTCTGAATGATCCCTAATCCTGCCAGACAGGCCGTATGCCAGGTTTCCGTACTGTTTACCGTTAGCATTCCGCCGGTTTTTACCCACTGCATACCGTGGGGAGTTTCAAAGGCAAAACCCGGTGAAGAGACTCCCGGCGTCAATGAATAATGCACCACCGCATGTGAGGCGAGGTCGTCAAGGTTTTCTGGATACCCAAAGCGCGCCAGGTATTGTGGGCTGGCGCAGTTCACCCTCCTCAGTTTGCCAAGCGGGCGCGTCAGTATCCCTGGCGCATGTAGCGGTTCTGTGCGCACCACGCAGTCGAAATCTTCCCGTAGTAAATCGACCTGTCGATCGCTACTACAAAGTTCCAGCGCAATGCCGGGATACTGATGCAAAAAAGTGGGCAGGCGCGGCATGATGAGGCTGTTTGCGAGACATGGCGGTATATCTACCCGTATTTTGCCACTGATACTGGCGGGATCAGGCTGGAAAAGACCCTCCAGTTCATCCAGGTTACTCAACAGATCTTTTGCCCGTTCGTAGTAAACCATTCCGTCCTGAGTAAGCTGTACCCGCCGGGTGGTGCGGTGGAGCAGGCGGATGCCCAGTTGATGTTCTAACGCTTGTATTTGCCGTGAGACGCTGCCTTTGGGAAGGCCGATATCCTCTGCTGCGCGGGAAAAACTTTCCCGTTCCGCCACGCGTACAAACAATTTCATTGCATATATTTTATCCATCATCAGGCTCTATTATTGTTCTTATTGAAACAGTGACGCTGAAGCGGCTGGTTTTATTGATTTTCTAGCACCTAATAAGCCCTTTCGCAATCATTGCTCGCGTGACGAATACGTCTGATCGCGTTGCGCGGCGGATTTATCGCCTTCCGGCCAGGCATTTTAGCGCCAAAAAGCCGATAAACGGGTCGAGAGCGGTAAAACACGCCGATAACAGCGGGTGTAGTGGGAGAGAGAAATGTATGTACATACACGGTATTGTCATTGACCCATCGTCGCGGTTTTCAGGCGGATTGGCTATTTTTTAACAAAATGTGCTACTTTATTTTTTGTAACACATAAGGCGAAAAGCAGATATTTCCTTTGTGACGCGCCAGGCGTACTCTTCATTAAATTAATATTCAAATTAGCCTTGGCTGTTCGCGCTAATAAGATATTCCTTACTTTAAAAGGCTAATTTTAGCGAATTCTGTAATCCCGATGTTGAAGCTGTAAATATTCATAACCTTTCCCTTCCTCAACCAATGACTATCGGTAAAATGGCCTATACCAAATGGCGACTTCTTATTTTACCCTACGGGTAATACCCTTCCTCATCTTGAGACTATTATCTTACCCAGGTGGAGAAAAGTAATGCAGGTAATCATGTTTGACAGGCAGTCAATATTTATTCATGGAATGAAAATCAGTTTGCAGCAGCACATTCCAGGAATAAGTATCCAGAGTGTCGGTCAGGCAGAAGAACTCTGGCAAAAAATAGAAAGCGCGCCGGATGCGCTGGTCATGCTGGATAGCGGCCTGGATGCTGAATTTTGCCGCGAGGTGTTACAAAGAATCGCGCAGCAATTTCCGGAGGTGAAGATTATTATCACGGCGATGGATGGCAGTCAAAAGTGGCTGCATGAAGTCATGCAATTTAACGTTCAGGCCGTGGTGCCACGCGATTCTGATGCCGAAACCTTTGTCCTTGCGCTCAATGCTGTCGCTCGCGGGATGATGTTTTTACCGGGGGATTGGTTAAATTCAACGGAGCTGGAGTCCCGTGATATAAAAGCGTTAAGCGCCCGCCAGCGGGAAATTTTACAGATGCTTGCCGCTGGAGAATCAAATAAACAAATTGGGCGGGCGTTAAATATTAGTACCGGGACGGTTAAAGCGCATCTGGAGTCGCTTTACCGGCGGCTGGATGTAAAAAATCGTACCCAGGCCGCCATGATGTTAAATGAATCGAATTAACGACGTTAAATTCGCAGTCCGCTTATTTCTGGCTGTGAAATATCACCCGTATTGATTAATGATAAAAAACGCTGATGTCCGATGCTGAACATCAGCGCAATAAGCGTTTCGCGTTGAAACCGATCGTTAAGTTCCGGCAAACAATTCTGTAGCAGCATATCGCAGCTATTGAGGTCATCCAGCAAGAATGCCTCCGCCTGGTCGGGCGTAATGAACGTCAGCGTCTCATCCGGCGTCAACATATGCCCGTAACCAATCACCCAGTTACCCTGCCGATCGCGATACTTTTCCAGCGACAGACCCTGCCACTGTTTAATAAACGCGACGCAGGCGGAGCTAAAGCGAGATGAAATGTGCGGCATGGCATCTTTCTCATAAAAAGCGCGATTATAAAGTGTGCTGCACGCGTGGCTAGCGGTCAGACGGCCAAACGCAGGCAGGGAAAAGGTCTATGCCGTTCAGCGTCACGCCGCGTTGACAGAATGAAAAACTGATGTTTTTGGTTAGTAACCGATCTTCTTATAAATTTGCAATCATTAAGATTAAGTCACTGAAATGTGGCTAAATCTGTTATATCTATGAAAAAACATAATTAAAAGAAAACGAAGATCTCGTCGCGGGATCGTCTTTTTAGGGAAGATAATGACGAATAGCGCTTCGCAGGCGACACGCGCGCCTTTTGAACATAGCCTGGGGATTATCCGCCAGGCATCAATAGAAATCCTGCTGCTGCTGGGTATTCATACCACAGAGGGAAAAGAGCCCCGGTGGTTCATGGAACAACTTGAGCAGGCGCGTCTTAACCTGGGCGGTTGGGGCGCGGTGGCGAAAAAATTGCGGATAAATGACGCGCAGTTGAGCCAGTTTATGCTGCAACTGCGTCACCTTCAGCAGCATGTTCCCCAGTATGACAGCGGGCAAGAGGTGAGCGAAAATCAACTCCTTGCCGCGTTGCGTTTTGTCACCTCGCTGGAACATCTACGTCAGCAGCAGCCGCTACTGACGTATCAAACTGAGCTGGAAGACCCCGACCAGGAGGCGCATCTTGAGGCGCAGCGTCAGCTTCGGGCGATAGAACTGACGTTAAAAGCGCTTATTGCGCGCGCATGGCCGGATCGGGCGTCGCTGAATCACTACCTCAAGCAACATTTCGGCCCGGACCGTTTGCGCCAGTGGTTAAAACAGGGAGAAGATCAACATGCGCTGGAGGGCATGTTGTTCAGCGAACTGGCGCTTATGGTGGTTGATAAAAAATTGTTTGCCCGTCATTACGTCAGAATTTTTAATGACGCCTCAGCGTTAACGCTGTTCGCCGAGTCGCGCACCACCCTGCGTATGTTTCTGGATGATTGCCGCCTCGCGCGAAACGAGGTTATCGCCAGGCAGCCGCTCACCTCAGCGCAGCTTATGCTGCTAAACGTTCAGTATCAGCAAATCGTTCGGCCCATCCAGCGCGCCTATGCCGAAAAACGTACCCGCGTGAATCCCGCTTCGTTTCTGCTGGCGGATGAACGTGAATTGCGCCAGTTCTGGGAAACCGCGCGGCTTAAAGATCGGCAGGCCGGGGGAGATAAGCATGAGATTAGCGAGAGCATAGAACCACCGCGTAAGCGGCCTCCGCGTACGCCTGAAGAGCGTGAGCAACTTATTTCCGGCACTTTGTGGGCCGGGGTTGGCGTCATGACGCTGGCGATACTGGCGGGCGCGTTCTGGCTATTTAGTTCGTCGTCGCCAGGCTCCGATAACGGGCAAGCTCCCGCAATGGCGCAGGATGAACCGCCGCGCGAGGCGCCTTCCGCGCGGGAAACGCTCAATCATATGGGGATTACCTGGGATGCGTTTACCATGCGGGCGGCGATAGAGCGCAATGATACGCGGGTGACGGCGCTGTTCCTCCAGGGCGGAATGAACTGGCAGCTCGCGTGGACGGAGCAGGCGTTTGCGGCAGGACATACCGAGGTGCTGCAACTGTTGTTGCGTTATCCCGCGCTGATGGATGAGGTCAAACCCTGCCGACGATTTATCACAACGTTAAGTCATGACATGTCGAGCGGCGCGCCGCTGACCGCGATGCATAAAACCTATTTGCAAACGTTTTGCACCGTTCCGGCTGTTGTGACGCGCCAGCAGCACGATACGGAGCAGGCCCGATTGCGCGCTCAGGCCCGGCCCAGCGCAGACAATAAAAAATGGCTGAAAATTCAGTCAGCCATTTATGATGCGATTCACTGAGGCCGGAGCAGGTTAAGGCTCTCCGTAAAGGCCAATCAGGCGGCGCACCACGCCATTGGTCCAGCCGAACCCGTCCTGTAGCGGATACTCGCCCCCGCCGCCTTCGCGGGGCGTACCGCCGGAAATATGGTATTTCTCGATCAGTTTGTGGTGCTCCTGATAAAAATGGTTCACTGTTTTTAACCAGTTATGGGCGATTTCATCGCCCAGCATATCGTCGCCATACAGTTTGAAGCCCTGAATCGCCATCCATTGCAGCGGTGCCCAGCCGTTCGGTTTATCCCACTGTTCGCCGGTTTCGTATTCGGTCGCCATAATCCCGCCGGGCGTTAACAGACGGCTGCGTACCACATTTGCCAGACGGTCGGCCTGCTCATGGTTCGCCATACCGACATACAGCGGCACGATACTGGCGGCGGAAAAGAGCGCCATTTCTTCGCGTCGCCAGTCATAGTCCCGATAACAGCCGTTTTCATCATCCCACAGATAATGGTTCACGGCGGCGCGTCGATCGCTGGCTTTCTGGCGAAATAGCGCCTCGGTGTCACGTTCGCCTTTCAGCGCTGAAATATTGGCGATAGCGCTCTCCAGTTTATACAGAAAAGCGTTCAAATCGATAGGGATAAACTGGGTCGTACGTATGCTGGCAAGCCGGCCCGCATCGCGTAGCCAGCGTGAAGAATAGTCCCAGCCGGACGCCGCCCCGGCGCGCAAATCCCGGTAGACTTCATTGGGCGGACGACCGGAGTGTTTTGCGGTTTCGACATCTTCCAGCCAGGACTCGTCGCGCGGCGTGTCGCGATCGTCCCAGTAGCGGTTCAGCAGGGAACCGTCCGGCATCCGCACAACGTGGCGATAAGCCTGGTTGAGCGCCAGCGATTCGGCGCCGTCCATCCAGAAGGCGTATTCCATTTTGAGATGGTCGAGATAACGCCGCGCGCCGCGTACGCCATCTTCTTCGAACAGTTCAACCATCAGGGCGAAAACCGGCGGCTGCGAACGGCTCAGATAATAGGTCCGGTTGCCGTTGGGAATATGGCCATAGTTTTCAATCATCCAGGCGAAATTATCCGCCATACATTTAAGTAAATCTTCGCGCCCGCTTTCCGCCAGACCCAGCATGGTAAAATAAGAGTCCCAATAATAGGTTTCGCTAAAGCGGCCTCCCGGCACGATATAGGATTGCGGCAGCGCCAGCAGCGAAGACCACGGAATATGATCCTGCGGTTCGCGCGTCAGTATCGGCCAAAGCTGGTCAATATGTTCTTTGAGCGAGTTTTCGGGGTTAGAGACATACTCGCTGGATAAGGTTTCCGGTAGCCAGAAATGGTTCTCGACGAAGCGGCGTAAGTCAAAATCACGGTGGCGTCTGACCTTACGGTAGCGGATCAGGATATCAAGCGGGTCCATCTTCGGCGCGCAGTCCGGGAACGTTTTACTGTCTGGAAACAGTTTTGTTGACTGTACATGCTCGAACAGTTCGAGATACCGATCGGCAGGGGTCAGGGCGTCAGAGGCGGGAAGCCCCTCGATCATCTCCGGCTCCGGTTCCGCCTCGATCATTTCATCCAGCTTTAACTCGCACGGGTCTGTTTCATAAAGCAGATCGACATCAATAGTCAGATCTTCAGAAGGCGTGGGGTTTAATTTCTGGTTGAGCATAATGACAAGGACCTCCGGCTTGCGTCGTAAAAGATACGGGTGTTGCCCGGCTGTCTATTAAGCGTAGACATTCGCTTCGATACCTGAGTGGCAAAGTGTGCGATAGATCACATTTTGCAATTTGTCTCTCAAGAAAAACACTTCATAACTTACTGAATAGTATTGCGAAAATCCTATTTTCATGACGCCCGCCCCAGACCTAAAATCAGAACATTCGTTTCATAGCGGTATCACTACGTCACCGCATGGCGTGGATTCACAAGCAAAGGTAACGTAAATAGTTATAATACAAGCTATGGCACCATGATAATACAAATGGATACAAATGATCGAGCAACCCGACAGTAAAAGCGCCAAACCGCTTTATAAGCAGCTTGAAGCCGCCTTAAAAGAGGCCATTGCGCGTGGAGAGTATAAACCAGGCCAGCAGATCCCGACGGAAAATGAACTGAGCGCGCGCTGGCAGGTGAGCAGGGTCACGGTCCGTAAGGCGTTGGATGCGCTGACGCGTGAAAATTTGCTGACCCGTGTCTCCGGCAAAGGCACCTTTGTCTCTGGTGAGAAATTTCAGCGCAGCATGACCGGCATCATGAGTTTCAGCGAGTTATGCCAGTCCCAGGGACGTCGCCCGGGGTCACGCACCATCAAATCCGTTTTTGAATCGGTAGACGATGAGACAAAAGCGTTACTGAATATGAACGATGGCGAAAAAGCGGTCGTCATTGAACGTATCCGCTATGCCGACGATGTGGCGGTATCGCTGGAAACCGTACATCTTCCCCCTCGTTTTGCGTTTTTGCTGGACGAAGATCTTAATAATCACTCTTTGTATGAATGCTTACGCGAGAAACACCACTTATGGTTTACCCACTCCCGTAAGATGATCGAACTGGTTTATGCCAGCTTTGAAGTCGCCCATTATCTTGGCGTCAACGAGGGTTATCCGCTGATCCTGATAAAAAGTGAAATGATTGATAACAAAGGAGAACTCTCCTGCGTTTCGCAACAGTTGATTGTCGGCGATAAAATACGGTTTACCGTATGATGTCAGCATTACGCTAACGAAGAGCAGGCTGAATCGGGATCCAGATCGCGGATCCCGATTTTTTTTGGTTTCCATCTTGATCAAATGTCTTTAAATGTCATATAAAAATAACAATACATTATGAGTCATTTATGGCGAATCCTCGCCTGTATCATTGATGGAACCAGAGGAAAGCATGATGGGTATGAAAGAGACAGTTAGCAATATTGTGACCAGCCAGGCAGAGAAAGGAGGCGTTAAACACGTCTATTATGTGGCGTGCGGCGGTTCTTATGCGGCGTTCTATCCGGCGAAAGCATTTTTAGAAAAAGAAGCGAAAGCGTTGACTGTCGGTCTGTATAACAGCGGAGAATTTATTAACAACCCGCCGGTAGCGCTGGGAGAAAATGCCGTTGTGGTTGTCGCCTCCCACAAAGGTAATACGCCAGAGACAATTAAAGCGGCTGAAATCGCCCGTCAGCACGGCGCGCCGGTCATTGGTTTAACCTGGATAATGGATTCACCGTTGGTGGCGCATTGCGACTATGTGGAAACGTACACGTTTGGCGACGGTAAAGATATTGCCGGAGAGAAAACGATGAAAGGCCTGCTGAGTGCGGTCGAACTGCTCCAGCAGACGGAAGGGTATGCGCACTACGACGATTTTCAGGATGGCGTCAGCAAAATCAACCGTATCGTCTGGCGCGCTTGCGAGCAGGTTGCGGAACGCGCGCAGGCGTTCGCGCAGGAATATAAAGACGATAAAGTCATTTATACCGTCGCCAGCGGCGCGGGCTATGGCGCAGCCTACCTACAGAGCATCTGCATCTTTATGGAAATGCAATGGATACATTCCGCCTGTATTCATAGCGGTGAGTTTTTCCACGGGCCGTTTGAAATTACCGATGCGAATACGCCTTTCTTCTTCCAGTTTTCCGAGGGCAATACGCGGGCGGTGGATGAACGCGCGTTAAACTTCCTGAAAAAGTATGGCCGCCGGATTGAAGTTGTCGATGCGAAAGAGCTGGGGCTATCGACCATTAAAACCACGGTTATTGATTACTTTAACCACTCTCTCTTTAATAACGTTTATCCCGTTTACAATCGGGCGTTAGCTGAGGCGCGTCAGCATCCGTTAACGACGCGCCGCTATATGTGGAAAGTGGAATATTAATTACATCAGGATGGATAAAAAAGCAGGGACGCTTTTTATTGTAAAGACAAACAAGGAATAATGATGAGCATCAGCGTATTGGGTATTGGCGACAACGTTGTCGATAAATACCTGCATTCCGGCATCATGTACCCCGGCGGTAATGCATTAAATTTTGCTGTCTATGCGAAATTAGCAGACATCCCCAGCGCGTTTATGGGGGCGTTTGGCAATGACGACGCCGCGCAGCACGTACAGGATGTATTACACCAGCTACAGATAGACATCTCTCACAGCCGCCATTATACCGGCGAAAATGGGTATGCCTGTATCCGTCTCTCGCATGGCGATCGGCAATTTGTCGCCAGCAACAAAAACGGCGTATTGCGGGAACATCCTTTTAGTCTGTCTGACGACGATCTTCGCTATATATCACAATTTACCTTAGTCCATTCCAGTATTAACGGCCACCTGGAATCGGAACTGGAGAAAATTAAACAACAAACCGTCTTACTCTCTTTTGATTTTTCCGGGCGCGGTACAGACGACTATTTTGAAAAGGTATGCCCGTGGGTAGATTATGGATTTGTCTCCTGTAGCGGGTTATCGCCAGATGAAATCAAAATAAAACTCAATAAACTTTATCGTTATGGCTGTCGGCATATTATTGCCACCTGCGGGCATGAAAAAGTTTATTATTTTTCCGGCGCGGATTATCTGGAGTGGCAACCTGCTTATATCGAACCTGTCGATACGCTGGGCGCAGGCGACGCCTTCTTAACCGGTTTTTTGCTTTCCATTTTGCAATCGGGTATGGCGGAACCCGATAAAGAAAGCGTGCTGCGCGCCATGCGGCAGGGCGGGAAATCGGCGGCGCAGGTATTATCTCATTACGGCGCATTTGGTTTTGGTAAACCGTTTGCACAATAGGTTACGTCCCTCAATGTAAAGCGACACTCACTCCAGATAACCCAGGAGGAAGTATGTTTTGGACGGAATTATGTTTTATCCTTGTGGCCCTGATGATAGGCGCCAGGATCGGCGGCGTATTTTTAGGGATGGTCGGCGGGTTAGGCGTCGGCGTGATGGTTTTTATTTTTGGCTTGACGCCTTCTACGCCACCGATTGATGTTATTCTGATTATTCTTTCTGTTGTCCTGGCGGCCGCTTCTTTACAGGCCTCCGGCGGGCTGGATTTACTGGTCAAACTGGCGGAAAAAATTCTGCGTCGCCACCCTCGTTATATTACGTTATTAGCGCCGTTTATCTGTTATATCTTCACTTTTATGTCAGGAACGGGGCATGTCGTTTATAGCTTGTTACCGGTTATTTCTGAAGTCGCACGGGATTCTGGTATTCGACCGGAACGTCCTTTATCTATTTCCGTTATCGCATCGCAACAGGCGATCACCGCCAGTCCTATATCTGCCGCCATGGCGGCGATGATTGGTTTAATGGCGCCGTTGGGCGTCTCTATTTCAACCATTATGATGATTTGCGTGCCCGCCACGTTAATCGGCGTAGCGATGGGGGCAATAGCGACCTTTAATAAAGGAAAAGAGTTAAAAGACGATCCGGAATATCAACGTCGGCTTGCTGAAGGGTTAATTAAACCTGCGCAGAAAGAAAGTAAAAATACGGTGGTCACTTCGCGCGCCAAATTGTCGGTGGCGTTATTTCTGACCAGCGCGATCGTTATCGTTCTGTTAGGACTGATTCCGGCGCTGCGGCCCATGGTGGAAACAGCGAAAGGGCTACAACCGCTTTCGATGTCCGCCGCTATCCAGATTACGATGCTCTCTTTTGCCTGCCTGATTGTGTTGTTATGTCGGCCGCAGGTCGATCAAATTATCAGCGGTACGGTATTTCGGGCGGGCGCGCTGGCGATTGTCTGCGCCTTCGGCCTGGCCTGGATGAGTGAGACGTTCGTGAATGGTCATATCGCGTTGATTAAGGCAGAAGTGCAAACTCTATTGCAACAGCATACCTGGCTTATCGCCATTATGATGTTTTTCGTGTCCGCTATGGTCAGCAGCCAGGCGGCAACGACGTTAATTCTGTTGCCGCTGGGGCTGGCGTTAGGGTTGCCCGCTTATGCGTTAATCGGCTCCTGGCCTGCCGTTAACGGCTATTTCTTTATTCCGGTGGCGGGGCAGTGTCTGGCGGCGCTGGCGTTTGACGATACCGGTACGACGCGTATCGGCAAATATGTGCTTAACCATAGTTTTATGCGTCCGGGATTAGTTAACGTGATTGTCTCGGTCATTGTCGGGCTGTTAATAGGAAAAATGGTTCTGGCCTGATTGTTATTAATATTTTTATAGCACACGTCACTTATTATTTTTAATTCAGAGGAAGAAAATGAAAATTAGAGTTTTCATGGCCACCGTGTTGCTGCTCATCAGCCACTGTGTATTTAGCACAACGTCACTACCGCATATTGTTATTCTCGCGACAGGCGGTACTATCGCCGGGACGGCAGCCAATAATACGCAAACCGCCGGATATAAATCCGGTGAACTTGGCGTGCAAACATTAATAAATGCCGTGCCGGAAATGAATAATATCGCTCGCGTTGACGGCGAGCAGGTGGCGAATATTGGTAGCGAAAATATGACCAGCGATATCATCCTGAAACTTTCACAGAAGGTGAATGCGTTATTGGCGCGGGACGATGTTGACGGTGTGGTTATTACTCATGGCACTGACACGCTCGATGAAACCGCCTACTTTCTTAGAGCCTATCCCATTAGGGCTATTTTACTTGCCATTTTGGTCCTGGGCAGTGCTCAAAATCCTCACGTACTACGTGTACGCTCCGGTTTTTGCGCGCTGTCCGTGTCCAAACTGGCTGCGCCAATAACGCCTACTGGGATAGGCTCTTAATTTGACCGTGAAAAGCGACAAACCGGTGGTGTTTACCGCTGCAATGCGGCCCGCGTCGGCAATCAGCGCCGATGGCGCAAGGGCAGCCAGGGCTGGTGTCTGACTCGCTCAACCCGGCGAAGGCGCGAGTGTTGCTGATGACGGCATTAACTCAGACGCGTAATCCGGAACTGATCCAGAGTTATTTCAGTACGTATTAATCATGCAGGCTTGTGCGCCCACCCTCGAAGATGGGCGCACAAGATCTTAACGCATGGTCACAAACTCTTCCGATGCGGTCGGGTGGATGGCGACGGTATTATCGAAGTCTTTCTTGGTAGCGCCCATCTTCAGCGCTACCGCGAAGCCCTGCAACATTTCATCCATGCCGAAGCCGATACCGTGGATACCCACAATTTTTTCTTCCGGCCCGACGCAGACCAGCTTCATACGGCACGGCTGGCGGTGCGTCGTCACCGCGGTATACATAGCGGTAAACGATGATTTATAGACTTTCACCTGCTCGTCGCCGTACTGCTCGCGCGCCTGCGGCTCGCTTAACCCGACGGTGCCGATAGGCGGATGGCTAAAGACCACGGTCGGGATGTTGCTGTAGTCCAGATGCTCGTCCGGCTTGTTGTTAAACAGGCGCTCGGAGAGACGGCGACCGGCGGCGACGGCGACTGGCGTTAGCTCTACCGCGCCAGTGTTGTCGCCAACGGCGTAAATGCCTTCAATGTTGGTATTCTGGAATTTATCGACAATTATGTAACCTTTTTCATTGGTTTTCACGCCCGCTGCCGCCAGATTAATATTGTCGGTCGACGGTTCGCGACCAATGGCCCAGATCAGGCAATCAACGGTTTCACTGCGGCCATCTTCCAGTTCCAGAGTCAGACTGCCGTCGGCGTTTTTCACCACCGCTTTCGGCACGGCGTGAGTATGCAGTTGCGGGCCTTCGGCGTTCATCACCTCAACCAGCGTTTCGCTAATCATCGGGTCAAAACTGCGCAGCGGCGCATGTTTACGGACAAACAGATGCGTTTTCGCCCCCAGCGCGTTGATAACGCCAGCCAGTTCAACGGCGATATAACCTGCGCCTACCACCGCGACGCGCTCCGGCAAGGCAGACAGCGCAAAGAAACCGTCGGAATCAATGCCGTATTCCACGCCTGGAATGCTCGGATGGCTCGGACGGCCGCCGGTAGCGATCAAAATATGGTCGGCGGTGATGGTTTCGCCATTCACTTCAATGGTTTTGGCATCGACAAAGCGGGCAAAGCCTTTAATCACATCCACGTTATTTTTGCCCAGCACGTTGTCGTATGAAGTATGGATGCGGTCAATATACGCGGTACGGCTGGCAATCAGCTTGCTCCAGTCGAACTGATTAATCGTGGCGTCAAAACCGTAGTCCGGGCCATACAGATGAATCGCTTCACGAATCTGCGCGGCATGCCACATCACTTTCTTCGGCACGCAGCCCACGTTAACACAGGTGCCGCCCAGCTCTTTGGCTTCGATGAGCGCGCATTTCTGGCCGTACATAGCGGCGCGGTTAATCGAGGCGATACCGCCGCTGCCGCCGCCGATAGCGATGTAATCATAGTGTTTGGTCATGACCGCTCCTTTATGTTCGTTGTCGGACGGATAGATTCTGCGCTACCCGCCAAAATATTCGCGATTGTATACCTGAAGGTGAAAGGTTCCACCGATGGCTGTGATTACTCCGGCACGATCCAGCTTACCGAAGTGTGTCCGTGACCGTTTGGCGCCAACCTGCTGTGCAGCCACGGTAGCACGTTGTTCATCTGCTGCTCCAGTTTCCACGGCGGGTTAACCACGATCATACCGGACGCCGTCATCCCGCGCTGATCGCTGTCCGGGCGGATCGCCAGCTCAATTTGCAGGATTTTACGGATGCCAGTGGCCTCCAGCTCATGAATCATGCGCTTAATTTGCTGGCGGAGTACCACCGGATACCATAGCGCGTATGTCCCGGTGGCGAAACGTTTATAACCCTCGCTGATGCCGCTGACTACCGCCTGGTAGTCGGTTTTCATTTCATAAGGCGGGTCAATGAGGATCAGACCGCGGCGGGAAACCGGCGGTAATTTGGCTTTCAGTTGCTGATAGCCGTCAGCGCGTTCCACACGGGCGCGGTTGTCTTTTTGAAACTCCGCGCGCAACAGTGGGAAGTCGCTGGGATGCAATTCCGTGAGTTGCAGACTGTCCTGCTCACGCAGCAACTGGCGGGCGATTAACGGAGAGCCCGGATAGTAGCGTAACTGCCCGCTGCGGTTGAAATGTTTTACGACGCTAATATACGGTTCCAGTTCGGCGGGCAGATCGTCCTGCTGCCAGATACGGGCGATGCCTTCCAGATACTCTCCGGTACGTTCAGCATGTTCGCTGCCCAACTGATAACGCCCCGCGCCCGCGTGCGTGTCCAGATAGAGAAACGGTTTTTCTTTCTCTTTTAGCGACTCGATGATCAGGCTCTGAACGGTATGTTTAAGGACGTCGGCGTGGTTGCCAGCGTGAAAGCTGTGACGATAACTGAGCATGGATGCAGATATTCCGGGAAGTAAACAAGTTAGCCGATAGTTTACCGCAGATCCGTAGAGATTACCGCTCTTGCGCTTTTATCGCCGTTGGCCAGGAGGAAAAACAAGTAGGCTGTGGCGTCAGAGCGTAAATAACGTCAACGAAGTGATGCAGGCGTCTGGATTGGCCTGTTTTACGGTCTTAAGGAAGGTGGCAAAATTTCGATTGAATAGGGTGTAGTTATGAAGGAAGCGCGTCTGTTTTCTTTGCCCTTCCGCTGTTATCCAGTCGACTGACCAGACTGAACGACCACTGACTCTCGTTGTTCCCGGTTTCGCCTCAATGATGCTGGTGAGTGGTATCGCGGTGGTGATACCGTCCGCGACTTCATAGAGGTACTGCATGTCAAAGTAGTAATCCGCGTTATAGCTGCGAGAACTGCCAAATTTTCGCAGCAGCAGCGAAGAAGATGAAATTAATTTACGGCCATCTTGCAGATGCTTACTCCGACGGAAAATTTTTCGCCCAGGGAAAATAAAGAAAACAATAAATATCAGTACAATAACCTGTAATAACGTGGTCATATACAATCCTTGTATTCCAGAAACGAAAAAGTTGAGAATATTATACATGGGCAGTTTGCGCAAAAATGACAGCGATTGATGCCACGGCCCTGTTTTCAGAAAAACGCCCATGAAAAACCTATCTGAATTTAACGCTAATCATGCCGCGACGCGTCCACCGACTTACCCCTGTCGGGTCTTATTCTGAAATCGTTTTTATTATGATGATAGTGCTGGTTTTACCTTGTTTATTTGATTAAAACGATAGCGCTAATAATAGAAAAGAAAGGATTCATTGATGTTCCATTATGGAAAATGTGTCGTTCGCACGCTGTTTTTATTACTGGTTTGCTGTTCGCTGTCGGGCTGTCTTTCATTTGGGCTGATACTTGCCACCGATAAAGATGGCAATCGTCATCAGTCTACCTGGAAATCGGATACCGTTACCGCGCTTTCCTTAGGTAAAGATAGCAACGGGAAAACGGGCTGGGTGTTTGTTGGCGAACATTTTGACTACCTGTTGACTCAGGGCGGCGATAATGTGGTGGCGCTGTTAAAAGATGCGACTATTCGCCGGGATAAAATGCGAGTAAAGGATGGTGTTAAATTCCTGATTGATACAGATAAGAAGGAGTTTACGGGTGAAGTCAATGTGACTTACGCCTGGGTGGACGAGAAAGATAAACTGGCAGCGGTAGGCTATGGGTTTATTTGTGCAGACGGCGCGGTAAATTGCACGCTATCCGTCATGGACCTGAAGGGGACTATCCATCAGAAAAATAAAGATCAGAGCGTTACTCAGCAGCTAGCGTTTTACCATCCTTTCACCGTTGAGTTCTATCAGTATCAGCGCAGTATGTCCGGGGCAAAATTTGGCAGAGTGTTGCTGCCGGTAACTTTGGCGCTGGATATTGTCACTATGCCGCTACAGCTACTGATCTTCAGTCGTTAAAATTGGATTCAGCAGCAATGCCTACGTTCGGATGCTGGCGTTGCTGCACGGGTGAAATGAGCGCCCACCATCATTGAAATTCCCCCAACTATCCCCCATTCTAGATCCATAGCGAAAGCGCGATAGAGCGCTTCATTTCTTTTTTAGACCAGGACTGCGCATATGACCAATCCATTACTAACGTCTTTTTCACTGCCGCCTTTTTCTGCAATTAAACCGGAGCATGTGGTGCCTGCGGTCACCAAAGCGTTGGCCGATTGCCGGGCGGCGGTAGAAGGCGTTGTGGCGCATGGCGCGCCGTATAGCTGGGAAAACCTCTGCCAGCCGTTGGCGGAAGCCGACGATGTTCTGGGGCGTATTTTCTCGCCAATTAGCCACTTAAACTCGGTGAAAAATAGTCCGGAGCTACGTGAAGCCTACGAACAGACGCTGCCGCTGCTGTCTGAATACAGCACCTGGGTTGGGCAACATGAAGGACTGTACAACGCGTACCGCGACCTGCGCGACGGCGATCATTACGCCACTCTGAATACCGCGCAGAAGAAAGCGGTCGATAACGCGCTGCGTGATTTTGAACTGTCCGGCATTGGCCTGCCGAAAGAGAAACAGCAGCGTTACGGCGAAATCGCCACTCGCCTGTCTGAGCTGGGCAACCAGTACAGCAATAATGTGCTCGATGCCACCATGGGCTGGACGAAGCTCATCACCGACGAAGCCGAGCTGGCGGGAATGCCGGAAAGCGCGCTCGCCGCCGCTAAAGCCCAGGCGGAAGCCAAAGAGCAGGAAGGTTACCTGCTGACTCTGGATATCCCGAGCTATCTGCCAGTGATGACCTACTGCGACAACCAGGCGTTGCGTGAAGAGATGTATCGCGCCTATTCCACTCGCGCCTCCGACCAGGGGCCGAACGCCGGTAAGTGGGATAACAGCCCGGTGATGGAAGAAATTCTTGCGCTGCGCCATGAACTGGCGCAACTGCTGGGCTTCGAAAATTATGCCCATGAGTCACTGGCCACCAAGATGGCGGAAAATCCGCAGCAGGTGCTCGATTTCTTAACCGATCTGGCGAAACGCGCCCGTCCGCAGGGGGAAAAAGAGCTGGCCCAGCTGCGCGCCTTCGCCAAAGCCGAATTTGGCGTTGAGGAGCTGCAACCGTGGGATATCGCGTACTACAGTGAAAAGCAAAAACAGCACCTGTACAGCATCAGCGATGAGCAGCTACGCCCGTACTTCCCGGAAAACAAAGCCGTGAACGGCCTGTTTGAAGTGGTGAAACGTATTTACGGCATCACCGCCAAAGAGCGTACTGATGTTGATGTCTGGCACCCGGAGGTGCGTTTCTTTGAACTGTATGACGAAAATAACGAGCTGCGCGGCAGCTTCTACCTTGACCTGTACGCGCGCGAACACAAACGCGGCGGGGCGTGGATGGACGACTGTGTCGGCCAGATGCGTAAAGCGGACGGCACATTGCAAAAGCCGGTCGCTTATCTGACCTGTAATTTCAACCGTCCGGTGAACGGTAAACCCGCTCTGTTTACCCATGACGAAGTGATCACCCTGTTCCACGAGTTTGGTCATGGCCTGCATCATATGCTGACCCGCATTGAGACCGCCGGGGTCTCCGGTATCAGCGGGGTGCCGTGGGACGCGGTCGAACTGCCAAGTCAGTTTATGGAAAACTGGTGCTGGGAGCCGGAAGCGCTGGCGTTTATTTCCGGCCACTATGAAACCGGCGAGCCGTTGCCGAAGGAACTGCTGGATAAAATGCTGGCGGCGAAAAACTATCAGGCGGCGCTGTTTATTCTGCGTCAGCTGGAGTTCGGTCTGTTTGATTTCCGTCTGCATGCGGAATTTAATCCGCAGCAAGGAGCGAAAATTCTTGAGACGCTCTTTGAAATCAAAAAACAGGTCGCCGTGGTGCCGTCACCGACATGGGGCCGTTTCCCACATGCGTTCAGCCATATCTTTGCTGGCGGCTATGCGGCAGGCTACTACAGCTATCTGTGGGCCGACGTACTGGCGGCGGACGCTTATTCCCGCTTTGAGGAGGAAGGCATTTTCAACCGTGAGACCGGTCAGTCGTTCCTTGATAACATCCTGACTCGCGGTGGTTCTGAAGAGCCGATGGAACTCTTTAAACGCTTCCGTGGCCGTGAACCACAGCTGGACGCGATGCTGGAGCATTACGGGATTAAAGGCTGATTTTACGTGCAAATCTGCTTAATGGATGAAACGGGCGCCACAGACGGCGCCTTATCTGTTCTGGCTGCCCGCTGGGGACTGGAGCATGACGAAGACAATCTAATGGCGCTGGTGATGACGCCGCAACATCTGGAGCTGCGCAAGCGCGACGAACCGAAGCTCGGCGGCATTTTCGTCGATTTTGTCGGCGGCGCGATGGCCCATCGACGTAAGTTCGGCGGCGGGCGCGGCGAAGCGGTGGCGAAAGCCGTCGGTATCAAAGGCGATTATCTGCCGGATGTGGTCGATGCCACGGCGGGGCTGGGGCGCGATGCGTTTGTGCTGGCGTCCGTCGGTTGCCGCGTGCGGATGCTGGAGCGTAATCCGGTAGTCGCCGCGCTGCTTGATGACGGTCTGACGCGCGGCTACGCCGATGCGGATATTGGCAGCTGGCTTCAGGAGCGTTTGCAGTTGATTCATGCTTCCAGCCTGACGGCGTTAACCGATATCACGCCGCGCCCGCAGGTGGTCTACCTCGATCCGATGTTTCCTCACCGGCAGAAAAGCGCGCTGGTGAAGAAAGAGATGCGGGTGTTTCAGTCGTTGGTGGGGCCGGATTTAGACGCCGACGGACTGCTGGAACCGGCGCGTCAGTTGGCGACCAAACGCGTGGTGGTCAAACGTCCCGATTATGCGCCGCCGCTGGCGGATGTCGCGACGCCCAACGCCATCGTTACCAAAGGGCATCGGTTTGATATTTATGCCGGAACCCCTCTGACGGAGTAACGGATTGCCCGATGGCGTTGCGCTTATCGGGCCTACGATTCTCAATTATTTGTAGGCCGGATAAGGCGTAAGCCGCATCCGGCACTGAGTATTACTGTTCGGTACCTGGCGTATTAATCATTCGGTTTAACCACGGCACCATAATGGCCATCACCACGGTGACCGCCAGCGTTACCAGACCAATTTTGCTAAAGACGCCGGTATAAATTGGCAGCGTCTGTAACGGATCGGTGATGTTTTCCGGTACGGCAGTGAAGGTCGCCACATAACCGCCGAGCAGGAAGGCGGCGGCCTGGGTCAGGAACCACATTCCCAGAATAAAGCCCATCAGATGCTGCGGCACCAGAGCGGCGACCATCGCCAGCCCCAGCGCGCTAATCAGCAGCTCGCCCAGACTCTGGAACAGATACACCAGCACGATAAACCACGGCGACGTCAATCCTTGCGCATCGGCAAACCACATCCCGGCGGCGGCGGCGGTCAGAAAACCCAGCGCGCAGAGGAACATGCCGAGCGTAAACTTCATCGGCATAGTTAGATCTTTGCCTTTGCTACCCAGTCGGGTGTAAATCGCTGCCAGTACCGGACTGGCGACGACCACCCAGAATGGGTTCAGCGCCTGAAAACTCACCGGGTTAATGGCGAATCCAAGAATTTCATGATGCACGTTATTAATCGCAAAGAAGTTCAGCGAGGTAGGCATCTGCGCATACAGAATGTAAAACAGCACGGCTTCAATCATCAGAATAAACGCCACGAACATTTTATTGCGGCCGGTTTTATCCAGACGAAACGCTTCGCGAAAGAAGAAAATAGTGACGACGATAGAAAGGACGATGAGCACCAGATTGGCAATCTTAACGTTGTGCATCAGCCAGGCGCAGAGGAAAATCATGACGACGGTGCCGAGTAGTACCAGCAGCAAATTGCGAAAACGTAGCGGTTTATGATCCGGTTCAGAACCGATATTTTTCACCATGCCACGGCAGGCGAAGTACACCAGAAGCGCAACAATTAAACCAGCGCCGCACAGATTATAGGTCACCGCATAGCCAAATTTATCGGCAATCACCGGCGCCAGCGATAGCGATAACAAAGAACCGATGTTAATCGACATATAAAACAGGGTGAAAGCGCCATCCAGCCGGGGATCTTTAGGCTGATAGCATTTAGAGAGCAGGCTGGCGGGATTGGCTTTAAATAACCCGTTGCCCACGGCAATCGTACCCAGTGCGATAAAAATCAGATCGGGATTTAATAGCGACATGCCGGTCATAAAATAGCCAATCGCCAGCACAATTGCGCCCAGGACCAGGGTGCGTTTAGTCCCTAACAGATGGTCGCCAACATAGCCGCCGATGGAGATCAGGCCATAAACCAGCGCCGCAAAAGCGCCAAAGGTAATAAAGGCCTGTTCCTGAGAAAAACCCAATTGTTTAACGAAAAAGACCGCCAGGATGCCCTGGACGCCGTAATAGCCAAATCGTTCCCATAATTCTACAAAAAAGATCATGAAGAATGGACGAGGTTGCTGCAGCAAGCCCGTAGGTGCAGTTGTATTCATATTCCTTCGCCTTTTAATGCCATCCCGAAACGTATGAGCGCGTATATCAAAACGCGCCGAAAAGACTTACCCTGATATAGACTGCGGTTATTAGCCTGATCAATAGGTTATTATACAAATGATACGCAAACTAATTAGTGGATCACACTAATTATGTTTGGTGTGATGGAATGATGTACTGAGTACTGCGAAGAAGGGGGGATAAACAAAACGCCCACATAAGCGGGCGTTGTTGTTGATAGCCGGAATTTGCCTGATGGTTCAGGCCAACCTGATTGACTATAGACCAGATGCGGTCTTAGCCGCCAGCCGGCACGGCAAGTATTACTCTTCTTCGTCGCGCAGCGGAACAATCAGCATGTCAACGTGAACGGTGTTGATCAGCTGGCGCGCAGAAGACATCAGTTTGCTCCAGAAGTCCTGGTGATGACCGCAAACGACCAGATCCATATCGTATTTCTTGATGGCGTCAACCAGCACCTGGCCCAAATCGCCGCTACCGCTCAGGGTTTCAGTGATAGGGTAGCCAGCGTTGGTAGACAGCTCGGTCAGCGCGTGGTGGGTTTCTTCGGAGATACGTTTCTGCATATCGCCCAGATTGACGTCAATCAGACCGGTGTACAGGTCAGAATAATTCACGTCAACGTGGATGAGGGAGATTTTCGCGTTGTAGGGGCGCGCCATAGAGACCGCTTTTTCAACCAGAACTTTACTTTCCGGGGAGAGATCAACTGCGATAAGAATGTGTTTATAAGCCATAGTGTTACTCCTTCCATAAGTTGTCGATGACCATTGAGCTACTGGCGTTTCTTATGCCGCCGCGTCACCCGCGTCCTGCGAACTCTATGCGCGGGGCTAGCTCAGCCGTTTACCATAACTATCCTTACATTATAGCGACCAGGATAATCCGTCAATCTGCCTTGCTTGCCAGTTAGTTAAACAAAATTTTCAGGGAATTGCATTGATAGTGATTAACCTTCTGGTAAAAAAATTAACTGATCTCCTACAATGTGTATAAGAGCCGTTCGAATGCGGAGCGCTAATATGGACGGCTTTCGTAGTACTCTTTCACTGATTGTCTGGCAGGGTATCGGGGAGCGGTAGTCCCGGAGAGGAACTCCGTGGGCGGGTCGCCGGGGAGGAGATATGATAAGCACCGTCTCACTATTCTGGGCTTTATGTGTCGTTTGCATTGTTAATATGGCGCGCTATTTCTCATCGCTACGCGCACTGTTAGTGGTACTTCGTGGTTGCGATCCTTTGCTCTATCAATATGTCGATGGCGGCGGCTTCTTTACCACGCATGGTCAGCCCAACAAACAGGTGCGCCTGGTATGGTATATCTACGCTCAGCGCTATCGCGATCATCATGATGAAGAATTTATTCGCCGTTGTGAACGCGTGCGCCGCCAGTTTCTGCTGACCAGCGCGTTATGCGGTTTAGTGGTGGTGAGCTTGATTGCGCTCATGATTTGGCACTGAATAAAAAAAGCGGGCCAGTTTCCTGACCCGCTCGTATTAGATAAGCCTCCCGGATGACGCCGCTTGTAGCGGCCTGTCAGGCCTGTGTCGTTTCATCCTGACAGGCCGGATTAGCGACAGCGCTATCCGGCCCATTTGGCTTAAATAATCTTCAGGGAAAGCCAGTACAGCACGCCGGAAAGAATAATCGCCGCCGGTAACGTAAATACCCAGGCCATCAGAATGCTGGTCACGGTTTTACGCTGCAACCCGCCGCCATCAACGACCATGGTTCCCGCCACTGAAGAGGAGAGTACGTGAGTGGTAGAAACTGGCATACCGGTGTAGCTGGCAAGACCGATAGAGACTGCCGCCGTCATCTGCGCCGACATTCCCTGCGCATACGTCATGCCTTTTTTACCAATTTTCTCGCCGATAGTGGTCGCCACGCGACGCCAGCCGATCATCGTACCAATACCCAGCGCCAACGCCACTGCCATAATGATCCACACCGGCGCATACTCAATGGTGCTTAACATATCGGTCTTCAGCTTTTTCAGCAGGCGCTGGTCATCGCTGCTTACGCCAGGCAATTTCACGACTTTATCGGTCGTGTCGGAAATGCACAGCATAATGCGACGCAACTGACTACGCTGTTCAACGCTTAACTTGTCGTAGCTTTCCACGTTTGCCAGCATCCCTTTCGCACGGTTAAGCGCGTTAATGGTGTTAGCCGGATGGCAGTGGAATTCAGTCGGTTCAGTCGCGCCCGGTTCCGGAG
This sequence comes from Salmonella sp. NW177, assembly GCF_051811585.1. NCBI lineage: Bacteria > Pseudomonadati > Pseudomonadota > Gammaproteobacteria > Enterobacterales > Enterobacteriaceae > Salmonella > Salmonella sp. NW177. Next base: position 153,014 of record NZ_JAMMZV010000004.1, on the reverse strand, counting down.
ACGGAATCAGTTGGTCAACGCCGGTGACGGCTTTCAGCAGGTCAGGACGCTGCTCAAAGTACGTTTCGACATTGTTGATAGCATCGCGCGTACGGGTGATTTCGTAGCTGGAGGCATTCATATTGACCACGAAACCCGCAGGCGCGACGCCAATCAGCACCAGCATGACCAGGCCAATGCCTTTCTGACCATCGTTCGCGCCATGCGAAAACGCCACGCCGATAGCTGAGAGGATTAGCGCGATACGCGTCCAGAACGGCGGCTTTTTCTTGCCGTCTTTCTTTTCACGTTCGGCTGGCGTCAGGTGGATACGGGCGCGTTTCTTAGTACCGCTCCAGTAGCGGCGCAGCAAGAAAATCAGACCGCCGGCGAATACCAGACCGACAATAGGGGAGATAATGAGTGAACCGAAAATATTGATAACTTTCGGGATGTTAAGCGCATCCACCACTGACGTGCCGGTCATCATCGCATTGGTTAAACCGATGCCGATAATGGCGCCAATCAGCGTGTGGGAACTGGACGCCGGCAACCCGAAATACCAGGTGCCGAGGTTCCAGATAATCGCCGCCAGCAACATGGAAAAGACCATAGCGAGGCCGTGCGCGGAACCCATGTTGAGCAGGAGATCCGTTGGTAGCATATGCACAATGGCATACGCCACGCTGAGACCCCCCAGCAAAACGCCAAAAAAGTTAAACACCGCCGCCATGACAACCGCCAGCTGCGAACGCATCGCACGGGTGTAAATCACGGTTGCGACTGCATTGGCTGTGTCATGGAAGCCGTTAATCGCTTCGTAGAACAGCACAAAAGCCAGAGCAAGCAATAATAAAAGCCCGGTATGTAAATCCAGGCCAGCAAACAAATGTAGCATAGGACGTTACGCCATTTTGAGGACATGAACGCGGCGCATTATCAGTGACTTTGGCGGCGCGGGCAAAGTGAAATATAGACTTTTTTTGATGTACTTCGTGCTTTGTTTGATGTCACTAAAGAATTATCTTATATATTTCAGATAAATACCATTTTCAGGCGCTTTTCGCGCTGGTGCGACCACTGAGGAAACTTTACAATTCCCGCCCGAATTTGAGAGAGGAAGGCGACGTGGAAAGGTTTGATGCCGTTATTATAGGCGCTGGCGCAGCGGGCATGTTTTGCGCCGCGCAGGCAGGACAGGCGGGTAGCCGCGTGCTGCTCATCGATAATGGCAAGAAGCCAGGACGTAAAATCCTCATGTCCGGCGGTGGGCGCTGCAACTTTACTAATCTTTATGTTGAGCCTGCTGCGTATTTGAGCCAGAACCCCCATTTTTGTAAATCAGCGTTAGCCCGCTATACCCAGTGGGACTTTATCGATCTGGTCGGCAGGTATGGGATAGCCTGGCATGAGAAAACGCTGGGACAGCTTTTTTGCGATGATTCCGCCCAACGCATTGTCGATATGCTGGTTGCCGAGTGCGACAAAGGCGGCGTAACGATGCGCCTGCGTAGCGAGGTACTGAGCGTCGAGCGTGATGAGTCGGGTTTCGTACTGGCGCTGAACGGCGAGACGGTGACTACGCAAAAGCTGGTGATTGCCAGCGGCGGCCTGTCGATGCCGGGGCTTGGCGCATCGCCGTTTGGCTATAAAATCGCCGAACAGTTTGGTCTCAAGGTGTTGCCGACGCGCGCCGGGCTGGTGCCCTTTACGCTACATAAGCCGCTGTTAGAACAGCTCCAGACGCTGTCTGGCGTCTCTGTGCCCTGCGTAATTACCGCCCGCAATGGCACGGTATTTCGGGAAAACCTACTTTTTACCCATCGTGGGCTGTCCGGCCCCGCCGTTTTACAGATTTCCAGCTACTGGCAACCGGGAGAGTTAGTGAGCATTAACTTATTGCCGGACCTCTCGCTGGAAGACGTTCTCAATGAACAGCGTAACGCGCATCCGAACCAGAGTCTGAAGAACACGCTGGCGATGCATCTGCCGAAACGGCTGGTGGAGTGTTTACAACAGTTGGGGCAGATCCCGGATGTATCGCTCAGACAGTTGAACGTTCGTGACCAGCAGGCGTTGGTTGACACGCTTACAGCCTGGCAAGTGCAGCCTAACGGCACCGAAGGCTATCGGACAGCGGAAGTGACGCTGGGCGGTGTGGATACAAACGAACTATCATCGCGGACTATGGAAGCGCGCCGCGTGCCGGGTCTCTATTTTATCGGCGAAGTGATGGACGTCACCGGCTGGTTGGGCGGCTATAACTTCCAGTGGGCGTGGTCGAGCGCCTGGGCCTGCGCGCAGGATTTGGCGGCAAAACGCTAAGTACCATTACAAACAATAAGCGAATAGACATCCCGGACAGAGGTGTTAGTATCGATTTATAGCAGTTATGAGTATGCGTGTTTCATTTACGGCCAGGAACGCTGATGATGACAACATTACTCCCTCTTTTCCGGGTACCTACATCATTCACTCCCTTTGACGGCGAGCGCTTCATCGGCGTCTGTTCGTCGTCTGGCCCCTTTTCTTTTTTCATTCTTATCCCGAATGGAAACCCCCGCTGAGCGCACGCCCGGCGGACTTTGTGACACGCATGGTTAGACAACAGGGATTACGGCGGGTCGATTATGGACAAAATGAAGCGTCATCTGGTGTGGTGGGGAGCGGGGATTCTTGTAGCGGTGGCCGCGATAGCCTGGTGGATGCTGCGCCCTGCGGGAATACCGGAGGGATTTGCCGCCAGCAACGGCAGAATTGAAGCCACCGAAGTGGATATTGCCACTAAGATTGCCGGGCGTATTGATACCATCCTCGTTTCGGAAGGGCAGTTCGTTCGTCAGGGCGAGGTGCTGGCGAAAATGGATACCCGCGTACTGCAGGAGCAGCGGCTGGAGGCGATTGCGCAGATTAAAGAGGCCGAGAGCGCAGTTGCCGCCGCCCGCGCCTTGCTGGAGCAACGCCAGAGTGAAATGCGCGCCGCGCAGTCGGTCGTCAAACAGCGGGAAGCTGAGCTGGACTCCGTCTCTAAACGTCACGTGCGTTCCCGTTCGCTGTCGCAGCGTGGCGCGGTATCTGTACAACAGTTAGATGACGATCGCGCGGCGGCGGAAAGCGCGCGCGCCGCCCTCGAGACCGCCAAAGCGCAGGTATCTGCGGCAAAAGCGGCGATTGAGGCGGCGCGTACCAGTATTATCCAGGCGCAAACGCGCGTGGAAGCGGCGCAGGCGACCGAGCGGCGTATTGTCGCCGACATCGACGACAGCGAATTAAAAGCGCCGCGCGATGGACGCGTGCAGTACCGCGTTGCGGAGCCGGGCGAAGTGTTATCGGCTGGCGGCCGGGTGTTGAACATGGTCGATCTCAGCGACGTTTATATGACATTTTTCCTGCCGACCGAACAGGCGGGGTTGTTGAAGATCGGCGGCGAAGCGCGACTGGTGCTGGACGCCGCGCCGGATCTGCGTATCCCGGCGACGATCAGTTTTGTCGCCAGCGTGGCGCAGTTCACGCCCAAAACCGTGGAAACCCACGATGAACGGCTGAAGCTGATGTTCCGCGTCAAAGCGCGTATTCCGCCAGAGCTGCTGCGACAGCATCTGGAATATGTCAAAACCGGTTTGCCGGGAATGGCCTGGGTTCGTCTGGATGAGCGCGTGCCCTGGCCTGACGCTCTAAGCGTGAGGCTGTCGCAATGACGTCGCTGACGCTGGTGCCTGTTCCTCCCGTGGCGCAGCTTGAGGGGGTGAGCCAGCATTACGGAAAAACGGTCGCGCTGAACAATATCACGCTGGACATTCCCGCCCGTAGTATGGTCGGGCTGATTGGTCCGGACGGGGTGGGTAAGTCGAGCCTGCTGTCGCTGATTTCTGGCGCGCGGGTGATTGAGCAAGGGAACGTTATCGTCCTGGGCGGCGATATGCGCGATGCGAAACATCGCCGCGACGTCTGTCCGCGCATCGCCTGGATGCCGCAGGGGCTGGGGAAAAACCTTTATCACACATTATCGGTTTATGAGAACGTCGATTTTTTCGCTCGTCTCTTTGGTCATGACAAAGCTGAACGCGAAGCGCGTATTACCGAGCTGCTGAACAGCACCGGCCTGGCGCCGTTTCGTGACCGTCCTGCCGGGAAGCTGTCCGGTGGGATGAAACAAAAGCTGGGGCTGTGCTGTGCGCTGATTCATGACCCGGAATTGCTGATTCTTGATGAGCCTACCACCGGCGTGGACCCGCTCTCCCGCGCTCAGTTCTGGGACTTAATCGACAGTATCCGCCAACGGCAGACCAATATGAGCGTGTTGGTCGCAACGGCCTATATGGAAGAGGCGGAGCGTTTTGACTGGCTGGTGGCGATGAATGCGGGCGAGATACTGGCAACCGGCAGCGCGCAGCAACTGCGGGCAAAAACCCATAGTGCGACGCTGGAACAGGCGTTTATCGCCCTGTTGCCAGAAGCGCAGCGCCAGGCGCATAAGCCAGTGGTGATCCCGCCGTATCACGCTGAGCAGGAAGAGATTGCCATTGAGGCGAAAGATCTGACCATGCGCTTCGGTAAGTTCGTCGCGGTTGACCATGTTAATTTCCGCATTCCGCGCGGCGAGATTTTTGGCTTCCTCGGTTCAAACGGTTGCGGCAAATCGACCACCATGAAAATGCTGACCGGTCTGCTTCCCGCCAGCGAAGGCCAGGCCTGGCTATTTGGCCAGCCGGTGGACCCGAACGACATCGATACTCGTCGCCGGGTCGGGTATATGTCGCAGGCTTTTTCGCTCTATAACGAACTCACCGTGCGGCAGAATCTGGAACTTCATGCCCGCCTGTTTCATATTCCGCCAGCGGAGATCCCGGCGCGCGTCGCGCAGATGATCGAACGCTTTATGCTAACGGAGGTGGAAGATACGCTCCCCGCTTCGTTGCCGCTCGGTATCCGCCAGCGTTTATCGCTGGCGGTAGCGGTGATCCATCGCCCGGAAATGCTGATTCTTGATGAGCCAACGTCCGGCGTTGATCCGGTCGCCAGGGATATGTTCTGGCAGCTTATGGTCGATCTTTCGCGTCAGGATAAGGTGACGATTTTTATCTCGACCCATTTTATGAATGAAGCGGAACGTTGCGACCGAATGTCATTGATGCACGCCGGTAAAGTGCTCGCCAGCGGTACGCCGCAGGAATTGGTGCAACAGCGGGGCGCGGCCAATCTGGAAGCGGCGTTTATCTCCTGGCTACAGGAAGCTGCGGGAGCGGCGCCTGAAACCCCAATACCGCCATCCCAGACGCCCGCCGCGTCAGGTAAACCGTCGCGGCAGGGATTGAGCTTCCGGCGTTTGTTCAGCTACAGTCGCCGCGAAGCGCTGGAGCTACGCCGCGATCCGGTACGCTCGACGCTGGCGCTGCTGGGAACGGTAATTCTGATGCTGATTATGGGCTATGGCATCAGTATGGACGTGGAGAACCTGCGTTTTGCCGTACTCGACCGCGATCAAACCGTCAGCAGCCAGGCATGGTCGCTCAATCTGGCGGGATCGCGCTATTTTATCGAACAGCCGCCGCTCGCCAGCTATGACGAGCTTGACCGGCGGATGCGTTCGGGAGAGTTGGCGGTTGCCATTGAGATCCCGCCTAATTTTGGCCGCGATATTGCTCGCGGTACGCCAGCGCAGATTGGCGTCTGGGTGGATGGCGCCATGCCCAGCCGCGCCGAGACGGTGAAGGGGTACGTTCAGGCGATGCACCAAAGCTGGCTGCAGGAGGCGGCAAGTCGTCAGCCGAACCCGGTTAAACAGGCCGGGCTGCTCAACATTGAAACGCGCTATCGCTATAACCCGGATGTGAAAAGTCTGCCCGCTATCGTTCCGGCGGTCATTCCGCTGCTGCTCATGATGATCCCGTCAATGCTTAGCGCCCTGAGCGTGGTGCGGGAGAAAGAGCTGGGGTCGATGATTAATCTGTACGTAACGCCGACGACGCGCAGCGAATTTTTGCTGGGTAAACAACTGCCGTATATCGCGCTGGGTATGCTGAACTTCTTGCTACTGTGCGCGCTGTCGGTCTTTGTGTTCGGCGTGCCGCTGAAAGGCAGCTTTCTCACGCTTACCCTCGCGGCGCTACTTTACGTCATCATCGCCACCGGTCTGGGGCTGCTGATCTCCACGTTTATGAAGAGCCAAATCGCCGCTATTTTTGGGACGTCGATTATTACCCTCATTCCGGCAACACAATTTTCCGGCATGATCGATCCGGTGGCTTCGCTGGAAGGGCCGGGAAGATGGATCGGCGAGATCTACCCGACCAGCCATTTTCTGACGATCGCGCGCGGGACGTTTTCCAAAGCGTTGGATCTGTCCGATCTCTGGCCGTTATTTATGCCGTTACTGATTGCCGTCCCGGTGGTGATGGGTCTGAGCATTCTGCTGCTGAAAAAACAGGAGGGGTAATGCGCGGATTACGTAATATTTATAACCTCGGCGTTAAAGAACTGCGCAGTCTGCTGGGCGACAAAGCGATGCTGTCGCTGATCGTCTTCGCCTTTACGATTTCGGTTTACTCCTCCGCTACCGTCCTGCCCGGTTCGTTGCATCTTGCCCCTATCGCCATCGCCGATATGGATCAGTCACAGTTGTCGAACCGTATTGTGAATAGTTTTTACCGCCCGTGGTTTCTGCCGCCGGAGATGATTACGGCAACGGAAATGGATGCCGGACTGGATGCCGGACGCTATACCTTTGCGGTCAATATTCCGCCGAATTTCCAGCGTGATGTGCTGGCCGGACGTCAGCCTGATATTCAGGTTAACGTCGATGCGACGCGCATGAGCCAGGCGTTTACCGGCAACAGTTATATCCAGAATATTATTAGCGGCGAGGTCAACAGCTTTGTGGCGCGCGCGCGGGGAGATAACGTTCAGCCGGTGTCGCTGGAGATTCGGATGCGCTTTAACCCGAATCTGGACCCGGCGTGGTTTGGCGGCGTGATGGCGATTATCAACAACATTACCATGCTGGCGATAGTGCTGACCGGATCGGCGCTGATCCGCGAGCGAGAACACGGCACGGTAGAGCATCTGTTGGTGATGCCGGTCACGCCCTTTGAGATCATGATGGCAAAAGTGTGGTCGATGGGGCTGGTCGTGCTGGTGGTTTCCGGTTTGTCTTTGATGCTGATGGTGAAAGGCGTACTTGGCGTACCGATTGAAGGATCGATCCCATTGTTTATGTTGGGCGTGGCGCTGAGCCTGTTCGCCACCACTTCAATTGGGATTTTTATGGGCACCATCGCCCGTTCGATGCCGCAACTGGGGTTATTAATGATTCTGGTACTGTTGCCGCTACAAATGCTTTCCGGCGGTTCCACGCCGCGTGAAAGTATGCCGCAGGCGGTGCAGGATATTATGCTGACCATGCCGACGACGCATTTTGTCAGCCTTGCCCAGGCTATTCTTTATCGCGGCGCAGGTTTGAGTATCGTCTGGCCGCAGTTCCTGACCCTGCTGGCGATAGGCGGCGTGTTCTTCCTGATAGCGCTGTTACGCTTCAGAAAAACGATTGGCACAATGGCGTGAACATTATTGCCGGATGGCGGCTGCGCCTCATCTGGCCTACAAACGACAGACGTGCGAACGTAGGCCGGGCAAGCGAAGCGCCCCCGGCAAAGCGCTGGGGCGTTAGTCTTCTTTCGGCAAACACTGCAAGTGGCCGTGGCGCACGCCGCGCTGGGCGATAACATCATCGGCAAAATGCTGTACGTCGCCCATATCGCCCTTCAGAACGGCGATCTCCAGACAGTCATCGTGGTTGATATGGACGTGCAGCGTGGCGACGGATAAATCATGATGATGATGCTGGGTAGAGACGATGCGGCTGGCTAAATCCCGTTTCTCATGTTCATAAACATATGAAAGTACCGCGAAACCCTGTGTACCGTGTTCCTGGGTGGCCTCCTGCGCCAGAGCGCCGCGCAAAATATCACGGATCGCTTCGGAGCGATTGTTATAGCCGCGTCGCTGGCTCAGGCTGTCCAGCGTTTCCAGTAAATCGTCATCGAGGGTGATGGTGACACGTTGCATCTGACTTAAACCTTTTGGTATGGCGCGTCGGCGCATGGGAAGCTCCGCATTTTGTAACACACGTCCGCCGCCAGAGGGAAAAATTAATGTGTCATAACGCTTTTGTTATCGTCTGCGGCGTCAGCGTAAACGGTGTGGGGGTACAGACTGCCAGACTGAGCGTCTCAAGCTGACACTGGCTGACCGACAAGGCAGAGGGCAACGTGCTGTCCACGCTGACGATTTGCCAGGCGCTGCCGCCGCGTTGTTTTACGATAGCTTCTTTACGCGTCCAGATACGCCAGAAGGCCGTCAGTTGTCGCTCCGGACGTTCCGCTTCCATTTCAGCATGTTCGCCGAGGCTGAATACCGCATTTGCCAGCGAACGCCAGTTATCGCGCGGGCGGATCACTTCAATATCGCAGCCGACTTCACCTTCGTCGCTAAGCAACAGAGCAATAGTGTCGCCGCTATGGCTGAGGTTAAACCACAGCGGCGTTCCGGCGGAAAAAGCCGGTTTACCCTGTTCGCCATACACCATCTCCGGTAGCGGCGAGAGCGCACGGGAAAGCAGCACGCGCCCGGCCAGCCAGCTTGCCCGGCGAACGCCCTGCGGCGCCTGAGCGATTAACGCGTCGGGCAATTGACCTGCGCTTAATGTTGACACTTTTCCCAGAACGATCTGGTACATATCAGGACCAACGTTGCCTATGAAGAAGAGGAGATTGTAGCATCTGTCGCCTCATCCCGGTAAACGGCTTTTCGGTCGGCCTGGCCCCAGCAAGATCGCCAGTTTGCTGCCGCCTTTAGTGGTTTCCATCCAGATTTTGCAGACGCTGGTCAAAGGAACGGACAAGAGCATCCCGACCGGGCCTAATAGCCATCCCCAGACCAATAACGAAAGAAATACCACCAGCGTGGACATTCCCAGACGATGGCCCATCATGCGTGGCTCCATAATGTTGCCAATCACCATATGGACCACCAAAAAGAGCGCGCCGACCAGTACGCACTCGTAAAAGCCGTTAAATAACAGCGCCTGAATCATGGGGGGAACGGCGGAAATCACCGAGCCGATATTAGGAACGTAATTGAGCAAAAAGGCCAGTACGCCCCACATTAGCGCAAACTGAATATCCATTAACGCCAGCCCCAGCCAGATAATCGCGCCCGTCCATAGACTGAGCAGCGTTTTCAGCGCCAGATAATGCGAGACGCCTTTCAGGGCGCGGTGCAGGCCGGCAATATGAATTTGTGGATTGTTTAGCGCGAAACGTAATTTATAAGGCACGTGACGCACCTCAAACAGCATAAAAACCACGGTCATCACCAGCAGCACAATGCTTGCCATCGCGCCCGATACGCCGGTCATTAATGTTGTGGTGAAGAGCATGATTTTATCGGAGTCCATCCCGCGGAGCATACGTTCCGGCGACATATGTAAATTCAGGAAGGGCATTAACTCCTGAAGGTGTAAGACCTTACGCGTCAGCTCCTTGCTGTATTTAGGCAGCATCGCGATAAATTCATTAAGCGATGCGGCAAGCACACCCACCAGCGCGGTAAGCACGATCAGCATGACGACCACCACGATAGTAATCGCCAGCGGTCGCTTCACGCCCCGACGAATAAACCAGGTCACTAATGGGTTAAGAACGATGGCAAAAAAGAGCGCCAGCAAGAGTTGTACAATAATATCCGCCGCGGCATGAATCCCGGCGAGAATAATAACCAGGGAGGCCAGTTTCAGCAGAATATGCATACCCGTTTTGTCGGGTTGAGCGGTTGCCATGAAGTTTTCCTTGTTGTGTTTTTTTCTAAGTGTAGCGGCTGCCCTGATACCGATAATCTGAATCTCACTACTGATTTTCACCGCGCGCCATGATAGAAAAGAAAACATGTTGTAAAAATGCGGTGATACTCATGCCCGAACCCGTCGCTGAACCGGCGCTAAACGGATTGCGCCTCAATCTGCGTATTGTCTCCATTGTGATGTTTAACTTTGCCAGCTACCTGACCATCGGCCTGCCGCTCGCCGTCTTGCCCGGCTATGTGCATGATGCGATGGGATTCAGCGCGTTCTGGGCGGGGCTTATTATCAGCCTGCAATACTTCGCCACTCTGTTAAGCCGTCCCCATGCCGGGCGGTATGCGGATGTATTAGGGCCAAAAAAAATCGTTGTCTTTGGCTTATGCGGCTGTTTTTTAAGCGGACTCGGCTACCTGCTGGCGGATATCGCCAGCGCCTGGCCGATGATCAGTTTGTTGCTACTGGGGCTGGGTCGCGTGATTTTAGGGATTGGGCAAAGTTTTGCCGGCACCGGTTCGACACTATGGGGCGTCGGCGTCGTCGGGTCGTTGCATATTGGTCGGGTCATCTCCTGGAACGGTATCGTCACCTACGGCGCAATGGCGATGGGCGCGCCGCTGGGCGTGCTGTGTTATGCCTGGGGCGGGTTACAGGGACTGGCGCTAACGGTGATGGGCGTGGCGCTGTTGGCGGTACTGTTAGCCCTTCCACGTCCGTCGGTGAAGGCGAACAAAGGCAAGCCGCTGCCGTTTCGCGCGGTGCTGGGGCGTGTCTGGCTGTATGGTATGGCGTTGGCGCTGGCCTCGGCAGGGTTTGGCGTCATCGCGACGTTTATTACCTTATTTTATGATGCTAAAGGTTGGGATGGCGCCGCCTTTGCGCTCACGTTATTTAGCGTCGCGTTTGTCGGCACGCGTTTGCTGTTCCCTAACGGCATCAATCGTTTAGGCGGGTTGAATGTCGCCATGATCTGCTTTGGCGTGGAGATTATTGGTCTGTTACTGGTGGGAACGGCAGCCATGCCGTGGATGGCAAAAATCGGCGTTTTACTCACGGGGATGGGGTTTTCGCTGGTCTTTCCGGCGCTGGGCGTGGTGGCCGTCAAAGCCGTGCCGCCGCAGAACCAGGGCGCGGCGCTGGCGACCTATACCGTCTTTATGGATATGTCTTTGGGGGTTACCGGGCCGCTGGCGGGGCTGGTGATGACCTGGGCGGGCGTGCCGGTGATTTATCTGGCGGCAGCCGGGCTGGTAACGATGGCGCTATTGCTGACCTGGCGCTTAAAAAAACGGCCTCCGTCTGCACTGCCGGAGGCCGCATCATCATCGTAAAGGTTACTTAATAACCAACGTATTGATGATGTTTTCAGCCGTGGTTTGCGCTTTTTGCTGATTGTCCGCAGGCAGCGTGACCTGAATCGTCAGCAATTGGTTATCCACTTTGCCCAGCACGATGGAAGAGTACGCCGTCTGGCCCTTCGCGGAGATAATGCTGTCCAGTTGTTGCAACATATGGCCTTTGAGCTCAATAGACTTATTGGTAACGACCTGAAGCTGCGGGTCACGGCTACGCTGTTGCTCAAGCAGGCGGTTCGCCAGCACCGGCAACGCTTCATCGGTATTATCGCCGACGATAACAATCACCGCTTTCTGGCCCGTCGGGTCAGAATAAACGTGCATATTATTCGCCTGGGTGCCCAGCTTACCGCTTTGATCGGTCATATCCGCCGGCAGTGAGAAACTGAGTTTGCCATCCATCAGGCTGATGGGCTGACCGGAGGCCTGGCTTTCTGCGGCGGCGCTTTCTGCCGACGCTTTTGTATCGTTGTTATCACAGGCCGCAAGCCCCATAACCAGCAGGCCAATACCGGCATATTTAACCAAATTGCGCATTGACTTCTTCCTTTCGATAAACGGCCATAACGGCTCATTCGCTCATCTTATCACAACTCGGAAAACGAACCTTTAACTTGCCGGTAATGGGGAAATTTCAGATTTATCTGCCAGCTTTTTCAGCAACATATTCAGTAGAACGCCGTACATCGGCAGGAAGAAAATAATGCTGATGAGCACCTTAAAGCAATAATCCACTAGCGCAATTTCCATCCAGTGCCCGGCCATAAAGGCATCGGGGCTTCGCCAGAACGCAATGAAGAAAAAGGCAAGGGTATCGCTGATATTGCCAAACAGCGTTGAAGCGGTCGGCGCCAGCCACCAGCGACGATTTTGGCGCAGGCGGTTAAACACATGGACATCAAGGATCTGTCCCAGCGCGTAGGCCATAAAGCTGGCGGCGGCGATACGGGCGACGAACAGATTAAAGTTCGCCAACGCGGCGAAACCTTGCCAGGCGCCCATATAGAACAGCGATGACACCACATATGACACCAGCAGCGCAGGGATCATGACGGCGAAGATAATGCGGCGCGCCAGCGGTGCGCCAAAAATACGCACGGTAAGATCGGTGGCGAGAAAAATAAAAGGAAAACTAAACGCGCCCCAGGTCGTGTGGAAACCAAAAATAGTGATGGGGAGCTGCACCAGATAGTTACTGGAAATGATCACCAGTAAATGGAATAGCGATAGCCAGAACAACGCTTTTACGCGCTGTGATTGTGTAAACGGAGTCATATTGTGACCTTTTTGTTGGATGGGGTGAGGGAACCCAATAAAGAACCGCCGCATAATACTGTTTTGCGCTGGCATTGCAATGGCTAATTTTCACGCAATCGTTAACCTGCCTGGCTTACTGACGAAGATGGGCGTAAAATATCGCCGTTTTTCTACCATTGAGACGAAGATGAGCGATCTGTTTTCCTCCCCTGACCATACGCTTGACGCCCTGGGGCTGCGTTGCCCTGAACCGGTAATGATGGTGCGCAAAACGGTGCGCAACATGCAAACTGGCGAAACATTGCTGATTATCGCCGACGATCCGGCGACGACGCGTGATATTCCGGGGTTCTGTACCTTTATGGAACACGATTTGCTGGCGCAAGAGACGGAGGGTCTGCCGTACCGCTATTTATTGCGTAAAGCGCATTAACCGCACGGCAGATAGCATTCTGATTAGAAGCTTTCCCAGTTCGCCTGTTCTGCGGCGGGCTGTGGCGTTAAACCTTTGCTTAACGGCGTCGGCGACGCCTCCCGACGAGGCTGTTTCTGGATGCGGAACGCGGCGACCGCCTGACGAAGTTCGTTAGCCTGATCTTCCAGCGCCGCCGCCGCTGCTGCGGATTCCTCTACCAGCGAGGCGTTTTGCTGCGTCACGCTGTCCATTTCCGATACCGCCTGCGCCACCTGTTCAATGCCTTTGCTTTGCTCATCGGAGGCAGAGGCGATTTCGCCCATAATATCGGTCACGCGGGTCACGGCGTTAACGATCTCTTTCATGGTTTCTCCCGCTTCGCGTACCTGCGTAGAGCCGGTATCAATGCGCGACACGGAGTTTTCAATCAGCACTTTGATCTCTTTGGCGGCCTGCGCGCTACGGCTGGCCAACGTGCGTACCTCTCCGGCCACGACCGCGAATCCTCGCCCCTGTTCGCCGGCGCGGGCGGCTTCTACCGCGGCGTTCAGCGCCAGGATATTAGTCTGGAAGGCGATACCGTCAATCACGCTGGTGATGTCCACGATTTTTTCCGAGCTTTCGGCGATATCGTTCATGGTGCTCACTACGTTATCCACCACGCGTCCTCCTTTACGCGCGGTTTCTGATGCGGTTTTCGCCAGACCCGTCGCCTGTCGTGCGTTATCGGTGTTTTGCCGTACCGTGGCGGTTAACTGTTCCATGCTGGCGGCGGTCTCCTCCAGCGCCGAGGCCTGCTGTTCGGTACGGGAAGAGAGGTCGCTGCTGCCGGCGGAAATTTCGCCTGCGCCAGTATAGATAGAGTCTGCGTTATCGCGCACCGCGCTGACGGTACGGATTAACGACTGCTGCATCGTTTTAAGACCGGCGGCCAGTTGGCCCATTTCACTGCGTCCTTCGGCCTCTATCTCATGGGTAAGATCGCCGTCGGCGATAGTTTGAATGTGCGCCATAATCCGTTGCAGCGGGCGGAGTAGAACGCGTTGCAGCCCCAGCCAGATAAACGCCAGCACGATGAGTACGATAAGTAGAATTATCCCCAGCGTCCATTGCATCTGGGTAAAACTGCTCTGATTCTGATCGCTGGCTAATTTTATTAATTGCGCATTTTGAGAGAGCCACTGGTCATATACCTGCTCCATGTCATCCTGCGCTTTTTGCGCGTCAAGGTTGCCATAGGCGGCGTAATTATCGGCTTTAAGATAGTGGATAGACTGCTGCAAAACGTCATACATCTGCTTAAAGCTGGCTTCGGCCTGGGCATCCAACGCCGGATCTTTTCCCGCGATCGCTTCGGAGTTCACGTAGTTGTTGAAATGTTTTTCCGCTTCGTTGAGCGACGCGCCAGCGTTGGTTAACAGCGTGTTCATGGCGTCCAGCGAGGCGGGATCGCGCTGATTTTTTAACATGCGTATCGCCACGCGGTTAATGGTGACGCGGGTTTCGATCAATGTCTGAAAACTGCCGCCCAGTTCCTGTTGTTGGTAACTCAGCGCGCTCGCATTCTGGAAATTCAGCCGATCGCTGCTGACGGCGGAATAAAACAGTATTCCTGTCACCAGCAATAAGGCGCTAAATATGCCCAGCGTCGCGATAACGCCGGTGATGACTTTGATATTTTTCATAGTGCCTAACATTCCTTATTTTGTAGACGGTATGATCAATATCGGTTGGATAAAAATTAACCTTACATCAAATCACGCTATTTCTGATTAATGGTTTGATAAGTAATAGAAAATAAATAATTTTCGCGTGAATAATATGAACAAAGAAAGGAATATCGCGGGATAACCCGGCGACATGCCGCCGGGTGGGAGAAGATTAGTTTTTACGCAGCAAACGTAGCGCGTTGGCGGTCACCAATACCGTGGCTCCCGTATCCGCCAGGATTGCCAGCCATAGCCCGGTAAAACCAAGTAGCGTCGTCACCAGGAAAATAGCTTTCAGCCCCAGCGCAATGGTGATGTTCTGCCGGATATTCGCGTGGGTAGCGCGCGCCAGCGTAATCATCTGCGCTAACCCGCGCAGACGGTTATGAGTAAGGGCGGCGTCAGCCGTTTCCAGCGCGACGTCAGTACCGCTGCCCATCGCAATTCCGATACTAGCGGCTTTCATCGCGGGCGCATCATTAATGCCGTCGCCCACCATCGCCAGCGGAGCTTGTTGGTTAAGGGCGGTGACTGCCCGCACCTTGTCTTCCGGCAGTAGTCCGGCTTTAAATGCCAGATCCAGCTCGCCGGCAATCGCTGCCGCCGCCCGTGGGTTATCGCCGGTCAGAATCACGCCGTTAACGCCTAACTGATGCAGGTCGCGGATGGCGTCGCGCGCATCGTCACGCAACGTATCCTGGAGGGCGAGGACGCCAAGTACGGTCTCGTTACGCAGCACCAGAACCACCGTCTGCCCGGCGTTTTCCAGTTCGCTAATTTGCCCGGCAAACGCTGCCGCAGGCTGTTTTCCCGCCGCGCAAATCAGAATTCGTTCGCCGTTAACCTGCGCTTCAATCCCGGTGCCGGCCAGCGTTCGCTGCGATTCCGCCGTCGGGATCGCCAGATCGCGTGTCTGCGCTTCGCGGACAATAGCCTGCGCCAGCGGGTGCGTAGCGCCTTGTTCTACGGCTGCCGCCAGCGCCAACAGTTCAGCTTCGCTGATACCGCTTGCCGGATGAATCGCCGTCACCCGTGGTTTACCGATGGTCAACGTACCGGTTTTATCAAAGGCGACCTGCGTGATACGGCCCAGTTGCTCCAGCGCTGCGCCGCCTTTAATCAATGCGCCGCGCCGTGCCGCTGCCGCCAGCCCAGAGGTAATGGCCGCGGGCGTGGAGATCACCAGCGCGCACGGGCAACCGATTAATAGCAGCGTCAGCCCTTTATAAATCCACTCCTGCCAGCCGCCCTCGAACATCAGCGGCGGAATAAGCGTCACCAGCAGCGCGATGACCATAATGACTGGCGTATAGATGCGGCTGAAACGGTCAATAAACCGCTCAATGGGCGCACGGCGCTCTTCCGCCTCTTCAATCAGCGTCAGGATACGGTCAATCGCGCTGGCGCCAGGTTCAGATAACACCTCCAGGGTGACGAGACGGTCAACGCTGGTCGCGCCTGCCGGGACTTTGTCGCCCGTTGCGCGCTCCACAGGGATAGACTCGCCGGTGAGCGCGCTTTCATCAAAGCTGGCGAAACCGGAAACCAGTTTACCGTCGGCGGGTAAACGCCCCCCGGCGGCGACTTCGATAATATCGCCCGGTCGCAGGGTATTAATCGCGACCTCTTCCCGCACGCCGTCGCGCAGACGGGTCGCCGTTTCCGGTTTAAGCGCCATTAACGCGCTGACGCCTTTACGGGCGCGGCTGGCGGCCCATCCTTCCAGGCGCTCGCCGATGAGGAACAGCAGCAATACCATTGCCGCCTCCGCCGTCGCGCCAATAAACAGCGCGCCAATGGCGGCGACGCTCATCAGCGTTTCAATAGCGAACCAACTGCCGCTTTTCATCAGCCGCAGCGCCTGGCGGGCAATAGGATACAGACCGACCAGGGTGGTGGCGATAAAGGCCAGTTGGCCGAACGGGTGGTTAAATTGCTCCAGCCCCCAGCTTATCGCCATCATAATGATCAGCGTAATAAGCGGCAGGTTCTCTTTAAGACGAGATTCAGGCGCGGCGTCGCGAGAATCTTCGCTACGCAAGGTATAACCCGCCTTCTGTACGGCGTGTTCAATTTGCGCGCGGAGGTCGGTGTCGGCATCGACCACTAACTTTTCGGTGGCGAACAGCACTTGCGCCTGGTTGACGCCGCGAATTTGGCGGACCGCATTCTCCACTTTTCGGGCGCAGGCGGCGCAGTCCATGCCGGAGATTTTCCAGGTATAGCGCGTGCCTGCCACGGCAGTAGAAACAGGCGCGCTGGACGCGCAATGTTCTTCGCAGCAGCAGCTATCGGCCTTCTGTATTGCCGGGGCTAATCTGAAGGAGGTAAAGGGCGGGACTTTTTTGCCATCGGTATCAGGGGTCGACATAACGTCCTCCGGTTGATGATAATTTTCTCATTAACCGGAGGATACACTCTGGAGTCGACTCCAGAGTCAAGCGCTATTATTTACAGGTACAGCGAGCGAACAATCAGGAAGTGTCCGGCAAAGTAGCAGGCGGCGGCAATCGCGTTATCCGCCCGGAAACGGCGGCGGTAATGGCTACCCAGCCAGACGATATTGCCGATGAACAGCAGCGTCGCGCCGGTAAAGGCCGAAAGGGCTGGCGCCGTTGGGCGGAAGAACCACAGTTCGCCCGCCAGCCAGACCATGACCAGCGTCATGGCGATAAAAGTACATACCGGCCAGCGTAGCTCCTCCAGTCGCGTCCAGATAACGGCGATAAGCAACGCGCCGACTATCAGTAACGCCAGCGGCAGCGGCCAGAAGAACGACAACGTCATTTGGCTGGCAAAGTAAATGGTGTAGAGCAGATGCGATAAGAAAAATGCCCCGACGGCGTACAGCAGGCGTTGACGCGGTAAGAGCGTTAACGCATCGCCGACCAGCGAGGCGCACAGTCCGGCCAACACAAGATAACTGATGGCGTCAAACATCGGCGCTTGCCAGGCCAGTAACAGCAACAGTAATAACGTGACGGGCTTAAAAACCCAGCGTTGCCAGGCTGGCCCGCGATAGGAGGCGTCCACATACAGCCATGCGGACAGGCAGACAGCGATAAACGACCAAAGCATCTTAATTCCTTGAATTCGTTATTTTTTCGCAAACGGTATGCTTGCGGCTCTATTATTCAGTGTAGAGGCCGTGACGGTCAGATGACAACACTATAACGGGCAGGGTATGCTTATTTCCGCATTTTCTGACAGGTTAACAGTATGAGTAAGCCACCGCTTTTCTTCATTATAATCATTGCATTAATCGTAGTTGCCGCGTCGTTCCGCTTCGTTCAGCAACGGCGGGAAAAAGCCGCTAATGAGGCGGCGCCGTTACAGCAAAAGCAGGTCGTGGTCAGCAATAAACGGGAGAAGCCGGTTAATGACCGACGCTCTCGCCAGCAGGAAGTGAGCCCGGCGGGAACCAGTATGCGCTATGAGGCAAGTTTTAAGCCGCTCAATGGCGGTCTGGAAAAAACGTTCCGTTTACAAGCGCAGCAGTACCACGCTTTGACGGTGGGCGATCAAGGTACGCTGAGCTATAAGGGAACGCGGTTCGTCGGGTTTGTTAGCCGTACCCCGGATAACGAATAAACCGTCATCCGGCAGCAAACGTTATTTTTTGTTCTTAAACTTCTTCTGCCAGACCAGCAGCTCAAACACGCCGAACAGGAAAATGCGGATTTTCTCTCCCGTCGTCATCTGCGGACCCTCTTTCGGTATCGTTGATTTCAGCAACGCCAACTGCATACCGTGCATCAGCGCCATGAACACCAACGCCACGTTGACGAAGATATTGAGCGGGCGCGGGAAGGGTTGCACCAGATTAAGAATCAAAAATGCCCACACGAAGAGCATTAATAAGCGGCCCAGATTAATCAACATCATTTTCTCCTTGCGCGTCGCGCTGATACAGACGATAAGCGACCTGTCCGGCCACCTTTTCTCGATACAATGCCCAGTTCGCCGGAACGGGCGGCAGACCGTTTTCCACCTCGCTTTCTACGTAGATTAGCGCGTCGTCGGCCAGCCATCCCTGGGTTTCCAGCAATTGTAACGTCTCTTCCAGCAGCCCTTTACGAAACGGCGGGTCGACAAAGACGACGTGATGCGGCGTTCCCGGCTGGCTGAGGAAGGCCAGAGTATTGGTATTGACGACGCGAGCATTGTTGGCTTTCAGCGTCGCCAGATTTTTTTGCAACTGCTGCGATACGGCGCGATCCATTTCCAGTAACGTTGCCTGGGCCGCATAACGCGATAGCGCCTCCAGGCCCAGAGCGCCGCTGCCGGCAAAGCAATCCAGACAATGGGCGTCTACCATTACCGGAGCCAGCCAGTTAAATAACGTTTCGCGCACGCGATCGGTGGTGGGACGCAGACCCGGGCTGTCCGGAACCGGTAATTTACGGCCACGCCATTGCCCGCCAATAATGCGGATTTGGCCGCTGCCAGAGTGAGTCGGTTTTTTCATTTCTCTTGCTCGAACCGCCTGTTGCAAGTTATTCCAGGCGGTGATGTGAATTAAGTTAAGTGATAGACTATTTCATCATTTTTTTAGCTTCCATGTATATAGCGCCGCGAGGGGTGTAGTCGCAGATGGCAAAACAGAAAAAACGTGGCTTCTTTTCCTGGTTGGGCTTCGGTGATAAAGAGCAGAAGCAGGAACAGACCGAAGAACAGCAGATTGTTGAGGAACAACGACCGGTTGAGCCCCCTGTTGAAACGGCGGCAGACATAGACGCGCAAACGCCCGCGCACAGCAAAGCAGAAACCGAAGCCTTTGCGGAAGAGGTGGTGGACGTTACTGAGAAAGTTCAGGAGAGCGAAAAACCGCAGCCGGTAGAGCCGGAGCCCGCGACGGCTGTTGAGACGGCAGCGCCGCAGATCGCGGTGGAACGCGAAGAATTGCCGCTGCCGGAAGAGGTCAAAGACGAGGCTATCTCGCCGGAAGAGTGGCAGGCCGAAGCGGAAACCGTAGAGGTCATTGCCGCGGTAGAAGAAGAGGGCGAAAACGCGGCGAAATTCACCGACGAAGAGCTGGAAGCGCAGGCGCTGGCCGCTCAGGCGGCGGAAGAGGCGGTGATGGTTGTTCCGCCGGCGGAAGAAGACGCGCCGGTGGAAGCGATCGTTCAGGAGCAGGAAAAACCGACTAAAGAAGGTTTCTTTGCCCGCCTGAAACGCAGTCTGCTGAAAACCAAAGAAAATCTCGGTTCCGGATTTATCAGTCTGTTCCGCGGCAAGAAAATCGACGATGATTTGTTCGAGGAGCTGGAAGAGCAGTTGCTCATCGCTGATGTTGGGGTAGAAACCACGCGTAAGATTATCGCTAATCTGACGGAAGGCGCCAGCCGCAAACAGCTTAAAGATGCCGAGGCGCTGTATGGTCTGTTGAAAGACGAGATGGGCGAGATTCTGGCGAAGGTAGACGAACCGCTTAATATTGAAGGTAAAACGCCTTTTGTTATTCTGATGGTTGGCGTGAACGGCGTGGGTAAAACCACTACTATCGGTAAACTGGCGCGCCAGTTTGAGCAGCAGGGTAAATCAGTGATGCTGGCGGCGGGGGATACTTTCCGCGCGGCGGCGGTCGAACAGCTACAGGTCTGGGGACAGCGTAACAACATTCCGGTTATCGCCCAGCATACCGGCGCGGACTCCGCCTCGGTGATTTTTGACGCTATCCAGGCCGCGAAGGCGCGTAATGTGGATGTGTTAATTGCCGATACGGCAGGGCGTCTGCAGAACAAGTCGCACCTGATGGAAGAGCTGAAAAAAATCGTTCGCGTCATGAAAAAGCTGGACGAAGAAGCGCCACATGAAGTTATGCTGACCATTGACGCCAGCACCGGACAGAACGCGGTAAGCCAGGCCAAACTGTTCCATGAAGCGGTGGGCTTAACCGGTATTACCCTGACCAAGCTGGACGGTACGGCGAAAGGCGGGGTGATTTTCTCGGTAGCTGACCAGTTTGGCATTCCTATCCGTTACATTGGCGTGGGCGAACGTATCGAGGATTTGCGTCCGTTTAAGGCGGACGATTTTATTGAGGCACTTTTTGCCCGAGAGGATTAACAATGATTCGCTTTGAACATGTCAGCAAGGCCTATCTCGGCGGGAGACAAGCGCTGCAGGGAGTGACATTCCATATGCGGCCAGGCGAGATGGCGTTTCTGACCGGCCACTCCGGCGCGGGGAAAAGTACCCTGCTGAAGCTAATCTGTGGGATTGAGCGGCCCAGCGCCGGCAAAATCTTCTTCAGCGGGCATGATATTACGCGCCTGAAAAACCGCGAAGTGCCGTTTTTGCGCCGCCAGATTGGGATGATTTTCCAGGATCACCATCTGCTGATGGATCGCACGGTCTATGACAATGTGGCGATACCGTTAATCATTGCCGGCGCCAGCGGCGATGATATCCGTCGTCGTGTGTCGGCGGCGCTGGATAAGGTTGGACTACTGGACAAAGCGAGAAACTTCCCGATTCAACTCTCCGGAGGCGAACAACAGCGCGTGGGCATCGCCCGCGCGGTGGTCAATAAGCCAGCGGTATTGCTGGCGGATGAACCGACCGGGAACCTGGACGACGCGTTGTCGGAAGGGATTTTACGTCTGTTTGAAGAGTTTAACCGCGTAGGGGTGACGGTACTGATGGCGACGCACGATATTGGACTTATCTCCCGTCGTTCCTATAGGCAGCTCGTCCTGAGCGATGGACATCTGCATGGAGGCCTGGCCAATGAATAGGCGCGACGCGATTAACCAAATCAGGCAGTTCGGCGGACGGCTGGATCGACTGCGTAAGTCTCGCGGCGGAACAGGCGGCGGGCGCAACGCGCCAGGACGCCAGAAGCCGACGCCGAAACCGAACTCACGTAAAACAAATGTCTTTAATGAACAGGTGCGCTATGCCTGGCACGGCGCGCTGCAAGATCTGAAAAGCAAACCGCTGGCGACGTTTCTGACGGTGATGGTGATCGCCATCTCCCTGACGCTGCCCAGCGTCTGTTACATGGTCTATAAGAACGTCAACCAGGCGGCGACTCAGTATTATCCGTCGCCGCAGATCACCGTTTATCTGCAAAAAACGCTGGATGATGACGCAGCGGCGCGGGTCGTTGGGCAGCTTCAGGCCGAGCAGGGCGTTGAGAAGGTCAACTACCTGTCCCGTGAGGACGCGCTGGGAGAATTCCGCAACTGGTCGGGTTTTGGCGGCGCGCTGGACATGCTGGAAGAGAACCCGCTGCCGGCGGTGGCGGTGGTGATCCCCAAGCTGGACTTCCAGAGTACCGCCTCGCTTAATACGCTGCGCGACCGTATCTCGCAGATTAACGGCATTGACGAAGTCCGCATGGATGATAGCTGGTTTGCGCGCCTGGCGGCGCTCACCGGGCTGGTGGGCCGCGTGTCGGCGATGATCGGCGTGCTGATGGTCGCGGCGGTCTTCCTCGTTATCGGCAACAGCGTGCGCCTGAGCATTTTTGCCCGTCGCGACACCATTAACGTGCAAAAGCTGATTGGCGCGACCGATGGCTTTATCCTGCGTCCGTTCCTCTACGGCGGCGCGTTGCTCGGTTTTTCCGGCGCGTTTCTTTCACTGATATTGTCTGAAATTTTGGTGATGCGTTTATCATCGGCGGTGACTGAAGTGGCGCAGGTCTTCGGCACGAAGTTTGATCTCAACGGTTTATCGTTCGATGAGTGCCTGTTGCTGCTGCTGGTCTGTTCCATGATTGGCTGGATCGCCGCCTGGCTGGCCACGGTGCAACATTTACGTCACTTTACTCCCGATTGATAAAATCGTGGTATAATCTTTCCCTGCAATGGGCTTCCGTTCGCAGGGAAAGAGTCCCTGTTGTCTCTTCCCCGCGCGTCATCTTTATGTCACAAGATTTGTGCAAATTATGCACAGTGTTACATTGAACTTGTGGATAAAATCACTGTCTGATAAAAGAGTGGGTGATATTCTCGTTGCTCATCGGCTTTGGCACGGTTGTTGCTCGCTGACGGTGCCAGGCAATACTGATTGAGAGGATTTGAATGACCAAAGAAATGCAAAATTTAGCTTTAGCCCCTGTTGGCAACCTGGAATCTTATATCCGGGCGGCGAACGCGTGGCCGATGTTATCGGCTGACGAGGAGCGGGCATTGGCTGAAAGGCTGCATTACCAGGGCGATCTGGAAGCAGCTAAAACGCTGATCCTGTCTCACCTGCGCTTTGTTGTTCATATTGCTCGTAACTATGCGGGCTATGGTCTGCCGCAGGCGGATTTGATCCAGGAAGGCAACATCGGCCTGATGAAAGCCGTACGCCGTTTCAACCCGGAAGTAGGCGTGCGTCTGGTCTCCTTCGCCGTACACTGGATTAAAGCAGAAATTCACGAATACGTGCTGCGTAACTGGCGTATCGTTAAAGTCGCAACCACGAAAGCGCAGCGTAAGCTGTTCTTTAATCTGCGTAAAACCAAGCAGCGTCTGGGCTGGTTTAATCAGGATGAGGTTGAAATGGTGGCGCGCGAACTGGGTGTTTCCAGTAAAGACGTGCGTGAGATGGAGTCGCGTATGGCGGCGCAGGACATGACGTTTGACATGTCTTCGGACGATGAGTCCGACAGCCAGCCAATGGCGCCGGTGCTGTATCTGCAGGATAAATCGTCTAACTTTGCCGACGGCATTGAAGACGATAACTGGGAAGAGCAGGCCGCCAATCGACTGACCGACGCGATGCAGGGGCTCGACGAGCGTAGCCAGGATATTATCCGCGCTCGCTGGCTGGACGAAGACAATAAGTCTACGTTGCAGGAGCTGGCCGATCGTTACGGCGTCTCCGCTGAGCGTGTGCGCCAGCTTGAAAAGAACGCCATGAAAAAGCTTCGCGCTGCGATCGAAGCGTAATCTTCGCGAATTGCCAATGAACCCTCGAATGTGAATTCGGGGGTTTTGTTTTTTGTAGGCCGGATAAGGCGTTTACCCTGCCATCCGGCAACACGTTTGCCCGATGGCGCTTCGCTTATCGGGCCTACGGACCCTTCCTCTCCCCCACCGACACAAATCTGTTATCTGAATGTAAATTTAGCTATTCCAAAATAATAAAAATCGGGTATGTTTTAGCAGAGTATGCTGCTAAAGCACGGGTAGCTAGCCAATAATCGAAATAAAGTGCTGAACAATAACACCACAACACACGTAACAACCAGAATAATGGGGATTATCAGGATGAATATGAAGGGTAAAACGTTATTGGCAGGATGTATCGCCCTGTCATTAAGCCATATGGCATTCGCAGAGGACATTAAAGTCGCGGTTGTCGGCGCGATGTCCGGTCCGGTGGCGCAGTATGGCGACCAGGAATTTACCGGTGCGGAGCAGGCAATTGCCGATATCAATGCGAAAGGCGGTATTAAAGGCGATAAGCTCGTCGCGGTGAAATATGACGACGCCTGCGACCCGAAACAGGCGGTAGCTGTCGCTAACAAAGTGGTGAACGACGGCATCAAGTATGTTATCGGACACTTATGCTCCTCTTCCACACAGCCAGCCTCTGATATCTACGAAGACGAAGGCATCCTGATGATAACCCCGGCGGCGACCGCGCCGGAGCTGACCGCACGCGGCTATAACCTGATTTTGCGCACGACCGGCCTGGACTCTGACCAGGGACCAACGGCGGCAAAGTATATTCTGGAGAAGGTAAAACCGCAGCGCATCGCGATTATCCACGATAAGCAGCAGTACGGCGAAGGGCTGGCGCGCGCGGTGCAGGACGGTCTGAAGAAAGGCGGCGTTAACGTCGTATTCTTTGACGGCATCACCGCCGGCGAAAAAGATTTCTCCACTCTGGTAGCGCGCCTGAAGAAAGAGAATATCGACTTTGTCTACTACGGCGGTTATCACCCGGAAATGGGGCAGATTTTGCGCCAGTCCCGCGCCGCAGGGCTGAAAACCCAGTTTATGGGGCCGGAAGGGGTGGCGAACGTGTCGCTGTCTAACATCGCCGGAGAGTCGGCGGAAGGCTTACTGGTCACTAAACCGAAGAACTACGATCAGGTGCCAGCGAACAAACCGATTGTGGATGCCATCAAAGCCAAGAAACAAGATCCTAGCGGCGCATTCGTGTGGACCACCTACGCCGCGCTGCAATCGTTGCAGGCGGGCCTGAACCAGTCTGACGATCCGGCGGAAATTGCCAAATACCTGAAAGGCGCCACGGTCGACACCGTAATGGGACCGCTGTCGTGGGATGAGAAAGGCGATCTGAAAGGATTTGAGTTCGGCGTGTTTGACTGGCATGCGAATGGTACGGCGACCGACGCGAAGTAATTGAGTGCCGGGTGGCGGCTTCGCCTTACCCGGCCTACATACCTGGAAAATTGCGAGGTGGTTTTTTATTTTTTGCTCCCGGCATGTAGGCCGGATAAGCGTCAGCGCCATCCGGCTTTTTTATCTTTTTTCCCAGCCATCCGCCTGGGCCGTAAACCCTAACGCCTGCATAAACGCGGCCATCACGCTACGGTCTTCAACACCGACATCCGCCATCCACCACGACGAGACGTTGGGATTATCGCGGATGACTTCTTCTACCAGGTATTGCCCGACGCCGCGGCGACGGGTGATTTCACGCACGCGTAAGGAATCCAGCGCGCCCTGCGTTCCGCTCAGCGTCACTCTTACGGCGCCCAACAAACGCTCGTTAAACCGCGCGGCATAAATCCGGTGCGTTTCATCTACGCTTAATGAGGAGGCGGAATATTCCGGCCAGATTTTGCCCAGATCGATCTGATCCTGAGCGCTAAAGTGTTCTAAACGAAGAATGGTCAGCTTCATCGACGGCTTGTCCCGATTTCAAAAGATGCGATCAGTGTACCGAAACAGGCAGGCCAGATGCTTTCTCTTTTTTGTGTCATTTACCAGGTTATTAATTTTTTAACAACGATAATTACAGTTTGAAGCATTAGAGAATGGAAAACAGGCAGCATAATTCCCTGAATGCTAGTGAATTATTCCACTTAATATGCCGTTATTTTATGCTGACAAGCGTGCTTTTTTTTGTTTATCTATAGCGAAAAGCAGAATATTATCTTTTCTTAATAGACTGAAAAATAGAGATTTTAATCTTATTATGCTTTAAATTCTGCGCTAACTCATTAATGAGTCAGTAAAAAGCGCACCATTTATAAAAAGTACAGTCTGCTTTTTAACCAGCAAAAAACAAAACATATAACATCACGAATGGGGATACAGGCACATGAAACGGAAAGCGAAAACGATAATCGCAGGGATGGTTGCATTAGCAGTCTCGCAGGGGGCAATGGCAGATGATATTAAAGTCGCCATAGTCGGGGCAATGTCCGGCCCGGTAGCGCAATGGGGCGATATGGAATTTAACGGCGCGCGCCAGGCCATTAAAGACATCAACGCTAAAGGCGGGATTAAAGGCGATAAGCTGGTCGGCGTAGAGTACGATGATGCCTGCGATCCAAAACAGGCGGTGGCGGTGGCCAACAAAATCGTTAACGACGGTATTCAATACGTTATTGGTCACTTGTGTTCTTCTTCTACTCAGCCAGCATCCGATATCTATGAAGATGAAGGTATTCTGATGATCTCCCCGGGGGCGACTAACCCGGAGCTGACCCAGCGCGGCTATCAGTACATTATGCGTACCGCCGGCCTGGACTCCTCCCAGGGGCCAACGGCCGCGAAATACATCCTGGAAACGGTGAAACCGCAGCGCATCGCTATCATTCACGATAAACAGCAATACGGCGAAGGACTGGCGCGCTCCGTGCAGGATGGCCTGAAGCAGGGCAATGCCAATATTGTCTTTTTTGATGGTATTACCGCCGGCGAAAAAGATTTCTCCGCCCTGATTGCCCGCTTGCAAAAAGAGAATATCGACTTTGTGTATTACGGCGGCTACTACCCGGAAATGGGGCAGATGCTGCGCCAGGCGCGGGCTAATGGCCTGAAAACGCAATTTATGGGGCCGGAAGGCGTGGGTAACGCGTCGCTGTCCAATATTGCGGGCGGTGCGGCGGAGGGCATGTTGGTGACGATGCCAAAACGTTATGACCAGGACCCGGCGAATAAAGCGATTGTCGAGGCGCTGAAAGCCGACAAGAAAGATCCCAGCGGTCCGTATGTCTGGATCACCTACGCCGCCGTCCAGTCACTGGCGACCGCAATGACGCGTAGCGCCAGCCATGCTCCACTGGATCTGGTGAAAGATCTTAAAGCGAACGGGGCTGATACCGTTATTGGGCCGCTGAAATGGGATGAAAAAGGCGATCTTAAGGGATTTGAATTTGGCGTCTTCCAGTGGCACGCCGACGGCTCGTCAACCGTCGCGAAGTAATGCCAGAAGATAAGTTATCCCACCGCCCGCACGCCGGGCGGGTTTAAAAAGGTTACCTTATGTCCGAGCAGTTTCTCTATTTCTTGCAGCAGATGTTTAACGGCGTCACGCTGGGGAGCACCTACGCGCTGATTGCTATCGGTTATACGATGGTGTACGGCATTATCGGCATGATCAACTTCGCTCATGGCGAGGTGTATATGATCGGCAGCTACGTCTCTTTTATGATCATCGCCGCGCTAATGATGATGGGAATAGACACCAGTTGGCTCCTGGTGGCCGCCGGATTTATCGGCGCGATTATTATTGCCAGCGCCTACGGCTGGAGTATCGAGCGAGTCGCTTACCGGCCTGTGCGCAACTCCAAGCGCCTGATCGCCCTGATTTCCGCCATCGGGATGTCCATCTTTCTGCAAAACTACGTCAGCCTGACGGAAGGTTCGCGCGACGTGGCGTTACCCAGCCTGTTTAACGGCCAGTGGATTGTGGGCAGCAGCGAAAACTTTGCCGCGTCCATCACCACCATGCAGGCGGTTATCTGGATAGTCACCTTTCTGGCTATGCTGGCGCTCACCATTTTCATTCGCTACTCCCGGATGGGCCGCGCCTGCCGCGCCTGCGCGGAGGATCTGAAAATGGCCAGCCTGCTCGGCATTAATACCGACCGCGTCATTGCGCTAACGTTTGTTATCGGCGCGGCAATGGCGGCGGTGGCGGGCGTGCTGCTCGGTCAGTTCTATGGCGTAATTAACCCCTACATCGGTTTTATGGCCGGGATGAAAGCGTTCACCGCGGCGGTGCTGGGCGGGATTGGCAGCATTCCGGGCGCGATGATCGGCGGTCTGATTTTGGGCGTCGCCGAAGCGCTCTCGTCTGCATATTTAAGTACCGAATATAAAGATGTCGTATCGTTCGCTCTGCTGATTCTGGTACTGCTGGTGATGCCGACCGGTATCCTGGGGCGTCCGGAGGTAGAGAAAGTATGAAACCGATGCATATTGCGATGGCTCTGTTCTCTGCGGCGATGTTCTTCGTTCTGGCTGGCGTCTTCATGGGCGTACAACTGGAGCTGGACGGCACCAAACTGGTGGTGGATACCGCCGCCGACATCCGCTGGCAGTGGATCTTTATCGGTACGGCAGTGGTTTTTTTCTTTCAGTTGCTGCGTCCGATGTTCCAGAAAGCGGTGAAGCACGTCTCCGGACCGAAGTTTATTCTGCCGGCGATCGATGGCTCTACCGTTAAGCAAAAGCTGTTTCTGATGGCGCTGTTGGTTATCGCCGTGGCATGGCCGTTTATGGTGTCGCGCGGTAGCGTCGATATCGCCACCATGACCATGATTTATATCATCCTCGGTCTGGGGCTGAACGTGGTGGTGGGGCTGTCCGGCCTGCTGGTATTGGGCTACGGCGGCTTTTACGCCATCGGCGCTTATACCTTTGCGCTGCTCAACCACTATTATGGTTTGGGTTTCTGGACCTGCCTGCCGCTGGCGGGATTGGTCTCCGCCGCCGCTGGTTTCCTGCTCGGCTTCCCGGTACTGCGTCTGCGCGGCGACTATCTGGCGATTGTGACGCTCGGCTTCGGCGAAATCGTCCGTATCCTGTTGCTCAACAACACGGAAATTACCGGCGGCCCGAACGGCATCAGCCAGATCCCCAAACCGACGCTGTTTGGTCTGGAGTTTAGCCGCAACACCCGCGAAGGCGGCTGGGATACCTTCAGCAATTTCTTTGGCGTGAAGTACGACCCATCCGACCGGGTCATTTTCCTCTATCTGGTGGCCCTGTTGCTGGTGGTCCTGTCGCTGTTTGTCATTAACCGCCTGCTGCGTATGCCGCTGGGCCGGGCGTGGGAAGCGTTGCGTGAAGATGAGATCGCCTGTCGCTCATTAGGTTTAAGCCCGACGCGCATTAAGCTGACCGCTTTTACTATCAGCGCCGCGTTTGCCGGTTTCGCCGGGACGTTGTTTGCCGCCCGCCAGGGCTTTGTCAGCCCGGAATCCTTCACCTTCGCCGAATCCGCCTTCGTGCTGGCGATTGTGGTGCTGGGCGGAATGGGCTCGCAGTTTGCGGTGATCCTGGCGGCGGTTCTGCTGGTGGTGTCGCGCGAATTGATGCGTGACTTCAACGAATACAGCATGTTGATGCTCGGCGGTTTGATGGTGTTGATGATGATCTGGCGCCCGCAGGGATTGCTGCCGATGACGCGTCCGCAGTTGAAGCTGAAAAGTGGTCAGGCGAAAGGAGAGCAGGCATGAGTCAGCCATTATTAGCGGTTAACGGCCTGATGATGCGCTTTGGCGGTTTGCTGGCGGTCAACAATGTATCGCTGGAATTGCGTGAGCGGGAAATTGTGTCGCTGATTGGCCCTAACGGCGCGGGTAAAACGACGGTGTTTAACTGCCTGACCGGTTTTTATAAGCCGACAGGCGGTACGATCACGTTGCGCGAGCGGCATCTGGAAGGGTTGCCGGGCCAGCAGATCGCCCGCATGGGCGTGGTACGTACTTTCCAGCATGTTCGCCTGTTTCGCGAAATGACGGTGATTGAAAACCTGCTGGTGGCGCAGCACCAGCAACTGAAAACGGGCCTCTTTTCCGGCCTGTTGAAAACGCCCGCTTTCCGCCGCGCGCAAAGCGAAGCGCTGGACCGCGCGGCGACCTGGCTTGAGCGTATTGGCCTGCTGGAACATGCCAACCGCCAGGCCAGTAATCTGGCCTACGGCGACCAGCGCCGGCTGGAGATTGCCCGCTGCATGGTGACGCAGCCAGAAATTCTGATGCTCGACGAACCGGCGGCTGGCCTTAACCCGAAAGAGACCAAAGAGCTGGATGAGCTGATTGCCGAGCTACGTAACCATCACAACACCACTATCTTGCTGATTGAACACGATATGAAGCTGGTGATGGGCATTTCCGATCGCATTTACGTGGTGAACCAGGGCACGCCGCTGGCGAACGGCACGCCGGAAGAGATCCGCAACAACCCGGACGTCATCCGCGCTTATCTGGGTGAGGCATAAGATGGAAAAAACGATGTTAACGTTTGAAAAAGTCAGCGCCCACTACGGCAAAATTCAGGCGCTGCACGACGTCAGTCTGCACATCAACCAGGGGGAAATCGTTACCCTGATTGGCGCTAACGGCGCGGGGAAAACGACGCTGCTTGGCACCTTGTGCGGCGATCCGCGCGCCTCCAGCGGACGGGTGGTGTTTGACGGTAAAGACATCACCGACTGGCAGACGGCGAAAATCATGCGTGAAGCGGTGGCGATAGTGCCGGAAGGGCGGCGCGTCTTCTCGCGGATGACGGTGGAAGAGAACCTGGCGATGGGCGGTTTTTTTGCCGAGCGCGATCGGTTTCAGGAGCGTATCAAATGGGTGTACGAGCTGTTTCCGCGCCTGCATGAACGCCGTATCCAGCGAGCGGGCACCATGTCCGGTGGCGAACAGCAGATGCTGGCGATTGGCCGCGCGCTGATGAGCCAGCCGAGGCTATTGCTGCTGGATGAACCGTCGCTGGGGCTGGCGCCGATCATCATCCAGCAGATCTTCGACACCATTGAGCAGTTGCGCGAGCAGGGTATGACCATCTTCCTTGTCGAGCAGAACGCCAACCAGGCGCTGAAGCTCGCCGACCGCGGTTATGTGCTGGAAAACGGCCACGTGGTGCTATCCGATACCGGTGATGCGCTGCTGGCGAACGAAGCGGTGCGCAGCGCCTATCTGGGCGGTTAGACTGTGCCAGGGGGAAGCGCGTGCGCCGCCCCCCGGTGACGGCAACGGTAAAATTTTTCAAAAGAGCCTGATGGCTCTTTTTTTGTACGTGTTTGTTGTACAATAAACATGTACAACTGGGGAGGTGTTTATGCGTACGGTTAACTATAGCGAAGCGCGGCAAAATCTGGCCGAAGTCCTGGAGAGCGCGGTGACGGCGGGCCCTGTCACCATCACGCGTCGTGGGCATAAGTCCGCAGTGATCATCAGCGCCGAGGAGTTTGAGCGTTATCAGACGGCGCGAATGGATGATGAGTTTGCTGCCATTATGGCGGTTCATGGCAATGAGCTCAGGGAGCTGGCGGATAAATGACCCTACAACTTATCTCAGCGGAAGAGATAATTCAGTTTCACGACAGGCTTCTCCGCGTTACGCCTGGTGTAACAGGCATGCCTGATCCTGGCCGCGCGGAAGCGCTAATGTACCGGGTACTCAATCAAATCGAATATGAAGGGGTGACCGACGTGTGGCTGCTGGCGGCAATGCATTTGCTCGCTATATCCCGTGGGCATATCTTCAATGATGGTAACAAACGTACCGCCTTATTTATTACGCTGCTGTTTTTAAAGCGTAACGGGATCTCACTCGCTGCGAATCCAGATTTTGTCGATATGACAGTCGATGCGGCGGCAGGGCGGCTTACGCTGGAGCAAATTGCCGTTCGCTTACGCGCCTGAGACGTTAATCCCGGCGACGCTCCGCCTGGTTGAGTTACGGCATGTGTGCCGCCCCCGGGAATAATGTCGTACCTATCCGTGCCGTAGCTCCCACTTTTCTTTTCCGGCGCTTTCACTGCCTTGCCATCTCTCTGTCGCCTTACTATCTTTTTTTTGTAATAAAAAAGTTATTTTTCTGTCATTCGAGCATGTCATGTTACCCCCGCGAACATAAAACGCGTGATATCGCGCATCCCGGCACAAAAAGAGAGATAACCGATGATATCGTTACGACATACAGCTTTAGGACTGGCGCTGAGTCTGGCATTTACGGGTCAGGCGTTGGCCGTCACCACTATTCCATTCTGGCATTCAATGGAAGGGGAGTTAGGCAAAGAAGTTGATTCACTGGCGCAACGTTTCAACCAGGCCAATCCGGATTACAAAATCGTTCCGGTCTATAAGGGGAACTATGAACAGAACCTGAGCGCCGGGATCGCGGCATTCCGTACCGGCAACGCGCCGGCAATATTGCAGGTTTATGAGGTTGGGACGGCGACCATGATGGCCTCGAAAGCCATTAAGCCGGTTTATGAAGTGTTTAAAGACGCCGGTATTAACTTTGACGAGTCCCAGTTTGTACCGACCGTTGCAGGCTACTACACCGATGCTAAAAGCGGGCATCTGCTCTCCCAGCCCTTTAACAGCTCCACGCCGGTACTGTACTACAACAAAGACGCCTTTAAGAAAGCCGGTTTAGATCCGGAACAGCCGCCGAAAACCTGGCAGGAGCTGGCTGACTATACCGCGAAACTGAGAGCGGCAGGCATGAAATGCGGTTACGCCAGCGGCTGGCAAGGTTGGATCCAACTGGAAAACTTCAGCGCCTGGAACGGTCTCCCCTTCGCCAGTAAAAACAATGGCTTTGACGGTACAGATGCGGTGCTGGAGTTTAATAAGCCAGAGCAGGTGAAACATATAGCGCTGCTGGAAGAGATGAATAAAAAAGGCGATTTTAGCTATGTTGGGCGTAAGGACGAGTCTACCGAGAAGTTTTATAACGGTGACTGCGCGATGACAACCGCGTCCTCCGGCTCGCTCGCCAATATCCGCCAGTATGCCAAATTTAACTATGGCGTGGGTATGATGCCGTACGACGCTGATATCAAGGGCGCGCCGCAAAACGCCATTATCGGCGGAGCCAGCCTATGGGTCATGCAGGGTAAAGATAAAGAAACCTATACCGGCGTCGCCAAATTCCTCGACTTCCTGGCAAAACCGGAAAACGCTGCTGAATGGCATCAAAAAACCGGCTACCTGCCGATTACCACCGCCGCCTACGAGCTGACCCGCGAGCAGGGTTATTACGATAAAAACCCCGGTGCGGATATCGCCACTCGCCAGATGTTGAATAAGCCGCCGTTACCCTTCACCAAAGGCTTGCGTCTGGGCAATATGCCGCAGATTCGTACCATCGTGGACGAAGAGCTGGAAAGCGTCTGGACCGGGAAGAAAACCCCACAACAGGCGTTGGATACCGCGGTGGATCGCGGGAATCAGTTACTGCGTCGTTTTGAGAAAGCGAGCAAATCTTAAGTGTATAAGTGCCTGATGGCGCTGCGCTTATCAGGCCTACAGCGTTTGTAGGCCGGATAAGGTGCTTGCACCGCCATCCGGCACCTTCCAGGAAAAGAACCTTCATGTCATCATCCCGTCCGGTGTTCCGCTCGCGCTGGCTGCCGTATTTACTGGTTGCCCCGCAGTTGGTTATCACCGTTATTTTCTTTATCTGGCCTGCGGGCGAAGCGCTGTGGTATTCGCTGCAAAGCGTCGATCCGTTTGGTTTTTCCAGCCAATTTGTCGGGCTGGAGAATTTCGTCGCGCTTTTTCACGACAGTTATTATCTCGACGCCTTCTGGACGACGATTAAATTCAGCGCGCTGGTCACGTTTAGCGGCCTGCTGGTCTCGCTGTTTTTCGCCGCCCTGGTGGATTACGTGGTGCGCGGCAGCCGTTTTTATCAGACGCTGATGCTGCTGCCTTATGCCGTCGCGCCCGCCGTCGCCGCCGTATTGTGGATTTTCCTGTTTAACCCGGGGCGGGGATTAATCACCCATTTCCTCGGCGAATTCGGCTATGACTGGAACCACGCGCAAAACAGCGGTCAGGCGATGTTCCTGGTGGTATTTGCGTCAGTCTGGAAGCAGATTAGTTACAACTTTTTATTCTTCTTTGCCGCGCTGCAATCCATTCCCCGCTCGCTGGTGGAAGCGGCGGCCATTGACGGCGCCGGGCCGATTCGTCGTTTCTTCCGGCTTTCTTTGCCGCTTATTGCGCCGGTCAGTTTCTTCCTGCTGGTGGTCAACCTGGTGTACGCCTTTTTCGACACCTTCCCGGTGATCGACGCCGCGACCGCCGGCGGGCCGGTACAAGCCACCACAACGCTGATTTATAAGATTTATCGCGAAGGGTTTACCGGCCTGGATCTCTCGGCGTCCGCCGCGCAGTCGGTGGTGTTGATGTTCCTCGTCATCATTCTGACGGTGGTGCAGTTCCGCTATGTGGAAAGTAAGGTGCGTTACCAATGATAGAGAATCGTCGCGGGCTGACAATATTCAGCCATACCATGCTGATTCTGGGGATCGCGGTCATTTTGTTTCCGCTGTATGTCGCGTTTGTCGCGGCGACGCTGGACGACCGCGCGGTGTTTGAGACGCCGATGACGCTGCTTCCCGGCACGCAGTTACTGGAGAATATCAAAACTATTTGGGTCAACGGCGTCGGTGTTAATAGCGCGCCATTCTGGCTGATGATGCTTAACAGTTTCATTATGGCGTTCAGCATTACGGTAGGCAAAATCACGGTATCTATGCTTTCCGCATTCGCCATCGTCTGGTTTCGTTTTCCCCTGCGTAACCTGTTCTTCTGGATGATTTTTATCACCCTGATGCTGCCGGTTGAAGTGCGTATCTTCCCGACGGTGGAAGTGATCGCCAACCTGAAAATGCTCGACAGCTATGCTGGTCTGACGCTACCGCTGATGGCGTCCGCTACCGCCACTTTCCTGTTTCGTCAGTTCTTCATGACGCTTCCGGATGAACTGGTGGAGGCGGCCCGTATTGACGGCGCGTCGCCGATGCGCTTTTTCCGCGACATCGTGTTGCCGCTGTCAAAAACCAACCTGGCGGCGTTATTCGTCATCACCTTTATCTACGGCTGGAACCAGTATCTGTGGCCGCTGTTGATTATCACCGACGTGAATCTTGGCACTGCCGTAGCGGGTATCAAAGGGATGATCGCCACCGGCGAAGGTACCACGCAATGGAACCAGGTGATGGCGGCAATGCTGCTCACCCTTATCCCTCCGGTCGTAATTGTGTTAGCCATGCAACGGGCGTTTGTGCGTGGTTTAGTGGACAGTGAGAAATAAAAATGGCTGGTTTAAAACTACAGGCAGTAACCAAAAGCTGGGACGGCAAAACCCAGGTCATTCAACCGTTAACGCTGGACGTGGCGGATGGCGAATTTATCGTGATGGTCGGGCCGTCCGGCTGCGGCAAATCAACGTTGTTGCGGATGGTGGCCGGTCTGGAACGCGTGACCAGCGGCGATATCTGGATTGATCGCAAACGGGTCACCGAGATGGAGCCCAAAGATCGCGGCATCGCGATGGTATTTCAGAACTATGCTCTCTATCCCCATATGAGCGTAGAAGAGAACATGGCGTGGGGACTAAAAATTCGCGGTATGAGCAAAGCGCATATTGAAGAACGCGTGCGGGAGGCGGCGCGCATTCTGGAGCTGGACGGCCTGCTTAAACGCCGTCCACGCGAGCTTTCCGGCGGTCAACGGCAGCGCGTGGCAATGGGGCGCGCGATCGTCCGCGAGCCGGCAGTCTTTTTATTCGACGAACCGCTCTCTAACCTCGACGCCAAGCTGCGCGTGCAGATGCGTCTGGAGTTACAACATCTGCATCGTCGCCTTCGTACCACCTCGCTCTATGTTACTCACGATCAGGTAGAGGCGATGACGCTGGCCCAGCGGGTGATGGTGATGAATAAAGGTGTCGCAGAACAGATTGGCACGCCGGTAGAGGTATATGAAAAACCGGCCAGTCGCTTCGTGGCGAGCTTTATTGGCAGCCCGGCGATGAATCTGTTGGATGGCGTTATCAGCGCTTCCGGCGACCGTTTCGAATTGCCTGGCGGTCTGGCGTTGCCGATTGGTGCGGGCTATCGGGGTCATGCTGGACGTAAAATGACGCTGGGTATCCGCCCGGAGCATATTGCGTTAAGCTCGCAGGCGGAAGGCGGCGTGCCGTTAACGGTAGACACGCTGGAGATTCTGGGCGCGGATAATCTGGCGCATGGGCGCTGGGGCGATCAGAAACTGGTGGTGCGGTTGGCGCATCAGCAGCGCCCGGCGGCGGGCAGTACGCTATGGCTGCATCTGCCGGAACATCAGCGGCATCTTTTTGATGGCGAAACAGGACAACGTGTATGAGTAACTGGCCTTATCCCCACATTGTCGCCCATCGCGGCGGCGGTAAACTGGCGCCGGAAAACACTCTGGCGGCGATTGACGTGGGCGCGCGATACGGGCACACCATGATTGAGTTTGATGCCAAGCTGTCGAAAGACGGCGAAATTTTCCTGCTGCATGACGATAACCTGGAGCGCACCAGCAACGGTTGGGGCGTGGCGGGCGAGTTGAACTGGCAGGATTTATTGCGTGTGGACGCTGGCGGTTGGTTTAGCGGCGAATTTAAAGGCGAGCCGCTGCCGTTGCTCTCGCAGGTGGCGGAGCGCTGCCGTAAACACGGCATGATGGCGAATATTGAGATCAAACCGACAACGGGGAGCGGAAGGCTAACAGGACGCGTCGTGGCGTTGGCCGCCCGCGAACTGTGGACCGGGATGACGCCGCCGCTGCTTTCTTCCTTTGAGATAGAGGCGCTGGAAGCGGCTCAGGCGGCAGCACCTGAACTGCCGCGCGGGTTACTGCTGGATAAATGGCGTGAAGACTGGCGTGAACTGACGACCCGTCTGGGCTGTGTTTCCCTCCATCTCAACCATAAATTACTCGATGAGACGCGAGTGCAAGAGATTAAGGCCGCGGGTCTGCGGATTCTGGTGTATACCGTCAATCAGCCCCAGCGGGCGGCAGAGCTGCTGCGCTGGGGCGTGGATTGTATCTGCACCGATCGCATTGATGACATCGGCCCTCACTTTCAGTTTTAAGGGCTGTCAGTTTTAAGGGCTGATGGTTTTCAGCGGGATGTCAGGCTGCGGCGTCCCGCTGTCCTGCTGCAACATTGGCTGGGAATGGTTTAGCATCCGGTCCGGATTTCCGCTGCCGCTGAGCATTCCGCCCTGCGTATTGGGCAGCGTTTGCTGGCCGAGCATACCGTTGCCCGGCTGTCCCTGCTGAACCCGCTGCGTATTGGCATTCAACTGCGACTGTAGATTTTGCTGCTGGCTGCGCGCCTGCGTTTGCATCTGTTGTTTCAACATACCCTGCTGCTGAATCTGCTGCGTTTGCATCTGCGTCTGCATACGCTGCTGGCTGGGGATCTGATAACCTGGCTGATTAGGATTATTCATAGTGTTAATTGGCTGGGCCAATACAGCAAAGGGTAACAAAGCCGTAATAAGTAGTAAGCGTTTCATTGTCGTCTCCTCCCGATGAGGCCTCTTTTTAAGTGTACCTCTATTTCGCCATGATGATGATTTTTTAAGCGTTGTGGACCAGGATTAAACGGGACATACACCCATTTATCTGGAGAAAAACAACGATGAAACCAACGTTTATGCGCTGGGTGGCGATCGCCGCTCTGCTGGCCGGGGGGACGTTTAGCGCGGTGGCCAATCCTCCCGTCGCGCCGCCAGTCTCCTATGGTGTTGAAGAAGATGTCTTTCATCCTGTGCGGGCGACGCAAGGGATGGTGGCGTCCGTGGATGCAATGGCGACGCAGGTTGGCGTGGATATCTTAAAGCAGGGCGGTAATGCCGTGGATGCCGCCGTCGCCGTGGGCTATGCGCTGGCTGTCACGCATCCGCAAGCCGGGAATCTGGGCGGCGGAGGATTTATGCTGCTGCGCACTAAAGATGGCGCTACCACGGCGATCGATTTTCGTGAAATGGCGCCTGCTGGCGCTACGCGCGATATGTTCCTTGACGATCAGGGTAACGCCGATGCGAAAAAGTCGCTGACGTCGCATCTGGCATCCGGTACGCCGGGTACCGTGGCGGGGTTCTCGCTGGCGCTGGAGAAATACGGCACGATGCCGCTGAATAAAGTGGTGCGTCCGGCGATGAAGCTGGCGGAAGAGGGTTTTGTGGTTAACGATGCGCTGGCCGACGACTTAAAAACTTACGGCAGCGAAGTGATCCCCAACCATGAGAACAGCAAAGCCATTTTCTGGAAAGACGGCGAGCCGCTGAAAAAAGGCGATAAGCTGGTCCAGAAGAATCTGGCGAAAAGCCTGGAAATGATTGCCGAAAACGGCCCGGATGCGTTTTATAAAGGGGCGATTGCCGACCAGATTGCCGGGGAAATGCAGAAGAACGGCGGTCTGATGACCAAAGAGGATTTAGCCAGCTATAAAGCCGTTGAGCGTACGCCAATCAGCGGTGACTATCGCGGGTATCAGGTCTTCTCCATGCCGCCGCCATCCTCGGGCGGTATTCACATCGTACAGATCCTTAATATTCTTGAAAACTTCGACATGAAGAAGTACGGCTTTGGCAGCGCCGATGCCATGCAAATCATGGCGGAAGCGGAAAAATACGCCTACGCTGACCGCTCAGAGTATCTGGGCGATCCGGACTTTGTGAAAGTGCCGTGGCAGGCGCTGACCCACAAAGCCTATGCGAAAACGCTGGCCGATCAAATAGATATCAACAAGGCCAAACCTTCCAGCCAGATAAAACCTGGCAAACTGGCCCCGTATGAAAGCAACCAGACCACCCACTTCTCGGTGGTGGATAAAGACGGCAATGCCGTGGCGGTGACCTATACCCTGAATACTACCTTCGGCACCGGGATTGTGGCGGGTAATACCGGTATTCTGCTCAATAATGAAATGGACGATTTCTCTGCCAAGCCAGGCGTGCCGAACG
The DNA here is from genome assembly GCF_051811585.1 of Salmonella sp. NW177. Classification (NCBI taxonomy): domain Bacteria; kingdom Pseudomonadati; phylum Pseudomonadota; class Gammaproteobacteria; order Enterobacterales; family Enterobacteriaceae; genus Salmonella; species Salmonella sp. NW177. The sequence continues at coordinate 114,542 of NZ_JAMMZV010000004.1, read as the reverse complement.
TATACGGACTGGTGGGCGGCGATGCTAACGCGGTCGGTCCGAAGAAGCGTCCGCTGTCGTCGATGTCGCCCACTATCGTCGTTAAAGAGGGCAAAACCTGGCTGGTGACCGGCAGTCCTGGCGGGAGTCGAATCATCACTACTGTGCTGCAAATGGTAGTGAACAGCATTGATTTTGGCATGAACGTCGCCGAAGCGACCAACGCGCCGCGTTTCCATCATCAATGGTTGCCGGACGAACTGCGGGTAGAAAAGGGCTTCAGCCCCGATACGCTGAAGTTGCTGGAACAGAAAGGGCAGAAAGTCGCGCTGAAAGAAGCGATGGGCAGCACCCAAAGTATTATGGTTGGACCGGATGGCGAACTGTACGGTGCGTCTGACCCGCGTTCCGTGGGTGATTTAACGGCGGGATACTGATTTTTAATTCCAGGCCCGGTGTCAGACACCGGGCTATTTGCAGATTATGCCGTGAGTAATCGGGCTGGATTATCAATACAAAGCTTGCGCAGAGTATCGTTGTCTACTCCGCGAGCAGCCAGATAGGCGAGGAAGACATTCGGGACAAACCCCCAGCCATTTCCGCCATTTTTCGCCCACATCTGTTTGAGAAAAACATCATGGCTTAAAACGATTTGGTCGGCGTAACCCAATGCAATCAGATTCGCTACTGCATCTGCGGTCTCCTGAACGCCCGGCGCGACACCTTCTTTTGGGAAGGTGATGTCCAGACCAATCATGTCAAATTCAAGCCATACGCCACGGTCGAGCATTTTACGTTGATAGACGACATCTTTTCCTGAAGGGTCCGAATGCGCCAGCGAGACTTTTGCCGGAGAGACGTTCATTTCTTCCAGCACGATATCCAGCACCTCATCCCCCAGCCGCAGCCACCCCGGCATATGGATATTCATCGCCGTATGGGGGTTGTTACATTGTGCCAGAGACGCTGCCCGCAGGCTGTTACGCTCCGCTTGGGTAAACGCGGGGGATACGCCGATTTCACCGATCATGCCAGCGCGAATATCCGTCTCGCCAATACCCTGATTCAGTTCTTTATCAATGAGTGAGGCTAACAGCTCAACAGGTTTATGGATCCGGGTACTTTCAAATTTCTCCAGATAAGGTCCGGATGACGCAACGATATTCAAACCCGTTTTTAAGGCAACTTCTCGCAGCGCTGAGGCGTCCCGTCCAATGGATTCTGATCCGGTGGCGTCGACAATCGTCCTGCCGCCCAAAGACATAAAGTTATTGATTTCGAAGATAACATCATCAATCTCTTTGCGGTCCATGTTATCGGCGCAGCAGTATGGGTCGTGTTTCAGCCCCCACTGCAGGTCAGCACTGACTTTCTTTCCCACCAGTTGCTGTGAAAAAGCATAATGTGGCTCGTCTACGACCGAAGACAGATCGTTAAACAGATGTTCATGCGGTAGCGTCAGCCCCATATCCGTATGCGCCACCGGGCCTGTTACGGTTTGCAGGAAACCTTTCATTCTGACACCTCCATTCTTTGCGCCATTTTGGATGCTCTGTATTCAGGGATGGTGGTCACAATCGCACCGACTAACGCGAACAGCGTACCGATGATGGTGACCAGGTAGACCGTATTGCCTAATGAAGGGATCAATTCATCAATTAGCACTGAGCCAAGCAGTTGGCCTGCTGTTGACGCTACGCCCAGCATCAATAGCCCTAAGCCTCTCACCAGAATCGCCATTAGCCCGATGGACAGCAGACCCAGCGGACCACCGAGATACATCCACCATGTATCGGGTAACTGAATGGTGACATGGCCTAATGCGATACGTATCGCCAGCGCTGCGCCCAGGACACAAAAGCCGACGATGAAGTTCCATGTAATGGACACCAGCATGGAGCCCGTTGCCTCGGCGACTTTCGCATTTCCCGCAGGCTGCCAGCCAGCGAGTAACCCTGCCAAAAAGGGGAGGATAGCGAGCAGGATAAACGAGGTTGAGTGCCACTGTGGCGACACGACAAAAATGGTGGCGATAACGGCGAACAATGCGCCAGTAATGCGCCATGGCGTAAAATATTTCTTCTCCTCCACACCGATGCCAAAACGGTCGCACAGCAGGCCGGAAAGAAGCAGGGCAGAAATTAATGCCGTTTGAAAGGTGGCAACGCCCAGCGCGCTGGCGGATGCGCCTTCAGAAAATACGACCATCGCCCCGCATAATCCTGCAAACCAATTCCATAGCGGAATTTTTCTCTTTTTAATCAGAGTAGGGATTGCGGCGAATTGCTGGCGTGTTTCTTTGCGCGCAATAATAATAAAAAACATGACGACCAGACCGCTGGCAAACGAGATTACTGCGCAAGCATTACCGTCTTGTAACCAATGTCCTAACTGCCCATTAACGGCAGACTGCATCGGGGAAAGCATACCGGCTAAGATGGTGGCAAGCATCAGTAAGGGGGTTGAGTACTTATTCTTGTTCATACATCAATCCTTATATTTTATAAAAGGAGTAACTTTCGTTACTCCATTGTTTTTTATTTTCTGGCGATGAATTGAAGCGTGTTGACCCACAGGTCGGTATAAAATGGCCATGACATAAACTGCTGGGTTCCCCAGTGTGGGGAGCAGTCACTCATAAAGCAGGCGGTTTTACCCTGTTGGTATTCACCGAACACTAACAATGGGTCATTATTTATTGTTAATACGACATCGGCATCGTCTCTGGCGACGGCCTGGTTATATCCAAGAAATACCGGATAATCTGAGAACCCGTTAACAACAGGATGTTCAGGTGAGGCAGCCTCAGCACAAATACCCTCTGGCTTTTCTACCCGGTCATCGCCATCAAGCATAATAACTGGCAGAACCTCAGCAAGAACGGTGTTCTTATAATTGGCTTTTGCCTCAATACCCATGAACGACAGATAGCCGCCAATCATGAGTAGTCCACCGCCATTTTTGACGTACTCTTTAATGGACTCCAGAGCGTTTGGTTTTATTTTTAGCTGATAAAATGTCTCGTTTTGCAACAGGAAGGTATTACTACCAATGTCGCTAATAACAATCACATCGTAACGATTTAATTCGTCAATACTCTCTGGAAAGGCAATTTGTACTGTGTGGGCAGGCATGTAATCAATATCAACGCCGCCTTTCCTCAAGCATTCCAGTAACCATGTAGCGCCTTCTTCATATTTACTGGAGGTGAAACTGTCATAACCTTTTGAATGAATCATATGAATATGCCAGGATTCTCCAATAAAGAGCACCTTTAGTTTTTTCTGCGTATTGTTCATAGTCTGCTCCTTGATTTAGTGAGTAGAGATAGTTTGTTTGTAATGTGAACCCTGAATACGATGAAGAACGGAGTCGTTTTCCGGCATATCAGAGGCATTAGGCGTTTCAACCGCAAGTGAGGCAAATGCGCTGGCGTAGCACAATGCGGATGCCAGTGACTTTCCTTTTGCAAGACCAGATGCGAGGGCGCCATTGAAAGCGTCACCCGCTCCCGCAGTATTTTTTACAACCGCCGGAAATGCCGGGGAATAGATGAATTGTGTGCTATCATAAGCAAGCGAACCTTTGCTACCTAATGTAATAATGGTATTTTTGACGCCTTTCTGATGAATAATTTTGGCCGCGCATTTGGCTGATTCGATATCATTAACCGCCATATTGGCCAGCAGGCCGGCTTCCGTTTCATTTGGCGTAATATAATCAATGTTATCAATGATGGTGTTAACCATGTCATTGTACGGCGCTGGATTGATGATGACCGGTATGTCATTTTTTTGTGCGAGACGAATTGTTTGCTGCAGCGCTTCGTAGTTCGTCTCCAGTTGGACAAGAACAATATCTGAATGAACAATGGCTTCTTTCTGAATGGTGATTTCATCAGGGGAAATTGTCATGTTGGCGCCAGGGTAGATAGCGATGACGTTATCTCCGGTATCACCATTCACCATGATGGTTGCTGTACCTGTTTGTGTTTCTTTGGTCTGGTAGATAACACTTTTATGGATTTTTGATGAGTTTATAAAATTAATGGCGTAATCGCTAAAATGGTCTGAGCCGACTTTAGTAATAAAATGCACATCAGAGTCGGCATAGCTTGCTGCTAATGCCTGATTACATCCCTTACCGCCGGGTGAAAAAATAAATTTATCGGCCAGCAATGATTCTCCCGTTGAGGGTAATCTCGGTAGATAACTGATGATATCAACATTGAACGAGCCAATAACACATACATTATTTTTCATGGCAGAGAGACCTTTTTTTATTTTCTGCGCTGATTCATATTTTTCCAGCACATAAGCAATTTCATTTTTTGCGACGTTATCAAGAGAATCAAGGGTAATAAATGCACCACCATGACAGCGAGTAAGATATCCCTGTCCGGCAAGCTCATTGAGATCTGAACGAATAGTTTCCTTTGTTACCTTGAGACTTTTCGCCAGATTTGAAACTTTTACAACTCCCGAAATACTGAGTTCCTTCAATATTCTATGATGGCGTTCAAATTTCATTTTTTACCTCACCGTGGTTAAATTAGTCCCGGGAGGAGTATATTGTTGTGATTGTCACCATAAAGTGATGGCAGAAACCAAAAAAAAACAAAAATGTAATATTAACATTGCTAAAATTACGGAAAAAACGGTGATAAAGCTTAAAGTGGTAATAACCATGAAATTCAGGTGGTTATTGTTTTGATATAGGGGAAGTAGGTTGTAATAACTGGAATGTTGTGAAGGTTTGTGACGTTTCGCCCCACAGGGTGGGGCGGGGAAGCGCTATTTCACGCGCGCCATAAAGTACGCATCAACGTACTCACCGTTGCGCAGGCCGTATTTCTTACCGGTGCCTTCGATTTCAAAGCCGTACTTCTTATACACCGCCACGGCGGGCTCGTTATCAACAAACACCGTTAACTCGATACGGTCAACGCGCAGCCAGTTATCGCACATGTCGATCATCGTGCGGATCAGCGCGCTGGCAATACCGCGATTGTGCCACCGGGCATCCACGCAGATACCAAAATCGGCCACGTGGCTGCGACGGGGACGTTGGGTGACCTGAATAGAAAGATGGCCAACGACAATATCGTCAATGCAGGCAACCAGTTGTTTAACCCCGGCTTGCTCGGTTAGCCGCGCCTGCCACATTTCGAGGGAAGGATGAGGAACCTGTAGCGTGTTGTGGTACACCTCCGGCTGGGCGTGGATCTGACGAATGGCGTCGTAATCTTTCGGTTCAGCGTGGCGTATCACTATTTCACTCATTCCTTATCTCCTGCAGGGGTAATTGTGTATTTACACTCGCTGAGAAAGAAAATTCCGTCAACTGCATTTTTTTGCAAAAATAAGTAGACAAGTGCGAATGAGAATGATTATTATTGCCTTGCATTCAGGGGAACCCCTACGGAGAACCTGAAAGCACGACATTGCTCACATTGCTTCCAGTATTATTTTGGCCAGCTTTTGCTGGCTTTTTTTTTGGGGTTTTGTTTCAGCCTGGCTTACTTGTCATTTTGTCCCCGGGAAGTGCTCGTGCTCCTCACGTACATTTAGTACGCTCCGGGCCCTGCGCGCAGGCCGTGAATAATCTGCCTGCGCCACTTACGCCCGATCTTGAGGCATCTGCTTTTGTAGGCCCAAAAAGGCAACGCCGCATCCGGCAAAGAATCCAACATTCAGTCTCCTCACGCTTTGCGCTATGGTGTAAACAATCATCTTCAAAAGGATCGTCTCATGACCTTACACTGCGCATTTATTGGATTCGGCAAAAGTACCACCCGTTACCATCTCCCCTACGTTCTGAATCGGAAAGATACCTGGCATGTCGCGCATATTTTTCGTCGTCACGCTAAACCGGAAGAGCAGGCGCCGCAGTATTCGCATATTCACTTCACCAGCGATCTGGATGAGGTGTTGGGCGATCCGCAGGTAAAGCTGGTGATCGTCTGTACCCATGCTGACAGCCATTTCGAATACGCTAAACGCGCGCTGGAAGCGGGTAAAAATGTGCTGGTTGAGAAACCTTTCACGCCGACGCTGGCGGAGGCAAAAGTGTTGTTCGACCTGGCGCGAAGCAAAGGACTGACCGTCACGCCGTATCAGAATCGGCGTTTTGATTCCTGTTTTCTCACGGCTAAAAAAGCGATTGAGAGCGGGAAACTGGGCAAGATTGTCGAAGTTGAAAGCCATTTCGATTATTACCGCCCGGTAGCAGAAACCAAACCTGGCCTGCCGCAGGACGGCGCATTCTATGGACTTGGCGTCCACACCATGGATCAAATTATTTCGCTATTTGGCCGTCCGGATCATGTCGCGTATGATATTCGTAGCCTGCGTAATAAAGCGAATCCGGATGACACCTTTGAAGCGCAACTGTTTTATGGCGATTTGAAGGCTATCGTTAAAACCAGCCATCTGGTGAAAATCGACTATCCGAAGTTTATTGTTCACGGCACCAAAGGTTCGTTTGTGAAATACGGTATCGATCAACAAGAAACCAGCCTGAAAGCGAACATTATGCCTGGCGAGCCGGGTTTTGCCGCTGACGAATCCGTCGGTGTGCTGGAATATGTTAACGATGACGGCGTTACGGTGAAAGAAGAGGTGAAACCGGAAACGGGTGACTATGGTCGCGTTTATGATGCGCTGTACCAGACGTTGACCGTCGGTACGCCTAATTACGTCAAGGAATCTGAAGTTCTTACCAATCTGGAAATCCTCGAGCGTGCTTTCGAACAGGCATCGCCTGCGACGATAACCCTCGCTAAATAGCCTGCGCAGACTCCTCTTGGCTTGTTCATATTTTTTGAACAGAGGAGTCAATTTTCACCCTCTATGATCCCGGACGGAATGAGTCCACACTTATTCCATCGAAAACATCTGGGGGTGAACACAATGATCTACTTACGCAAAGCAAACGACCGCGGTCATGCGAATCATGGCTGGCTTGACTCCTGGCATACCTTTTCTTTTGCCGATTATTACGATCCGAACTTTATGGGGTTCTCGGCGCTGCGTGTGATTAACGACGATGTGATCGACGCAGGCCAGGGGTTCGGCACGCATCCGCATAAAGACATGGAAATTTTGACCTATGTGCTGGAAGGCGCCGTAGAACACCAGGATAGTATGGGCAATAAAGAACAGGTTCCGGCAGGTGAATTCCAGATTATGAGCGCCGGGACCGGCGTTCGCCACTCCGAGTACAACCCGAGCAAAACGGATCGTCTGCGGCTGTATCAGATCTGGATCATTCCGCAAGAAACCGGCATCACGCCGCGCTACGAACAGCGTCGCTTCGACGCCGCGCAGGGCAAGCAACTGGTGCTTTCGCCAGATGCTCGCGATGGTTCGCTGAAGGTCCACCAGGATATGGAGCTGTACCGCTGGGCGCTGCTCAAAGATGAGCAGTCGGTGCATCAGATTGCCGCTGAGCGCCGCGTCTGGATCCAGGTGGTAAAAGGTAACGTGACCATTAACGGTACCAAAGCGACGACCAGCGACGGCCTGGCGATTTGGGATGAGCAGGCAATCTCGATTCATGCCGACAGCGACAGTGAAGTGTTGTTGTTTGACTTGCCGCCAGTCTAACGTGCTGTAACCTTTTGTAGGCCGGATAAGACGCGAAAGCGTTGCCATCCGGCTTTTCATCGTTTGTCATTAATTCCGCACGTCCGTGGTAAACTGGGCAAATCTATCCCTTTTATACCTTTCAGGACGATGAAAAAGAAAAGACCCGTACTTCAGGATGTGGCCGACCGTGTGGGCGTGACCAAAATGACGGTCAGCCGTTTTTTGCGTAATCCGGAGCAGGTCTCCGTCGCGCTGCGGGGTAAAATTGCGGCTGCGCTTGATGAGCTCGGGTACATTCCTAATCGCGCGCCTGACATTCTTTCCAACGCCACCAGCCGCGCTATTGGCGTTCTGCTGCCGTCTTTAACCAACCAGGTCTTTGCGGAAGTGTTACGCGGCATTGAGGCCGTCACCGATGCCCACGGGTATCAGACCATGCTGGCGCACTACGGCTATAAACCGGAGATGGAGCAGGAGCGCCTGGAATCGATGCTCTCCTGGAATATCGACGGCCTGATCCTCACTGAGCGTACCCATACGCCGCGCACCTTAAAAATGATCGAAGTCGCCGGGATTCCGGTGGTGGAACTGATGGACAGCCAGTCGCCGTGTCTCGATATTGCCGTTGGTTTTGACAACTTCGAGGCCGCCCGTCAGATGACCGCCGCGATTATCGCGCGCGGTCATCGTCATATCGCCTATCTGGGGGCGCGCCTCGACGAACGTACTATCATCAAGCAGAAGGGCTATGAACAGGCGATGCGGGACGCAGGCCTGGTTCCTTACAGTGTGATGATGGAGCAATCTTCATCCTACTCTTCCGGTATCGAACTCATGCGCCAGGCGCGACGCGAATACCCACAGCTTGACGGTATTTTTTGCACCAACGATGACCTGGCGGTGGGGGCGGCCTTCGAATGCCAGCGCCTGGGGCTAAAAATCCCGGACGACATGGCGATCGCCGGGTTCCACGGTCATGACATCGGCCAGGTGATGGAACCGCGTCTGGCAAGCGTCCTGACGCCGCGCGAGCGAATGGGCAGCATTGGCGCGGAACGTCTGTTGGCCCGCATTCGCGGCGAAACGGTCACGCCAAAAATGTTAGATTTAGGTTTCACCTTGTCACCGGGCGGATCTATTTAGTCTGACAACTTTGAAGTAGCTCACACTTATTCACTTTTGGCACGAATGGTCATTGCGTCGTGAATGGTGCGGTTGGACAATGTTACCGATAACAGTTACCCGTAACAAATTTTGCAACTTGTAGAGTGGGGGCCCGCTTTGAGCACGACTAATCATGATCACCACGTTTACGTTCTGATGGGCGTATCAGGCAGCGGTAAATCCGCTGTCGCAAGCGCCGTGGCGCATCAGCTTCATGCCGCGTTTCTGGACGGCGATTTTCTGCATCCGCGCTGCAATATTGAAAAAATGGCCTCCGGCGAGCCGTTGAATGATGATGACCGCAAACCGTGGTTACAGGCGCTGAACGACGCCGCTTTCGCGATGCAGCGAACCAATAAAATCTCGCTGATTGTCTGTTCCGCACTGAAAAAACACTATCGCGACCTGCTGCGCGAGGGAAACCCGAATCTCTCCTTTATCTATCTGAAAGGTGATTTCGACGTCATTGAAAGCCGTCTGAAAGCGCGCAAAGGTCATTTCTTCAAAACCCAAATGCTGGTGACGCAGTTTGAAACGCTGCAAGAGCCGGGTGCCGACGAACGCGATGTTCTGGTGGTAGATATCGACCAGCCGCTGGAAGGCGTCGTGGCGAGCACCATTGAGGTCATCAATAAAGGCAGTACGCTGTGAGTACATTAACACTGGTTTTAACCGCCGTCGGTTCCGTCTTACTGCTGCTGTTTCTCGTGATGAAGGCGCGTATGCACGCCTTCGTCGCGTTAATGGTCGTCTCAATGGGCGCGGGGCTTTTTTCAGGGATGCCGCTTGATAAAATCGCCGCGACCATGGAAAAAGGGATGGGCGGCACGCTGGGATTCCTGGCGATTGTGGTCGCGTTGGGGGCGATGTTCGGTAAAATTCTGCATGAAACCGGCGCGGTCGATCAGATAGCCGTGAAAATGCTTAAATCCTTTGGTCATAACCGCGCGCACTATGCGATTGGCCTGGCCGGGCTGATTTGCGCGCTTCCGCTGTTCTTTGAAGTGGCGATTGTGCTGCTGATAAGCGTGGCGTTCTCTATGGCGCGTCATACCGGCACAAACCTGGTGAAGCTGGTCATTCCGCTGTTTGCGGGCGTGGCGGCAGCCGCGGCGTTTTTGTTGCCTGGGCCTGCGCCGATGCTGCTGGCTTCCCAGATGCATGCTGATTTCGGCTGGATGATCCTGATTGGCCTGTGCGCCGCCATTCCTGGCATGATTATCGCCGGGCCGCTGTGGGGGAATTTTATCAGCCGTTATGTTGAGCTGCGTATTCCTGACGACATTACCGAGCCGCATCTGGGCGAAGGCAAAATGCCTTCTTTCGGCTTCAGCCTGTCGCTGATCCTGCTGCCGTTGGTGCTGGTAGGACTGAAAACGATCGCCGCGCGTTTTGTGCCGGAAGGTTCCACCGCTTACGAATGGTTTGAGTTTATCGGCCACCCCTTCACTGCGATTCTGGTCGCTTGTCTGGTAGCGATTTACGGCCTGGCGATGCGTCAGGGGATGCCGAAAGACAAAGTGATGGAAATCTGCGGCCACGCGCTGCAACCGGCGGGCATTATCCTGCTGGTGATTGGCGCAGGCGGGGTGTTCAAACAGGTACTGGTTGACTCCGGCGTCGGCCCGGCGCTGGGCGAAGCGTTAACCGGTATGGGACTGCCGATTGCCATTACCTGCTTTGTACTGGCGGCGGCGGTGCGCATCATTCAGGGTTCCGCGACCGTGGCGTGTTTAACCGCGGTCGGTCTGGTGATGCCGGTCATTGAGCAACTGAATTTCTCCGGCGCGCAGATGGCGGCGCTCTCTATCTGTATCGCCGGCGGTTCAATTGTGGTTTCTCATGTTAACGACGCCGGCTTCTGGCTGTTCGGTAAATTTACCGGCGCGACCGAAGCACAGACGCTGAAGACCTGGACGATGATGGAAACTATCCTCGGCACGGTCGGCGCGATTGTCGGGATGATTGCTTTCCAACTGCTGAGCTGAGTCTTGTTGCCCGGTGGCGCGGTGCTTACCGGGCCTGGAAACGGGCACATATCGACACCGTAAGCCGGGTAAGGCGTAATCGCTACCCGGTTTTTTTATTGAGGTGTGCATGGCAATCGCCCAACGACGTTTTGCCTCGCCATGTTTCAGTACGCGCATAAAAGCAGGCAAATTTCTACGCTGATCCATAATTAGGATCAATAAAACAGCGACGGAAATGATTCCCTTCCTAACGCAAATTCCCTGATAATCGCCACTGGACTTTCTGCTTGCGCGGTAAGGCAGGATAAGTCGCATTACTGATGGCTTCGCTATCATTGATTAATTTCACTTGCGACTTTGGCTGCTTTTTGTATGGTGAAGGATGCGCCACAGGATACTGGCGCGCATACACAGCACATCTCTTTGCAGGAAAAAAACGCTATGAAAAATGTTGGTTTTATCGGCTGGCGCGGAATGGTCGGCTCTGTTCTCATGCAACGCATGGTAGAGGAGCGCGATTTCGACGCTATTCGCCCTGTTTTCTTTTCTACCTCCCAGTTTGGACAGGCGGCGCCCACCTTCGGCGACACCTCCACCGGCACGCTACAGGACGCTTTTGATCTGGATGCGCTAAAAGCGCTCGATATCATCGTGACCTGCCAGGGCGGCGATTATACCAACGAAATTTATCCAAAGCTGCGCGAAAGCGGATGGCAGGGTTACTGGATTGACGCGGCTTCTACGCTGCGCATGAAAGATGATGCCATTATTATTCTCGACCCGGTCAACCAGGACGTGATTACCGACGGCCTGAACAATGGCGTGAAGACCTTTGTGGGCGGTAACTGTACCGTTAGCCTGATGTTGATGTCGCTGGGCGGTCTCTTTGCCCATAATCTCGTTGACTGGGTATCCGTCGCGACCTATCAGGCCGCCTCCGGCGGCGGCGCGCGCCATATGCGCGAGCTGTTAACCCAAATGGGTCAGTTGTATGGCCATGTCGCCGATGAACTGGCGACGCCGTCTTCCGCAATTCTTGATATTGAACGCAAAGTTACGGCATTGACCCGCAGCGGCGAGCTGCCGGTTGATAACTTTGGCGTACCGCTGGCGGGAAGCCTGATCCCCTGGATCGACAAACAGCTCGATAACGGCCAAAGCCGCGAAGAGTGGAAAGGCCAGGCGGAAACCAACAAGATCCTCAATACTGCCTCTGTGATCCCGGTTGATGGTTTGTGTGTGCGCGTCGGCGCACTGCGCTGTCACAGCCAGGCGTTCACCATTAAGCTGAAAAAAGAGGTATCCATTCCGACGGTGGAAGAACTGCTGGCGGCACATAATCCGTGGGCGAAAGTGGTGCCGAACGATCGTGATATCACTATGCGCGAATTAACCCCGGCGGCGGTGACCGGCACGTTGACTACGCCGGTTGGTCGTCTGCGTAAGCTGAACATGGGGCCAGAGTTCTTGTCGGCGTTTACCGTAGGCGACCAGTTGTTATGGGGCGCCGCCGAGCCGCTGCGTCGAATGCTGCGCCAGTTGGCGTAGTGGCTATTGCAGCGCTTATCGGGCCTGCGTGTGGTTCTGTAGGCCGGATAAGGCGCGCTCGCGCCGCCATCCGGCGGGGGAATTTGTGTTAAACCAGGGGTGCATCGTCACCCTTTTTTTGCGTAATACAGGAGTAAACGCAGATGTTTCATTTTTATCAGGAGTTAAGCAGAGCATTGGCTATTCTTTAAGGGTAGCTTAATCCCACGGGTATTAAGCCTAACCTGAAGGTAGGACGACGCAGATAGGATGCACAGTGTGCTGCGCCGTTCAGGTCAAAGAAGTGTCACTACCTGATGTTGAATTCAGTGAGATGGAGTGACGCCACAAAACAGGATGACAAACCATGTCCAGTCGTATCGATAGAGACGTGATTAATGCGCTAATTGCAGGACATTTTGCGGACCCTTTTTCCGTACTCGGAATGCACCAGACCCAAGCCGGACTAGAAGTCCGCGCCCTATTACCTGACGCCACCGATGTATGGGTGATTGAACCCAAAACCGGACGTAAAGTCGGTAAACTGGAATGTCTCGACGCTCGCGGTTTTTTCTGCGGCGTTTTACCCCGACGTAAAAATTTCTTTCGCTATCAACTCGCCGTGACCTGGCACGGACAGCAGAACCTCATCGACGATCCTTACCGTTTTGGTCCATTAATACAGGAAATGGATGCCTGGCTATTGTCGGAAGGCACCCACCTGCGCCCTTATGAAACGCTGGGCGCGCACGCCGATACGATGGATGGCGTCACCGGCACCCGTTTCTCCGTCTGGGCGCCTAATGCTCGCCGCGTTTCGGTTGTCGGGCAATTCAACTATTGGGATGGGCGTCGCCACCCGATGCGTCTGCGCAAAGAGAGCGGTATTTGGGAGCTGTTTATCCCCGGCGCGCATAATGGACAACTGTATAAATTCGAGCTGCTTGATGCGAACGGTAATCTGCGCATTAAAGCCGATCCCTATGCTTTTGAGGCGCAGATGCGTCCGGAAACGGCGTCGATGATTTGCGGACTGCCGGAGAAAGTGACGCCAAGCGAAGAACGACAAAAAGCCAATCAGTTTGATGCGCCGATCTCGATTTATGAGGTGCATTTAGGTTCATGGCGCCGCCATACGGATAACAATTTCTGGCTGAGCTATCGTGAGCTGGCGGATCAGCTTGTGCCTTACGCCAAATGGATGGGCTTTACGCACCTTGAACTCTTGCCGGTCAACGAACATCCGTTTGACGGCAGTTGGGGCTACCAGCCGACCGGCCTCTACGCGCCGACCCGCCGCTTTGGTACGCGGGACGACTTCCGCTATTTCATCAATGCGGCCCATGCGGCGGGCCTTAACGTCATTCTCGACTGGGTGCCGGGCCATTTCCCGTCCGATGAATTTAGCCTCGCGGAGTTTGACGGCACCCACCTCTATGAGCACAGCGACCCGCGCGAGGGCTATCACCAGGACTGGAATACGCTGATCTACAACTATGGTCGTCGTGAAGTCAGTAATTATCTGGTGGGTAACGCCCTGTACTGGATGGAGCGTTTTGGGATTGATGCGCTGCGTGTCGATGCGGTGGCCTCTATGATCTACCGCGACTACAGCCGCAAAGAGGGCGAGTGGATACCGAACGAGTTCGGCGGTCGTGAAAACCTGGAAGCCATTGAGTTTCTGCGTAATACCAACCGCATTATTGGCGAGCAGGTGCCCGGCGCGGTCAGCATGGCGGAAGAGTCGACAGACTTCTCTGGCGTGACGCGTCCACCGGAAACGGGCGGCCTGGGGTTCTGGTACAAGTGGAATCTGGGCTGGATGCACGACACGCTGGACTACATGAAGCTGGACCCGGTGTACCGCCAGTATCATCACGACAAGCTGACCTTTGGTATGTTGTACAACCATACCGAAAACTTTGTTCTGCCGCTGTCGCACGATGAGGTGGTTCACGGCAAGAAATCCATTCTCGATCGTATGCCGGGCGATGCGTGGCAAAAATTCGCCAACCTGCGCGCCTACTATGGCTGGATGTGGGCCTTCCCCGGCAAGAAACTGCTGTTTATGGGGAATGAGTTTGCCCAGGGACGCGAGTGGAACCATGACGCCAGCCTCGACTGGCACCTGCTGGAGGGCGGCGATAACTGGCACCACGGGGTTCAGCGTCTGGTACGCGATCTCAACCACACCTATCGCCACCATAAAGCGTTGCATGAGCTGGATTTTGATGCTTACGGCTTTGAGTGGCTGGTGGTCGATGACAATGAACGCTCGGTACTGATTTTTGTACGCCGTGATAAAGCCGGTAACGAGATCATCGTCGCCAGCAACTTTACGCCCGTTCCTCGCCACGACTACCGCTTTGGCATCAACCAGCCGGGACGCTGGCGTGAAATTCTCAATACTGATTCGATGCATTATCACGGTAGCAACACCGGCAACGGTGGCGTGGTGCACAGCGATAAGATCGAAAGCCATGGCCGTCAGCACTCTCTTAACCTGACGTTACCGCCGTTGGCGACGATCTGGCTGATGCGGGAGGGGGAATGACGCAGCTTGCGATCGGCGAAGCAACGCCGCATGGCGCAACGTATGACGGTCATGGCGTGAATTTCACGCTCTTTTCCGCTCATGCGGAGCGCGTAGAGCTGTGCGTTTTTGATTCCCAAGGGAATGAGCGTCGCTATGACCTGCCAGGACGTCGCGGCGATGTCTGGCATGGTTATCTGGCAGGCGCCAGGCCAGGTTTGCGCTATGGCTATCGCGTACATGGCCCGTGGCAGCCAGCGCAGGGGCATCGGTTTAATCCGGCGAAGTTACTGCTTGACCCTTATGCGCGCCGGGTCGAGGGCGAACTAAAAGATCATCCGCTGTTGCACGGCGGACACGATGAACCGGACTACCGCGATAACGCGGCGGTGGCGCCGAAAAGCGTGGTAATCAGCGACCATTATGACTGGGAAGATGACGCCGCGCCGCGCACGCCGTGGGGAAAAACGGTCATCTATGAAGCACATGTCAAAGGGCTTACCTACCTGCATCCGGAACTCCCCCAGGAGATACGCGGTACCTATAAAGCGCTCGGTCATCCGGTCATGGTGGCGTACTTCAAACAGCTTGGCATTACGGCGCTGGAACTGTTGCCGGTGGCGCAGTTTGCCAGCGAGCCGCGCCTGCAACGTATGGGGCTGACCAATTATTGGGGTTATAACCCGATGGCGATGTTCGCGCTGCATCCCGCCTGGGCCAGTTCGCCCGAGACGGCGCTGGACGAGTTTCGCGATGCGGTGAAAGCGCTGCATCGCGCGGGGATTGAGGTCATTCTGGACATCGTATTAAACCATAGCGCCGAGCTGGATCTGGACGGTCCAACCTTCTCCCTGCGCGGAATTGATAACCGTAGCTATTATTGGATAAGGGACGATGGCGATTATCACAACTGGACGGGGTGCGGCAACACGCTCAATTTAAGCCATCCCGGCGTGGTGGAATACGCGTGCGAGTGTTTGCGCTATTGGGTGGAAACCTGTCATGTCGATGGTTTTCGTTTTGATTTGGCGTCCGTCATGGGGCGCACGCCGACGTTTCGCCAGGATGCGCCGCTGTTTGCCGCGATTAAAGCGTGTCCTGTGTTATCAACGGTCAAGCTGATTGCTGAACCGTGGGATATTGGCGAGGGCGGCTATCAGGTCGGGAATTTTCCGCCACCGTTTGCCGAGTGGAACGATCATTTTCGCGATGCGGCCCGCCGATTCTGGTTGCCGCGTAACCTGACGACCGGGGAGTTTGCCTGTCGTTTCGCCGCTTCCAGCGATGTGTTTAAACGCAATGGCCGCGCGCCCGGCGCCTCTGTCAATCTGCTCACGGCGCATGACGGTTTTACGCTCCGGGACTGCGTCTGTTTCAATCAGAAACACAATGAGGCGAACGGTGAGGAAAATCGCGACGGCACCAACAGCAATTACAGCGACAATCATGGTAAAGAAGGATTAGGCGGTCCGCTTGATTTAATGGAG
The DNA here is from genome assembly GCF_051811585.1 of Salmonella sp. NW177. Taxonomy (NCBI): domain Bacteria; kingdom Pseudomonadati; phylum Pseudomonadota; class Gammaproteobacteria; order Enterobacterales; family Enterobacteriaceae; genus Salmonella; species Salmonella sp. NW177. Next base: position 98,293 of record NZ_JAMMZV010000004.1, on the reverse strand, counting down.
CGGCGGCGCGACAGCATTCATGCCCTGCTGGCGACGCTACTGCTCTCTCAGGGAACGCCGATGCTGCTGGCAGGCGATGAACATGGCCATAGCCAGCACGGCAACAATAACGCCTACTGTCAGGATAATGCCTTAACCTGGCTGGACTGGCAGCAGGCAAACCGTGGGTTAACCACGTTTACCGCCGCGCTGATTCGTTTGCGTCAGCAGATACCGGCTTTAACCGGCAATAGCTGGTGGGAAGAAGGCGATGGCAACGTGCGTTGGCTAAATAAAAACGCGCAACCCTTGAGTGCGGATGAGTGGCAAAACGGGCCTAAGCTGATGCAAATTCTGTTGTCGGACCGTTTTCTGATTGCGATAAATGCCACGCTTGAGGTGACAGATATAGTTTTACCCGAAGGGGAATGGCGCGCCGTTCCCCCATTCGCTGGAGAGGATAATCCGGTGATAACGGCGGTCTGGCAGGGACCTGCGCATGGACTGTGTGTGTTCCAGAGAGGATAAAAAAGGAGTTAATCATGGTGAGTTTAGAGAAGAACGATCGTGTAATGTTGGCGCGCCAGCTGCCATTGAAATCTGTTGCCCTAATCCTGGCCGGCGGCCGCGGCACGCGTCTAAAAGATTTAACGAACAAACGCGCCAAACCAGCCGTCCACTTTGGTGGGAAGTTCCGCATCATCGATTTCGCCTTATCTAATTGTCTGAACTCCGGGATTCGCCGTATCGGCGTGATCACTCAGTATCAGTCCCATACGCTGGTGCAGCATATTCAGCGCGGCTGGTCACTGTTTAGCGAAGAGATGAACGAATTTGTCGATCTGCTGCCAGCCCAACAGCGTATGAAGGGCGAAAACTGGTATCGCGGCACGGCAGACGCGGTGACCCAGAACCTGGATATTATTCGTCGCTATAAAGCGGAATATGTCGTCATCCTGGCAGGCGATCATATCTACAAGCAGGACTACTCGCGTATGTTGATCGATCACGTTGAAAAGGGCGCGCGTTGCACGGTGGCCTGTATGCCGGTGCCGATCAAAGAAGCGACGGCGTTCGGCGTGATGGCGGTCGATGAAAGCGACAAGATTATTGATTTTGTCGAAAAACCGGCGAATCCCCCCGCGATGCCTGGTGACGCCAGCAAAGCGCTGGCCAGTATGGGCATTTACGTTTTTGACGCCGATTACCTGTATGAATTGCTGGCGGCAGACGATAAAGATGACGCGTCCAGCCACGATTTCGGTAAAGACATTATCCCCAAAATCACCCGCGAAGGTATGGCTTACGCGCATCCTTTCCCGCTCTCCTGCGTGCAGTCCGATCCGCAAGCCGAACCGTACTGGCGCGATGTAGGTACGCTGGAAGCTTACTGGAAGGCGAACCTGGATTTAGCCTCGGTGACGCCGGAGCTGGATATGTATGACCAGAACTGGCCTATCCGTACGCATATGGAATCGCTACCGCCTGCGAAATTCGTGCAGGACCGCTCCGGTAGCCACGGTATGACGCTGAACTCGCTGGTCTCCGGCGGCTGCATTATCTCCGGTTCGGTGGTGGTGCAATCTGTGCTCTTCCCACGGGTGAGAATAAATTCTTTTTGTAATATTGATTCGGCAGTGTTGTTACCTGAGGTTTGGGTAGGGCGCTCCTGCCGTTTACGTCGCTGTGTTATTGACCGTGCCTGTATTATCCCGGAAGGCATGGTGATTGGTGAAAATGCGGAAGAGGACGCTCGTCGTTTCTACCGTTCAGAAGAAGGTATTGTACTGGTCACGCGTGAAATGCTGCGCAAACTGCAGGTCAAACAGGAGCGATAATGCAGGTTTTACATGTATGTTCAGAGATGTTCCCCCTGCTGAAGACTGGGGGGCTGGCGGATGTGATAGGCGCGTTGCCTGCGGCACAAATTGCGGATGGTGTTGATGTTCGCGTTCTGCTTCCAGGGTTTCCCGATATCCGTCGGGGGATACCCGACGCGCATGTGGTGAGCCGCCGCGATACTTTCGCAGGTAAGATATCGCTGCTGTTCGGGCATTATAACGGCGTGGGCATTTATCTGATCGACGCGCCGCATCTGTACGAGCGTCCAGGCAGTCCCTATCACGATACGAATTTATATGCCTATACCGATAACGTGCTGCGCTTTGCCCTGTTAGGGTGGGTCGGCTGTGAAATGGCCTGCGGACTTGATCCATTCTGGCGCCCCGACGTGGTGCACGCCCATGACTGGCACGCCGGGCTGGCGCCCGCCTATCTGGCGGCGCGCGGGCGGCCGGCGAAATCGGTCTTTACCGTACACAACCTGGCCTATCAAGGCATGTTTTATGCAAAGCATATGGATGACATCGAACTGCCGTGGTCATTCTTTAATATGCATGGGCTGGAGTTCAACGGACAACTCTCCTTTTTGAAGGCCGGTTTGTACTATGCCGACCATATTACGGCGGTGAGCCCGACCTATGCGCGTGAAATTACTGAACCGCAGTTTGCTTATGGTATGGAAGGCCTGCTGCGCCAGCGTCATCTGGAAGGGCGCTTGTCCGGCATACTGAACGGCGTGGATGAGAAGATCTGGAATCCGGAATCCGATCTGCTGCTGGCGTCGCGCTACACGCGCGATACCCTGGAAGAGAAGGCGGAAAACAAACGTCAGCTACAAATTGCGATGGGGTTGAAGGTTAACGACAAAGTGCCGCTGTTCGCCGTGGTAAGCCGTCTGACCAACCAGAAAGGTCTGGATCTGGTGCTGGAGGCGTTACCGGGGCTGCTGGAGCAGGGCGGGCAGTTGGCGCTACTCGGCGCGGGCGATCCGGTGCTTCAGGAAGGGTTCCTCGCGGCGGCGGCGGAACACCCAGGGCAGGTTGGCGTACAGATCGGCTATCACGAAGCTTTCTCGCATCGCATTATGGGGGGCGCGGACGTTATTCTGGTGCCCAGTCGTTTCGAACCGTGCGGCTTAACGCAGTTATATGGCTTAAAGTATGGCACGCTGCCTCTGGTGCGGCGTACCGGGGGGTTGGCCGATACGGTCTCCGACAGTTCGCTGGAAAATCTGGCGGACGGTATCGCCAGCGGTTTTGTCTTCGAAGACAGTAACGCCTGGTCGTTGCTACGCGCGATTCGGCGTGCTTTTGTGTTGTGGTCACGGCCTTCGCTTTGGCGGTTTGTACAACGGCAGGCGATGGCGATGGATTTTAGCTGGCAAGTTGCCGCGAAATCATACCGCGAGCTGTACTATCGCTTGAAATAGTCATCCAGGAATCATTTATATGAATGCTCCGTTTACTTATGCATCGCCCACTCTCAGCGTTGAGGCGCTTAAGCATTCTATTGCCTATAAGCTGATGTTTACGATTGGTAAAGACCCGGTCATTGCCAATAAACACGAATGGCTGAACGCCACGTTGTTCGCGGTGCGCGATCGTCTGGTGGAGCGCTGGCTGCGTTCTAATCGAGCCCAATTATCGCAGGAAACCCGGCAGGTTTATTACCTGTCGATGGAGTTTTTGATTGGTCGTACTCTCTCTAACGCGCTGCTCTCGTTGGGCATTTATGACGACGTTAAAGGCGCGCTGGAGGCCATGGGCTTAGATCTCGAAGAGCTGATCGATGAAGAGAATGACCCAGGGCTTGGCAACGGCGGCTTAGGACGGCTGGCGGCTTGCTTCCTGGACTCGCTGGCGACGCTAGGATTACCGGGTCGCGGGTATGGCATTCGCTACGACTACGGCATGTTTAAGCAGAATATTGTCGACGGGCGGCAAAAAGAGTCTCCGGATTACTGGCTGGAATATGGCAACCCGTGGGAGTTCAAGCGCCACAATACGCGCTATAAGGTGCTTTTTGGCGGTCGCATTCAGCAGGAAGGTAAAAAAGCGCGTTGGATTGAGACGGAAGAGATTCTGGCCGTCGCGTATGATCAGATCATCCCCGGTTACGACACCGACGCCACTAACACACTGCGGCTGTGGAATGCGCAGGCCAGTAGTGAAATCAACCTCGGTAAATTCAACCAGGGCGACTACTTTGCGGCGGTGGAAGATAAAAACCACTCTGAGAACGTTTCACGGGTGCTCTATCCGGACGATTCCACCTATTCCGGACGAGAGCTACGCCTGCGCCAGGAGTATTTCCTGGTCTCGGCGACAGTGCAGGATATCCTGCACCGTCATTATCAACTGCATAAAACCTATGAGAATCTGGCGGATAAAATCGCCATTCACCTCAATGATACGCATCCGGTGCTGTCAATTCCGGAGCTGATGCGCCTGCTGATTGATGAACATAAATTTAGCTGGGACGACGCGTTTGAGGTGTGCTGTCAGGTCTTCTCTTACACCAACCATACGCTGATGAGCGAGGCGCTGGAAACCTGGCCCGTCGATATGCTGGGGAAAATTCTGCCCCGTCACCTGCAGATTATCTTCGAGATTAACGACTATTTCCTGAAAACGTTGCAGGAGCAATATCCCAACGATACCAGCCTGCTTGGACGCGCGTCGATTATTGATGAGTCGAACGGCCGCCGGGTACGGATGGCCTGGCTGGCGGTGGTGGTCAGCCATAAAGTCAACGGCGTTTCTGAACTCCATTCCAACCTGATGGTGCAGTCGCTGTTCGCGGATTTTGCGAAGATTTTCCCGACCCGTTTTTGTAACGTCACGAACGGCGTTACGCCGCGCCGCTGGCTGGCGCTGGCAAACCCGCCGCTTTCTGACGTGCTGGATGAGAATATTGGTCGTACCTGGCGTACCGATCTTAGTCAGCTCAGCGAGCTGAAGCAGCATTGTGATTATCCGCTGGTCAATCATGCGGTGCGTCAGGCGAAGCTGGAAAATAAAAAGCGGCTGGCGGTAGTGATAGCGCAACAACTGAATGTGGTGGTGAACCCTAAAGCGTTATTTGACGTGCAGATTAAGCGTATTCACGAATACAAGCGGCAGTTGATGAATGTACTGCATGTCATTACCCGCTATAACCGCATTAAAGAAAATCCGGAGGCCGACTGGGTGCCGCGGGTGAATATTTTTGCCGGTAAGGCGGCTTCCGCCTATTACATGGCAAAACACATTATTCATCTGATCAACGACGTGGCGAAAGTGATTAACAACGATCCGCAGATTGGCGACAAGCTGAAAGTGGTGTTTATCCCGAACTACAGCGTCAGCCTGGCGCAGGTGATCATTCCCGCTGCCGACCTGTCTGAGCAGATTTCGCTGGCAGGGACAGAAGCTTCCGGCACCAGTAATATGAAATTTGCCCTGAACGGCGCGCTCACCATTGGTACGCTGGATGGCGCGAACGTAGAGATGCAGGAGCATGTCGGCGAGGAGAATATCTTTATCTTCGGTAATACTGCAGAAGAGGTGGAAGCGTTGCGCAGGCAGGGTTATAAGCCTCGCGACTATTATGAAAAAGATGAAGAGCTACATCAGGTACTGACGCAGATTGGTAGCGGCGTCTTTAATCCGGAAGAGCCAGGCCGTTACCGCGATCTGGTTGATTCGCTGATTAACTTTGGCGATCACTATCAGGTGCTGGCGGACTACCGCAGCTACGTGGACTGCCAGGATAAGGTGGATGAGTTGTATCGTCGCCCGGAAGAATGGACGACGAAAGCGATGCTCAACATTGCCAATATGGGCTACTTCTCATCGGACAGAACCATCAAAGAGTATGCCGAAAATATCTGGCATATTGATCCGGTGCGGTTGTAGCGGTTTAACGCTTGAGAACGGGGCCAAACGGCCCCGTTTTTTATGCGTGTATTTCGGAAAAGTGCGGGGGAAGGGGGAGATATCTGCAGGTTTATACTTTGCGCTGATACAGGGATGGGTGAAGCAAAATATGAAGATGCAAAGGAGCTTAACATCATTGGTGATGGCGTTTATCGGCGTGCCGCTGCTGGTGAACATTATTACGGTTATCGTGGGGGGAATGTGGGCGTGCATTAGCGTTCTTGAAAATAGTATCCCCGTCGCGCAATCTATTGAGAAGGCGACCATTATCCCGGTAGCGCTTCTGGGCGCAGGGTTAATTTTTCTCTGTGGCCGAATATGGGGAAAGGGAAATGCATCAGAGGTAAATCCAGAATGGCGTGATTGCTGCCTGCTTATGCCCGCTCTGGTGGTGCTGATGGGGTGGGTCATCCTGATGTTTCTCACCGATCTTAATATTCGCGCGATAGGGCGTAAACCCATCGCCCAGGTGGTGCAAACGCTTTGGTTAGTACCCAGCGTAATATCCTTTTTCAACGACTGGGTATGGGCAGTGTTGCTCATCCCGGTTGGCTCGCAGCTCTGTTTTGCATTAGGGTATGGCGGTGCGCGTTGGGGAGTGCTACGCGGCGGTGCGGGCTACACTTGTCGTAACCTGCTGGTGATTTGTCTGCTGTTTTTCGGGAGCTGTGCCGTATACCAGTCACATCTTTATGCCGTGAAGTATCCCGCTCCCGAGAGCAGTGAATATCTTTATTTCCGCGATTATCAGGCGCACACATGGGGCAACAAGCTAACCGGGCTGCGCGATGAACCGACACTTTTGCTCACTCAAAATTGGCCGCGGCTCGATGGCGCAACGGCTGGCTTGCCGTTATACGCCTCGGCTTTTTATGCGCTTACGCGCTTTCCGGATGATATCTGCCCTGAAGACTACCTTGAAAACCAGGGAACCATTGAAGCCTATCAAAATATCCTTAACGGTAATGCCGATCTTATTTTTGTCGCCCAGCCTTCCACTGCTCAAAAGCAATTGGCCGAGGCCAGTGGCGTAAAACTGGTTTACACCCCCTTTGCACGTGAAGCGTTTGTGTTTATCGTCAACCAAAACAATCCCGTGTCATCGTTGAGTGATGTACAAATTCGCGGCATTTTTAGCGGAAGAATCACCCACTGGAATGAGGTAGGCGGAGAGGCAATCGACATTAAGCCCTGGCAGCGACCGGAAAACTCTGGCAGCCAAACGGCGATGCTGGCGAAGGTAATGAAAGAAACAAAGCTGATGCCAGCGCAAAAAACATCAGTGGCAACCGCGATGGGGGAAATGGTGGATATCGTGGCTGAGTATCGCAATACGCACAACGCCATTGGCTATACCTTTCGTTATTACGCTACGCAGATGCACAGCAATAAAGAGATTAAATTACTGGCGATAAACGATGTTGCGCCGACGGTTGAAAATATTCGTAACGGCAGTTACCCATACACGGTTGATGTTTATATGGTCACCCGTGAACACCCCACAGCGGAAACACAAAAGCTGGTGGACTGGTTTCTAAGCCCGCAGGGGCAGCAGTTGGTGCAGGATGTGGGATATGTGCCGCTGTATCCGGCCGCGAAATAAAGGGATTAAATGGAAGAGGTTAAACTATATGTGGAACTGGTTGGCGTAGACCCGGTCAGCGGCGCTGGTATTCGTATTGCACGGCGTGAATCCACTTCGTGGCATAAAGATATTGTTGCTGAGCTGATTAATCAGGTTCTTCGGTGTGGTGCGGCATTAATCATCGTCGCTGTGCTGACCGCCTGCGATGATCGCCAGGTAAGCTATTTTCCTGATTATGCCGCCATACCGGAGCAATCCGGTATCTGGACCTGGCTACCTGTGTTCTTTCCATCGTCCGCCAGTGAAATAGAGATGACGTTTAACCTGGACAGCAATCTTTTTTATGCTGACTTTAGCGTGGCCGACGGTGATAAACGCGCGCATTTTGAAAGCGTGCTGGGGGAGGAGAGCGTGGTTCATTATGCCAACATTTCTCATAAAAGCTGGTGTAAAACGGGGAAAACTCTCTGGAATAGCGAAGCGCGGGCAAAACCCTTCTTTATTACCAAAATAAGTGTCGATCGCTACCGTATCACTAATCATATGCCCGGCTGTACAAAACCCGGCGAGTGAATGCGGTATGTGGCGAAAAGGGCGGTATAAACCGCCCCGGATTTTATTACGACGCCAGTGAAAGTTGGTGTTTCTCAACATACGCCGCCAGCCACTGGGTGATGCGGGACTGCTGCTCGGCGGTCAGCCACATGCCTTCTTTGGTGCGACGCCAGATAGCGTCTTCAGTACGGCGCACCCATTCGTGATCCACCAGGTACTTGAGTTCCGCTTCGTAAAACTCATGACCGAAATCTTCGCCTAAATCAAGCAGTGACGTGGCTTCGCCGAGAATCCACTCCGTGTTGCTGCCGTAAGTGCGCGAATAGTGGCGCGCCAGCGATTCCGTCAGGAATGGGTAACGACGACGCAGCTTCGCCGCGTAATCTTCGCGGCTGCCGTCGATGTCGCCGCCGGGCAGTACGCACGTTTTGGTCCATGCCGGCCCGATGCCTGGATAATAAGACGCCAGTTTTTCCATCGCGTGTTCGGCCAGCTTACGGTAGGTCGTGAGCTTACCGCCAAACACGGAAAGCAGCGGCGCTTTGCCGTTTTCATCATGGATATCAAGGGTATAATCGCGAGTGATCGCCTGCGGTGAGTCGGACTCATCATCGCACAGCGGACGGACGCCGGAGTACGTCCAGACGATGTCATCGCGCCCCAGTTGTTTCTGGAAGTGCGCGTTATAGACCTTCAACAGGTAATTAATTTCGCTCTCTTCAATTTTTACCGCTTTCGGATCGCCTTTATATTCGACATCGGTTGTGCCAATGATCGAAAACTCTTCCATCCACGGAATGACAAAGACGATACGCTTATCTTCGTTTTGCAGAATATACGCCTGCTTCTGATTATGGACGCGCGGCACGACGATATGGCTGCCTTTGATCAGGCGGATGCCATACGGCGACGGCAGATGCATCCCTTCGTCGAAGAACTGTTTGACCCACGGTCCGGTGGCGTTAACCAGTCCGCGCGCCTGCCAGACATATTTTTTACCGGTGTCGATATCTTCCGCTTCGACAATCCACAGGCCATTTTCCCTGCGAGCGGCGGTTGCGCGAGTACGGGTAAGGACTTCGCCGCCTTTACGCACCACCATCTGTGCGTTAGCCAGCACCAGACGCGCATCGTCTACCCAGCAGTCGGAATATTCGAATCCGCGCACGATTTCAGGTTTGAGCACCGAATCTGCGCCAAACCGCACACCGGTGGAACCGGGTAAACTGGTACGTTTGCCGAGGTGATCGTACATAAACAGACCGATACGGATCATCCAGGCCGGACGTAAATGCGGGCGGTGCGGCAGACGAAAACGCATCGGGAAGGCGATGTGCGGCGCCATTTTCAACAGCACTTCACGTTCTGCCAGCGCTTCGCTGACCAGACGGAACTCGTAGTGCTCAAGGTAGCGTAAGCCGCCGTGGATAAGTTTCGAACTGGCGGAAGAGGTTGCGCAGGCCAAATCCTGCGCTTCCAGCATGAGTACGGACAAACCGCGTCCGGCGGCATCAGCCGCGATGCCTGCACCGTTAATGCCCCCGCCTATCACGATCAGATCTTTGGTTTCCATGCTGCCCTCTTGCACTTTCGTTAAAGTTCAAAAATGTTCGTTATCGAACATAATAGCAAAGAAACGCGCTATTGGTAACATCGAAAAAACATTTTAGAGTGATATGTATAACATTATGGCGTTAAGCTACTCCGTCAACGTACACTGGGCGATAAAATGCCTTAATTGGCTTCACCGGCAATAATGAAAGAGCGATTCATGGAACAATTTGAATGTATCACTGTAGAAGAGGCGTATCAGAAACTGCACCAGGGCGCGGCGGTGCTGGTCGATATTCGCGATCCGCAAAGTTATGCCATGGGTCATGCGCCGCAGGCGTTTCACTTGACTAACGATACGCTGGGCGCGTTTATGCGTGAGCATGGTTTCGATACCGCCGTGATGGTAATGTGCTATCACGGCAACAGTAGTAAAGGCGCCGCGCAGTATCTGCTCCAGCAAGGCTATGATGCGGTTTACAGCATTGACGGCGGGTTTGAGGCCTGGCATCGCCGTTTCCCTGCCGATGTCGCGAATGGCGCGTAATCCCATAAAGATGCAGCCTCCGACGAGAAGGGTATATATACTGTCTTCTTTTGTATGGACTAAGCGACAGCAATAATGTTGATGATTACTTCCTTTGCGAATCCTCGCGTGGCGCAGGCATTTGTTGATTACATGGCCACCCAGGGCGTCATTCTTACTATTCAGCAACATAATCAAAGCGATATCTGGTTGGCAGATGAATCGCAGGCCGAACGTGTGCGGGTCGAGCTGGCGCGGTTTATAGAAAATCCCGGCGATCCGCGTTATCTGGCGGCTAGCTGGCAGTCCGGGCAGACTAACAGCGGGCTACGCTACCGCCGTTTTCCCTTTCTCGCCACGCTGCGTGAACGAGCCGGCCCTGTTACCTGGATCGTGATGCTCGCCTGCGTGCTGGTCTATATTGCGATGAGTCTCATCGGCGATCAGACGGTGATGGTGTGGCTGGCGTGGCCGTTCGATCCGGTTTTAAAATTTGAATTCTGGCGCTACTTCACCCATATCTTTATGCACTTCTCACTGATGCATATTCTTTTTAACCTGCTGTGGTGGTGGTATCTCGGCGGGGCGGTAGAGAAGCGCCTGGGCAGCGGTAAATTAATCGTCATTACGGTGATAAGCGCGCTGCTAAGCGGCTATGTACAGCATAAATTTAGCGGCCCGTGGTTTGGCGGACTGTCTGGCGTCGTCTATGCGCTGATGGGGTACGTGTGGCTGCGCGGAGAGCGCGATCCGCAAAGCGGAATTTACCTCCAGCGCGGCTTAATTATTTTTGCATTATTGTGGATAGTCGCTGGTTGGTTTGACTGGTTTGGCATGTCTATGGCGAACGGCGCGCACATCGCTGGGCTTATCGTCGGTTTAGCGATGGCCTTTGTTGATACGCTGAATGCGCGAAAACGAACGTGAGGCGTATCCGGCCTGTGGTCGAGATATTTTTCCAGGCCGGGTAGGGCGAATGTCGCTATCCGGCGCAAGGTTGGTTACTTTCAGAGATTATTCATGAAACAAACACAACGGCATGACGCGATCATTGAACTGGTGAAAAAACAGGGGTACGTCAGTACGGAAGAGCTGGTGGAGCATTTTTCTGTCAGCCCGCAAACCATTCGTCGGGATCTTAACGATCTGGCGGAACAGAATATGATTTTGCGCCACCACGGCGGCGCGGCGTTGCCCTCCAGCTCAGTGAACACGCCGTGGCACGATCGTAAGGCGACGCAAACGGAAGAAAAAGAGCGCATCGCTCGCAAAGTCGCGGCCCAGATCCCCAATGGTTCAACGCTGTTTATTGATATCGGCACGACGCCGGAAGCCGTAGCGCACGCCCTGTTAGGGCACAGTAATTTGCGGATCGTGACCAACAATTTGAACGTAGCGAACACGCTAATGGCGAAAGAGGATTTTCGTATTATCCTCGCTGGCGGCGAACTCCGTAGCCGCGACGGCGGCATTATTGGCGAAGCGACGCAGGACTTTATCGCCCAGTTCCGTCTCGATTTCGGCATTCTCGGTATTAGCGGTATTGATAGCGACGGCTCGTTGCTGGAATTTGACTACCATGAGGTACGCACCAAGCGCGCGATTATCGAAAATTCGCGCCACGTGATGCTGGTGGTGGATCACTCTAAATTTGGCCGTAACGCGATGGTAAACATGGGCAGCATTAGTATGGTCGATGCGGTCTACACCGATACCCTGCCGCCGCCGGGCGTGATGCAGGTGTTGACGGAGAACCATATTCAACTGGAGCTGTGTTAATTCTGTAAAACGTCCCACGTCAGACCAAAACGCGCCAGGTATTTACGCAGCCGGTCAGCGTCATTCACCGTGGCTTTCCCCTGACGGGAAACGTTGAATAGCTGCCGCCCGGCGTCGGAAAGGGTTTTCGCCTGGCGGCAGACCGCAACGACGTTTTCCAGTTGCATACGGTCAAACAGATCCAGCGCCGTTGCGTCAATGCCCGGCAGTCCGTCGAGCGCGGAGGGGCGATGGTCATTCCAGCTATAGCGCAAACGCGCGATTTCATCGTCTACCGTTTCGACCGTGATTCGCCCGTTGTCCGCCAGCGTCGCCATGCGGGTGACGCTGGCGGAGAGTTCGCGGAAGTTACCGCGCCAGGCGGCCTGCGGCGAGGTGGCGAAGCTCAGCCAGGCGCGGCGCGCTTCGGTATTAAAACGCACGCTGTCGCCGGTTAGCGCCGCGTGGCGTTCTAGTTCGTAGTCAAGGTTTGGTTCAATATCTTCCTGGCGCTGACGCAGGCCCGGTAGTTCGAAGGTCCAGAGATTAATGCGCGCGTACAGGTCTTCGCGGAATGTCCCCTCCGCCACTCGCTGGCGCAGGTCGCGCACCGTGCCGGCAATCAACTGGAAATCGCTGCTGACCTGCTGGTCGCTGCCGAAAGGGTAAAAGCGTTTCTCTTCAATGGCTTTCAGCAACATGGCCTGTTCATCCGCGCCCAGCTCTCCCACTTCGTCAAGAAACAACATACCGCCGTCGGCGCTGCGCAGCAGTCCCGCACGCTCCTCTCTCGCGCCGGTAAACGCCCCCTTAACGTGGCCGAACAGCGCCGACATCGCCGTGTCGCCGCGCAGGGTGGCGCAGTTCACTTCGACAAATGGGCCGCTGAACTGGTGGCGGGCCAGTTTTAGTTCATAGATGCGGCGGGCGAGCAACGACTTGCCCGCGCCGGTCGGGCCGTTGAGCAGGATTGGCGAACGGGAGCGTATCGCGACGCGCTCAATTTGCTCAATCATCCGGTTGAAACACGGGTTGCGGGTTGCAATGCCGGACTTCAGGAAGTTGAGCGTCTCCTCCCGCTCCTGGGCGAAGCGGGTGGCGATGTCATTGTAGCGGCTGAGGTCGAGGTCAATAATCGTCACGTCGCCCGTGCTATGCGGTTTATCTTTTTTGCGCGGCGGCGAGGTCTGCGCTAATCGCGCCGGTAGATAGCGCGCCTCCGCCAGCAGGAACCAGCAGATCTGCGCGACGTGGGTGCCGGTGGTGATATGAATCAGATAGTCTTCATCTTCGGGATGAAAGGTATGGCTGCGGGCGAAATCGTGCAGGCAGGCGTAAACCTCTTCGAAGTCCCACGGGTTGCGGATCGCGATTTCTACGCCGACGACTTCCGTTTCCGGCGAGACGCTGGCGATATCCTTCTTTAATCCTTCAAACAGCGAGCGAGAGCGGGCATCGTACAGCAGTTCCAGGCGGTGAACGACCAGCGTCTCCTGCTGGCACAGACACAAAGTAGGGCGCCATTTTTCCCAACGCTGACTGCCGCGTCCTGCATAGTCGAGCACCGTACCGACAAAACCAAAGGCCACCGTTTTTCGCATCTTAGATTTCCTTCTAAAAGACGAGATAATTTTATCGCTTTTTAATGGCTGCCGTGCAGGCATTTTTCTTTCACTTGAACACTAAAGAAATAAATTAGTTAAAAATCAATAAATTATAAAATAATTTATTTTCTGGCACGCTGGTTGCAATAACTCTGGCATGGAGAATAACGGAAATGGGAAAAACAAATGGCTAATCCACTTTTGTTCCGTTCGCTGTTAAGGGACGCGCCGCTGGCCAACGCCAGCAATCAGCAAGGCGCAGCGGCCTTTGCCTTCACCCCGCGCCATAAACTGGCGCAAATGGTGATGACCGGCTGCATGAACGAGACTTTTTATGCCAGCGGCCAGGCGCAGCTAAATGATGTTCTGGCGACGGCGAAAGATCTCGACGATCTGTTTTTAGCGCAACTGGCGATTTATGGCCGCGAACGCGGGATGATGAAGGATATGCCCGCGCTGTTGACCGCCATTCTGGCGGCGCGTGGTTCGGCGCTGCTGCCGGTAGTATTTGCGCGGGTGATCAACAATGGCCGGATGCTGCGTAACTTTGTGCAAATGTTACGCAGCGGCGTGACCGGACGGCGCTCGCTGGGGACGCGGCCAAAGAAGCTGGTGCAGCGTTGGTTGCAGAACGCCAGCGAAGAGCGCTTATTGCAGGCATCGGTGGGCAATGCGCCGTCGCTGGCGGATATCGTCAAAATGGTGCACCCACGGCCGCAAGCGGCGTGGCAGGAAGCCTTCTTCGCCTGGCTGATTGGTAAGCCGTGCGATAAGACGCAACTGCCGGAAAAAACGCGCGCGCTGCTGGCGTTTCGTGAAGGCGACATGGGCGCGGCCTTACCCGATGTGCCGTTTTTACTGCTGACCAACGCGCCGCTGAGTCGCGAACAGTGGGCACAACTGGCGCAGCGGATGAGTTGGCAAACGTTGCGGATGAATTTGAATACGCTGGCGCGTCATGACGTGTTTGAGAATACAACGCTTGCCGCCAGCGTGGCGCAGCAGCTGGCGGACAGAGCGCAGGTGCGCCAGTCCTGGGTTTATCCTTATCAGTTGCTGTCGGCGTGGAGCAATCTGCAAAGCGGCGTGCCGCAGGTTATTCGCGAGGCTTTAGCGCAGGCGATGGAGTACGCGCTGGAGAACATTCCGCCGTTTCGCGGCAATGTGGTGGTCTGCCCGGACGTGTCGGGGTCGATGAAGTCGTCGATAACCGGCTATCGCAAGGGGGCGACCAGTAAGATCCGCTGCGTGGACGTTGCCGGGCTGATCGCCGCCGCCGTGCTGCGTAATCATCCGCAGGCCCGCGTGCTGCCGTTTGAATGCGATGTGGTCGACGTGCGGCTTGATGCGCGCCAGTCGGTCATGCACAACGCGCAAAAGCTGGCGGCGGTTGGCGGCGGCGGCACCAACTGCTCCGCGCCGCTGCGTAGGTTGTTGAACGAGCGGGCGCGGGTGGATCTGGTGATTATGGTGTCGGATAACGAATCGTGGGTTGATAAATCGCGCCATGGCTCAACGGCCACCATGGAATGCTGGATCGAACTGAAAAAGCGCAACCCGCAGGCGCGCCTGGTGTGTATCGATCTGCTGCCTTACGGCACCACGCAGGCGGCGGAACGAAGCGATATTTTGAACGTCGGCGGCTTCAGCGACGAGGTGTTTACGGTGATAGATAACTTTGTTAACGGTCGCTATGGCAGCGCGCACTGGCTGGAAGAGATTGAAGCCGTGACGCTGTAAAGAGTATTCAGCGCGGCGCGAATGCTGGCCGGGATTACATCTTTCCCGATGCGTATCATCCCGGCTATGAATTTGTCGCGCGGCGCTGAAGGCACGAATGCTGGTGGATCTACACCTTGTATGGCCAGACGCAGGTTCGAATCCTGCCGGGGCTTAGCCCTGTAGCTCAACGGTAGAGCGGGTGATTCACCTTAACTTGTCGTGCCACCCTATTTTGGCGAATGCCTGTGGATCTACATTTGTTGCGGGTTCGAGACCCGTCAGAGCCCGGCTCTGTAGCTCAATGGTAGAGCGGTGTATTCACATAAACTTGTCGCCACCCTAATGATTAAAATGAGAAAAATGATGAATTACGAATTAATGACCACCCAGAACGCACCGGTAAAAATGTGGACCAAAGGCGTACCGGTAGAAGACGATGCCCGTCAGCAGCTGATCAATACGGCGAAAATGCCGTTTATTTTCAAACATATTGCCGTTATGCCGGATGTGCATTTGGGGAAAGGATCGACCATCGGTAGCGTGATCCCGACGAAAGGGGCGATTATTCCGGCGGCGGTGGGCGTGGATATCGGTTGTGGAATGAACGCGCTGCGTACCAGCTTAACGGCGGCCGATCTGCCGGAAAATCTGGCGGAACTGCGTAACGCCATAGAGGCCGCTGTGCCTCACGGGCGTACCACCGGACGCGGGCGTCGCGATGTGGGCGCATGGGGAAACCCGCCCGCCAACGTTGATGAAAAATGGGCGCAACTGGAAGCGGGATATCAGTGGTTAACGCAAAAATATCCGCGCTTTTTGAATACCAATAGCTATAAGCACCTGGGAACGTTGGGAACCGGTAACCACTTTATTGAGATCTGTCTGGATGAAACCGATCGGGTATGGATCATGCTGCACTCCGGTTCGCGCGGGATCGGTAACGCCATCGGCACCTATTTTATCGGCCTGGCGCAGCAAGAAATGCAGGAGCAGTTAGAAACGCTGCCGTCCCGCGATCTGGCGTATTTTAATGAAGGAAGCGAATATTTTGACGATTACCTGAAAGCGGTACACTGGGCGCAGCAATTCGCCAGCCTGAACCGCGAGGCGATGATGGAAAACGCGCTGGCGGCGCTCCAGCGCTGCGTGGAAAAACCGATCGCCCTCGATATGGACGAGATCAACTGCCACCATAACTATGTGCAAAAAGAGCAGCACTTTGGCGAAGAGATCTATGTGACGCGTAAAGGGGCTGTTTCGGCGCGGCGCGGTGAGTTCGGTATCATCCCCGGTTCGATGGGGGCGAAAAGCTTTATCGTGCGCGGGCTGGGTAACGAAGAGTCGTTCTGTTCGTGCAGCCACGGCGCCGGACGTGTGATGAGCCGAACGAAAGCGAAGAAACTGTTTAGCGTTGACGATCAGATTCGCGCCACCGCGCATGTCGAATGCCGTAAAGATGCGGACGTGATCGACGAGATCCCAATGGCGTATAAAGACATTGATGCGGTGATGGCGGCGCAGTCTGACCTGGTGGAAATCATGTACACCCTGCGGCAGGTGGTGTGCGTTAAAGGATAGAAAATGGCAAGGATCATCGCGCTGGATGGCGCACAGGGAGAGGGCGGCGGGCAGATTTTGCGCTCGGCGCTGAGTTTATCAATGATAACCGGCCAGCCGTTTGAAATGAGCGGCATCCGCGCCGGGCGCGCTAAACCGGGGCTGCTACGCCAGCATTTAACGGCGGTGCGGGCGGCGACGGAAATCTGCGGCGCGCAGGTGAACGGCGACGAGCTGGGCTCGCAACAGTTGCGTTTTACGCCGGGGCCGATTCGCGGCGGCGAGTACCGTTTCGCGATTGGCAGCGCGGGCAGTTGTATGCTGGTGCTGCAAACCGTCCTGCCCGCGCTGTGGTTTGCTGACGGTTCATCCCGCGTGGAGGTTCACGGCGGGACGCATAATCAGGCCGCGCCCAGCGCCGATTTTATCTGCCGCGTCTGGGAGCCGCTGTTGGCGAGGATGGGCATCAACCAGCGTACCACGCTGATAAAACACGGCTTTTATCCGGCAGGCGGCGGCGCGGCGGCAACGGTCGTCGAACCGGCAGCGTCTTTACGCGGTCTGACGCTGATATCGCGCGGCGAGACGCGGCGTATCACCGCCGAAGCTTTGCTGGCCTCGGTGCCTCACCACGTTGGCGAACGTGAAGTCGCAACGCTGGAAGCCTACTTCCCGCTGGCGGAGAAAAACGTCGTTGCGCTGGAAGGCGGCTGCGGGCCGGGCAATGCGCTGTTGCTGATGATCCAAAGCGAACAGTTGACCGAACTGTTCGCCGCGTTCGGCGTAAAAGGCACCAGCGCGGAAGCGGTAGCTAATCAGGTTGCGCATGAAGCGCGGCGCTATCTCGCAAGCCCGGCGGCGGTGGGAGAGCATCTGGCCGACCAGCTGATTTTACCGCTGGCGCTGGCGGGCGAAGGCGCGTTTACCGTGGCGCGGGCTTCCGCTCACTTGCTTACCAATATTGCGGTGGTGGAACGGTTTTTGCCGGTAACGTTCAACCTGGAGGAGGCGAGGGAGATGGTGCAGGTTATGGTAAGTAAAAAGGATAGCGGATCATGACATACCACGCTGATTTCCTTGATGCTGAACAACGCGTTGCTGACGCTATCCCGGAGAGGGATGTTAATCCCTTTTCCGGCCCTTCAACGATGCGGCGAAGAGTGCTGGTGAGTCAGGACGGCGAGCCGGTTATCGTGCTGTGTCTTTTTGTCGCGCTGGAAGAGGGGCGCTGGATCGTTGAGCAGTGCTTCAGCGGCATCATGAATAATGATAAGACTATTGCGATATTATACGGTCAGCACGTTCACTTATTTGATACGGATTCACATCAGGTTAAAAGCCTGTTTCTTGATGATTATGTTGGCCATATTTATTCAATACCCGATGTTTGGGATCATAAGACCTCGCTGAGCGAGAATTTCCTGGTCACAACCTTTCAGTATACGTTTCTTATCAACGTGAGTTCCGGCATTATCTGGCGATCGGAACCGTGTGGTATTGATGGCGTCATTATTCATGATATCCGGGAGGGTATTATTTATGGCAGTGGCGAATGGGACCCGCCGGATGGATGGGCGCCATTTAACCTGCGGCTGAGCGACGGCCATCGGGCCTGAAGCCAACTCAACGTCTGGATTTACGTTTATGCTCCCGGCCTACAAAACCAGCAATATCAATATGTTTTAAAATGACTCTGCAGGCCTGATAAGCGAAGCGCCATCAGGCACACGTTAAACCCCGTACCCCATCATCTTCAGCAACTGCTGCGCGTGCTGTACCGCGTCCTGACGGTGCGCGACGCCGAGTTTCTGGTAGAGGTTGCGGATATGCGTCTTAATGGTGGTTGCGGCTACCGCCAGTTCGCCGGCAATCTGTTCGTTGCTGTAACCGGAATAGATAAGCCCTAACACCTGCCATTCACGCTGGGTGAGCGGGCTGGTGCGAATAAGCTCCGGGACATCCGGATGGTTAAGCAGGCGCTCGACGAAGCCTTCGTCAAAATGGGCGAATTTATGCCGGTGATGTTGGTTAATCTCTCGCAGGATGCGCTGCGCGCGATGCTGCTCCATCTCCGGCAGCGTATTGAGCTGGATAAGCTGACGCAATTGTTGCGCCATGGCTTCGCCTTCAATCACAAAATGGCTGATAAATCCGGTGCGGTTGGCGAGCTGTAAGGCATCAAGCAATACGCGCTGGGCGTCGTTTTTCCGCCCGGATTGCCAGTAAAGCTGATTGAGTAACAGCAGATTGCGGTTTAAATCGCTCATTAAGCGCAGGCTACGGGCATTCTCATTTAACTCTTCCAGCACGATTTCCGCAGGCTCGAATTCGCCCAGCAGGATCTGCGCGCGGGCGATATTCCGCCATTGCCCTTGCAGAAAATGGTTATTGGCAAACGCCGGTTTGGGCGTATGACGTAACCAGTTGGCGGCGGATTTTTTGTCGCCGGTTAACTGCCAGTAAATGACACGCACCTTATCGGCGTTAGAGATCCAGTCGCAGTGATAACGGCCATTGCCTAATAAATTTTCCAGTCGGTTAAGCTGACTACGGGCATTATCCAGATCGCCGCGCGCCAGCGAGCACTGCACCAGTAACGTCAGGCACTGCAACTGTTGTTGCGGCTGGAAGGTGGACAGCACAGCGATACCGCTGCGCGCCGAGGCCTCCGCTTCGTCAAGGCGCGCCCACGCCCACAGCAATTGCGCGCGGATACGTACCAGAAACTCATGCATCGGCAGTTGTTCCAGATGTTGCTCTTTGATCAACTGGAAGGCTCTCTCCTGCGTTTCCCATGCGGCCTGCAGGAATCCCTGGGCGAACTGAATTTCGCTTTGTTGAATTAAGCTCCACAGCGCGTAATGCCAGACGTCATGATGGCGCGCCATTTGTTCGGTTTGCTGCATCAGCGATAAAGACTGGCTGAGATCGCCTTTACAGTGCAGCACTTCGCCGTGAACGGAGGTCGCGACAATACGGCTATAAAACCAGGCGAGAGGAAGCTCATCCAGCGCCAGTTTCGCCAGCCGCTCTGCCTCTTCCGGATTGCCGTCGTTGATGGCGACCTGGGCGCGCAGCGCGTTAAATTCAGCATGCAGTGTGCCGTCCATGACCCCTTTGATCTCTTGCTCGGCGCGCGCCAGCAGCGTATTCACTTCGCTGTAGCGGTGTTGGCTTTGCATCAGCCAGGCCTGTAACAACACCAGCCGCGGATTTTCCAGCAGGCTTTCCCACGGCAGCGCTTTTAATGACTCTTCCAGCAGCGCCAGTTCACTGTGATTAAACAGCCCCCACGCATGGTTAAGCAGGATATCGCGCAGCATTTGCGCGTCACCCGCCGCCAGCGCATGATGAATAGCTTCGCTGGGAAAACCTTGTTCCATCCAGCTTTCCGCGGCCGCGCGGTGAATCTCCGGCAGTTCCGCCGCCAGTTCCCACTGGCAACGCTGGCGCAGAAAGCTACCAAACAACGGGTGATAGCTAAACCACTCGCCTGTGTCGTCCATGCGTTGCAGGAATAACCCCTGACGCTCAATCTCCTCCAGCCGCATCTGGCCATTTTCTTCGCCGGTCACGCGCACGATCAACGCGTCATTCATTGAGCGTAAGATCGCGCTTTTAAGTAAGAAATGTCGGGTGCTGACATCCACGTTATCCAGTACTTCGTCCACCAGATAATCAGAAAGGTGGCTGGCATTAATCCCGGCAAGACGGCGGGCGGAGTGATGCGCAGAGGTATGGTTCTGGCGCGCGGAGAGGGCGATCAACTGTAGCGCAGTGGCCCAACCGGCCACATCATCGCACATGCGGCTGCTCTCAGCGGCTTCAATGGGCGACGAAAGACGACGGTCAAAAAATTGCTTTGCTTCCTGATGGTTAAAAGCCAACTGCTGGCTGCCGATTTCCAACAGCTGATCGCGCACGCGCAGGTTAGCGATGCCCAGTTGCGGCAAATTACGCGATAATACCACCAGGGTGAAATTTTCTGGCTGATGCCGTAAGAAAAAGCGCATCGCGTCGTGAATCACCGGATTGGTAATCAAATGGTAGTCGTCAATCACCAGATAAAGCGGGCGATGCCACTGCGCCAGTTCAATAAAGAGCTGCGCGAAGAGGGACGTCAGGCTGGCATACTGACGTTTTTGCGCCATCGCTTCGCTGGTAGAGCAGTGTCCGCCGGTGGCCTGTTGGATAGCGGCAATTAAGTAACTGGCGAATCGCTCTTGCTGGTTATCGCCTTCGTCGAGAGAGTACCAGCCTAATTCATTTTTGCCCGCCGCCCACTGTGAGACAAGCGTGGTTTTCCCATAGCCAGCAGGACTGGTTACCAGGGCGAGCCTGAAATTGTTCGCGCCGGAAAGTTTAGCCAACAGCCGCTCACGAACCACGGTATGGTCGAGACGAACCGGACGACTTAATTTAGACGGAATCAACATAGCAATCACTTCACTGTGGGAAATGGGGGGAACTGCGATTTTTTTTGCGCTTCGTAATTAATAGATATAAGGTCGGCCAGAAAGCATTTTAATGCAAGCTAAGCAGACTTTTTATGTGTCTGAATTTGCACTCTGTCACAATTCTAAATAACGGTATTAAAAAAGTATTCGGCTCGGTTGAAACGAGCGTCAGAGCTGGGCTGAGGTCATATTTCCGTTATTGTAAATAATGTCCTGGACATCATCCGGATTTAACACAATGGCGATACCAGGCGTTTAATTAATTATGTTTAGTGAGTGAATCTCCCGCCACTGAATATTTCAGGTAAGAAACTATTTCGGCGTTCATATAATCTTTCGAAAATACCCCTTCGCGATTTACTGTTATTTCTGTTTATTCATTTGATTATGCGTAACACTGGGGGTCGTTGACAGGAATCGGCGCGTTTATACAGGGGTAAGTGGCGGCGATCACACTTTTATGCTCATCCCCGCACCTCCTCCCTCCCTAATCAGTGCCGGGAGGAGGAAGGTCAACATCGAGCCTGGCAAACTAGCGATAACGTTGTTTTATTACCCGAGGACGGATTTCCTATGTCACAGCCAACCTTCAATAAAGATCAATTCCAGGCCGCCCTGACGCGTCAGTGGCAGCGTTTCGGTTTACTGTCGGCGTCCGACATGACGCCTCGTCAGTGGTGGCAGGCCGTTAGCGGCGCGCTGGCGGAATTACTGAGCGCGCAACCGGTAGCGCAGCCGACGAAAGGCCAGCGTCATGTGAACTACATTTCGATGGAATTTTTGATTGGCCGCCTGACGGGAAATAACCTGTTAAATCTGGGATGGTACCAGGACGTTAGCGATGTACTGAAAGCGCACGATATTAATCTGACCGATCTGCTGGAAGAGGAAGTCGATCCGGCGCTCGGCAACGGTGGTCTGGGACGTCTGGCCGCCTGCTTCCTCGATTCGATGGCCACCGTCGGGCAGTCCGCTACGGGCTATAGTCTGAACTACCAGTATGGGCTGTTCCGTCAGTCATTTGTTGAAGGCAAGCAGATGGAAGCGCCGGATGACTGGCATCGCGGCAGCTATCCGTGGTTCCGCCACAACGAGGCGCTGGACGTCCAGGTTGGGATCGGCGGTAAAGTTACCAAAGAAGGGCGCTGGGAGCCAGGTTTTGTGATTACAGGCCAGGCCTGGGATCTGCCGGTGTTAGGCTATCGTAACGGCGTCGCGCAACCGCTGCGTTTGTGGCAGGCGACCCACGCCCATCCGTTTGATCTGACCAAATTCAACGACGGCGCTTTCCTGCGGGCGGAACAGCAGGGTATCGATGCGGAAAAACTGACGAAGGTGCTTTATCCCAACGATAACCACACGGCGGGCAAAAAACTGCGCCTGATGCAGCAATACTTCCAGTGCGCCTGCTCGGTAGCGGATATTCTGCGTCGCCATCATCTGGCCGGACGCAAACTGCATGAGCTGGCGGATTATGAGGTCATTCAGCTAAATGATACTCACCCGACCATCGCCATTCCGGAACTGCTGCGCGTGCTGATTGACGAGCACCAGCTGAGCTGGGATGACGCCTGGGCTATCACCAGCAAAACCTTCGCCTACACCAACCACACCCTGATGCCAGAAGCGCTGGAGTGCTGGGATGAGAAGCTGGTGAAAGCGCTGCTGCCGCGTCATATGCAGATTATCAAACAGATTAACGATCGCTTTAAGACGCTGGTCGATAACACCTGGCCTGGCGATAAGCAGGTATGGGCAAAACTGGCGGTGGTGCATGACCGTCAGGTGCGCATGGCCAATATGTGCGTGGTCAGCGGCTTTGCGGTCAACGGTGTGGCGGCGCTGCACTCCGATCTGGTGGTGAAAGATCTGTTCCCGGAATATCACCAGCTTTGGCCGAACAAATTCCACAATGTCACCAACGGCATTACGCCGCGTCGCTGGATCAAACAGTGCAATCCGCAGCTTGCGGCGTTGCTGGATAAAACGCTGAAAAAAGAGTGGGCTAACGATCTCGACCGGTTGATCAACCTCGAAAAATACGCTGACGACGCGAAGTTCCGTCAGCAGTATCGCGACATCAAACGGGCGAACAAAGAACGGCTGGTAAAATTTATCCGGGCCCGTACCGGGATTGAGATTTCGAGCCATGCGATTTTTGATATTCAGATCAAACGTCTGCACGAGTACAAGCGTCAGCATCTGAATCTGTTGCATATTCTGGCGCTGTACAAAGAGATCCGCGAAAACCCGCAGGCTGACCGCGTACCGCGCGTATTCCTGTTTGGCGCGAAGGCGGCGCCGGGCTATTACCTGGCGAAGAACATCATTTTTGCTATCAATAAGGTTGCGGAAGCCATTAATAACGACCCGGCGGTGGGTGATAAGCTGAAGGTGGTTTTCCTGCCGGATTACTGCGTCTCGGCGGCGGAAATGCTCATTCCGGCGGCGGATATTTCCGAGCAAATTTCTACCGCCGGGAAAGAGGCGTCCGGCACCGGCAACATGAAACTGGCGCTGAACGGGGCGTTGACTGTGGGAACGCTGGACGGCGCTAACGTTGAAATCGCTGAGAAGGTGGGTGAAGAGAATATCTTTATCTTTGGCCATACTGTGGAAGAGGTCAAGGCGCTCAAAGCCAAAGGCTACGATCCGGTGAAATGGCGTAAAAAAGACAAAGTGCTGGATGCGGTGTTAAAAGAGCTGGAAAGCGGTCAATACAGCGATGGCGATAAACATGCCTTTGACCAGATGCTGCATAGCCTCGGCAAACAGGGGGGCGATCCGTACCTGGTCATGGCGGACTTCGCCGCTTATGTCGAGGCGCAAAAGCAGGTGGATGCGCTGTATCGCGACCAGGAAGCGTGGACGCGCGCCGCGATCCTCAATACCGCGCGCTGCGGTATGTTCAGTTCCGATCGCTCTATTCGCGATTATCAGGCCCGTATCTGGCAGGCAAAACGCTAAGGGAGCGCGATGGAAAATAAACGTCTCGATAGTGCCGCGCTGGCGGCGGGGATCAGCCCCAGTTACATCAATGCTCATGGCAAACCGCAGTCTATTGGCGCTGAAACCAAGAGACGTTTGCTGGCGGCGATGCACGGCACGACAACAGGACCACAGGCGGTCGTGCCGAATGTGAAGGTTTATACCGCGGGTAAAAAAATGGCGTTGCCGGTAGAGGGGCGCGGTGAGTTTGCCTGGCTGCTGACTACGGAAGAGGGCGTGCATTACAAAGGGCGCGTGACGGGCGGTAAAAAACTTAACCTTCCGGCTACATTGCCGGAAGGTTACCACACCCTGACGTTGACCCAGGATGAACAGCGTACGCACTGCCGGATTATCGTCGCCCCGCCGCGATGCTATGAGCCGCAGGCGCTGCTGGAAGGGAAAAAACTGTGGGGGGCCTGCGTCCAGCTTTATACTCTGCGTTCAGAAAAAAACTGGGGTATTGGCGATTTCGGCGATTTGAAGTCGATGCTGGTCGATGTGGCGACACGCGGCGGCGCGTTTATCGGCCTGAATCCGATCCACGCGCTTTATCCGGCGAATCCGGAGAGCGCCAGTCCCTACAGCCCCTCGTCTCGTCGCTGGCTGAACGTGATATATATCGACGTCAACGCCGTCGAAGATTTCCGCCTGAGCGAAGAGGCGCAGTCATGGTGGCAAATGCCCGCCACACAGCAAAAGCTGCGACAGGCGCGCGATGCGCAATGGGTGGATTACGCTACCGTTACCGCGCTGAAAATCACGGCGCTGCGGATGGCGTGGACGCGGTTTGCCGCTCGCGACGATGCGCAAATGGCGGAGTTTCGTCACTTTATCGCCCGCGAAGGCGAGAGCCTTTACTGGCAGGCGGCATTCGACGCGCTGCATGCGTATCAGGTAAAAGAGGATGAGCAGCGCTGGGGCTGGCCAGCCTGGCCGGAGGCGTACCAGTCGGTAGAGTCTCCCGCGGTAAAACAATTCTGTGAAGCGCACCGCGAAGAGGTGGAGTTTTACCTCTGGCTTCAGTGGCTGGCCTGGCGCCAATTCGCCGCCTGCTGGGATACCTGCCAGAGTTTTAAACTACCGATTGGTCTGTACCGCGATCTGGCGGTTGGCGTAGCGGAAGGCGGCGCGGAAACCTGGTGCGACCGGGAGCTGTACTGCCTGAAAGCATCTGTCGGCGCGCCGCCGGATATCCTCGGCCCGCTCGGTCAGAACTGGGGGTTGCCGCCAATGGACCCGCATATCATTGTCGCCCGGGCGTATGAGCCCTTTATCGACCTGCTGCGCGCCAATATGCAAAACTGCGGCGCGTTGCGCATTGACCATGTCATGTCGTTGCTGCGTCTGTGGTGGATACCGTATGGCGAAACAGCGGATCAGGGGGCTTACGTCCATTATCCGGTAGATGATTTGCTTTCTATTCTGGCGCTGGAGAGCCAACGTCACCGTTGTATGGTGATAGGCGAAGATCTGGGGACTGTGCCAGTTGAGATTGTCGGCAAGCTGCGCGATAGCGGGGTCTATTCTTATAAAGTGCTGTGGTTTGAAAATGACCTTGAGAAAAACTTCCGCGCGCCAGGCGCGTATCCGCAACAATCGATGGCTGTCGCCTCGACGCACGATCTCCCCACGCTGCGCGGCTATTGGGAATGCGGTGACCTGACGTTGGGTAAAGCTCTGGGGCTTTATCCGGATGAAGTGATTCTGCGCGGGCTGTATGAGGATCGCGAGCGGGCGAAACAGGGGCTATTGGACGCGCTGCATAAATATGGCTGTCTGCCAAAACGCGCCGGGCATAAGGCATCGTTAATGTCGATGACGCCAACGCTAAATCGCGGACTTCAGCGCTACATCGCCGACAGTAACAGCGGTCTGTTGGGGCTTCAGCCGGAGGACTGGCTGGATATGGCCGATCCGGTTAACGTACCGGGCACCAGCGATCAGTATAAAAACTGGCGGCGGAAGCTCACCGCCACGCTGGAGCAGATGTTTGCCGATGAGGGTGTAAACAAGCTGATTAAGGACTTGGATAAGCGCCGAAAAGCGGCCGCGAAGAAGAAGTAATAAAGCCGGGGATTTCCCCGGCTTTATGATGGTGAGAGCACGTAGGTCTGATAAGCGCAGCGCCATCAGGCAATCCTGGCGCACATTGCTGCCTTATCCGGCCTACAAGCCGCCTCGCTTAAACCACCATACCCAACAGCAGACAGCCGATCAGGCCGCAGACGGAGATGATCGTTTCCAGCATCGACCAGGATTTAATGGTCTCGCCGATAGTCAAATTGAAATACTCTTTGAACAGCCAGAAGCCCGGGTCGTTGACATGAGAGAAAATCACGCTCCCGGAACCGACTGCGATAACCATCAGTTCAGGGCTAACGCCGGTAGTGGCGATCAGCGGCGCCGCAATGCCGCCTGCGGTAATCGCCGCGACAGTCGCAGAGCCCAGCGCGATACGCAGAACCGCCGCGATAGACCACGCCATCAACAGCGGAGAGACATTGGTTTCATGCATCATTGAAGCGATGTATTTATCCACGCCGCTATCGACCAGCACCTGCTTGAATGCGCCGCCGCCGCCGATGATCAGCAGCATCATGGCGATAATTTTGATGGAAGAGACCAGCGTATCGTTAATCTGATCCATGGAACGCCCGCGGTTCAGGCCAAAGGTGAACATCGCAATCAGTACGGCAATTAACGTAGCCATTACCGGGTCGCCCAGGAACTCGGCAACGGGCAGGAAAGCGTGGCCTTTTGGCAGAATCATCTCGGCAATCGCACGCATCGCCATCAGAATAACCGGAACCAGCGACGTCCAGACGCTGACGCCAAAGCCCGGCATCTCTTCTTCCGTAAAAGTTTTCGCGCTGTACAGGCCTTCCGGGATCGGCTTATCGATACCTTTCAGGAAACGGGCGTAAACCGGGCCGGCAAGGATCACGGTCGGGATCGCCAGAATCGTACCAAACAGCAGCGTCTTACCCATATCGGCATGGAAAATCGTGGCGATTGCGGTTGGGCCCGGGTGCGGCGGCAGGAAGCCGTGTGTGACGGAAAGCGCCGCGGCCATCGGCACGCCGACGTACAGTAACGGGATATTCGCCGCTGCGGCAATGGTGAATACCAGCGGCAGCATCAGAACGAAGCCCACTTCATAGAACAGAGCGAAGCCGACGGTAAAGCCGGTTAACACTACGGCCCACTGAATATGCTTTTTACCAAATTTCGCGATCAGGGTAGTGGCGATACGTTGAGCGCCGCCGCAGTCGGCAAGCATTTTGCCCAGCATGGCGCCGAACCCCATAATCAGGGCCAGACTGCCAAGCGTACCGCCGACACCGGCTTTGATGGAGCCGATGACTTTATCCAGCGGCATTCCCTGCATCAACCCGACAGCGAGCGCTACCAGGACAAGGGCGATAAATCCGTTCATTTTGAAGCGGATCATCAGAAGAAGTAACAAGATAACACCGATAGCAACGATGACTAATGGCATGATTTACCTGGCCTTTACTTTGTTATGGGTAACGTCATTGTTTCGACGACAAATTCCTGTTGTTCCCGACGGGAACAGAGTCGCAATAGCACCAATACTGATTACCGTTGAAACGAATGAGCGTAGTCAGATGTTATATGGATGTTAGGTGCCCATAAGAATGATACGGGTAACATATGGGTGTTGAAAATGACCCTGGCAGGCAAAATTTAAATTATGAGACACAGGTCATGTTATCGGCGAAAGAAGAAGAACCATTGTTCTGAGATGTGGCTGATGGCGCAGAATGGCGGCGTAGACGCCTTATTCGGCCTACGGTGGGGCAGACAAGGCCCGACAGGCGCAAGCGCCATCGGGCATGGATGCGGGGAAAATCTTAGTAGTAGGAGTGCTCGCCGCGCTGGTGTTCGGTCAGATCGCGAACCCCTTTCAGTTCCGGGAATTCATTCAGCAACTGTTTCTCGATCCCTTCTTTCAGCGTGACGTCAACCATCGAGCAACCGTTACAACCGCCGCCAAACTGCAGAATTGCATAGCCTTCATCGGTAATTTCCATCAGCGAGACGCGACCGCCGTGGCCCGCCAACTGCGGGTTAATCTGCGATTGCAGAGCATATTCCACGCGCTCCATCAGCGGCGCGTCATCGGCCACTTTGCGCATCTTCGCGTTTGGCGCTTTCAATGTGAGTTGAGAACCTAGCTGGTCGGTCACGAAATCAATTTCCGCGTCTTCCAGATAGGGCGCGCTCAGCTCGTCGACATAAGCGGTCAACAGGTCAAATTTCAGTGCAGTATCGGTGGCTTCTACGGCGTCGGGCGGACAATAAGAAACGCCGCACTCTGCGTTAGGAGTGCCGGGATTAATGACAAATACGCGGATTTGCGTCCCTTCTTCCTGATTTGCCAGCAGTTTGGCAAAGTGCGCTTGTGCAGCATCGGAAATACGGATCATAGTAATGGCCTAATAGTTGACTATTTTAGTTGGTTATAATACGCCCATCATCGAGGCTCTACAAGGTTCGACACAGGCACCATACCTGGACAGTCGCTGCGCCGTTGCGCAAAAGCAGTTGCGCGATTTCCGCGACGGTACTTCCGGTAGTGACGACATCATCCACAATAACCATATGGAGACCCTGTACCGGCAATTCAAGGCGAAACGCGTTTTTCAAATTGCGTTTACGTAACCTGGCGCTGAGATGATGTTGTGTTGCGGTCGCCCGTACCCGCGTGATGGTCTGGCTGTCCCACGCGCAGCCAAGCCAGCGCGCTAACGGTTGGCATAACAGATCGCTTTGGTTAAATCCCCGCCGCCAGTGTCGGCGCGACCAGAGCGGAACGCTGACGATTCTGTCGGGAAGCTGCAAGCCAGTGCTGCGGCGCGCCATGAGGACTTCCTGCAACAGTAGACGCGCCAGTGCGGCGGCAATTTCGCTGCGGCGGGTAAATTTAAGCTGATGCACCAGTAAACTCAAGGGCGGCGTATAGTCACTGACGCTCACCAGACGCTGCCAGGGCGGAGGTTTTTGCAGGCAGCGACCGCAGGGGAGCGAAGGATGCGCGGCGGGTAATCCACATTGCGGACACAGGCTGACGCGCTGGCGGACGGCGCGCGCGCATACGGAACAAATCCCCCAGTGGCTTAACGCCAGCGGCATTCGGCATAGCCAGCATAATCCCGGTACTGTTAGCATAGGTGCATCCTTGTTAGACAAAAGAGAACAGTAACTGATGAATGACATCTGGTGGCAGACCTACGGCGAGGGAAATTGTCATCTTGTGCTGCTGCACGGATGGGGATTGAACGCGGAGGTATGGCATTGCATTCGCGAGGAACTCGGCTCGCATTTTACGCTGCATCTGGTCGACTTGCCGGGCTATGGTCGCAGCTCGGGGTTTGGCGCCATGACGCTTGAAGAGATGACGGCGCAGGTAGCGAAAAACGCGCCGGACCAGGCTATCTGGCTTGGCTGGAGCCTGGGCGGCCTGGTGGCGAGTCAGATGGCGCTCACCCACCCTGAACGCGTTCAGGCGCTGGTGACTGTCGCCTCTTCGCCATGCTTTAGCGCGCGTGAGGGGTGGCCGGGAATAAAACCGGAAATCCTCGGTGGATTCCAGCAGCAGCTTAGCGACGATTTTCAGCGCACGGTGGAGCGTTTTCTGGCGCTGCAAACGTTAGGGACGGAGACGGCGCGTCAGGATGCCCGCACCTTAAAAAGCGTGGTGCTGGCGCAGCCTATGCCGGATGTAGACGTGCTCAATGGCGGACTGGAAATCTTAAAAACGGTCGATCTACGAGAAGCGCTTAAAAATGTGAACATGCCGTTTTTGCGTTTGTATGGTTATCTGGACGGTCTGGTGCCGCGTAAAATCGTGCCTTTGCTCGATACGTTATGGCCGCACAGTACATCACAGATAATGGCGAAGGCGGCCCATGCGCCGTTTATCTCGCATCCGGCGGCGTTTTGTCAGGCGCTGATGACGCTAAAATCATCGCTATAACCAGGGCGTTGCCGGGCCCGGACCATTCTGCAAGGTTAATGGCTTTCAGACGCCAGATCGGTAGGCGCCAGCCCGGTAACCCTAAGCACGGTATCGCGATCGAAACCATCGTTTAGCATGGAGCGGGCAATGCGCAATGCGGCGAGCCGTTGGCCTTCCTGCTTGCCTTGCTGTAACCCGTTACGATGTCCTTCCTGACGTAATCTGTCTGCGATAGTCATGATCTTCTCCTTATGCTGTGGGATACGCATAGCCACCTGGCGGATAAACGTATTGAAGCGCGCGGCGTCGCCAGTGTGCATCATGTAATTAAACAAACTTTGAAGCTGGGTGTCATTAGCGTATCCCTTAACCAGCAGGGCGACCAGCTGTTCGACAAGCCCCATCAGATCACGCTGGCGGATGTGTTTTTGTATGAGTTCCAGCAGCGCGACCCGTCGGTGTCGCATAATCTCGTCGTCCGGCACGACCGTAATATCGACCAGAGGAAAGGCGGTGGCGTATAGCTTACGCGCCATCACCGGGTCGGCAAATTCATCCAGCCAGCATAATGAGAACGGATACGGGCTGCGGTTTCCGTGATAAAACAGCATTGGCACCACTAACGGCAACGTCTTATGCCCGGCCTCCAGGTGCCGTTGCATTGCAGCCATTGCGTAACGCATCAGCCGAAATGCCATATGCGCGTCCGGCGTACTCTGATGTTCAATAACCACGTAAATGTAACCTTCACCTTCACTCGTTTCCAGCGACCACAGAATATCGGAATAATGGGGGCGTAAATCCTCTTCAATAAAGCTACCGGACTCCAGCCGTAACGTATTCAGATTACAGATTTGACGTAATGTCGTCGGGAGATGAATTTCCAAAAAATCCCGTGCAGTATCGGGGTGGCATAGAAACTGTTTGAATACCGCGTCATGCGGCGTGGATGTTGTTGAGGTCGCCATATCGATCCGTCATCGGTGAAGTTCAATGGCGTGACACTACGCGCAGACCGGGCTGATTGCAGTAAAGGATTAGTGCGCTTGCGAGGCGCGTGGGGAGATAAATGCGCACGGCGGTAACGCTTTCATCTTTGTGGAAGGCATGACGCAAAATTGCCCGGCAGCGTGACGCGTACCGGGCAACATAACGCGGGATAAAGGCCGGATAAGACGCGTTACGTCGCTACCCGGCGAAGGTTAACGCAAGGCCCACCATTCGCGCAGGCAGGCTTTACCTTCCGGACAACTTTTACAGCTGCCTGAAAGGCAGCCGTCCGCTTCTTCCGGGATACGTACCGCTTTACCCATGATCTCCAGTTGATTCAGCATGGCGTCGATCATGGGCTGCGGAGCGTGCAGCGTATGGCTGATCTGCGTTGCCTCCATACGCCCCCGTAGCGCCAGTAGATCGCGAACCTGTATCAATGAAGCCATTTTTTACATCCCTTAGTGACAATTGCCCGCAGTGCCCGAACAACAGGAACTGACGTTTTTGCGGGTTGCCAGCAGTTCAATGTCTACACGGCTGCGGGCGCGGCGTAGCAGACTTAATACCACAACGTTAAAGATGATTACCGCCAGAATACAGATCAGGCTGTATGTCGGGTGTTGACTGAAGCTGGTAACCTGGTAGAACAGCGTGGCGAGCGAATAGGCGATATTCAGTCCCCACAGGATGGAGAAGCCCATCCAGCCGCGGCTGGACTCGCGGGCGATAGCGCCCATTACCGAGATACACGGTACGTAAAGCAGGACAAAAATCAGGTAACTGTACGCCGCCGCGGCGCTGCCGAATTTTTGATCCATCACGCCCATCGCGCCGGTCGCCATTTCGCCGTCGCCTTTACTCGCTTCGATCGGGTTAGCCAGTACGCTCAGGCTAAAGGTGTCTTTCAGGCTTTGCCAGGTATCGTCAACCGCGCCCAGCAGTTCATCGCCGAGGTGAAAGTCGGCAGGATTAAACGCTTCGTCCTGAATATTTTCGGCGGTGTAGAGCGTGTTCAGCGTACCGACGACAACTTCTTTCGCCATGGCGCCCGTAAACAGACCTACGGTCGCTTGCCAGTTATCCTCATGGACGCCGATCGGTTTAAAGACTGGCGTGATGACCCGGCTTACAGAGGCGAGGGCGGAGTCATTAATGTTATCGACGATTTTGCCGCTCAGCGAGAAACTGTTAAACGCGCTCAGGAAAATACTCACGATGATAATGACTTTACCGGCGCGTAGTACAAAACCTTTCAGGCGTTGCCAGGTCTGGATGATCAGGCTCTTGATATGCGGGACGTGGTAAACCGGCAGCTCCATCACAAACGGAGAGGCTTCGCCGCGCATAATGGTATGCTTCAGCATCAGGCCGGTTAATACCGCCATGACAATACCCAGCACGTACAGCGAGAAGACCGCCAGCGCGCCGTTTTGCCCGAAGAAGGCGGCGGCAAAGACGGCGAAAATCGCCAGGCGCGCGCCACAGGACATAAACGGCGCCATCATGATGGTCATCAGGCGTTCGCGCGGAGCGTCAAGCGTGCGGGCGCCCATCACGGAAGGTACGTTACAGCCGAAGCCGACAATCAGCGGCACGAAGGATTTACCCGGTAGTCCCAGCGCCTGCATCAGGCGATCCATGACGAAGGCCGCGCGCGCCATATAACCGGAGTCTTCAAGGAAGGAGAGGAACAGGTACATCATCCCGATTTGCGGCACCAGCGGCAGGACGGTATTGATCCCGCCGCCAAGACCTTGCGCCAGGAAGATGGTTAACCAATCCGGGAAGTGCAACGTGTAGCCAATCCATTGAATGCCATGAATAAAGATGGCGACGGAACCGGCATCAAACAGGGGTTGCAACGCGCCGCCGATGTTAATGGCGAGCAGGAACATCAGGTACATCACGAACAAAAAAATCGGTAAGCCGAGGAAGCGGTTCAGAATAATTTTATCGACCGCCCTGGTGAAGCGGCTGGGTTCGGCTGTCAGGGTATTGCTGACCACGTCGCAAATAGCGGCGATACACTGATAACGGGCGTCGGCGATATGCAGCGCCGGGTCGTCCATTTCGTCCTTCAGACGGGCAAGGGAGGTGTCCAGGTTTTGCGCCGCTTCGCCTGCGTAGGCCCGGCTGTAGATATCGCCCTCCAGCATTTGCAGACCCAGCCAGCGGCGCTGTTGTAAAGGCATCTCCTGGGCCATCGCGTCGGCCAGGAAACCTGCTTCGCGCAGCAGCGGCTGGGCATAATGCACCAGTTCGACGTTGTCGTTAGCGTTGTGACGGTCAATGGCCAGTTTCAGCGCCTCGATACCGCGACCGCGAGTCGATACCAGCGGTACGACAGGGCAACCCAGACGCGTGGACAGAGCGTCGACATCAATACGAACCTGCTGTTTTTCGGCGATATCCAGCATGTTGAGCGCGACAATACAGGGGATACCCAGCTCCAGCAGTTGCAGCGTCAAATAGAGGTTGCGCTCCAGATTGGAGGCGTCCACAACGTTTATCAACAGGTCGGCGTCGCCGCTCAGGATGTAGTGGCAGGCGATCTGTTCGTCGAGAGAGGTTTGTGACGAGATGGTCGTCAGAGAATAGGTGCCGGGTAAATCTACCAGCGTGACCTGGTGGTCAGTTGTCGCGAACTGGCCCTCTTTACGCTCGACGGTGACGCCCGCCCAGTTCCCCACGCGCTGACGCGCGCCGGTGAGTTGGTTAAATAAGGTGGTCTTGCCGGAATTAGGATTACCAATTAAACCAATGGTTAATTTTTTCATTTTTATAGACTCACTGTATTAACAGGAAACCGCTTCCACTTCTATTAACGCCAAATCCTTTTTACGCAAAACCAGACTCACGCGTCGTGTTTCGATATGGATCGGATCGCCTAAGGGCGCGACGCGGACAACATTAAATGAAGAGCCGGGCAACATGCCGAGCGAAAGCAGTTTTTGACGATACGCCGGGCTGATTTCACGCGCAAAGCCGGTGATTTTCCACGCAGTGTCAGGAGTGAATTGCATACGACCTACTTGTTTCTTACTAACTGGATGTATACCTCATGCGGCGCTCAGGGGGGCGGCAGGAGACCCGATGTTTAGCCAACGAAGGAAAGAGTAAATAATCAACAACACAATGATAATGAGAATGGTTTCTATCTTCAACGATTAAAATGTGACGGAATGTACAAATAAGCGATAATTTGCGCCGATGTTGATATGGCTCAACATTTATTTGTCTTTTTGCAAATACCCCTAATGTGCAAATATTCACCGTTTTTAATGTTTAATTAAGGTTTCATCTGTTAATAAAGTGATAATTAATAGTGCGGATAGCAGAAGGAAATTAATTAACAGATTCTAATGGGTAAGATTTAATTGTTAATTAAAAAAGAAAGGGTTGGACGTATTGCAAAATCGCAGGCCGGATAAGAAGTAACCCAGCCTGCGTATTACCCGATTAGCGTTTTTTCCCCATTGCCGCTGCCAGCGCGTCCATCATGGCGCTGTTACCGGCTGGCTGGGCGTCACGACCGCGCGGTTTCGCCGCTTTTGATGCCGGGCGGTTGCCCTGAGCGCGATCGGCGCCGCCGCCGCGGCGAGCGGCGGTTTCGCCGGGCTGTTCGTCCAGACGCATCGTCAGCGCAATACGCTTACGTTGCAGATCCACTTCCAGCACTTTCACCTTCACGATGTCGCCCGCTTTCACCACGGTGTGCGGATCGTCGACGAACTTATTCGAGAGCGAGGAGATATGCACCAGGCCATCCTGATGAACGCCGATATCGACAAACGCGCCGAAGTTAGTGACGTTAGTGACCGCCCCTTCCAGAATCATCCCCGGCAGCAGGTCGTTCATGGTTTCGACGCCATCGGCGAACTGCGCGGTTTTAAATTCAGGACGCGGGTCGCGGCCCGGTTTTTCCAGCTCTTTGATGATATCGCTCACGGTCGGCACGCCGAATTTATCGTCGGTAAAATCAGCGGCCTTGAGGTGACGCAATTCGTTGCTGTTGCCCATCAGATCTTTTAGCGCTTGCTGCGTCGCCGCCAGAATGCGTTCGACAACCGGATAGGCTTCCGGGTGGACGGTGGAGGCATCCAGCGGGTTATCGCCGTGGTTAATACGCAGGAAGCCCGCGCACTGCTCAAACGCTTTCGGCCCCAGACGGCTCACCTTCAACAGTTGCTGGCGGTTCTGGAACTGACCGTTCTCATCGCGCCAGGCGACGATGTTTTGCGCCATCATGCGCGTTAAGCCTGCGACGCGGGTCAGCAGCGGTACGGAGGCGGTATTCAAATCGACGCCGACGGCGTTTACGCAGTCTTCGACCACCGCATCCAGTTTACGGGCCAACTGGGTCTGGCTGACATCGTGTTGATATTGGCCGACGCCGATCGATTTCGGATCGATTTTCACCAGTTCCGCCAGCGGATCCTGTAGACGACGCGCGATAGAGACCGCGCCGCGCAGGGAGACGTCGAGATCCGGAAACTCCTGCGCCGCCAGCTCAGAAGCGGAATACACGGACGCCCCCGCTTCGCTGACGATCACTTTTTGCGCCGTCACGTTCGGGAACTGTTTCTGTACGTCGAGATAGAAGCGTTCGGTTTCACGCGAGGCCGTACCGTTGCCAATCGCGACCAGTTCGACATGGTATTTTTCGCACAGCGCGGCGATCACGGTAGCCGCTTTGGCCGCCTGACCGGTATGCGGATAAATGGTATCCGTCGCCACCAGCTTGCCGGTGCCGTCAACGACAGCGACTTTTACGCCGGTACGCAGGCCAGGATCAAGGCCCATTGTGGCGCGCAGGCCTGCGGGGGCTGCCATCAGCAGGTCGTGCAGGTTGCGGGCAAACACGTTAATCGCTTCGTCTTCCGCACGTTCGCGCACGGTACCCATCAGTTCGGTTTCGAGGTGCATTAAAACTTTGATACGCCACGTCCAGCTCACTACGCCTTTGCGCCAGCTATCCGCCGGGGCGTTATTTAGCCGCAGGCCGAGATGGTCCATGATGATCTGCTCGCAGTAGCTCTCTTTCGGCGGCTCATCAAATTGTGGGTCGGCATTGAGCGAAAGTTGCAGAATGCCTTCGTTACGACCACGGAACATGGCCAGCGCACGGTGAGACGGGACGTTAGCAATGGGCTCATGATGGTCGAAATAGTCGCGGAATTTTGCCCCTTCTTCCTCTTTGCCGCTCACGACGGTGGCGACCAGATGGGCGTTCTTCCACAGGTAATCACGCACTTTCGCCAGCAATGCGGCGTCTTCGGCAAAGCGCTCCATCAGAATGTAGCGTGCGCCGTCGAGCGCGGCTTTCGTGTCCGCCACGCCTTTGTCGCCATCAATGTACTTTGCCGCTTCCACGTCAGGATCGTGGGACGGCTCGTTCCAGAGCAGATCGGCCAGCGGCTCAAGGCCGGCTTCAATGGCGATTTGTCCACGGGTGCGGCGTTTAGGTTTATAGGGCAGGTAGAGGTCTTCGAGCTCGGTCTTACTTAACGTAGCGTTGATGGCGCCAGCCAGCTCATCGGTCAGTTTGCCTTGTTCGGAAATGGACTTGAGGATGGCCTGACGCCTGTCTTCCAGCTCACGCAGATAGCCCAGACGCGTTTCCAGGTTACGCAACTGCGTGTCATCCAGACCGCCGGTGATTTCTTTACGATAACGTGCGATAAACGGCACGGTGTTCCCTTCGTCAAGCAGGCGAACGGCAGCTTCAACCTGCCCGGCATTTGCCTGGATTTCACCCGCAATAATGCGGCAGAAAGAATCATTCATCATGGGTTAGCTTCGTCTTCAGGATAAAAATCAGGGGATAGTTATACGGATTGGCTGGCAAAAATGCCAGCCATCAGCGGGGGCTTAGGATTCTTCTTGTCTTATTTGACGTATTCGATCGCATTGACGTACCAGTTTGCTTCGCCGACAGGGGTGTTGACCACCGCCAGATCGCCCACTTCTTTTTTCAGTAGCGCCCGCGCCATCGGCGAGTCGATAGAGATGTAATCCTTACGTCCGAAAATTTCATCGTAGCCGACAATGCGGAACTTCAGCGTATCGCCGTCATCATTTTCAATTTCCACCCAGGCGCCGAAGAAGACTTTGCCCTCCTGCTGCGGGGAATAATCCACGATTTTGAGATTTTCCATGCATTTGGTCAGATATCTGACGCGTCTGTCGATCTCACGCAGGCGCTTTTTATTATACTGATAGTCGGCATTCTCGCTGCGGTCGCCCAGACTCGCAGCCCAGGTCACTTTTTTGGTGACCTCCGGGCGCTCTTCACGCCAGAGATAATTGAGCTCTTGTTTGAGTGTTTCGTACCCTTCGCGGGTGATCAGGGGCGTTTTCATCTCGTTGATTTACCTTTGCTGTCGATATTGCGCACACGGGGTATAACGTGATCGTCCCGACAGAATAAATAATGGGGTTGCCGATTAATTGTATATTTAAGCTGCTGTTAAATATGCTTTGTAACAATTTAGCCTGAAATTCATACCAGAATTTGCTGGTGACTCACGTGAGCTTTTTTAAGAATACACACTTACATTTGTTGCGAACCTTTGGGAGTACAGACAATGCAAGAGAATTATAAGATTCTGGTGGTTGATGACGATATGCGTCTGCGGGCGCTACTGGAACGTTATCTGACCGAGCAGGGCTTCCAGGTTCGAAGCGTCGCTAACGCCGAGCAGATGGATCGTCTGCTGACCCGTGAATCTTTCCATCTCATGGTACTGGATTTAATGCTGCCAGGTGAAGATGGTCTGTCGATTTGTCGTCGCCTGCGTAGTCAAAGTAATCCAATGCCGATCATTATGGTCACGGCGAAGGGTGAAGAAGTTGACCGTATCGTCGGGCTGGAAATCGGCGCCGATGACTACATTCCTAAACCGTTTAACCCGCGCGAGCTGTTGGCGCGTATCCGCGCCGTGCTACGTCGTCAGGCAAACGAACTGCCCGGCGCGCCGTCGCAGGAAGAGGCCGTTATCGCATTCGGTAAGTTTAAACTGAACCTCGGTACGCGCGAGATGTTCCGTGAAGATGAACCGATGCCGCTGACCAGCGGGGAGTTTGCGGTACTGAAAGCGTTAGTCAGCCATCCGCGCGAGCCGCTCTCTCGCGATAAGCTGATGAATCTGGCCCGTGGCCGCGAGTATTCCGCGATGGAACGCTCCATCGACGTCCAGATCTCCCGCCTGCGCCGTATGGTGGAAGAAGATCCGGCACATCCGCGTTATATTCAGACCGTATGGGGCCTGGGCTACGTCTTCGTACCGGACGGTTCTAAAGCATGAGGCGAATGCGCTTCTCGCCGCGAAGTTCATTTGCCCGCACGCTGTTGCTCATCGTCACCTTGCTGTTCGTCAGCCTGGTGACGACCTACCTGGTGGTGCTGAACTTCGCGATTTTGCCGAGCCTCCAGCAGTTTAATAAGGTTCTGGCTTACGAAGTCCGTATGCTGATGACCGATAAGCTGCAACTGGAGGACGGCACGCAGTTAGTCGTGCCGCCTGCGTTTCGCCGGGAAATCTATCGCGAGCTGGGGATCTCTCTCTACACCAACGAAGCCGCCGAAGAGGCCGGGCTGCGTTGGGCGCAACACTACGAATTCTTAAGCCACCAGATGGCGCAGCAATTAGGCGGCCCGACGGAAGTGCGCGTTGAGGTCAACAAAAGCTCGCCCGTCGTGTGGCTCAAAACCTGGCTGTCGCCCAATATCTGGGTGCGCGTGCCGCTGACCGAGATTCATCAGGGCGATTTTTCTCCGCTTTTCCGTTACACGCTGGCGATCATGCTCCTGGCGATAGGTGGCGCGTGGCTGTTTATTCGTATACAGAATCGACCGTTAGTGGATCTTGAACATGCCGCCCTGCAGGTAGGGAAGGGAATTATTCCGCCGCCGCTGCGTGAATATGGCGCCTCTGAGGTGCGCTCTGTGACCCGGGCGTTTAACCATATGGCAGCCGGCGTGAAACAATTGGCCGATGACCGTACGCTATTGATGGCGGGCGTCAGCCACGACTTGCGCACGCCGCTGACCCGTATTCGTCTGGCGACGGAGATGATGGGCGAGGAAGACGGTTATCTCGCGGAGTCGATCAATAAAGACATCGAAGAGTGTAACGCCATTATCGAACAGTTTATTGACTATCTGCGTACCGGTCAGGAAATGCCAATGGAGATGGCGGATCTCAATTCCGTACTGGGCGAGGTGATTGCGGCGGAAAGCGGCTATGAGCGTGAGATTAACACTGCGCTTCAGGCAGGCAGTATCCAGGTGAAAATGCACCCGCTCTCGATTAAGCGCGCGGTGGCGAATATGGTGGTCAATGCTGCCCGCTATGGCAACGGCTGGATTAAGGTCAGCAGCGGCACCGAGTCGCATCGCGCCTGGTTCCAGGTAGAAGATGACGGGCCGGGCATTAAGCCGGAGCAGCGTAAACATCTGTTCCAGCCTTTTGTACGCGGCGACAGCGCCCGTAGCACCAGCGGCACAGGGCTGGGGCTGGCGATTGTGCAGCGCATTATCGATAACCATAACGGGATGCTGGAGATTGGCACCAGCGAGCGTGGCGGATTGTCGATTCGCGCCTGGCTACCGGTTCCTGTGGCTCGCGTCCAGGGGACGACAAAAGAGGCATAAGAAAGGGAGGTATTACCCTCCCTTTCTTCTCAACGCTGGATGACGCTGTTCAAAGCCGCCATCCGGCCTGTTCCTTACAGCTTCGGTCCGGCGCTAACCAGCGCTTCGCCTGCCGGGGTATCCGTATACTTCTCGAAGTTCTCAATGAACAGTTTCGCCAGCGCGGTGGCTTTTTCCTGCCATTGTTCCGGCGACGCGTAGGTGTTACGCGGGTCGAGAATGTGGGTATCCACGCCTGGCAGTTCAGTCGGGATCGCCAGATCGAACAGCGGCAGACGGAAGGTTTCCGCGTTATCAAGAGAACCGTTCAGAATGGCGTCGATAATCGCGCGCGTATCTTTGATGGAGATACGTTTGCCGGTGCCATTCCAGCCGGTGTTAACCAGATAAGCCTGCGCGCCTGCTGCCTGCATACGTTTCACCAGCACCTCAGCATACTGCGTCGGGTGCAGCGTCAGGAACGCGGCGCCGAAGCAGGCGGAGAAGGTGGGGGTCGGTTCGGTGACGCCGCGTTCGGTGCCGGCCAGTTTAGCGGTGAAACCCGACAGGAAGTGGTACTGCGTCTGGTTAGCGGTTAAACGGGAAACCGGCGGCAGCACGCCGAAGGCGTCCGCCGTCAGGAAGATAACCTTCGTGGCGTGACCTGCTTTGGACACGGGCTTAACGATGTTATCGATATGATAGATCGGGTAAGAGACGCGGGTGTTTTCGGTTTTGGAACCATCATCGAAATCAACGGTGCCGTCTTCGCGCACGGTGACGTTTTCCAGCAGCGCATCACGGCGAATCGCATGATAAATTTCTGGCTCCGCTTCTTTCGACAGTTTGATGGTTTTGGCGTAGCAGCCGCCTTCAAAGTTGAACACGCCGTCGTCATCCCAACCGTGCTCATCATCGCCAATCAGACGACGTTTCGGGTCGGTGGACAGAGTGGTTTTTCCGGTACCGGAAAGGCCGAAGAAGACCGCGACATCGCCTTTTTCACCCACGTTGGCGGAACAGTGCATTGAGGCGATACCTTTGAGCGGCAGCAGGTAGTTCATTACCGAGAACATTCCTTTTTTCATTTCGCCGCCGTACCAGGTGCCGCCAATAAGCTGAATACGTTCAGTCAGGTTGAACGCCACGAAGTTTTCCGAGTTCAGCCCTTGCTCTTTCCACTGCGGGTTGGTGCACTTCGCGCCGTTCATGACAATAAAGTCAGGTTTGAAGCCTACCAGCTCTTCGTCCGTTGGGCGAATGAACATATTTTTAACGAAGTGGGCCTGCCAGGCGACTTCCGTAATAAAGCGCACGGAAAGACGCGTATCGGCATTTGCGCCGCAGAACGCATCAACAATGAATAAGCGCTTACCGGAAAGCTGATGCGTCACCAGACCTTTCAGGTGTTGCCAGGTTTCCTGGGAAAGCGGCTTATTATCGTTTTTACCTTTACCCTTATCGGACCACCACAGCGTATCACGCGTGGTGTCGTCGCGAACAATATACTTATCCTTAGGCGAACGACCGGTAAAAATACCGGTATCAACGGCAACAGCGCCCAGGTTAGTTAACACGCCACGCTCATAGCCTTCCAGACCAGGATTAAGTTCTTCCTGATAAAGGGTGTCGTAGCTGGGATTGTAAACGATATCCTGGACGTCGTTGATACCATAAGCCTTGAGATCTTGCGGGGTTAAATTGTTAACGCGCATATCACTGCTCCTTAGCCAATATATATTACCGAAAATAGTAAGGTTTTTTGAGGTTGGTTAACCGCGACAAGGCTCATAGATTTACGTATCTGGACAAAATCACGATTGACGAAAAACACTGTGACTCCTGTCACGCAGCGGCGGTTATTATGGCAGGAAACCTACTTTTGTTGTGGAAAATGTTCTGAAAACGTTAAAAGGAAGTGTTTTTGACCGACATAATGTGACTGTAATCGCATTCATGTAAGAAAGTTACGTAACACCAACATTAACAATATCGATTCACCTCTCTGCGTTTTTTTCTGAATTATGCATGACGACGCCTGGCGGTGAACAGATGGTGCAATAATGCGGCTTTCTCATCATTCTGGATAACGACATGGAAAGTGTAGCGCTTTCACGTACTACTCGCTGGGGGATGTTGCTCACCGGTTTGCTGCAGGGCGTCTTGTGCTACCTGCTGATGGCCTGGCTGGTACCACAAAATAGCGACTGGCTGTTCTATGGTATGCCTGCGACGATAGCGTTGTCGTCAATGCTATTGCTTACCGTGGTCTCTTTTAAACAGCGCGCGCTGTGGGGCTGGCTGGGGCTGACCTTTGTGGTCGTGCTGGCAATGAGCGGCTGGCTGAAATGGCAGGTTGAGACGGTGGAGAAATGGCGCCTGGCCGAGCTCCTCTGGCTGTATGGTCTCCGGCTTGTGTTGATGGCGATGCTGGTCTTACCCTGGATGCAATATCAGCTACATTCGCAAACCGGTTCGGCGCGTTATCCCCAGTTTTATCTGCGGTTATGGCATAACGTACTGACATTGTTTATCGTCCTGGTCGCCAACGGACTGTTCTGGCTGGTTCTCCTGCTCTGGAGCGCGCTATTCAGGCTGGTGGGCATCCGCTTTTTCAGCACCCTTTTCTTTGAAACTGAAGCCTTTATTTATGTGACCATCGGCTTGATTACGGCGCTGGCGGTCATTCTCGCCCGCACGCAGTCGCGCCTTGTGGCGGCGGTGCAAAAGCTGTTGACGCTGATCGCGACAGGTTTACTGCCGGTGGTGTCGCTGCTGGCATTGCTGTTTATTGTGACGTTACCCTTTACCGGACTGGAGGCGATTTCTGCGCGTGTTTCCGCTGCGGGGCTGCTATCCACGCTGACGCTGATGCTGCTGCTCCTCGTGGCGATTGTCAACGAACCGCAAAAGCGCGTATTACCCTATCCGCGCGTACTACGCGGCATGATTAGCGCCTCGCTGTGCGTTGCCCCGATATATATGCTGCTGGCGGGCTGGGCGTTATGGGTACGCATTCAGCAATACGGCTGGACGCCGGATCGTCTGTATGGCGCGCTGACGGTGTCTGTCTTGCTGGTATGGTCCTTCGGTTATCTGATCGGTCTGTTACG
Organism: Salmonella sp. NW177; assembly: GCF_051811585.1. Lineage (NCBI taxonomy): Bacteria > Pseudomonadati > Pseudomonadota > Gammaproteobacteria > Enterobacterales > Enterobacteriaceae > Salmonella > Salmonella sp. NW177. The sequence goes on along the minus strand of NZ_JAMMZV010000004.1, from coordinate 55,525 downwards.
CCGCGGACGCGACCCTGGTGAGTGGCAAGGCAAGGTGATACTGAGCGTCTCTTTGTTGACGCTGGTGATATTGCTGTTGCTGGCCTCGCCTGTACTTGATGTCTGGCGTATTAGCGTCAACAGCCATATGGCGCGTTACCATAGCGGTAAAATTACTGCGGATCAGATCAGCCTGTATATGCTGGATCACAGCGGCAAACCTGGCCAGGAAGCGCTGAAATCGTTGCGGGATGACGAGGCGTTTACGCAGAACAGAAAGCGCAATCGTAAACTGATGACGTTTTTGCAGAGAAATAAGGTCTCTCCGACGGCGGACGATTTAGCGCGGGTGGTGATGATTGCGCCCGGTAGCCAGAAGCCGGATGCCGCATTTTGGGCGTTTGTCAAAGAGCAGAGTTATTCGGACGATTCCTGCCTTGAACCGGATGCCTGCGTGCTGGTGAGTCAGGATCTTAACGGCGACGGTCAGCCTGAGCAGGTGCTGTATAACTTTATTGTTGCCGAGAGCCAGGTCTACGGCTTAAAAGAGGGGAAATGGACGCAGAAAGCGTTCGCCCGATTGCCGGACGGGTTTTCTAAGACGCAACTGTTGCACGCGATTGCCGGGCATCGGTTAGACTCAGCCCCCAAAGCCTGGCGCGATATCATTGTTGATGGTCAGCGGTTGGATGTGGATTACTACAACGAGTAAGCTTTTTGCCGGATGGCGGCATAAATGCCTTATCCGGCCTACGGAGCGGGATGCTGTAGGCCAGATAAGCGCAGCGCCATCAGGCAATGATGTTGTCGACTGAAAGGCGATTAATGAACCTGTGGATCGGCAGGAGAGGCGTTGTTACGGATCTCCGCGATATCCATCGCATTGAACAGGTAATGATTGCCGCAGTAATCGCAGTGCATATCGATTTCACCTTCTTCCGCCAGAATGCTGTCCACTTCTTCATCCGGCAATGTTTTCAGCGCGCCCGCGCAACGTTCGCGTGAACAGGTGCATTTGAATTCAACATCTTGCGGATCGTAGAGCGTGACTTCTTCTTCGTGATACAAACGCCACAGCACATCATTTGCCGGTAACGTCAGCAGCTCTTCGCTTTTAATGGTTTCCGTCAACATAGCCAGATGGTCGAAATCCTCCGCCTGCGCGTTCTGTGCCGGCATCACCTGGAGCAACATTCCACCTGCCGCCGGTTTACCGTCGACATCGCCGGTACGGATAAACAGGCGCGTCGGCAACTGCTCGGAGCGCAGGAAGTAATCTTCCAGGCACGCCGCCAGAGTATCGCCTTCCAGACCCACCACGCCCTGATAGCGTTCACCCTCTTCCGGCGTAATGGTGATCACCAGATAGCCGTTGCCAACCAGCGTTTTGAGATCCGCATTGTCAGGGATGTCGCCCTGAACGCGAGCCACGCCGCGCATCTGCTGCTGATTATTGCCATTGATCACCGCCAGGCTTAATGGCCCGTCGCCCTGGAGCTGTACCGTAATGTCACCGGCAAACTTCAGCGTCGCGGTCAGCAGGCTAGTGGCGACCAGCAGTTCGGCCAGTACGGTTTTCACCGGCTGCGGGTAGGTATGATTGTCGAGGATCTGTTGCAAGGTTTCCGAAACGGTCACCAGCTCGCCGCGAACGGCAAAGTTTTCAAACAGATAACGATGTAATTGGTCATGTTGCGGCATAATCATCTCTCTTGCGGGTGACAGTTATTCGCTGTCGCCGTGTTTAAATCGTAACAGGTCGCGGCGCTCTTTCTTGTCCGGTCGCCTGTCCGGATGCGGCATGGTCAGGGCGTTAAGCTTGCGCGCCTGCGCCATTTTTTCGCGTTTTTCCACGCTTTCCGCCGTCTCTTCATACAGAGCGACGGCTTCGCTGGCCGGACGGCGCTGTTCGGTGATGGCTTTAACGATCACCGTCCGTTCGTCATTTCCCTGACGCAGGGTAAGGGTTGCGTTCAGCTCGACGATTTTGCTCGGCTTACTGCGCTGGCCGTTGTAATGCACCTTACCGCCTTCAATCATCTCGCGGGCCAGCGCGCGGGTTTTATAAAAACGCGCGGCCCACAGCCATTTATCCAGTCTGACCTCAACGGAGGACTTTTCTTTCATGGCGTCTCCTTCACATCAGCGAGGGGATCAGACGGCGGTAGTCGTTCAGGGACGGATGGCGCGTATAGTGCTTTTCCGCCAGACCGGAATCGGGATTCGTCACGCCAAGACAGTAGCGAATACCAAACCGGGCGGCGGCGTCGAGAATCGGTTCGCTGTCATCGATAAACAGCGTTTTCTCTGCGCTTATTCCCGTTTCCTCAGTGACAGCGCGCCATAACCGCTGATCCTCTTTGGGATAACCAAATGTGTGGGTGGAAAGTAATAAATCAAGGTGTGAGGCCAGACCGGTATGCTCCAGCTTCACCGCCAGGTTATGTGGATGCGCATTGGTGAGCAGAATCCGACGTTTTCCGCTGGCTTTTAACGCATTCAGAAACGGTACGGTATCGTCGCGCAAAACGGCGCGCGGCCCTTGCGCCGTCGTCATGGCGCAAATATCCAGACCCAGACGCTCGCTCCAGTAATCCAGACAGTACCAGTTTAGCGTATGCTGTACGGCATGATACTGCTGACGAATATATTCCTGCGCGTCCTGCGGCGAAATACCCTGCTGCGCGCCGTAGGTTTCCGGTACCAGCTTTTGCCAGAAATAGTTATCGAACGCGAGATCGAGCAGCGTGCCGTCCATATCCAGCAAAACGGTATCCACGTTTTGCCAGTCAATATCAATATGCATGGGGAACTCCAGGGTAACGCAATTTGCGCGACAGGGTAGCATACCCTGTCGCACGGCGGCGCTATCAGATGAGATTTTCCGGAGAGACGGTTAACCTGGGATTGAGGCAGCTTTCATAGTATTCCTGGATGTCCGCCATACGGGTACGGTGGCGTTGATAACGTCTGAACGCCTGAATGCCGTTGTAGACCGCGCTCACTATCATTGCCAACATCAGCAGCGTGGTACCGAGGTAACGCCACCAGCCGGATTTATCGGGGATACGATGCAGGCTGATATGCTGCGTACCGTTGGCATCGGTATACACGCTGGTGACAATGCCCTCGGCGCTAAATGGCGTCTGCATGAGCGTTTGCGCCAGACGCTGGAAGGCGCTCCACTGTTCCTGCGCGGGATAGTCATACAGCGGCGTTGACGGCCAGGCCTGATCAACCAGTTCGCTGCCTTCATCGCTGGCGATCAGGAATCCGCCGGGAGCGGGGCTATTCAGCGACTGGGCGGCACGCGCGGTCTCGCGAGAAATAAACGGCGCCGTTGAGGTCGTGACCAGATTTTCCAGCGACTCTGCGCTTACGGGGCGTAGCAGCACGTTGACGCCGTCCAGTTTGCCGGCGTTCGCGCGTTTCACCAGCGCGTTCCAGTCCTTACTGTTACCGAGATTAACCAGCGCATTTTTCAGGCGCACGCACTCGTCTTCCGCCGCGCACAAATCAGCGGTTTTCAGAACAATATCGCCAAAGTCATCTAATAATACCATGCCCGATTTTTGGATCGCGGAGCGTAAAGATGCGCTGACGCGCGAGTCGTCTTCGGGTTTTGGATGGAGCTGACGATTTACCGCCTGGCTTAGCGCCATCGCTTTATTCACCAGGTCTGATTCCGGCAGCGGTAACGCAGGCGCGTCATTCCAGATGATTTGCGAGCAATCGAACGGCATAAACGGTGAGTTAGACTGGCCGCTCCAGGTCGCGCCGGAATGAATATTACACATTCCTTTACCGCTCAGGTGCAGCGTATCGCCCACCCGCACGCCAGCTTTTTCAAGCTGTTTTACCGTTGTCGCTTCAATGGTTTGCGCGCCTTTCATCCACGATAGCGTGAACTTGATTGGCATATCCAACGGGATCCAGAACAGCAGCATAAACAACACCAGCAGCGAACCGATAGCAATAACAGTGCTGCGTAACCAGTGCTGCAACGGAAAGTTTTTCACTTCATCATGCAGGGATAAAAACCGGCCCTGGCGCGCGACATGGCGATCAAGGTAAATATCAATATCCGTTTGTTGCCCAAGATCCTGCGTAATGTAGGGTTGCCAGTGGGCAGGGTAAATAAGGTCGATGATGCCCAGCGAAATATTGTTAATCTGCTCCTGATTATTCTCCCCAAACAGTCCCCAGCGGCGGGGCGTTCCCCGCAGACAGTGAATTTCCCGCAGCGCGCTTTTCGACGGCGGCGCAAAAAGTCCCCAAAGTCCGGCTGCCAGCAGCAGGATCGCGCCGCCTATCATCCACGGTACAAAAACGTCTGGCGTTATCAGGCAGAAAAAGAATAACAAAAAGGAGGCGACGATTAACAACGCTTCGCGCAAGCCAGCCGGGCGGCTGAGCGCATATTCTTCGTGGGTCTCCTGACGGATATTCAACAGCTCAATCTGCTCGCTCTCTTCGCCGCGAATCGACGCCTGCGTAGAGGCCGTATTCTGTAGCGCGTAGCCGCGCGACTCCTGCATATACTCTTGCAGCGTATGGCCGTTTAAAGAGATCACCAGCGGCAGCGTATCCGTGAGGATCAGCTCAACGTTGTTTTCATCATTGATGTACTGTTCCCAGAAAGGCGGCAGATGGACTTCGACGGAGTCGAGGTAGTAGCGCCATTTATTAGGATCGTCAGTGGTAATGCCGTAGCGGGTGATGGAGTGGGTCAGTATCACGACACTGTTGCTTTCCGCGTTCAGCGTCAGCGAGATGGGCGCAGCACTGGCGCCTGTCGGCCCCGGAACTTGCTGGATCTGGCTAAGGTTATCGAGATAGTTTTCTACCGCGCTGCGCTCTTCGGGCAACAGTTTACGCGTTTGCGCGTCCTGAAAGGCGCTGATCCACGGTAAGCTTCCTCGTCTGGACTTTACCCGGAACCGCCATATTGCCAGTAGAGAGCAGGCCAGCAAAGCAGCTATAAAAATCAGAATGGTGCTCATGCTTTCCCCATCTTACTAAGTCTGTCAGGCGTGGTCAGTCGCACCCTGTCCAATAAACATTTTTCTGTGGTTGGCTATCGGCAAGCGTGGAGTTGAACTTGAGCATTGTAAAGCGCATCCCAGTGAAGGCAAATCATAGCAATACCACCAAAAACGGAATATCAGCAAATTCCTGGAGTTATTTCAACCTATTGACTTTTAATTTGAAATAAGAATTAATTTTTATTACGTTACATAAATGTAAATAAACGGCAATTCGCATTGCCGAAACCGTGCGGTATGTCGCACAATGACCACAGATTACACTGCAAAGATTCTCACAATGAGCAAATCATTACAAAAACCCACCATTCTGAAAGTGGAAACCGTCGCACAATCCCGACTGTTTAACGTAGAAAGCGTGGATCTGGAGTTCAGCAACGGCGTGCGTCGCGTGTATGAACGTATGCGACCATCAACCCGTGAGGCGGTAATGATTGTGCCGATCGTTGATGAGCATCTGATTCTTATTCGTGAGTATGCGGTGGGAACCGAATCCTATGAGCTGGGCTTCTCGAAAGGATTGATCGACCCGGGCGAGACCGTTTTTGAAGCGGCGAACCGGGAGCTCAAAGAAGAGGTCGGGTTTGGCGCGCATAACCTGACCTTCTTAAAAAAACTCAGCATGGCGCCCTCTTATTTTTCCAGCAAAATGAATATCGTGGTGGCGGAAGATCTCTATCCGGAGTCGCTGGAAGGCGACGAGCCTGAGCCATTGCCGCAGGTACGCTGGCCGCTGGCGCATTTAATGGATCTGCTGGAAGACCCCGATTTTAACGAGGCCCGCAACGTCAGCGCGCTGTTTCTGGTACGCGAGTGGTTGAAAGCGCAGGGCCGAATTGCCTGATGGCGCTGCGTTGATCAAGCTAACGGAAAGTTTGTCTCCCCGTTCGCCGTCATCCGCTAAACACAATAAAAAAGGCGCCGGAGCGCCTTTTTTGATCAGAACAGTTCGTGTGTTTCACCATTATCAATAATGGTAGTTCCTACCTCGTGTACTGCCTGTTGTGTCGGCTGCGTGCCTTCGATGAAATACTCTTCACGGCTGTTACCGCCGCTCGCCAGTTGTCCGGTACTGCGGTCGATATTCACCGTGACGATGCCCGGCGGCGGCGTTAGCGGCTGTTCCGGCACGCCTTCCAGCACGGCTTTCATATAGGCGTCCCATGCAGGTTGCGCGCTCTTCGCGCCGCCCTCATAGCCGGAGATTTGATCTTTGATCGCACCGGAAGCGGTAGTGCGGCCTAAATCACGGCGGTGATCGTCAAAGCCGATCCATACGGAAGTGACGACGCCAGGACCATAGCCGGAGAACCATGCGTCTTTCGAGCTGTTGGTCGTACCGGTTTTGCCGCCGATATCGCGACGTTTAAGGTCGCGCGCCGCACGCCAGCCGGTACCCATCCAGCCGGGTTCGCCGAAGATATTGGTGTTCAGCGCGCTTTTGATCAGAAACGCCAGCGGCGTATTGATCACATGCGGCGCGTATTCCTGCGTGCCGTTTTGCGCGACCAGCGCCTGGTTTGCCTGTTCCAGCTCAGGCATCGGTACGGCGCTGTTTTGCTGCTCTTGCGAAACCGCGACCTCTTCCACATTGGTGTTTTCCAGCACGTCAGATTTCTGCGTATTGCCGTAAATGACCGGGATATCGCATTCCGGGCAGGCGATTTTCGGTTTCGCTTCGAAGATCACGCCGCCCTGATCGTTCTCAATCTTGCTGATGAAATACGGGTCGATCAGGAAACCGCCGTTCGCCATCACCGCATAACCGCGCGCAACCTGCATCGGCGTGAAGGAGGCGGAGCCCAGCGCCAGCGATTCGGTATGCACGATATTCTGCGCCGGGAAGCCGAAGCGTTGTAGATACTCCGCCGCATAGTCGACGCCCATGGCGCGCATGGCGCGTACCATCACCACGTTTTTCGACTGCCCCAGCCCCTGGCGTAAACGAATCGGTCCGGCGTACTGCGGCGGGGAGTTTTTCGGACGCCAGTCTGAACCTGCCCCGGCGTCCCAGCGGGAAATCGGCACATCGTTGAGCATACTGGCGAGCGTCAGCCCTTTATCCATTGCGGCGGTGTAGAGGAACGGTTTGATGTTCGACCCCACCTGACGCAAAGCTTGCGTCGCGCGGTTAAATTTACTCTGATTAAAATCGAAACCGCCGACCAGCGCCAGTACCGCGCCTGTTTGCGGGTTAAGCGAAACCAGCGCGGAGTTCACTTCCGGTACCTGCGCCAGCCACCAGTCGTTATCCACCTGACGAACCCAGATTTGCTGACCTGTCTGGACGACATCGGTAACTTTACGCGGCGTCGGCCCCTGCTGTGTATCCGAGCGGTAAGGCCGCGCCCAACGCATTCCTTCCATATGTAGCGAAACGGACGTACCGTCGGCAAGCGCAGCGGTCGCCTCTTGCGGATTAGCGCTGGTGACCACGGCGGGAAGCAGCGGTCCGTAGGTTGGCAACGCTTTCAACGTATCGGTAATTTTTTTACTGTCCCACGCCGTTTCGCCCACTTTCCATAGCACATTCGCCGGGCCGCGATAACCGTGGCGCATGTCATAGTCCAGCACGTTATTACGCACCGCCTGTTGCGCGGCCTGCTGCACTTTGCGGGTGATGGTCGTGTAAATACGATAACCATCTTCGTAGGCGCTTTCGCCATAACGGTTATACATTTCCTGGCGCACCATTTCCGACAGATAAGGCGCGGAGAAGGCGATTTCCGGCGCGTGATAATTTGCGTCGATAGGTTCGCTACGTGCCTGATCGTACTGCGCCTGAGTGATATATCCCTCGCTTAACATTCGCGAAAGCACTACGTTACGGCGCGCTATCGCCCGATCCATCGAGTAGAGCGGGTTAAAGGTAGAAGGCGCTTTAGGTAGCCCGGCGATAACCGCCATTTCGCTTAGGCTAAGCTGGTCGACCGTCTTACCAAAGTAGACCTGTGCCGCCGCGCCAACGCCATAGGCGCGGTAGCCGAGATAGATCTTGTTCAGATAGAGTTCGAGGATCTCATTTTTATTCAGCAACTGCTCAATACGAATCGCCAGAAACGCTTCCTTGATCTTGCGCATCAGCGTGCGTTCGGGGCTAAGGAAGAAGTTTCGCGCCAGTTGCTGGGTAATGGTACTTGCTCCCTGCGATGCGTGACCGGAGAAGAGCGCGACGCTGGCCGCACGGAAAATACCTACCGGGTCAATGCCGTGATGCTCATAAAAGCGGCTATCTTCGGTGGCGATAAAGGCGTTGATCATTTCCGGCGGAATTTGATCGAGCGTAACGGGAATACGACGTTTTTCGCCATATTGCGCGATAAGTTCACCATCCGCGCTGTAAACCTGCATCGGAATTTGCAAACGCACATCTTTCAATGTCGCGACGTCAGGTAGCTGTGGCTCAATATAGCGATAAAGGCCATAAATCGAGCCTGCTCCCAGCAGGATGCAACATACTGCAAGGATCAATAAATACTTTACGAACTTCACTGGAGATTTCCCATTTAGTGTCATTTGGGCAGTTTATAAACAAACGCGCGGTAGTATAAAGGCAAGCCAGACGCATTGATATACCCGTTAACGCGACGGGTGATAAGGAGATCGACCGTTATGGCTTTTAAAACCTGGCAAATAGGATTGCATATTCAGCAGCATGAAGCGCTGGCCATCGCCGTTATTCACGGCGCATCGGGCTGGTCTCTGCAACGTTGGTGGCGACTGCCGCTGATGAACGCCTCCACGGCAGAGGGTACGATTCCTGACCCGCAATCGCTGGCTCACGTACTGCGACCCTGGAGCCGCGAGCTGCCGCTACGTCACCGTATTTATCTCTCTTTTCCCGCAAATCGGACATTGCAACGCGCTTTTCCACATCCGCCGATGCGTCTGCGGGAACGTGAGCAAGTCGCATGGCTTTCACAAACGATGGCGCGTGAGCTGGATATGGATCCGGACTTATTGCGTTTCGACTTTCAGGACGATGCGCTAAGCCCCGCGTTCAACGTTACCGCCGTGCAAAGCAAAGAAATTTCAGAGCTGTTAACGCTGGCGCAAACGCTCAATGTGCGCATCGCTGCTGTAACGCCCGATGCCTGCGCGTTACAGCGCTTGCTGCCGTTTATACCTTCGGGGCGGCAATGTCTGGTCTGGCGCGATGAGAGCCAGTGGCTGTGGGCGACGCGCTATGCGTGGGGGCGTAAATCGGCGCGCGATGCGACGACGCTGCATGACCTTGCCGCAACATTATCCGTCGTGCCGGAACATATTTCATTATGCGCCGAAGGCGAATTCGACCCCTGGCGCGCCGTTACCGTCCGCCAACCGCCGGTTCCGCCGGACGGTTATCGCTTTGCGATTGCGCTGGGTTTAGCCATGGGGGAGATACGCTGATGGCGCATTCTGTCAATTTGCTCCCCTGGCGGCGCCAACATTACGTAGCGCGTCTGCGGCTGTGGTGCGTGGTATGGGGCGCGTCCCTGCTGCTGATAGCAAGCCTCGCGACGATCGCCCGGTTGGTTTTTTGGCAGGAGGGGAGGATTAATGAACTGCTACTGACGGCGGAAAACGGACACACGACGGCGCTTGCGGCGAACATACCGCAGTTGCAGCAGCGTCAGCGGCAGCAACAGGCGCGATTACAACGTCAGGCGCAGCGTGAACTGACGCAAGCCTGGCAATCTATCTTGACTGACCTTGCCAACCTGTTGCCAGAGCAGGCATGGCTGACAAGCCTCAATTATCAGCAAGAGACGCTAGAGCTGGAAGGGCTGGCGAGAACGTTTGACGCCCTGCTCACGCTTGAGACATCGCTTCGTCACTATGTCAGTTTTCCGCTAAACCGCACGGGCGCCACGCAGCAGGATGCGCAAGGGCGCTGGCAGTTCCATTATCAGTTAACGAGGAGTGCCGCCCGTGAACGCGCTCTTTGATATCTGGTACGGGATGTCGCGCCGTGGTCGGGTTTTTGGTTGGTGTGCAGGCGTGCTGTGCCTGACGCTGACGGTTGCGTTATCTGTGGGCTATCCCGGCTGGAAAACGCTGGATACGCAACAGACGCGGTTAAGCCAGCAGCGCGAGGCCGCCCGGCAACAGTGGCGTCATCTGCGCCGTCTGAGCGTCGCGGCTGAACCGCTTTTCGGGGGCACCGTGGAAAATCCGCGTCCTTTTTCGCCGTTAGATTTCCAGGCGCCTCCCCTGCGTTTGCTGCACTGGCAGCCATCGGCGCAGGGGGGAGAAATGGCGCTGAAAACGTCCTGGGATGCGGTGCCGTCGCTGTTTGTCCGGTTGGCCGAAAGCGAGATGATCGTAAGTCGGTTTTCATTGCGTAAAGAGGGGGCGGAATTATTGATGACGCTGCAACTGGAGCGCCTGGCGAATGAAGGCTAGCCGCAGTGTATTGCTCTGTTTTTGTTTGCTGATGTTGACAGGAATGCGCGATCCCTTCCGCCCGCCGGAAGATCGCTGCCGGATAGCGGAACTCTCGCAGTGGCGGTATCAGGGCGCGGTGCGTAAAGGCGAGCGATGGACAGGCATTCTTAAAGACAGCCAGCAAAAATGGCGACGAGTGGAAGAAGGGCAGACGCTGGAAAACGGTTGGACGATTGTCCGCCTGACGGCGGAAGTCTTAACGTTAACGACCGGTAAAAATTGTGCGCCGCCGCAGTGGCGGTGGCTACGTCAGGGAGCGGACAATGAAGCGATGGATAGCCATAATACTGATAGCCTTGATGCCCGCCGCGCAGGCGGGAAAAGCGGCGAAAGTGACGCTGGTGGTTGACGACGTCCCTGTGGTGCAGGTTTTGCAGGCTTTAGCCGAGCAGGAGCGGCAGAATCTGGTGGTGTCGCCGGACGTCAGCGGGACATTATCGCTACATCTGACGGATGTGCCGTGGAAACAGGCGCTACAGACGGTGGTCAATAGCGCGGGGCTGGTGCTGCGTCAGGAGGGGAATATTCTCCATGTTCATTCACAGGCCTGGCAGAAAGAACACAGTGCGCGGCAGGATGCCGAGCGGTTAAGGCTTCAGGCTAATTTACCGCTGGAAAACCGCAGCATTAGCCTGCAATACGCCGATGCCGGCGAACTGGCGAAAGCAGGCGAGAAACTCCTGAGCGCGAAGGGAACCATCATGGTAGATAAGCGCACCAACCGCCTGCTGTTGCGCGATAACCGCGCGGCCCTTGCGGAGCTGGAAAAATGGGTATCGCAAATGGATCTGCCGGTGGCGCAGGTGGAGCTGGCGGCGCATATCGTTACCATTAACGAAAAGAGTCTACGGGAACTGGGCGTAAAGTGGACGCTGGCTGACGCGACGCAAGCGGGCTCGGTGGGTGACGTGACGACGCTTTCCAGTGATTTATCTGTCGCCGCCGCCACCTCACGCGTCGGGTTTAACATCGGGCGCATTAACGGACGCTTGCTGGATCTGGAGCTGTCAGCGCTGGAGCAAAAGCAGCAGTTGGATATTATCGCCAGCCCCCGGCTGCTGGCTTCGCATCTACAGCCAGCCAGTATCAAGCAAGGCAGCGAAATTCCTTATCAGGTTTCCAGCGGCGAAAGCGGCGCGACCTCCGTGGAATTTAAAGAAGCGGTACTGGGAATGGAGGTGACGCCCACCGTTTTGCAAAAAGGGCGCATCCGCCTGAAGTTACATATCAGCCAGAATGTTCCCGGTCAGGTACTACAACAGGCTGACGGCGAAGTGCTGGCGATAGATAAACAGGAAATTGAAACGCAGGTAGAGGTAAAAAGCGGCGAGACGCTGGCGCTGGGCGGTATTTTTTCGCGAAAAAATAAATCGGGTAGCGATAGCGTGCCGCTGTTGGGGGATATTCCCTGGCTTGGTCAGCTCTTCCGCCATGACGGCAAAGAGGACGAGCGACGCGAATTAGTGGTGTTTATCACCCCCAGACTGGTGGCGACAGAATAATTTATGCATAAAAAAGCGCTGTTTTTGCACTGAACGCATCTGCGGGATTTGACGTGCGGATGTATTTAGCATACAAGGAGTACCGATTTGAGAGTCGTGCTTTTCGTTGCTTACGCATTGATTAATGCGCTTTGCCTTGCCTAAGGTGTGCATAAGACCGATGATAAACGGCTGAATGTCCGCTGATGCAGACGTATTGGTTCTGCGGATTGCGCACAATTGTTTGAAAGTAGAACAATTTGTAGGCCGGATATGTTGTTCTGGCCGCCATCCGGCAACGCTAACTCGGGTTTTGCAACAATCAGGCTTGGTGATTTATTCAGTTGCCAAACCCGCTTGAGTATTGAGATAATTTTCAGTCTGACTCTCGCAATATCTTATGAGGTTTCAGTTCATGTCCTGCTGCGCTGGGTGTCTGTGAAGCGGGTTTACCATTAACGAATAGTCTTAGTAGTACCGAAAAAATGGCAGAGAAACGCAATATCTTTCTGGTTGGGCCTATGGGTGCCGGAAAAAGCACTATTGGGCGCCAGTTAGCTCAACAACTCAATATGGAATTTTACGATTCTGATCAAGAGATTGAGAAACGAACCGGAGCTGATGTGGGCTGGGTCTTCGATGTTGAAGGTGAAGACGGCTTCCGTAATCGTGAAGAAAAAGTTATCAACGAATTGACGGAAAAACAGGGTATTGTGCTGGCAACCGGCGGTGGCTCTGTAAAATCGCGTGAAACGCGTAACCGTCTCTCCGCGCGTGGCGTCGTGGTCTACCTTGAAACGACCATCGAAAAACAACTGGCGCGCACGCAGCGTGATAAAAAACGCCCGCTGTTGCAGGTTGAAGCGCCGCCTCGCGAAGTTCTGGAAGCGCTGGCTAACGAACGCAATCCGCTGTACGAAGAGATTGCCGACGTCACCATTCGCACCGACGATCAAAGCGCTAAGGTTGTGGCAAACCAGATTATTCATATGCTGGAAAGCAACTAATTCAAGCAGAATACGCTGGGTAAGCGGGCACAAGTAACTAAGGTGGATGTCGCGTCATGGAGAGGATTACAGTCACTCTCGGGGAACGTAGTTACCCGATCACCATCGCGGCTGGTTTGTTTAACGAACCAGCTTCATTCTTGCCGCTGAAATCAGGCGATCAGGTCATGTTAGTGACCAACGAAACCCTGGCGCCGCTTTATCTGGACAAGGTTCGCGGCGTACTCGAACGGGCGGGCGTTAACGTAGACAGCGTGATTCTTCCTGACGGCGAGCAGTATAAGAGCCTGACGGTGCTGGATACGGTGTTTACGGCGTTACTGAAAAAACCGCATGGTCGTGATACCACGCTGGTCGCGCTTGGCGGCGGCGTGATTGGCGATCTCACCGGTTTTGCGGCGGCCAGCTACCAGCGAGGCGTACGTTTCATCCAGGTGCCAACTACCTTACTGTCGCAGGTTGATTCTTCCGTGGGCGGGAAGACCGCCGTCAACCATCCCCTTGGCAAAAACATGATTGGCGCGTTTTACCAACCCGCTTCTGTGGTTGTCGATCTTGATTGCCTGAAAACGCTTCCCGCACGCGAACTGGCATCGGGACTGGCAGAGGTGATCAAATACGGCATTATACTCGACGCGGACTTCTTCACCTGGCTTGAGGATAATCTGGATGCGCTGTTGCGTCTGGACGGCCCGGCGATGGCGTACTGTATTCGTCGTTGTTGCGAGCTGAAAGCCGAAGTTGTTGCCGCCGACGAGCGTGAAGCGGGCTTACGTGCTTTACTGAATCTTGGACATACCTTTGGCCACGCCATTGAAGCGGAAATGGGATATGGCAATTGGTTACATGGTGAAGCCGTTGCCGCAGGTATAGTGATGGCTGCGCGCGCATCCGAGCGTTTGGGGCAGTTCAGTTCTGCTGATACGCAGCGCATCATCGCTCTACTCGAACGGGCCGGGCTGCCAGTCAATGGCCCTTGCGAGATGTCCGCGCAGGACTATTTGCCGCACATGCTGCGAGATAAAAAAGTGTTAGCGGGGGAGCTGCGTTTAGTGCTTCCGCTGGCCATAGGGAAAAGTGAAGTGCGCGGCGGAGTGTCGCACGAAGTCGTTCTTAGCGCGATTGCTGACTGTCAGCAGGCGTAACAACAAGAAAGGTCAGACTGATATTGCGTAGATGTCAGTCTTTTAGCTTCAGGTTATGTGCAATGTCGTAAGCATTAACCTTTGAGTGGGGTGTTAAATGGATGAATTCAAACCAGAAGACGAGCTGAAACCCGATCCCAGCGATCGTCGTACTGGTCGTTCTCGTCAATCTTCAGAACGCGATAATGAGCCGCAGATCAACTTTGATGACGTTGATCTGGATGCCGACGATCGCCGTCCGACGCGTACGCGTAAAGCGCGTAGTGAAGAACCTGAAGTTGAAGAAGAGTACGAATCCGATGAAGACGATACGGTGGACGAAGAGCGTGTTGAACGCCGTCCACGTAAGCGTAAAAAAGCGGCCCATAAGCCAGCCTCTCGTCAGTACATGATGATGGGCGTTGGCGTGCTAGTGCTGCTGCTGTTGATTATCGGTATCGGCTCCGCGCTGAAAGCCCCCTCAACGTCTTCCAGCGAGCCGTCGGCCTCTGGCGAAAAGAGTATCGATCTTTCCGGTAACGCCGCCGATCAGGCGAATGCGACCCAGCCTGCGCCGGGCGCCACCTCCGCAGAACAAACCGCGGGCAATACGTCGCAGGATATTTCGTTGCCGCCGATTTCTTCAACGCCGACGCAGGGACAGTCGCCTGTGGTCGCTGACGGTCAGCAGCGCGTGGAAGTGCAGGGCGATCTGAATAATGCGCTGACGCAGAATCCAGAGCAGATGAACAATGTTGCGGTGAACTCTACGTTGCCGACAGAGCCTGCAACCGTCGCGCCAGTTCGCAATGGCAGCACGACGCGTCAGGCGGCGGTTAGCGAACCTACCGAGCGTCATACCACGCGTCCGGAACGTAAACAGGCCGTCATTGAACCTAAGAAACCGCAGACCACGGCGAAAACCACCACTGCGGAACCGAAGAAACCGGTCGCGCCAGTGAAACGCACGGAACCGGCAGCGCCAGCCGCGACGCCGAAAGCGACCACCACGACGGCTGCGCCGACAGCGACGGCAAGCGCTGCGCCGGTACAAACCGCGAAGCCAGCGCAAGCCTCGACGACGCCTGTCGCAGGCGGCGGGAAAAGCGCCGGCAACGTTGGCGCATTAAAGAGCGCGCCATCCAGCCACTACACATTGCAGCTCAGTAGTTCTTCAAATTACGACAACCTGAACGGTTGGGCGAAGAAAGAGAACCTGAAAAATTATGTGGTATACGAGACGACGCGTAATGGACAACCGTGGTATGTGCTGGTAACGGGGATGTATGCTTCGAAAGAAGATGCTAAACGTGCGGTGTCCACCTTACCTGCCGATGTGCAGGCGAAAAACCCGTGGGCAAAACCGTTGCATCAGGTTCAGGCCGATCTGAAATAATCCAGGCTGTGTCCTGCAATTGCCTGTGAGTGTCGCTGACAGCTATTTTTGTTCAGGACAGGCGCGAGGGGCGCATTTGCTACCGTCAAATGCGCCGTAAAGCAACGCGGCACAGCCTAAAGCGCAGGATGCTGTCGGAGCTTTCTCCACAGCCGGAGAAGGTGTAATTAGTTAGTCAGCATGAAAAAAAATCGCGCTTTTTTGAAGTGGGCAGGGGGAAAATACCCTCTGCTTGATGATATCAAACGACATTTGCCAAAAGGCGAGTGCCTTGTCGAACCTTTTGTGGGTGCCGGATCGGTGTTTCTTAACACCGACTTTTCTCGTTATATCCTCGCCGATATCAACAGCGACCTTATTAGCCTCTATAACATCGTGAAGTTACGTACTGACGAGTATGTACAGGCTTCGCGCGAGCTGTTTATGCCTGAAACTAACCAGGCTGAGGTCTATTACCAACTCCGTGAGGAGTTCAACACCTGCCAGGACCCCTTTCGTCGGGCGGTACTGTTTTTATATCTGAATCGCTACGGTTATAACGGACTCTGTCGCTATAACTTGCGCGGGGAATTTAATGTACCGTTTGGTCGTTATAAAAGACCTTACTTCCCGGAAGCGGAGTTGTACCACTTTGCAGAAAAAGCGCAGAATGCGTTCTTTTACTGTGAGTCATACGCAGACAGTATGGCGCGTGCGGACAAGTCGTCGGTGGTCTATTGCGATCCGCCTTATGCGCCGTTGTCCGCCACGGCTAACTTCACAGCGTATCACACCAATAGTTTTAGCCTGACGCAACAAGCGCATCTGGCGGAAATCGCTGAGAATCTGGTCAGTAACCGGATACCGGTGCTCATTTCCAACCATGATACGGCGCTCACACGCGAGTGGTATCAACTCGCAAAATTGCATGTCGTCAAAGTTAGACGCAGTATAAGCAGCAACGGCGGCACACGTAAAAAGGTGGACGAACTGCTGGCTCTGTACCAACCAGGAGTCGCAACGCCTGCAAGAAAATAATTCTCAAGGAGAAGCGGATGAAACAGTATTTGATTGCCCCCTCAATTCTGTCGGCTGATTTTGCTCGCCTGGGTGAAGACACCGCCAAAGCGCTGGCTGCCGGTGCTGATGTTGTACACTTTGACGTCATGGATAATCACTATGTGCCGAACCTGACTATCGGCCCGATGGTGCTGAAATCCCTGCGTCAGTACGGTATTACCGCGCCTATTGATGTCCACCTGATGGTCAAGCCAGTCGACCGTATCGTGCCGGACTTTGCCGCCGCTGGCGCGAGCATCATTACCTTTCACCCGGAAGCCTCCGAACATGTTGACCGCACGCTACAGTTGATTAAAGAACACGGCTGTAAAGCGGGGCTGGTATTCAACCCGGCAACGTCGCTCAGTTATCTCGATTACGTCATGGACAAACTGGATGTGATCCTGCTGATGTCCGTGAACCCAGGCTTCGGCGGCCAGTCTTTTATTCCGCAGACGCTGGATAAACTGCGCGAAGTGCGTCGCCGCATTGATGCGTCCGGTTACGACATTCGCCTGGAAGTGGACGGCGGCGTGAAGGTGAACAATATCGGCGAGATCGCCGCAGCAGGTGCGGACATGTTTGTTGCGGGGTCGGCAATTTTCGATAAACCCGACTACAAAAAAGTGATTGATGAAATGCGCAGTGAGCTGGCAAAGGTAACTCATGGATAAGTTGCAGAATATTCGGGGCGTCGCCTTTGATCTTGACGGTACGCTGGTGGATAGCGCGCCGGGTCTTGCCGCGGCGGTGGATATGGCGCTGTATGCGCTGGAACTGCCGGTCGCGGGCGAGGAGCGCGTGATTACCTGGATTGGTAACGGCGCAGACGTATTGATGGAACGCGCGCTGACCTGGGCTCGCGAGGAGCGCGCCACGCTGCGTAAGACGATGGGGAAACCGCCCGTTGATGAAGATATTCCTGCCGAGGAACAGGTACGCATTCTGCGTAAACTGTTCGACAGGTATTATGGCGAAGTGGCGGAAGAAGGCACTTTTTTATTTCCGCATGTCGCCGACACGCTGGGCGCGCTGCACGCCAGCGGATTGTCATTAGGTCTGGTGACGAATAAGCCGACGCCGTTCGTCGCGCCGTTGTTGGAATCGCTTGATATCGCCAAATACTTTAGTGTGGTTATCGGCGGCGATGATGTGCAAAATAAGAAGCCGCATCCGGAGCCGCTGTTGCTGGTGGCAAGCCGGCTGGGCATGATGCCGGAGCAGATGCTTTTTGTCGGCGATTCGCGTAATGATATTCAGGCTGCAAAAGCGGCGGGCTGCCCTTCGGTTGGCCTGACATACGGCTACAATTATGGCGAAGCGATCGCTCTTAGCGAGCCGGACGTCATTTATGACAGTTTTAACGATCTTTTGCCCGCACTTGGGCTTCCGCATAGCGATAACCAGGAAATAAAAAATGACTAAGCCCATCGTTTTTAGTGGCGCACAGCCCTCAGGTGAATTGACCATTGGCAACTATATGGGGGCATTGCGTCAGTGGGTAAACATGCAGGATGACTATCATTGCATCTACTGCATCGTAGACCAACATGCTATTACCGTGCGTCAGGACGCGCAGCAGTTACGTAAAGCGACGCTGGATACGCTGGCGCTGTACCTGGCATGTGGTATTGATCCTGAAAAGAGCACTATTTTCGTTCAGTCCCATGTGCCGGAACATGCGCAGCTTGGCTGGGCGCTGAACTGCTATACCTATTTCGGCGAGCTGAGCCGTATGACGCAGTTTAAAGATAAATCTGCGCGCTATGCGGAAAACATTAACGCCGGCCTGTTTGATTACCCGGTGCTGATGGCGGCAGACATCCTGTTGTACCAAACCAATCTGGTGCCGGTAGGCGAAGATCAGAAGCAGCATCTGGAACTGAGCCGCGATATCGCCCAGCGTTTTAACGGGCTGTATGGCGATATTTTCAAAGTACCGGAACCGTTTATTCCAAAATCCGGCGCGCGTGTGATGTCGTTGCTGGAGCCGACGAAGAAAATGTCCAAATCGGACGATAACCGTAATAACGTGATCGGCCTGCTGGAAGATCCGAAATCGGTAGTGAAGAAAATCAAACGTGCGGTCACTGACTCCGACGAGCCGCCGGTAGTGCGTTATGATGTGAAAGAGAAAGCGGGTGTCTCTAACCTGCTGGATATTCTTTCCGCCGTGACCGGTCAGAGCATTCCTGAACTGGAAAAACAGTTTGAAGGTAAAATGTATGGCCATTTGAAAGGCGAAGTGGCGGAGGCGGTTTCCGGAATGTTGTCTGAGTTGCAGGAGCGCTATCACCGTTTCCGCAACGACGAAGCGTTCTTGCAGAAGGTGATGAAAGACGGGGCGGAAAAAGCCAGCGCACGTGCGGCCGAAACGCTGAAAGCCGTTTACGAAGCCATTGGCTTTGTGGCGAAACCGTAAGGGGTATTGCGTGCCCGATGGCGCTGGCTTATCGGGCCTACAAACGAGCGTAAGTTGGACAAGGCATCTGCGCCGTACCGTTTATCAGACCTGTAAAAAAACCGGGAAAATCCCGGTTTTTTTGTATCTGCGCAGTCGTTTCTATTATTGATCGGCAGCCGGGCCGCAACCGCCAATAATTTTAGAAATAGAAATTGCAGGGTGCAGCAAATAATCGTAGCTGCAGTTATTTTTTTTGTTTTCGATATGACCAGTACAAGCAGTGAGCGTCGCCAGAACCCCTGCCACAACGGCAATTTTTACAAATTTAAACATTTCAAAATCCTTGTTGATAAAACGAGCACTACTGGTGGAATAAATATAAGATCTATTTAGCGTATAGTACGATAGCAATTATTAAACTATACAGGTAGTCCAAATAAGGACTTTATCTTTACCAGGGGATATGATTTAAAAAGGCCGCTTAATAATAAGCGGCCTTTATTAGTGTTATATAATGTCGTTTATTTAACGAAATGTTTTCTTAACGTTAAGCATAAAGCCTTTATCGCTGATACCGTCTTCCTTCCACTGGTAGGCATCCAGATGTAGCGCGGTATCATTGCTGCTGTATTTCACGCCGATGGTTGCCAGACCATTAACGCCGCCGCCTTTTTGACCGTCATCCACGCCGAACGATTGACCCGCCGCACCCTGTAATGACGCTGTACGCTGGCTCTTGCTGTAGCTCAGGTTCGGGCCGCCTTCCAGGGTAGCGGTAGCGCTCCAGCCGTCTTTCCCGGCGTAATCCAGCTTCAGGCCGACAATAGAGTCTACCGCCGTTTCGTTGCCAGAGTTCATGGACAGGTTAAAATCTCCGGCGCTGCGCTCTTTGTAGCCATCTTCCATGGTGTGACGGAATTTCACTCCGGCATACGGCGTGACTTTCAGCGTATCACTCATCATGGTGAAAGTTTTCGCCCCTTCACTGCGAAACTCAAGGTACTGCTGACGCATGTCGGAATCGGCAATTTTGTTGACATCGCCATAGGCGACGGAGCGGCTGCTGTCGAGGTTATGCACGTCATAGCGCAGGCTGTTGTTCCACGCCAGACCTTCATCAAACGCCATGCTGTGCTTCAGACCAAAGAACTGACTGTAGCCGCCGGTCAGGCCGTTATCGCCTGCGGTTTTCGAACCGTCGCCATCCAGACGCGCAATACCGTACTCCAGCGTCAGATTCTGGTTTTCGGTTAAGTCCAGTTTCTGACGCAGCGCCAGCATGTCGTACTGGGTGTCGTTGCCCAGCTCGGCGCGCGGGTCGCCTTTCGCCACCACGTTAAACGCCAGGCCGTCTTTAATCTGCGGCGCGGCGTCGGCCAGCATATTGAAGCGGTTGCTTAACACCCGGGCTTCACGGAATACCGTAGTGGCCTGGCTGCCGCTCACCTGTTTCAGCGCACTGTTGAGTTCGGCGGTGGTGCCTACGTTAAGGCTGGTATACAGCTCGTTGTTGGTGTAGCCAGCGTCCAGCGCCTGCGCCACGTCAGACACGCTACCGTCGGTGGCCACATCGGCATAGGCGTTTTTGGTCATGGTGACGTCAACGTTGCCGTCGGCATCCTGGCTACCCTGGGCGTTCCAGACGACGGAAGTGGACTGAATCGCGCCTGCGTCGGACAGGTTGCTGCCCTCAACCACGTTGTCAAAGCTGACGGTGGTGTCGGCGGTGCCTGCGGTGAACCCGGTGTTAATTTCCACACCGTTCATGCTGGCATTGCTGACCATCAATTTACCGGCGCTGCCATCAGCGCTGGTGCCGACTACGTAGCCCGACAGGTTGTTGGTGGCAGATGAATCTGCACTGTCGCTGGTGGTAACGGTCGTCGTGCCATCGGTAATGGTGGGTTCCGTGGGGGCAGTGAAGTCAACATAATGCACTTCCGTACCGTCGCCGTTTTCGCCGCTGCCTTCAATGGTTTTACCGTCCTGCTTGATAAAGCCGGAACCGGTCACGCTGTCATCAATGTAGACCGTGCCGTTGTTGACGATATGGCCGTTGCTGCCCAACTGGCTGAAGGCGTAGGAGTTGCTGGCGTAAATATTGATGGTGCCATTGTTCTCGACCACTGCATCCGATTTGGCGTCCGACTCCAGTTGCATCCCGACCATGCCAGTTTGCGTGGTGCCTTGAGTGCCGACGTTAATGGTGCCGTTATTGACCATCTTCGCGCTGCCGTGCGCGGACATCGCCACATTGTTGGTTTTATCAATGTTGATGGTGCCGTCGTTAATGGCTTTACTGCCGCCATTATTTTTCGAGGTAGTAATTTGCCCGTTAATGACGCCGGTAGAACCGTTGTACAGCGTGTGTCCATTTCCTCCAGTCGCGATATCGGCATCGCTGTTTACCGTCCCCCAGTTATTGAAGGTGCCGGACCACAGGCCGTTATCCGCCAGCGTCATCACACCATCTTCGAGGTTATTAAGCGTCCCGCTTTTATCGACAGAGCCGTTTTTAATCACGCCGGCGTTATTGACGGTTGCAGCGGCGGTAAAGGTCAGTTTATCAACCTCGCCGCCTGTGTTGTTGTTCAGTACTGCACTGCCCGATGCGCCAGTCCAGGCTGTCACCGTACCGGTATTGTTCATGGTACTGGTCCACTGCTCAACCGTGTTCATGGAACCGCTGTTGTTAATAACGGAACCTGCTACCGTGGTGCCGGTTTTCCCGGTGACGGTACCAGTATTGTTGAAGACGCCGCCGTCTACGGAAACGGCGGCCGTTGTGCCGTCGTTGGTGTAGATACCCCCTGTCTCAATACTTACACTGCTGATACTGCCAGTGGATTCGTTGGTGACATCGCCGTAATTTTTAATGGTGACTTTACCGCCGCTGACGGTTCCCGCATTGCTAATGTGTACGGTTTCTGTTGCAACCGGATTGGTGATGATGGTTTCACCGGTCAGCGTTTCACCCTCGGCGGTAATCTCATCACCATCTCTAAAGGAAAGGGATACATTGCTATCGGTTGGGTTGTACTCGTCACTGTTCTGGCAAGCGCTGTCATAGCAAACGGTGCCGTAGTTAACTACGGTGCTACTGCCGTCGGTCAGGAAGGGCTGACCGTAATCGGCATCAATATTGATGATACCGCTGGTGTCGTTGATGACGGTGCCGCCGCTGAACGCCGCCATCCCGACCAGCTCGTTTGCCTGGCCTTCAACGCCGTCATCGGCGGTCAGGGTGATTACGCCCTGGTTAATGGCGGTGCCGCCGTTGAGCGCCATCATGCCGAACCCGGCGTTGTTAACGGTAATGGTGCCGGTGTTGATAGCGGTGGCGTCGCCATCGGCATCGGTAGACCCCGCCACCATTCCTGAGCTGGTGAGATAAAGCTGCGACGGTTTCCAGTAATTTGTGTCGGTGATGTTGTTTTCATCGTCCAGCGTCGGGACAAAGCCGTCCAGATAGATATCGCCTGCGTTTGACGCTGTTCCTCTGCTGGCGGATACGCCATATACACCCGCGCCCTGCAAATGGATAGTGGCGTCCTTATCACTAACGACATCGCCATCACCCGTAGCCAACATGGCGTAAAAGGTGTGGGTGTACCATTTCAGTGGGTATGCGCCATCACCGCCACTGCCCTGCGGCGTCTGGTCAGAAATGATGGTGATATCGCCGCCGGCTTTGTTATGAACAGCCGATCCCTCGCCATTAGCCCTTGTGATGGCTGCACGATCCTCACCGCTGTTGCTATTGGTCGCGTAGACAAGAATATCTCCGCTGTTGCTGACTTTCGCGCCGTTATCTGCGCGAATGACGGAATATACGCCATGGCTTGTAATATCGCCTTTATTTTCAATTGATGTGCCTTCGCCATCAGCCATCAGCAACGCGTTGTAGGTGAAAAAGCCTGTGGGTATATAACTGACATTAACGTCAACAACCGAGCCATCATCCAGAATCAGGGAACCGCCGTTGTTGACCCGCGCCAGTACAACGTGACCACCCACTAACGTGTTGGTATCAATGGTAGAATGACCGTTTAGCGTAACGGTACTGTTACCGCTGACGCTGATGCCGGTAACGTCTGAAGAGGTTCCATCACGTGGATCCTCGCTGTGGGTGATATTAATACCGCCGTCAATCTCAACGTCGTTATCATCACCTGTTACGCTCAGGCCAACAACGTCCAGGTATTGTCCGCTGGTGGCGGACAGATCGTTGTCATCAATATTCAGCGCGCCATTAAGGGTAACGGTATTGCCGTTACCGCCGACAACAACGCCGGTTAACGGGGGATCCCCGGCAGCCAGATCATCCTGCCCGTAGTTGGCGCTGATATTTACGTTGCCGGTGATATCAACGGCGTTGTTGTCGCCGCTCACGTTCACGCCTGTCGCTGAGCTAAATACGCCTTCGCTGTCCTGGACTGAGACAACGTTAATATCGCCATCCAGCGTAACCTGCGACATATCGCCGCTCACCAGCGCGCCGGTGCCGTTAAGGCTGACGTCAATATCCCCTTTGTTTTTGAAGGTGTTTTTTTCGCCTGCAACCACAAAACCTATGGAGTCTGCATCACGTACGGTGGCGTTGCCGGTATTTTTTGCTTCATTTCCGGTACCGTAGGTGATGATGCCCATCGCGCCGTCGGTGACCAGCAGATCGCCCGCCTGGGTCAGGCTGCCGTTGTCGCCATTGATAATCACGGCGGCAGAGCCCGCGCCATCCACCGCGATATCACCGGTATTGGTGGTATGGGCGTCGTCGCCGTCAATTCGCGTACCGACGGCGCCGTCAGAGATAGTTTGATTACCTTCGTTGATAACGAGCGCGTTGTCGCCATCGATATACAGCGCCGTGGCGTCTGCGCCGCTGACGGTGGTGCTCCCGGCGTTATCGATAACCACGTCGTCGCCGGTAATGTGGGCGCCTGTGCCGCCGTCGGTGATGGTCATATCACCGTCGTTGTTGACGCGGGCGTTATTGCCGTCAATGACGGTGCCGGTGGAGCCTGCGCCGCTGATGTCAGAGGTACCGGTATTCTTAATCGTGGCGTTGTCACCGTCGATGATGATGGCGGTGCCGCCGCCGCTCACGGCAATGTCACCGGCGAAATTGGTGGTGGTGCCGTTGCCGGAAATCAGCGCGCCGGTGGCGTTGTCCACCGTTGAGTGGCCAGAAATGGTGTTGGTGGTGCCGTCGCCGGAGATAACCATGCCGGTGGCGCCGTCGGTCACACTGGAGTCCCCGGTGAGCGTGTTGACGGTTCTATCGCCGGAAATAATCACGCCGGTGCGATCCTGGCCGCTGATATCCATGCCGCGATCGGAGTTATGCGCCTGGTCATCGCCGCTGATAACGGTGGTTTTATCGTCGGCAATAATCAGATAGCCACGGCTGTCGTACTTCCAGTAGAGACCGTTTTCCTGGGTGCCTTCAATCACGGCGGCATTGGCGTCGGTCACGTCCCAGTCGGTGACGTTCAGCGTTTTGCCGTCCGCGGTGGTGAGCTGCCACTGGTTGTCCAGTTCTGAATAATTCCACACGGTACCCTCGAGAACGCTGCCGTTATCCAGTTTGAAGCTATCGAAGGTCAGGGTGTCTTTGCCTTTATCGATGGTGACGCCGTTGCTGAAGGTAATAACAGAGTCATCCGGGGGCGTGTCGTCGTCATCGCCGCTATCATCGGGCGGGGTTACATCGTCATCGCCGCTATCATCGGGCGGGGTCACATCGTCATCGCCGCTATCGTCAGGCGGGGTTACATCGTCATCGCCGCTATCGTCGGGCGGGGTTACATCGTCATCGCCGCTATCATCAGGCGGGGTTACATCGTCATCGCCGCTATCGTCGGGCGGGGTTACATCGTCATCGCCGCTATCGTCGGGTGGGGTCACATCGTCATCGCCGCTATCATCGGGCGGGGTCACATCGTCATCGCCGCTATCATCGGGTGGGATCACATTATCATCGCCGCCATCGTCGGGCGGGGTGACGTTGCCGCCATCGTCGGGCGGGGTAACGTCGCCGCCATTATCGGGCGTAGGGGGGGTATAAGAATGATTAGAATCTCCGCCACCGTTATTTTCAACGCCAATAGCCACACCTGCGACCAGTGCAGCAACGCCGCCAGCAACCCAGCCCCAGTGATTATCATTTTCAGGTGTAGCAAGGCAGGTCGGTGAGAGTTTTGCGCGTTTTTCTTTAGGCAGGGAGGAGATATTACTGGGACATTCTTTTTCATCATCGTTATTTTCTGCGGCGATGGCCGGAATGTAATAACTTTGTAGCGTTAAAGCGATAGCGATAGAAATAAGTTTTTTCTTTTGCATAGGGTTCATCCTTAATTAATATTTTCCTTGCGTACTAAACATATGCAGAGAGCGGTACAGGCAATGATGAAATGGCCAGAAGAAAAATTATGCTTTAGTGTTTATTTTATCACCCGATAACCAGGTCAGGTCAAATTGAGTGCTTAACGGTGTTATTTATTGTATGAATGAATAAGGGGTGAATTTGACGAGTAAAAGGGTTTTTAGGCAGAATTATTACTATTTAAATTTTTCTGGTGTATTTAAAGTTGATTTCTTAATTCACTTTTAAGTAAAAATAATTTGAGATTACGAGTAGTTGTAAAATAAAGCCCTGTTATTCAGGGCTTTATTTTAATTAATAATTAGAGAACCAATTTAATTTATCGCGTAAGCCAACGACCCGGCCAACGATAATCAGCGCCGGGCTTTCAACCTGTTGCGCTAATTCACCAAGCTGCGTCAGCACACCGTGGACGACGCGTTGCTTCACAGAGGTACCGTTTTCTACCAGCGCAACCGGCATATCGGCCTGCATACCGAATGCGATCAGTTTTTCCTGAATAGTCGCTGCCTGATTCAGCCCCATGTAGAACACCAGCGTCTGTTTTTCTGCCGCCAGGTTTTCCCAGTCCAGCTCGCCGCCGGTTTTCAGGTGACCCGTGACCAGACGTACGCTCTGTGCGTAATCGCGATGGGTTAGCGGAATACCGGAGTAGGCGGAGCAACCGGAAGCCGCGGTAATCCCCGGCACTACCGAGAAAGGAATACCGGCATGACACAGCGTTTCCAGCTCTTCACCGCCGCGACCAAAGATAAAGGGATCGCCGCCTTTCAGGCGTACCACGCGTTTACCTTTTTGCGCTTCACGCAGCAGGATCTGGTTGATTTCTTCCTGTGGGACGCAGTGGTAACCCGCGCGTTTCCCCACAAAGACCCGATCGGCATCGCGGCGTACCAGGTTCATAATGTCGTCGGAGACGAGGCGATCGTAAACCACGATATCCGCCTGTTGGATTTGTTGTAACCCTTTCAGCGTCAGCAGTCCGGCATCACCCGGCCCGGCGCCGACCAGCACGACTTCGCCACGGTGATCCAGCGGTTCGCTAAACAGGCGTTCGGTTGTCGCGTTAACCGCTTTCTCATCGGCATTCGCCAGCGACTGCGCCAGCCGGTCATTGACGAAAAATTTTTCCCAGAAGCGACGACGTTCGCCCATCGTGGCAAACTGCTTTTTCACTCGGGCGCGGAGTTGCCCGGCATAGCGCGCGACCTGCCCCAGATGCTGCGGCAGCAGCGATTCCAGCTTCTCGCGCAGCAGACGCGCCAGCACCGGGGAAGTGCCGCCCGAGGAGACGGCGACCATCAGCGGCGAGCGGTCAATAATTGAGGGCATGATAAAGCTGGCGGCTTTCGGCGCATCCACCACGTTGCAGAAGATACGGCGTGACTCCGCCGCGTCGCTGACGCGCTGGTTGACGGTATCGTCGTCAGTGGCCGCGATAGTCAGCCAACATGAGTCGAGAAGCGTTTCGTCGAACGGTCCCTCAACCAGAGTCAACATGCCTTCATTTGCCCATACGGTGAACTGTGGAATAAAGGTTAGCGCATTGACCGTTAAACGTGCGCCTGCTTCCAGCAGTAACCGTGCTTTGCGTTCTGCGACATCGCCACCGCCGACGATCAGACAGTCGCGGTCGCGTAATTGACAAAATATAGGCAAATGGTCCACGACATTACCCCTTAATGGTTGGCTGTAACCTTAATTTGGTTGGTTTTTTGCGGAACAGGACGCTCCGATTTCGGCGTAGCATACCAATAACCCAATCCCATGAACACGACGCCGGACAAAGTATTACCCAGAGTGACCCATAACAGGTTGTGTCCGATTCCGGACAGGGTATAGGCGTCGCTGTGATGACCAAACCAGGAGAGGGCGAACAGCGTCATATTCGCGACGGAGTGCTCGTAGCCGGAAGCGATAAACGCCAGCAGACACCACCAGATAGCAAGAAATTTTGCCGTGCCTTCGGTGCGGATTGCCATCCAGATTGCCAGACAAACCAGCCAGTTACACAGCGCGCCTTTGAAGAACAGTACCGTGGCGGGCGCGGTGGTTTTCGCCAGCGCGACTGAGTGAACGATGCTGGTATCGACCGGCAACAAACTGCCGCCGCCCCAGCTGTAAAGCAGGGCGACAAAGACGGAACCGACCAGGTTGCCGAGCCAGGTTTGCGGCAGGATAGCCCACATTTGACCGTGGCTGATAGTGCCTGCTTTGACGCCCAGCGTCAGGAACATGGTGTGGCCGGTAAACAGTTCGGAACCGGCGATGATGACCAGCGTTAAGGCGATACCGAAGGTCGCTCCCATCACCAAAGGACGCACTGACGGGTCGAGCAGATTGCCGAGGGTGAAAATAAGAATGATGCCGAGACCGACATAAGCCCCGGCCATTGCCGAACTGACCCAGAAGCCGAGCGGATTATTCGCCGACAGGCGTGCGATGCGCGCAGCGTTAGCCGCACACTTATTGATAGTGTCTGTAAACATTTGATTATCCTTTTCTCACTTCATCCTTTGCACTGCCTCTTTGTTGGCTGCCCTCGCTCACCCCAGTCACATAGTGAACTATGCTCCTGGGGATTAATGAGGGACATCCTTGTCCCTCACCGAAGGCAGCCTGCGGCTGTTCAAATTCGTTCCTGACGAATTTGTTGCTCAGTTGCCGCCGCGATGCAGTACAAATGATTTTGTGATAACAATTAAAATGAAAAAAAATACAAAAAAGGGGAGGCGTTGCGCCTCCCAAAAATAATTAACCGCGCAACTGCACCACGCCGTCTTTTACCCGCGCGTCGTAATGTTTCACAGAGAACTGCTCATCTTCCATGCACAAACCATCGCTCAGGCGGAAGCGCTGTTTCTTCAGCGGGCTGGCGACCCACAGTTCGCCCTGGTGTTCCGCAATCAGTCCACGAGACAGCACACTGGCCTCAAAGAACGGGTCGATGTTGCTGATCGCAAACACCTGATCGCTATGGTAAGGACGGAAAATCGCCACCTGTTCGCCGCCTGACAGCGCGCAGACGCCGGTTCCCGGCAGGATGTCATCGATTTTGCAGATGTTTTGCCACTGGCTCATGCGATTTCCTCCACCAGAGTGACCGGGATACGTTCATACGGCGTGGCCGGTCGATGCTGTTCACGTTCCGGGACGACCTGGACATTTGGGTCGCGTTTGTCGCTGTTGATGAAGTGTTTGAAACGAACCTGCGCCGCTGGCGTGTTGACGGTCTCCGTCCACTCGCAGACCACCGCTGCGCGCAGGCGCGCCATCTCTTCTTCCAGATGTTCGTTCAGGCCCAGCTTATCGTTGATGATGACCGATTTCAGATACTCGATGCCGCCTTCCAGGTTATCTAACCACGGCGCGGTACGGGTCAGTTTGTCGGCAGTACGGATGTAGAACATCATAAAGCGGTCGAGGTACTTGATCAGCGTGTCGCGATCGAGATCGGCTGCCAGCAGATCCGCATGACGCGGTTTCATGCCGCCGTTACCGCAGACGTACAGGTTCCAGCCTTTTTCAGTGGCGATAATGCCGACATCTTTACCCTGAGCTTCCGCACATTCACGGGTACAGCCGGAGACGCCGAACTTCATTTTGTGCGGGGTGCGAATGCCTTTGTAGCGGTTTTCCAGCTCCACGCCGAAACCGACGCTGTCGCCCACGCCGTAGCGGCACCAGGTGCTGCCGACGCAGGTTTTCGCCATCCGCAGCGCTTTGGCATACGCGTGACCGGTTTCGAAGCCCGCTTCAATCAGCTGACGCCAGATTTCCGGCAGATCGTCTTTTTGCGCGCCAAACAGACCGATACGCTGAGAACCGGTAATTTTGGTATAGAGGTTAAACTCGCGGGCGATACGCCCCACGGCCACCAGACCTTCCGGGGTGATTTCACCGCCAGCGGAGCGCGGGATCACCGAGTAAGTACCGTCTTTCTGGATATTCGCCAGGAAGTTGTCGTTAGTATCCTGTAGCGGCGTGTGCTGCGGTTTGAGGATGTATTCGTTCCAGCACGACGCCAGCAGCGAACCGACGGTCGGCTTACACACTTCGCAGCCGTAGCCTTTACCGTGTTTCGCCAGCAGTTCTTCAAAGGTTTTGATACCTTCCACGCGGATTAAGTGGAACAGTTCCTGACGAGAATAAGCAAAGTGCTCGCACAGGTTGTTGTTGACTTCAATACCCTGTTTCGCCAGTTCGGCGTTCAGTACCTGCGTCACCAGCGGGATGCAGCCGCCGCAGCCGGTTCCGGCTTTGGTTTCCGCTTTCAGCGCCGCCACGGTATGGCAGCCTTTATTGATAGCGGCGATCAGATCGCCTTTAGTCACATCGAAGCAGGAGCAGATCTGCGCGCTGTCCGGCAGTTTATCCACGCCGATAGCGAGTTTACCACTGCCCGCGTGCGACGGCAGAATCAGCGAATCCGGGTTTTCCGGCAGTTCGATGGCATTCAGTACCAGTTGCAGCAAATTGCCGTAATCGCTGGTGTCGCCGACCAGCACTGCGCCGAGCAGCGTTTTGTTATCTTCGCTGACAATAAGACGTTTGTAGACTTCTTTGCTTTCATCGAGGTAAACGTAGCTACGCGCGCCCGGCGTGCGGCCATGCGCGTCGCCGATGCCGCCGACGTCCACGCCCAGCAGCTTCAGCTTGGCGCTGAGATCCGCGCCTTCAAAGGCGTTTTCACTGCCGAGGATATGGTCAACGGCGACCTGGGCCATTTTATAGCCTGGTGCGACCAGACCGTAAACGCGGTTGTTCCAACTGGCGCACTCGCCGATAGCGTAGATATCCGGGTCGGACGTCTGGCAGGTGTCGTTAATCACGATCCCGCCGCGCTGTGCGACGGCCAGACCGCACTGGGTAGCCAGCTTGTCGCGGGGGCGAATACCGGTAGAGAAGACGATAAAATCGACTTCCAGCTCGCTGCCATCGGCAAAACGCATAGTCTTACGCGCTTCGTTACCCTGCTGAACAATCTCTTGCGTGTTTTTACTGGTGTGTACACGCACGCCCATGCTTTCGATCTTGCGACGTAGCTGCTCGCCGCCCATCTGATCGAGCTGTTCCGCCATCAGCATTGGCGCAAATTCAATGACGTGCGTTTCCACGCCGAGGTTTTTCAGCGCGCCAGCGGCTTCCAGCCCCAGCAGACCGCCGCCGACCACCGCCCCGCGCTTGCTGCGACGGGCGCAGGCTTCGATAGCGTTGAGGTCTTCAATGGTACGGTAAACGAAGCAATCCTGGGTTTCGGAGCCTTTAATCGGCGGAATCCACGGATATGAACCGGTCGCCATGATCAGCTTGTCATAATAAACGGTACGACCCGCGCTGGAGTGAATCACTTTCTCCTGACGGTTAATGGTAATTGCGCGTTCGCCAACCAGTACCTTCACGCCGTGCTTCTCGTAAAATCCTTCACGCACCAGAGAGAGCTCTTCCGCGGTGTGGTGAGAGAAGTAGGATGACAGGTGGACACGGTCATAGGCTTTACGGGGTTCTTCACAGAACACGGTAATGTCGAACAGGCTAGCGTCGGATTTATCAAGGAGATCCTCAATAAAGCGGTGGCCGACCATACCATTACCGATAATAGCGAGTCTGACTTTGCTCATTTTTGCCTCGATTTCTTTTCTATTACCGCCTACCTTAACGATTCAGCAACCACGCTTATTGATGTAAATCAAATTCACCTTTATATACCTCTTAATGGGTATATGGCTGATTTGTCTGGATTTTTATAAGTAACGGAATTGTCAGGTTTTTCAGGTTTGTACAAATAACATACAAAATGAGGGGTTTTTAGACCAACAGGCCTACCTCGTCAGGAGGGGGGTAGAGTGCCGGAGGGCGACGTCGCCTTATCCGGCCTACCAACAGCTTACGCTGTAGGCCGGATAAGACGCATCGCGTCGCCATCCGGCAAGGATTATCAATGCGTAGCCGGCGCGCTATGCTGACGATGACGGGACACAAAGCCGAGCGCAAAGCACATCACAAAGACCACCGCATACAGGCCATTCGCGGTGAGTAGCGCCGCCTGTGGACCGCTGTGCGCCACAATCGGGCCGGTGACGACGAAGGTCAGCATCGTTCCTATGGTGCCGCAGGTCAGAATAAAGTTAACCAGCTTAGGCGAGGCCACTTTCGTTTGCTGCGATCCCAGCGTAATGATGGAGGTATAAATGGCGCTGGAGAAGAAGCCCAGCGTCAGAATAAACCACGGCATATGCGCCTGCGTGCCGGTAATAAACAAATACATCAGTACCGCTGCCATACCCGCCAGTACGGTCAGAATGCGTTGCAGATCGAAAAAGCGCAGGATAAAGCTGAACGCCCACATGCCGAACATATAGGACATCCAGAAATCACTCACCAGCGCCCCGGCATCATTCAGGCTCATGCCGAGGCCTTTGGCGTATTCCGGCACCCAGGAGATAAAGCCTAATTGACCGAGGATATAGCACAGCGCGGCG
Organism: Salmonella sp. NW177; assembly: GCF_051811585.1. Classification (NCBI taxonomy): domain Bacteria; kingdom Pseudomonadati; phylum Pseudomonadota; class Gammaproteobacteria; order Enterobacterales; family Enterobacteriaceae; genus Salmonella; species Salmonella sp. NW177. The sequence continues at coordinate 23,754 of NZ_JAMMZV010000004.1, read as the reverse complement.
ACGGCGAGAAACAGTACGCCAATGCCCCATTTTTCTTTGACGACAGGCGCCTGAGAGTGCTGCGCATGTTTACCCAGCGCCGGAAATTCACAGCCGAAGGTCAGGATGAAAATCGCCAGGTAGACCAGGCCGATGCAGGCGTAGACCCAGTACCACTCAATACTACGCGCCAGCAGGAAGGCGGCGACCATAGGAAAAATCATCCCCGCCATGCTGAAGAAGGAGTCGGTAAACAGCAGTCGGGAACCGCGCTGACGCCCTTCATACAGTTGCGTAATCAGGAAGGTGCCAATCGACATGGTGATCCCGCTGACCAGCCCCAGCACAAACATCGCCGCTGAGAACAACGCCAGGCTATGGCTGAACATCAGCCCGGCCACCGCCAGCACCATCAGGATAAAACCAAAGCGTAGCTGTGTTTTCAGCGGGATGATTTCCATCAGCCACGCATTGAGGAAGATCGAGATCAAAATCCCGGCATTCAGGAAAGTAAAGGTGTTACTCATGCTGGAAACGGGCAGCTGAAAATAGTCTGCGATATTTCCCATCACCATCCCGGTGACAATCACCAGCGCCCCGGTCAGGGCGTAGGAAAGAAAGCTGATCCATGTGAGCTTGATGCGGTTGCTGTTAGTCATGTCTGGCCTTGAAGAGAAGTGAAGCGCGTGGAGGGCGCGTTAAGCGGGCAGATTTTAGGCGCTTTTGTGATGCATTTAAATAATTATTAGTGATAGTAATGTTCATTGCATTTTTTAATGTGATGTTTGTCACATCATATTGCAAGAATACGGCGTTGCGTCGTAACGTTACATTTGTTTCATATACGTAAAATTAGGTAAAGGGCTGGCCTGGCCCAGGAAGGCTCTTTAAAATCATTCCACTTGCTTTATTTCTGCTCTCTTTAAGGAAATCTCATGCTCAAATCGACTCTGGCGGCTGTCGCAGCTGTTTTCGCTCTTTCTGCTCTTTCTCCCGCAGCGTTGGCAGCAAAAGGCGATCCTCATGTGCTGTTAACCACCTCCGCCGGGAATATTGAGCTGGAGCTGAACAGCCAGAAAGCGCCGGTTTCTGTGAAAAACTTTGTCGATTACGTCAACAGTGGTTTCTATAACAACACTACGTTTCACCGCGTTATTCCTGGCTTTATGATTCAGGGCGGTGGTTTTAACGAGCAGATGCAGCAGAAGAAACCGAATCCGCCGATTAAGAATGAAGCCGACAACGGTCAGCGTAATACTCGCGGCACGATCGCGATGGCGCGCACCGCAGATAAAGACAGCGCCACCAGCCAGTTCTTTATTAACGTCGCGGATAACGCTTTTCTCGACCACGGCCAGCGCGACTTTGGCTATGCGGTATTTGGTAAAGTGGTAAAAGGTATGGATGTCGCCGATAAAATCTCACAGGTACCGACGCACGATGTCGGGCCTTATCAGAATGTGCCGACAAAACCAGTCGTTATCCTTTCCGCGAAAGTCCTGCCATAAAACATGCCTGCGCGGGCGCGAGCCGCCCGCGTTTTCTCCCTGTCTCAGCGTAACCTGAAATTGCTGCTTATACTTGTGGTCAAGCACAGACATATTCAGGGAGGCCCGGTGAAGAAACTTACCGATAAACAAAAGTCACGCTTTTGGGAACAGCGGCGCAACGTTAACTTCCAGCAAAGCCGCCGTCTCGAAGGTATTGAGATCCCTTTAGTAACTCTGACCGCCGATGAAGCGCTGGCACGTCTTGACGAGCTTCGGAGGCACTATGAGCGATAAATTTGGCGAAGGGCGCGATCCGTACCTCTATCCGGGGCTGAATGTGATGCGTAATCGGCTGGGGATTCATCAGGCCCAGCGACTGGCGCAAGCGGCATATGAAATGACCGCGCTCCGTGCCGCCACGATTGAACTGGGGCCGCTGATACGCGGCTTGCCTCATCTGTGCGCGATTCATCGCCAGCTCTATCAGGATATTTTCGACTGGGCAGGGCAACTGCGGGAGGTCGATATTTACCAGGGCGATACCCGTTTCTGCCACTTTGCCTATATCGAAAAAGAGGGCAACGCTCTGATGCAGGATCTGGAAGAAGAGGGCTATCTGGTCGGTCTGGCGCACGAGAAGTTTGTCGAGCGGCTGGCGCATTACTACTGCGAAATTAACGTGCTTCATCCGTTTCGTTTGGGGAGCGGGCTGGCGCAGCGCATCTTCTTTGAACAACTGGCGTTACATGCAGGCTATGCGCTGAGTTGGCAAGGTATTGCGGTTGAAACATGGAAGCAGGCGAACCAGAGCGGCGCGATGGGCGATCTCTCCGCTTTGCAGGCGATTTTTCAGAAAGCGATAAGCGAAGCTCGCGAAACTGAGTAAAATAGTGCGGTTCTACTCACCCGGAGCCGCCATGATCCTGCTTATCGATAACTATGATTCCTTTACCTGGAACCTCTACCAGTATTTTTGTGAACTGGGCGCGGAAGTGCAGGTCCGGCGCAATGATGCGCTGACGCTGGCGCACATTGACGCTTTGAACCCGCAAAAAATCGTTATCTCTCCTGGCCCCTGTACGCCGAATGACGCTGGCATTTCACTGGCGGTCATCCGCCATTATGCCGGACGTATTCCGATGCTGGGCGTTTGCCTGGGTCATCAGGCGATGGCGCAGGCCTTTGGCGCGTCGGTGGTGCGGGCAGCGAAAGTGATGCACGGTAAAACGTCACCTGTTACGCATAATGGACAGGGCGTGTTTCGGGGATTGCCCAGCCCGTTAACCGTGACACGTTACCACTCGCTGATTGTCGACCCTGCCACGTTGCCAGAGTGTTTTGAGATCACCGCCTGGAGCGAAACGCAGGAGATTATGGGCATTCGCCACCGCGAGTGGGATCTGGAAGGCGTGCAGTTCCACCCGGAAAGTATTCTCAGCGAACAAGGACACGCTCTGCTGAAAAATTTCCTCCGGCGTTGATTTGTGGTTGCTATTGAGTGATTTTTTATTCATATTTTGTGATTATAATTTCACTGGCATTTCTACTTAACCGGGTGGTAATGATATGGCAACTGAACAAACGGCTATTACGCGCGCAACTTTTGATGAGGTAATTCTGCCTGTTTATGCACCGGCGGACTTTATTCCGGTCAAAGGTAAAGGCAGCCGCGTATGGGATCAGCAGGGCAAAGAGTATATCGATTTCGCCGGCGGGATTGCAGTGACTGCGCTGGGCCATTGCCATCCGGCACTGGTCGAGGCGCTGAAATCCCAGGGGGAAACCTTGTGGCATACCAGTAACGTTTTTACCAATGAACCGGCGTTGCGTCTGGGACGTAAACTGATCGACGCCACGTTTGCCGAGCGCGTGCTGTTTATGAATTCCGGCACCGAAGCGAACGAAACCGCTTTTAAACTGGCGCGTCATTATGCCTGCGTGCGCCATAGCCCGTTCAAAACGAAAATCATTGCCTTCCATAACGCCTTTCATGGCCGTTCCTTGTTTACCGTCTCTGTCGGCGGGCAGCCGAAATATTCCGACGGCTTTGGACCGAAACCCGCCGATATTATTCACGTTCCCTTCAACGATCTTCATGCGGTGAAAGCGGTAATGGATGACCACACCTGCGCGGTGGTGGTCGAGCCGATTCAGGGTGAAGGCGGCGTGCAGGCGGCTACACCGGAATTCCTCAAAGGGTTACGCGACCTGTGTGACGAGCATCAGGCGTTGCTGGTGTTTGATGAAGTACAGTGCGGGATGGGGCGCACCGGAGACCTGTTTGCCTATATGCACTACGGCGTCACGCCGGATATCCTCACCAGCGCCAAAGCGTTAGGCGGCGGTTTTCCGGTGAGCGCCATGCTGACCACGCAGGAAATAGCCTCGGCCTTCCATGTCGGTTCGCATGGTTCAACCTATGGCGGTAATCCGCTGGCCTGTGCGGTGGCTGGTGCGGCATTCGATATTATTAATACGCCAGAGGTACTACAAGGCATTCACACTAAGCGGCAACAGTTTGTGCAACATTTGCAGGCGATTGACGAGCAATTTGACATTTTCAGCGATATTCGCGGCATGGGGCTGCTGATTGGCGCGGAACTGAAGCCGAAGTACAAAGGTCGGGCGCGCGATTTTCTGTACGCAGGCGCGGAGGCCGGCGTGATGGTGCTCAATGCCGGAGCCGACGTGATGCGTTTTGCCCCGTCGCTGGTGGTGGAAGAGGCGGATATCAATGAAGGAATGCAGCGCTTTGCGCAGGCGGTAGGGAAGGTGGTGGCCTGATGGCGGATTGCCGGATAAGCGTAGCGCATCCGGCAGTCGGACTTAACCTTTTGTATCCCGTAGCCGCTTACTCAGCCAGATACCATGATGCGGACGCTGACGCCAGGCCATCGACGAAATGGTGTGCATGGTGTTCAGATGGCCAATGATGCGCTGTAAATGTTGTTCCAGAGTGCTCAATAAGCCATGTGACGGCATGTCCGGCGACTCCAGAATATTGACATCGCCGGAGCCGCCTGGCCTGTCGTACTCCAGGCGCTGCTGGCAGCGCTGAATCGCAATCTCGCAAGATTCCAGATAGCGCTGCGCCAGATCCGGCGTCAGCATGGTGTGTTCCCGCGCCAGCGTCGTCATAGCGTTGATATGCTCGACAATAAACTGGCTGTGCGTGACCCACAGTTTCATATCCGACAGATAGTGGGTATTGAATCCGGGTTCCTGCATTGCCTGATTTAACGAGTTGAATAACGTGTTATGCGCCTGGTTGACCCGCATTCTTTGATAAGCGAGCGGGGTGGCCTGCGGATCATTACTGAGGATCAGTCGGATAGCTTCTTGATCGGCTTCCAGCGCATCATGGGCGTTTTTACGTAATAGCCCGCTTTGCCATTGCGGCCACAGCCAGACCATGCCGCCAAAGGCAATTAAACAGCCAATCAGCGTATCGATCAGCCTCGGCACAATAAACTGCTCTCCGTTTAACGTCAGTAACTGGATGGTGTATACCGCCGTCACCGTAAAGCCGACCGTTGCCCAGCCGTAGTTTTTACGAATAATCAGATAACTTGCCAGCGTTAGTACCAGCATGACCGCCAGCGTAATGCTTTCGGGAATATGTAAGTGCAGCGTGACGCCGGCAATCACCAGGCCGACCAGCGTTCCGACCGAACGGTGCAGAATACGTACGCGCGTCGCGCCATAGCCGTTTTGGGTGACAAACAGCACCGTCATGAGGATCCAGTACGGTTTAGGCAGGTGCAACGCGCTGCCCATCAGACTGGCGATGCTCATCATCACGCTGATGCGTCCGGCGTTGCGTAGCGCCGGTGATTTAAGAGACATATAATTTTTCAGCGCCGGAAGTAGCGGCAAACGACGCTGTTTATCGGCCATTAGGTCGCGGGCGTACAGCGGCCGCTGAGTACGCAGCACACGGGCGATTCGACTGAAGTGCCAATAGCAGAACTGGCCTACCGGATTTTCAGGATGCTGATTGGCGATCTTCTCCAGAGCGCCAATCTGTTTTTCCATGGAGAAGCGCGTCGGCAGACGATGATAAAGAATGTCATCCGCCAGCACGCGCAGACGGGCGGCGACCGTTTGCGCATTCCAGCGAATCACCTCTTCCGCATGGCTGCGTTCTACCAGTTTCTGTACCTCTTCCGGCTGATGCAAGCTGACGGAGATGTGCTCCTGCAAATCCATCGCTTCCTGAAAAGCCCGCAGTAGACGCTTGTAATCATTATTGTTGTGCGCCGAAAGCATATGCATCTGTTGGTAACACTGGGTAATGAGATCGACCGCTTTTTGCTGGCGTATCAGCAGGGGAGGCAGCGCTTTTTCCGGATCGATATGTTGGGTGAGCAGGCTGTATTTCGCTTCGCAATAATCGGCCAGTTCACGGTATAACAAACTCAATGACTCGCGCAGCGGCTGTTCGCGCCATAGCCAGAACCAAAACCAGTTAAACACGCCGTACCATAGCGTGCCCAGCGCATAAATGAGCAGCGGCTCCCAGACGGGCATGTATCCCGCAAGGCTCAGGGTAAAGATGGCGGCAATCAGCGATGCTGGCAGTAACCGCGCGTGAAGCGGGCTAATTTCCGCCGTCACGCCAAGCACCAGCGTCAGCCCGGTCAGGATCAACGGCAGGGGGATGGATTCCGCCAGCAGAAGTTGCGTTACCAGACTGCATCCGGCGAACAGCGACGCGCCGATGATCAGGCGTTTAAAAAAGCGTTTGTGCGGGGTATCCAGACCTGCAATGTTGCAGCAGGCGGGAACGAGAGAGAAAAGCAAGCCCAGGTGTAGCTGGCCTATCAATAAACCGACAGCCACAGGCAGGCACAGCACCAGCGTTTGCCGTAGTGCGTAATTAATCTCTGGGTGATAAATCAGTCTTCGCCACATCGATGCAAACAAAAATGGCGCATGATAAAACGCGCCATTCTGACGGAATTAACGGGTGCCGTAGACGACGATGGTCTTGCCATGCGCGGAGATCAGGTTTTGATCTTCCAGCATTTTCAAAATACGACCAACGGTTTCGCGGGAGCAGCCGACGATCTGGCCGATTTCCTGACGGGTGATTTTGATCTGCATCCCATCCGGGTGCGTCATGGCATCGGGCTGTTTCGCCAGATTCAGCAGCGTCTGAGCGATACGCCCGGTGACGTCAAGGAAGGCGAGGTTACCTACTTTTTCAGAGGTGACTTGTAAGCGACGAGCCATCTGGGAAGAGAGGCGCATCAGAATATCCGGGTTGACCTGGATTAATTGGCGAAATTTTTTGTAGGAAATTTCAGCGACCTCACATGCGGTTTTCGCACGTACCCAGGCGCTGCGTTCCTGGCCTTCTTCAAACAGGCCCAGTTCACCAATAAAATCACCCTGATTCAGATAAGAAAGGATCATTTCTTTCCCTTCTTCATCTTTGATCAGCACTGCCACGGAGCCTTTAACGATGTAGTACAGCGTTTCTGCTTTTTCACCCTGGTGAATCAGCGTGCTCTTTGACGGGTACTTATGAATGTGGCAATGAGACAAGAACCATTCAAGAGTCGGGTCTGTTTGCGGTTTGCCAAGCACCATGCGCGGTTATCCTCTGTTATAAGCTGTCTCCAGAGCCAGAAAACGGCACTGTCTCTGGGGTTGCAAAAATATACTTCCCGCTACCTGGGAAGGGGGCTACGAAAATAGATTGTAGCCTGTAATGTGATGTCCTCTGCATACATGCAGTACGTCAATGTATTACTGTAGCATCTTGTCTGTTTTAGCATAGCTTTCGCCGTGTGTCTCCTGGTGTCTCGCTTCAGCATGACCCAGGTCGCCTTCCATTGCGAGTTTTGTTGTATGCGCGTAATCTTTCAGGAAAATTGAAACATTGGAGTTACGAAATATGCAAGCGCGTGTAAAGTGGGTTGAAGGGCTCACGTTCCTCGGAGAGTCCTCCTCCGGCCACCAGATTTTAATGGATGGCAACTCCGGTGACAAAGCGCCGAGTCCGATGGAGATGGTATTAATGGCGGCTGGCGGATGTAGCGCTATTGATGTGGTATCAATCCTGCAAAAGGGCCGTCAGAATGTCACCAACTGCGAAGTGAAGCTGACATCCGAGCGCCGGGAAGACGCGCCGCGCCTGTTTACGCACATTAATCTGCATTTTATCGTTACCGGCAGCGATCTGAAAGAGGCTGCCGTCGCGCGCGCTGTCGATCTCTCCGCGGAAAAATATTGCTCGGTGGCGCTAATGCTGGAAAAAGCGGTCAATATTACCCATTCGTATGAAGTGATTGCGGCGTAACATGTGATGCCGGATGGCGGCGTGGCTTTATCCGGCCTACCCGTTTTTATCTCGTAGGCCCGATAAGCGTAGCGCCATCGGGCATTTCACCGCGGTTATTCGATTTTTTTGCCTTCCATTAATCGTTGCACCAGCGGCAACATAATCAGCTCCATCGCCAGCCCCATTTTGCCGCCCGGCACCACTAATGTATTAATGTGAGAAATAAACGAGCCCTGGAGCATCGCCAGGAGCCAGGGAAAATCGATCCCTTCCAGGTTGCGAAAATGGATCACCACAAAACTCTCATCCAGCGAGGGAATACCCTTTGCGGCGAACGGATTGGACGTGTCGACGGTCGGCACGCGCTGGAAGTTAATATGGGTACGCGAGAACTGCGGCGTAATGTAATTGATGTAGTCGTCCATGGAACGCACCACGGAATCCATCACCGCTTCACGGGAGTGCCCGCGCTCGCTGGTGTCGCGAATCAGTTTCTGAATCCACTCGAGGTTGACGATAGGCACCACGCCAACCAACAGATCAACATGACGCGCGACATCATGTTGCGGGGTGACGACGCCGCCGTGCAGTCCTTCATAAAACAGCACATCGGTCGGTTCGGGAAGCGGCTGCCAGGGCGTAAACGTGCCGGGAACCTGATTCCACGGTACGGCTTCATCATAGGTATGCAGATATTTACGCGACTGGCCTTTACCCGTCTGCCCGTACTCAATAAAGGTATGTTCCAGTAGGCTGAAGTCATTGGCTTCAGGCCCGAAATAGCTGATATGCCGCCCGGCGTCACGCGCTTTGCGGATCGCCATATCCATTTCCGGGCGGGTGTAACGATGAAAACTGTCGCCTTCCACCTCGGCGGCGTGCAGATTTAACTGCGCGAAAATTTTACGAAACGCGAGGCTGGTGGTGGTGGTCCCCGCGCCGCTTGACCCTGTTACTGCTATCACCGGATGTTTGGCTGACATGGCAACTCCATGATTGAGCTTTAGTAATAATGTATTGTCGGCAAAGGCGTTTTATTCGCGAAACTGCTTTTTCGGCATAATATTGACCGTTTCATGTAATTCAGACCATACCAGCACGGCCTCGCCGGATTGCAGTTGGCGTTTTACGTCAGCGACTTTTTGTTCAAGCGAACGTTCATGTTCACCATAATCGGTGCCTTCGCGCAACACAAAGCTTTCGATCAGGTTGTCCAGCGTGTCGGGGGCGAGCCCCTGCCAGGGAATGATCATGATGACGCCTCCAGGTACGTTGTCAGCCAGTCAGGAATTCGGCGTTCCAGCCACATTTCAGGGCGCAGCGGCGTACCGCCGATAAATCCTACGTGTCCGCCATGCTCAGTCAGCTGATACTCCACCTGCGGGGGCAGATCTTCCGCTTTAGGGATCACATGATGATCCATAAACGGATCGTCTTTAGCGTGAATAATCAGCGTCGGTTTAGCAATCTGGTTAAGCAACGGCATGGCGCTACACTGACGATAGTAGTCGATGGCGTCGGCAAAGCCGTGAATTTTCGCGGTGATCAGGTCGTCAAACTCGCGAATTCGGCGCATTGATTTCAGTTGCGCCAGATTCACCGGCAGCGACCCGGGATACGCCGCCAGCTTGCGTGACGCATTCGCTTTTAACAGATTAAGCAAATAACGCTGATAGACGCGGGAAAACCCTTTGTCCATGTGGTAGCTACAGGCTTCGAGAACAAAGGGCGCAGAAACAATCACCGCCGCCTCGATGGGAATATCGCGGCCTTCTTTCGCCAGTAGGCACGCCAGCATATTACCGCCGAGCGAATAGCCCACGGCGGCTGTCGGAACGGTGCCGAACTCCCGCTGTAGCCAGCGTAAAAACCAGGCTCCGTCCTCCGTTTCACCGGAGTGGTAAATACGATTCAGACGGTTGGGTTCGCCGCTACAGCCGCGAAAGTGCATCACCACGCCCAGCCAGCCGCGCTTTTGCGCCGCCTCAATCAGCCCGTGGGCATAGGGGCTGTTCAGGCTGCCTTCCAGACCGTGAAAGACCACCAGCCGCGGTTTATGCTTTGCCTGTTGCGGTTCTTCGCTCCATGCCAGATCGACAAAATCGCCGTCCGGTAGCTCCAGCCTCTGCCAGTGGGCGTTGAACTTCACTTTGCGGCGGATTAAGCGCGGCAGCATAGTTTGTAAATGGCGATTACGAATGCCACGCATGGGAATAAATTCATGCGAGTCATTGACAGGCGGGGTCATTTCTGTGGACGTGATCTCAACCATAGCACCAGAACAATTGATAATTGGAAACAATACTATACCGCGCATAAGGTTCACAGATTAGTCAATATGTGATTTTACGTTCAATTGGTCGTCTGGCGAAATAAAATTGCGCCTCATTTCACCAGAGGGGGCGGTATGCAAGGCGCGCGCAATACCCCACAGAAATCGCGTGAACCCCTGCATCAGCCGAATTAATCGTGGTAGTGTGGCAACACGATAGTTATGTGACTCAAGGAGAAGGCATGTCGAAGACACTTTTACAGATCCATTTTAACTTTAGCGGCCCTTTTGGCGAGGAGATGACTCAGCAACTGGTCGGGCTGGCGGAGTCTATCAATGAGGAGCCGGGCTTCATCTGGAAAATCTGGACAGAAAGCGAGAAAAACCAGCAAGCTGGCGGCATTTACTTGTTTGAATCCGAAGAAACGGCGCAGGCTTATATTAAAAAACACACTGCGCGTCTGAAAAATCTTGGCGTTGATGAGGTGACGTTTACATTATTTGGCGTGAACGACGCGCTGACGAAAATAAATCACGGCAACCTTTGCCGCTAAATCACATAACGCAGGCTTCTGTTCCGGTGCTGCCGACCGCAACGGTAATCTTTATACCGGGGCGAGTACCGAAGAGGCCTTTATGGACGAACAGCGGACAACGAACGTTCTCTTCCAGCGTGTGCAGCGCCTCGGCGGTGCGGGCGATGTTACCCTTCTCCATAAAGGTCATGAAGATGGTGAGCTTGCGGAAGGTAATGTCATCGGCGATTGACAGGTTCATCGTCCGCCCCGCGCGTTAGTCGTTCTGCATCATCTGCTCAAGCTGCTCCTGCGCCTCAAGCCATGCCATTTCACATTCTTCCAGCCCGGATTTGGCGCTGGCCTGCAGTTGCAGACACTCGGTCATCTCCGCTTTACGGCTTGGGTCATACAGGCTGCTGTCGCCGAGCTTCTCTTCCGCCTGCGCTAACTGGGCGTTGAGCTTTTCCATCTCTTTTTCCAGACGGGTAATCTCTTTACGCAGCGGCTGCGTCAGAGTGCGTAGCTCGGCTTCGCGACGCTTCTGATCTTTGCGTGACTGGGCGCTGTTGGCGTTGTTTTCCTTCGGCGCGTCGTCGGCCTGGTTTTCCTGCTTCTGCACGTCACTCAGCCACTGCTGATAATCTTCCAGGTCGCCGTCGAACGGTTCGACCTTTTTGTCGTGAACCAGATAGAGGTCGTCAGTGGTGGAGCGAATCAGGTGGCGGTCGTGCGACACGACGACCAATGCGCCTTCGAAATCAATCAGCGCTTCGGTGAGCGCCTGACGCATGTCGAGATCCAGGTGGTTGGTCGGTTCATCGAGCAACAGCAGATTTGGACGCTGCCAGACGATCAGCGCCAGTACCAGGCGCGCTTTTTCGCCGCCGGAGAAACGTTGCGTCTCTTCCGTTACTTTGTCGCCCTGGAAACCGAAGCCGCCGAGATAGTCGCGCAGCTTCTGCTCCAGTTCCTGCGGCGCCAGACGCGCCATATGCTGCAACGGGGATTCATCCGCGCGCAGGAACTCCAGTTGGTGCTGGGCGAAGTAGCCGAGCTTAATGCCTTTGGCGAGGCCAATCTCACCGTGTAGCGGCTCCAGTTCGCCCGCCAGCAGCTTGATCAGCGTCGATTTCCCCGCGCCGTTGCGGCCCAGCAGGCCGATACGCGAGCCGGGCACCAGGTTCAGCTTGATGGATTCCAGAATGATGCGATCGCCATAACCTGCGCTGACTTTTTCCATCTTCAGCAGCGGGTTCGGCAGGCTTTCCGGCGCGCGGAAGCTGAAATGGAACGGGTTGTCGACATGAGCCGGCGCAATCAGCTCCATACGCTCCAGCATCTTGATACGGCTTTGCGCCTGCTTGGCCTTGGTCGCTTTGGCGCGGAAACGGTCGATGTAGCTTTGCAGATGCGCCACACGCTCCTGCTGACTCTCATACATCGCCTGCTGCTGCGCCAGGCGCGTGGCGCGCTGAACTTCAAACGCGCTGTAGTTGCCGGTGTACTCGAACAGAGTCTGCTGTTCGATATGGATAATTTTATCCACTATCGGGTCAAGAAAATCGCGATCGTGGGAGATCAGAATCAGGGTGCCCGGATAGCTCTTCAGCCATTTTTCCAGCCAGATAACGGCATCCAGATCGAGGTGGTTGGTCGGTTCGTCGAGCAGCAGTAAATCGGAGCGGCAAATCAGCGCCTGAGCCAGGTTAAGGCGCATCCGCCAGCCGCCGGAAAAGTCGCTGACCGGACGTTCCAGCTGATCGTTAGAGAAGCCGAGGCCGTGTAGCAGGCTGGCGGCGCGCGAGCGAACGGTCCATGCGTCGATGGCGTCCAGCTTGCCGTGTATGGAGGCGATAGCATGTCCGTCGTTACGTTCGTTGGCGTCGTTAAGCTGCGCCTCCAGCTGCCGGTATTCACGGTCGCCGTCAATGACATACTCAATCGCTGGCTGAGGCAACGCAGGTGTTTCCTGATTCACCCACGCTAATTGCCAGGTTCCGGGCAGGGTAAAACTCCCGGCATCGGCGCTGATTTCATTTTTTAGCAATGCCAGCAGGGTAGATTTACCGCAGCCGTTTTTACCCACCAGGCCGACTTTCTGGCCTGGATTAATGGTAGCCGAGGCATTGTCCAGTAGGACGCGCACGCCGCGACGAATTTGTAACGAGGAGAAAACAATCATAAGGCGCCGTATGTTCAGACTATGTTAATTTATCATTATGATAATGTAATATTCGGGCGTACCGCCGCGCTGGAGCGCAATGGTAGCTCAAAACAACAACGATACACAAAATCATTCAGGCCGCCTTTGGTGAGGGACAAGAATATCTCTCATTAATCCCCAGCGGCGGACATAGAGTACGTTTCTGAGTTGAACAAACGCTATCAACGTAGAAGCGGCCTGAAGAATGGCATGTATCGACCCAAAACAACCGGGAGGGGGATTGATGTCTCAGCCAGCGAAAGTCTTGCTGTTGTATGCCCATCCGGAATCTCAGGACTCGGTTGCTAACCGGGTACTGCTTAAACCGGCCATACAGCACAATAACGTAACCGTGCACGATCTTTATGCGCGCTATCCTGATTTTTTTATCGACACGCCCTATGAACAAGCCCTGTTACGTGAGCACGACGTCATTGTTTTTCAGCATCCCCTTTACACCTATAGCTGTCCGGCTTTACTGAAAGAATGGCTTGATCGCGTTTTGAGTCGAGGATTCGCCAGCGGACCAGGGGGAAACCAACTGGTGGGAAAGTACTGGCGTAGCGTGATTACGACCGGCGAGCCGGAGAGCGCTTACCGGTATGACGCGCTAAACCGCTATCCAATGAGCGATGTACTCCGCCCTTTTGAACTGACCGCGGCCATGTGCCGGATGCACTGGATGCCGCCCATTATTGTGTACTGGGCGCGCCGTCAGTCGCCGCAGACGCTGGCCAGTCATGCGAAAGCCTATGGCGAGTGGCTGGCGAATCCTGTGAGCGCGGGAGGCTATTGATGGAAGGTGCTGATTTATTGACCGCGGGAGTGTTGTTCCTCTTCGCGGCGGTGGCGGCGGTGCCGTTAGCCGCCAGGCTGGGCATCGGCGCGGTGCTAGGGTATTTGCTGGCGGGAATCGCCATCGGTCCGTGGGGGCTGGGATTTATCAGCGACGTTGACGAGATCCTGCACTTTTCCGAACTGGGCGTCGTGTTTCTGATGTTTATCATTGGTCTCGAACTCAATCCGTCCCGGCTTTGGCAACTGCGGCGCTCTATCTTCGGCGTCGGCGCTGCTCAGGTGCTGTTAAGCGCGGCGGTGCTGGCGGGATTATTGATGCTTGCTGATTTCTTATGGCAGGCGGCGGTCGTCGGCGGGATTGGCCTGGCGATGTCTTCGACGGCGATGGCGCTACAACTGATGCGCGAGAAAGGCATGAATCGTAGCGAGTCCGGGCAGTTAGGGTTTTCCGTCTTACTGTTTCAGGATTTAGCGGTGATCCCCGCACTGGCGTTGGTGCCTTTACTGGCGGGATCGGCCGACGAGCATTTCGACTGGTTTAAAGTGGCAATGAAGGTACTGGCCTTCGCGGTAATGCTGATTGGCGGTCGTTACCTGTTGCGCCCGGTATTTCGTTTTATTGCTGCGTCCGGCGTGCGGGAGGTCTTCACTGCCGCGACGTTGTTGCTGGTGTTGAGCGCCGCCTTATTTATGGATGCGCTGGGACTGTCGATGGCCCTGGGAACCTTCATTGCCGGCGTTTTACTGGCAGAGAGCGAATACCGGCATGAGCTGGAAAACGCTATCGATCCCTTTAAAGGTTTACTGCTTGGGCTGTTCTTTATCTCCGTCGGTATGTCGCTAAATCTCGGCGTACTTTATACCCATTTACTGTGGGTGGCGGCGAGCGTTGTTATTCTGGTCGTCATAAAAATGCTGACGCTGTATCTGCTGGCGCGGTTATATGGAATAAGAAGTTCTGAACGGATGCAGTTTGCCAGCGTGCTGAGTCAGGGGGGCGAGTTCGCTTTTGTGCTCTTTTCTACCGCCTCTTCTCAGCGCCTGTTTCAGGGCGACCAGATGGCGTTATTATTGGTGACTGTCACGTTATCAATGATGACCACACCGCTACTGATGAAAGGGATTGATAAGTGGTTATCGCGCCGTCTTAATGGCCCGGAAGAGAATGATGAAAAGCCGTGGGTTGAGGATGATAAGCCCCAGGTAATTGTCGTCGGCTTTGGCCGTTTTGGTCAGGTGATCGCTCGCTTATTGATGGCGAATAAGATGCGTATCACCGTGCTGGAACGCGATATCGGCGCCGTTAATCTGATGCGCAAATATGGTTATAAAGTGTATTACGGCGACGCTACACAAGTCGAGCTGCTGCGTTCTGCGGGCGCGGAAGCGGCAGAGTCGATAGTCATCACGTGTAATGAACCGGAAGACACGATGAAGCTGGTGGCGCTGTGTCAGCAGCATTTTCCTCATCTGCATATTCTTGCGCGAGCGCGTGGACGTGTGGAGGCCCATGAGTTATTACAGGCTGGCGTCACGCAGTTTTCCCGTGAAACGTTTTCCAGCGCGCTGGAATTGGGACGTAAAACTCTGGTGTCGTTAGGTATGCATCCGCATCAGGCGCAACGCGCGCAGTTGCATTTTCGCCGGCTGGATATGCGAATGTTGCGGGAGCTGATCCCGGAGCATAGCGACATGGTACAGATTTCGCGCGCCAGAGAGGCCCGACGCGAACTGGAGGAGATTTTTCAGCGCGAAATGCAACAGGAACGGCGCCAGTTGGATGGCTGGGATGAATTTGAGTAGGGGTAAAACAATGGCAATCCGTAAACGTTTTATTGCAGGCGCGAAATGTCCGGCCTGTCAGGCGCAGGATACAATGGCGATGTGGCGTGAAAATAATGTCGATATTGTTGAATGCGTTAAGTGCGGGCATCAAATGCGGGAAGCGGATAAAGACGTCCGCGAGCATGTTCGCAAAGAAGAGCAAGTGATCGGGATTTTTCATCCGGACTAGCGATATGCCGCAGGTTTTTTTAAGCTAAGGGGTACACGGCTGCAGAATTCCGCTACAATCTGCGCCACTATTCTTCCCATGCTCAGGAGATATCATGAAAGTAGCAAAAGACCTGGTGGTCAGCCTGGCCTATCAGGTACGTACAGAAGACGGTGTGTTGGTTGATGAGTCTCCGGTGAGTGCGCCGCTGGATTACCTGCACGGTCACGGCTCCCTGATCTCTGGTCTGGAAACCGCGCTGGAAGGCCATGAAGTTGGCGACAAATTTGATGTCGCTGTTGGCGCGAACGACGCTTACGGCCAGTATGACGAAAATCTGGTGCAGCGTGTGCCTAAAGACGTCTTTATGGGCGTTGATGAACTGCAGGTAGGGATGCGTTTCCTGGCGGAAACCGACCAGGGCCCGGTACCGGTAGAGATTACCGAAGTGGAAGACGATCACGTTGTGGTTGATGGTAACCACATGCTGGCGGGCCAGAATCTGAAATTTAACGTAGAAGTTGTTGCGATTCGTGAAGCGACTGAAGAAGAACTGGCTCACGGTCATGTTCATGGCGCGCACGATCACCACCACGATCACGGTGAAGACGGCTGCTGTGGCGGTCATGGTCATGACCATGGTCACGAGCACGGCGGCGAAGGCTGCTGCGGCGGTGGTGGTAAAGGCGGCTGCGGTTGCCATTAATCCCCGTCGTCTTTCAAGCCACCGCGGTGTTGGCTACGCTTTCAAACCCCGGTCACATAGTTATCTATGCTCCCGGGGAATTTTCAAGCTTGCCGCCTTGCTGTGACTCGAAATCCTTAGGGTATTATCATTGGTTCGATAAATCATCGGGCACAAAAAAAGCGGGTTAACCCCGCTTTTTTTTCGTCTCAATAATGCGGCGGCGGCGTTTCTTCTGCCTGAGAGGCGATATTTGACGGCTGACTGGCTTTTAACTTTTCCGTGAGCAAACGTAGATGATCGCGCAGCTTCGCCATCTCCATTTCATGTGCGGTTACCGTCAGGTTTAGTTCTTCTATGGTAATCTCCTGGAACGCCAGACGGCTTTCCAGTTCAGCCAGACGAGCTTCCATCGTGATATCCTGCATGATGTACCTCTTTATGTTGTCTCCGTCGGCGGATTCTACTTAACTTTACCGGCTTTCACAGCAACCATTACGCGCACTACGAAACTAATTTAAACAAAAAGAGTCTGAAAAGAAGTGATAATAGGGCGTGTTCGTATGTTGATTTGTTCTGCAACGATTTATAGTACGCTTCTTACGTAAGTTAACATGGGGCGAGATGCCCCGGCCCTGGAGATATGGATGAAATCACTGTTTAAAGCCACGCTGCTGGCAACTACGATGGCCGTTGCTATGCACGCACCGATCACTTTTGCTGCTGATGCGGCGAAACCGGCAGCTACCGCTGATAGCAAAGCAGCATTTAAAAACGACGATCAAAAAGCGGCTTATGCGCTGGGCGCCTCGCTGGGTCGTTACATGGAAAATTCGCTTAAAGAGCAGGAAAAGTTGGGCATCAAACTGGATAAAGATCAGTTGATTGCCGGCGTTCAGGATGCCTTTGCCGATAAGAGCAAACTGTCCGATCAGGAAATTGAGCAAACGCTGCAGACGTTTGAAGCACGTGTGAAGAGCGCTGCTCAGGCGAAGATGGAAAAAGACGCTGCTGATAACGAAGCAAAAGGTAAAACGTTCCGCGACGCTTTTGCTAAAGAGAAAGGCGTGAAAACCTCCTCTACCGGTCTGCTTTACAAAGTAGAGAAAGAAGGCACAGGCGAGGCGCCGAAAGATAGCGATACCGTTGTGGTGAACTACAAAGGTACGCTGATCGACGGTAAAGAGTTTGATAACTCTTACACCCGCGGCGAACCGCTCTCCTTCCGTCTGGACGGCGTTATCCCTGGCTGGACTGAAGGCCTGAAAAATATTAAGAAAGGCGGCAAGATCAAACTGGTTATCCCACCGGCGCTGGCCTACGGTAAAACGGGCGTTCCGGGTATCCCGGCGAACTCCACCCTGGTATTCGACGTAGAGCTGCTGGATATCAAACCAGCGCCGAAAGCGGATGCTAAACCTGCCGATGCGGCTGACGCTAAAGCCGCAGATGCTGCTAAAAAATAAAAACTGAGAGCCGCCGCTTGTAATAGCGGCGGTTTTTTTTATTCAGGCCGGATATATTACTCACCATAATTTGATTTGCGGATAACGGCGCTTGCGCTGGTCGTTAAGGGCGAGACCGTAGGCTGAATGACCGCCAACGCACACGTAGTCTGAAATAGACGAGCAAATTAGTACTGGAAAGATGAACCCTCACTGTATTAATTTAATCATCCGCGTAAATAATGAGCCTGCCCTGAAAACATAACGACAGGCTCCTGAAAAGGAGTGTTTTTTTTCATGTCCAGGTCGCTTTTAACCAACGAAACCAGTGAACTTGATTTGCTGGATCAGCGTCCCTTCGAGCAAACCGACTTCGATATTCTGAAATCCTACGAAGCGGTAGTGGACGGGTTAGCGATGCTTATAGGTTCCCATTGTGAAATCGTATTGCACTCTTTGCAGGATCTAAAATGTTCAGCCATTCGTATTGCCAATGGCGAACATACGGGCCGTAAAATTGGCTCGCCGATTACCGACCTGGCGTTGCGCATGCTGCACGACATGACAGGGGCGGACAGTAGCGTGTCGAAATGCTATTTCACGCGCGCGAAAAGCGGTGTCTTGATGAAGTCGTTGACGATTGCCATTCGCAACCGCGAGCAGCGCGTCATTGGTCTACTGTGCATCAACATGAATCTTGATGTGCCATTTTCACAGATTATGAATACCTTTATTCCGCCGGAAACGCCGGAAGTCGGCTCAGCGGTTAATTTTGCCTCCTCAGTCGAAGATTTAGTCACCCAGACGCTGGAGTTCACGATCGAAGAAGTGAATGCCGATCGTAATGTCTCTAACAATGCGAAAAATCGTCAGATCGTCCTTAACCTGTACGAAAAAGGCATTTTCGATATTAAAGACGCCATTAACCAGGTAGCCGATCGTCTGAATATCTCAAAACACACGGTTTACCTCTATATTCGCCAGTTCAAAAGCGGCGATTTTCAGGGGCAGGATAAATAATGCGTTATGCCATTATGGTCACCGGGCCGGCATATGGCACCCAGCAGGCCAGCAGCGCATTGCAGTTCGCCCACGCGCTGCTCAATGAGGGGCATGAGTTAGCCAGCGTCTTTTTCTATCGGGAAGGGGTCTATAACGCCAATCTCCTGACCTCGCCGGCGAGCGATGAATATGATCTGGTACGCGCCTGGCAGAAATTGAATACGCAGCATGGCGTAGCGCTGAACATCTGTGTCGCGGCGGCGCTTCGTCGCGGTATTATTGATGAAACTGAAGCCGGCAGACTGGCGTTGCCGTCCGCCAATCTTCAGCCGGGCTTTACGCTAAGCGGCCTGGGCGCGCTGGCGGAGGCATCTCTCACCTGCGATCGGGTGGTGCAGTTTTAATGAAACGTATTGCATTTGTCTTTTCCACCGCGCCGCACGGCAGCGCCTCAGGCCGTGAAGGACTGGATGCGCTGCTGGCGACGTCAGCGCTAACGGAAGCGCTGGGCGTCTTTTTTATCAGCGACGGCGTCTTTCAGTTATTACCGGGACAAAAACCAGACGCTGTGCTGGCGCGTGACTATATTGCTACTTTCAAGCTCTTTGATTTGTACGATATTGATCAATGCTGGATCTGCGCGGCATCGCTGCGCGAGCGTGGTCTGGAGAACGTTAATTTTGTGGTAGACGCCACGCCGCTGGAACCCGTGGCGCTACGCCGCGAGCTTGGCAACTATGATGTCATCCTGAGATTCTGAGGCGTTTATGCTGCATACCTTACCTCATTGCGCCTCGGGCGTTGATTTTCCCGCTTTGCTGCGTCTGCTAAAAGAGGGCGATGCGCTTTTGTTGCTCCAGGATGGCGTTACCGTCGCGATTGAAGGTAACCGCTTCCTTGAAAGTCTGCGCGATGCCCCCATAACGGTCTATGCCTTGAAAGAAGATATTGACGCCCGTGGCCTGGGTGGTCAAATTTCAGACAGTGTCGTCAGGGTTGACTATACTGAGTTTGTCAGACTCACGGTTAAGTATGCCAACCAGATGGCCTGGTGATGGCGGGATCGTTGTATATTTCTTGACACCTTTTCGACACCGCCCTAAAATTCGGCGTCCTCATATTGTGTGAGGGCGTTTTATTACGTGTTTACGAAGCAAAAGCTAAAACCAGGAGCTATTTAATGGCAACAGTTAACCAGCTGGTACGCAAACCACGTGCTCGCAAAGTTGCGAAAAGCAACGTGCCTGCGCTGGAAGCATGCCCGCAAAAACGTGGCGTATGTACTCGTGTATATACTACCACTCCTAAAAAACCGAACTCCGCACTGCGTAAAGTTTGCCGTGTTCGTCTGACTAACGGTTTTGAAGTGACTTCCTACATCGGTGGTGAAGGTCACAACCTGCAGGAGCACTCCGTGATCCTGATCCGTGGCGGTCGTGTTAAAGACCTCCCGGGTGTTCGTTACCACACCGTTCGTGGCGCGCTTGACTGCTCCGGCGTTAAAGACCGTAAGCAAGCTCGTTCTAAGTACGGCGTGAAGCGTCCTAAGGCTTAATGGTTCTCCGTTAAGTAAGGCCAAACGTTTTAAATTAATGTCAAACTAAACTCGTAGAGTTTTGGACAATCCTGAATTAACAACGGAGTATTTCCATGCCACGTCGTCGCGTCATTGGTCAGCGTAAAATTCTGCCGGATCCGAAGTTCGGATCAGAACTGCTGGCTAAATTTGTCAATATCCTGATGGTAGATGGTAAAAAATCTACTGCAGAATCAATCGTATACAGCGCGCTGGAGACCCTGGCTCAGCGTTCTGGTAAATCTGAACTGGAAGCTTTCGAAGTCGCTCTCGAAAACGTTCGCCCGACTGTAGAAGTTAAATCCCGCCGTGTAGGTGGTTCTACTTATCAGGTACCAGTTGAAGTCCGTCCGGTCCGTCGTAATGCTCTGGCAATGCGTTGGATCGTAGAAGCTGCTCGTAAACGCGGTGATAAATCCATGGCTCTGCGCCTGGCGAACGAACTTTCTGACGCTGCAGAAAACAAAGGTACTGCAGTTAAGAAACGTGAAGACGTTCACCGTATGGCAGAAGCCAACAAGGCGTTCGCACACTACCGTTGGTAATCCCTTCGGAGTCATAGTCACCAGGCGGGCGCTTCAGGTAAGTCGCCCGTTTTGGATAACTTAACTGAACGCCTAAAGATATCAACGAGGAATCAAATGGCTCGTACAACACCCATCGCACGCTACCGTAATATCGGTATCAGTGCGCACATCGACGCCGGTAAAACCACTACTACCGAACGTATTCTGTTCTACACCGGTGTAAACCACAAAATCGGTGAAGTTCATGACGGCGCAGCTACCATGGACTGGATGGAGCAGGAGCAGGAGCGTGGTATTACTATCACCTCCGCAGCGACTACTGCATTCTGGTCTGGTATGGCTAAGCAGTATGAACCGCATCGCATCAACATCATCGACACCCCGGGGCACGTTGACTTCACTATCGAAGTAGAACGTTCCATGC
Source organism: Salmonella sp. NW177 (assembly GCF_051811585.1). Lineage (NCBI taxonomy): Bacteria > Pseudomonadati > Pseudomonadota > Gammaproteobacteria > Enterobacterales > Enterobacteriaceae > Salmonella > Salmonella sp. NW177. The sequence goes on along the minus strand of NZ_JAMMZV010000004.1, from coordinate 2,553 downwards.
GTGTTCTCGATGGTGCGGTAATGGTTTACTGCGCAGTTGGTGGTGTTCAGCCGCAGTCTGAAACCGTATGGCGTCAGGCAAACAAATACAAAGTTCCGCGCATTGCGTTCGTTAACAAAATGGACCGCATGGGCGCGAACTTCCTGAAAGTTGTTGGTCAGATCAAAACCCGTCTGGGCGCGAACCCGGTTCCGCTGCAGCTGGCAATTGGTGCTGAAGAAGGTTTCACCGGCGTTGTTGACCTGGTGAAAATGAAAGCCATCAACTGGAACGATGCCGACCAGGGCGTTACCTTCGAATACGAAGATATCCCGGCTGACATGCAGGACCTGGCTAACGAATGGCACCAGAACCTGATCGAGTCCGCCGCAGAAGCTTCTGAAGAGCTGATGGAAAAATACCTGGGTGGTGAAGAACTGACTGAAGAAGAGATCAAACAAGCTCTGCGTCAGCGCGTTCTGAACAACGAAATCATCCTGGTAACCTGTGGTTCTGCATTCAAGAACAAAGGTGTTCAGGCGATGCTGGATGCGGTAATTGATTACCTGCCATCCCCGGTAGACGTACCTGCGATCAACGGTATTCTGGACGACGGTAAAGATACTCCGGCTGAGCGTCACGCAAGCGACGACGAGCCGTTCTCTGCGCTGGCGTTCAAAATCGCTACCGACCCGTTTGTGGGTAACCTGACCTTCTTCCGTGTGTACTCCGGTGTGGTTAACTCTGGTGATACCGTACTGAACTCCGTGAAAACCGCACGTGAGCGTTTCGGTCGTATCGTTCAGATGCACGCCAACAAACGTGAAGAGATCAAAGAAGTTCGCGCGGGCGACATCGCGGCTGCTATCGGCCTGAAAGACGTGACTACCGGTGACACCCTGTGTGATCCGGAAAACCCGATCATTCTGGAACGTATGGAATTCCCTGAGCCGGTAATCTCCATCGCGGTAGAACCGAAAACCAAAGCTGACCAGGAAAAAATGGGTCTGGCTCTGGGCCGTCTGGCGAAAGAAGACCCGTCATTCCGCGTATGGACTGATGAAGAATCTAACCAGACCATCATCGCTGGTATGGGTGAACTTCACCTGGATATCATCGTTGACCGTATGAAGCGTGAATTCAACGTTGAAGCTAACGTGGGTAAACCTCAGGTTGCTTACCGCGAAGCGATTCGCGCGAAAGTTACCGACATCGAAGGTAAACACGCGAAACAGTCTGGTGGTCGCGGTCAGTATGGTCATGTTGTTATCGACATGTACCCGCTGGAGCCGGGCTCTAACCCGAAAGGTTACGAGTTCATCAACGACATCAAAGGTGGTGTAATTCCTGGCGAATACATCCCGGCCGTTGATAAAGGCATCCAGGAGCAGCTGAAATCTGGCCCGCTGGCGGGTTATCCGGTAGTTGATCTCGGTGTGCGTCTGCACTTCGGTTCTTACCATGACGTTGACTCCTCTGAGCTGGCGTTTAAACTGGCTGCGTCTATTGCCTTTAAAGAAGGCTTTAAGAAAGCAAAACCAGTTCTGCTTGAGCCGATCATGAAGGTTGAAGTAGAAACACCTGAAGAGAATACCGGTGACGTTATCGGCGACCTTAGCCGCCGTCGTGGTATGCTCAAAGGTCAGGAATCTGAAGTTACAGGCGTTAAGATCCACGCTGAAGTACCGCTGTCTGAAATGTTCGGATATGCAACTCAGCTGCGTTCTCTGACCAAAGGTCGCGCATCGTACACTATGGAATTCCTGAAGTATGATGATGCGCCGAACAACGTTGCTCAGGCCGTAATCGAAGCCCGTGGTAAATAAGCCGCAGGGTTAAAAACCAAAATCCCGTGCTCTCTCCTGAAGGGGAGAGCGCTATAGTAAGGAATATAGCCGTGTCTAAAGAAAAATTTGAACGTACAAAACCGCACGTTAACGTCGGCACCATCGGCCACGTTGACCACGGTAAAACTACCCTGACCGCTGCAATCACCACCGTACTGGCTAAAACCTACGGCGGTGCTGCTCGTGCATTCGACCAGATCGATAACGCTCCGGAAGAAAAAGCGCGTGGTATCACCATCAACACTTCTCACGTTGAATACGATACCCCGACCCGCCACTACGCACACGTAGACTGCCCGGGGCACGCCGACTATGTTAAAAACATGATCACCGGTGCTGCTCAGATGGACGGCGCGATCCTGGTTGTTGCTGCGACTGACGGTCCGATGCCGCAGACCCGTGAGCACATCCTGCTGGGTCGTCAGGTAGGCGTTCCGTACATCATCGTGTTCCTGAACAAATGCGACATGGTTGATGACGAAGAGCTGCTGGAACTGGTTGAAATGGAAGTTCGTGAACTTCTGTCTCAGTACGACTTCCCGGGCGACGACACTCCGATCGTTCGTGGTTCTGCTCTGAAAGCGCTGGAAGGCGACGCAGAGTGGGAAGCGAAAATCATCGAACTGGCTGGCTTCCTGGATTCTTACATTCCGGAACCAGAGCGTGCGATTGACAAGCCGTTCCTGCTGCCGATCGAAGACGTATTCTCCATCTCCGGTCGTGGTAC